>NZ_LMSQ01000016.1:86090-86176 GCF_001429525.1 Nocardioides sp. Soil796
AGCCCTCGCGTCGAGGGCGGTGCACCTGGAGCAGGCCAAGGTGATCGTGGCCGCCCTGGACCGACTGCTGGCCAGTGCCGAAGTCC
>NZ_LMSQ01000016.1:86242-87079 GCF_001429525.1 Nocardioides sp. Soil796
CGCAGCACTCCCCGCACGACCTGCGGATCCTGGGCCGCAAGATCCTCTCCATCGTCGCTCCACAGTTGTGTGAGGACGAGGAACGCAAGCGGGTCGAGGAGGAGGAACGCCGCGCGCACGCGAAGTCCCGGTTGTGGTTCAAGNCGCAACGGTGACGGCACCGTGGAGCTGCGCGCCACCCTGTCCGAGGCCGCCGCGGCCCGCCTCAAGGGCATCCTGAACTCGCTGACCTCGCCCCGGCACCAGTCCACCCCGGGTGGGGGTGCGGCACCGTTGACCGATCCCGCGACCGGGCAGAAGGTTCCCTTCGACCAACGCCGTGGGCTGGCCTTCGAGGCCTTCCTCGAGGGCCTGGACCCCGACGCCCTCCCGGTGCATGGCGGCAACGGCACCACCTTGGTGATCACGATGGACCTGGCCGACCTGCTCGCCGGGATCGGGGTCGGGGTCCTGCCCGACGGTGGCAAGATCTCGGCCACCCAGGTCCGCCGCCTCTCGTGCACCGCGAAGATGGTCCCCGCCGTCCTGGGTGGGGAGTCCGAGGTGCTCGACCAGGGCCGCGCGAAACGGTTGTTCACCGGCCCGCAGATCCTCGCCATGGGGATCCGCGACAAGACCTGCCGCGCCGAAGGGTGCCTGGTGCCGGCCAAGTGGTGCGAAGCCCACCACTTCACCTTGTCCTGGTTGCACGGAGGTCGGACCGACACCAAGGACGGCAAGCTCTTGTGCTCGTGGCACCACCACCGTGCCCACGACGACGCCTACGACATGACACTGATGGCCAACGGTGACGTCCGGTTCCGCAAACGCACCTAGGCCATACCCGAATGGCCGCAG
>NZ_LMSQ01000016.1:87089-87159 GCF_001429525.1 Nocardioides sp. Soil796
ATGGCGTGGCTTGGTTTCGAGACGGTCGCCAGAGCGACCTCCTCAACCAACGGTCGCGCGGGGAGGCATG
>NZ_LMSQ01000016.1:87182-172387 GCF_001429525.1 Nocardioides sp. Soil796
GAAGACCGCGACCTCCTCGACCAACGGTGGGGCGGGTCAGGTGGGAGTGGCGTAGGCCGCGACGCCGGTGTCGAGGAGCACGCACGGCTCGTCGCCGACGGTCCATGCGTCGTGACCGGGGTCGAGGTCGATGACGTCGCCGGGACCGATGGTGATCTCGTCTCCGTCGTCGGGCTTGATGGTCATCTGCCCGGACACGCAGAACCCTGTGTGGTGGACCTGGCAGGAGTCGGTGCCGGCGATCGGCTTCACGTCGTCGGACCAGCGCCAGCCCGGTTCGAAGACGCCGCGGCCGAGCGTGAAGTCGCCGAGGGTGACGACGTCCATGTGCCCGTGGTCGGTGAACGGACGTCGTTCGTGCGCGTCCTCGATGTTCTGCTTGGCGGACATGATGCACTCCTCTTGTCGAAGGGACTGACGGTCGGCGTCGGACTGCCCACGCAGCGATCAGGCGGGGACCTTGGGGCGGATGTTCTGGTTGCCGGAGAAGACGTTGCCCGGGTCGTACTCGGACTTGATCTGCACCAGTCGCTCGTACTTCTCCGCGCCGAAGGCCGCCTTGATGCGGTCGTCACCCTCGTCGCCGATGAAGTTGAGGTAGACGCCGCCGGTCGTGAACGCGGCGTTCGCCTTCCGGTAGTCACGAACCCAGGCGATGTTGGCCGCGTCGTCGGCGGGGTCCTCCCAAGTCGCGAAGGGGTGACTCACCCAACGCGCCGAGCGCTGGCTCAACGGTGTGGCGTCCGCATCGAGGCGTGCCAGCGCGCCGCCCCACGGCAACAGCAGGTGTTGGGTCATCGGCGAGGCACGGCGTGCGCCTGCGTCGAGGAACAGGTCGAGCGCCTCGTCGGGGAAGGCGTCGTGGTAGTCGGCGCTCCAGTACTGCCGGAACCCGGGCGGGTCGTCGATCATCGACTGCAGGACCGCGTAGGGCATCGGGCCGACCAGGTCGACCTCCGGTGCCAGGTCCCGCAGGACCTGGACGACCTCCAGACCGGTTGCCTCGTCACCGTTCCAGCAGACCGCGACGGCGATCAGGGGCTCGCCCTGCAGGTGCGGTGGGATGAACTCCTCGGGCGGTCCGCTGAGCATCACCAAGCCGGGGCCGAGCTCATCCGGAGCGTCGTCCGCCCAGTCCCGGAAGGCGCGAGAGACCTCGGGTCCGCGGTCGGCGGGCCACGCCATCAGCCCGCCGATGATCGTCGGACCGACCGGGTGCAGCTGGAACTCCAGCGCGGTGACGACTCCGAAGTTCCCGCCTCCTCCCTTGCTGGCCCAGAGCAGATCCTGGTGCTGGGTCTCGTAGGCGCGGACCTCTCGGCCGTCAGCGGTCACCAGCTCGACGGCCAGCAGATTGTCGCAGCTGAGTCCGTGCTGGCGTTCGAGCCAGCCCGAGCCGCCTCCGAGTGTCAGCCCGGAGACCCCGGTGGTGGACACTCGCCCGCCGGTGGTGGCGAGACCGAACTCCTGCGCCGCCGCGTCGAAGTCACCCCAGGTGCAGCCGCCTCCGACCCTGGCCCGTCGGGCCGCGACGTCGATGTCGACGGCCTTCATCGGCCGGACGTCGATGACCAGTCCGTCGTCGTTGCTGGACTGCCCGGCCACCGAGTGGCCGCCCGAGCGTATGGCCACCGACAGATGGTCATCGGCGGCACGCTCCAGGGCCTCCTTGACATCGGCTGGCCCGTCGCATGCCGCAATGATCCGCGGCCTCTTCACGATCATCGCGTTGAACAGCGCGCGCCGCTCGTCGTACTCGGAAGCGTCTGCTTCGATCCAATTCGTCATGCTCGCGCCTTCTGCCGGCCCCGCCCTCCTCACCATCCTCCGCGCAGGAGACGGTGACAACGGATCGGGGACGACTGGCCTGCCGAATCCCGAAAATGGGGGACGACCGCGGATCAGCGGCAGGTGGTCAACGCGTGAGGCGATCCCGAGCCTGCGACATCCGTGACGGCCGTCGCGATCCGGATGCGGGCATGTCGACGAGTATTGGGGATCTTGTCGTGCGGCTATGGACGATGCGGGACCGGAGGCGTACGACGGTCAAAGGGGCTCTGAACACACAAACGAAGGGCTCGATCATGATGAGACGCGGCATCACATTGGTGGGGACGACCACGGCGCTGTTGATCCTGGGTGTGACCGGGGCCTCGGCGCACGAGTGCTACAACGCCAGTCGCAGCGACACCGGCAACGCGAACGCGGTCAATGGCCAGGCGATGGTCTCGTACGGCGAGCTGCTCGCCGAGTTGTGCCCGGCCGGCGCTGCGATCGTCGAAGGGGCAGTGGCAGCGAACGGGTTCGACACCGACGGGATCCTGGTGAACTCGAACGCGCTGATGGGTGGAGGAAGGCAGGCGACCGATGGCCAGGCCATCGACTACCTGCCGACGTGGTTCTCCGAGAGCGTCGGTGCCGCGTTCGGGACCTGTTTCGGCTGACGGGCGCCAGCCGGTTCCGAGGTTCAGCTGGCTCCGAACTTGGCCTTGGCGAGGTCTTCGACCGCTTGGGGAATTCGGGTCTCGAAGTCGTGGATCTTCACCCAGGTCGGCGTGATGTCTATGCGCGTCATCGTGTCGTAGAGCGCGTTCACGCCCGCTTCCCACTCCGGGAACGCGTCGGCCGGCGTCACCTTCCTGGCACCCTCGACGTACTCCGGGAAGACACCGTCGACGTCGGTGAGCGTGGCCGTCCCGCGGATCAGGAGCGCGTTCGGTGGCCACGTCGGCGGGCTGGTGTCGATGGTGATCGCCACCGCCGGGTTGGCCTTCAGGGCCGCGACCTTCGCGGACGTCGGGATGGTGCCCAGCACGATCGAGGTGCCGTCCCACTCGAAGCCGATCGGGATCACCCGCGGCGTCCCGTCCGGGGCGACATAGGCCAACCGAGCCGGGTTCGCCGACTGCAACAGCCGCTGCGCCACGGGATCTGCCATGGCAGTGCGAATCTCATCCGGGGTCACGAGCCCACCTTCTTCCGAGCGGAGAAAGTACGTCGCCTCGAGCATGCCACTGATCGCCGTGCCTCGCACCGGGTGCCGTGGCAGCGCGACCTCAACCAGTGGTGAGGACGTCGGCGCGGTCGACCAGCACGGCCTTGTGGTCCGAGGCATTCGCCAGCAGCCGCACCGAGGTCGGGAGACCCGGCCCGTGCACGTCGTCGATCTTGCGGCTCGGCCCCAGGGTGCCCGGTTCGGCCTCGCGGCCCTCCCACGCCGAGGTGAGGCCGGTCAGCCGGAATCCGTCGAAGTTCGAGTCGCCGACGGCGTACACCGTGTGCCCCAGGGCCCGGCATTCGTCGACCATGGCCTGCACGCGTGCGGCCTCCTCGCGGTGCCGCGCCGCGAGCAGCGGGCGGTCGGCGCGGTAGACGCCGCCGGACTGGACGCCGGGCACGAGGTGGTAGCTGATCAGGCTCACGGTGCGGCCACCCGTGCGGTCGTCGTACGTCGCCACGGAGGCCAGGTGGGGCGGCTCGATGCGACGTCGACGGGCCAGGGCGGCATCGGCGCGGCCGGGGCTGCTGAGCCAGACGGATCCCACGTGCAGCAAGGAGAACCGCTCGCTGCGCGCACCCACCACGCAGTCGCCCAGCACCGGCATCGTCCAGAGGTAGCCGGAGTCCCGGCGGGACCGCCGAGGTCCGCGCAACAGCCCCACGCTGCCGGTCTCCGCGAGCAGTCGGACCCGCCAGGGATGCCACTCCTGCAACCCGACGAGGTCGGGCTCGTGCTCGAGCACGTCGCGCAGCGCCTCGCGGGCGTCGCGGGTGCCGAGGCCACGATGGACGTTCGCGGTGGCGACGACGGTGTGGGCGGTCACGGGCCAACCTTGTCAGAAAACAATAATCACCTGCGGATGTTTGCAGCGCACGAGCATGATGTCCTCATGCTGCTGGTGGAGACCCCGCCTCAAGCTGTCGTCGGGGGACGTGTCGCTGCCCTTCTTCGTCAGCGTCCGGGGCATGTCGTCGTGGCGATGGCCGTGCTGACCTGCCTGCTCGGATGGCTGCCCTTCATGGGGCGGCCGTTGAGCCCCGACGAGAGCGGCCTGTTGATGGTGGCCCGGCAATGGGCGCCGGGGGACTCGCTGTACGGCGACTACTGGGTCGACCGGCCGCCCGTCCTCATCGCGCTGGTCGCCCTGGGCAACCTGTTCGGCGGTGCGTGGGGTCTTCGCATCCTCGGCATCGTCGCGGTCTTCACCTCGGTCCTGCTCGCGGGTCGGTTGGGTCGTGTGGTGGCGCCGCACGTGCCGACGGCAGCGCTGCTGCCCGCGGCCACTGCCGCCATCCTGGTCGGTACGCCGCTCTTCGGTGGCACAGTCGTGAACGCCGAGCTGCTGGGACTGCCCCTGCTGCTGGCCGGCATGATCGCCGCCGTCACGGCGAGCCGGTCGGCCGGGTTCCGCGAGGCGCTGTGGTGGGGGACTGCCGCCGGCGCAGCGGGTGCGGGTGCGGTGCTGACCAAGCAGAACCTCCTCGACGTCCTCGTCTTCCTGCTGGCGCTCCTGATCACCGGCGGCCTCACCCGACAGGGACGTGCGCACGCACGTACGGCGCTCGCCACGGCCCTGGGCGCAGCGCTCGGCGGTGCCACGGTCCTCGTGGTCGTCGTCTCGGGTGCCGCCGCCTTGGGCACCGACCCCGTCGACCTGTGGTCGGCAGCCGTCACGTTCCGGTGGGAGGCGGCCAGCGTGGTCCTCGAGTCGCCGTCCTCGGGCGAGCGCTTTCGGTTGATGCTGCTGGCCCTGCTCGGCAGTGGGGCGCCGCTCCTGGTCGGCGTGCTCCTCCCGCGGCTGCGTCGCCGGGCGGTCGGTGCCCCCGCGCACCCCGACTTCCGGCTGCCGGTCCTCGCCGTGCTCGCCTGGGAGTCAGCGGCCGTCGTCGCGGGTGGCAGCTACTGGCTGCACTACCTGATGGGACTCGTCCCCGGGCTGGTGCTGCTGGCCGCCGTGACCGGCCTGCCCGATCGCGTCCGCGCCTCCCTGGCCCTCACCTACGGGCTTCTGGTCGTGTCGACGCTGTGCTCGATCGGCTGGGTCGCCGTACACCCGATCGACCGGCCGGAGCAGGAGGTGGCGACCTACCTGTCGGATCGTGCGCAGCCGGGCGACACCGCGATGGTCGCCTTCGGGGTCTCCTCGATCCTCGAGTCGTCCGGCCTCGAGAGTCCCTACCCGCATCTGTGGAGCCTTCCGGTGCGGGTGCGTGACCCGCAGCTGCACGAGCTCGCAGCCGTCCTGGCCAGCCCCGACAGACCCACCTGGCTGGTCATCTCGGGCATCGGCCTCGGCAGCTGGGGCCTGGACACCACAGCGGCGCAGCCCCTGATCGCCCGGCACTACGACCGGGTCGCCGACGTGGCCGGCTACCGGATCTTCCGCGAGTCGGAGGCCAGGCGCTGGTGGTGATCCTCGAGCTGAAGCCACGCGAGCGGCCACCGATGCCGACGACCCGTCCGGTCGCGCGAGCGAGGGCGTTGGTCGGGTACGTCGTGGTGCTCGCGGTCTGGATCCACTTCATCGGCATCCCCAACGATCCGATCGGCGTGACCCTCTGGCTGTGGCTGTTCACCATCGCCTGGAACGCCGACGCCCCACGCGAGCGGCACCTCGACTTCGGGCGCGACTGGTGGCGGCCGATGCTCCTGTTCACCGGCTACTGGCTCCTGCGTGGACTGGCCGACCAGACCGGGATGCCGATCCACGTCACGGCACCGGTGCGCATCGACGAGTGGTTCGGCGGCGGCACCACACCGACCGTCCTGCTCCAGCACAACCTGTGCGGCAACCCGTGCGACCCCGACAGCGCGCCGCGGTGGTACGACGTCCTGCTCACCACCGTCTACGCGTCGCACTTCCTGACCGCGCTGACGATCGGGGCCGTGCTGTGGATGCGCAACCGGCAGGAGTGGCTGCTGTGGATGCGTCGCTACGTGACGATCCTCTACGCCGGCCTGGTGATCTACTTCCTGTACCCGATGGCGCCGCCGTGGATGGCCTCGAAGCTCGGGGTCATCGAGGAGGTGCACCGGATGACCGGCCGCGGCTGGTCCGAGCTGGGCCTGCACCGCCAGAGCATGGTGTTGATGGGCATGCCCAACAAGGTGGCCGCGATGCCGTCGCTGCACGCCGGCATCGCGTTCCTGATCGTGTTCTACGCGATCACCCGGCTCCGCTCGCAGTTCCGTTGGCTGCTCCTGTTGTATCCGGTGGCGATGTCGACGGCGCTGGTCTACTTCGGGGAGCACTACGTCATCGACGCCGTGGCCGGAGCCGTTCTCGCACTCCTGGTCGTGGTCGGTTGCGCGGCCTTCGAGAGGCGCGGCGAGCGCAGGAAACCTGAACCGCTCGTGCACCACGAGCCCCGGGGCGTGGCCGGACAGCGATGAGTCTCGCGCCGACCCAGGGTCAGTCCTCCGACACTCGTCACCACACCTCGAGGAGAACTACATGACCGCGACCTACACCTGGGACGTCTTCAGCAGTCTTGACGGCTTCGGCTCGTACGACGAGAACGGTGACTGGGGTGGCTACTGGGGCAAGCACGGGCCCGAGTTCCTCGACCGCCGCGTCGAGGTCCTCGCCGAGGAGCAGCGGATGGTCCTCGGCGGCAACGCCTTCCGGCTGTTCGTGCGGCTGCTGAGCCCGAGTGCCCCCGAGCCCGTGGACGACCCGGTGAACACCCGCATGAGGAACCTGCCCACCACCGTGGTGTCGAACAAGCTGGAGGGGCCACTCGACTGGCCCGATGCGACCGTCGAGGGCGGCGACGCCGCCGACGTCGTACGCCGGCTCAAGCAGGAGTCCGACGTACCGCTGCGCTCGCACGGCAGCCTCTCGTTGAACCGGGCGCTGATGGCTGCCGGTCTCGTCGATCGCGTGCAGCTGACCGTCTTCCCGGTGCTCACCGGTGAGACCGGCGCCGCACCGCTCTTCCGTGGCGCGGCCGACTTCGACCTCGAGCTCCTCGAGAGCCGGACCCTCGACGGCGGCACCCTGGAGCTGACCTACCGACCCACCCTGCACTGAGTCGGCTGCAGACGAGTGCCCGATCCCACGACCTGACTCTGCCCCGGCACGGGAATCCGCCGAGGCGGCGAACATTCTCACGCCGGGCTGTCGGATCGGGGGGTCGGCGTTCGTAGCGGTGGTGAGAGGCACCCACACGGGGTCGCCATGAACACAAGGAGCTCACCATGACTGCCACCTACACCTGGGACGTCTTCTCCAGCCTCGACGGCTTCGGTTCTGCCACTGGCGACTGGACCGGATACTGGGGCAAGCAGGGCCCGGAGCTGCTCGACCACCGCCTGGCGTTGTACGACGCACCGCAGCGGATGGTGTTCGGCGCGAGGACCTACCGGGAGTTCGTGCAGATGCTGGGCTCGGGCCCGGCCGACTCCGAGGTGCACGACCCGTGGGTCACACGGATGGTGAACCTGCCGGCGACGGTGGTGTCCGCCTCCCTCGAGGGCCCGCTCGACTGGCCCGACGGCACCGTCGAGCGTGGTGACGCCGTCGACGTCGTGGCCCGGATGAAGGAGACCTCGGACGTGCCGCTGCGCTCGCACGGCAGCCTGTCGATGAACCGCGCGCTGATGGCGGCGGGCCTGGTCGACTTCGTCCAGGTGACGGTCTTCCCGGTCATCACGGGACAGACCGGGACTGCGCCGATCTTCGGTGGAGCGGCCGACTTCGACCTCGAGCTGGTCGAGAACCGCACGTTGGACGGGCGCACCCAGCAGATGGTCTACCGGCCGACCCTGCACTGAGCCGGACGCGCGGTTCCTGGTCGTCGGCATGCACGTGCGCTGCTGAAGGCGTCCGGACCGGGGCCCCGGTCCGGACGCACTCACTCTGCGTCGGGCGCGCTCAGCACTTCACCATGGAGCCGTTGTCGCTGAGGTAGGAGTCCTTGAACCACCCCTGCTTGTTGGTGCCGGCGATCCGACCGTGGGTCCACGTGCCGTCATTGTCGGTGAAGGTGAAGCAGTGGTAGTAGATCTTGGTGCGGCGCGCGGCCTGGCCCAGCGACGTGCAGCTGGGGTGCGGCCCTACGCGGTAGCGCAGCCAGTCCGCGTCGACGTACCCGTAGCCGGACTTGTCCTTGTCGGAGTTCGAGTGCGAACAGCTCTGGGTCGTCATGTCGTCGTCACCCGACGGTGGCGCGGCCTGGGCGGTGGTCAGGACGCCGAGTCCCAACGGCACCGCGCCCAGGGTGGTGGCCAGGGTGATGCCTGCGGTCTTCCTGCTGAGCAGTCGTGCGGTCATGATGCTTCCTCTCGTGGGTTCCTGCGTTGACTCCACGAGGTTGGCCGTCATCCCTTTCGCATCGCTGTGGTCCCGCTTTCATCCCTGGCCGCACCCGGAGCTGGAGACGACCTGGGAATGGAAGCGGCTCCGCGTGTGGTTGAAGGTTGCATGAAGAAGATCGGATTCCTGAACTTCGGGCACTGGAACGCCTCGCCGCACTCGCAGGTGCGCAACGCCTCGGACGCGCTGCTGCAGTCGATCGACCTGGCTGTGGCGACCGAGGAGCTGGGCGCCGACGGTGCCTACTTCCGGGTGCACCACTTCGCCAACCAGCTGGCCTCGCCGTTCCCGCTGCTGGCCGCGATCGGTGCGAAGACGCAGCGGATCGAGATCGGGACCGGCGTGATCGACATGCGCTACGAGAATCCCCTCTACATGGCCGAGGACGCCGGCGCCGCGGACCTCATCGCAGGTGGCCGACTGCAGCTCGGGATCAGCCGGGGATCACCGGAGCAGGTCATCGACGGGTGGAGCTACTTCGGCTACCAGCCCGGTGAGGACTCCGACGCCTCCGAGATGGCGCGCCGGCACACCGATGTCTTCCTCCAGGTGCTCGAGGGCGAGGGCTTCGCCCAGCCGAACCCGCGGCCGATGTTCCCCAACCCGCCCGGCCTGTTGCGGGTCGAGCCGCACTCCGAGGGCCTGCGCGAGCGCATCTGGTGGGGCGCTGCCTCGGATGCCACCGCACGCTGGGCCGCCGAGCAGGGCATGCACCTGATGAGCTCGACGCTGAAGGCCGACGAGACGGGCGAGCCGTTCCACGTGCAGCAGCGCAAGCAGATCGAGGCGTTCCGTGAGGCATGGGCCGAGGCCGGTCACGCGCACGAGCCGAGGGTCTCGGTCAGCCGCTCGATCATGCCGATCGTCACTGACACGGACCGCGCCTACTTCGGCCAGGAGGGTGAGAGTCGCGACCAGATCGGGCAGATCGAGCCGCAGCTGCGTGCTGTCTTCGGACGGTCGTACGCCGCAGAGCCCGATCGCCTGGTCGAGCAGCTGGCGCAGGACGAGGCGATCGCCGCGGCCGACACGTTGCTGCTCACCGTGCCCAACCAGCTGGGCGTCGACTACAACGCGCACCTGCTGCGCACGATCCTCGAGGACGTGGCTCCCGGCCTGGGTTGGCGCTGACGTCGTACGAGCCGAGGACGTTCGAGGCCCACGAGGCATCAAGAATTCACGGTTCGAGGCGCAAGAACCCACTGTTCGCGGGTGGTGCTGTCAGCCGGCGTGGATGTGCGGGCGGCGCGTCCGCTCGGGCTCGGCACGACGCAGCACCTCCCGGGTGATCGGGGCGACCTCGCCGACACCGAACAGCAGGAAGCGGAGCAGGTGAATGAACGGTTTGCCCTCGGTCCACTCGAAGTAGATGTGCGGGCGTACGCCGGTGCGGTCGCGGATGTCGAGCAGCAGTGAGGCCAAGGTGTTCGGCACGGTCGCGCCGGTGACCGTGAGCACCCGGAACTCGCCGTGCAGCGCCTCCCCGTGGACCTCGATCCGGCTCTCGAAGTCGGAGTAGTCGCCGACGGTCACCTCGACGAAGATGATGTCGCCCGGGTCGAGCAGGTCGTGGTCGTCGACCACCTGGCGGATCTTCTCGCGGTACTCCTCCACGTCCCGCGCGTCCGGCTCGTTGGCGACGAGCCGGATCGAGCGGCGGGCGCAGTCACGCAGGAACGCGTCGGCGCGGTCGTCGTACACGATCTCGGTGGTGCGCAGCTCGAGGGCACGCGCCACCCGGGACAGCAGCGAGACGATCACGATCGCGGCGATGAAGCAGGCGCCGATCTTGACGCCGTCCGGACGCTCGTGCACGTTGTCGAGCGTCGTGTAGGCGAGCACCAGCGTGATCGCGGAGAACGCGACCGTCAGCTTCCGTTGCCCTGCCTTGCGCGCGGCCAGGGTGACGGCGACCGCGGCGGAGGTCATCAGCACCAGCACGCCGGTGGCGTAGGCGCCGCCCTGGGCGTTGACGTCGGCGTCGAAGATCCAGGTGATCAGGAACGCCGTGCAGGTGAGCACGAGCACCAAGGGTCGTACGGCGCCGGCCCACTCCGGCGACATGCCGTAGCGCGGCAGGTAGCGCGGGATCAGGTTGAGCATGCCGGCCATCGCGGAGGCACCGGCGAACCACAGGATCAGGATGGTGGAGGCGTCGTACACCGTGCCGAAGCCGTCGCCCAGGTAGAGGTGCGCGAGGTAGGCCAGGGCACGGCCGTTCGCCGAGCCGCCGTCCTCGAACTCGTGCGCCGGGATCAGCAGCGTGGTGACCAGGCTGGAGGCGATCAGGTAGACGCTCATGATGCAGGCGGCGACGGTGAGCAGCTTCTTGGTGTTGCGGATGCGGCCGGCCGGGCGCACCGGGTCGTCGCCGGGCTCACCGCGCACGTGGCTCATCACGGCCACGCCGGTCTCGAAGCCGGACATTCCCAAGGCCAGCTTGGGGAACAGGGTCAGGGAGACCGCGATCATCAGCCCGATGTTGCCGTGCTCGGCGGTCAGGGTGGTGGTCCAGTCGGTCACCCGGTGCGCGTCCTCGAAGACGTGCACGGCGGCGACGCCGATCACGACCGCGTTGAGCAGGAGGTACGTCGACACGAGGGCGACCGCGACTCCGATCGCCTCGGTGAAACCCTTGAGGAAGACCGCGCCGAGCAGGGCCACCAGGCCGAGGGTGATCCACAGCTCCTGGCCGTGCAGGAATCCCGGGACGTGCGGGTTCTCCACCACGTGGGCGCTGGCGTCCGCGGCCGAGAGCGTGATGGTGATGATGAAGTCGGTGAGTGCGAAGCCGAGGAGGACGAGCACGAAGATCTTCCCGCGCCAGAAGGGCAGGAGCCGTTCCAGCATGGCGATCGAACCCTGGCCGTGCGGGCTCTCCGCGGCCACCCGTCGGTAGACCGGCAGTGCGCCGAACAGGGTGAGCAGCACCAGGATGATCGTGGCGATGGGGCTGAGCGCGCCGGCGGCGAGGAAGGCGATGCCCGGCTGGTAGCCCAGCGTGGAGAAGTAGTCGACGCCGGTCAGGCACATCACCTTGCGCCAGGAATGCGTCTTCTCGCCCGGAGGCGCGGCGGCGTGCGGGCCGGCGTGTCGGGCGGTCACCTCGGGACGGTGGAACAGCCACTCCCGGAAGCGCCCCTGGGCGGCCTCGGGTGACTGGAGATCGGTACTCACACCTCCGATCCAACCCGCGGGAACCCCCGACCGGGGGCGGCCTAACGACTCCCTAACAAGGTGCTGACCGATGCGCGCGACGAACGGGCGCTCCGCCCTGTGTCGGTGCGACGCATGGGCTCGTGCCGATGTCGTCAGCGTTCTGTCAGGACGTGTCAGGGTTCTGTCAGGAGGCCACCACCCGAGCCCTCGACGGCCTTGACTTGTGGCATGGGCCAGCAACTGATGACGGACGAGGTGGGAGTGCGCTTCGGCATGGGCGCGGGTGCGCAGTTCCTCCTCACCGGACTCGTCGTCGCGACCCAACTGCCGGGGGAGTGGGGCGTGGCCCTGCTGTTGCTGGTCACCGCGCTGCTCTCGGTCTGGCTGGACGAGCCACATGCCCTCGGGCTCGGCGTCGCGGGGTGGGCGTTCGCGACGGGCTTCGCCGTCAACACTCTCGGCGTGCTCACCTTCGCGCCGTACGACCTTGCCCGTCTGGGCGTCTTCGTCGCGGCGGCGGCACTCACCTGTCGGCTCGGGGGTACGGCGTGAGTGCGCGGGCCGGCGACCCGGGGAGCACAATGGGCCGACCCGACAAGTCTGGAGAAGCGATGGTGCGCAGCAGCCTCAGTGCCCGGCGCCGGGGCTACGGCTATCTCCTCGCGGTCCTCGGCACGGCAGCGCTGGTCGGCGTGCTGGTGCCCGCGCGGGAACACCTCGACCTGGCCAGTGACGCGCTGTTGCTCCTGCTCCTCGTGGTGAGTGCGGCCATCCTGGGCGGCCTGGGGCCGGCCCTGACCGCGGGCCTGCTCGGCGCTGTCCTGCTGAACTTCTTCTTCACCGAGCCGTTCCACACGTTCCGCATCTCGGAGTCCACCGACGTCGTCGCCGTAATCGTCTTCGCGGCGGTGGCCCTGATGGTCAGCTGGGTCGTCGACCTGGCCGCCCGCCGTGCGTCCGCCGTGCGCGAGGCCGCCGAGCTCGAGGCGGGCAACAAGTTGCGTACGGCCCTCCTGGCCGCTGTCGGCCACGACCTGCGCACGCCGCTGGCGACCGCGAAGGCAGTGGTCTCGGGGCTCCGGAGTCGCGAGGTGACGTTGACCGACGACGACCGGGATGAGTTGCTCGAGGCGGCCGACGACGCGCTCGACCGGCTCGCCGGCCTCGTCGACAACCTGCTGGACCTGAGTCGGCTGCAGGCCGGAGCACTGCCGGTGCGCACCCGGCCCGCGTCGGTCCACGACGTCGTCGCGACGGTGCTCGACGACCTCGGTGTGGAGCCCCGGGCCGTCGTCCTGGAGTTGCCCGACGACCTTCCCGACGCCGTGATCGACTCCGGCCTGCTCGAACGGGCGATCGTCAACGTGGTCGCCAATGCGCAGCGCCACGCGAAGCGTCCGCCGCTGCTGACTGCCGGTGTGGTCGGTGAAAGGGTCGAGCTGCGGGTGATCGACACCGGACCCGGGATCCCGGTGGCCGACCGTGAACGGGTCTTCGTCCCGTTCCAGCGGCTCGGCGACACGAGCACCGAAGGACTCGGCCTCGGGCTGGCGCTGTCCCGCGGACTGGTGGAGGCAATGGCCGGTTCGCTGGAGCTCGCCGAGACACCCGGGGGCGGTCTCACCGTGGTGATCTCGCTGCCCGCCGAGCCGACCCCGCCGACCGGTACGCCGGACCCGGGGCCCCCGGCCGTGCCGACCTCACCCGAGCAGGCATCGCCATGAGCCGGATCCTCGTCGTCGACGACGAGCCGCAGATCCTGCGGGCGCTGACGATCAACCTGCGCGCCCGCGGCTACGCGGTGCGTACTGCAGGTGACGGCGAAGAGGCGTTGCAGAGCGCCGCCGCCCATCCGCCGGACGCGGTGATCCTGGACCTGGGACTTCCCGACCTCGACGGGGTCGACGTGATCACCGGCCTCCGAGGCTGGACCGCCGTGCCAATCCTGGTGCTCTCGGGCCGCAGTGACAGCGTGGACAAGGTGGACGCGCTCGACGCCGGCGCCGACGACTACGTCACCAAGCCGTTCGGGATGGACGAGCTGATGGCCCGCCTGCGTGCCCTGCTGCGCCGAAACGCCCCGACCGAGGAGGCCCCGGCGGTCACGTTCGGGGACGTTGTCGTCGACCTCACCTCCACCCGCGTGACCCGCGCAGGCGAGGAGGTGCGGCTGACCCCCACGGAGTGGCACCTCCTCGCGGCGCTGGTGCGCCACCCGGGCAAGCTGCAGAGCCAACGGCAGCTGCTCGACGAGGTCTGGGGTCCCGGCTACGAGACGGCTCAGGGCAACCTGCGGCTCTACATCGGCCAGCTGCGCCGCAAGCTGGAGCCCGATCCGGCCCGGCCGACGTACTTCCGCACCGAGCCCGGCATGGGCTACCGCTTCGAGCCGCACGACGAGTGACCGTGCCCCCGCTACGGTTCCCGACGAAGGTCTCAGACTGCTGTGCACGAGGGGATGACGGATGAGGACGACGAGAGCGACACCCTGGTTGATGATTGGCGCGGTCGTGGTGCTGGTGGCGGCCGGCGTCCTCCTCTGGCAGTCGCGATCTGGTGACGACGACGCGCCCGTGGACGAAGACCTCGCCTCGCGCATCACGGCCACCGGTGTCACGCCGTACGACGTACGCCTCGGCAAGGCCGACATCGACGAGGTGCGGGTGGAGGCCGGCAGTGTGCTGGTCGACTATGACCACACCCACGAGGACCGCCACGCCTACACGCTCGTGCTGTCCAAGGCTCCGTCCGGCGACCTCTGCGGTGCGCAGGGGACTGGCGAGCAGGACGACGGCAGCACGTGCACGTCGGAGGACGACCGGATGTCCTCCACGTTCGAAGAGATGGGCAGCTTCTCGCTGCGTCGCGACGGCACCCTGCTCACGCTCAGCAACCTGGTGATCGAGAGCGACCCCGGCATCGAGGAACGCGCGTTCACCGCCCTCGAGGCCGCCGAGCCGGTCCCGGCGGACGACCTGGCGCGCCACTGAGTCGATCGCCGGGGCAGGCGAAGGGCGAGGGCCTCCGGTCAGGCGTCGTACGCCGGGTCGCGGGTGCCCACCTTGCGCGCGACGGCGAGGTGGCCGCCGAGGAACCCGGCACCGCCGGCGACAGTCGCACCCAGCAGGGCCAGCCGGGCGCCGGTGCCGTGCGCGCCCCGGCGACGGGCCAGCCAGGACGCGGCATAGAGGCCGATCGCCACGCCGTTGCCGACCGCGTGCACGACGCCCACCCGTTTCTCGCGCGGGCCGGCCTCGGACCACTCCGCCCACCCGGTCCACGCGGTGGGCCCGACGACCACGAGGCCGGTGCCGACGAGGGCCTGTGCCGGCTCGGCCCACCGGCCGCGACCCAGCAGGTCGAGCACGGTCGCCGAGGTCCAGGACCCGAGCACCACGTCGGTGAGCGCCGGATGGACCGCATGCCCCAGCCAGTCACCACGCAGCACGGCGCCACGGGTTCCGGACCCGAAGATCGTCCTGACGTGCGGCTCCAGGGCCTGCACGGGGCCGTCGAGGGCGGCTGAGTCCTCGAGCTTCTTGAGCCAGCGCACGGCTGCGGGCGGTGGTTCGAAGGGAGACATGCGTTCCTCCTCGGTGACGACCGGTCTCGCCTTCACCCTGCCCCGCCGTACGACGAAGATCAACAGCAGCTCAGCTGCGTCGTACCGCCCGGACCACCGCGTCGACACCGGAGCCCGCGATCGAACGCGGCTGCTCCCTTGCGACCACCAGGTCCCACTCGTCCGCCGGGAGCACGTCGGTCGCGTCCTTGACCGACACCTGCACCTGACCGGCGGCCGGTGTGGGCTGGCCGGTGGCGGGGTCGACGGGCCGGTGCCCGACCAGGAGCAGCGTTCCTCCGGGGGCGACGCCCGCGGCCAGCCGGGTCACGAACTCGGCCACCGACCCGGCAACGTGGACGTAGAGGCAGTTGACCAGGTCGAACGCCCCCGCGGCAGGTGCCCAGGTGCCGAGGTCGCCCTCGACCCACTCGATGCGCTCGGCCACCTCGGTGCCGAGCGCCTCTGCCGTGGAACGGCCGTGCTCGAGCGCGGACGGTGAGAAGTCGACGGCGGTGACCTGCCATCCGGAGGTGGCCAGCCAGAGCGTCTCCGCGCCGTGGCCGCACCCGGCGTCGAGTGCACGGCCGGGAGGAAGGCCGACCGTCTGGTCGAGCAGGTGCTGGTTGGGTGCGCGGCTCGCCAGCTTGTCCGGGTGGTCACGCAGAACCTGTTCCCAGCGGTGCTCCCACGCGTCCCGGTCGTGCATCTCGCTCGTCATGGGAGCGACCGTACGCCGGGCGCCCTACTGCTGCTTGCTGTAGCAGGTGATGATCATCGGGTTCACCCCACGCACGGACCAGCGGTACTGGCCGCGCCTGACATGGTGTGGGCAGACGCGCTCGGCCAGCCGACGGGCGGTCGCCGCGGTGTAGCGCTCGGGTGGCACCCAACTGAACGTGGCGCGATAGACATGCGCGTGCCGGCAGCTCAGCGCATAACCGCGATAGGTGAGGCACCGCTGATAGTTCTTGCGGACCTCGGGCTTCAGACTGCCTGGGCGACCACGGGTCGTCGAGAGAAGCCGCGACGCCGTGTCGAACGAGCCGACCGAGCAGCTCACCCAGCGGGCGCCCCGTTCCTGCTGGGCGTCGGTTCCTCTCGAGCGGACTGCGAGAACCCTGGGGCCTGGCGGAGTCGCGCGGGCCGTTTCGGCACTGTCGGTGCTCCCTGTCAGGCTGGGGGTGAGCGAGGACTGGAGGAACCATGTTCCTGATCGACGGGCAGCTGCACTGGAGTGCCTCAGACCTGACCGCCGCCGCGGCCTGCGAGTTCGGGGTGCTCCGCACGCTGGACCACACCCTCGGCCGGGCCGAGTGCATCGAGCAGTCCGAGGACCCGCTGATGGAGCACATCGCGCGACTCGGCGAGCGCCATGAGTCGGCGTTGCTCGAGCAGCGCCGCAGTGCGGGGGGCCTCGTCGAGCTGCCGCACGTGGCGGCTCCCTACACCGCCAGGGCGCTCGGAGCTGCGGCCGACGCAACGCTCGCGGCGTTCCGCGCGGCTCCGACCGTGGTCCACCAGGCGGCCTTCCACGACGGCGAGTTCTTCGGGTACGCCGACTTCGTGGAACGGGCAGAGGACGGCTGGCTGGTCTGCGACGCCAAGCTGGCGCGCCAGGCCAAGCCGCGTGCGCTTCTCCAGCTCGGGGCGTACGCCGACCAGCTGCGCCGTCTCGACCTTCCCGTGTCGTCGACGGTCTCCCTGTTGCTGGGCAACGGCGAGCGCGTCGACTTCCCGGTGGCCGACGTCCTGCCGGTCTTCGAGGAACGACGAGAGCGCTTGCGCACGCTTCTCGGTGAGCACCGGGCCGGGGGAGAGTCGGTCGTCTGGGGCGACCCCCGCTACGTCGCGTGCGGCCGGTGCCAGGAGTGCATCCATGCCGCCGAAGAGACCTCCGACCTGATCCTCGTGGCCGGCCTGCGCATGGAGCAGCGCCGCAGGCTGCGGACCGAAGGACTCACCTCGATCGCCGATCTCGCCCGCGCGACCACGAAACCCGCGGCACTCTCGCAGCGCACCTTCGACAAGCTGCACGCCCAGGCCGCACTCCAGTGGAAGCAGCTCTCCGGCGGTGAGGGAGCACCCGTCGAGTCGGTGCTCACCGACGATGCCGCGGAGACGCTGGCGCTGCTGCCGGCCCCGTCGACCGGCGACCTGTTCTTCGACTTCGAGGGCGACCCGCTCTACGACGAGGGCGACCTGTCGCGCACCGGGCTCGAATACCTCTGGGGCCTCATGGACGACCAGGAGGCGTACGTCCCGTTGTGGGCGCACAGCTCCGCCGAGGAGAAGCAGGCGTTCCTCGAGTTCATGGACCTCGTCGCGAAGCGTCGTGCCGAGCACCCTGACATGCACATCTACCACTACGCGCCCTACGAGACCTCGGCGCTCAAGCGGCTCGCGATGCGCTACCAGACGAGGGAGAAGGAGCTCGACGACCTGTTGCGCTCGGAGGTCTTCGTCGACCTCTACGCGACGGTCCGCGGGTCCGTGCGCGTCTCGGCGCCCTCCTACAGCATCAAGAAGCTCGAGCCGCTCTACATGGGCGACGAGCTGCGCAGTGCCGACGGCGTGCAAGCTGGTGACGCGTCGATCCTTGCCTACCACGAGTTCCGCGACCTCCGGGCGACCCAGCCGCTGCGCGCGGAGGCGGTGCTCGACGACTTACAGGACTACAACACCTACGACTGCCTCTCGACGCTGCGGCTGCGCGACTGGCTGCTCGCTCGTGCCGTTGACGCAGGGGTTCGCGACCAGATCGTGTCGCGGGCACTCGACGTCGAGGGTGAGGAGACCTCCGACGACGACCCGGTTTTCCTCGCGTTGATGGCGAAGTCCGGGCCGGTCAGCCGGGCCGCACGCACGCCGGAGCAGCAGGCCCACGCCATGCTCGCCACGGCCATCGACTACCACCGGCGCGAGCGCAAGCAGTTCTGGTGGGGGCACTTCGAGCGGCTCCAGCACCCGGTCGACGACTGGTCGCACACCCGCGACGTCTTCGTCGTCGAGAGCGCCGAGGTCGTCGGCGACTGGGCCGTGCCCGAGGGACGCTCGAGCCGGCCCCGCCGCACCGTCCGCCTGATCGGCGACTGGGCTGCGGGCAGCAAGCAGGCGAAGGAGGCCCACGTCATCTACGCCGCACCGACGCCCGTGGGCGTCAACCGGCCCGAGGGTGCCCGCTACGGCTTCGCCCGCACCGAGACGTTGGCGTACGTCGACACGGACCCACGCGTCGTCCTGCTCACCGAGTCGTGCAAGCCCGACGAGACGTACGCCGAGCTGCCGCTGGCGTTGACGCCCGGGCCGCCGCCGGGCACCCAGGCGCTGGAGGCGGCGATCAAGTCCGTGGCCACCGACGCCGCGGGCGCGGGGTCCCTGCCGCGCGGCGCCGCGCTCGACCTGCTGGCCAGGCGTACGCCGCGTCTCGCCGGAGGACTGCCCCAGGAGGGCTCGGTCGTGGAGCGCGTCGTCGAGGCGCTGCTCGGCATGCAGGACTCCTACGTGGCGATCCAGGGGCCGCCGGGCACGGGCAAGACCTGGAACGGGTCGCGAGTCATCAAGGAGCTCGTGGAGCGCCACCACTGGCGGATCGGGGTGGTGGGGCAGTCGCACGCCGTCGCGGAGAACATGCTGGCCAACGTGGTGGCCGCGGGACTCGACCCTGCCCTGGTCGGCAAGAACTCCAACGACGCGGAGTCGCCCACCTGGACCGACCTCAAGGGTGGTGCGCCCCCGCGGGCAAAGTTCCTCGCCGACCACGCCGAGAGCGGGTGCGTGCTCGGCGGCACGGCCTGGACCTTCGCGAACGCCAACCTCGTCGAGCGTGAGGGCCTCGACCTTCTGGTCGTCGACGAGGCCGGACAGTTCTCGCTCGCACCGACCCTCGCCTCGGCGATCTCCGCCAAGCGGCTCCTGCTGCTCGGTGACCCGCAGCAGCTGCCGCAGGTCAGCCAGGGCACCCACGCCGAGCCCGTCGACGAGTCGGCGTTGGGCTGGTTGATGGACGGGCACGACACGATTCCCTCCACCCACGGCTACTTCCTGGAGGAGTCCTGGCGCATGCACCCGGCGTTGTGCGCGAAGGTCTCCGAGCTGTCGTACGACGGCCGACTCGCCTCCGCAGCTGCCCCGTCGCAGCGCCACCTCGACGACGTGCAGCCGGGTCTCTCGGTGGTGACCGTCGCCCACACCGGCAACCGCACGGAGTCTCCCGAGGAGGCCCTGGCGGTCGTGGAGCAGGTGGAGGCGTTGCTCGGCACCGCGTGGACCTCCGCACCCGACGCGGCTCCTCGTCCCCTCGCAGGTGGCGACTTCCTCGTCGTCGCGCCGTACAACGCCCAGGTGGTGACGATCCGCAAGGCACTCGACAAGGCAGGGCTGGCCACGGTGCGGGTCGGCACGGTCGACAAGTTCCAGGGCCAGGAGGCGCCGGTGGCGATCCTGTCGATGACCGCGTCGTCCCACGGCGACGTGCCGCGCGGCATGGGCTTCCTGCTCAGTCGCAACCGTCTCAACGTCGCCCTCTCCCGGGCGCAGTGGCGGGCCATCCTGGTCCGCTCCGAGGCACTCACGTCGTTCATGCCCACCAGCGTGCGCGGGGTCCTCGAGCTCGGCGGGTTCATCGGCCTCTGCCAGGACTGATGTTCCGCGTTGCTCCGGTGACCGAGGGGGAGCCGGGTCAGCGGGCGCGGTCGATGGCGTCGACGATGGCCTGGTAACCCCGGTCGGAGGCGAGTCGGCGGGGGAGCACCCCGTCGCCGTCCGGGATGGCCGGGTCGGCGCCGGCCTCCAGGAGCATCTCGACCACCTTCACGTGTCGCGGTGATCCGTCGCCGAGCACGATCGCCTCGTGCAGTGCCGTCCACGACAGGTTGTTCACGTGGTTGACCGGGACTCCGGCGGCGATCAGGATCCGCACCGTCTCGACGTGCGCGTGCTCGCTGGCGGGGATCAGCGCGGTGCCGCCGTAGCGGTTGATGCTCGACACGTCGGCACCGTGGGCGAGGGTGAGCTCGAGGATCTCGTCGAGGCCCTCGGCCCCGGCGTAGAGGAACGCGGAGTCCTCGAGGTCGTCCTTGGCGTTCGGGTCGGCCCCGGCCTGGAGGAGTGCCCGGGCGATGGCCACCCGGTTCGACTTGGTCGCGACCACGAGTGGTGTGCGGCCGAGGTCGTTGCGGGACTCGAGGTCCGGGCGGTTGGCGAGGGCCTCTTTCACCGTGGCGAGGTCTCCGTCGGCCGTGGCGCGGGCCAGCAGCGCGGTGGCCTGACGTCGGGTCATCGTGGGTTCCTTCGGGGTGGAGGGCTCGGTGGACTGGGCAGTGTCAGCGGAGCCATCGGCCGCGGAGGTCGGCGACCCGGATGGCGCGGTCGTTGTCTCGGGCGCGGCGTCGTCCGACGTACCACCCGGCGAGCACGCGGACAGCACGAAGACCATCGCCGGGGCGAGGGTCAGTGCCTTCCAGTCGAGGGCCCTCCAGTCGAGGCGGCCGTGGGGGTCTTCCTGCATGGGTGCTCCCTCCGTCAGGGTGAGTCGAGGATCAGGGTGACCGGCCCGTCGTTGACCAGCGACACGGCCATGTCGGCACCGAACACGCCGCGCGCCACGGGTGACCCGAGACGCTGCAGCTCGTCGCAGAACGCCTCATACAGCGGCTCGCTGACCGCACCCGGTGCCGCCGCCGACCAGGTGGGACGGCGGCCCTTGCGTGCGTCGCCGTACAACGTGAACTGGCTGACCACCAGCAGCGGCGCTCCGGCGTCGGCCACCGACTGCTCGTCGCGCAGGAGCCGGACGTCACGCACCTTGCGGGCCAGCCACTCGACGTCGGCCAGCCCGTCGTCGTGGGTCACCCCGAGCAGCACGACGAGCCCGGGTCGGTCGAGCCCGCCGACGACCTCGCCGGCCACGCTGACCGAGGCCGACGACACGCGTTGCAGCACCGCTCTCATGCGCCAATCCAAGCAGAGGAGGCCTCATCAGCCCGGACGCGAGCACCAGGACCGGTCCTTCATGGTCCGGTTCCGTGCAGGAGATCAGGTGCGGGACTCGACGAGCGCGGCCAGCTGCTGGGTGACGGCGCCCCAGCCGTCGTGGAAGCCGAGCTGCTCGTGCCTGTCGCGGTCGGCGGCGTCGCGGTGTCGCGCCGTGGCGGCGTACGCCGTGCCGCCGTCGGGGTGGTCCGCCATCGTGATGACGGCGGTGACGAACGACGCCGGGGCGGGACGCCAGCCGGCGACCAGTGCGTCGGTCCAGACGAGGCGCGCGAGGTCCTGCACCTCGAGGAAGCAACCCGTGACGTGCGGGCCGTAGGTCGTACCGTCCTCGCTGATCTCGGTGCGGAAGGCGCCACCGGGTCGCAGGTCGAGCTCGGCGACGCGACACGAGCTGGGCGCCGGAACCCACCACTGTGCGAGGAGCGCCGGATCGGTCCACGCGTTCCAGACGGCGTCGCGGGGTGCGGCGATGATGCGAGTGACGGTGAGGTCGAGGTCGGGGCGGTCGTGCGTCATGAGTCGGCCTTCCTGTTGATGTGCGCGGTGTTCTTGTGGGCATTGCTTGTGCGGCCGGTGACGAACTGCTCGAGACGATCGGTGCGGCCCTCCCACACCTGGCGCTGCTCCTCGAGCCAGCCCTCGACCAGGTCGAACTGCCCGGTCTCGAGGGTGCAGGTGCGCACCCGCCCCGCCTTGCGGGTGCTGATCCACCCGGTCTGCTCGAGGTGGCGGATGTGCTTCATGAACGAGGGGAGGGCCATGTCGAACGGAGCGGCCAGGTCGCTGATGCTGGCCGGGCCCGCCCCCAGGCGGCTGAGGACCGCGCGTCGGGTGGGGTCCGAGAGCGCGTGGAACACCGAATCGAGAGCAATCGCATGCTGAGCCATGGGGCTAAGTTACGCCGTGCCAACACTTATCGCAATGGCTAAGTGTTGGCGTGGGTGGCCGGTGAGGCCCGCACCACACCACGCGCCGGGAATGCCGGGCCGTGGTGCGGGGTTGCCCGACTGTGCGAAGTGAACCGACCGGCGAAGGCGACCTGTTGACCCGTCGCCTCGTCGTCGACCTCGTGCGCCTGCAGCTCTGCAGCTGTCGCTGACCGATCCGGCCGAGCCGGCCCCCGTGATTGGCCCCGTGATTGGGCCCGTGGTCCGGCCCCGCATCCGTCTGCCCTCCCACCCGACTCTCCTCTGCTGTCGACGCGCCCGGTGGCGCGTCGTACGGCTGCAGTGAAAGGCCCCTCCCGCATGAGTTCCTCCGCAGCAACCACAACCCCCACGAAGCGGCGCAGCTGGCTTCCCTCCTTCGGTGTCCAGGTCCTGATCGGCCTGGCGCTCGGCGTCGTCCTGGGCCTGGTGGCCCGTTCGATGGGCGCCGACGGCGTCGACTCGGCGACCGGCGAGGTCGACCCGAACTGGCTGACCGAGACCCTGACCACCGTCGGCACCACGTTCGTGACGCTGCTCCGGGCAGTGGTCCCGCCGCTGGTCTTCCTGGCCATCGTCGCCTCGATCGCCAACCTGCGCGAGGTCACCGGCGCGGCCCGGCTGGCGTGGAAGACGCTGGTCTGGTTCGCGATCACCGCGCTGATCGCGGTGACGATCGGCATCGTGCTCGGGCTGGTGCTCGAGCCCGGCAACCACACCAGCGTCACCAAGGCGGCCGCCGAGGCTCCGGGCAGCACCGGCTCGTGGCTGGACTTCCTCACCGGCCTGGTCCCGGCCAACGTGCTCGGCCTCGAGGCCAGCGCGAACGGCGACGGCTCGATCGGACTGTCCTTCAACGTGCTGCAGATCCTCGTCGTCGCGATCGCGGTCGGCATCGCCACGCTCAAGGTGGGCGAGGCCGCCGACCCGTTCCTGACGGTGGTGCGCTCAGCCCTGTCCATCGTGCAGAAGGTGCTGTGGTGGATCATCCTGCTGGCCCCGATCGCCACGGTCGGCCTGCTCGGGAACGCGGTCGCGTCGTACGGCTGGGACGCCCTCGGCTCCCTGGGCACGTTTGCTGGTGCGATCTACCTCGGCCTCGCGCTGGTGATGTTCGTGGTCTACCCGGTGCTGCTGCGGGCCAACGGCCTCTCGATCAGGCAGTTCTTCTCCGGCGCCTGGCCGGCGATCCAGCTGGCCTTCGTGTCGCGTTCGTCGGTGGGCACCATGCCGGTCACCCAGTCCGTGACCGAGCGCAACCTGGGGGTGCCCTCGGCGTACGCCTCGTTCGCCGTGCCGCTCGGCGCGACCACCAAGATGGACGGCTGCGCCTCGATCTACCCGGCGATCTCGGCGATCTTCGTCGCGCAGTTCTTCGGCGTCGACCTGGCCCTCACCGACTACCTGCTGATCGTGTTCGTCTCCGTGATCGGCTCGGCCGCCACCGCCGGTGTCACCGGAGCGACCGTCATGCTGACGCTCACCCTGTCGACGCTCGGCCTCCCGCTCGAGGGGGTCGGCCTGCTGCTGGCCATCGACCCGATCCTCGACATGGGTCGTACGGCGACCAACGTTGCCGGTCAGGCACTCGTGCCGACGCTGGTG
This sequence comes from Nocardioides sp. Soil796, assembly GCF_001429525.1. Taxonomy (NCBI): domain Bacteria; kingdom Bacillati; phylum Actinomycetota; class Actinomycetes; order Propionibacteriales; family Nocardioidaceae; genus Nocardioides; species Nocardioides sp. Soil796. Next base: position 110,750 of record NZ_LMSQ01000016.1, read on the forward strand.
GCCAAGCGTGAGGGCATCCTCGACGAGTCGGCGTACGCCGCATCGCGTCGTGGTGAGGTGTGGCGCGAGGACGACGAGCTGGTCGCCGCCTGACGAACCGCAGGTCTGCTGCGTCGGTGCGTCAGCAGCCCCGCCCCCACACGCCACAACGTTTCGCGTTGAATGAACGTTTGTTCAAGGTCCAGCTTGAACAAACGTTCATTCAACCGCGGCAGGTGGGGCCGCGAGCGCAGGTCGGGGGATCGGCTTCCCGGTCCGAGCTAGGCCACGAGCGCGGTCGGCTCGTCGCTCGAGGCGTTGGCCCGGGGTGAGCCGGGCGAGGCGGGCGCCGAGGGCGCCGCGGGCGCTCGAGTGCCGCGCAGCACCACGATCAACAGTGCGGTCAGGGTCAGGAGGCCGCCGCTCAGCGCCACGACGCCGGTCCAGCCCGCGTGCGTCCAGGCAGTGCTGCCGAGGTTGCCGAACACGGAGGACCCCACGTAGTAGGAGAACAGGTAGAACGACGCGGCCTGGCCGGTGCTGGCCCCCAGCGCGTGCGCGCGCACGGTCACCCAGCCACTGGCCAGGCCGTGCATGCTGAAGAAGCCGATCGACAGCAGGGCGATGCCGAGGACGATCACCGGCAACGATCCGCTCAGGGTGAGCAGGACACCGGCCAGCGCCACGGCGCAGCCGAGGGGGATGATGCGCCGGCGGTCGATCCGGTTGGCGAAGCGCCCGGAGACGATCGAGCTGACCGAGCCGAGCGGATTGACCAGGTAGATCAGGCTGATCGCACCCAGCGACAGGCCGTAGGGAGCCGCAGTGAACCTGAAGCCGATCGCGTTGAACACCGAGACGTAGCTGCCGATCAGGCAGGCAGCGAGGGCGTAGAGCGCCAGGAGTGCACGGTCGTCGAGGACTCCGCGCGTGGCCCGGGCCAGGTTGCCGCGGCCCCGGGTGGCGGGCGTGAACTGGCGTGACGACGGCAGCAGGACGGCGACCAGCACGGCGCAGACGAGTGCGAACAAGGCGGCGCTGGCCAGTGCCCACCGCCAGCCGGCCACGTCCGCGACCGGTGCGGTGACGAGTCGACCTGCCATCCCACCCAGGGCGGTGCCTCCGACGTACAACCCGACGGCGCCGGCCTGGGCGGAGCGGTGCAGCTCCTCGCGCAGGTACGCCGTCGCGACCGCAGGCAGCCCGGCGAGGGCGAAGCCGGCCAGCATGCGCAGGGCGAGCAGGGTCTCCCAGGTGGGGGCCAGGGCGCAGGCGAGCCCGACGACGACGGAGGCCCACATCGAGATGTGGATCAGTCGGGTTCGTCCGACCACCTCGGAGAGTGGGCCGGCGATCAGCAGTGCCACGGCCAGCGAGGCGGTGGTCAGTGAGACGGTGAGCGTGCTGCGCGTGGGGGAGACGCCGAACTCGTCGACGAAGGCCGGCAGGAGTGACTGTGTGGCATAGAGCAGGACGAAGGTGGCGTTGCCGGCCGCGAACATCGAGATCATGATTCGGCGGTAGCCCGGGCTGCCCGGTGCGTGTCCGGAGTCGGAGGTGGGACGAGTGGTCAGGGTGGTGCTCACGTTTCACAAGGATCCGCCTCCAATGATGATACGTACAATGCCGAAATTGGAAGCACTCCATACGCAACACGTATGATGTCGGGCGTGCTGATCCGAGACCTCGAATGGCTGCTCACCCTGGCCGAGCACGGTCACGTCACGGACACCGCTGCGATCCTGGGCGTCAGCCAGCCGACGCTCTCCCGGTCACTGACCCGGCTCGAGGACGAGCTCGGTGCGCGCCTGTTCGAACGCGTTCCCGCTGGCGTACAACTCAACCCGACGGGGGACCTCGTGGTGGCGGCGGCCCGCGACATCGTCGACCGTCACGCCCAGCTGCGCAGCGACCTCGACACCCGACTCGATCCCGAGGCGGGTGTCGTGCGGCTGGCCTTCCTCGACTCGATGGCCACCTCGTTGGTGCCCCAGATGCTGCGCGCCTTCCACGCCCACGCGCCGCGGACCAAGGTGCTGCTGGCCCAGGAGCCGCACCACGACATCATGCGCGACCTGACCACGGGCGAGGCCGAGCTGGGGGTCACCACCATCCAGCCCGCGGGACCGTTCGGCTGGCTGACGCTGCAGCACGAGCGGTTGGTGGCCGTCGTGCCACCCACGCATCGGCTCCGGGACCGCAAGCGGATCACGCTCCGGGACCTGGCCGGCGACGAGCTCATCACCACTCCGGTCGGCTTCGGCTACCGGGCGGTGGTCCAGCAGCTGATGGCCGAGGACGGGGTGGCGCTGCGGATCTCCTTCGAGAGTGCCGATCTGGCCACCATCGAGGGGCTGGTGGCGGCCGGCCTGGGCGTCGCGATCCTGCCCGAGCAGCTCGCCGGCGTGAACGGAACGATCAGCCTGGCGCTGCGCTCGCCGCTCGCCCGGCGCACGGTCGGCCTGACCTGGCGCACCGACCACGCGCTGGCTCCGCCCGCAGAGCGGATGCTCTCGTTCCTCAGGGACACCTGGAAGCTGGATGGTTCGGTCGTGCCCTGAATGGGGTGGGCCGCGTCGACGGTGGTGTCGCGGTGCAGGAGGATGGATCCATGACTGCCTACTGGATCAGCACCTACAACGAGATCCTCGACCCCGCGAAGATGGCCGCGTATGCCGAGATCGCCGGGCCCGTCCTGACCGAGGCCGGCGGCACGTACCTGGCCCGGGACCAGTCCGCGCACACCTGGGAGGACGCACGAGAGGGCCGCGTGGTGATCATCCGCTTCGACTCGGTCGAGCAGGCGGTGGAGGCGCACGACAGTCCGGCGTACCAGGCAGCGTTGGCAGCGCTCGACGGTGGCGTGCGGCGCGAGGTGCGGATCGTCCCCGGGGTCGAGTGACCCCGTTCCACGCATCCACGAGACGGGCCCACGCTCCCTGGAGGCCGGACCGTCGGACCCCTCTGGAATGCTTGCGCTCCGGTCGGTACGACGAACGCAGTCTGGAGGTGTGGGGATGAGCGAGATCGCCGGTGAGCTGGCGCGGGTCAAGGGGGCGTTCAGCCAGCCCACCCTGACCCTGCTCCACCAGCGCCAGGCGCCCGTGGTGATCACGATCTTCCGGGCCGCGTTCGGACGCAACAACAAGCCGATCCCCACCGCCCGCCTGCATGCCCAGGTCGAGGAGCACCTCGCCCAGATCCGCCTGACCGGCGAGTCCCTGGTGCCCGAGGGGAGCGGACGCGACCTCTGCCAGAAGTGGATGCGCGGTCAGTGGCTGGTGCGCGCGCTCGACGAACGCGGTCACGAGGTCTACACGCTCACCTCCCACGCGCAGCAGGCACTCGAGCTGGTCAAGGGCCTGGCCCGCGACCGGGCCACGCTGAGCGAGCACCGCATCGCCACCATCCTCGGCACGGTCCGGCGGTTCAACGCCGAGGCCAACCCCGATCGCACCGCGCGGGTCTCCCTGCTCAACGAGGAGATCGCCAGGCTCAGCGCCGAGCGCGACCGGCTCGTCGACGGCGCGGAGATGGTCAGCGCCACCGAGGACTACATGCTCGAGGGGTTCACCGAGCTCCAGTCGTTGATCTCCGCGCTGCCGAGCGACTTCGCCCGGGTCGAGGAGCGGTTCGCCGGCATCCGTGCCGAGATCCTGGCCGCCTTCCGCGCCGAGGACCGTCCACCCGGCGACGTGATCGACGACTACCTGGCCCGCGCCGACGCACTGATGACTGCAACCCACGAGGGCCGGGCCTTCGAGGGCGCCTTCGGGCTGCTCCGCGACGACGCCCTGGTCGCCCAGCTCCGCGAAGACCTCACCGCGCTGCTCGAGCACCCGATCTCCGACCGGATCCTCGCCGAGTCCGACCGGGCCGAGCTGCGCGGCACCGTCAAGCTGGTTCGCGACGGGCTCGACCGGGTGCTCACCCAGCGGTCGAGGGTGACCGCGACGCTCAAGGAATACATCGTCTCCCACGACGCCGCCCGTGACCGCGAGCTCGAGCAGACGCTGCGCCAGGTGGAGTCCGAGCTGATGACCTGGATGGCCACCACCGGCCCGCGGGCCACCCACGACGTGCCACTGCTGCCGTTGCGCGCCGGCATCGACCACCTGCGCGAGCGCTTCCACGACCCGGCCGACGACCGGCTGCCCGACCCGATCGAGCCGGTCGACCCCGACGACGCGAGGTCGCCGTCGCTGGCCGAGCTGATGGCCCAGGGCGGGCCGCAGCTGCCGTCGCTGCGGCAGCGCCTCGACGACGCACTCTCCGACCTGCTGCCCGCAGCCACTCTCGGCGAGGTCTTCGACCGGCTCGAGCCCTCGTTGCGCCGACCGGTGGAGATCTACGGACTGCTCCACCTGGCCGCCGACCGCGGCTGGACCACCGACGACGTCGTCGAGACCTGGGCCACGGTCCGCCACGACGGGTCGCGACGAACCTTCGCCGTGCCGCGGATGCCGCTGCCCGACCCCGACCTCGACGCACACCGCACCCAGCAGAGCCGCACCCAGCAGAACAGTGAGACCCCCGCATGACCACCGACGTCGACCTTAACCGGCCGGAGCCGGAAGACGCGCTCGAACCGGACGACGCCCTCGAGCACGACCCGGCGTACGACGACTCGGTCTCGCTCTTCGAGGGCGACGAAGGCGGTCTCGAGCACTCCCAACGCCAGGCCCTCGTCGTGCTGCTCAAGCAGCGGTTCATCAGCGCTCGCACCCACCCACGTGACTGGCAGGTGCTGGTCGAGCACGAGCGGGTGCTCCGCTCACGCCTCAACGACGTGTTCCTCGACCTGATGGTCGACCGCGAGCGCGAGGTCGCCTGGAAGCGCCAGGCCGTCCCCGAGACCGGCGGCCGGTTCCCGACCCTGCTCCACGACACCGGCTGGTCGCGCGAGGAGACGCTGGTGCTGGTGCACGTGCGCGACCGGCTGCGCGCCGGGCTGGCCAGTGGCGACACCCGGGTCTTCGTCGACCGCGACGACATCCTCGACTACGTGGCCAGCTTCCGACCCGCGCACGCCACGGACGAGTCGGGCGACACCAAGCGCGCCCAGAACGCCGTCCAGAGCGTCGTGAAGTCCGGTCTCCTGATCGGTGCCACCGGTGACGAACGGTTCGAGATCAGCGAGGCGGTGGAGCCGCTGCTCCCGCTTGAGCTGCTCCAGGAGCTCCTGTCCGCGCTCCGCTCCGCCAACGACACCACCCCAGAACCCGAGGAGCCCGCCGACCTCTTCGACGAGGACGGTGCTGACACAGACGGTGCCGGCAAGGACCGTGCCGACAAGGACGGGGCCGACGAGGAGCGCGACGCATGAGCACCGACCAGATGAACGAGCACGAGCTCGGCGGCGACGAGGTCGACGAGGCCTCCGACGGGCTCTTCGCCCGACAGGTGGTCGACACCCCGGCCGACGACACCGTCCAGTGGCGGGCGGCCCTTCTCCAGCTGGTCAACTGGGGAGGCTTCGGCGGCCTGACGACGGTGCCGCTGCGCGGTGACACCACGATGATCTCCGGGGCCTCCGGCGTCGGGAAGAGCACGATCCTCGACGCCTACACCGCGTTGATGATGCCCTCCGACACCAAGTTCAACGGCGCCTCCAACGACGCGGTCAGCGGGCGCGCCCGCGGTGTCGGCCAGCGCAACCTGCTCTCCTACCTTCGTGGCGCCGTCGACGTGATCGACGACCCCAGGACCGGCCGACCGGTCGAGAAGCTGCTGCGCGGCAAGGGCGCCGACACCTGGGGTGCGGTCGCGATGACGTTCGTCAACGACCAGGGCGGCCGGTTCACCGCGCTGCGCACCTACTACGTGCCGCGTCGCGCCACTAGGTCGAGCGACGTGCAGATGCAGCTGGCCACCCACGAGGGGGCGCTCACCCTCGACACCCTCGAGGTCGCCGTCCCCGAGCGCTTCCACGCCAACACCTTGAAGAAGCTCCTCCCCGGCATTCGCGTGCACCGCACCTACGCCGAGTTCTCCGCCGTCCTGCACGCCCGCCTCGGCATCGGTGCGAACGGCGATGGTGCCAAGGCGCTGCGCCTGCTCTCACGCATCCAGGCCGGCAACCAGGTGCGCAGCGTCGACGAGCTCTACAAGGAGATGGTGCTCGAGCGCCCCGCGACGTACGCCGCCGCCGACCGCGCCATCGAGCACTTCGACGACCTCGACGCGGCGTACTCCGCGATGCGCACCGAGGAGGAGAAGCTCGACCTCCTCGGCCCGATCACCGAACTGCACGGGCGCAAGGTCGCGGCCACCCGGCGCCAGTCCCAGCTCGACTCCTACGGCGTCACCCTCGGCGGCGACACCCCGCTGCGACTGTGGCTCCTGCGCACTCACCATCGCCTGCTCGAGGCGGCGGTCGCCGCCAACCGCGACGCGCGTACGACGAACGCGGACGACCTGTCCCAGACGTCGTCGTCCGAGGCCGCCCTGGTCGCCGACCTCGAGAACGCCAAGGACTCCCACCGCGCCGCCGGTGGAACCACGCTCCAGAACCTCGCCCTGTCGATCGAGCAGGAGCAGGTGGTCCGCGACGACCGCGCCGGCCGGCGCGCCGTGTTGCAGGAGCGCCTGCTGCCGCTGGTCGACGTGGCCGACCCGCACGCAGTCAGCGTCGAGACCGCGCTCGAGTCCGATGCCGGCTTCGGCGCCCTGCAGCAGCAGGCCCGTGAGTGGCTGGCCGGCTGGCAGGACCAGGCGGCCAGCCTCAAGCGTGAGCGTGACATCGCCCGCGACGGACTCTTCCCGGTCAAGCAGCGGCAGGCCGAGCTGCGCGAGGAGCGTGCCTCGCTGCAGAGTCGGGCCGGCCGCATGCCGTCCCGCATGCATGAGATGCGTGAAGAGGTGGCCCTGGCCAGCGGGCTCGGCATCGACGAGCTCCCGTTCGTGGCCGAGCTGGTCGACGTCGCCCCCGACGAGTCGCGGTGGCGCACCGCGGTCGAGACCGTCCTCGGCGGCACCGCCCGCCTCATGCTGGTGCCGATCGACCGGCTCAAGGACTTCTCCTCGGCCATCGACGGGCTCCGGCTGCGTGGCCGGCTGACCTTCGAGGGCGTCGAGCTCGACCTGCCCGACACCGGTCCGGCCGACCCCGAGCGCATCGCCGGCAAGCTGCTCTTCAAGGACTCGCCGTTCTCCGGCTGGGTGCAGGCCCACCTCGGTGAGCCGTCGCGCAACGCCCTGTGCGTCGAGACCGCCGACGGCCTCGCCGGTGGCGGCTTCCGGGTGACTCTCGCCGGCCAGACCCGCAACGGTCGTCGCGGTGCCCACGGACGCGCCGACACCCGCAACATCATCGGTTTCTCCAACGAGGACGCGCTCTCCGAGATCGACTCCGAGCTCGCCGCCCTCGAGGAGAAGCTGCAGGCCTTCGACGCCGACGTGGCCGAGCTCGACCGCCAGGGCCGCGTGCTGGAGCAGGTCCGCACGGCCTACGACACGATCCGTGCGGCGCGCTTCGACGACATCGACGTCGCGGGCAGCGACGAGCGCATTGCCGAGCTCGGTCATCGGCGAGCCGAGATCCTGCGCGCCGACGACAAGCTGCACGTGCTCCAGGGCCAGATCGACGACCTGTCCGACCGACTGGAGCAGGCCCGCAAGAAGCGGTTCGTGCTCGAGGAGCGCCACAAGCGCCTGGCCGCGGAGCATGCCGAGCTGGTCGACTCCGAAGACCTGGTCAACGACCGCCTCGAGGTGATGGACCGCAACGGCACGGTGACGCTCACCGAGGAGCAGGACGCGGCGTTGGCCGCCGACTTCGCCGCGGCCGCGACGCCCGACGACCCCGACGACCTCGACCGCTTCCCGGTCACGTCGCAGCGGTTGGCCGAGCGACTGCGCGACGCGGTGGGGGAGACCGAGACCGAGATCAACCGGGTCGACGACGAGCTCGGTGCGATCTTCCGGATGTACAAGCTCAAGTGGGAGTCGCCGAACCTCGCCGCGACCCCCGACTCGTACGCCGACTACGCCCGCATCCTCGACGACATCCGCGGCACCGGCCTGGCCCAACGGCGCACCGAGTGGCGCCGCCGCCTCACCGAGTGGAGTGGCCAGGACCTCGTGCCGCTCGTGGGCGCGATGGCCGCCTCCATCGAGGAGATCGAGGACCGGCTCGAGCCGATCAACGCGATCCTGCGGCGGCTGGAGTTCGGGGCGTCCGGCGACAGACTGCGCATCCGACTGCGGCGGCTCTCACCCGCCCACGTGCAGGTCTTCATGAAGGACCTCCGCATGCTCTCCTCCGGTGTGACGGCCGAGCCGGACGAGGCCGACCTCGAGAAGCGGTTCCTCGACCTGAGCCGGTTCATGCGCCAGCTGCGCAGGCCGGTCCCGGGTGGCGATCCGGTCACCGACCGCGACCGCCTCCTCGACGTACGCCGGCACGTGGAGATCAGCGCCGAGCGCTATGACCACCACACCGGCGAGCTGCGGGCGACGTACCGCACGCTGGGGGAGAAGAGCGGCGGCGAGAGCCAGGAGCTGGTCGCGTTCATCGTCGGCTCGGCGCTGCGGTTCCGGCTCGGCGACGAGATGCGCTCGCGGCCCCGGTTCGCGCCGGTCTTCCTCGACGAGGGCTTCGTGAAGGCCGACTCCGAGTTCGCCGGCCGCGCCGTCCAGGCGTGGAAGGGTCTCGGCTTCCAGCTGATCATCGGTGTGCCCCTCGACAAGGTCACCGGTCTCGAACCGCACATGGACGAGCTGCTGGCGATCACCAAGAGCACCACGACCTACCAGTCGTGGATCACTCCGATCACCGACGCGGAGCAGACTCCCGCTGGTTGAGGCGCGCCACACCCTCGTTGGTCGAGGAGGCGAGCCAGCGCCGCTTCGAACCACCCGACCCCGAGGTGCGGTGCCGTCGGCGAGGACGACCGTCCAGTACGCTTCGAACATGCGTTCGGAGTCGAGGTGCGACGAACAGGCGTTCCTGCCGTTCGACCCGCCACCGACGGCACCGGCGTCCGCCTCGACGACCTCGGCCAAGGGCCGGGACGACGGAGCCATCCGGCACCTCATGGTCGACGACGCGCTTGCCTCCCTGGGCTGGCCGGCCGGCACAGAGCTCCTGCTGTCCCCGTGCCGTACGCCGCGCCGCGGCCAGGTCGTCCTCGCCAGCGACGGGAGCAGCCTGCGGATCGGCATCTTCGACCTGCATCTTGGCCGCGCGGCCCTGCGCACCGACCACGGCACGGTCTGGATCGGTCGCGCGTCGCAGGTGATCGGCGCGGTCACGGAGGCGGCCGCGCCACTGACCGGCATGCCGGGTTCGTGAGGGCCACGGACTGGGGCGGAGGCGACTGAACCGGCAACTGTCGGGTACCGCCGGACCTTCACGAGCGCGCCGCGACACGCCGACAGAACGCGATCGAGCAGCATCTGTGCTTGTGTTGAGAAGGTCAAATTCGACGCAACCGGGGTGATTCGCAGGCATGTGGGACTTCGTGAAGGACCGCTGGGACCTCATCCTCTACAACGCGTTGCAGCACGCGAACCTCGTCTTCCAGGCCGTGCTGGTCGCGACCGTCGTGGCCATCCTGCTGGCCGTGGTCGTCAACAAGTTCCGGATGCTCGAGTCGGTGGCCAACACGCTGTCCGCGATCGGATTGACCATCCCGTCCTTCGCGTTGGTGGGCCTGCTCCTCCCGGTGACGAAGATCGGCGCGACGACGGCCTTCATCTGCGTCGCCTTCTACGCGATGCTTCCGATCCTGCGCAACGCGGTGGTCGGGTTCAGCCAGGTCGACGCCACCCTGCTGGAGTCGGCCAAGGGCATGGGAATGACCGAGGTCGGCATCCTGATGCGGGTGCGACTTCCGCTGGCCTGGCCGGTGATCCACGCCGGTGTCCGCACCTCGGTGCAGATGTCCATGGGGATCGCCGCCATCGCGGCCTATGTGCTCGGCCCCGGGCTCGGGGGCTACATCTTCACCGGCCTCTCGCAGGCCGGGAACGAGAACGCCGTCCGCTACGCCTTGGTCGGCACGGTCGGCATCGTGATCGTCGCCCTCATCGCCGACCTGCTGATGCTCCTGCTCGGACGCATCACCATCTCGAAGGGAATCCGCGCATGACCCAGACCGGCGCCGCCGACAACGAGCGGGCGATCAGTGGAGCGGAACTCCGCCTCGAGGGCGTGATGAAGCGCTACCCCGGCCAGAAGGTTCCGGCCGTCGAGTCGCTCTCGCTGACCGTTCCGGCCGGAGAGATCGTCACGTTCGTCGGGCCCTCGGGCTGTGGCAAGACCACGTCCCTGAAGATGATCAACCGGCTGATCGAGCCGACCGCCGGCACGATCCTCATCGACGGCCAGGACATCAAGGCGGACAGCGCGACCAGCCTGCGCCGCAAGATCGGCTACGTCATCCAGGGCGGCAGTCTCTTCCCGCACATGACGGTGGCCACCAACGTCGGCGTCGTCCCGAAGATGCTCGGCTGGGACTCCGCCAGGATCAGTGCCCGGGTCGACGAGCTGCTCGACCTGGTCGGCCTCGACCCCGATCGCTACCGCGACCGCTATCCCCGCGAGCTCTCGGGTGGCCAGCAGCAGCGCGTGGGCGTCGCCCGGGGCCTGGCCGCGGACCCGCCGGTGATCCTGATGGACGAGCCGTTCGGTGCGGTCGACCCGATCACCCGGCAGCGGCTCCAGGACGAGCTGATCAGCATCCAGCGCGAGCTCGGCAAGACCATCGTCTGTGTCACCCACGACATCGACGAGGCGATCAAGCTGGGCGACCGCATCCTGATCCTCCAGGAGGGCGCGCACATCGCGCAGTACGACACCCCCGAGAACATCCTCGCCGCTCCCGCCAACGACTTCGTGGCCGACTTCGTCGGAGCCGGCTCGACCCTCAAGCAGCTCTCGCTGACCCGGGTCAGGGCCCTCGACCTGAACCAGCCGACCACCGCGCGGGTGGGCGAGGACACCCGACCCGTGGTGCAGAAGGCCGAGGCGGCGGGGGACGAGACCGTGGTCGTGCTCGACGACCGGGAGCGCCCGGTCGCGTGGCCCTGGCTGAGGCAGATGCGCCACAACCCGACGGTGCGCGGCGAACCCCGCGAGAACCTGCTGACCATCGACCATGCGGCCACCCTCAACGACGCGCTCGACACGATGCTCACCTCGACGCACTCGAAGGTGATCGTCACCGGCGACCGTGACCGCTACCTCGGCGTCCTCGACTTCGAGACGGTCACCGACCACATGCGCCAGGCCGAACGGGAGGCGGCGGAGCATGTCGAGCTGGCCCAGCAGGATCAGGCACAAACAGTGACGGAGCAGCAGGAAGGCAGCCATGGCTGAGCCCAGCCCTGCCGTTCTCGACGAGCCGGTCCCCGAGGGCCACGAGCCGACCGGCAAGCGTGGCGCGCGGGTGATCACCCGCGAGATGGTCATCATGCTGACCTTTCCGCCGATCCTGGTGGCCGCGGTCTTCGGTGGCTTCGTGTGGTGGCGCCAGACCGCCGAGCTCGACGTGGTCGAGGCGAACCAGCTGCGCTGGAGCCTGCTGTTCGACAGCCACTTCCACGAGGTGTTCCCGAGCTGGAACCCGGCCGACTGGCACGCCCCCTTCCCGAGCTGGAACCCGGCCAGCTGGTACGACGGCCCGTTGCTGCAGGGGTTGATCTGGGAGCACGTCCTGCTCACCGTCGTCTCCGCGATCATCGTCGTGGCGATCGCCGTACCGCTGGGCATCATGCTGACCCGCGGTGGCCTCCGGGTCCTGGCGCCGGTCGTCGTCGGCATCGCCAACGCCGGCCAGGCGGCACCCTCCGTGGGACTGATCGTGCTGCTCTTCCTCTGGCTCGACGGTGGCTTCTGGACGGCGATCTTCGCGCTCAGCCTCTACGGGATCCTGCCGGTGCTGCGCAACACCATCGTCGGCATCCAGGGGGTCGACCCCACGCTTGTCGAGGCCGGTCGCGGCATCGGCATGACCGGCGTGATGACGCTGTTCAAGATCGAGCTGCCACTGTCGGTCCCGGTGATCATGGCCGGCGTACGCACGTCGCTGGTGCTGATCGCCGGCACCGCGTCGCTGGCCTGCTTCATCGACGCGGGCGGCCTGGGCGAGATCCTGCAGACGGGCATCTCCCTGTTCAAGTTCTCACTGATGGTGACCGGCGCCGTCCTGATCGCGCTGCTGGCCCTGCTGATCGAGTGGCTGGGCCGCGTCCTGGAGCTGCTCACCCGACCGAAGGGGATCTGACATGTACGACGCGCTGCGCCGTCGCCGTTCCCTGCTCGCCCTGGTCAGCACCATCTCGGCGATGTCCCTGCTGCTGAGCAGCTGCTTCCTGGGCACGGCGGCCGGCCCGATCCGCAAGGGCGAGCTGGCCGGCCCGGTGGCCGACGTGAAGCCCCTCGACGGGCTGGACATCTCGATCGGGTCCAAGAACTTCAGCGAGAACATCATCCTCGGCAAGATGGCAGTCACCCTGCTGGCCTCGGCCGGCGCCGACGTGACCGACCTGACCAACATCCCCGGCAGCGCCGCCGCCCGGCAGGCGCAGCTCGAGGGCCAGATCGACGCGATGTGGGAGTACACCGGCACCGGCTGGATCACCTACCTCGGTCACACCAAGCCGATCCCCGACGAGCAGAAGCAGTACGTCGCGGTCCGCGACGAGGACCTGAAGACGAACGACCTGGTCTGGCTGCCCCCGGCGCCGATGAACAACACCTATGGCTTCGCGATCACCCAGGCGGTCAGCAAGCGGTTCGGCATCACCAAGCTCTCCGAGATCAAGGACGTCCCGGTCAAGGACCGCACGTTCTGCGTGGAGTCGGAGTTCACCAACCGGCCCGACGGGCTGCCGGGAATGCTCAAGACGTACGGCATCCCGCAGGGCCAGGCCAACGGGGTTCCCGAGAAGAACCTCAAGACCTACCAGACCGGCGCGGTCTACAGCGCGACCGCGAAGGGCGAGTGCAACTTCGGTGAGGTGTTCACCACCGACGGCCGCATCGTGGCGCTCGACCTGACGGTGCTCAAGGACGACAAGGAGTACTTCCCGAAGTACAACGTCTCCCTGGTGGTCGACGACGACCTGCTCAAGGAGTACCCGCAGATCGAGAAGCTGTTCGCCCCGATCACCGAGAAGCTCACCAACGAGGTCCTGCTCAAGCTCAACGCGAAGGTCGACGTCGACGGACAGGAGCCGGTCGACGTGGCCTACGACTGGCTCAAGGACGAGGGCTTCATCAAGTGACCAGCCCGGCCCGCCAACTGGTGAACGCCCCGGGGGCCTGGGCCGCCCGAGCGTGGCTAGACTCGCGAGCATGAGCACAGACTGGCGATCCGACACGGTCGAGAAGGTGCGGTCACTCATCGTGACGGCGGAGCCCGACGTCGAGGAGGAGGCCAAGTGGCGCAAGGCCTCCAACCCCGACGGCGTCCCCACGTTCTCGTCGTCCGGACTGATCTGCACGGTCGAGACCTACAAGGACAAGGTGAAGCTGACCTTCGCCAAGGGCGCCGCTCTCGACGACCCGACCGGGCTGTTCAACGCCAGCCTCGACGCCGGCACCCGGCGTGCGATCGACCTCCGCGAGGGTGACCAGCTCGACGAGGACGCGTTCGCCGAGCTGGTCCGCGAAGCCGTTGCACTGAACAGGTCCTGAAGGGCGGAGACGACATGCGTTCGAACGAGGATCCCAAGGACGACCTGAAGGTCACCAAGCCCAAGGAGTGGGCGGCCGGCGTACCTGCTGTGGCGCACGCGATCGAGTACTCCCTCTCGCAGACGTCGGCGAAGCGCACCGCGCTGACCCTGTTCGCGCTGAACCAGACCGAGGGCATCGACTGCCCCGGGTGCGCGTGGCCGGACCCGTCCGGCCACCGGCACAAGAACGAGTACTGCGAGAACGGCGCCAAGCACGTCAACGACGAGGCCACCACCAAGCGGGTGACCCGTGAGTTCTTCGCCCAGCACCCGGTCGCGGAGCTCGACGGGAAGTCCGACTACTGGCTCAACCAGCAGGGGCGCCTCACCGAGCCGATGGTGAAGCGGCCCGGTGCCACCCACTACGAGCCGATCAGCTGGGACGACGCCTTCGACCTCGTCGCCGACGGGCTGAACGGCCTGGGGTCGCCGGACGAGGCGATGTTCTACACCTCCGGGAGGCTGAACAACGAGGCGGCCTTCCTGCTGCAGCTGCTCGCCCGGTCGTTCGGCACGAACAACCTGCCCGACTGCTCGAACATGTGCCACGAGTCGAGCGGCTCCGGGCTGGGGGAGAGCCTCGGCATCGGCAAGGGCAGCGTCTCGCTCGACGACATCCACGAGTCCGACCTGATCCTGGTGGCCGGGCAGAACCCGGGCACCAACCACCCGCGCATGCTCAGCGCCCTCGAGGAGACCAAGCACAACGGCGGGCAGGTGGTGGCGATCAACCCGCTCCCCGAAGCCGGCCTGAAGCGGTTCAAGAACCCGCAGAAGCCCAGCGGCGTGATCGGTCGGGGCACGACGATCGCCGACCAGTTCCTCCTGATCCGCCCCGGCGGGGACCTGGCGCTCTTCCAGATGCTCAACAAGCTCCTGTTGGAGGCCGAGGCCGCCGCGCCCGGCACCGTGCTGGACCACGACTTCATCGAGCGCAACACGATCGGCTTCGAGGAGTTCTCGAAGAACGTCGAGGCGATCACCTGGGACGACGTACACACCGCGACCGGGCTGACCCGTGACGAGGTCGAGGAGCTGCACCGCCGGGTGTTGCAGAGCAAGTCGGTCATCGTGTGCTGGGCGATGGGACTCACCCAGCAGAAGCACGGTGTGCCCACGATCCGCGAGATCGTCAACTTCCTGATGTTGCGCGGCAACCTCGGCCGGCCGGGCGCCGGAGTGTGCCCGGTGCGCGGGCACAGCAACGTGCAGGGCGACCGCACGATGGGCATCTGGGAGCAGATGCCGCAGCCGTTCCTCGACGCCCTCGGTGCGGAGTTCGACTTCACGCCGCCGACCAGCCACGGCTTCGACTCCGTCAACGGAGTGCGGGCGATGCGCGACGGCAAGGCCTCGGTCTTCGTGGGGGTGGCCGGCAACTTCGTGCGCGCCATGTCCGACAGTGACGTCACCGAGCAGGCGCTGCGCAACTGCTCGCTCACCGTGCAGATCTCGACCAAGCTCAACCGCTCGCACACCGTGGTCGGCGAGACCGCGGTGATCCTGCCGACCCTGGGCCGCAGTGACCGCGACGTCCAGGCGACAGGGGAGCAGTTCGTCACAGTCGAGGACTCGATGAGCGAGGTGCACCAGTCCCGCGGGAAGCTCGACCCGGCCTCGCCCGACCTGCTCAGTGAGGTCGCGATCCTGAGCCGCCTGGCCCGTCGTCTCCTGCCCGACAGCGCGATCCCGTGGGAGTCCTTCGAGGGCGACTACGACCTGGTCCGCGAGCGCATCGCCCGCGTCGTTCCGGGCTTCGAGGACTTCAACGCGCGGGTACGCCGACCCGGTGGGTTCCGGTTGCCCAACCCGGTCAACGAGGGCGTCTTCCCGACCCCGAGCGGCAAGGCGGTCTTCACCAGCAACGAGCTCACCATGCCGCGTCCCCCCGAGGGCCACCTGGTGCTGCAGTCGCTGCGTTCGCACGACCAGTGGAACACCATTCCGTACTCGGGCAACGACCGCTACCGCGGCATCCACAACGCCCGCCACGTGGTGCTGGTCAACCCCGACGACCTCGCCGAGCGTGGCCTCTCCGACGGCGACGTGGTCGACATCGTCAGTGTCTGGCACGACGGCACCGAGCGACGCGCCAGCGGGTTCACGGTGGTCGCCTACCCGGCCGCGCGCGGCTCGGCGGCGTCGTACTACCCGGAGACGAACGTGCTGGTCCCGCTGGACAGCGTGGCCGACGTCAGCAACACACCGACGTCGAAGGAAGTCATCGTCCGCCTCGAACTGGTGGGTTGACGATGGGCCGCGTCACCGCCCGCCGCAAGGTGCTGCGCGTCCGTGACGGCGTGGCCGACCACCGCGTCGACACCATCGCCGCGGAGGAGCCGATGGAGCTCCGGGTCAACGGCCGCACGCTCACCGTCACGATGCGCACGCCCGGTGACGACTTCGACCTGGCCGTGGGGTTCCTGGTCAGCGAGGGCGTGGTCCACGCGTCGTCCGACGTGATGTCCGTGCGCTACTGCGCCGGTGCCACGGCCGACGGCACCAACACCTACAACGTGGTCGACGTGCAGCTCGCGTCCGGCGTACCAGCCCCCGACCCGTCGCTGGAGCGCACCTTCCACACCACCTCGTCCTGCGGGCTGTGCGGCAAGGCCAGCCTCGAGTCGGTGCGTACGACGGCCACCTGGTCGGTCTCCGACGACCCGCTGCGCGTCGGACCCGAGCTTCTGGCGACGCTGCCCGAGGCCCTGCGCGAGGCCCAACGGGTCTTCGAGCGCACCGGCGGGCTGCACGCCGCCGGGCTCTTCTCCGCGGCTGGTGAGCTCCGGTGCGTGCGCGAGGACGTCGGCCGCCACAACGCCGTTGACAAGGTGGTCGGCGATGCCCTGCGCTCCGACACGCTCCCGTTGCGCGAGAGCATCCTGATGGTCAGCAGCCGTGCGTCGTTCGAGCTGGTCCAGAAGGCGGTGATGGCCGGAATCCCCATGCTGGCCGCGGTGTCCGCGCCCTCGTCGCTCGCTGTCGAGCTCGCCGAGGAGAGCGGCCTGACCCTGGTCGGGTTTCTGCGCGGCGCATCGATGAACGTGTACGCCGGCGCCGGCCGCATCGACGTCTAGGAGACTGCTGAACAAATCATGGCCGGCTGCGCGCCGCCCGAATTGTTCAGCATCCTCCTAGCCCGCGGCCTTCTTCACCAGCTCGGTGAGCGCCTTCTCAATGGTGGCGTTCGTCGTGGTGACCGCGAAGCAGGTCGGCCACATGTCGCCGTCGTCGAGGGCGGCGTGCTCGTTGAACCCGACCTCGGAGTAGCGCACGTCGAACTTCGAGGCGTTCTTGAAGAACAGGATGATCTTGCCGTCGCGGTGCCAGGCGGGCATGCCGTACCAGGTCTTCGCCAGCAGGTCGGGCGCGTTGGCCGTGACGATCTCGTCGAGCTTCGTGGCGATGGCCTGCTCGTCGGCGGTCATCGCGGCGATCTTCTCCGCCAGGTCCGCGCGGTCGGCCTCCGCCTTCTTGGGGCTGGTGCTGCGCTTCTTGGCCGACTTCAGCTCTGCCGCGCGCTCCTTCATCGCGGCGCGCTCTTCCTTGGTGAATCCGTCGTACGACGTGTCGCTGCTCATCGCTGGTCCTTCCCTCGTGGTCGGTGTGTCCTCGATCCTAGGAAGGCCCCGGCCGTGGTGCTTCTCGATTCCTGATCGCTTCAGCCGAGGACCTCGTCGGGGCTGACGGCGGCGATGCCGGTGGCCTCGCCGACCGGCTTGTTGGTGAGCCGGCCGTCGTGGGTGTTGAGGCCGAGGGCAAGTGAGTGGTCGTCGCGGCAGGCCTGGTGCCAGCCCTTGTCGGCCAGGGCGACGGCGTAGGGGAGGGTGGCGTTGGTCAGGGCGTAGGTGGAGGTGTTCGGCACGGCACCGGGCATGTTGGCCACGCAGTAGAAGGTTGACTGGTGGACCTGGTAGGTGGGGTCCGCGTGGGTGGTGGCGTGGGTGTCCTCGAAGCAGCCGCCCTGGTCGACGGCGATGTCGACGAGCACCGAGCCGGGCTTCATCCGGGAGACCAGGTCGTTGCTGACCAGCTTGGGTGCGGCGGCTCCGGGGATCAGCACGGCCCCGATGACCATGTCGGCCTCCATCACCTGCTGCTCGATGGCGAGCTTGGAGGAGGCGAGGCCGTGGACGCGGTTGTTGTAGCGCCAGAACGACATCCGCAGCTTGTCGAGGTCGGTGTCGAGGAGGGTGACGTCGGCGCCCATGCCGAGGGCGATGTTGGCGGCGTTCTGTCCGGAGACGCCGGCGCCGATGATGACGACCTTGGCGTTGGCGACGCCGCCGACGCCGCCCATGAGGACGCCGCGCCCGCCCTGGGCCTTGAGCAGTGAGTGTGCGCCGACCTGGGGTGCGAGGCAGCCGGCGACCTCGGACATCGGGTAGAGCAGGGGCAGCCCGCCGCTGGGTAGTTGGACGGTCTCGTAGGCGATGCCGGTGACCTTGCGGGCGAGCAGCTCGTCGGTGAGGGGCTTGTCGGCGGCGAGGTGCAGGTAGGTGAAGAGCAGCTGGCCCTCCCGCATGCGGTGGTACTCCTCGGCGACGGGCTCCTTGACCTTGAGCACCAGGTCGACGCCGCCGTCGGTGCCCCACGCCTCCTCGGCCGTTGCGGCGATCGTGGCGCCGGCCGCGACGTACTCCTCGTCGCTGATCGAGGAGCCGACCCCGGCACCCTGCTGGATGACCACCTCGTGCCCGTGCGCGGTCAGCTCGTGCACACCGATCGGTGTGATCGCGACGCGGTACTCGTGGTTCTTGACTTCCTTGGGTACGCCGACCTTCATCGCTGCGCTCCTTCGTCTGCTACCAGGGCCCTGCCGGCCACTGTGCCACCACTGCGTTCGGCTTGGCACGCGTTTACCTGCGTGCTGTCCGACGGGCGTCGACTACGCGAACTTCGTCGTGGCTGCTGGGGCGGTCGGCGTACGCGCCGCGGTGCGGTGCTGGTGCGGGCTGACCCCACGGACCCGTTTGAAGGCGGCGCTCAACGCGAAGCCGCTGCCGTAGCCGACCTGCCTGGCGACCCGGTCGATCGCGTCGTCGGTGGCCACCAGCAGGTCGGCTGCGAGGGCGAGCCGCCAGTGGGTGAGGTAGGTCATCGGGGGCTCGCCGACCAGCACGCCGAAGCGGCGGGCCAGTGCGGCCCGCGAGACCCCGACCTCGCGGGCCAGTGACGCGATGGTCCAGGCATGCTCGGGGTGGTGGTGCATGAGCCGCAGTGCCTCGCCGACGGTCGGGTCGGCCGGGGCCAGGCCGCGGGTCACCTGCTCCTCGCCTGCCAGCCAGGAGCGGAGCACGGTCACCAGCACGAGGTCGAGGAGTCGGTCGAGGACGACCTCCTGGCCGGGCTCCTCGCGCACCATCTCCGCGGCCAGCAGGTCGACCAGTGCAGAGTCGGCCTCGCCGCGGCGTCGTACCAGCAGGTCGGGCAGGGCGGCGAGCAGCGGGCGGCCGGCCTCGGTCTCGGCCTCCCACGTGCCGACCAGCATCACCGCCGAGCCGTCGTGACTGTTGCCCCAGGTGCGTACGCCGAGCGCCATCCGCTGGGTCAGCAGCTGCCCTTCGGGGTCGACGCAGACATTGTCCTTCAGGATGGTCACCTTCGGCTCGGTGCCCGGGGCATCGCCGACCGTGTAGGCCGGGCCGCCCCGGATCACTGCCACGTCACCGGCCCGGAGCTCGAGCGGCTCGCCGAGCTCCCCGGTGATCCAGGTCGACCCGCTGGCCACGGCGAAGAGCGTCAGCGCCGGGTCGTCCTCGATCCGCACCGCCCACGGCGGCTCCATCACCATGCGCAGCAGGAAGGCCTGGCGCGCGCGTGGACCGGAGAGCAGGTGTTCGAGACCATCCATGGAGCCAGCATGCTGGACGATCACGCATGCAATCAAGACTTCAGACCATGGAAAGTCTCACCAAGTCGCGGTGAAGTGGAGACATGACAACTCACCTGATCATCGGCGGCACCGGCAAGACCGGCCGTCGCGTCGCGTCCCTCCTCCACGACCGCGGTCTCCCGGTCACGTCGCTCTCGCGACCCACGTTCGACTGGAACGACCCGGCCACCTGGTCCTCGGTCGAGCGGCCGGCCGACTCGGCGTACCTCACCTTCGCTCCCGACCTGACCTTCCCCGGCGCACCCGAGGCCGTCGCCGAGGTGGCCGACCGGATGGCCCGGGCCGGCGTACGGCGCATCGTGCTGCTCTCCGGACGCGGCGAGGCCCAGGCCCAGCGGGCGGAGGACCTCGTCGCCGCGGCCGCGCAGAGGTACGGTGCCGGCTGGGGCGTCGTGCGCTGTGCCTTCTTCATGCAGAACTTCGACGAGAGCCTGTTCGCCGAGCCGCTGGCAGCCGGGCACCTGGCCTTCACCGCGGGAGAGGTGAGTGAGCCCTTCGTCGACCTGGACGACGTCGCCGAGGTGGCCGTCGCCCTGATGCTCGGCGAGGCACCGGCCGACCGGGCCTACGAGCTGACCGGGCCGCGCCTGCTGACGTTCCCCGAGGCGACCGCCGACATCGCGGCAGCCCTCGGACAACCGATCACCTACGAGCAGGTCACCGCGGAGCAGCTGGTCGCGGACCTGGTCGGCGCCGGGCTGCCGCGCGACGAGGCCGGGGGACTGGCGGAGCTGTTCGGCGAGATTCTCGACGGTCACAACGCCCACCTCGCCGACGGGGTCCGGGAGGCGCTGGGCCGCCCGGCGCGCGACTTCGCGGACTACGCCCGACGGGCAGTGACCGCGGGTGCCTGGAGCCGCGAGGCGACGGCGTCATGACCGGGGTGCTGGGACAGTCGGCCCTGATCGCGGGCACGGTCAGCACCGGGCTCATCGCCGGCGTGTTCCTCGCCTTCTCGACCTCGGTCATGCCGGGCCTGGCGCACACCGACGACCGCACGTTCGTCGACGCGATGCAGCAGCTGAACGTCGCGATCCTCAACCCGGTCTTCCTGCTGCTCTTCATGGCACCGCTGCCCGCGCTCGGGGTCGCGGTCTTCACCGGCCCCTCGCGGTCGTGGATGATCGGCGCACTGGTGCTCTACGTGGTCGCGTTCGGCATCACGATGGCCGGCAACATCCCGCTCAACGACGCGCTGATGGCGGCCGGGCTCAGCGACGACGCGTCGAAGCTCCGGGCCGCCCGCGAGGCGTTCGAGGACCCGTGGAACCGGCTGCACCTGATCCGCACCATCGGCGTGGTCGCGTCCTTCGCCTGCTGCATCGGCGCGGCCGTCCGCGCGTGAGGGAGGGCTTCTTACGAGGCGCTTACGACCCGGCGCACACCCTTCTCCGCAGGCGGCTGCGCTGGCAGCGTGGGCGACATGAGTGAGCTCCGCGCAGATGTCGCCGTGATCGGTGGCACGGGCTTCTACGCCCTGTTCGACGACGCCTCGACCGCCACGGTCACCACGCCGTACGGCGCCCCGTCGGCACCCATCACGATCGGCTCCGTGGAAGGGCGCAACGTGGCCTTCCTGCCCAGGCACGGGTTGCACCACGAGTACCCGCCGCACCGGATCAACTACCGGGCCAACCTGTGGGCGCTGGCCTCACTCGGCGTACGCCAGGTGCTGGCGCCGTGCGCAGTCGGCGGCCTGGGGACGAATGTGCGTCCGGGAGACATCGTGGTGCCCGACCAGCTGGTGGACCGGACCCAGGGCCGCATCCAGACCTTCGTCGAGACCGGCGCCGTGCACGTGCCCTTCGCGGATCCCTACTGCGACGGCGTGACGAAGGCCCTGGCCGCCGGATCGCCCGACGTGATGGTCGGCGGCGCCATGGTCGTCATCGAGGGCCCGAGGTTCTCCACGCGCGCGGAGTCGCGCAGCTACGCGGAGTCCGGGTGGTCGCTGGTGAACATGACCGGCCATCCGGAAGCCGTGCTGGCTCGCGAGCTGCGGCTCTGCTACGCCCCGCTGGCCCTGGTCACCGACATGGACGCGGGGGACGACACCGGCAGCGGGGTCGGCCAGGCGGAGGTCTTCGCGCTGTTCCGGTCGAACCTCGACCGACTCGGCACGCTGCTCCGGACCGCGATCACCGAGCTGCCCGATCCGACCGGATGCGCGTGTGCCACCTGGGCCGACGAGATCGAGCTGACCTATCCCTCGCCCACCGGCGCACCGTCGTGAAGGTCCTGCTGACCGGCTCCGCGGGCTTCATCGGCTCCGCGGTGAAGCGCCGGCTCGAGGAACGTGGTGACGAGGTGGTCGCGGTCGACGTGATGCTCGACCTGGCCCACGGCGCCACGACTCCACCCGTTGGCACGCACCGGCTCGACGTACGCGACGCCGATGCGTGGGCCGATCTGCTCAGCGGTGTCGACGCGGTGTGCCACCAGGCCGCCGTCGTCGGAGCCGGCGTACGCGTCGCCGACCTGCCGGTCTATGCGTCGCACAACGACCTCGGCACCGCTGTGCTGCTGGCCACCATGCACGAGGCGGGCGTACGCCGACTGGTGCTGGCTTCCTCGATGGTGGCCTACGGCGAGGGCGCCTACGAATGCCCCGAGCACGGGCCCCAGGCTCCCGGACCCCGCAGCACCGAGGACCTCGACGCAGGTCGGTTCGACCACGCCTGCCCGGTCTGCGGCCAGCCGTTGCGGTGGACCCTGGTCGACGAGGCGGCGCCCGTCGATCCGCGCAGCTCGTACGCCGCCAGCAAGGTGGCGCAGGAGCACTACGCCTCGGCGTGGGCACGCCACGCGGATGCGCACGCGATCGCCCTTCGCTACCACAACGTCTATGGACCTGGCATGCCCCGTGACACTCCCTATGCCGGAGTGGCGGCGATCTTCCGCTCGAGTCTCGAACGTGGAGCGGCACCCCGGGTCTTCGAGGACGGCGCGCAGATGCGCGACTTCGTGCACGTCGACGACGTCGCCCGCGCCAACCTGGCCGCCCTCGACGCGGTGGTCGCCGAGCCGGCGCCCTTCGCGGCGTACAACGTGTGCTCCGGCCGACCGATCTCCATTGCCGAGGTGGCCGACCGGCTCGCCGGTCCCGACGGGCCCTGTCCCGTCGTCACCGGGCAGTACCGCCTCGGCGACGTGCGCCACGTGGTCGCCTCACCCGAGAAGGCCGCCCGGGAACTGGGCTTCACCGCGCTGGTCCACCCCGGCGAGGGCATCGCCGACTTCGCCACCGCGCCACTGCGCGACTGAACTCCGGAGCGCCCGGCGGCCGAACCACTCGCGCCTGGTCACCAGCCGGTGTCGACCAGGTGCGCCAACAACAGCGTCCAGCAGGCCTGCCCGACGAGTGCCGGCCCGAGCCACCGCTTCGGGAGGGCGACCACGGCCAGCGTCAGCCAGGGCATGAACGGCAGCCAGATCCGCTCCACCTCGGCCTTGCTCATCAACGACAGGTCGGCCACGACCATCGCGGCCAACGCCCCGACGACCAGGGCCAGGGGAGCCCGGGGGAGATCGCGCAGCCGGGCGAGTCCGGCGGTCGCCCACGGCCCCACAGTGGCCACCACCAGCGCGAGGTCGGCCCACAACCAGTAGCTCGCGGGGCGCAGCGACGCGACGCCGTCCCAGTAGCGCTCACGCAGCACCGTGAAGCCCTCCGGCCACCAGTAGCCGAACGGCGCCAGGGACAAGGGCACCGCCAGAGCCACCAGCGCCGTCGGCAACAGGGGCCTCCACGATCGAGCCGCGAACAACACGGTGAGTGCGAGGCACCCGAGGAGTCCCAGCCCGTAGGAGAGCAGGACCAGGCTGCCCAACAGGAGGCCGGAGGGGACGCTCCACCACAGTGACCGGGAGGCGGCGGCGGCAAGCGCGGCCAGGCCCCAGGCCGCCACCGTCGCCATCACGGCGTCCGCACTGACGGCCAGCAGCAGGGCAGCCGGCGTCAGGACCAGGTACGGCGCCGCCCGGCGACCGACCTCATCGGCGTCGAGGGCGCGCAGCGCGACCAGCACGGCGGGCACGATCGTCGCCGCCAGCGCGGTCACCACGAGCCCGGCGGCGAGGTCTCCGCCCAGCCCGATCCGGGCCAGGAACACGAAGAACAGGGTCATCCCGGGCGGATGGCCCGAGACATGCACCGGCCAGTTGTCCGCGGCGTCGAGTGGCACCCTGTCGACGAACTCGCCGAGGAAGACGGGGACGTCGTGCACCGAACGCGCGGTCTCCAGGTATTCGTTCGGTTCGCCGAGCACGCCGGAGATGCCGGACGTGCCGTCGATCGTGGCCAGGGACACCAGCCACGCCAGGGAGGCGAGGAAGGTGGCGATCGCCAGGCGGGCGAAGGGCAGGCGTTGCGCCAGGGAAGCGCCTCGGGTCACGACGAGTGCCGCGACCAGCAGGGAAGGCAGTGTTCCCGGCCCGACGCGAGGATCGAGCCAGCCCTGCCAGGGCGGGAAGCCCTCGGGCGCACTGAACCGCGAGTGCACCTCCCACCCGGTCAGCAACGGCGCCAGGATCGCCGCGGCGACGAGCAGGAGTCCGGCGGCGAGTCCCAGCCACGGAGCGACCCCACCCGACGAGCCCACGCGGGGTGATGCCGGGCGTGACGCGTGCGCCCCTGAAGGGCGCGGTCCTGGGGCGGTTCGGGTCACAATCGCGAGTCTAGGTTCGCGAAACGGCCTCGCCCCGGGTCGGGCAGGTGACGTCATCACTTCGTAAGCAGCAGGGACGGTTCAGCGACCGCTCCGCGGCCTAGCGTCAATGACATGACTTCAACACCCTCCATCGACGTGGTGCTGCCCTGCCGTGACGAGGCACCGGCGCTGACGGCACTGTTGCCCCGCATCCCTGACGGAATGCGGGTGATCGTGGTCGACAACGGCTCCACCGACACCACCGCCGACGTGGCCCGAGACCTCGGGGCCACGGTCGTGACCGAGCCCGAGGCCGGCTACGGCGCTGCCGTTGCGGCCGGACTCGACGCGGCCACCGCCGACATCGTGGCCTTCATGGACGGCGACGGTTCCTTCGACCCGGCGGACCTCACCGAGCTCGTCGCCGACGTGGTCGCTGGACGCGTCGACCTGGCCGCGGGACGTCGACGTCCGGCAGCGAGGGGTGTGTGGCCGTGGCACGCCCGGCTCGGGAACGCGCTGATCGCGTGGTGGCTGCGCCGACGGATCGGGCTGCCGCTGAGCGACCTCGCCGCGATGCGCGTCGTGCGCCGTGAGGCACTGCTCGAACTCCGCATCCAGGATCGACGGTTCGGCTACCCCGTCGAGCTCCTGCAGTCCGCGGTGCATGCCGACTGGCGGTTCTCCGAGCACGACGTCTCCTACGGGCCGCGCGCGGCCGGCACCCGCTCGAAGGTCTCCGGTTCGTTCCTCGGCACCGTGCGGACGGCGCGGGACTTCCGCCGGGTGCTCGCCGACGGCCACCACGACGGCCCCGGCGCCGGTCGAGCCGACGGCCGCCGTACGGGCGGGACCTCTCTCGACGGGAGTCGGGCATGAGGGCGCAACCGTTGGTGCTGGCCAAGGCGCCGCGTCCCGGGCTGGTGAAGACCCGACTGGCCGCCACCGTCGGCGACGACGCTGCTGCGGAGCTCGCCGCGTTGTGCCTGCTCGACACGATCGCGGCCTGCCGCGCGGCGTCCGAGCGGTGCCACCTGGCCCTGGCCGGGGACCTCGCAGGGGTGGTGCTCGAGGACGAGCTCCGCCGGTCCCTGATCGGGTGGAGGATCTTCGCGCAGCAGGGGGACGGTCTGGCGGAGCGCATCGCGCACGCCCACGCGACGATCGCCGGACCGGTGGTGCAGGTCGGCATGGACACCCCGCAGGTCACTGCCGACGACCTCGCCGCCGCCGACGCGGCACTGGAGGACAGCCCGGCCGTCCTGGGCCACGCGGACGACGGCGGGTGGTGGCTGCTCGGGTTGCAGGACCCCTCGCGGGCCGGCGTCCTCACCGACGTCCCGATGTCGCAAGCCGACACCGGCACGCGCACGGCCCGGGCCCTGCTGGGTACCGGCCTTCACATCGAGGTCGTACGCCGACTGCGCGACGTCGACACCGCGGAGGATGCGGAGATCGTGGCGCGGCTGGCACCGGGCACGAGGTTCGGCCGTCGCTGGCACGAACTGCCTGTCAGGAGCCCGGTCCGATGAGCACCGACGTGTCGTTCACCTCGGCGTTCTCGGCATTGCTGTCCGGTCACCCCACGGTCGTGGTCGGGGTGGACAGCTCTCCGACACCGATCCCGGTCGAGCGCTGGTCGGCACCGGCCGACGAGGACGACAAGCGCATCCTGACGCTGTGCCACGGTCCCACGCTCGACATCGGGTGCGGCCCCGGCCGGATGGCGATGGCCCTTGCGGAGACGGGTCGTATCGCGCTCGGTATCGACGTCGTGGCCGAGGCTGTCGCCCAGACCCGGCGCCGTGGTGCCTCGGCGCTGCAACGCGACGTGTTCGCCGAGGTGCCGGCCGAAGGCAGATGGGGGACCGTGCTCCTGGCCGACGGCAACATCGGCATCGGCGGCGACCCGGTGGCGCTGTTCCGTCGGGCGGGGGACCTGCTCGCGCCCGGAGGGCGTGCCGTGGTCGAGGTGGCCGAGCCTGGGGTCGAGTCGCGCACCGTCTGGGCGGTCCTCGAGTCCCAGGGCGGCAAGCACCGATCGCGCCCGTTCCGTTGGGCCGTGCTCGGCGTGGACGGGCTGGCCGACGCGGCCGCAGCGAGTGACCTGGTCGTCAGCGAGGTGCACGAGATCGGCGGCCGGTGGGTGGCCGTCCTGGTGCGCGGGGAGCGCCGCTCATGAGGGCCCCGGCCGAGACCGACTTCACCTCACGGCTGAGGTCGCCTGCGGTCGCCGCCCGCATCGGTGTCTGGCTCGGCGTGTGCTTCGCCATGGCGTTCGTGACCGGGGTGATCAGCCACTACGCCCAACTGCCGCACCCGATCGTGCCGTTGCCGACGTCGCCGTCATGGGGCTACCGGCTGACCCAGGGCCTGCACGTCGCCTCG
Organism: Nocardioides sp. Soil796; assembly: GCF_001429525.1. NCBI lineage: Bacteria > Bacillati > Actinomycetota > Actinomycetes > Propionibacteriales > Nocardioidaceae > Nocardioides > Nocardioides sp. Soil796. Next base: position 137,348 of record NZ_LMSQ01000016.1, read on the forward strand.
GGCACGGCAGCGATCCCGCTGCTGCTGGTCAAGCTGTGGTGCGTCTACCCGAAGCTCTTCGCCGCACTGCCCAGGTCGTTGCGCACGGGCCTTCTCACCGCCCTCGAACGGGGCTCGATCGCCGTCCTGGTGTCGGCGTCGATCTTCCAGCTGGCGACCGGCCTTGCGAACTCCGCTCAGTGGTACCCGTGGCAGTTCCCGTTCCGCAGCTCGCACTACGCGCTGGCCTGGATCGCGATCGGGGCGCTGGCCGTGCACATCGCCGTCAAGCTGCCGGTCATCCGGGGGGCCCTGGGCGCGCCCCTGGAGTCGACGGAGCTCGACCGGCCCGAAGCCTCGGTGCCCGGCGCGGTGAGTCGTCGTACGGTCCTGCGCACGACGTGGGTCAGTGCCGGCGCCGCGGTGTTGTTGACCGCAGGAGCCACGGTGCCGTGGCTGCGCCGGGTCTCGCTCTTCGCCGTGCGCACCGGGGAGGGGCCGCAGGGCGTGCCGGTCAACCGCTCGGCGCGGGCCGCGGCGATCGATCCGGCCGCAACGGGCGAGGCCTACCGCCTGGTGGTGCGCCACGGAGACCGCTCACGTGAGCTCAGCCTCGCCGACCTCAAGGCTCTCCCGCAGCGCACTGAAGACCTGCCGATCGCCTGCGTCGAGGGATGGAGTGCCGGTGCCACCTGGACCGGGGTGAGGGTCCGTGACCTCCTAGACCTCGTGGAGGCACCGTCCGACACCGAGGTGCTGGTGCGGTCGCTGCAACGTCGCGGCGGCTACGCACAGTCGGTGCTCCCGGGGTCGTACGCCGACCACGACGACACGTTGCTGGCGCTCGAGCTGAACGGCGAGACGCTGGACTCCGATCACGGCTACCCGGCGCGCCTCATCGCGCCGAACCGGCCCGGGGTGCTGCAGACGAAATGGGTCAACGAGCTGGAGGTGCTCCCATGACCGCACCTCCCGCGGCTCGGCCCCTCATGATCGGCCGGGGGATGTTGGTGGCGGCCGGGGTGGCAGCAGGTGCGTGGGGCGCCTGGCTGCTGTACGACGCGACGCCGTGGGACCGCTGGCCGAACCTGCTGGTCTGGCTGGCCGGTGGCGTGCTCCTGCACGACGCCGTGCTGGCGCCGGTGGTCCTCGTGCTCGGCTGGTCCGCGGCGTGCGTCGTGCCCTGGTTCAGGGGGCCGGTCGTCGTCGGCGCCGTGTTGCTCGGTGCGCTGACCCTGGTGGCCGTGCCGGTACTCGGCGGGTGGGGGCGCCGACCCGACAACCCGACGCTGCTCGACCGGGACTACACCGCCGGCTGGTTCGTGGTGGCCGGCGGCATCCTGGTCGGCGTGCTCGTGGCCGCTGCCGTCGTACGATCGCGAATGACAGAGATCGGTGCCCCGGAACGGGCACCGGCAGAGGATGGTGATGATGGCGAACGTCCTGGTCGTCGATGACGACGCGACGGTTCGTGAGGTGGTGGTGAGCTACCTGCGCGCCAACAAGCACGACGTGGTCGAGGCCGCCGACGGTGAGTCCGCCGTCGAGGCCGCGATGCGGCGTACGCCGGACCTCGTCGTCCTCGACCTCATGCTGCCCGGCATCGACGGGTTCGAGGTCGCCCGGCAGCTCCGCCTGACCAGTGAGGTGCCGATCGTGATGCTGACCGCCCGGAGCAGCGAGACCGACCGGGTGGTCGGCCTCGAGCTCGGCGCCGACGACTACGTGAGCAAGCCGTTCAGCCCCCGCGAGCTGGCGCTGCGGGTCGAGTCGGTGCTGCGCCGCACCTCGGGTCGTACGCCGACCCTGCCCGACGTACTCACCGACGGTGACCTGGTGATCGACCACCCGCGCCGTCAGGTCACCCGGGCCGGTGCGCCGTTGACGCTGACCGGTCGCGAGTACGACCTGTTGCGGTTCCTGGTGGCGCACCCCGAGGTGACCTATTCGCGTGAAGAGCTCCTCGAGCTGGTCTGGGGCTGGAGCTTCGGCGACCGCTCGACCGTGACCGTGCACGTGCGCCGGGTCAGGGAGAAGGTCGAGGCCGATCCGACCCACCCGGTGCGCCTGTGCACGGTGTGGGGCGTCGGCTACCTGTGGTCCGCGTCTGGAGGCGACCGATGACCGGCGACGCGTTCTGGACCATCGTGCTGGTCGCCTCGCTCTCGGCTGCGGTGGTCGGCATGCTCGGTTTCGCGGCCAGCTGGCTGGTCAGGCAGCGGTCGCTGGTCTGGCACCTCGCGATCCTTGCCCTGGTGGCGGTGCTGGCTCCGTTGGTGGGCCTGATCGCGGTGACCCGGATGATGTTCTTCTCGGGCCACGACCTTGCCGTGGCGACGTACGTCGGCATCGTCGCGGCCGTCGTGACCCTCGGAGTTGCGATCGGGCTGGGCCTGGCCATCGGACAGTGGTCGGGCGCCGTGCAGCGCAACGTCCGGCAACTCGGTGGGGACGGCGAGCTCGCACCGCCCAGCGGTGCGAAGGAGTTCCGTGACCTCAGCACCGCACTGCACGAGACCCGCCGGGAGCTGGCCACGTCGCGCGAACGCGAGCAGCTGCTCGACCAGTCGCGGCGCGACCTGGTCTCGTGGGTCTCCCACGACCTGCGCACCCCGCTGGCCGGGCTGCGGGCGATGTCGGAGGCCCTCGAGGACGGCATGGCCGCCGACCCGCAGCGCTACCTGACCCAGATCCGGCAGGACGTCGACCGGATGGCGACGATGGTCGACGACCTCTTCGAGCTGTCGAGGATCCACGCCGGCGTGCTGGTGCCGCAGCGCGAGACCGTGCTGCTGCACGACCTGGTCAGCGAGGCCATCGCCAGCCTCGACCCGGTCGCCCGCACGCGCGACGTCAGGGTGGGTGGCGCCGTCCAGGACGGCATCTGTGTCTCGGCCGACCCGGCGGCCCTCTCGAGGGCCCTCTCGAACCTGATCATGAACGCGATCCGGCACACGCCGCCCTCGGGCGAGGTGCAGGTGCGTGCCGAGCAGGTCGAGGACGGCGTCGTGCTCAGTGTCGCGGACCAGTGCGGCGGCATCGCCGAGCACGACATGACCCAGGTCTTCGAGGTCGGTTGGCAGGGCTCGTCGGCCCGTACGCCGGACCGTGACCTGGGCGGCCGGGCCGGGCTGGGGCTGGCCATCGTGCGCGGCATCGTCGAGGCCCACGACGGGGTGGTCGGCGTCGAGAACCTCGAGTCCGCCGACGGGTGCCGGTTCCTGATCCGGCTGCCCTCGTCACCGGAGGTCGCCGCGGTCTGACGCCGGGCCATTGACGAAACTCTCTTGTTGAACACTGATGTTCGAGTTAATATCTCGAACATCAGTGTTCATCTTGCATCGGAAGGGGTTTCGGCCATGGCACACGAACCACGCACGAGGGTGGCGGACGGTCCGGTGGCCGACCCTCGCCGCTGGGCCATCCTGGGCTTCCTCGGAGTCGCCCAGTTCATGCTGATCATCGACGTCACGGTGGTCGCGATCGCGTTGCCACACATGGGCGCCGACCTCGGGCTCGACCGCGAGGCGACCACCTGGGTGGTCAGCGCCTACACCCTCGCCTTCGGGGGACTCATGCTGTTGGGCGGTCGCATCGCCGACCTGCTGGGATCACGCAACGTCGTGATCGCGGGACTGGCCGTGTTCACCGTCGCTTCGCTGGTCTCCGGTGTGGCGGACAGCTCGACGGCGCTGCTTGGTGGCCGGGTCGCGCAGGGAGTCGGTGCGGCGCTGCTCTCGCCGGCCGCACTCTCGGCCGTGGTCCAGCTCTTCGACGGAGAGGAGCGCAACAAGGCGCTCGGCATCTGGTCCGGACTCGGCGGGGCGGGGGCCGCGGTCGGCGTACTGCTGGGCGGCGTGCTCACCGCAGGGCCCGGCTGGCCCTGGGTGTTCTACGTCAACGTGCCGATCGGCGTCGTCGTGACCGTTGTCCTGTTGCGCGTGCTGCCTGTGGCTCCGGGTGCTGGAGCCACCGGGATGCGACGGGGGAGCCTGGACGTCATCGGCGCCGGGTTGGTCACCGCCGCCACCGGCACCGCGATCTACGCGTTGATCGGCGCCGGTGACCGGGGTTGGACCGACCGCACGACCCTGCTGCTCCTGCTGGGTGCGGTGCTGCTCTACGTGCTGTTCGGGTTGCGGCAGCGTACGGCGGCCGTGCCCCTCATGGACCTTGCGCTGCTGGCCCGTCGACCGGTGGCAGCCGGCACGTTCCTGGTGGTCAGTGCGACCTCCCTGATGGTGGCCGCCTTCTTCCTGGGCACGTTCTACCTCCAGCACCACGCCGACCTCGGAGCCCTGCTGACCGGAGTGCTGTTCCTGCCGATCGCGCTGGCCACCATGGCCGGTGCCACGGTCGCCGGGCAGCAGCTCGCCGCCGTCGGTGGCCGACTGCTCACCGCACTCGGGTTCGGCATCGCGGCGCTCGGGTTCACGGTGGCCGCCGTCGGCCTCGGCACGACGGCTGTCGTGGTCGGTCTGACCATCGGCGCCGTCGGGCTCGGGGTCCTCTTCGTCGTGGCCGCGGCCACGGCCCTCGGCCAGGTCGCTCCCCACGAGTCAGGCATCGCGTCCGGCATCGTGAGCACCTTCCACGAGTTCGGTGCCTCCCTGGGGGCCGCGGTGGTCTCGAGCGTCGCCGCGGCGAGCATCGCCGGCAGTGGCACTGACGGGTTCGTCGACGGCTTCACCCTCGGAGCCGCCGTCGCCGTGGCGGCCGGCCTCGTCGCAATGTTCCTGGTTCCGGGCCGGCCAGCCCAGGCTGCCACCGTCGCCGACGGAGGTGAGTGGTGATGACGTCGCGCGAGGTGCGCAGGTTCGCCCTGCACTACGGCGAGATGGTGCTGGCCATGGTGATCGGGATGATGGCGCTCCACCCGTTGTGGACGCTCGCAGTGTCCGGCACCGACCCACAGGGCGTGCTCCGTTCGGTGGAGGTCGACTCCCTGGCCATGGCGACCACCATGGCGGTCCCGATGGGGGCGTGGATGCGGTTCCGTGGCCACGCCTGGCGCCCGGTCCTGGAGATGAGTGGCGTGATGTACGCCGGGTTCGTCGTACTCTTCCCGTTCCTGTGGGCCGGCTTGCTCGGTGAGGACGGCGTGATGGTGCTCGGCCACGTCCTCATGTTCCTCCTCATGTTCGTGGCCATGCTCTGGCGGAGCGAGGAGTACGTCGGCACGCACGCCCACCACGGCGATGCGACACGGCTCGCAGGCTCCGGGGCCGTGGAACGCGTCGACCTAGGATGAAGGCATTGTGACGACGACCGGACAGTCTGCAGGTGCCGCGGAGAAGCGGCCGCCCCGCGCGGACGCACGACGCAACATCGCCGCGATCCTCGATGCGGCGACCGAGTGCCTGGCCCGTGATCCCGATGCGACGATCAACCAGGTCGCCAAGGCTGCAGGCGTCGGACGCGTGACCCTCTACGGGCACTTCGACTCCCGCGCGACCCTGGTCGCGGCGGTCGCCGAGCGGGCGATGGCCGAGGCGGACTCCGTGCTCAAGGACGTCGACCTCGCCGGAGATCCGGTCGCCGCACTCCAGCGCCTGATCGAGGCCACCTGGGCGGTCACCCACCGGTACGGCGCTCTGGTGGTCGCCGCCGAACGCGCCCTTCCGAGTGAGCAGGTCGACCAGGCTCACGCCGACCTGCGCGCACGGGCCGAGCGGCTGCTGAAGCGTGGCCAGCGCTCGGGGGCGTTCCGCAAGGACCTGCCCGTGTCGTGGCTGGTCACCGTGCTGCACTCGGTCACCCACGCCGCGGTGACCGCCGTACATGCCGGTGATCTCGACGCAGCTGACGGCCCGCGGATGATCAGCGCCGCGATGCTCGGCGTCACCACCCCGGCCGGGGGAGTCGTCCCCGATCCGGCTGGCTGACCCCGCGGGGGCGCGGGACCAGGGGGCCAAGGATCGTCAGGGCGTCGGCCGGAGCAGTCGGACCCTGAGCACCCGCTCGCGGTCGCGGGCCTCCTGCTGGTCACGGCGCCGTGCGGCGAGCAGCTGGGGCAGCGAGACCACGCCGACAACGACGTCGGGATCGTCGCGGTCCAGCACCGGCAAGGTGGTGATCCCGTCGACCGCCATCGTCTCGGCGACGGCACGAAGGGTCTGGTCGCTGTGGGTGTGGACGGGGTCGCGGACCAGGAGGTCGCCGATCGTGCCACCCGGTGTCCGTGCACTGCCGAGCAGCGCCCCGCGGGCAACCACGCCCGCGAACGCGCCGTCATCGGTGACCGGATAGAGCTGCTGTCGCCAGGCCGCGTGGTCGTCGGCAGGTTCCTCGAGGGCGGTGAGGGCACTGGCGATCGGCAGGTCGGGCGTGAACTCGACGATCTCACTGGTCATCACCTCGCTGACGAAGGTGATCTCGAGCGGATCGACGTCGTACTCGCGGCTGAGGTGGTAGCCGCGTCGGGCGATCTTCTCCGTCAGCACGGAACGCTTGAGGATCAGTGCCGAGGCGCCGTACGCCGTGAAGGAGCCGATCATCACCGGCAGGATCGCGTCCCACTGATGGGTCAGCTCGAGTGCGAACACGACCCCGGTGAGCGGGGAGCGCATCACGCCGCCGAGCACTCCGGCGAGCGCGACCAGCGCCCAGAAGCCGGGGCCGACCGCGGGGAAGAGGTGCGACTCGAGCGCACCGAGGGCTCCACCGATCATGAACATCGGTGCGAGCACGCCGCCGGACGTGCCCGAGCCCAGCGACAGCGACCAGACCAGGGTCTTGACGACGAGGATGCCCACGATCAGGCCCAGGCCGATCTCGCCGCTGAGCTCGGCCTCGATCACGTCGTAGCCGACACCGAGCGCCTCGGGGACGAGGAGCCCGCCCAGGCCGATCAGCACGCCACCGATCGCCGGCCACCACATCCAGTGGATCGGCAGGCGGCGGAACGCGTCCTCCGAGGCATAGACCAGGACGGTCGCGACCAAGGCGAGCAGTGCGGCGATCAGGCCGGACACCACGCACAGCGCGTAGTCGACGTCGTGCAGGTGCAGGGCGCCGGTGACCGGGAAGACCGCTCCCTCGCCGAGCAGGTGGTGTCGGAGTACGGTGCCGACCGCGACGGCTCCGGCCACGGGGACCAGGCTCCTGGGCCGGAACTCGAAGAGCAGCAGCTCTGCGGCCAGCAACAGGGCCGCGAGTGGCGAGTTGAAGGTGGCCGCCATCCCGGCCGCGGAACCGGCGACCAGCAGCGTCTTGCGTTCGTCGGCGGTCAGGTGGAGGAACTGTGCGAGCAGCGAGCCGAGCGCCCCGCCGGTCATGATGATCGGGCCCTCCGCACCGAACGGACCGCCGGTGCCGATGGCGATCGCCGATGACGTGGGCTTGAGTACGGCGACGCGGGGCTGCACCTTGCTGCCACCGAGCAGGATCGCCTCGATTGCCTCGGGCATGCCGTGGCCACGAATCTTCTCCGAGCCGTAGCGCGCCATCACGCCGATGACCAGGCCACCGACGACCGGCGCGAGCAACACGAGCCACCAGGGGTGATCCCCGCCGCCGGGCGCGACGAGCTCGGTCGAGGTGCGTTGGTAGAAGACCGCGTTGGTGATCAGGCCGATCAGCTGCAACAGGGACCACGCGGCCAGGGCGGCGACGGCGCCCACCGGCAGGGCAAGCAGGGCGATCACGACCATGCGCGGGGTGACGGTGAAGTCGCCGAGGTGGCGCACGTCCCGGACCGCGACGTTGCTGGAGGGATTGCTCATGGGGAAAAAGTATCGGAACACGACATATTAGGCTGAGGGTGTGTCAACCGATGAGCAGTACCAGCGCCTCCTGCTGTTCCGCACCACCTTGCGGCGCTTCGAGCAGTGGAGCAGGCAGGCGGCCGAGGAGCACGGGCTGACCCATGCCCAGCATCAGCTCCTGCTCGCGATCAGGGGGAGCACGACGGACGGGGGGCCGTCGATCGGCGAGGTCGCCGATGCCCTGCTGGTGCGGCACCACACTGCCAGTGAGCTGGCCGACCGTACGGCGCAGCTCGGCCTTCTGAAGCGGTCGCGCAGCACTGAGGACGCTCGCCGCGTGCAGCTCCGCCTGACCTCGTCCGGTGCTCGCGTGCTCGAGGAACTCACCGCCGTACACGTCGAGGAGCTGCGACGGCTCTCGGGACTGCTCGATCCGCTCGCCCCACCCACGTCGGGGACCTGACTGAGGTCGTTTTCACAGCGTTGGGGCCGAGGTGCCTCAGCTTCTCGGCCTGACCCGGAGCACCGCGTCGTTGCCGTCGTTGGCCGTGGTGATCAGGAGGTCGCCGTTGGGAGCGCTGGTGACCGAGCGGAGCCGTCCGAAGCTGCGCAGCGCGGACGGGATGCGGACCGACACCAACGTGCCTGCAGCGGTGAACTTCATGAACAGCACCCGCTCTGCCTTCAGTGCCGCCACGGCCAGGGTGCCGTTGTAGACACCCCATCGGCTGCCCCGCACCCACGCGGCACCGGACGTGGCGATCGTGGGGTCGCCCGAGCGCCACCGCGCGTTGATCTGCGTGCCCGGCAGCGACTGGTCGGTCATCGGCACGCTCTCGTCGTAGCCGGGCACGGGGTTCCACCCGTAGTTGCCCCGCGTGCGCAGCCGGTTGACCTCGTCGTCGCGGTAGCTCCCGTGCTCGACGGACCACAGCGACCCGTCCGCGCGTTGGGCGAGGCCCTGCACGTTGCGGTGCCCGTAGGTCAGCACGTAGCGCCGCTTCAGGTTCGTGGACGTGAGGAAGGGGTTGGTGGGCCACGGCTTCCCGGTCATCCGGTTGAGTCGGAGCACCTTGCCGTTGAGCGAGTTGAGGTTCTGTGGGTTGGTGCCCACGGCGGCGTCACCGGTCCCGACCAGAAGGTCACCACCACGGCCGATCAGCAACCGGCAGCCGCCGTGACGCCCGGAGGTGGCCTGGATTCCCGAGAGCAGTACCCGGCTGCGGACCGCTCTGCCGTGGGTGAAGTCGAGGGTCCAGGCGACCACGCGGACGTCGTGGCGGCCGGATCCGGCATTGCCGCCCTGGCACATGTAGAAGCGGTGGTTGCGCGCGAAGCCCGGATCGATCGCCAGCGACATCAGTCCGGTCTCGCCACTGACCCACACCGAGCTCTTCGGGTAGGCGAGGCTGCGCAGTCGCCCGCGCGAGTAGAGCAGGAGCCGCCGGGTGTCCCGCTCGGTGATCAGCAGGCGTCCGCCGCCGATCGCCTTGACATCCCACGGTTGCTGGAGGTTGCGCACCTGGCGAGTCACCTGGAGCGAGGGGACCACCGCCGCCGCTCGTGGCTTGCTCTCCTCTGCGGACTGGTCGGCCGAGCCCGGGGGAGTCAGCCCCGCGAGCAGGGCGAGGAAGAGGACCACGGACAGTGCGGCGGCTCGGCGCATGACGCCCACGCTACGCCTGGCTTGTCGCGCAGGTGGCGAACGCCGGCTGAGTTCGCCACGGGCGTTCACGGCGTTCGGGCTCTGGCGCCCCTGCCTGGCCGCACTTCCACGCCCGCCTGGTCGACGGAGTCGCGGCTCGACCGGACCCGACGTAGATGCAGGTTGACCAGGACGCTCGTGAGGGCGGCCCACACGCACCACAGGGAGATGACACCACCCTGGTTGAGGGCAGCCAGGCCGAGCACGACGACGAGGTTGACCACACCGAAGAGCTGGAGTGAGCGTGCCCGGGCGAGCAGTGGTGGTCCCAGACAGGCAACGGCATAGACCGGGAGGACGTGATCGGGGATGTACTCGCCGGCGAAGTAGGTGATCTGGTGCCCGTCGACTCGACGGTCCGGAGCATCAAGTCCCAGCAGATTTCCGCAGATGGCAACCGCAGTGAGACCGGCAACCACGAAGCCGACGTCGGCCACCCGCGAGCGGCCGACTCCGAGGCGGAGGAACGCCCACGGGATCAGCAGTGGGACCACCAGCAGTGCGATGACCAGGTAGGAGTACGTCGCCACGTCGCCGGTGCACTGGCCGACCCTTCCCTGCAGCTCCCACCAGACGAGCGTCTCGATCAGTTGATGAACCCCGAAGACGACCGGCACGGCGGCCAGGGCGACCTGCCTGCGTGAGGTGACCTGGCGCAGGCAGTCGATGCCGATCCCGGTCACGACCACACCGGCGACGACATCCATCTCGGGGGAGAAGCACACGACGTGAACCTAGCAAGGGTCGCGTGGCGAACTGCGGCAGTTCACGCCCCGGACGTGGGTCGGCAGCGGGAGGAGGCTCGGCCCGCCGCCCAACTGCCGCAGTTGCCGACAGACAGAACGGCCCCCGACCTGCGTGGTGCAGGTCGGGGGCCGTCGTACGACGATCAGATGTCGTAATACTGACTGACTGACCCATGCTGACCTGCGCAAACGTCGAGGACTTTCGACAATTTGTACCACGCTTGTAACGGATGCGGGTCTGCTAGGGAGTCGGGGTCATCGCTCCGGGCCGTCGAGCTCCGTGCCCTGTGTCGGATCTTCCTGGCGGGCGGGGGAGTGGACGCAGTCGATGCGCCCGCCCATGGCAGCCATGAGCGAGCGACCGACGGGCGCGAGATTCTCACGGCATGGCCGATCGGGACGACCTGCCCGCCGTCCTTGGGGAGGGCGAATACTTGGTCGCCAACGACTACAGGATGGGCGGGTTCTGGGGAGTTCTCATCGCTCCTTCTGAGGAAGCCATCCGCGCGAAGACCCCGAACTCATCATCGCCAAGACCCGACCGAAGTGGATGGACGAGGCCGCGCTAGAAGCAAAGCTGAGAGACGCCGTTGTGGTTGGACGACCACCCGCCGCAGGCTCTGCTTCTGGGCGCTGGTGCCTCAACCGGTGATCATGGCTTTGACCTTACCGAGCACGGTTCGCGGCCGAGGCGTGCGAGCGGTGCTTTGCTCCACGATGTTGCGTCGTCGCGCTTCCAATTCGAGACGGTGGCCGACTCGAACTGCTGGTTCATCGAAGGCACTGGCCAGCCCGGCGGCGACGGCCATGGCGGCCCAGTCGTTGTGCGCGGTCGCGCGGACGGCATGAGCAACTTCTTCGGTGGGAGGGTGGTCCGCGAGGTCGTCGATGACCTTCCGCACGCCCGAGTAGATCCGGGTGGCGTGCCGCCAGGCTTCGATGACGGCCTCCCTGCGGTCTTCAGGGTCGTCGACGAGGCTGCGTTCTAGTGATGCCACGAGGCGGGTGTGCCAGCGGAGCAGCAGCGCGTTCGCGAGATCCTCGATGTTGTTGAAGTAGGTGTCGGTGCCTTCGATGTTGGTGGGGATTTGCCCGTCGTTTCGGGCGAGGATCTCCTCGATCAGATTGTGGAGGACTGTTGCGCGGCTCGGCTTCGGTCGGTCCTTCACGGGTACTCCTTCGTGGGACTGGATGGTGTGTGGCTGACCTACTGAATGGGTAGAGATGCGAACCCGCGGATCGGGCCTGAGCGGAGTCGGACCGCGGAGTCGATGTCGACATCCCAGTCACGGCGGCGGGTGAGGAGTGCTCGCAGAGCGATACGTGCTTCGAGGCGGGCTAGGGATGCGCCGAGGCAGAAGTGGATGCCGCGCCCGAACGCGACCTGTCGTTCGGGGCGACGGTTGATGTCGAAGTGGTCGGCGTCGGGGAACGCGTGGTCGTCGCGGTTGGCTGAGCCGAAGAGCAGCAGCACGGTGTCGCCGGCTGCCATGGCCTGCCCGTGCAGATCGACCTGTCGGGTCAGGGTGCGTGCCAGGCCCTGGACCGGTGAGTCGTAGCGGAGCAGCTCTTCGACGGCTGCTGGCACGAGTTCGGGGTCGTCGGCGAGAGCGCGTCGGTCCTCAGGGTGCTGGGCGAGGATGACAGCGCTGTTGGACAGGAGGTTGGTCGTCGTTTCGTGCCCGGCGACGAGCAGCAGCAGGCAGAAGCCGAGAAGTTCTTCCTCGGTGAGGTGCTCGCCGTCCACTTCGGCTTGGACGAGCGCTGTCATGAGGTCGTCTTGGGGGTGCGCGCGTCGGTCGGCCAGGAATGCGGAGAAGTACTCGTAGAGGGCTGCAGCGGCGTCCAGCCCGGCGCCGAACTCGCCTCGCACGGGGTTGGACTGGATCAGGGTGGTGGACCAGGTCCGAAAGCGGTCGCGGTCTTCACGCGGCACGCCGAGCATGTCGGCGATCACGATCGCGGGCAGAGGTCCGGAGAATTCGGAGACGAAGTCCCACGGGCCGGTCTCGGGGGATTGGTCGAGGAGGTCGTCGACGATGGTGTGGATGTGTGTCTCGAGCCCGGCGATGCGGCGGGGGGTGAAGGCCTTGCTGACGAGGTGACGCAGTTGGGTGTGCCGGGGTGGGTCGCTCATGATGAGCATGGGCAGGAACAGGTCGGTCATGTCCACCCCGGGCGGGGTGGGGAAGATCCCGGACGCCGAGGAGTACGTCGCCGGATCGGCGAGGGCGGCGGAGACGTCGTCGTAGCGGCTGAGGACCCAACAGCTCGCCTGCGAGGACCAGTACACGGGAGCGTGGTCGCGCAGCTCGCGGTAGACGGGGTACGGGTCCGCCATGACTTCCGGGTCGAACGGGCTGTAGGTCAGCTGCTGGTTGCTCATCGCATCTCTCTCGGTTGTCGGTTCACGCGTGTGCATCGGATGTGGTGGCTGGCTGCAGTGCGGACGGGGCGCGCGTGGGCCTGCGGTGTGGCCACCAGCTGCGGTCCTCGAAAAGGGCCGCGCAGGCGGGTACGACCAGGGTGCGGACGATGAAGGTGTCGAGCAGGAGTCCGGCGGCGACGGCGAACCCGGTCTGGGCGAGCGCTTCGACGGGGGAGAACAGCAGGGCCACGAAGGTGGAGGCGAAGATGAGGCCGGCGGCGGTGATGACGGGTCCGGTGGCGGTGACTGCGCGGGCGACCTCGTCGCGGTCCAGGGCGAGGCCGCTCTCGCGCATCCGGCTCATGAGCAGGATGTTGTAGTCCGCGCCCACGGCGACGAGCAGGACGAACACGATGACCGGGACGGTGAAGTGGATGTCTTGTCCGACCAGCTGCTGGAACACGAGGGTGGTGAGCCCCAGCGCGGCCGCACAGGACAGGACGACGGAGGCGAGGAGGTAGAGCGGTGCGGTGAGGGCGCGCAGCGTGAGGATGAGGATGAGGAGCACCATGAGCAGGACCGCGGCGACCACGAGGACGGCGTCGTCGGCGAGGTAGTGGGCCAGGTCGGCGCCGAGGCCGGCCGCGCCGGTGGCGAGGATGGTGGAGTCGTCGAGGCGGGTGTTGTTCATGGCCTGGTCGGCGGTGTCCTGGACTTCGTTGTAGCGCTCCTGTCCGGCGGGGGTGAGGGGGTCGGTATCGCCGGTGACCTGGATGCGGGCCAGTTTTCCGTCCTCGGAGAGGAACTGGGTGCGGGCCAGGGCGAAGTCGGGCTTTCCGAGTGCGGAGGCGGGTAGGTAGAAGCCTCCGGCCTCTGGGGTGTCGGCGCGCTGGTTGATGGCCTGGAGGTAGTCGCCGGATTCGTCGAGCCCGTTGCTGAGCTTCTCGGTCTGGGTGAGGAGCTGCTCGATGCCAGGTGCGATGCCGGCGGCACCGGTGGCGAGCCGGTCGGTGCCGCCTTCGAGCTCGCCGAGCTTCTCGCTCAACAGCGCTTGGCCCTCGGCGATCCGGTTGCTGCCCGACTGGGCTTGGCGGAGCCCGGCGGCGAGCTGGTCGAGCCCGGTCGCGAGGCGTCCGTCGCCGGCGGCGAGGCGTTCGGCGCCGGCGGCCGCTTGGGCCAGGCCGGGCAGGAGCCGGTCGCGTTCGCCGGTGTAGATCTTGCGCAGGCCCTCACGGGAGCGTTTGCAGATCGGGTCGGCGGTGCAGATCGGATCGTCCTCCAGGGCTTCGACGATCCTGCCGAGGCCCTCGACGGCCTGGGCGACCTGGTCGTGTGCGGTGCGGAGCCCGGCGGCCAGTGCGGCGGCGCCCAAGCGGAGCCGGCGGGCGCCGCTGGCGGCCTGGCTCGTGTGATCGGCTGCCTGCCCGAGGCCGTGGGCGATGCGGCGGCTGCCGTCGCTGAGCTTCCCGGCGCCGTCTTGGGCCTTCCCGGCGCCTGCGGAGACCTGGCCGAGGGCGTCTCCGAGGTCGCCGGCCCCGGACGCGAGGCGTTCCAGCCCGGGTTCCCCGGACTCGAGCTTGCGGTCGGCCTGGTGGAGTCCTCGGGCGAGTTTCCCGAGCTGGTTGGCGATGGAGGCGGGTTCCAGTCGCCTTCCGGCCGGTTGGGTGATGCTGCGGACCTGGTTGACGCCGTCGACCTTCGCGACCGCGGTGCTCACGGAGTTGATGACAGCCAGGTCGCGGGTGTTGGCCATGTTGTGGTCGGAGCGGATGAGCAGGTAGTCGGGCAGGGTCTGGTTGGGTGGGAAGTGCTCGGTCATCGCCGCGAGGCCCAGGTTGCTGGGGGTGTCTGGCGGTTGGGCGGCGCGTTCGTCGAAGGAGAGCTGCATCGTGGGCAGCGCGAGCGCGAGCAGCACCAGGACCGTCACTCCCGCGACCAGGATCCGGGCGGGGTGTCGTCCGACGAGGCGGCCGGTGCGGGCCCACCGCGAGTCCGGCCGCGGTGCCGGAGCTGGCCCGATGCGGGGTCCGAACCAGCGGATCAGGGCGGGGGTGAAGGTGAGGCTGACCGCGAGGGTGACCGCGATACAGATCGCCATCGGGGGGCCGGTGGTGGCGAAGATGGCGAGTTCGGTGAATCCGAGGCAGATGGCGCCGAGGATGACGGTGGCTGCCGAGGCCAGCAGGGCGGGCCCGACCCGGGAGACCGACTCGGCTACCGCATCGAGGGGTTCGAGGCCGTTGCCGTATTCCTCGCGGAAGCGGGAGATGAGGAAGACGCAGTAGTCGGTCCCGGCGCCCAGGGTGATGGCTACGACGAACGCGTCGGTGTAGGTGGACAGGGCCAGCCCGTGCTCACCTGCCCAGGCCAGGGCGCCGCGGGTGCACAGCAGGGCGACACCGATGGTCACCAGCGACACCAGGACGGTCGCGATCCGGCGGTAGACCAGCCAGAGGATTCCGACCAGAAGGAACAGGGAGACCGCGGTGATCTTCAACGAGGCGTCGTTCACCGCCGTGGTCAGGTCGGCGATCATCGCCGGGTCGCCGGTCACGTGAACTTCGGTGCCGGGTGGAGCATCGAGGTCGTCGACGACCGAGCGGAGCCACTTCACGTCCTCGTCGGATGCCGGTGAGCCGACCGCGGATCGCAGCCCGACGACTAGGTAGGTCGCCTCGCCGTCCTTGCTGGTCATCGAGCGCCGGGCCTCGGGCTTGCCGAGGTAGTCCTGGACCTCCGAGACCCGCTCCGGCTCCTTCTGGAGGGTGCTCACGAGGTCGGCGTAGACGCGGCGGTCCCCCACGCCCAGGCCGTCGTCGTCGGTGATGACCACGAACACATACGAGTGGGTGTTGCCCGACCCGAACGCGGTGTCCATCACCCGCAGCCCGTGCAGGGTCGGTGAGTCCTCGGGCAGGAAGGCAGTGCTGCTGCGTTCGACCACGGTCCCCAGCGGGGTGACCAGCAGCGAGAGCGCGGCGGCGGCCAGCACCCAGCCGAGCACCACGATCGATGGGAAGCGGTGCCCCAGCCTGAGGGCAGACCTCAGCGGTCCGCTGCTTCCGGCTCGTGGTCCGCGACCCATTCACCCGCACCAATGCTCTGGACTGAAATGTTGTACTGGCAGTACAACATAGGATGTGGTCGACGTCGAGGCCAGTTGGCACGGTGGGGCACAAGGGGAGGAGTGAGAGCGGTGAGGAAACTTCCGGCGAAGCTGGCCAGTCAGCTCTACGGCGCGGCCGAGCTGATCGCCGAGCGCGGTCTGGACGGCACCAAGATCGACGACATCGCCGAAGCCACGGGTATCCCGAAGGCCACGATCTATTACCACCTGGACGGCAAGAACGGGGTCCTCGCATTCCTTTTGGGAGACCTGCTTGACCTCATCGCTGGCGAGGTCGGTGTCGCAGTCTCAACGGTCGAGGATGCCCGTACCCGGCTCGAGGCCGCCGTCGCAGCACAACTAAGTGTGATGGTCGAGCATCCGTTCCTGTGCCGGGCACTCGTGGGGGACCTCGGCCGTGCCACCCGGCTGCCTGACCTCGCCGAGGCTTTGCGGAGCGCGTTCTACCAGCCGATCGAGAAGCTTCTGGCCGACGGCGTCGCCGACGGCTCGCTGCGCCAGGTCGCCGATCCGGGTGCCGTTGCAATGAGCGTCTTCGGTGCCATCACCGTGGCCGGTCTCAGCGCCGCGGTCGAGGGGTCTTCAACTGGCCCGTCCGCAGATGCGGCCCGTTTCTCTGCGGCGATCTGCGAACTGATCCTCGACGGTCTCGCGACACCTCGCACTCGCGATGACCACGAATCGGGTGAGCGGCCGTGACCAGCCTGGATGAGCTCCTCGCGAGCTGGAACGAGAAGTTCCGGGCGTACGAGGACGGCGCCCGGCTTCCGCCGCACCACGACCACTGCCTCGCCTGCGGACCCGACAACCCCCACGGCCATCACCTCACCGTCCAGCGTCGCGGCGACGAGGTGCATGCGGTTCACGTCTTCGACGAGCGCCACGTCGGCGCTCCCGGGATCGCGCACGGAGGCGCCGTGGCAACGGTCCTCGACGACCTGTTCGGGTTCCTGCTCTACCTCACCGGCAGTCCAGCGGTGACCCGGAAGCTCGAGGTGCGCTACGACTCGCCCGTCATCCTCGGCACCACCTACGAGCTCGCGGCCAGGGTCGTCCGGACAGAAGGGCGCAAGCTCTTCGTGGAGGCCGACATGAGTGAGACCGGAGGACCAACTGTCGCCTTCGCTTCGGCCCTTTTCCTGAGGGTGGACGTGACCCACTTCGACCAGGGCAGGCCGCGATGACTAAGACGTGGGTGGGCCGCTTTATCCCCGAAGTTCCCGTGGGCGCCACGGTCGCAAGCGCACCGTGGCGGAGGGACTCTGCGGGATCTCAGCGCGGTCGGGTTCGACACGGGCGCGACCGGTACTCCCGGTCGGTACTCCCGGCTGGTGCCTGTTCCTCTGCCGTGTGACGACGGAAGGGTGCGAGTCGCACGCTGAGCTGACATGGCTGTCGGCGTGCGTGTCGGGAGGGATGACGCCCCCACTTGGATCGTCAACGGTGACGTGACTGCGTGAACAACGCCGCGAGCGTGCTGCTTGAGTGGCGCGAAGCGAGCGAAGGTTGGTAGCCGGGCCCTACCTAGCCCGGTTCGCGGCGACCGAACTGACGGAATTCGCTTGGCGACTGCCCGGTCCAGCGTTTAAAGGCATGCGAGAAGTTGCCCAGGTCGCTATAGCCGAGATCTATGGCGATCTGACCGACCGTCAGCGATCGGTCGAGCAGGCGGACGATCGCCCTCTCGCGCAACAGCGATTGCTGTACGTCGCGGAAGGTCGTGCCCTCCTCGTGGAGGCGCCTTTTCATGGTGCTCGGGGAGACTGCGAGGAGCTCAGCCATGTCATGGCTGCTGATGTGTCCGGGGTCCTCCTCGAGCAATCGCCTCACGGTCTCGGTAAAGCTGGTGGCAGCGGTGTGACGGTCGAGGCTTCGGCGCAGTTCGCCGATGGCCATGCGATAGGCGACCGGGTCGGGGAAGCGACAGGGTGCTTGGAGGATGTCGACGGGAACGTCGATGAACGACGCGCGTGCGCCGAACACCAAGCGTCCGGCCAGCGCGCCGGCGATGCGCTGAGGGGACTGGGGTGTCTTCCAAGCCAGGTTCATCGTGACGCCTGGCAGCGGGCCCGTCAGCATGTCGAGGAGCCGCAGCAGTGCCGCTCCGCCGTAGGTGATGACTAGGCAGTCGAGATCACGATCGCCGGTGTGGCCGGTGAGGCCCACGGTTAGGCTGCGCTGACTGCTGTGGAAGTGGGGGCGCAAGGCGCTCGAGATGATCGGAAGATACCCGAGCAGCTCGAAGACCTCGGCCACGGAGCCGGAGCTGACTAGCGGCAGGCTGAGCGGGCCGAACGACGTCAATTGCGCGTGCTCGGCGAAGGAGAGCCCGAGGCTTGTGGCTTCGTCGTGGTCGAGTCCGGGGTAGACCTCACGGAACCACCGGATCGGCACCTGTCGGTCGCGCTGGACCAGCTCCAGTTCGGAAGTCCCCTCGCGGTCGATGATCGCGCGGAAGCGACCTACGGCTTGAGGACCGAGAGCATCGCTGTTCAAGAGCTGGACGAACGCCAACGGAGGCACCCCGGGCTCGGGGGACTTCATGGGCAGTGACCTCCTGAGCCGAAATCACAACATATTGACTCGAGTGACCATAGCCACAGCATGTCCAGAGTGCCAACACTTGACTCACGTTCGAGCAAGGAGTCGTTCCATGTCAGTTGTCACCTTCATCTCCCACGACGGGGAGAAGCGCGAGGCACCCCTCGAGGAGGGTGCGTCCCTCATGCAGATCGCCGTAGACAACATGGTGCCCGGGATCGACGGCGATTGTGGCGGGGAGGCCGCGTGTGGCACGTGCCATGTGATCGTCGAGGACCAGTGGATCGCCGAAGTCGGCCGTTCGGGTCCGGTCGAGGAGGAGATGCTCGCCATGAACCCCGAGCGCGAGCCGACCTCGCGGCTCTCGTGCCAGATGCGGGTGAGCGAGAGCTGGGACGGCCTCGTCGTCCGACTCCCCGAGTTCCAGATGTGACCGTCGAGAGGAAGACTGCACCATGACGACCCTGACTACCGTGACCGACGCCGTGGCTGAGCGAGCCCAGTCCATCATCCCGATGGAGATCCAGATCCGCGGGGCGCACCTGTACGACAAGACCCGTCGCTTCGTGACACGGACCAACGGGAAGAAGATCTTCGTCGAGGAGCCCATTCCCCCCGTGGAGGACGTCGCCCTCGCCGACATCGACCTGAGCAACCCGTTCCTCTACCGTCAGGGCAAGTGGCAGTCCTACTTCGAGCGCGTGCGCAACGAGGCACCCGTCCACTACCAGGCCGACAGCCCGTTCGGACCTTTCTGGTCCGTCACTCGGCACGCCGACATCATCGCGGTCGACAAAGACCATGAGACCTTCTCGGCTGAGCCCTTCATCATCATCGGCGAGCCCCCACGGTTCATGGATGTCGCGATGTTCATCGCCATGGACCCGCCCCGACACGACCGCCAGCGAGCCGCGGTCCAAGGCGTAGTCGCCCCCAAGAACCTGCGCGAGATGGAGAGTTTGATCCGCACGCGGGTCCAGGAAGTACTGGACGAGCTCCCGGTAGGTGAGCCCTTCAACTGGGTCGACCGCGTCTCGATCGAGCTCACCGCGCGGATGCTCGCGACCCTACTCGACTTCCCATACGACCAACGCCGCAAGCTCGTCGAGTGGTCGGACCTGGCCAGCTCCATGGAGCAGGCCAACGGCGGACCATCCGACAACGACGAGGTCTTCCGGGGCTTCGTCGACGCGGCGCGGGGACTGAGCGCGCTGTGGCGGGACAAGCAGGCGCGACTCGCGGCAGGTGAGGAACCCGGGTTCGACCTGATCACCATGCTCCAGAGCAACGAGCACACCAAGGACCTGATCGACCGCCCGATGGAGTTCCTGGGCAACCTGGTGCTCCTGATCGTCGGCGGCAACGACACCACACGCAACTCTATGAGCGGGGGTGTTCTCGCCCTCAATCAGTTCCCCGACCAGTTCGAGAAGCTCAAGGCCAACCCGGACCTCATCCCCAACATGATCTCAGAGATCATCCGCTGGCAGACGCCGCTGGCCTACATGCGTCGCGTTGCGAAGAAGGACACGGTCCTCAACGGCCAGTTCATCCGTGAGGGCGACAAGGTGGTCATGTGGTACGCCTCGGGAAACCGCGACGAGCGAGTGTTCGAACGTCCGGACGATCTCATCATCGACCGCAAAAACGCACGCAACCACATCGCGTTCGGCTTTGGCGTCCACCGGTGCATGGGCAACCGTCTGGCCGAGCTGCAGCTGCGGATCCTGTGGGAAGAGCTGCTCCCGCGCTTCGAGAAGATCGAGGTCGTGGGTGAGCCGGAGTATGTCCAGTCCAACTTCGTGCGCGGGATCAGCCGGTTGATGGTCCAGTTGACGCCGAAGACCGACGCGTGACCTCGGGGAGGGCGCTGATCGTCGGGGCCAGCCACGCCGGGGCCCAGTTGGCCGCCAGCCTTCGCCAGGAGGGGTGGGCAGGTGAGGTTGTCGTCATCGGTGACGAAGCCGCGCTTCCGTACCAGCGGCCTCCCCTGTCCAAGGCCTACCTTGCCGGCAAGAGCAGCTTGGAGGAGCTCGCCATCCGCAAGGCGGAGTTCTACGACAAGCAGAAGATCCGCCTGTTGCGGGCGACGGTCACCGAGATTGATCGTGCGGCCGGAGAGGTCGTGCTGAGCGACGGTGAGACGCTCGCCTACGACGGCCTCGCGTTGTGCACCGGGGGCCGGGCGCGTCCGCTGGCTATTCCTGGCATCGATCTGCCGGGCGTCTTCTACCTGCGGACGTTCGCGGACGTCGAGGCGATCCGTGAGGCCACGGCCTCGGGTCGCCGAGCCGTGATCGTCGGCGGGGGCTACATCGGGCTGGAGACCGCCGCGTCGTTGCGCGCCCTCGGGCTGGAGGTAACGGTCCTGGAGGCCGCCGAACGTGTCCTGGAGAGGGTCACGGCTGCTGAGGTGTCGATGTTCTACGAGCGCATCCACCGCGACGCCGGGGTCGTGGTGCGGACGGGCGCTCTCGTCGAGGCCGTGGCCGGCGACGGCCGCGCCGGCGAGGTGGTGCTAGCCGGGGGTGAGCGGATTCCCGCAGACCTGGTCATCGTGGGTGTGGGCTTGGTCCCGAACACCGAGCTCGCCTCTGAGGCGGGCCTGCAGGTCGAGGACGGTGTCGTGATCGACGACTTCGCCTCGACCAGCGATCCCAAGATCGTCGCGGCGGGGGACTGCGCCATCCATTACATTTCTCGCTACGGCCGGCGGGTGCGACTTGAAGCGGTGCCCAGCGCGGGTGAGCAGGCGAAGGCGGCTGCCGCCACGCTGTGCGGCAAGGAGCGGCCTATCTCGGCGCTGCCGTGGTTTTGGTCCGACCAGTACGACCTGAAGCTGCAGATCGCGGGACTGAACACGGGCTACGACGAGATCGTGCTAAGCGGCGACCCCGCGCGCGATCGCGACTTCACCTGCTACTACCTCCAACGTGGGCGGTTGCTCGCCGCGGACTGTGTGAACCGTCCCCGGGACTTCATGAAGGCCAAGAGAACGCTCGGCCAGG
Source organism: Nocardioides sp. Soil796 (assembly GCF_001429525.1). Classification (NCBI taxonomy): domain Bacteria; kingdom Bacillati; phylum Actinomycetota; class Actinomycetes; order Propionibacteriales; family Nocardioidaceae; genus Nocardioides; species Nocardioides sp. Soil796. Next base: position 158,528 of record NZ_LMSQ01000016.1, read on the forward strand.
GTCTCGACGTCGATCGGGCGGAACTGCAACGGCCCGCCGCCTCCTGATTCACAGTGCCGGGCGCGCGCCTCGGCGAAGCCCCGCACCCCATCACCGCCCCCCTCAACACCCCATCGCCGGAGGACTACTCGTGCAGAGCACCATGATGAACGTCCAGCTGACGACGGCAGCCATCCTGCGGCACGGTGCCCGTGTGCACGCCACCGCGCGCGTGCGCACGCTCCAGCCCGACGGCTCGGTCAGGACCGGCACGTTCGCCGAGGTGGGACGCCGCTCGGCGCAGCTGGCCCACGCGCTGCGGGCCTGCGGGGTCGTGGGGGACGAGCGGGTCGCCACCTTGATGCGGAACAACCAGGAGCACGTCGAGGCCTACTGTGCAGTGCCCTCCATGGGGGCAGTCCTGCACACCCTCAACCCTCGACTGACCCCCGAGCAGCTGGTCTACATCGCCAACCACGCTGACGACCGGGTGGTGATCGTCGACGGTACGCTCGCCCCGCTCCTGGCGGCGGTCCTACCGCAGCTCGCCGAGGTGCACACCGTGGTCGTCACGGGGGGTGTCGATCTCGCGCCGCTCGAACGTGACGGCCTCACCGTTGTCGGTTACGACGACTTCATCGGAGGTCACCTGGAGACGTTCGAGTGGCCGGAACTCGATGAGCTCTCCGCTGCGGCCATGTGCTACACCTCGGGCACTACCGGCAACCCCAAGGGCGTGGCCTACAGCCACCGATCGACCTACCTCCACTCGATGGCTGCGTGTGCCGCCGACGGGCTGAGCGTCACCGGTGACGATGCCATCCTGGCGATCGTGCCGATGTTCCATGCCAACGCCTGGGGACTGGTCTACGCGGCTTTGATGGCAGGAGCCGACCTGGTCATGCCCGAACGGTTCCTCCAGGCCGAGCCACTGGTGCGACTCATCAGCAGCGAGCGCCCCACGATCGCCGGAGCTGTGCCTACGATCTGGAGTGACGTCCTGAATCACCTCGACTCCAACCCCGGTCACGACATCTCGTCGCTGGGGCTGGTGGCCTGCGGTGGATCGGCCGTGCCGCTTCATCTAATGAAGGCCTTCCAGGAGAAGTACGGCGTGCAGATCGTGCAGGCGTGGGGGATGACCGAGACCTCGCCCCTAGCCGCTATCGCTCGGCCGCCGGCAGCGGTCGAGGGCGAGGAGCACTGGGCACTGCGGGCCTCCCAAGGTCGTCCCGTCGCCGGGGTCGAGCTGCGACTGATCGACGACGACGGTAACGAGGTGCCGCACGACGGGAAGTCAGTCGGGGAGATCCAGGTTCGCGGCCCATGGATCACGGGGTCCTACATCGGTGACGAGGACGCGGAAAAGTTCGACGACGGATGGCTGCGTACCGGAGACGTGGGACGGATCGACGAGCGTAGTTTCGTCACCTTGACCGACCGGGCGAAGGACGTCATCAAATCGGGCGGCGAGTGGATCTCGTCAGTGGAGCTCGAGTTGCTGCTCGCAGGTCACCCGGATGTGCTGGAAGCGACCGTCATCGGCGTTCCGGACGAGAAGTGGCAGGAACGGCCCCTGGCCGTGATCGTCGTTCGGGACGGGTCCGAGGTGACTCCCTCCCAGTTGCGGGACTTTCTCGAGGGCAAGGTCGCCAAGTGGTGGCTGCCCGAGCGGTGGTGCTTCGTGCCCGACGTGCCCAAGACCTCGGTCGGCAAGTTCGACAAGAAGCTGCTCCGCGCCCGGCACGCCGACGGCGACCTCGCTGTCATCGATCTCTGACTGCATGGGAAGGCATCACGGCGCGAGGCGCGATTGGTGGACGAGCTCGCGGCCGAGTCCGGCCGGGAGTTGCCGCCGCTGCCGCCGATCTCGTTCCAGCAGGAGCCGTCCAACGGCATCCCGCGCCGCTCCCAGCGCGAGCCCGGGGCATGGTGCCGCGAGCACGGGATCACCACGCCTGCGTACTCCTTCGCCAGCGACTTCGCAACTGCTGCTGTCCCGCGCACTCCGCTGCAAGCCCACAGCGGCCCCCGTCGACCGTCGTCTGATGGCGCAGCAAGCCAGGCCCTCCCGGGCACCGTCACCGACCTCGAGGAAGTGTCATGAACGCCCCGTCCGCACCCACCCTGCACATCCGACGTCCCGCCGACGGCGAAGTACTCCGATCGGTCCCGATCGTCGACGGCGACCGCGTGCGCGCCGCCGCTGAGGACCTGCGCGCGGCGCAGGTCGCGTGGCGCGACATGGGTCCTGCTGCGCGAGCCACCTGGCTGCGCAAGTGGCGGGGCTGGATCCTCGACCACACCGATGAGCTCACTGACCTGCTCGTCGCAGAGACCGGCAAGGTCCGCCCTGACGCCTTGGTGGAGACGACCGCTTCGTGCGAGTTCATCTCCTTCTACGCCGACCATGCGAAGGAGTTCCTCGCCCCCGAACGAGTGGGGGCAGGAGGGCTGCTCAGCCTTCCGAAGCGGCTGACCCGCAGCTATCGGCCCTACCCGTTGGTCGGACTGATCATCCCGTGGAACTTCCCGATCACCCTGTTCCTGATGGATGCGGCGCCGGCGCTCGCAGCGGGATGTGCGGTGCTGACAAAGTCGTCGGAGATGACCCCGCTGACGTGCGCGCGCATCATCGAGGGATGGCACGAGATCGGCGCCCCGCCGGTCCTCCTGCACGTCGCGGGGGCCGGGGACACTGGAGGAGCGGTGGTCGAGGCTGTTGACTTCGTTCAGTTCACGGGCTCGACGGCGACGGGCCGTCGGGTGGCCACGCGCTGTGCTCAGCTGCTCAAGCCGGTCAGCCTGGAGTTGGGCGGTAAGGACGCTGCCATCGTGCTCGAGGATGCCGACCTCGATCGGGCCGCGCACGGGATCGTCTGGGGCGGGATCTTCAACTCGGGGCAGGTCTGCATCTCGGTCGAGCGGGTCTACGTGGTGGACGCGGTCTACGACCGGTTCGTGGAGAAGGTGGTGGCGGCCCTCGGAGCGCTGAAGCAGGGCTCTCGAGCCCGCGATGATGTCGGCGCCATGGTGACCCGGGCGCAGGTGGACACGGTCGAGCGGCATGTGCGGGAGGCTCAGGAGTCCGGTGCGCGCGTGCTTGTCGGCGGGTCGCGGGCCGACGAAGGCAACTTCTTCGCCCCCACGCTGCTGGTGGACGTCGACCACAGCATGGCCTGCATGACCGAGGAGACGTTCGGGCCAACACTGCCGGTCATGCGGGTGGCCGACGAGGCCGAAGCGGTGGCCCTGGCCAACGATTCCGCGTACGGGCTCTCGGCCACCGTGTGGACACGAGACGTCTCCCGAGGGCGGCGCATCGCCGACCAACTGGAGGTCGGTGCGGTCAACATCAACGACGTCTTCAGCAACCTCTTCGCCGTGGGGCTACCCCACAGCGGCTGGAAGTCCTCGGGCCTGGGGGCTCGCCTCGGCGGCGCGCAGGGTCTGCGGAAGTACTGCCGCGTCCAAGCAATCACCGAGCCGCGGATCCCGCTGACCACCAAGGAGCTCACCTGGTACCCGTACTCCGCCCGGCGTACGGCGATCGCCGGCCGAGTGCTGCGCCTGGCCGCTGGTCGCGGCCTGCGGCAGCGACTCGGCCTCTGAAAGGAACAGGAACCATGACGACAACGAACAAGCGACGGGTGGTCGCCATCACCGGGGGCGCCCGGGGGATCGGATACCACACCGCGGAGGAACTCATCCGGCGCGGTCACCGGGTCGCCATCGGGGACATCGACCAGATCCAGCTCAAGGTGGCCGCCGAGGAGCTCGGCCTCGACGTCGCGGTGCGTCTAGATGTCACCGACCCTGCCTCCGTGGCGTCCTTCCTCGACGTGACCGAGGAAGCACTGGGGCCGATCGACGTCCTCATCAACAACGCGGGTGTCATGCCGACGGGGCACGTGCACGAGGAGACCGACGAGGTCACCCGCCGGCAGGTGGAGATCAACATCCTGGGCGTCATCTTCGGCACCAAGATCGCCCTGCAGCGGATGCTGCCACGGCGACAGGGACACATCATCAACACGGCTTCACTGGCCGGGGAGCTCCCGGTCCCGGGGCTGGCGACGTATTGCGGGACCAAGTTCGCGGTCATCGGGTTCACCGAGGCCGCCCGGCAGGAGTACCGCAGGTCGGGTGTCACCCTGTCCACTGTGCGTCCGACCTTCACCAACACCGAGCTGGTCGCGGGGACGAGCGGGGCCAAGGGCATGCGCAACGCAGAGCCGCAGGAGATCGCGCGCGCCACGGCGGCTCTCATCGAGCGCCCGCAGCCCTTCGTGCGAGTCACGCGTATCGCCGGCACGATGGTGGCGGCGATGAAGTTCGTTCCCGAGCGGATCGCGACCCAGCTCGGGGCGATGCTCGGGACCGACACGGTCTTCCTCGACCGCGTGGACTCCGCGGCGCGTCAGGCCTACTTGGAGCGGGTCGGTCGCAGCTGATGCCACAGGGCGCGATCGCGCGCCACGGATCATCCGAAACGACCGCGAGCGTCGCGTGGCGCTCGCGGTCGTCTCCTGTCCCGTGGCTTAGGCCGGGTGCTGGCCGCCCTCGACGACGGGCATCAGGTCCGGGGGGCGAAGGCCGGCCGCTCCGGCTCAATGGCGGAGATCCGCTGGTAGCCGGCGCCCAACGGGGGACGCTCGTCCCGATTGCCCTTGTTGGGCCACAGGGAGGCTGCCCGCTCGGCCTGCGCGGTGATCGTCAACGACGGGTTAACCCCCAGGTTCGCCGTGATACTGGAGCCGTCGACGACGAAGATCCCGTCGTGCCCGTAGAGACGGTGGTAGGGGTCGATGACCCCGGTCTCCGGGGAGTCACCGATGGCACACCCGCCGATGAAGTGAGCGGTCATCGGGATGTTGGCGATCTCCCCCGTGGACCCGCCGGCCACGCCGTTGATCTTCTCGGCGACGCGACGGGTGACTTCATTGCCGACGGGGATCCAGGTGGGGTTGGGCGCCCCGTGGCCAGGTCCCGAGGTGATCGTGGGGCGACCGAGGAGGGTCTTCCTCGACCGCACCGTGATGGAGTTGTCCAGCGTCTGCATGACCAGCAGGATGACTGTGCGCTCCGACCACCGTCGCGGGCTGAACCACGTCAGATGAGAGGGCTGGGTCGCGATTGTCCGCAGCCAGCGCCACCACCGGGGCCCATGGCCGTCCCCGTCGGTGAGCGCGGTCTGGAGTAGGGACATGGCGTTGCTGCCCTTGCCGTAGCGCACCGGCTCGATGTGGGTGAACTCGTCGGGGTGGATCGAGGATGTGATGGCCACGCCGCGCGTGAAGTCGCTGGATCGATCGCGGGACTTCGCCCCCAGGATCGACTCGGAGTTGGTACGGGTCAGGGTGCCCAGTCGGGCGGAGATGTGCGGCAGGGAGCCCGTGGCCTTCAGTCGGTGGAGCAGCTTCTGGGTGTTGTAGGTGCCCGCTGCGAAGACGACGTGGTCGGCCGTGAATGACTGCCGGTTGCGGCGACGGCGCGCGGACCTGCCGGTGCGGACGGTGTCGACGACGTACCCGCTTCCCTTGCGCGGGCGCACGTCGACCACGGTGGTCAGGGGACGTACCTCGGCCCCGAGCTTCTCCGCGAAGTACAGGTAGTTCTTGTCCAGGGTGTTCTTCGCCCCGACCCGGCACCCGGTCATGCACGACCCGCACTGGGTGCACCCGGTGCGGCGCGGCCCCGCCCCGCCGAAGAACGGGTCGGGAACCTCTTTGCCGGGCTCTCCGAAGAAGACGCCGACGGGGGTCAGTGTGAAGGTGTGCTCCACACCCATGTCGCGCGCGACCTCGCGCAGCACCTTGTCCGAAGGCGTCACGTGGGGGTTCTGCGTGACACCCAGCATCCGCCGTGCCGTCTGGTAGTGCGGGTCCAGCTCGGCGTGCCAATCGGTGATGTGCGCCCACTGTGGATCGTTGAAGAACGGGGCAGGAGGTTGGTAGAGGGTGTTGGCGTAGTTGAGCGAACCGCCGCCGACGCCGGCGCCCGCCAAGATGACGACGTCGCGCAGCAGGTGGATGCGCTGGATGCCGAAGCAGCCGAGCCGTGGCGCCCAGACGAACCGACGGGTGTCCCAGGACGAGGTGGGCAGGTCGTCGGTGTCGTAGCGCTTGCCTGCTTCGAGCACCCCGACGTGGTAGCCCTTCTCCGCCAGGCGCATGGCGGTCACCGAGCCGCCGAAGCCGGAGCCGATGATCAGCACGTCGTAGTGGGCCGAGGTCATGGGATGTGGATCCTTCTGTGAGGTGTTCGACGCGAGTGGGGCGGCGGACCGGCAGTGCCGCCGATCTGACGGGTGTACGTGCGGGCGGTCAGCTGTGGATGGCGTGGAGCGGTCTCCACTTGTCGGCCAGGAGTACCGAGTCCGGGTCGATGCCCGGTCGATGAGGGCGACTCGCTAGCTCATGGCACTCCTGTCAGACGATGTCTGTCGAGGGTGTCACCTCGGTGGAGTGGGCGTCATGTGCCGTTGCTCAACGCGGAGGATCCCGCGGGGCTCGGCGCACAAGGCCCGGCCCGCCGGCTCCAGCGGTGCCGCCGGAGCCGGGTCGGTCCTCACAGGGACCGGCTGATGATCTCCTTCATGATCTCGGAGGTGCCGGCGTAGATCTGGGAGACGCGCATGTCGGCCCAGATGCGGGCGATGGGGTACTCGTTCATGTACCCGTAGCCGCCGTGCAGCTGGAGGCAGGTGTCGGCGACGCGCTGCGCTCGTTCGGAGCACCACAGCTTCGCCATGGCGGCGGTGGGGATGTCCAGACCCTCGCCGACGTGGAGCTGGATGCACTCGTCCACGAAGGACCGTGCCACGCGAGCTTCTGTAGCGACCTCTGCCATTTTGAACTTGGTGTTCTGGAACCCCCAGATCGGCCGTCCGAAGGCGCTTCGGTCGCGCACGTAGGCCAGTGTCTCGGCCAAGCAGAACTCCATGGCTGCGACGTTCGACACTGCGACCAACAGCCGCTCCTGGGGGAGCTGCTGCATGAGCTGCACGAAGCCCTGGCCTTCGGTGAGGCCCAGCAGGTTGGTGACCGGGACGCGGACGTTGTCGAAGAAGAGCTCCGAGGTGTCCTGCCCCTTCATCCCGATCTTGTCGAGCACCCGACCGCGGGAGAAGCCCTCCGTGCTGGTGGGGACCAGCATCAGCGAGATGCCGGCGGCGCGGTCGTCCGGATCGGTCTTGACCACGGTGAGCACCAGGTCGGCCTGCGAGCCGTTGGTGATGAAGGTCTTGGAGCCGCTGACAAGGTAGTCGTCACCCTCGCGCACCGCCTTAGTCTTGATGTTCTGCAAGTCCGAGCCGGTCCCGGGCTCGGTCATCGCGATCGCGCCGACGACCTCGCCGGAAGCCATCTTGGGAAGCCACTGCTGCTTCTGCTCCTCCGTGCCGTAGGCGAACAGGTAGTGGGCGACGATGCCGTTGTGCAGGGACGCCCCCCAGGAGCTGTCGCCGACCCGTGCCTGCTCCTCGATCAAGATGGCCTCGTGGGCGAAGGTGCCGCCGCCGCCGCCGTACTCCTCGGGGATCGACAGGCAGAGCAGACCGACATCACCAGCGCGGTTCCACAGTTCCCTGTCGACGTGCTTGTCGGCGATAAAGGTCTCGATGTGCGGTTTGATCTCCTTCTCACAGAACGTACGTGCCAGGTCGCGCACGTCGTCGAGGTCTTTGTCCATCCAGGGGGAGCGACGAGTGGGCAAGGGGTGCCTCCGGCAGGTCGGGTACAGGGTGTACCAATCTGACCACACCCGTCGCCCTGGGTACAAGGTGTTCCATGCATGCGGACCCGGGAGTCGTTGGTTTCGTCGACCCCGCATAGGCTGCCTCTTGTGGTCGAGGTCGGGCGATGGGTGGATTCAACGGTGCGGCGCCGGTCGTCGCGCGATGATCAGGTCCGGGCGCGGCGACGACAACAGGTGGCGAGCGCCGCTCTGCAGGTCGTCGACGAGGCAGGAGTGGGTGCCGGCACGGCCCTGATTGCCGAGCGGGCTGGCATCCCGAGGCCGCACGTCTACCGCTACTTCTCCAGCCGTGAGGACCTGGATGACGATGTGGTACGCCTCGCCGCGCAGGACCTCATTGCCTGCGTCCGGCCCCACCTGACTCGGCGCGGCACGCCCTCACAGGTCGTCGAGGGGCTGGTCCACGCCTGCGCCACCTGGGCCGACGTCCACCCTCACCTCTTCCGTTTCCTAGCCGCACGGGGGCAGAGTCGCACCCTTCACCGCGCTCGGATGGGTCGCTCGCGATTGCTGGACGAGATCGCTGCGGCGGCTCGCGGCTATACCAACTCGGCCGAGGAGACCTTTCCCGAGGGCATCTTGGTGGGCGTGATGGGGATGGTCGACGCGACAATCATCTGGTGGCTCGACCAGCGCGACGAAACCCTCGAGGTCATGGTGGGGCGCCTCTCGCGCCACGTCACTCTAGTGCTGCACGATGCCTTGGCCGCCCACGGAATCGACCTCGACCCAGCGGTCGAGCTGGAGCCGTTCATCGGCGGGTGAGTCATCAACGGCCCGCAATCTTGCCCTGCTCAAAGTGCTCAACATCGACGACGACGAATGTCGCGTGTGCGGTGGCGACCGGGTTGCCGTCCGCATCCAACGCCGCGGCTTCCACGTGTAACCGCCGTCCCGAGCGGTCCCGGACGTGGGCAGAGAACTCGTAGTCGGTCCTCAGCAGCACCGGACGGAGGTACTCGACGGTCAGGGACCTCGTCACGGCAAGCTCTCCGACCCGGTAGAGGAGGAAGCCGAAGAGGTCGTCGAACGCTGCAGCGACCAGGCCGCCGTGGGTGATCCCGGGCGCCCCTTCCTGACGGTGGTCGAAGCGGTGCACGGCGCGAACGCCGACCTCGGTGGCGTCGACCTTCAGTGCAAGACCAGCAGGATTCTCCGTCCCGCATCCCGCGCAGGTGGGGGAGTGCGAGGGGAGGCGTCCCTCCGCCGACGGCTCGGGCCGCGACATCGAGCGGATCCACGCCTCCAATGCCGACATGGCGCCCCCCTCGGAGCGTACCTCGTTCGCCGGGGCGGTTTGCTCGCCTGCGCCGGAGGCGCCTCGGATCGGTTCGCGCATGGAAAGCTCCTCAGATTCAAGACCGACGGGCGCGGAGGCACAACGTCGCATCTGTCTCTCTCGCATACAGGATCAAGTCGTCGTCGTGACGAGAGTGGCCTATAGCCGAAAGTCAATGACCCGCCGTTCGCCAACGCACGAGACATGATGGCATATTTGTATTCACGTGAGACGTTGGGGCTACATTTGTCTACACTCGTCGCTATGCGGCTCATCTGGACACCTCACCGTCCTCAAACCGATGCCGAGCGACGTGGCCTTGCCTGGTGGGTGGCCGTGCTGAGCTGCAAGCCGTTCCTGATCGTGCTGCGCCGGCCGGACTGGCGCGGAGTCTCAGGGATCCCGAGGTCGGGTGGGGCAGTGCTGGCCGCCAACCACGTCTCGCACATCGACCCTCTGCTAGTCGCGGAGCTGGTGCTGGCCTCGGGGCGGGTGCCGCGGTTCTTGGCGAAGGACAGCCTCTTCCACGGTCCGATCGTGGGCAGGTGGTTCCGTGCGGCCGGCCACGTCAAGGTCGACCGGGCTGCCGGACGCGCAGGGTACGACGACGCGGTGAAGGCGGCACGCTGTGGTCAGCTCCTTCTGGTGTATCCCGAGGGTTCTATCAGCAAGCGGGAGGACGGTATGCCGATGACGATGAAGTCAGGGGCGGTTCGCATCGCCCTCGAGGCGTCGGTCCCGCTCCTCCCGGTGGCCCAGTGGGGTGCCCAGGAGATCCTGCCCGCATACAGCGGGCGGTTGCGATGGGGTTGGCGACGGCAGGTGAGCGTGTTCGTCGGCGCTCCCGTCCCGCTCGAGGACCTCCGTGACCTGGAGCCCGCACGTGCCGTCGAAGTGGGCCGTCAACGGCTCGAGGACGTCCTCATCACGATGGTGTGCGAGCTGCGTGGAGCCACCGCGGCGGCGCGGTCCATCCGTGCTCAGGCGCCGAAGGCGGGATCCTCAGGGCGCGAGGATCCCGAGCCGCGCACCATCGCGGGGCCGTAGGTGTCCAGCAGTGTTGCCATCAGCTCATCGAACGGTAGGTCCACGAACATCCCCCGCTCGCGGACGTACTCCATGTGGCGGCGGCCGGCGCCGTCGGCTGCGTGGAGCAGGGCGTCCTGCGATCCGTCGAACTCCAACGGAGGTACGCCGAAGCGGCGGCACAGCTCGGAGTTGAAGGCCGGCGAGCCCTTGCGCCACCGGCCGTCGACGTACGCCGCGCTCCACCCGTGGAACACGAACAGGTCCGTGCCCATCAGCTCCAGCAGCGCCTCGCTGTTGAGGTGGTTGCGGACATCGGAGAACCCCAGTACGGCCGGGATCCCCGCAGCGCGCAGGCTCGCCGTGAGCAGCACCGCCTTCGGGACGCACCAGGTGGGGCCACCGTCAAGGATCGCGCTGGCGCGGTAGGTCGGGGGGGCCGCGGTGACGCTGTAGGGGTCGTAGCGGAGTCGGTCGCGGACCTCCGCGAAGAGCAGCCCGACCCGCTCACGCGGATCCTGGACACCTCGCACCACGGACTCGGTGAAGTCGCGCACGTCGTGGTGGTCGCTGTCGATGAACCCGGTCGGGGCAAGGGCCTGCCGGGGGTCGAGCTCGTCGCCCATCAGGCACTGACCTCGGCGTTCTGGAGTGCGCCGGCCGCCCCGAGGGCCGTGACGAGGTCCCGCTCGAGCGACGGGAGGGCGGCAGCTGCGAGGGCGGCTTGCTCCGCCCGGCCCCGGGCCGGGCCCTCCTGCCGGCCCAGCGACGCGACCAGTGACCATGTCTCCGCGCAGAGGTGCGCAGCGTTGGCGACTTCGCTCGCGCGAACGTCCCCGGTCAGACGCGCGATGTCGGCGGCGCCGCTGGAGAGCAGTCGCCGGAACAGCCCACCGCCGGTGCCGGCCTTCTCCACGAATGCGCTGAGTCCCTGGAGCGCCAGGTCCAAGACCTCGTCGGGGAAGACCTCTGGCCATCGAGCGAGGTCCTCGGCGAACAGGTCGACGGCGGCCAGCCCCGTGGCCCCGGTCGCCGTGTCCCTCCCGGTGACAATCGAGGGACCGGTCGAGGTGGTCATCGCGACAGCCGCCTGGGCGAACGCCGCCCGGGCGACGGTGGCCAGGTCGGGCAGCGAATCGGGCCAGGCGATGTCGAAGTAGGTGTGGCGCGTCGGGACCGGAAATCCTCGGGAGCAGCGAGCCCGAGCCAGAGCCTCGTAAGGCACCAGCTGCACCTCGTCGCGGTCGTTGTCGACGACGTGCGCGAGCTGCTGCACGTCGTCGTAGCCGATCACAACGATGTCATGGCGACTCATCTGAAGGCGCACGCGCAGGTAGGGCAGCTCTGCGATGTCGGCCCACACAAGGGCTGGGCGACCGGCGCGCACGGCATCGCGCACGTAGGTCCAGCCCACCTGGGGGTCCTCCGTGGCGTGCACGGTGACCACGGCGCCGAGTCGTGTCGGGAGATCGGTCTCCAGGTCCCCGCCCCGACCCACGAGGTACACCGGTGGCATGAGCGCTGCATTCCGGACGTAGGAGAGGTCCAGCGACCCGCTTAGCGCGAAGACGAGGCCCTCGTCGGGCGGGCCTTCCCAGCCGAGCCCGGCCCATTCGAGGAGGTCGCGCATCGCGCCCGAGCCGCAGTGGCCGCCACGTCGGTGCGGGTAGGGAACCGCGACGGCGTCGCTCGAGCTGGCCATGGAACTCATTCCTAAAGACAATTTGCATGATTTGTTCCAACCTAAGGCACGAGCATCTCATTGTCATGGCCAGGTCCGATGTGACATGAGTCCGTTGGGCACCACGGTCGCTATCGTGTCCACCGTGTCATCCCCCTCCATGCGCGATCGGTACCGCGAGCACGTCCGCACGGCTGTGGTGGAGGCTGCTCACGACCTGATCGCCGATCGAGGCTGGGAGCGAGTCCGCATGGGTGAGATCGCCGAGGCAGTCGGGATTTCACGCGCCCTGCTCTATAAAGAGTTCGGCGACAAGCCCGGATTGGGAGAGGCCGTCGTCCTGAGGGAGGCGGCGCGCTTCATCGAGGGCATCGAAGGAGTGCTCGCGCACCACGACGCCGATGCTGCTCGCGGCCTCGCGGCCTCGGTGAAATTCGTGCTCGAGGAAGCTGAGAACAGCTCTCTACTCAGGGCGGTGCTGATCGCCAACCGCGATTCCTCCCCGACCGCGACGGGCATTCTCCCCCTGATGACGACCTCCGCGCAGCTGCTGGAACTGGCCTCGAACTCGTTGGCACGGTGGCTCATGGCTCACGTGCCCGGGGTGCAGGCCGACGATGTGGCGGACGCTGCGGAGGCTCTGGTGAGGCTCACCGTGAGCCATCTAGCCCTGCCCACCATGTCCCGCAAGGACACTTCACGGAAGATCACCGAGGTCGGACTGAGGTACCTCGGGCTCTCCGTCGAAGCGGCGACGTCCGAAGCCACGACCTGACGTACACTCCCAGCCGGTGATCGGGTCCGCCGCCACCGCAAGGACCAAAAGCCAGAGCTTCTACGGCCACTTCTACATCGAGCACAACCGGGGCCATCACGTCCGCGTCGCCACACCGGAGGACCCCGCCAGCAGCAGGTACGGCGAGAACTTCTACCAGTTCTGGCCGCGTACGGTCGGTGGTTCCCTCAAGAGTGCCTGGAACATCGAGAAGAAGCGCTACGCGCGCAAGAAGCAGCACCCGTTCCGGATCGGCAACGACGTGCTCAACGCGTGGCTGATGTCGGCGGTGCTGTGGGGCGCGATGATCGCGTGGCTCGGTGTCGGCATCACGCCGTACCTCGTCATCCAGGCTGTCGTGGGATTCTCGCTCCTCGAGGTGGTCAAGCACATGGAGCACTACGGGATGGTGCGCTAGAAGGTTGGCGCACCCGGCAAGGAACGCTACGAGCGTGTCGACCCCAGCCACAGCTGGAACTCCAACAACATCGCGACCAATGTGCCCCTGCACCACCTGCAGCGGCACTCCGACCATCACGCCAACCCGACCCGGCGCTACCAGACACTGCGCGACTTCGAGGAGTCGCCGGTCCTGCCCACCGGCTACGCCTGGCATGATCGTCCTCGCCCTCTTCCCCCCGGTGTGGCGAAGGGTGATGGATCACCGCGTGCTCGCCCACTTCAACGGTGACCTCACGTGCGCCAACCTGAGCCCCCGCAAACGCGACAAGATCCTCACCAGGTATCCCGCACCGGAGACGACCCCGACCCGGGAGTCAACGGATGCACTCGGTTCGGGGGCCGCACCAGCGTGCATATTGTCCCGAGGGCGGACATCCTCGCGCATGCCGCCGATCGTGGGAACCAGGCCCACAAGCCCGGCGCCTCTTGGTCCACCTCCGAGTTCGAGCTCTACGTGAAAAGTGAATCGCCCCGGGTTTCGTGGAGGCTCGGTTACTTGGAACCAGCCCCGGTCGGGACGGGTGCTTCACGGTAGTGCTCGGGCCGGATGCTGGCCCAGTGGTTGGCCTCGAACTCGGCGGGCGGGACGAGCCCGATCTCGCCGTGAAGGCGCCTGTGGTTGAACCAGTCGACGTACTCGGCGGCGGCGATCTCGACGTCGCTCACGGACTTCCAGCCGCCCTTAGGGCTCATGACCGGGTTGCGGATGCACTCGGCCTTGAACAGCGAGTTGAGCGCCTCGGCCATCGCGTTGTCATACGAATCTCCTCGGCTTCCGACCGACGCGACGGCCTCGGCCTCGGCGAGTCGCTCGGTGTATCGAATCGCTCGATACTGACTGGGTTCAACCGGTGGTAGCAACACCAGCTTGGTGGAGCAATCGTAGGTGCTCGTCGAGGG
>NZ_LMSQ01000017.1:0-39205 GCF_001429525.1 Nocardioides sp. Soil796
AGCCACGCACTGTCACCGATGTGCTGATACAGAATCGTCACCGATGTCCTGCGACATAACATTTTTGCCGGCTGTCGGTGTCACGACCATGCACGTGCACGATCGTGGTCGCCCGGCGTCAGTCGTCGGTGGTGTCGGTGGGCTCGCCTGACTCGTCGCCGCCGCGCCCGGTCCCGGCACGCCGGCCGCGACCTTCGCCCCGCGACCGCCCTTCGCCGCGCGACCGGCCCTCGCCCCGCGCGCGACCGCGACCCTGTGGCCGCTCCTCGCGCAGGGCCATCCAGGCATCGCGCAGGCTGTCGCCGGTGCGTTCGATGCGCCAGTTGGTCCAGCCGTTGGCGTCGTACCCGTTGAGCGCCTTGCCGGCGCCCGAGGGGGAGTCGTGCAGGGTGTCGTCGTCGAGCCTGATCTGACCGTCGTCGGTGATCGTGGCGTGGAACTCCTCGCCGGAGCGGGGGCGCGACCACACCAGGCGGTCGCCCGGAGTGAGGGCGCCGGACTCGACGAGCAGGGAGAGACGGTTGCGGCGCGGGCCGCGCTCACCGTCGTGTCGGCCGTGTCCGCGTGGGTGGCCGCCACGGCGGGGGCCACGCTCGGGCTCGGGTGCCTCGGGCAGCTCGAGAAGGCGGCGGAGTACGGCGTTGGGGGTGTCCACGAACGGCTTGGCCTGTTCCTGGAGCAATGCGTAGACCTCGTGGTCAATTCGGATCGTGGGAGTCATCTGCATCTACCTTTCTCGCATCTGACTGGTGGAGGTGCAAGATCTTGTCTTGCCAGAACAGTGTGACAGACAAAAAGACAAAAGACAACAGTGGCGCTAGGCTCACCCCGTGAACGACGCTGCCCGCCCGGTGATCCTGCTCGTCTCCGAGACCCGCTGTGACTTCCTGGTCGATGAGTTCGGCCGCTACGCCCGCGACTACGACCTGCGACAGGCCACGACCGCCGCCGAGGCCGAGAAGGTCGCGGAGCAGGTCTGCGCCGCCGGGGGACAGGTGGCGATGTTCGTCAGCGAGTCGGTGCTCCCCGACGCCAGCGTGATGGCCGCGTTCGGGCGGTGGCGCGCCGTCGTACCCACCGCACGCCGGCTGGTGGCCGCGCACTGGGAGCGGTTCCGCCTCGACGCCGACGCCCTGCGCGGAGGACTCGCCGCCGGCAAGTACGACGCGTATCTCCTGATGCCGCGCGGGGTCCGCGACGAGGAGTTCCACACCGCGGTCACCGAGCTGCTCTCCGACTGGGGCTCGACGGTCGCTGCTCCCGAGGTCGCGGTCGTGCGCATCGTGACGCCGTACGTCGACTCGCTGGTGCTGTCCCTGCGCGACTTCCTCGACCGCATGGGCCTGCCCAATCGCACCTTCTCTCCTGAGGACGAGGTCGGCGCTGCGGTCGTCGCGGGGCTCGACGGCGAGCCGGCGTACCCGCTGGTCGACGCCTTCGACCGGGCGCCCGTGACGGTCCGGTCGGTGCACGACCTGGCGATCACGATCTACGGGCAGCCGGCCGACATCGACGTCGACACCGTGGTCGACCTGGCCGTGGTCGGCGCCGGACCGGCCGGCCTCGCGACCGCGGTGTACGGCGCATCGGAGGGCCTGACCACGGTCGTCATCGAGGCCGAGGCGATCGGCGGACAGGCCGGCACCAGCTCGATGATCCGCAACTACCTCGGCTTCCCGCGGGGCATCTCCGGCATGCGGCTGGCGCAGAGGGCGCGCAGCCAGGCGATCCGCTTCGGCACCCGTTTCTTCACCGGGTGGCCGGTGACCGGCCTCGACGTGGGCGCCGCGGGTGAGCCGCACGTCATCCACACCGACGGCGGCACGCTGCGCGCCCGGGCGGTCGTGATCGCCACCGGCGTCAGCTACCGCAAGCTGCGGGTCGAGCCCCTCGAGGCGCTGACCGGCTCCGGTGTCTTCTACGGTGCCGCGATGACCGCCGCGCGCGAGATGACCGGGCGCGACGTGTTCGTCGTCGGCGGCGGCAACTCGGCCGGACAGGCCGCTGTGCACCTGGCCCGCTTCGCGCGGTCCGTGACGATCCTGGTGCGACGTGCCGGGCTGGCCGAGACGATGTCGGACTACCTGATCCGCGAGATCGACTTCAACCCGCGGATCCAGGTCGAGGCCGCCTCCGAGGTCGTCGACGGCGGTGGCGACGGTCGCCTGGAGTGGCTCGGCATCCACCGCATCACCACGGGCGAGGTCGAGCGTCGTGAAGCAGCCGGGTTGTTCCTGCTGCTGGGCGCGGAGCCGCACTGCGAGTGGGTGCCCGACGTGATCACCCGCAGCGACGACGGCTACGTGCTCACCGGCCGCAACACCTCACGCGACACGTGGGTCGACGGCATGCCTCCGCCCGGGCTGGCCACGAACGTGCCGGGAGTCTTCGCGGTGGGCGACATCCGCGACGGGTCGATGAAGCGGGTCGCCTCCGCCAGCGGTGAGGGCGCGTCCGTCGTCCCCCTTGTCCACGCCTGGCTCGCCGAGGACCCCACCCCCGATTGACGCGAACCGTGGGTTCTTGACGCGCGAGCCGTGGATTGTTGTCGTACGCCGAGCGTTCAGCGCGCTGCCAGAACGGCCTGTGCGGCGTTGTGCCCGCCGAGCCCGGAGACCGCACCACCCCGACGTGCACCCGAGCCGCAGAGCAGCAGGTTCTCGATGTCGGTCGCGACGCCCCACTGCTGGGCCGGCGTCTCGAGCATCGCCCGGTTGGAGGCCCACGGCCATTCGAGGTCGCCGTGGAAGATGTGCCCGCCGGGCATGGCGAGATCGGCCTCGATGTCCTGCGGCACCTTGGCCTCGATGCACGGCCTGCCGTCGGCGTCGAGGGCCACGCACTCCTCGATCGGAGTGACCAGGTGCTCGTTGAGCGACGCCAACGCGCGTGAGACGGCGAGGTCCTTGTTGCGCGGGTCCTCGAAGAGCGTGGCCGGGGTGTGCAGCCCGAAGTAGGTCAGCGTGTGGCCCTCGAACGAACCCAGGATCGACGGGTCGGTCAGCGAGTGGCAGTAGACCTCGCCGGGCATCTGGCTCGGCACCTGCCCGGCGGCGGCTTCGGCGTACGACCTCTGCAGCTGTGAGTAGTCCTCGGACAGGTGCAGTGTGCCGGCGAACGCGACCGTCGGGTCCATGCCCGACCTGAGCTCAGGCAGTCGGTCGAGCAGGAAGTTGATCTTCAGCTGGGCGCCGACCGGCTTGGTCTCCGGCTCCGGCTCCTCACCGAGCAGGATGCGCAGCACCCACGGCGCGACGTTGGCGAGGACGTGGCCGGCCGTCACCGTGTGGTGCGCCTTGCCGTCGTGCCAGGTGACCTCGCCGGTGGTGCCGTCGCTCCTGATCGAGCTGACACCGGCGCCGGTGAGCACCTCGGCGCCCGCGTCGACGGCCGCCTTCAAGAGGGCGTCGGTGACCGCGCCCATGCCGCCCACGGGCACCCGCCACTCGCCGTCTCCGTTGCCGATCAGGTGGTAGAGGAAGCAGCGGTTCTGGATCAGCGACGGGTCGTGCAGGTCGGCGAACGTGCCGATCAGCCCGTCGGTCGCCACCACGCCGCGCACGGTGTCGTCGGTGAAGCGTCGCTCGACCGAGGCGCCGAGCGGCTCCTTGGTGAACTCGCGCCACAGGTCGGCGTCCACGCCCGCCGCCAGTGCGGACTCCTTCTGCAACGGCTGGAGCAACGTGGGTGAGATCGCGGCGGCCAGCGTGCCGATGTCGGCGTAGAACCTGCACCACGCGTCGTACTCGTCGTGCGAGCCGGTCAGCTTCTTGAACGACTTGCGGGTGGCCTCGCCCTCGGGCCGCTCGGCGAGCAGTCCGCCGGCGCGACCGTCGCGCAGCCAGGGCGTGTACGACGCGGTGGTGCGCGAGCGCAGGTCGAGGGAGAGGCCCAGGTCGCTGACCAGCTCCTGCGGCATCAGCGAGACCAGGTAGGAGTAGCGCGACAGTCGGGTGTCGTGACCGCTGAACGCGACCTTGGAGACGGCGGCACCCCCGGTGGCCGGCAGCCTCTCGAGCACGAGCGTCGACAGGCCGGCGCGGGCCAGGTACGCCGCGGCGGTGAGTCCGTTGTGGCCGCCACCGACGATGACCACGTCGTACGACGACCTGCTGCTGGCTGAAGTCATGCGCCGAGACTAGCCGCGTACGACGCAGGAGCACGCGGCGTGGCGCGGCGGGTTGAGGAAGACGGACCGGCGGGTCGAAACCACGGTGAGGTACGTCAGGGCGGTGACCTGCCTGCAAAGTCGGACTACCGTGGAGACATGCCTGCCGTCACCGTCGACGACCTCACCGTCCTGCACCGCATCAAGGGCCCCGGCCTGGGCGACCAGCCGCGTCCGGTGACCTCCGTGTCCACCGCGCCGCAGGGCTACGAGGGTGAGGGATTCCCCGTACGTCGCGCATTCGCGGGCATCGACATGCGCCAGCTCGACCCGTTCATCATGATGGACCAGATGGGCGAGGTCGACTACGCGCCGGGGGAGCCGAAGGGGACGTCGTGGCACCCGCACCGCGGCTTCGAGACCGTCACCTACATCATCGACGGCCAGTTCGACCACCAGGACAGTCACGGTGGCGGCGGCACGATCACCAACGGTGACACCCAGTGGATGACGGCCGGCGGTGGCATCCTGCACATCGAGGCGCCCCCCGAGTGGCTGGTCGTCAAAGGCGGCCTGTTCCACGGCATCCAGCTCTGGGTGAACCTGCCCAAGGACGCCAAGATGACGCCCCCGAAGTACCAGGACCTGCGCGCCAGCACTGTCGCGCTGGCCACCTCGCAGGACGCCGGCGCCCTGGTGCGCATCATCGCAGGCGAGGTCGACGGGCAGGGTGGACCCGGGGCGACGTACACCCCGATGACGCTGGTCCACGCCACGATCGAGCCCGGTGCCCGGCTCGACCTGCCCTGGCCGGTGGAGTTCAACGCGTTGGCCTACGTGCTCGGTGGCCACGGTTCCGTCGGCATCGACGCGCATCCGGTGCAGATGGGGCAGGCGGCCGTGCTCGGGGCGGGGGACTACGTCACCGTCACCGGTGCCGAGCGACAGGAGAGTCGTACGCCGGCGCTCGACGTGATCATCGTCGGAGGCCGCCCCATCGGTGAGGCGCTGGCCTGGGCCGGCCCGTTCGTGATGAACACCAAGGCCGGTCGGTTCGGCCACCCGCAGCCCTGAGTGGGTTCTGGTTCTCCAGAAGCAGGCCGCGAGAGTTGCAGTTTGTACGTGTGGGCCGCTCCGAGAGGTGCAAACTGCAACTCTCGGCGTGCTGACCTGCCCGTGCTTGGCGTGAGCTCTTCAAGCATGCGGCCGTGGTCCCGATTCGTCACCCGTCAGAGGCGTTTCTCGAACCAGGCCTGGGCGTAGGGGTTGTCGTTGTAGCGCTCGATGCGTGAGTAGCCGGCCCGGTCATACATCGCGATCGCCTCGACCAGGGTCCCGTTCGTGTCGAGGCGCACCGTGGTGTGGCCGAGGTCGCGCGCGCTGGCCTCGAGCTCGCGGAGCATCCGGCCGCCGAGGCCGGCGCCGCGCCAGTCCTCGCTGACCCACATGCGCTTGATCTCGGCGATGCCGTCCCCGAGGTCGCGGACGCCACCGCACGCCGCCGTACGTCCTTCGCTGCGGGCCAGCAGGAACACGCCGTACGGCGCACGAAGCGTCGCCGCATCGGAGGCAGAGGCATCACCGGCATCGAAGCCCGACTCGAGGCGCCGGTCGATCTCCGCGAAGTAGGAGGCCATCGCCGACTGGCCCTCGGGCGAGGCGGGGTCGACGGGGGAGATGTCGACGGTCGCGGCGCGGACCAGCAGCTCGGCCGTGGCCAGTGCCTCGGCCAGCCGGGTGCCCTGGCGCTCGGTCAGCGGCTCGACGATCTGCCGGGCGAGCTCGTCGGAGCGGTCCTCCAGCTCGGACCACGTGGCGCGTCCGTCTGGAGTCAGCGTGGCGACGCGACGCCGGGCATCGTGGGGATCGGGCTCCATCGCGACCAGGCCCTCGGACTCGAGACGGCGGAGCAGGCGGCTGAGGTGACCGCTGTCGAGACCCAGTCGGTCACGAAGGTCGCGGACGACCGCGCCGCCCGGCGTACTGCCGATCTCGAAGAGGAGACGCGAGGGGCCGAGCGGCCGGCCGGAGCCGAGGAACGACTCGTCGAGCACGCCGACGCGCTGCGACCAGGCGCGGTTGAAATGACGGAGCGTTTCGACGGCGGAGAGCATTCTCTGACTTTAGTCAGACAAATCAAGGCGGGTCAATCGACGCCGAAATGAACCGAGCCCCTGACCGCGTTGCACGCAGTCAGGGGCTCGATCTCTTGGGGTGAGTAACGGGACTTGAACCCGCGACATCCGCCACCACAAGGCGGCGCTCTACCAGCTGAGCTATACCCACCATGGGCGCGACGCCGGAGCGGCGCGACCGGAGAGAAGTGTAGCCGTAGTCAGGGGGTGGTTTGCGAATCGGGGTCGCCCAACCCGGTGAGCGAGCCACCGTGGCGGTTGGCGATCTCCTTGGCGGCCGTGCTGTCCGGGCCCGGAGCCGGCACGAAGACGGCCTCGCGGTAGTAGCGCAGCTCCTCGATGCTCTCCTGGATGTCGGCCAGGGCGCGGTGGTTCCCGCGCTTGGGCGGCGAGGAGAAGTACGCCTTCGGGAACCAGCGGCGCGACAGCTCCTTGATCGAGGAGACGTCGACGATGCGGTAGTGCAGGAAGGCCTCGAGCTCGACCATGTCGCGGGCCAGGAAGGCGCGGTCGGTGGCGACCGTGTTGCCGGCCAATGGGGGCCGTGAGCCGTCGGGGCAGTGCTTCTTGATATAGGCCAGCACCTGCTGCTCGGCCTCGGCCATCGTGATGCCGTCCTTGAGTTCCTCGAGGAGCCCGGACTTCGTGTGCATGTCACGCACGAACTCGTTCATCTGCGCGAGCGCAGCGTCGGTGGGCTTGATGATGAGGTCGATGCCGTCACCGAGCACGTTGAGGTCGAAGTCGGTCACCAGGGCGGCCACTTCGATCAACGCATCGGCGCCCAGGTCGAGCCCGGTCATCTCGCAGTCGATCCATACAAGTCGTTCGTTCACCCGCACGACACTAGCGGCCACAGCGCCAGAGGCCGATTCAGTCTCGTCTCAGGTGCCCGGCCTACTGTCTGTCGCATGCTGGGATGGGTCGGTCTGCTCGCGCGCCTCGTCGTCGGGGGCGTGTGGATCGTCGCCGGCGCCCTGAAGCTGCCCGACCCGGCGGCCAGTGTGCGCGCCGTGCGGGCCTACGACCTGTTGCCCGAGTCCGTGGTGCCGACCGTGGGACACGTGCTGCCGCTGGTCGAGGTCGTCGTCGGGGTGTGCCTGGTCATCGGCCTGCTCACGCGGCCGATGGCGCTGCTCTCGGTGCTGCTGTTCGCGGCGTTCATCTTCGGCATCGCCTCGGCGTGGAGCCGCGGGCTCCAGATCGAGTGCGGCTGCTTCGGCGGTGGTGGCTACTCCTCCAACGCCACCGACGACTACCCGTGGGAGATCGCCCGCGACGTCGGGCTCCTCCTGGCCTCGGCGCTCCTGGTGTGGCGCGCCCGCACCCGCCTCGCCGTCGACAACCTCCTGTTCAACCCCTGAGAGAATGGTTCGCATGCCTTCGCCGTACAACACGAACACCTCGTCTTCCTCCGGCTCCGGGAGCAACGGAAGGCGAAACGTCCTCATCGGCAGCGCCATCGCGGCGGTGCTGCTGCTGATCGTCGGCATCGGCTGGGCGGTGCAGGCCAACCGCGACACCACCGGCGACGACGCCAAGACCCCGGGCGACTCGACCAGCTCGGGAAGCACCCCGAGTACGACGACCAGCCCGTCGCCGGGAACGTCGTCGACCGCCCCGGCCAAGGGCGCTCCGGCGATCACCGACACCTACGGACTCGGTGTCGGCGACCCGGACGCACCGGTGAAGGTCGAGGTGTTCGAGGACTTCCAGTGCCCGTTCTGCATGCAGTTCGAGGAGGCCTCGCACGAGCAGCTGCAGCAGGCCGCGGCCGACGGTGACGCCTACCTGATCTACCGGCCGATGGCGTTCATCAACGACTACTCCGGCCGTGCCCTCAACGCCTTCGGTGTCGTGCTCGACGCGTCGGGCGGCGAGGTGGCGCTGAAGTTCCACGACCTGCTCTTCGCGAACCAGCCGTCCGAGAGCGGCCCCTACCCGAGTGACGACGACCTGATCGACCTCGCCGTCGAGGCCGGGGCCGACGAGGGCCAGATCCGCCGTGGCGTGGAGACCAGCGAGTTCGGCCAGTGGGCGGTGAATGCCAGCGATGCCGCGTCGAAGCGTGGGGTGAACAGCACCCCGACCGTGTTCGTCGACGGCGACCCGGTCACCGGGAACAGCATCGACGAGCTGCTCGCCAACGTGATGGCCGGGATCGACGCCGGCTGATGAAGGTCGAGCGGGTCCAGCGATGGGTCATGTCGGCGTTGCTCACCACGGTGGGCTTCATCTTCGCCGCCGGGCTCTGCTTCCTCGCGGGAGTCGCCGAACGCCCTGGCGCCGAGCCGGGGCTGCTGGTCATCGCCGCCGTCGTCGGCCTGGTCACCCTTGCCGGGGTCCTGACCATCAACCAGCACAGCATGCTCTCGCCGTGGTTGCTGGTCGGACTGGTGCCGGCGGCCGTGGGGGCCTGGCTCCTGCTGCTGCGCTGACGCTGCACCACCGCCGGGTTTGCCAGGGCCCTGCAGCGGTTAGCATCCGCGCGTGACATTGCCCCGGGCCCTGGCCGCGCTCCTCGCCTCGCTGTGGGTGGTGCTGGCGACCGTCGCGCCGTCGTACGCCGACGACAGGTCGACCACCATGCCGGCAGACCTGAAGGCCACCGGCGTCTACCTCGAGCCGGCGGCGGCCATGGGCGACGCCGACCTCTGGCGCACACGACTCAAGGCCGGCGTGCGCAAGGCCGACCTGCCGGTGCCGGTCAGTGTGGCGCTGTGGTCGGAGATACCGGGTGCCTGGCCGGATCCGGAAGACGTGGTGGTGAAGAACGACGCCGAGCTGCTCGAGCTGTTCGACCTGCCGCCGCGCAGCGTGGCGCTGCTCACCGAGGACGGCTCCCTGAGGTCGGTGAGCCATCTTCCCGGACGGGCCGCGGAGAGCGTCCGGGCGTGGGAGAACCGTGCCGACGCGGTGGTCACCCGCATCGAGGCGGCCGGTTCGGACGCTGATCGTGGCGCCTCCTTGTCCGCGGTCGCCGAGGCGTGGGTCTACCTGCGAGTGGCCGACGCCGACGGCGCGAGCCCGCAGGAGCTGGTGGCCGAGCTCTCCGGCGACACATCCCTGTTCGACGACACCGCGCGCGCACCCGAGCCGCCGTCGGAGGACTTCGAGGACGAATTCAACTCCCCGTGGGTGCTCGTCTCGGCGGCCTGCGTGCTGGTCGGCACGGTCGGCCTCTTCGTCTGGAAGACCTGGCAGATGCCGCGCGGATCACTCTCCAGCCGGGTCGCCGCCGGGCCGCGTCGCACGCCGGACGACCTGATCGCCACGCTGACTCCGCTCGCCCTGGAGGAGCAGGTCACCCGTCTCGCCGAGGCGATCTCGAGCTCCGACGTACGACCCGGCAACCCGGCGTACGACGAGGCGCAGGCCTGTCTCGACGCGGCCGCGAAGTACGTCGACTCCGCCCGAGACCGCGACCGGGTCGGCGTGCATCTCCTGGTCGAGGACGGCCATGCCGCCCTGGCAGGCGCGCGAAGCTCACGCTGCTTCTTCCACCCGCTGCACCCGGCGACCACCTCGGTGAAGCGACGCTCGGTCTCGTTGCCCTGCTGCAAGCCGTGTGCCCGTGGCGTCACCGACGGGAAGGCTCCGCAGTCGTTGATGGTCACCGGAGACGACGGCACCGTCCGCGCCTACTACGAGTCCGAGGACGTGTGGACCACGACCGGCTACGGCGCGCTCGACGAGCGCTGGGCCAAACGTGCGCTCCTCGCGTCACTGGAGGCGCGATGAGTGTCAGGAGCATCAAGATCCACATGCTGAAGTGGTACCTGGTCGTAGGGTCCTTCATCGCGTCGATGGTCTGGATCATCGTGCTTTTCAACTCGCAGGACGTCTACCAGGATCCGTATGCAGATGAGTCGGTCGCGGACGTCACGGTGCACACACCGTACGAGGAGGAAGCGGCGGCTGCCCTGCGCGAGAAGTCGGTGTACGTCGACCCGGTGCTGCGCGACACGGTGTGGTCCAGCCTGGAGACCAGTGGTGTCCGGGACGAGATCGCCGGGAGCACGTCGCCGATCTTCCTCGTCGCCTCGCCGAGGTTCGGCTACAGCCTCGAGGGCGAGGAGGTGCTCCTGGCACGGATCGCCGACGCCACCGACCGCGTCGGCATCTACCTGCTGCTGGACCAGACTGGCGTCGTGGCGCAGCACCACGTGCGCGGCCACGACGACGAGTCAATCTACCTGTATCCGCAGACCGGCGACACGTCCGAGCTCGGCGTCCGGGCGATGATCCGGGACACCGATCACTCCGTTCAGGAGCAGGTCAAGGGGAGCGACGACGAGTCCGGATGGGCGAACAGTCCCGTGATGCTCGGGAGCTTCATGGGTCTCACCTTCGCGGTTCCCCTGTGGTACTTGATGAAACTCATCCGCTGGTCTGCGCGCCGTGACCGTTCCTACCTGAAGGGTTTCAAGGAATGAAGGCCGTGATCGTGCTGCTGCTGGCCCTGGTCGGCTGGGGGCTGGTCGGTGGGGGAGTGACCGCGCCGTCGTACGCCGCGCCGGCCGAGCCCGACGTGACTGTGGAGCCGGGCACCGGCTTCACCCGCGCCCAGGTCGACGAGATCCGTGCGCTGGTGGCCGACGCGAAGATCCGCACCCGGGTGCTCATCCTCAACGACCTGCCGAAGTCGGCCAAGGGGTCGCCCGACCTCCATGCATCGAACCTTGAGCTGGCCCGCTTCAAGAAGGACGACGAGCGGGTGGGCATGACCCTGGTCTTCACGCCCGACACGATTCCCGAGTACGGCGCCTACGACTCGTCGCTCGACAAAGACGTGATCTACGCGCTCAGCGTCGTCGAGAAGGACCTCGACGGCACTCCCCAGGAGAAGTTCGTCGAACTCGTGGAGATGACCACCACCCGCACGGGCGCGCAGCGCATGGACGAGGAGATGGCCAAGATCTGGGAGGAGCCCGAGCTCTCGTCGCAGGACACCGGTGGCTCGAAGGAGCCGGCCAGCACGAAGGTCCTGGTGCTGCGCTGGGTCTTCGTCGCCGTGGTGGCCGTGCTGGTGCTGCTCTTCGTGGGCTTCCGCGGTCGGGCCGTCGCGGGCTGGTGGAAGCGCCGACGCAGGGCGCGCGGCATCGAGGAGGCGGCCGGCGAGGCGCGCGAGAAGACCCTGGCCGACCGGGCGAAGGCCGACCTCGCCGCGTTCGGTGCCGCGATCGACGCGGAGAGCATGGACCAGCACGACGCCCTGCCGTTGTGGAACCTCGCCCTCGACGACTACGACAAGGCGTCGCGGTTGTACGACGCCCGCACCGGCGCTGCCGATGATCGCAAGGTGATCGAGATCTGTGCCCGTGGCCGCGACCGACTGGCCAAGGCGCAACGCTGACGGCTTGGGGCTTGGCCGGTCGCGCTGGCAGACTGCGCGGGTGACTGATCTGGCTGCTTTCATCACCGCGCTGCCCAAGGCGGAACTGCACGTGCACCACGTCGGGTCGGCCTCGCCGCGCATCGTCGCCGAGCTGGCCGAGCGCCACCCCGGCACGGTGCCGAGCGACCCGGCGGCGTTGCGGGAGTTCTTCGCGTTCCGCGACTTCGCGCACTTCATCGACGTCTACCTCGCGGTGGTCGACCTGATCCGCACGCCGGAGGACGTCGAGCTGCTGACCTACGAGATCGCCCGCGAGATGTCGACGGGGCAGAACGTGAAGTACGCCGAGCTGACGTGCACGCCCTACACCTCGGTGGTCCGCGGCATCCCGATCGAGGCCTACACCGAGGCGATCGAGGAGGCGCGGCGCAAGGCCGAGCGCGACTTCGGGCTGGTGCTGCGCTGGATCTATGACATTCCGGGGGAGAGCGGCATCCCCGCCGCCGACGCGACCTTGTCCTACGCGCTGGAGCACCGCACCGACTCGCTGGTCGGCTTCGGCCTCGGCGGACCCGAGATCGGTGTGCCACGCCCGCAGTTCAAGCCGCACTTCGACGCCGCCCGGGCCGCCGGGCTGCACAGCGTGCCGCATGCCGGCGAGACCACCGGGCCCGAGACGGTCTGGGACGCCGTGCGGGTGCTCGGCGCCGAGCGGATCGGCCACGGCACGACGTCGGCGCAGGACCCCGAGCTGCTGGCCCACCTGGCTGCCGAGGGGATTCCCCTCGAGGTGTGCCCGTCGTCCAACATCGCCACCCGGGCCGTGGAGTCGCTCGACCAGCACCCGATCACGAAGTTCCGCGACGCCGGGGTGACGATCACGATCAACTCCGACGACCCGCCCATGTTCGGCACGACGCTGAACCGGGAGTACGAGATCGCCGCCGACCTGCTCGACCTCGACCAGGCCGGCGTGGCCTCGTTGGCGCGGGCTGCCGTCGACGCGTCGTACGCCCCGAGCATCGTGAAGGCCGAGCTCTCCGCGGAGATCGACCGGCACGCCGCCGCGCTGAGGGGCTGACGCCATGGCGCCGGTGCCGAACCCGCTCGAGGCCCTGTCGCGCGAGCAGTTGCAGCAACGGACCAGCCTCAAGTGGAACAGCCACCCTGCGGACGTGCTCCCGCTGTGGGTGGCGGAGATGGACGTGTCGCTCGCGGAGCCGGTGGCGCAAGCGCTGCACCGGGCGGTCGACCTGGGTGACACCGGCTACCCGTTCGGCGACGGACTCGCACGGGCCCTCGCGGAGTTCGCCGCGAAGCGCTGGGGCTGGTCGGACTTCCCGGTCGACCGTACGGCGATCGTGCCCGACGTGATGATGGGCATCGTCGAGGTGCTGCGACTGGTCACCGAACCGGGCGACCCGGTGATCGTCAACGCGCCGGTCTATGCGCCGTTCTACGCGTTCCTCACCCATGCCGACCGCCAGGTCGTCGAGTCACCGTTGACCGAGGCAGGGCGGGTCGACCTCGACGCGCTCGTGGAGGTGTTCCGCCAGGTGCGGACCACGAGTCCACGGGCGGCGTACCTGATCAGCAACCCGCACAACCCCACCGGTGCGGTGCACACGCGTGCCGAGCTCGAGGCGATCGCGGTCCTCGCCCGGCAGCACGGCGTGCGCGTGATCGTCGACGAGATCCACGCCCCGTTGATCCTGGCCGGCGCGGAGTTCACGCCGTACCTCACCGTGGCGGGCTCGGACGACGCGTTCTCCCTGATGTCGGCCTCGAAGGGCTGGAACCTGGCCGGCCTCAAGGCTGCCCTGGTCATCGCCGGGAGCGAGGCCGTCGACGACCTGGCCCGGATGCCTGAGGAGGTCAGCCACGGCCCCAGCCACCTCGGCATCATTGCTCACGCGGCGGCCTTCCGGCACGGCGGCGACTGGCTCGACGCGCTCCTGGTCGGCCTCGACGAGAACCGCACACTGCTCGGCGACCTGTTGACCGAGCACCTGCCGCAGGTCGGGTTCCTGCGTCCTGAGGGCACCTACCTGGCCTGGGTCGACTGTCGTCCACTCGGCCTGGACGCGCCGGACTCCGAGGACAACGTCGAGGGCGACCTGGCGGTGGTCTCCGACCTGGCCGGTCCGGCCCGACACTTCCTCGACCACGCCCGCGTGGCGCTGAGCTCCGGGCACGTGTTCGGTGCCGGAGGGCGTGGGCACGTGCGGATCAACTTCGCCACGTCACGCGCGATTCTCACCGAGGCGGTCACCCGGATGGCCCGGTCGATCGGCTGACCTGTCGGGCAGGTCAGAAAGCGCCCCCGGCAGGATTCGAACCTGCGACCTAATCATTAGAAGTGACTTGCTCTATCCAGCTGAGCTACGGGGGCATGCGGACCGGAGGCAGCCCCCGATCCGCGCGGCAAAGTATGCCGCATCCAGGGGGAGCCGTCCGACCCGTGGCCGTCAGTTGAGGTCGACGCTGAGCGCCTTGCCCGCCTGGACCAGCAGCGGCACGGCGCGATCGACCAGTTCCGGCGACATCCGCTGGGCCGGACCGGAGACGGACAGGGCCAGACGGGTGGGCACGTCGGGCACCGAGACGGCGACGCAGCGCACGCCGATCTCCTGCTCGCCCTCGTCCATGGCGTAGCCGTTCTTCGCGGCCAGCGCGAGCTGCTTGGCGAACTCGTCGGGGTCGGTGATCGTGTTGTCCGTGTGCTGCGGCATGCCGGTACGCCGCAAGAGGTCGCGCACCTGGGTGTCGGGGAAGTCGGCCAGGATCGCCTTGCCTACCGCGGTGCAGTGGGGCAGCACGCGGCGCCCGACCTCGGTGAACATCCGCATGGAGTGCCGGGAGGGGACCTGGGCGACGTACACGATCTGGTCGCCGTCGAGCATCGCGAGGTTGGCCGACTCACCAAGCTCGTCGACCAGTGCCGCGAGGTGGGGGCGGGCCCAGGTGCTCAGCATGTTGGAGGAGCTCTCACCGAGCCGGATCAGGCGCGGGCCGAGGACGTACTGCCGGGAGGGCTCCTGGCGAAGGTAGCCGAGGTCGACCAGCGTGCGCACCAGTCGGTGGATCGTCGGCAACGGCAGTCCCGACGCCGTCGCCAGCTGGGAGAGTCCCATCATCCCGCCCGCGTCGGCCATCATCTCGAGCAACCCGAAGGCCCGCTCGATCGACTGCACGCCCCCGGCGCGGACCTTCGGCTCTTTCTCTGCCACGTGCTCTGCTCCTCAATAAGGTTTCCGGATGGTGGAAGTGTAGCGGGAAATTTGTGGGAAGTGGTGGGTTGAAGTTCCACTAGGTAGATACTAGTATCCGTAATGCGAAATACCTACCGCTGAGAGGTCGAGAACGTTGGCTACCCCAAGTCCTGGATACGCCGTCACGGTCCGTGTCGACACTCCGTCCTCCGCGGGGGCCACCGGCCGCCTCGTCGCCGCGGTCGCAGGGGCGGGCGGATCGGTCACCGCGCTCGACGTCGCCGAGTCCCACGCCGACCGGCTCGTCGTCGACCTGACCTGCGACGCCGTCGACGTCGCACACGTCGACGCCATCACCAAGGCCCTCGCTGCAGTGCCCGACGTCAAGGTGCGCAAGGTCAGCGACCGCACCTTCCTGATGCACCTCGGCGGCAAGCTCGAGGTCGTCCCCAAGGTTCCGCTCAAGAACCGCGACGACCTCTCGCGCGCCTACACGCCGGGCGTCGCGCGGGTCTGCATGGCGATCGCCGAGAACCCGGAGGACCTGCGCCGGCTCACCATCAAGCGCAACACCGTCGCCGTGGTGACCGACGGCTCGGCCGTGCTCGGCCTCGGCAACATCGGCCCGGGCGCCGCGCTCCCCGTGATGGAGGGCAAGGCGGCGCTGTTCAAGCAGTTCGCCGACGTCGACGCCTGGCCGGTCTGCCTCGACACCCAGGACACCGAAGAGATCATCATGATCGTCAAGGCGATCGCGGTCTCCTACGGCGGCATCAACCTCGAGGACATCGCCGCACCCCGGTGCTTCGAGATCGAGCGCCGGCTCCGCGCCGAGCTCGACATCCCCGTCTTCCACGACGACCAGCACGGTACGGCGATCGTCGTACTCGCCGCGCTCACCAACGCGCTGCGCGTGGTCGGCAAGGATCTCGACAAGGTCCGCATCGTGGTGAGCGGTGTGGGTGCCGCCGGCCACGCGATCATCAGGCTGCTCCACGCCCAGGGCGCGCGGCACATCGTGGCCTGTGACCGGCGCGGCGCCGTACACAGCGGGCAGGAGGGCCTCGACCCCGACCGCCGCTGGATTGCCGACCACACGAACGTCGACGGCTTCACCGGCAGCCTCAAGGCAGCCCTGGCCGACGCCGACGTCTTCGTCGGGGTTTCGGCGCCGAACCTGCTCGACGGGGCCGACATCGCCACCATGGCCGACGATGCGATCGTCTTCGCGCTGGCCAACCCCGACCCCGAGGTCGATCCGGTGGCCGCCAACGAGCACGCAGCGATCGTCGCGACCGGACGGTCCGACCACCCCAACCAGATCAACAACGTGCTTGCGTTCCCCGGCCTGTTCCGGGGCATGCTGGATGCAGCCGCACGCGAGATCACCGACGAGGTGATGCTCGCCGCGGCGGGCGCCATCGCCGACTGCGTGCATCCCGACGAACTGAACGCGAGCTACATCGTTCCGTCCGTGTTCGACCCCGCCGTCGCCCCCGCCGTCGCGGCGGGCGTGCAGGCGGCAGCCCAGGAAGTGGAGAGCCTTAAGTGAGTGAGGGAGCAGTGATGGAGAAGACCGACGACATCCAGGTGTCGGGAGAGCAGGTCGACGGCGGGGAGAAGATCCTCACCGCTGAAGCCCTCGCCTTCGTGGCCGAGTTGCAGCGCAGGTTCGGAGGCCGTCGCGACGAGCTGCTGGCCGCCCGCAAGGCTCGACGCGAGGAGGTCTCGCGCACGGGCACGCTCGACTTCCTCCCGGAGACGGCGGAGATCCGCGCGGGTGACTGGAAGGTCGCACCCGCGCCGGCCGACCTCGTGGACCGCCGGGTCGAGATCACCGGCCCCACCGACCGCAAGATGACCATCAACGCGCTCAACTCCGGCGCCCGGGTCTGGCTGGCCGACATGGAGGACGCCAGCACGCCGCACTGGAGCAACGTGGTCGGCGGCCAGGTCAGCCTGTACGACGCCATCCGGCGCCAGATCTCCTTCACCGCAGCCGGTGGAGGCAAGACCTACGAGCTGCGCGACGACCAGCCACTGGCCACCATCGTGATGCGCCCGCGTGGGTGGCACTTCGATGAGCAGCACCTCCTCGTCGACGGCAGGCCGGTGGTCGGTGCGCTGGTCGACTTCGGTCTCTACTTCTTCCACAACGCCGCCGAGCTGTTGGCCCGGGGGAGCGGCCCGTACTTCTACCTGCCGAAGACCGAGAGTCACCTCGAGGCCCGGCTGTGGAACGACGTGTTCACGTTTGCCCAGGCCTCGTTGGAGATTCCGCACGGCACGGTCCGCGCCACGGTGCTGATCGAGACCATCCCGGCCGCGTTCGAGATGGACGAGATCCTCTACGAGCTGCGCGACCACGCGTCCGGTCTCAACGCCGGCCGGTGGGACTACCTGTTCAGCATCATCAAGTACTTCCGCGACTCCGGTGCCGACTTCGTACTGCCCGACCGCGCCTCGGTGACCATGGCCGCGCCGTTCATGCGGGCCTACGCCCAGCTGCTGGTGAGGACCTGCCACCGACGCGGCGCCTTCGCGATCGGCGGCATGGCGGCGTTCATCCCGAGCCGCAAGGACGAGGAGGTCAACGCTCGCGCGTTCGAGAAGGTGCGTGAGGACAAGGAGCGCGAGGCCGGCGACGGGTTCGACGGCTCCTGGGTCGCCCACCCCGACCTGGTCCCGGTCTGCCGCGAGATCTTCGACCGGGTGCTCGGCGACAAGCCGAACCAGCTCGACCGGCTGCGCGAGGACGTCGAGGTCTCGGCCGCCGACCTGCTCGACCTCAAGGCCACGCCGGGCAGCGTGACCCGCGAAGGACTGCACGGCAACGTCGAGGTCTCCCTGCTCTACCTCGAGGCCTGGCTCCGCGGACTCGGTGCCGTCGGCATCCACAACCTGATGGAGGACGCCGCGACCGCCGAGATCTCCCGCTCGCAGATCTGGCAGTGGGTGCACAACGAGTCCAAGCTCGAGGACGGCACCGTGATCACGGCCGCCCTGGTCCGCGAGGTGCTCGACCAGGAGCAGGCCAAGATCCTGGCCGACGCTCCTGAGGGCAACCGCTTCGCCGAGGCCCGCACCATCTTCGAGGAGGTCGCGTTGGCCGACGAGTTCGTCGACTTCCTGACCCTGCCGGCGTACGACGCGGTGGTGTCGGCGTGAGCGCCTTCGACGACCTGGCCGACGACCTCGACCAGAGGCTGGCCGCGGCTGACGCCGAGCTGCTCGCCTGCTTCCCCGGCGACCGCGGCACCCGTCAGCCGGTGCACACCGTCTACGTGCCGGGCGACCGGTACGACGCCGGCACCGTCACCCAGTGGGGCGAGGAGGCCAAGACCGTCCTTGCCCAGCACGGCCGCTCCGTCATGGAGCTGGCCGAGGCGCTCGAGCTGCGGCCCAGCCTGGCCGTCGAGGTCTATGACCGGGTCCGCGCCAAGCTCGACCGCGAGCCGATCGAAGACCTCCGGATCGACTTCGAGGACGGCTACGGCAACCGCCCCGACGAGCAGGAGGACGCCGCCGTCATCGCCGCGGCCCGGGCCCTCGCGGTGACCGTCAAGGCCGGCGCCGCCTCGCCGTACCACGGCCTGCGGATCAAGTCGTTCGAGGCGCCGACGCGTCGCCGCGGCCTGCGCACGCTCGACCTCTTCGTCGGCGAGCTGGCCGGCGCCGACGCGATCACCGACGGCTTCGTGATCACGCTGCCCAAGGTGACGTCAGTCGACCAGGTGTCGGCGATGGTGGCCGCCCTCGACGCGATCGAGTCCGCCCACGGCGTACCCGCCGGGTCGCTGCGCTTCGAGATCCAGGTCGAGACCCCGCAGGCGATCCTCGGACCGGACGGCTCCGCCCTCGTGGCGAAGATGATCCACGCCGGTGGACGCCGGGTGACCGGGCTGCACTACGGCACCTACGACTACTCCGCCTCGCTTGGTGTGGCCGCGGCGTACCAGAGCATGGAGCACCCGGTCGCCGACCACGCCAAGGACGTCATGCAGGTCGCGGCCGCCGGGACCGGTGTCTTCGTCTCCGACGGCTCGACCAACCAGCTGCCCGTGGGGGACCGCGACGCCGTACGCGCGGCCTGGCGTCTCCACGTCCGGCTGGTACGCCGCTCGCTGACCCGCGGCATCTACCAGGGGTGGGACCTGCACCCGGCCCAGCTGCCGAGCCGTTTCGTGGCCACCTACGCGTTCTATCGCGAGGGCCTGGTCGCTGCCTCCGACCGGCTCCGCGCCTACGTGCACGGGGGCGACTCGGGCTACCTCGACGAGCCGGCGACCGCTGCTGCCCTGGCCGCCTTCGTGCTGCGCGGGCTCGAGTGCGGAGCCGTCGGGGCTACCGAGATCGACAAGCTGATCGGCGTCGACCTCGAGGGCCTCGCGCGCCTCGCCAGGAGGTCCGTGCCGGCCTGATCCGGCCCGCTCCTGTACGACGCCCTGCACAACGCCCGCTCTTCCGGACCTCGTTCCGGCAGGGCGGGCGTTCTGCGTGTCCGGATCGCGATAAGAGGCCGCGAACCCTTGACACGTCCGTGTGAGCGGGGACACACTTTTCTACACACGGAAAGTTAGTTCCACAATGCGGAATTCAATGAAGGGCTCGCAATGTCATCCGTCGCCACCTCGGAAACCACCAAGGCCAAGCGCAAGCCGCTCTACACGTCGCTGTTCCTCCAGGTGGGTGTCGCGATCGTCGCGGGCATCTCGGTCGGACACTTCTTCCCGGACTTCGGCTCCGACCTGCGCCCGTTGGGTGACGGGTTCATCAAGCTGATCAAGATGATCATCGCGCCGCTGATCTTCTGCGTGGTCGTCACCGGCATCGCCCACGTGGGCGACGTGAAGTCCGTCGGCCGGATCGGCCTCAAGGCGCTGATCTACTTCGAGCTGGTGACGACCTTCGCGCTGGTCTTCGGCCTCGTCATCGCCAACGTGCTCAAGCCCGGGCAGGGCTTCAACATCGACCCGGACACCCTGGCCGGCGGCGAGCAGGCGCTCGCCGAGAAGACCGCAGGCGGCGAGCTGCCGCACACCGTCGACTTCCTGATGGGCATCATCCCGGAGAGCGTCCTGGGCGCCTTCGCCGACAATCAGCTGCTTGCCGTGCTCTTCTTCTCGGTGTTGTTCGGCATCGGCCTGGCCCAGGTCAACGACACCGGCAAGGGCTCGGCGATCCTCGAGCTGATCGACCAGTTCAGCCACGTGCTGTTCACGCTCGTCGGCTACATCATGAAGGTCGCCCCGATCGGAGCGTTCGGTGCGATGGCGTTCATCATCGGCCAGTACGGCATCGAGTCGCTCGCCTCGTTCGGCAAGCTGATCGGAGCCTGCTACCTGGCCGCGGTGCTCTTCGCCCTGGTGCTCGCCGCGATCGCCAAGCTGTACGTCGGTCTCAACCTGTTCAAGTTCATCAAGTACGCCCGTGAGGAGTTCGCCCTCGCGCTCGGCACCGCCTCCACCGAGGCCGTGCTGCCGCGGATCATGAGCAAGCTGCAGAACGCCGGCAACTCGCCCGCCTCCACCGGCCTGGTCGTGCCGACCGGCTACTCGTTCAACCTCGACGGCGCCACGATCTACCTCTCCATCTGCTCGATCTTCCTGGCCCAGGCGGTCGGAGTGGACATGTCCCTGATGGATCAGCTCGCCATGGTCGGCGTACTCATGCTGACCTCGAAGGGCATGGCCGGCGTCCCCGGATCCTCGTTCCTGGCGCTCTCGGCGACGGCCACCGCGATCGGTGCCTATCCCGTCGCCGCGGTGGCGGTGCTGCTGGGCGCCGACCGGATCATGGACTCGATGCGGGTCTTCGTGAACCTGCTCGGCAACTGCGTCGCCACCTTCGTGGTCTCCAAGTGGGAGGGCCAGCTCGACGTCGAGCGGATGCACGCGGTGCTGAACGGCGAGATCGTGGTCACCGACGACGTGCCAGAGCCGGAGGAGCTCCACGTTCCCGGGCATCACGTCGACCACCCGGAGCACCACCCGGTTGCAGCCGCGGCGCTCCCGATCCGCGAGTAGCCTGCTTCCATGCGCCTCGTCGCCGAGTTCACCACCGAGCCCTTCCATGGCGAAGGGAAGCCGCCCAAGCATGCCGTGGTCGCGCTGAAGGCGGTGGAGGATGCCGGCCTCGAGTGCGAGTTCGGGCCCTTGGGTACGACCGTCAGCGGCGACGCCGACGAGGTGGTGCAGGCGCTGGCCGACGTGCTCCGCTCGGCACTCTCGCACGGCGCCACCCGGGTCACCCTGCAGGTCGAGCCCGCCGATGGCTGAGTCCGCGGCGGGCCACCCCCTGCTCGAGGCGGTGGCGCCGTTGCTGGCCCGCCTCGACGCCGAGGTGGTCGAGCCGGCGAAGCTGCGCAAGGGCGACGTCCCTCTCGTGTGGGAGGGGGAGACCGTGGCCGGCGTGCGCCTCGCCAGCGCGGACGCGCCGTCCGGCACCTCGAAAGCTGAGTCGTCGGGGGCGGCTTCGGGCACGGAGTCCGCGGGCGACCTGGCCGCGTTGATCGACGAGGTGGCCGCGGAGATCGCCGGTGAGCGCGGTCTGCCGCTTGCCGACTTGTCCCGGGCCGACAAGCAACGCGCGGTGCGCGTGCTCGAGGAGCGGGGCGCGTTCGCCTACCGCCGCTCCGCCGAGACCATCGCGGAGGCGATCGGGGTCAGCCGATTCACCGTCTACAACTACCTGAACCGGTCCCGATGAGCGTGAGGCTGAAAGTTCGACCACCAGAAATTTCAACAAACTGTTGACGTAGCGGCCGACGCCGTGCCACGCTCATCGTGACGGAAAACACATTCCGCATCACGAAAGTAGGTGGACGGTGAAGCTCGAGGAGCTCAACACCTTGCCTGCGGCCGACGTTCGTCCGCACCTGCTCGCCTGCGCCGACGTACCGGCCTGGGCCGACGCGGTGCTCGCCGGCAGGCCGTACGCCGACAGCGACGCGCTCGAGGCCGTGGCCGACCGCGCCGCCCGCGCGTTCACGCCGGCCGATGTCGACCGCGCACTGGCCGCACACCCGCGCATCGGCGAGCGGGCCAAGGGCGCCGGCACCGAGGCCGCCTGGTCCCGGGCCGAGCAGGCCGCGGTGTCCCGCGACACCGACACGGAGCGGGCGCTGGCCGACGGGAACCGGGCCTACGAGGACCGCTTCGGCCGGGTCTTCCTGATCTGCGCCACCGGCCTCTCCGGTGAGGAGATCCTGAAGTCCTTGCGCAGCAGGCTCGAGCACGACGACGCGGCCGAGTTGTCCGTGGTCGCCGACGAGCTGCGCAAGATCGCCCTCCTCCGTCTGCGAAAGGTCCTCGACTGATGAGTAGTGCCATCACCACCCACGTCCTCGACACTGCCCTCGGGCGCCCGGCCGCCGGCTGCCGCCTGCGGCTCGAGCACCTCGACGGCGACCGGGTCGTCATCCTCGCCGAGGCCGCGACCGATGACGACGGACGCGCCACCGAGCTCGGACCCGACCGGGTCGAGCCGGGCACCTACCGGCTGGTCTTCGACGTCGCGGCCTACGCCGCCGCGACCGGCCAGGACTGCTTCTTCCCGGAGGTCGGCGTCACCTTCGCGCTGACCGACGCGACCCTGCACCACCACGTCCCACTCCTGCTCAGCCCGTTCGCCTATTCCACCTACCGAGGGAGTTGATCCCATGGCCATTCGCCTGGGCCCCAACCAGTACGGCAAGGCCGAGAGCCGCGTCGTCCGCATCTACCGCGACACCGCGCGCCACCAGATCCGCGACCTGAACGTCTCGTCCGCCCTGCGCGGCCGCTTCGAGGGCGCGCACATCAGTGGCGACCAGGGCGACGTACTGCCCACCGACACCCAGAAGAACACCGCATTCGCCTTCGCCAAGGAGAAGGGCGTCGGCGCGATCGAGGACTACGCGCTCGCCCTCGCCGACCGCTTCATCGACGCGGCCCCCGCCGTCGACGGCGCCAAGGTCGAGGTCGAGGAGTACGCCTGGGACCGCATCCCCGTCGACGGCTCCGGCCACGACCACGCGTTCGTCCGCACCGGCGGCGGCACCCGCACCACCGCGGTCAACGTCGACGGCCGCGGTGACGACCGGATCGCCCACGTGGTCTCCGGGTTCAAGGACCTGACCGTGCTCAAGTCGACCGGGTCGGAGTTCTTCGGCTACCTCAAGGACGAGTACACGACGCTCCCCGAGACCCACGACCGGATCCTCGCCACCTCGCTGGTCGCCCGCTGGCGCTACGACGCCGCGTTCGTCGCCCGCGGTGACGTCGACTGGGACAAGTCGTACGACGCAGTGCGCGCCCTGCTGCTCCAGCGGTTCGCCGAGATCCACAGCCTCGCCCTGCAGCAGACGCTCTACGGCATGGGGGAGTCCGTGCTCGAGCAGCACCCCGAGATCGCCGAGATCAAGTTCTCCGCGCCCAACAAGCACCACTTCACGGTCGACCTGGCGCCGTTCGGCCTGGAGAACCCGGGCGAGGTCTTCATCGCCGCCGACCGCCCCTACGGCCTGATCGAGGCCTCCGTCATCCGTGACGACGCCACCGACGCGGGCAATGCCTGGCTCGGCCTGCCCGGCTTCTGCTGAGGTGCGCGATGAACTTCCGCCGTCGTACGACCGCGCCTGCTTCCACGCGTCCTGAGGACGAGCGGCACCCGCCCGGGCAGCTGCTCGCCTACGGAACCCAGCACATCCTGACGATGTACGGCGGCGTGATCGCGCCGCCGCTGATCGTCGGCGGTGCGGCGGGGCTGTCGGCCTCTGACATGGCACTGCTGGTCACCGCCGGACTGTTCGTCTCCGGGCTGGCGACCTTGTTGCAGACCCTCGGCCTCGGGCCGTTCGGCAGCCGGCTGCCGATCGTGCAGGGCATCTCGTTCGCCAGCGTCTCCACGATGGTCGCGATCGCCAGTGAGGACGGGCTGCGGCCGGTCTTCGGCGCGATCATCGTCGCCGGCGTGATCGGCCTGGTGCTCTCGTCGTTCTTCGCCCAGCTGGTGCGACTGTTCCCGGCCGTGGTGACCGGCAGCCTGATCACCGTCATCGGGCTCTCCCTGATGCCGGTGTCGTTCCGCTGGGCGATGGGCAACGAGGAGACGGCGTCCGACTTCGGGTCGATGACCAACATCGGGTACGCCGGCCTGACCCTGCTGATCATCCTGGTGATCAGTCGGCTGTTCCAGGGCGCGGTGTCGCGGCTCTCGATCCTGCTCGGTCTCGTGGTCGGCACAGTGATCGCGGCGCTGGCCGGTCGTGCGGACTTCTCGGCCGTCGGTGACGCGAAGCCGTTCGCCGCGCCTTCGGTCCTGCACTTCGGCACACCGACGTTCGAGATCGGCGCGATCGTGTCGATGACCGTGGTGATGCTGGTGATCATGACCGAGACCACTGCCGACATCCTGGCGATCGGCGAGATCGTCGACACCGAGGTGGACGCGAAGCGGGTCGCACAGGGGCTGCGCGCCGACATGGCCGCCACGACAGTGGCACCGCTCTTCGGCAGCTTCCCGTGCAGCGCGTTCGCGCAGAACGTCGGACTGGTCGCGCTGACCGGCATCAAGAGCAGGTTCGTCGTCGCGACGGGTGGGCTGGTCCTGCTGCTGCTCGGGTTGCTCCCGGTGGTCGGTGCCGTCGTCGCGGCGATCCCGTATCCCGTGCTCGGTGGCGCCGGCATCGTGCTCTTCGGTTCGGTCGCGGCCAGCGGCATCCGCACGCTGTCGCGGGTCAGCTATGAGGACAACCTCAACATGGTGATCGTCTCGGTCGCCGTCGCGGTCGGCATCATCCCGATCGCCGCCCCCACTTTCTGGGACGCGTTCCCGGAGTGGTTCGGCGTGATCATGCACTCGGGCATCAGCGCCACCGCCGTCGTCGCGGTGGTCCTGAACTACCTGTTCAA
Source organism: Nocardioides sp. Soil796 (assembly GCF_001429525.1). NCBI lineage: Bacteria > Bacillati > Actinomycetota > Actinomycetes > Propionibacteriales > Nocardioidaceae > Nocardioides > Nocardioides sp. Soil796. Next base: position 24,687 of record NZ_LMSQ01000017.1, read on the forward strand.
CGAGGTCACCGCCGGCAACAGGTCGGGCGCCTCCGTCTTCGCCGCGTCGGAAGACCGGCGCGACGGCTTCGGTGACCGGCTCGACGACGACATCCGTCACGCGGACTGACGTCAATCCGGCCGACGGCTTGGAGATTGCTCCAAGCCGTCGGCCGCTTCGTGGCCCTGGTTCGTGCCCGCTGTGACTTACCGCGCCGGACGTGCGCGGGTTCACTGGAATCCCACCCACGACTCATCGGGAGACAGGCCATGCAGCTCACCAGTTCCGCACGCACTGCCCCCTCTGCAAGCACCGTCATCGAGGGCGCGACCATCGTCACGATGGACGGCTCACGGCGCGAGATCGCCGACGGGTACGTCGTGGTGCAGGGCTCGCGCATCGTCGACGTCGGCCCGGGCCCGGCGCCGTCGTACCCGGGTGCCCGGGTCGTCGACGGCCGCGGCTGCCTGATCACCCCGGGCTTCGTCAACACGCACCAGCACCTCTACCAGTGGGTCACCCGCGGGCTGGCCGCCGACGCGACGCTCTTCGAGTGGCTCACCACGCTCTACCCGGTGTGGGCCGGCATCGACGAGACCTCCGTCCACGTGGCGACCCAGGCAGGCCTGGCCCGCATGGCGCTCACCGGCTGCACCACGGCAGCGGACCACCACTACGTCTTTCCGCGTGAGGGCGGCGACCCGCTCGCCGCATCGATCGTGGCGGCGGAGGAGGTCGGGCTGCGGTTCCACCCGGCCCGCGGCTCGATGGACCTCAGCCGCAAGGACGGCGGGCTGCCGCCGGACTCGGTGGTCCAGGAGCGTGACGAGATCCTCGCCGTGACGGATGCCGCCATCACGCGCTGGCACGACCCGTCGCCCGGCTCGATGCTGCGGATCTCGGTCGGACCGTGCTCGCCGTTCTCGGTCAGTGAAGGGCTCATGCGTGACTCGGCCGAGCTGGCCCGACACCGCGGCGTACGGCTCCACACGCATCTCGCCGAGACCGTCGACGAGACCGAGTGGTGCGAGGTGCAGCGGGGCTGCACGCCCTTGGAGTACGCCGAGCAGTTGGGCTGGTCGGGCTCCGACGTGTGGTTCGCCCATGGCATCCACTTCGACGACGCCGAGGTCAAGCGGCTCGGGGCGGCCGCGACCGGCGTCGCGCACTGCCCGAGCTCCAACGCCCGCCTCGGTGCCGGAATCGCCCGCGCCGCCGACCTGCGCGAGGCCGGCTCGCCGGTCGGCCTCGGTGTCGACGGCGCGGCCAGCAACGAAGCCGGGTCGCTGTTGGAGGAGGCGCGGCACGCGGTGCTCTTCGCTCGGGCGCGTGGTGGGCCGCGTGCCCTCGGCGTACGTGCCGCGTTGGAGATGGCCACTCTCGACGGTGCCAGGATCCTCGGCCGCGAGGACGAGATCGGGTCGCTCGAGGTCGGCAAGCTCGCCGACCTCGCCGTGTGGCGGCTCGACACGCTTGCCCATGCCGGCATCGACGATCCGGTGGCGGCACTCGTGCTCGGGTCGACCCCGCCGCTCGAGCTGCTGCTGGTCAACGGCCGTCCCGTGGTCGAGCAGGGGCGGATGGCCACGGTCGACGAGGAGTCGCTCGCGCGCCGAGTGGCCCGGGTGCAGCGCGACCTGGTCCGGAAGGCCGGTTGACGTGAGCGCCGACGCAGCCGCGCCCAGCGGGCCGGTCCAGTCGATCGGTCGCGCGCTCGGCCTGCTCGAGCACCTCGCCGACGCCGGCCAGCCCCTGGGGCTCTCGGAGCTCGCGGCACTCTGTCGGATCCCGGTCTCGACGACGCACCGGATGCTGGGCGGGTTGTGCCAGGCGGGCTATCTCTACAAGGGATCCGACCGGCGCTATCGCCTCGGCCCGCGTCTGGTCGCCCTCGGTGGTGCGGCCATGCTGCCGATCGCTCCCGACGTCTCCACCTGGCTGGCCAGGCTGGTCGAGGCCACCGGCGAGACGGCGAACGCCGCGACCCTGTGCGGGGACACGGTGCTCTTCGTCGCGCAGGTCCAGTCCTCACAGGCGATGCGCTCCTCGACCGAGGTGCACCGCCGGACGATGGCGCACTGCTCGGCCGTGGGGAAGGCGCTGTTGTCGCTGCTGGCCGACGACGAGGTGACCGCGCTCGCGGAACGCACCGGTCTCGATCGACCTACTTCCCACACAGTTGGGTCAGTCTCGGAGCTGGTCGCTGCCGTTCGCGTCGTACGCCGCCAGGGTTTCGCCCTCGACGACGAGGAGGAGGAGTACGGCGCGCGCTGTGTCGCCGTACCCGTGCCGTCCGCGCCGTTCCCGCTGGCGGTGTCCGTGGCCGGCCCGTCCGCCCGCGTCACCCGAGAGCGTGTTCCCGCCCTCGCCGCCGAACTGCACCGGGTGATCAGCTGACCTCATGCACGGCACCGAGTGGCCAGCCGCTGAGTCGCTTCGTTCGCGGGGTGGCGTAGGTCCTGATCTTGCTGGTGGACAGACCGAGCCCGATCAGGGCTTCGGCGAGCTTGATGGCGGCGGTGACGCCGTCGACGACGGGCACGCCGGTGGCGGCCCTGACGGCGTGGTCGAGACCGGCCATGCCGCCGCAACCCAGCACGATCACCTCGGCCCTGTCCTCCTGGACCGCGCGCTGTGCCTGTGTGGTGATCGCCTTCACGGCGGCCTCGGGGTCCTCCTCGAGTTCGAGGACGGACAGCCCGCTGGAGCGCACGGATGCGCATCGGGCGTCGAGGCCGGCCAACTTGAGCCGGTCCTCGATCAGGGGCACGGTGCGGTCGAGGGTGGTGACCACGGAGTAGGTGTGGCCGAGCAGGGAGGCGACGTGGCCGGCTGCTTCGGTGATGTCGACAACCGGCACGTCGAGGAGTTCCTGGAGACCCTCGCGGCCGTGCTCGCCGAAGCCGGCCTGCACCACGGCGTCGTAGGCGCCCTGGTAGCGGGCGACCGCGTCCATCACGCCAACCGCGGCGAGGTAGCTGTCGAAGTTGCCCTCGCAGGAGTCGGGACCGAACGAGGGAGTGAGGCCGATGATCTCGGTGCCGGGGGAGGCGACGGACCGGGCCGAGGCGACGATCGCGTCGGTCATCGAGACGGTGGTGTTGACGTTGACCACGAGGATGCGCATGAGGTGAGCCTTTCGTTGTTGGGTCAGGGCAGGACGGCGGCGATGTCCCAGCTGGCCCGGATCAGCAGTGGCACGACCCGGGAGACGACCTCGTCCGACATCCGGGTGGTGGGGCCGGAGACCGAGAGCGCGAACCGTTCCGCACTGTCCGGCACCAGGACTGCCACGCAGCGGACCCCCGTCTCCTGCTCTGCGTCGTCGAGCGCGTAGCCCGCCTCGGCGGTCAGGCGCAGTCTCTCGACGTAGGTGTCCGTGTCGGTGATCGTGTTCTCGGTGTAGCGCGGCATGCCGGTGCGGGCGAGCAGGCGGCGTACCTCGTCCTCCGCCATCGCGGAGAGGATCGCGTTGCCGGCCGCGCAGCAGTGCGGCAGTACGCGGCGGCCGACCTCGGTGAACATCCGCATTGAACGGCTGGACGGGGCCTGGGCGACGTATCGCACCTCGTCCCCGTCCAGCATGGTCAGGTGCACGGACTCTCCGAGCTCGTCCGCAAGCCTGGCCAACCTCGGTTGCCCCCAGTTCGCGAGCAGCAGCCTGGAGGACGCGTGGCCCAGGCGGACGAGCGGAGCGCCCAGGACATACTTCCGTGAGGGCTCCTGGTGGAGGTAGCCGAGCTTGGCCAACGTGCTGACCAGTCGATGCATCGACGACAAGGGGAGGCGCGACTCGGCCGCCAGCTGAGCAACGCCCATCCTCCCGTCGTTGTCCGCGATCAGCTCGAGCACCTCGAACGCCCGCTGCAGCGAGCGGTGGGCTTCGACCTGGGCGCCGGTGGCCACGGCAGGTCAGCTGCCCAGGTCGATGGTCCGGCCGAGACCCTTGAGCAGCGCCTTCTCCACGACCATGCGTGCGGTCGCCATGTCCTGGATGGCGAGGCCGACCGAGTTGTAGAGCGTGATCTGGTCCGGCGAGCTGCGACCCGGCCTGCTCCCGGACGCGACTTCACCGAGCTCCAGGTCAAAGTGGTCGTAGCCGATGTCGCCGTTCGCGAACGGAATCATGACGTCGCCCGACTCCTGGCGTGCCACGTCCACCCGGTCGACGACGACCAGGCTGCGGCGGATGCCCTCGGAGTCGATCTCGCGGTGGTCCACCCGTGGCGGCGCCCCCACGGCGTTGACGTGCAGGCCCGGCCTGAACCAGGCGCCGCTCACCAGCGGTTCCCTCGACGGGGTGAGCGTGCACAGGATGTCCGCCTGCGACACGACGTCCTCGACGGAGTCGGCCACCTCGACGTGCACGCCCGTCTGTCGGGCGTGCTCGACGAAGCCCGCGGCGGTCGCGCTGGATCGCGTCCAGACCAGGACCCGGTCCACGGGGCGCACCAGCCGAATGGCTTCGAGGTGTGCCCGAGCCTGCCCGCCTGCCCCGATGAGCCCGAGGCAACCGCCAGACGGGTTCGCGAGGTGTCTGGTAGCCACGGCCGAGGCGGCGGCGGTGCGAAATCGGGTGACGATCCCACCGTCGATGAGCGCCTTCGGGGCACCCGTCGTCCCGTCGGCCAGCAAGATGGCGGACTGCTGGGCGGGCAGTCCCCGGGCCCGGTTGCTCGGGGTGTCGGTCATCAGCTTGACGCCCCCGACCTCCATGGAGCCGATGCCGGCGACCATCGGCACATAGAGCACGTCGCTGCCCTTCAGCTCGAAGGCCGCGCGCTCTGGCTGGATCGCGTCACCTGAGGCGAGGGCGAGGTGCGCCTGCTCCACGACCTCGATCACGTCGGTCATGTCGATGACCTCGGCCACGTCCGAGCGCGTGAGCACGATCGTCATCGGGCTGCTCCGACGGTGCGTACGGCGTCCTCGGCCGGGCGCGGGTCGACCAGGTCGTCGTAGCGGACCGGTTTTCCCACCAGGCCGTCCTCGACCTGGATCCGCAACCACTCGTCGTACCCCTCGGGCGCGATGCGGATGTCCTCCCAGATCCCGCGCTGACGCAGGTCGTCGACGATCTCGATCAGGTGGTCGGTCTCGATCCCCGGCCACTCGCGGGCCAGGAGCGACTTCGCCTCGACCGCGGAGTGCTCCCGCAGCCAGTCGTAGGCACGCTGCATCGCACGGCAGAAGCGCCACACCGTGTCGTCGCGCTCGAGCCGCTCACGGTCGGTGTAGTAGACGCTGTTGGGCATCAGCCCGCCGTCGACGTCGTGGCGTGCCACGATCGAGGCCTTGCCCGCACGCTCGAGGAGCGCGCCGTTGATGGCGTCGGTGACGAGCGCGTCGCCGTGCCCCCCGAGGAAGAGCTCGGTGAGGGTCGAGCCGGCCAGGTCGCGGACCCAGCGGACCTTGGTCATGTCGACCCCGGCCTTCCGCATCAGGCCAGCGGTGTGGACGTACGGCGCCGTGCCACCGGCCCCCGGGGCCAGGACGATCTTGCCCTCAAGGTCTCGCCAGGAGAATCCGGGAGCTGGCTCGCGCATCACCAGGACCTTCGGGTTTCGCGAGTTGAGGGCGGCGACGGCGACGTAGTCGCGGCCGCGGCCGTGATACATCGTCGGGACCCAGATCCCGCCCAGCACCAGGTCGGCGGTGCCGTCGCTGAGGTCGGTCAGGACCTGCGTCCAGTCCGTCGGCGCGCTGCGGGTGAAGTCGAGTCCCTCGTCCGCGAAGAAGCCCTGTTCGCGGGCGACGTACTCGGGGAGGTAGTTGGGCCAGTGGGAGGTGGCTGAGACGTGGAACTTGTCCATGGTCATGGTCCTTTCGGAATTGGTGATCTGGTGGTGGTCAGGAGCGGGGGAGCAGTGAGGTGGGGTTGATCTCCTCGAGGGTCCGGCCGTGAGTTTCCGGGGCGAAGCGGGTGGCGACGGCCATCACGGCGTACATTCCGGAGATCACGATGAAGACGGTTCCCATGCCGGAGCTGTCGAGCAGCCAGCCGGCGCCGATCGGCGCAAGGGCCCCTGCGACGTTCCCCTGGACAGCGATCATCGCGGTACCGAAGGCACGCACGCGGGTGGGATAGAGCTCGGGGGACCAGGCGAAGATCGTGCTGTTCAGGAGCAGCACGAAGAACTGGAAGGCACCGCCGAAGAGCAGGATCGTGGCAGCCGACGATGCGAGCGTGCCGAAGGCCAGGGCGGAGAGGCAGGCGGCAATGGCGCCGACGGTCATCACCAGACGGCGTGGCCAGTGGATCGCGGCGTACGTCGCGGCGACGGCGCCGAAGAGGCTGCCGAAGTTCATCACCATGGTGAACGTGAGGCTCTTGGTCACGGTGAAGCCCTGTTCGACCAAGATGGTCGGCATCAGCACCAGCACCGTGATCTGGGCACCGAACGTCATCCACGACGCGACGGCCAGGGCGCAGGTGCGGCGCAGGAGCACGCCCTGGAAGACCTCGCCCAGGTGCACCTTCGGAGCGGGACCCTCGACGTCGGTCTTGGGCGGCACGAACTCCGTCACGACGAGCTGGTCGTCGTGCAGCCTCCCCGCCTGCAGGAGGCTGAGCACGCGGTTGGCCTCGTCGTGTCGTCCCCTGCTCACCAGATAGCGCGGAGTCTCAGGCAGGTAGCGCCGGTAGAACATCACCATGAGGGCGGGAAGCACGAGAAGGCCGAACATCCAGCGCCAGCTCGTCTCGGGGCCGCCGAAGAACTGGCCGAGAGGACCGAGCACCATCGCGGCGAAGCCGAAGGAGATCACGTTGCCCAGGCCGCCGGCTCCGATGTTGAGCGACGCGACGATGGCGCCGCGGTACTTGGTGGCGACCAACTCGCTCAGGATGGTCATGCCGGCGGCGATCTCGCCACCGAGGCCGAGCCCGACGATGAAGCGGCCGATGGCGAGCACGAGGTAGTTGGGCGCCAGAGCGCAGACGAGGGCGCCGAAGCAGTAGAGGACGAGGTTGAACGCCAGGGCATAGCGCCGGCCGCGGTAGTCGCCGACGATGCCGGCGAAGACCTTGCCGATGATCATCGCGGAGATGGTGATGGTCTGCAGCAATGCGAGCTGTGGTGTGGAGATGCCCCAGATGTCCTTCAGGGTGGGGCCGATCGCACCCAGCGCGTTCTCCTCCATCACGTCGAAGAAGGCGCCGAAGAGCACCATGGCGAGGATGAGCTTGTGGGCACGGTTGAATGGGATCGCATCGAGGGCGCGAGTCACGGCGCCGGACGAGGAACGTGACGCATCGGTGGCGTCGGAGGATGTCATGGGCGGTACTGATTCTGAGGTGGTCATCAGGGCGGACCTTCCAGAGCTGCGAGCGAGAAGAGGGGGATCACAGGCTGGGTTCGGGTGAGGTCTTCATCGACCATGCCATGTGGTGTGCGTCACTCGGTAGATGTACTATGACCATACGTATGACGAATTTGCAAGAGGGAGTTCTGATGAAAGCAATCCCGCGTATGTCCATGGCGGACGCCGCGACCGAGTCCCTGCGCGAGGAGATCGCGGCAGGAAACTGGCCGGTCGGGCACCGGATTCCGCCCGAGACCGCACTGATCGAGTCGCTGGGCGTGAGCCGCACGACCGTGCGCGAGGCGGTGCGCGGCCTCGTGCACGCGGGACTGCTGCAACCGCGCCAGGGCGACGGCACCTACGTCGTCGCGACCAATGCCACGGAGGTGGCGCTGCGGCGCCGGCTCCTCACTGCCACGCACGACGACATCGCCGACGTACGCCGCGGCCTGGACGTGATCGCGGCGCGGCTCGCAGCCGAACGGCGCACCGAGGACCAGCTGAAACACCTGCGTCAGACCCTGGACGCCCGAGCGGCAGCAGGCGCGGCACTGGCGGAGGAGGACTTTGCGACCGCCGACGTCGCATTCCACCTCGCGGTCGCCGAGGTCTCGGGGAACGACGTGCTCGCGGAGCTCTACTCAAGTCTGAGCGAGGCGATGGCGCTGGACCTGAAGGGCGGGCAGTGCTTCTCCCGGTTCATCACGGGGCAGCACGACTGGCACGAGGGACTGTTCATTGCCATCCGGGACGGCGACGTCCATGCGGCTGCGACCGCTGCCATGGCGCTGATCGACAACGCCGGCGCAGGCGAGGGGGAGATCGGCTGAGACAGTGCGCGCAGTTCGGGTGGCAGTCGGCGTGGAGAGGAGTACGGCGCCCGCGACACGATGACGCGACGCGCGACCCTGAGCGAGCGAACCGTCATCTCCACCGGCGGTTGGGACGAGCGTTTCGGCAGTCGTCCGGGCGGTTCGGACGGTCGGGTGGTCGTGAGGCTCGGTCCTGGCCAGTCTTCCGGGTGGACGACCTACCTCGCGGTGACCTTCTTCGAGTACGCCGACGCTGGCGACCCGCCCTTGGCGTTGTAGGCGACGACCCGGAACCTGTAGTAGCCCTTCGCGAGCCTGAACGTGTACGCGCGGGCCTTGGCCGAGACCGGTGCGGAGACCTTCGAGCCGACGACCCTGCCCTCCACGATCTTCGAGGCGATCACCTTGTACGAGGTGATCGCAGCGCCACCGTTGTTCAACGGAGCCGCCCAGCGAGCGGTGGCGTTGACCGGCGTCCCCGCCTTGCCCGATGACGGGCTACCGATCCTGGGAGCCGATGGCTTGAGAGCCACCAGGACCCTGACGGTACGACCGGGGGCCGTTCCTGGGAGCTCGGCGTCCATCTGGGGATTCAGCTTCACGGTGTGGTAGCCGTACGTCGAGAACGTCTTCGTGAAGCTCCGCACTGCTGCGGTCTGCGGGAGGATCTGGTCGTCGATGGTCAGCAACCAGTAGCGCAGGTAGGCGTTGCCGGGGTTCGCGGCGGGCTTCCAGTTGATCGTGGCCTTCAGGCCACTGGTGGTCACGGTGATGGCAGGCGCCGTTGTCGGGACCCAGCTCGCGACATGCCGGTTCAACGTCTTCGGGACTCCGCCCCCGGCGGCGTTCAGAGCCGTGACTGCGACGTTGACGTCGTGGCCGCCCTGCACGGTGATCGCCCTCGACCTGGTGCTTGCGGAGACCTCGACCGGTCCTCCGTTGATCCCGCTGATCCGGTAGCCGTTCGGCGCCGGTCCGGACGACGGGGCCGTCCAGGTCAGCGTGCCAGCGCTCTTGCTGGTGGTGAGGTTGATCGACGCAGGAGCGTTCGGCGTAGCGCCGTTCGTGTCCGCGCAGCCGGTGATCGAAAGCTTGTAGGTGCCGACGCTGCCGTAGTCGGAGTAGCCGGTGGCGAGCGGATCGCCGTTGCCGACGCCGTCGACCTTGACGTAGTAGGTTCCCGGCCCGCCGCTCGGTGAGATCGTGTCCGCGTCCATGCCGCTCGCGATCCGGTGGGCGAACCCACCGACGATGACCTGGCCAGACGGCTGGTCCGAGAACGCGACCAGCGCGTCGTTCGCCGTACGCAGGTCGACGCGCAGATCGAGACCGCTGCCCGCACCGTTTCCGAGGGCTCCCACCGAAGGTGCTGCGACGCACGGGCCGACCTTGTAGTAGTCGACGTCGCGACTGGTGATGATGCCGTCGACCGTGTAGTCGGTCCGTGCTCCCAGGCTCGTCGCGGAGGCCGCGGTGTTGCCGGCGTCGTCGGGCAGCAGAGGCAGGCCGGTGGCGACCATGGTCGCGAAGTCGTCCTGCTTGTTGGAGGCGCTGGCGTAGTCGCCGTTGCTGAACTGGAAGATCCCGTTGAAGCCGGAGCCCATGATCGGCGTCCAGGCGCCCTGGCCTCCGTAGTACTCCTCGCTAGGGATGGTTCGTCCGTCGTGGTTCAGGCCGAGAGTGTGCCCGATCTCGTGCGCGGTGACGGTGGCCGTGAGGAACGCGTTCGCCTGCTTGCGCACCCAGATGGGCTCCTTGGAGTCGGTCCCCGAGTCGGTCGGATCCGCGAACTGGCCGAAGACAGCGATTCCGGCGCAACCGGAGCAGATCGGGTTGGAGTCCGGGTCGTTGCTGAACAGGACGTGGTCGCCGTACGTGTCGTCGGCGATGCCGTCGCGGTGGTAGGCGGCGGGGCCGGTGTCCTCGGTGGTGATGTCGACGTCGTACGCCACGTACATCTCGGCGACGATCCGCCAGAGCTCCTGCATGTAGCTGTGCTCGTCGGCGTTGAAGGTGCCCAGGTCGCCGTCGATCGAGAACCCGTCGTACTGGCCGTTCGGGATCCCGGACGCAAAGTTCCAGTACGTGTTGCTGACGTCGGCACCGTCGAAGTCCAGGAAGATCGTGTGCTTCGAGGTCGGCCGGCTGTGCAGGGTGAAGGTCTGAGCCTCGGGGAACTGGGCTTGGGCCACCTCTGCCGATGCGGCGCTGGGTTGCGCGGGGAACGTGTCGGCGTAGACCAACTGACCACCCGGCACCACTTGGGCCGAGTCGTCGGTGGTCAAGATCCTGCGGAGCTCGCTCGTGCTCAGCCCGGAACGACGGGCAGCGTCATCGAGCTCGTCACCGAGGCGGTCGATCGCTGCCTTCCCGTGCAGGCCGGGATCCGTCGAGCGGTCCGAGGACGCCGCGGCCGCTCCTGCCACCGTGCCCGTACACATGGAACCGAGGACGAGAGCAGACAGGGATGCTGCGGTCAGGAACCGCACGAAGGCCATTGGGCGAGTTTGTCCGTTGGGCACCGGTCTTCGCAGCCCTTTGGGAATCTCGTCCGACATCGCCTGTGTGGGTCTGCTCCACAATCTGGTGGCAGGACGCAGTGGTTCTCCTCGCTGCGGTCAACCTCCCCAATCACGCCACGGCAGGCACTGTCCACGCAGGCAAGCGGGGCATCCAGCTCGTGGCGTCGCGGTGTTGCCGGGAGGAGTTCTGAGGCATTGGGGCTGCGTCCGTCTGGCGCAGATCAGGTGATCCTTGTCCGCTTTCGCGGGGTCGTCTGGGGCAGGGCGGCGCGATGCTGGTGGGGTCATCAGCACTCGACAGGAGACGTACCCGTGACCGAGACCATCGCAGGCATCCAGATCCCCGACACCGAGCTGGCTCGCGCGGCAACCGCGCTGGTGCGGGAGGCGACCGACGACCCGCTGGTGGGGGACTCGCTGTTCCATCACTCCCGGCGCGTCTTCCTCTGGGGGATGTTGAAGTCGAGGGCGCGGGACATCGAAGTGGACGCCGAGCTGGCGTACGTCGGCGGCATGTTCCACGACCTGGGACTCACTCAGAAGTTCCGCACGACCGACCAACGTTTCGAGATCGACGGTGCCGACGCGGCGTACGACTTCCTGCGTGAGCACGGCCGCTCGGAGGCGGACGCGCGCGACGTGTGGCTCGCCATCGCCCTCCACACGACTCCCGAGCTGCCCCTGCACCTGGCTCCCGAGGTCGGTGTGGTCACGCTGGGTGTGGAGACCGACGTACTCGGTCTGGATCTGGACGAGATACGCGACGAGGACAAGAAGACTGTTGTCGCGGCCCATCCGCGCCCGGACTTCAAGCGGCAGATCCTGCACGCCTTCAACGAGGGGATGGCGGACCGCCCGGAGACCACGTTCGGCACGATGAACGACGACGTGCTCGCCCACTTCGATCCACGGTTCGAGCGCGCGAACTTCGTCGACATCATCGAGAACAACGCCTGGCCGGAGTGACGTCTTCTGTGGCCCCATCGGGGTCAGTGGGACGCGCCCGTTCCTGGCTCCTGAGCAGGAGTCGTCGTGGTGAACCGTGCCCGGTACTGGCTCGGCGAGACACCGAACCTGGCCTTGAAGAGTCGTCGCATGCTCTCCGCGCTACCGAAGCCGACCAGGCTCGCGGCCTCGGCGACCCCGTGACCGCGATCGAGGAGTGACTGGGCGTGCTCGAGCCGGGTGCGCTCCACGAACCTGGCCGGGGAGGTGTCGAGCTCGGCGGCGAACAGTCGGGCCAGGTGACGGGGGCTGACCCCAGCGTGCTGAGCCAGCGAACGGGTGCTGTGCTCGAGAGACGGCTGTGCGGAGACCAGGTCCACCACAGCCCGCAGTGAAGGTGTTCGTGGAGGGCGGATCTGCAGGGGAGCGGCGAACTGCGACTGCCCGCCGGGTCGCTGCATGAACATCACCAGGTTGCGTGCGACCTCGCGGGCGAGATCTGGTCCGTGGTCCTCCTCGACGAGGGCGAGTGCGAGGTCGATGCCGGCAGAGACACCGGCCGAGGTGTAGATCCCGCGGTCCTGCACGAAGAGCGCATCCGGGGACACGGAAACCTTGGGGAACGCGCGTGCGAGCAGATCCGCGTGACGCCAGTGTGTTGTCGCCCGACGGCCGTCCAGCAGACCGGCGGCTGCGAGCACGAATGATCCCGTGCAGATGGACACCGTGCGACGCGACCGGGCGTGAAGTTCGGTCGCGGCAGCGGTGAGGTCGCTCGGGATGGGCTTCACCGGGAGGTCGTCACCGCCCGAGACGATGACCGTCTCTGCTTCGAGGACATCCGTGGACGCACCGTCGACGGGCAGGGTGGCTCCGATCGACGTGACGACTGCGTGACCCGTAGGGGAGACGTAGCGAAGCTGGTAGCGAGTTCCGAGTCGGTTGGCTTCGGCGAAGACCTCAGCAGGCCCGGTCACGTCGAGCATCTTCATACCGTCGAACACCAGGAATACGACGTGGTGCGTCCGGGGCATGGCCAGTTCCTTCCCTGCTGAGTCAACGGCGGAGTCTTGCTCGGGTCAGTGTGCCCGTTCGCACGGTGGCGGAGCACGGTGGCTGAGAACCAACGCCTGGTGACATGTGGCGCAGCGTCGCAGACAACGTAGGACCCCTGCTCCTGTGCAGCTCCGCATAGTCTCGAACCAGTGGGAGAAACGGTCTCGGCCTTGAGTGGACGTACGGTCGCGTTGTGGACATCGCAGCTCGCATCAAATCTGGCCAGGGGGACTTCGTCATCTTTGCGGTGACGCCGCCCAGGAGGTCGACACCGACGGACCGACTGCCGGAGATCGCACGCGCGACCGTCGAACGACTTGAGCACCTCGATCTCGATGGCCTGGTCCTCTACGACATCGACGACGAGAGCTCCCGCAACCCGGAGGAGCGTCCGTTCCCGTTCAGCCCCACGGTCGACCCCGCCGAGTACCGAACGGAACATCTGGAGCAGTGGGGGACTCCGGTGATCGTCTACCGCGCCGTGGGCAAGTACCAGCGCGAGGACCTGCGCTCCTGGATCGCCGAGCAGGACCCTCGCCGTACGTTGTCGGTGATGGTCGGCGCCGCCTCGAGCGGATCTTCTCCCTCGGTCTCGCTCGCTGATGCGCAAGCGATGAGCGCCGCGCTCAACCCGGACCTGCTGCTGGGCGGGGTCGCAATCCCCGAGCGGCACAGCCGCCGCGAGAACGAGCACCTGCGACTGATCGCGAAGCAGGAGGCGGGCTGCCGGTTCTTCGTGACGCAGGTCGTCTACGACCTCAATGCGGCCAAGAACCTCGTCTCTGACTACCGATACGAGTGCGAGTCACGAGGGCTGGTGCCGGTGCCGATCGTGTTCACCTTCTCGGTGTGCGGCTCGATGAAGACGCTGGAGTTCCTGCGCTGGCTGGGAGTCGACGTTCCGAGATGGATCGAGAACGACCTCCGGCACGCGGCGAACCCGCTGTTGGCATCCTTGGCGCAAGCCACCGCGACGGCGGTCGAGCTCATCGACTACTGCCGCCGGCTCGGGGTGCCGTTCGGCCTCAACGTCGAGAGCGTTTCGATCCGCCGCGAAGAAATCGAAGCGTCCGTGGAGCTCGCCGGTCAACTAGCCGGGCATCTGCGGAAGTAGCCAGCCTGCTGCTGGAAGACCTGCCCCGAGGGGAACTCCTTCAGCGGCGGCGTACGCCGGGTCGCCTCCGAGGTGATGGGCGAACCACCAGCGCTCTCCGGCCGCTCAATGCTGCACCAGGCCAAGAAGCGTGGTGTCCGAGACGACCAGGCTGCGGCGGAGCTGCTGCTCGTTCAGCCCGTCGACCTTCTTCAGCAGGCAGTGGCGGGCGAACGTCAGAAACGCGAGGGCGGTCTCCAGTTCCCCAGAATCTTCGCGAGGTGTCGGCTCTCGTTGGGACTCAAGCATGTCCGAACGCTAGTGGAACCACGGGAGTGCGTGTCGTCCTGGGCGGGAGCCGAGCATGTCGCGTTCGGGCCTGGCTTGTCGGTGGTCGGAGCGAAATTGATCCGTGCAGGCCAAACCTGCTCGGGTGTTTCTGGGGATAACTCGGCTCATTCGTCACACGTGTTCACAATGGTCACCACCTTCGTGCATTTGTTCAAAAACAGGCATATCAGGCGTAAAATCGTGTCATGAGCAACCCCGACCACACCCGCCCCGGCACCCACCCGGTGCTCGAGTGCGCAGCGGTGATCGAGACCTCGTTGAAGTCGGTCGNCTCGAGCTGACCGACCTCGGCTCCCAACTGGAGTCGCTGCGGCTGCGGGTGATCGCGGCCGCAGGCGACGTGGCCGACGCAGACGGCGACCCCAACGTTGCCTCCTGGTTGACCCCGCGCGCCCGCACCGGGGCGGGCGCGAACCACCAGGCCGAGAAGCTGGCCACCTCCCTGGACACCCGCT
>NZ_LMSQ01000017.1:39241-39327 GCF_001429525.1 Nocardioides sp. Soil796
CGCCCTCGCTTCGGGGGCGGTCAACCTGGAGCAGGCCAAGGTGATCGTGGCCGCCCTGGACCGACTGCTGGCCAGTGCCGAAGTCC
>NZ_LMSQ01000017.1:39419-40256 GCF_001429525.1 Nocardioides sp. Soil796
GGCAGCACTCCCCGCACGACCTGCGGATCCTGGGCCGCAAGATCCTCTCCATCGTCGCCCCGGGCCTGGTCGAGGACGAAGAACGCAAGCGGGTCGAGGAGGAGGAACGCCGCGCGCACGCGAAGTCCCGGTTGTGGTTCAAGNAACAACGGTGACGGCACCGTCGAGCTGCGCGCCACCCTCTCCGAGGCCGCCGCGGCCCGGCTCAAGGCGGTGTTGAACGCGGTGACCTCACCCCGACACCAGTCCACCCCGGGTGGGGGTGCGGCACCGTTGACCGATCCCGCGACCGGGAAGAAGGTTCCCTTCGACCAACGCCGTGGGCTGGCCTTCGAGGCCCTCCTCGAGGGCCTGGACCCCGACGCGTTGCCGGTGCATGGCGGCAACGGCACCACTCTGGTGATCACCATGGACCTGGCCGACCTGCTCGCCGGGATCGGTGTCGGGGTCCTGCCTGATGGGTCCAAGATCTCCGCCACCCAGGTCCGCCGCCTCTCGTGCACCGCGAAGATGGTCCCCGCCGTTCTGGGTGGGGAGTCCGAGGTGCTCGACCAGGGCCGCGCGAAACGGTTGTTCACCGGCCCGCAGATCCTCGCCATGGGGATCCGTGACAAGACCTGCCGCAGCGAGGGGTGCCTGGTGCCGGCCAAGTGGTGCGAAGCCCACCACCACACCTTGTCCTGGTTGCACGGAGGTCGGACCGACACCAAGGACGGCAAGCTCTTGTGCTCGTGGCACCACCACCGTGCCCACGACGACACCTACGACATGACGCTGATGGCCAACGGTGACGTCCGGTTCCGCAAACGCACCTAGGCCATACCCGAATGGCCGCAG
>NZ_LMSQ01000017.1:40267-40338 GCF_001429525.1 Nocardioides sp. Soil796
GTGGTGGGGGCTTGGTTTCGAGACGGTCGCCAGAGCGACCTCCTCAACCAACGGTCGCGCGGGGAGGCATG
>NZ_LMSQ01000017.1:40347-248735 GCF_001429525.1 Nocardioides sp. Soil796
AGGCTCCGCGACCTACTCGACCAGCGAGAGAACGCTTGCCTGGTCGGAGTCCTCGGAGCTGACCAGGTCGCCGTCGACCCAGACGGTTCGGACGTCGGCGGGGGTGCCGAGGGCGAAGGTGCGGGCCAGGGCCTCGGCGGCGTCGGAGGCATGTGCGAGGCCGACGTCCAGCGTTGATCCTTCGGCAGGGCAGAGCCACTGGGCGTCGAAGCGCTTGCCGACCGAGAAGTCGCCGACTTCGTCCAGGCCGAGGGCGGCAGCGCCGGCGCTGGTCGCCAGATGGAGCAGGTGGGCGGCGGTGAGCGGATGGCCGAGCTCGCCGAGCAGCTGCTGGGCGAAGTAGGCCTGCAGGCCTTCCTTCAGCAAGGAGAACCCGGTGCCGGCGCCAACGTCGGACCCGAGCGCCACCCGGACTCCCGCAGAGAGATGGCGGGCCAGCGGGAAGAGCCCGCTCCCCAAGGCCGCGTTCGACGTCGGGCAGTGCGCCACGGCCGCGCCCCGTGAGGCCAGCACTGCGAGCTCGGGGTCGGTCGCGTGGACGTTGTGCGCGAGGACGGTGCGGGGTCCGACGAGGCCGTGCTTGTCGTAGGTGTCGACGTACGAACTGCCGCCGAAGAGCTCGCCGACCGCCGCGATCTCACACGGGTTCTCGTTCACGTGAGAGGTGAGCATCGCGCCGGGCACCTCGGACAGGACGGCACCGCACGCAGCCAGCAGATCGTCCGTCGAGGAGAGGGAGAAACGCGGGGTCACGGCGTAGCGGTTGCGGCCAACACCGTGCCAACGCCCAGCCAGGGCTAGCGATTCGGCGTACGCGCGCTCCGGCGTCGTGTGCAACGGGGGGAGCAGGCGACGGTCGCCGACCACGAGTCCGCTTGTGACCCGCACGCCGACCCGCGAGGCCTCGGTGAACAGGGCGTCGACGGCAGGGGCGTTGTGGGCGCCGAAGACCAGGGCGCTCGTCGTGCCTGCGGCGACCAGGCCGCGCACGAAGTCGGAAGCGACGCCGACGGCGTAGGGCAGGTCAGCCATCCGCGCCTCCTCAGGGAGCGCGCACTGGTCGAGCCAGTCGAGCAACGGCATGCCCAGCGCACCGATGACCCGCGCCTGCGGGAAGTGGACGTGGGTGTCGACGAAGCCGGGCAGCACCAGGCCACCGCTGAGGTCGACGACGTCCTCGCCGGGGTGCTGGCGGCGGAGGTCGGCGTACGGTCCGCGGGCGACGATCACGCCGTCCTGCACCAGCAGGGCGCCGTCGCTGTCGGCGCGCAGTGCGCCGCCGGCGAACGGGTCGTCGGGGGTGTCGAGGAAGGTTCCCCGGAAGAGCGTCATCAGGAGACCTCATGGTTCGTGGGTACGTCGGCGGCAGGTGCCTGGTCGGCGTGGTCAGTGGGTACGTCGGCGGCGAAGAGCTGCAGCAGCCAGGCCGCGACGCTCACCGCGATGGTGGCGGGGACCTTGCCGGTCAGCTCGGACAGGCCGATGGGAGTGGTGATGCGGGCGATCGCTTCGGGGGAGTGGCCCTCGTCGGCGAGCTTCTTGCGGAATCGCGCCCACTTGGCGCTGGAGCCGATCAGGCCGATGGTGGCCAGCCGGTCGCTGCGCAGGGCGGCGTCGCACAGGGCGGCGTCCTCCGCGTGGTCGTGGGTCATCACGAGCATGTGGGTGCCGTGGGGCAGTTCACCGACGACCAGCTCGGGCAGCACCGGGACCTGGTGCACGTGCACGTTGGCGACCGCGTCGTCGAACGAGGACAGTCGCTCGGCGGTCAGCTGGTCGGCACGGGAGTCGACCAGGTGCAGCTCGACGTCGTGCCGGGAAAGGATGCGCGCGAGCTCAAGGCCGACATGGCCCATGCCGAAGATCGCGACTGACGGTACGACGGCCAGCGGCTCGAGCAGCAGGTCGACCTCACCGCCGCAGCACTGGACGCCGTGCTGGAACGGCGCCTTGTCGGACAACGCGATCTCCAAGCCCTCCGGCTCGGCGACACCGTCGGCGATCATCACCCGGGCCCGCTCGACGGCGACCGCCTCGAGGTTGCCGCCGCCGACGGTGTCCCAGGTCTGGTCGGCCGAGACGACCATCTTGGCGCCGGCCTCGCGCGGTGAGTGGCCGCGCACGGCGGTGATCGTGACGAGGACGCCTGGCTGCCGCTGCTCGCGGAGCCGTTGCACTGCTCGCATCCACTGCATCTCGGTCACACCCCACCCAGCTCGGCGAGGGCGGAGTCGCGGGCGACGTCGCGGGCCGGGCCGCTTGCCGGGTCGGCGGGCAGCGAGGAGCGCGCCGACTCGAGAGCCCAGTAGACCGCCTCGGGCGTCGCGGGGGAGGCCAGCTCGACGCTGGTCCCGGCCGGCCCGAATGCGGCGGCGGCCTGGCGCAGCGCCTCGCGCACGGAGAACGCCAACATCAACGGCGGCTCACCGACGGCCTTGGAGCCGTAGACCGCGCCGTCCTCGTGGGCCTTCTCGAGCAGCTTCACGTTGAGGACCTCGGGCATCTCCGAGAAGCTCGGCAGCTTGTAGGTGCTGGCCGCCTGGGTCGCCAGCCGGCCCCGGTTCGGGCCGTCGGACTCGTCCCAACGGAGGTCCTCGAGGGTCAGCCAGCCGGCCCCCTGCACGAAGCCGCCCTCGATCTGGCCGATGTCGATCAGCGGCGACAGGCTGTCGCCGACGTCGTGCACGATGTCGACCCGGCGCAGCGTGTAGGAGCCGTCGAACCCGTTGACCTCCACCTCTGCCGCCGCGACGCCGTACGCGAAATACTTGAACGGCGTGCCGCGCATCGCGGCGGCGTCCCAGTGCAACCCCTCGGTCTTGTAGAAGCCCGCGGCCCAGAGCTGGACGCGCTGGAAGTAGGCCTTGTGCACCAGCTCCTCCCAGGTGAGGCCATCGCTCTCGACCTCGGCGAGACGGGCCTTGATCTGCTCGCAGGCGTTCTTGATCGCGGCGCCGTTCAGGTCGGCACCGGAGCTCGCCGCGGTCGCGGAGGTATTGGGCACCTTGTCGGTGCGGGTCGGCGCGAGCCGGACCCGAGAGAGGGGTACGCCGAGCGTGGTCGCCGCGACCTGCAGCATCTTGGTGTGCAGGCCCTGGCCCATCTCGGTGCCGCCGTGGTTGATCAGCACCGAGCCGTCCTTGTAGACGTGCACCAGCGCACCTGCCTGGTTGAACGCGGTCAGGTTGAACGAGATGCCGAACTTGACCGGGGTCAGCGCGAGACCTCGTCGGGCGTCGGGGTGGCTGGCGTTGAACTGCTCGATCTCGGCCTGCCGGCGGGCGACGTCACCGTTCGCGAGCACCTGGCTCCAGCAGGCTTCGAGCCGCTCGGCGTGCCGCACCTCCTGGCCGTACGGCGTGTCCTGGCCGGGCTCGTAGAAGTTGCGGTGCCGCAGCTCGCTCGCGTCGACGCCGAGCATGGGAGCGCACCGGCCGAGGATGTCCTCGATCACGAGCATCCCCTGTGGCCCGCCGAAGCCGCGGAACGCGGTCTGCGAGGTCTTGTGGGTCTTCGCGATCCGACCGTCGACGCGGAGGTTGGGGATCCAGTAGGCGTTGTCGATGTGGCACATCGCGCGCGCCAGGACCGGCTCGGAGAGGTCGAGGCTCCAGCCGCCGTCGGCGGTCAGCGTCGCGTCGAGCGCGACGATCCTGCCGGCACTGTCGAAGCCGACCCGCCACGAGGAGTGGAAGCCGTGCCGCTTGCCGGTCATGGTCATGTCCTGCGTGCGGTTGAGGCGGAGCCGGACCGGGCGACCGGTGAGCCGCGCGCCGAGGGCGGCGATCGCGGCGAACCCGTGCGGCTGCATCTCCTTGCCGCCGAACGCGCCGCCCATGCGCAGGCACTGGACGGTCACCTCGTGGCTCGGCACACCGAGGACGTGCGCCACGATCTCCTGGGTCTCGGACGGGTGCTGGGTGCTGCTCTGCACGAACACCTGCCCGCCCTCGTCGACCAGCGCCAGCGACACGTGGGTCTCTAGGTAGAAGTGCTCCTGCCCGGCGAACTCGAACTCACCCGAGAAGACGTGCTCCGCCGTGGCGAACGCGCCCTCGGCGTCGCCGCGGGCCAGGTGCGGGGTCGCGCCCTGGAAGCTGTCGGCGTCGATCGCGTCGCGGACGCTGACCAATGAGGGGAGCGGCTCGTAGTCGACCGCGACGGCCAGGGCGCCCAGGCGTGCTGCTTCCAGCGTCTCGCCGAGCACCCAGCACAGTGCGTGCCCGTGGAACATCGCCTCGGAGGGAAACAGTGGCTCGTCGTGCTTCACCCCGGCGTCGTTCACCCCCGGGACGTCGTCGGCGGTGAGCACCCGGACCACACCCGGAACGGCGTACGCCGGTGCCACGTCGAGCGCGGTGATGCGCGCATGCGTGTGCGGGGACTGGACCGGCCACGCGTGCAGGACGTCCTTGGTGCGGAACACCAGGTCGTCGGTGTAGAGCGCCTCGCCGGTCACGTGCAGTGACGCGCTCTCGTGGGGAAGGGGTTCGCCGATCATGCGATCGCCTCCTGTCGGTGGGCGGCGTACAGCCGGAGCAGGGACTGGCCGAGCATCGCCGAGCGGTACGACGCGCTGGCCCGGTGGTCGTCCATCGGGGTTCCTTCGCCGGCCATCACCGCGGCGGCCTCGCGGACCGTCTGCTCGGTCCACGGGCGACCGACCAGGGCGGCCTCCGTGGCACTGGCGCGCAGCGGCGTCGCGGCGACTCCGCCGAGCCCGATGCGAGCGCGGATCACGCTGCCGTCGATGACGTCGAGGGCGAACCCGACGGCCACACTGGAGATGTCGTCGAAGCGGCGCTTGGCGATCTTGTGGAACGCGGTCACCGGCGACAGCGGCAGCGGGAAGCGTACGGCGCGGATCAGCTCACCCGGCTCCTTCAACGTCGTCCGGTAGCCGGTGAAGTAGTCGGCCAGCGGCACCACCCGGTCGCCCCGGGGCGACGACAGCACCAGCGACGCGTCGAGGGCCAGAAGCGCGGGGGGTGTGTCACCGATCGGCGAGCCGGTGCCGAGGTTGCCGCCGATGGTCGCTCCGTTGCGGATGAGGCGCGAGGCGAACTGCGGGAACATCTCGGCCAGCAGCGGCACACGGCCCTCGAGCAGTCGCTCGATCTCGCTGAGGGTGAGGCCGGCGCCGAGGACCACCTCGTCGTCCCCGAACGAGAACTCGCGCAGCTCGGGCAGCCGGTCGACCGCGACGACGTACGGCGCACGCACGCCACGGATGTTGACCTCGACCCCGAAGTCGGTGCAGCCGGCGACCACCTGCGCCTCGGGGTTCTCGGCGAGCAGATCGAGAGCCTCGGCGAGGTCGGTGGGCCGGCGGAACTCTGCGCCGTCCACGCTCAGCACCGTGGCCACGGCCGCCGGCGGAGGTGCGGAGGTGCGGGCGGCGAACGTGTCGCCTGCCGCCGGGGCACCGAGGGCGTCGGCGGCGTCCTTGATCGGTCGGTAGCCAGTGCACCGGCAGAGGTTGCCGCTGAGCGCGTGCAGGTCGAAGCCGTTGGCGCCGTGCTCGTGGTCGCCTGCCGAGCCGTTGCCGTTGCCGTCGGTCGAGGGTGCCGCGCCTGCCGAGACCCGGCCGGGGCGGTAGTACTCCGCCGCCATGCTGCACACGAAGCCCGGCGTGCAGTAGCCACACTGGGAGCCGCCGCGCACCGCCATCTCCCGCTGCACGGGGTGCAGCGAGTCGCACGAGCCGAGGCCCTCGGAGGTGACCAGCTCCTGGCCGTCGAGTGCGGCGACCGGCACGAGGCAGGCGTTGACCGCGACCCACTCGGTCGGGGTGTCGGCGCCGGGCCGGGCGACCAGCACCGAGCAGGCACCGCACTCGCCCTCGGCGCAGCCCTCCTTCGCGCCGGTCAGGCCGCGGCTGCGCAGCCAGTCGAGCGTCGTGGTGTGCGCGGCGACGTCGGTGACCTCGGTCGCCTCGCCGTTCACGGTGATGGTCGATGACTCCATGGCTGGTCTCCTCATCCCTTGTTCACCATTCTGCTCCGCGCACTGTGAATCGGGTTGGCAACTTGGAGGAAGTCGTCGAACCGGTAGCCCGCGATCTTCGCGATCTCGAGCAGCGCGGCCGCGTGCTCCTGGGTCTCGCAGTTGGTCAGCCGGGAGCGGCCCTCCTCCAGGATCCGCTCGAAGGAGTAGGCGTCGCGGACCGAGATGATCAGCGGGAATCCGAACCGTTCGGAGTACTCCGACGTGATCGCGGTCAGCACGTCCTGCTCGGGCTCGGCCAGGTGGGTCAGGCCGCGGGTGGACTGGTCGCGCAGCGACGCCTCGCCGCTGAGGCCGTCGGAGACCAGCTTCGAGCCGAGGGCCGGGTAGGACTCGATCAGCTGGCGCTGCTCGTCCTTCGAGCCCGAGAACAGCACTTCCTGGAAGGAGCGGCGCAGCGCGTGGGTGTCGTGGAACGGGCGCAGGTCGTAGGCCCGCTCGACGGCCCAGCGCGGGCCCTGGAACAGGGGAGCGAAGGTCTCGACGAACTCGGCACGGGTCATCTTGTTGACCTGGTCGAGGCGGACCGAGTCGCCGGGTTGGCCGGCCACGGCCGGGCCGAAGTCCTTGCCGATGTGGTGGAAGACGATGTTGAGCACGATCGCGGTCAGGCTGCCCAGAGTGATGCCGCTGCCGAGGATGATCTCGGCCCAGTTCGGGACGGCCTGTGCGACCTGCGGCTGGGCGGTGACGAACATGGCCAGGCCGATGCTGGTCGCCACGATCACCACGTTGCGGTGGTCGTGGAAGTCGACCTTGCCCAGGGTCTGGAAGCCGACCACGGCCACGGTGGCGAACATCGCGATCGCGGCGCCGCCGAGGACGGGGTGCGGGATGCCGGCGACGACCGCACCGGCCTTGGGGATCAGGCCGAGCAGGATCATGATCGCGCCAGCGGCCGCGACGACGTACCGGCTCTTGATGCGGGTCAGCCGGACCAGGCCGACGTTCTCCGCGAAGCAGGTGTAGGGGAACGAGTTGAGCACGCCGCCGAGGGTGGTGGAGAGTCCGTCGGCACGCAGGGCCCGGGCGACGTCGTCGCGGTCGATCCGCTTCTCGACGATCTCACCGGTGGCGAACACGTCGCCGGTGGTCTCGACGGCGGTGATCAGCATGACCACGATCATCGAGACGATGGCGGCGAAGGAGAACTGCGGCCAGCCGAAGTAGAACGGGGTGGTCGCGCCGACCCAGGCTGAGTCGTTGACTGAGCCGAAGTGGGCGTCGCCCAGCATCCAGGCCACGGCCGTGCCGGCGACCAGGCCGACCAGGACGGCGACCGTGGCCATGAAGCCCTTGAAGACGCGCTGGATCAGGACGATCAGGGCCAGGGTGCCGAGGGCGTAGGCCAGGTTCTTGCCGCTGGTCGGGTCGGAGGTCGGGCCGGCACCACCGGTGGCGTCCGCGGCCGCGACCGGCAGCAGTGCCAGACCGATGATGGTGATCACCGAGCCGGTCACGACCGGCGGGAAGAAGCGGATCAGCTTGCTGAACCACGGGGCGATGGCGAAGGTGAAGAGGCCGGCCACGATCACCGCGCCGTAGATCACCAGCAGGCCGTCGGTGCCGCCCCCGGCAGCCAGGCCGATCGCGATCATCGGCGAGACCGCCGTGAACGTGACGCCCTGCAACAGCGGGAGTCGTACGCCGACCTTCCAGAAGCCGACCGACTGGATGATCGAGGCGATGCCGCAGGTGAGCAGGTCGGCGTTGATCAGGTGGATCAGCTGCTCGGTGCTGAGGCCGATCGAGTTCGCCAGCAGGATCGGCACGATCACCGCTCCGGCGTAGAACGCGAGCACGTGTTGCGTGCCGTAGACCGCGAGCTTGCCGACCGGGAGGACCTCGTCCACGGGATGTACGGCGGTACGGGGGCTGCGAGATCGTTTCACTGGTGTCTCCTCGGGGGCATGACTGCGTGGCATGTCTTTGTGACCTGCACAACAGCATCCGCTCGCGGCGGTCCCAGCGGCACCCGACGAACCTCCGAAGGTGGTGCGTGTGGAGGCCCTCGTCGTTGTGCGATCACCCAAGCGACTCCAGGGCGAGGAAGACGTCGACCCGGTCGTCGAGGCGGGACAGGTCGCGGCCGGTCAGCTCCTGCACCTTCTCGATCCGGTAGCGAACCGTGTTGACGTGCAGGTGCAACGACTCCGCCGTACGCGCCCAGGAGCCCGAGCAGGACAGGAACTCGCCGAGCGTGCCGATCAGCTCGCCGTTGGTGCGCCGGTCGTGCTCGAGCACCGCGCCGAGGACCCGCTGCGCGTAGGAGCGGCGTACGTCGTCGGGGACGCAGGCCAGCAGCAGCACGTGGGACGCGACCTCGTCGGAGCCCACCACCGAGACCGGTGCACTGCCGGAGCGGGCCACCCGGTGGGCGAACCGCGCCTCCTCGAGCGCCCCGGTGATCGCGTCGGTGCGGGCCTCGCCGCTCAGGCCGACGGCCAGGTGACCGCGACCGGTGCCCGGGGCCAGCCGGGCGAACGACGTGCGCAACCGGTCGGTGAGGTCGGGGGCGGAGGGGAGGATCCCGACCAGGCGGCCGTCCCGGCCCGGCGCCACGACCGGCGAGCCGCCGACCGACAGTGCGACGTCCTCGAACAGCAGAAGGGCGGAGTCGTCGGGGGCGTCGCCGTCGAGGTCGAGTACGACGAGGGTCACCGGGCCGTCGGGGTCGAGGCCGGCCTGGCGCAGCCGTACGGCGATCTCGGCGTACGGCGCCCCGCCCTCGACGAGCGCCAGCACGTCGGCGGACGTCGGCCGCAGCGCGCGCACGCCCTCGTCACGGCGTGACCGGTCGAGGGCCGCGATCGAGCAGAGCTCCTGCACTGCCTCGACGTGGTCGCGCGGCCACTGCTCGTGGTCGCCGTCGACGGCGACCAGCCAGGAGGTGAGTCGGTTGCCGAGGCCGGGGCCGACCGGGAACAGACTGTACGTCGAGTCGTCGTCGCGGGCCACGGCCGGCAGCCGGTCGGCGGCGAGGAAGCCCCGGACCAGCGCGTCGAGCGTGGTGGGGCCCAGCGGGCCGGGTCCCTCCGCGACGTGCCGCCCCGTGGTGGTGAGGACCCGGCAGGGCCGGTCGACCTCCGCCGAGACCCGGGCGGCGAGCTCGTCGAGGCTGCGGCCGTCGGCGAGCGAGGAGACCAGTTGGCGCTGGCGTGAGAGCCGGGCTCCGCTGACCGCCGAGCGGGTCGCGGAGACGTGCTCGGTGATGTCGGCGAAGGCCACCTCGATCGGGACCTCGATGAGGGTGCACGCGTGCCGGCGGCAGGCCTCGACCAGGTCGTCGGGCACGGCACCCAGGAGCGCGTCGCCGGCGAGCACCGTGGTCGCCCCGCGGGAGGCGACCGAAGCCACGAAGGTCTCGCTGTCATCAGGCGTGCGGCGCCAGGCCAGCCCGGTCATCACCAGCTCGCCACCGGTCAGGTAACGACCCGGCTCGAGCAGGTCCGTGGTGATCACGCGGCCGACCGGACGACCCAGCGATCCGGGGGACTCGTGCAGCACGCGCAGCCCCAGACCGGGGGCGGCGAGCAGCTCCGAGAGCAACATGTGCGGCTCCTTCCTGAGTGGAACGTACAGGTTGACGTGACTGGGGTCACGCCCTACAGTGATTCCGAAGTACAGAAGTAATCTTCCGCAATGCGAAATACGGAATACGAGGAACCCTCATGGACCACACCCTGCGCTACGAGGTGAACTGCTCGATCCTGTTCACCGAACTTCCCCTGCTCGAGCGCCCCGCCGCGGTCAGGGCGGCCGGCTTCGACGCGGTCGAGTTCTGGTGGCCCTTCGCCGAGGCCGTGCCCACGGACCGGGACGTCGACGCCTTCGTCGGTGCCATCCAGGACGCCGGCGTGCAGCTCGTCGGTCTCAACTTCTTCGCCGGCGACATGCCCGGCGGCGACCGCGGCCTGGTCTCCTGGCCGGCCCGCTCCGCGGAGTTCCGCGACAACATCGACGTCACCGTCGGCATCGGCGAGCGACTCGGCTGCAGGGCCTTCAACGCCCTCTACGGCAACCGCGTCGACGGGGTCTCCGCCGACGAGCAGGACGAGATCGGCGCCGAGAGCCTCGCACTCGCGGCCCGTGTCGCGGACCGCATCGGCGGCACCGTCCTGGTCGAGCCGGTCAGCGGCACCCCGACGTACCCGCTGAAGACGGCCGCCGACGCCCTCGCGGTCATCGACCGGGTCCGCACGCGCCACGACGTCACCAACGTCGGCCTGCTTGCCGACCTCTACCACCTGGCCGTCAACGGCGACGACGTCGACCGGGTGATCGCGGACCACGTCGACCGGGTCGCCCACGTGCAGATCGCCGACGCACCCGGCCGCAACGAGCCGGGCACCGGCGACCTTCCGCTGATGCGCCAGCTCGCCGCCCTCGAGGCCGGCGGCTACACCGGCTGGGTCGGCCTCGAGTACAAGCCGTCCACCACCTCGGTCGACAGCTTCGGCTGGCTTTCCCGCGAGCGCCGTACGTCGGCCGCCGCCGCCCACTGAAACGAAGAGGAGCCACACCAATGACGAACATCGCCTTCATCGGACTCGGCATCATGGGCAGCCCCATGGCCGTCCACCTGGCCAACGCCGGCCACTCGGTCGCGGGCTACAACCGCACCCCGGACAAGGCCAAGCCGCTCGTCGACGCCGGCGGCCGCGCCGCGGAGTCGATCGCCGACGCCGTGCGCGACGCCGACATCGTGTGCGTGATGGTGCCGGACTCGCCGGACGTCACCGACGTGCTCGCCGGCGACGGCAACGTCTTTGCCAGCGCCAAGGCGGGCGCGCTGATCATCGACTTCTCCAGCATCCGCCCCGACGTCACCGTCGAGCTCGCGAAGCAGGCGCAGGACAACGGGTTCCGGCTCGTCGACGCCCCGGTGTCCGGTGGCGAGGCCGGCGCGGTCAACGCCGCCCTGTCGATCATGGTCGGCGGTGCGGCCGACGACTTCGAGGCCGCCAAGCCGGTCTTCGACGCGGTCGGCAAGACCATCGTCCACGTCGGCCCGAGCGGCTCCGGCCAGACCGTCAAGGCGGCCAACCAGCTCATCGTCGCCGCCAACATCCAGGCCCTGTCGGAGGCCGTGGTCTTCCTCGAGGCCTACGGGGTCGATACCAAGGCCGCCCTCGAGGTGCTCGGCGGCGGACTGGCCGGCTCCAAGGTGCTGGACCAGAAGAAGGAGAACATGCTGTCCCGCTCCTTCGAGCCCGGCTTCCGGATCGCCCTGCACCACAAGGACATGGGCATCGTCACCAGCGCCGCCCGCGAGGCCGGTGTCGTCGTACCCCTCGGCTCGCTCGTCGCCCAGCTGATGGGCAGCGCCCTCGCCAACGGCGACGGCGCCCTGGACCACTCCGGCCTGCTGCGAGGCGTCGAGCGCCTCAGTGGCACCGAGACCTCGACCACCCAGAAGGAGAACTGACATGGCACGCATGCGCGCGGTCGACGCCGCCGTCCTGATCCTGGAGAAGGAAGGGGCCACCCAGCTGTTCGGCCTCCCCGGTGCCGCGATCAACCCGTTCTACAGCGCCCTGCGCGCACACGGCGGGCTCAAGCACGTGCTGGCCCGCCACGTCGAGGCTGCCTCGCACATGGCCGAGGGCTACACCCGGGCCGCGGCCGGAAACATCGGAGTCTGCATCGGTACGTCGGGCCCGGCCGGCACCGACATGATCACCGGCCTCTACTCCGCGTCCGCCGACTCGATCCCGATCCTCTGCATCACCGGACAGGCGCCGGTGGCCAAGCTGCACAAGGAGGACTTCCAGGCGGTCGACATCGCCTCCATCGCCAAGCCGGTCTCCAAGTGGGCGGTCACGGTCATGGAGGCCGCGCAGGTGCCGGGCACCTTCCAGAAGGCGTTCCAGATCATGCGCGAAGGACGTCCGGGCCCGGTCCTGGTCGACCTGCCGATCGACGTCCAGATGGCCGAGATCGACTTCGACATCGACACCTACGAACCGCTCCCGGTCAGTCGCCCCGCGGCGACCCGCGCCCAGGCCGAGAAGGCACTGGCCATGCTCAACGCGGCCGAACGCCCGCTGATCGTCGCCGGCGGCGGCATCATCAACGCCGACGCGTCCGACCTGCTGGTCGAGTTCGCCGAGACCACCGGTGTGCCGGTCGTGCCGACCCTGATGGGCTGGGGCACGATCCCCGACGACCACCCGCTGACCGCGGGCATGGTCGGCCTGCAGACCTCGCACCGCTACGGCAACGCGACCATGCTGGCCAGCGACTTCGTGATCGGCATCGGCAACCGGTGGGCCAATCGCCACACCGGCAGCGTCGAAACCTACACGCAGGGCCGCACGTTCGTGCACGTCGACATCGACCCGACCCAGATCGGTCGCGTCTTCGGGGCCGACTACGGCATCGTCTCCGACGCCAGGGCCGCGCTCGAGGTCTTCGTCGAGGTGGCGAAGGAGTGGGCGGCACAGGGCAAGCTGGCCGACCGCACCACCTGGGCCGGCGAGTGTGCCGAGCGCAAGCGGACGCTGCAGCGCAGGACCGACTTCGAGAACGTGCCGGTCAAGCCGCAACGTGTCTACCAGGACATGAACAAGGCCTTCGGTCCCGAGACCCGCTACGTCTCCACGATCGGCCTGTCCCAGATCCAGGCCGCGCAGCTGCTCCACGTCTACAAGCCGCGCAACTGGATCAACGCCGGCCAGGCCGGCCCCCTGGGCTGGACCGTTCCCGCCGCCCTCGGCGTCGCGGCCGCCGACCCCGAGGCCACCGTGGTCGCGCTGTCCGGCGACTACGACTTCCAGTTCCTGATCGAGGAGCTCGCGGTCGGTGCGCAGTTCCACCTGCCCTACATCCACGTCGTGGTGAACAACTCGTACCTGGGCCTGATCCGTCAGGCACAGCGTGGCTTCGAGATGGACTACCACGTCCAGCTGTCGTTCGAGAACGTCAACAGCCCCGAGCTCAACGGCTACGGCGTCGACCACGTCAAGGTCGCCGAGGGCCTGGGCTGCAAGGCGATCCGCGTCTTCGAGCCCGACGAGATCCTGCCGGCGCTCGAACAGGCCAAGAAGCTTATGGTCGAGTTCGAGGTCCCGGTCGTGGTCGAGGTCATCATGGAGCGCATCACGAACGTGTCCATGGGGCTCGAGATCGACAACGTCGTCGAGTTCGAGGAGCTGGCCGAACGCGGCGAGCACGCGCCCACCGCGATCACTCCGCTGGACTGAGTGGACTCTCGATGCCCAGGGTCCTGATCGCCTCCGACAAGTTCAAGGGGTCGCTCACCGCCGCCGAGGTTGCGGCGGCGGTGGGCTCCGGCGTACGTCGTGCCCGGCCGGACGTCGACGTCGACTCCGTGCCGGTCGCGGACGGGGGAGACGGGACCCTGGCGGCCGCGCTCGCGGCCGGTTTCGCGAACATCCCGGTGACCGCCACCGGCCCGACCGGTGAGCCGGTCGACACGGCCTACGCGCGCCGCGACGACGTGGCCGTCGTCGAGCTGGCCGACGTGTCCGGCCTGGTCCGGCTGCCGTCGGACCAGGCCCCCATGACGGCCGGCACCCTGGGCGCCGGTGAGGTCATCGCCGCCGCGATCGCCGACGGCTGCCGACGCATCGTGGTCGGCATCGGCGGCAGCGCCAGCACGGACGGGGGCGCCGGGCTGTTGCAGGGCCTCGGCGCGCGTCTCCTGGACGGCGCCGGTCGGCCGATCGGGTCCGGGGGAGCGGCCCTCGCCGATCTCGAGTCGCTCGACCTCGCCGACCTGCGCGCGCGGACCGACGGAGTGGAGTTCGTGGTCGCCTGCGACGTGGACAACCCGCTCACCGGGCCCGTCGGCGCGGCCGCGACCTACGGCCCGCAGAAGGGAGCCGGTCCCGGCCAGGTGATCGACCTCGACGACGCGCTCAGCCACTGGGCCGACGTCGTGGCCACCACCACCGGCACCGACCTCCGGGAGGCCGCCGGAGCCGGGGCCGCCGGTGGTGTGGGCTTCGCCGCCCTGGCCCTGCTCGGTGCCGAGCTCCGGCCCGGCATCGACCTGGTGCTCGATCTCGTCGGCTTTCACGAACGGCTGGCCGGCGTCGATCTGGTGATCACCGGTGAGGGCGCACTCGACGCCCAGACCCTGCACGGCAAGGCACCCGCGGGAGTGGCCGAGGCCGCCGGGGCGTTGGGCATCGCGGTCGTCGCCGTGTGTGGCGTCAACCGGCTCGACGCCGCGCGGTTGAACACGGCCGGCATCGAGGCGGCGTACGCCCTCACCGATCTCGAACCCGACGTCAGTCGCTGCATGAGCGACGGCGTCCCCCTGCTCGAACGACTGGGCCAGCAGATCGCTGAGACCCACCTGGTGGGGACCACCGGAAGCTCGTCGTGTGTCGCGACGAACTTGCGGCGACACCCACTCGCCATGAACTGAGGAGACCCCATGAGTGCTGACCAAGCACCCCCTTTCGTCATCGCCGACGGCGGTGAGGCATGAAGCTGCTCCGGGTCGGCGCGATCGGCCGCGAGCGCCCGGCAGCCCTCGACGCGAGCGGCCTGCTGCGGGACCTGAGCTCGGTCGCCGACGACATCGACGCCCGGCTGCTCACCGATCCGGTGCGGATGGCGGCTACACGACAGGCGGTGCACGCCTGCGCGCTGCCGGTCCTGCCACCCGGACTCAGGCTGGGCGCACCCGTGGCCCGTCCAGGCAAGGTGGTCGGGATCGGGCTGAACTACAAGGACCACGCCCTCGAGACCGGCGCGTCGATCCCGGACGAGCCGGTGGTGTTCCTCAAGCCGGGGACCTCGGTGTGCGGCCCGGCCGACACGATCGCCTTGCCCGCGGGCAGCACCACGACCGACCACGAGGTCGAGCTCGGGGTGGTGATGGGCGCTCGCCTGTCGCGCTGTCACGACCCTTCCGCCGCGCTCGCCGCGGTCGGCGGCTACGTCACCGCCGACGACGTCTCCGAACGCTCGCGCATCGCCGCGGGGCCGACCTGGGCCAAGGGCAAGTGCGCGGACACCTTCACCCCGATCGGGCCGTGGCTGGTGACGCCCGACGAGGTGGGCGACCCGCAGGCGCTGACGCTGACCCTCACGGTCAACGACGAGGTGCGCCAGTCCGGCACCACCTCCTTGATGGCGTACGGCGTCGGCGAGCTGCTGGCCTACGTCTCGACCCTGATGACCCTCGAGCCGGGGGATCTGGTGCTGACCGGAACCCCCGGGGGAGTCGCCGCCGGCCGCCCTGAGCCCAAGCCTTATCTCCGGGACGGCGACGTGGTCGAGGCCGAGGTCATCGGTCTGGGGCGACAGCGCACCCCGGTTTCGGGGATCCACGACGCATCTCTGGAACTACAGTGAGGTCTTGATGAGTACAGAAGTCGAAGCACAGGTCAACGAGCCCTGCGACCTGGTGATCCGTGCCAGCCGTGTGGTGAGCACGTCTGGGGAGGTGGGCCGTCTCATCGGCGTCAAGGACGGCAGGATCGTCGCGATCGAGCCGCTCGACTCCGAGCTCGACGGTGCCGAGCTCCTCGAGCTGGCCGACGACGAGGTGCTGATGCCCGGCCTGGTCGACTCGCACGTGCACGTGAACGACCCGGGGCGCACCGAGTGGGAGGGCTTCACGTCCGCCACCCGGGCCGCCGCCGCCGGCGGCGTCACCACGATCGTCGACATGCCGCTCAACAGCATTCCGCCGACCTGCGACGTCCCGGCCCTCGAGCTCAAGCGCAAGACTGCGGAGAGCCAGGCCTTCGTCGACGTCGGCTTCTGGGGTGGCGCCATCCCAGGCAACGTGCCCGACCTGCGGCCGTTGTACGACGCCGGAGTGTTCGGCTTCAAGTGCTTCCTCCTGCACTCGGGCGTCGACGAGTTCCCGCACCTCGACCCCGACCAGCTCGAGGAGGCGATGCGCGAGCTGCGCTCCTTCGACGGGCTGATGATCGTGCACGCAGAGGACACCCACGCGATCGAGCGGGCGCCGACCGCCCACGGTGAGACGTACGACGACTTCCTGCACAGCCGACCGCGTGGCGCGGAGAACCTCGCCGTCGCGCAGGTGATCGAGCTGGCCCGCTGGACAGGTTGCCGGGTGCACATCCTGCACGTGTCGAGCTCCGACGTGCTGCCGATGCTGGCCAGCGCGCGACGCGAGGGCGTCCAGATCACCGCCGAGACCTGCCCGCACTACCTGACCTTCTCGTCCGAGGAGGTCCCCGACGGCGCCACGCAGTTCAAGTGCTGCCCGCCGATCCGCGAGGCGGCCAACAGGGAGCTGCTCTGGGAGGGTCTGCGCGAGGGCGTGATCGACATGGTCGTGACCGACCACTCGCCGTCAACTGTCGACCTCAAGTGCCTCGACACGGGCGACTTCGGGGTCGCCTGGGGCGGGATCTCCTCGCTCCAGCTCGGCCTGTCGGCGGTCTGGACCGAGGCCCGCCGTCGCGGCTTCACCCTGGTCGACGTGGCCCGCTGGATGTGCCAGGCCCCGGCCCGGCAGACGGGCCTGCGGAGCAAGGGCCGGATCGAGATCGGCTACGACGCCGACTTCGCCGTCTTCGCGCCGGACGACGCGTTCGTCGTCGACGTCGACAAGCTGCACCACAAGAACGCCATCACGCCGTACGCCGGTCGCCCGCTGGCCGGTGTCGTCCGCAGCACCTGGCTGCGCGGTCGGCGCATCGACATCACCGAGCAGGCCGAGCCCCAGGGCCGCCTGCTGACCCGAGGAGGAGCATGACCACCCCAGCATCGCCGCGCTACTACGCCCCGAAGGGCGGGCACCCGGCCCAGAGCGAGCTCACCACCGACCGGGCGACCTTCACCGAGGCGTACGCCGTCCTCCCGCGCGGCACGATGCGCGACATCGTGACCAGCAACCTGCCGTTCTGGGAGAACACCCGGCTCTGGGTGATCGCCCGGCCGCTGTCCGGCTTCTCCGAGACGTTCTCGCAGTACATCGTCGAGGTCTCGCCGGGAGGTGGCAGCGACAAGCCGGAGCTCGACGAGGGCGCGGAGGGCGTGGTCTTCGTGGTCGAGGGCGACCTGGTCCTCGACCTCGAGGGGGAGAAGCACGACCTCGGGCCCGGTGGCTACGCGTTCCTGCCGCCCGGCTCGGCCTGGACCCTGCACAACACCAGCGACGCCACCGCCACCTTCCACTGGATCCGCAAGGCCTACCAGTTCGTCGACGGCATCGACGTGCCCGAGGCGTTCGTGACCAACGAGGTCGACGTCGAGGCCGGCGAGATGCCCGGCACCAACGGTGCGTGGTCGACCCAGCGGTTCGCCGACCCGACCGACGTCCGCCACGACATGCACGTCAACATCGTCAACTTCGAGCCGGGCGGCTCGATCCCGTTCCCGGAGACCCATGTCATGGAGCACGGGCTCTACGTGCTCGAGGGCAAGGCGATGTACCTGTTGAACAACGACTGGGTCGAGGTGCAGGAGGGCGACTTCATGTGGCTGCGCGCCTTCTGCCCGCAGGCCTGCTACGCCGGCGGCCCCGGTCGGTTCCGCTACCTGCTCTACAAGGACGTCAACCGGCACGCCAAGCTGAGCCGTCAGTTCGTGTGACGGCGTTGGCCCTCTGATGCCTGTTGCCGTCGTCACCGGAGCCGGCTCCGGCCTGGGTCGTGCCATCGCGCACGGCCTGGCCGGGGCCGGCTTCACGGTCGCCCTGCTGGGTCGTCGTGCCGACGCGCTCGAGGAGACCGCCGAGTCGATCGCTGACGCCCTCGTGCTGCCGACTGACGTCACGGTGCCCTCGAGTGTCGACACGGCCTTCGCCGCGGTGGTCGACGCCTGGGGTCGGGTCGACGTGCTCGTCAACAATGCCGGCACCTTCGGCCCGAAGGGCGAGGTCGACGAGATCGCCGTGGACGACTGGCTCGACACCGTCTCGGTGAACCTGACCGGCGCTTTCCTCTGTGCCCGTGCGGCCTTCGGGCAGATGAAGCGCCAGGACCCGCGAGGCGGCCGGATCATCAACAACGGGTCGATCTCCGCACACACGCCGCGGCCGGGGAGTGCGGCGTACACCTCCACCAAGCACGCGATGACCGGCCTGACCAAGGCGCTGGCCCTGGACGGGCGCGCCCACGACATCGCGGTCGGTCAGATCGACATCGGCAATGCCGCGACCGAGATGACCTCGGGCTTCGGGCAGACCGAGCCGACGTTCGACCCCCGCCACGTGGCGGACGCCGTCGTCGCGATGGCGCGGCTCCCACTGGGAGTCAGCGTGCCCGCCATGACGATCCTCGCGACGGGCATGCCCTACGCCGGTCGCGGCTGAACAGCTCGTCCGCAGCGGCCGTCAGGCGCCGTGCTGTGCTGTGCTGTGCCGCTTGTCCGGGTCGGCGAGAAGTTCGTCGCACGCTGGGCCGATTGGCCTCAACTACCCAGGGCAGAACGAGCCGGTCGGCCCGGCAGACGCAGTGGTCGCCGGACCTCGTCGTCGCGCCGCGGTTGGGTGTCTTGCCTCTCGTCAGGCCCTTCGGCGGTACGCCGGCGGCACGGCGTTGAACGCGTCGCCGACCCGGTGCACGTGCAGTGCGTTGGTCGAGCCGGGGGTGCCGGGCGGCGTGCCGGCGATCAGCACTACCAGCTCACCCGCGGCCACCCGGCCGGAGGCGAGGAGTGCCTCGTCGATCTGCAGCACCATGGCGTCGGTGTTCTCGACCTCGGCGCTGACGAACGTCTCGACGCCCCAGGAAAGGCTCAGGTGCGAGCGGACCAGGGGGACGGGCGTGAAGGCCAGCACGGGGATCCGGCTGCGGTAGCGCGAGAGGCGGCGGGCCGAGTCGCCGGTGGTGGTGAACGCGACCAGGTAGCGGGCACCCAGTCTGTCGGCGACCTCGGCCGCAGCCTTGGCGATCACGCCGCCCTTGGTGCGTGGCTGCCAGTCGATCGCCGCCATCCGGGCCAGACCGTGGTCCTCGGTGGACTCGATGATCCGGGCCATCGTGGCGACGGCGGCGACGGGGTGGTCGCCCACGCTGGTCTCGCCGGAGAGCATCACGGCGTCCGCGCCGTCGAGCACGGCGTTGGCGACGTCGCTGGCCTCGGCCCGGGTGGGTTGCGGTGCCGAGATCATCGACTCGAGCATCTGGGTCGCCACGATGACCGGCTTCGCGTTGCGGCGGGCCTTCTCGATCACCTGCTTCTGCAGGAAGGGCACGTCCTCCAGTGGGCACTCCACGCCGAGGTCGCCGCGGGCGACCATGAACGCGTCGAACGCCTTGATCACCTCGTCGAGGTTGTCGATGGCCTGGGGCTTCTCGATCTTCGCGATGACCGGGCGGACGATGCCCTCCTCGCGCATGATCGCGCGGACGTCCTCGGCGTCCTGGGCCGAGCGCACGAACGACAGCGCGATGTGGTCGACGCCCAGGTGCAGGGCGAAGCGCAGGTCGTCCTTGTCCTTCTCGGACAGGGCCGGCACCGACACCGCGACGCCCGGGAGGTTGATGCCCTTGTGGTTGCTGATCGGCCCGGCGACGACGACCTCGGTGTGCACCTCGGTGTCCTCGACGGCGGTGACCTCGAGGGTGACCCGTCCGTCGTCGATCAGGATGCGCTCGCCGGGGGAGACGTCGCCCGCCAGGCCGGCGTACGTCGTGGAGCAGAGGCGCGCGTCTCCGGGGACGTCCCGCGTGGTGATCGTGAAGGGGTCACCCTGGGCCAGCCGGATCGGGCCGTCCGGCACGAGGCCGAGGCGGATCTTGGGCCCCTGCAGGTCGGCCAGGATGCCGACGCCGCGGCCCGAGGCCTCGGCGGCCTCGCGCACCATCAGGTAGGACTTCTCGTGGTCGGCCTGCGTGCCGTGGCTCATGTTCAGGCGCGCGACGTCCATGCCGGCGTCCACGAGCGCGCCGATCTGCTCGGGGGTCGAGGTGGCCGGGCCGAGGGTGGCGACGATCTTTGCTCTGCGCATGAGACCGACGGTAGGCGCGTCGGCTCGTGCGTGGGTGACATCCGAGCAAGGATTCCACAATCTGGAATAGAAATTCCGAAATCGCGCCGAGTGACGCACTTCTGACCCATGCGGGTGATGTCGTGGTCGGCCGCTGCGGACTAGCGTTCTGACATGGGATTCGAGGTCGCGGCCGACGCCTACGGCAGGTTCATGGGCCGCTACTCCACGCCGATGGCCGAGGAGTTCATCCGTGCGGCGGGGGTGCGTGCCGGCCAGCGCGCGCTCGACGTCGGCTGCGGTCCCGGCGCGCTCACCACGGTGCTGGTGCGAGAGCTGGGAGCCGAGGCGGTCTGCGCGATCGACCCGTCCGAGTCTTTCGTAGCCGCGTTCCGCGACCGCCTCCCAGAAGTCGACGTACGACGGGGGTCCGCCGAGGCGCTGCCGTACGACGACGACACGTTCGACGTGGCGATGGCCCAGCTGGTGGTGCCGTTCATGGCCGACCCGGTGGCCGGGCTGCGCGAGATGGCCCGGGTGACCAGACCCGGGGGAGTCGTGGCGGCCTGCGCCTGGGACCACGCCGGCGAGCGGACCCCGCTGACGACGTACTGGCGGGCCGCCGAGCGAGTCGAGCCGGGGGGTGCCAGCGAGGCGAACATCCCCGGCTGCCGGCGCGGCCACCTCGCCCAGCTCTTCGCGGAGGCCGGCTTCGAGGACCGGGTGGAGTCGGAGCTCACCATCCACGTGCACCTGCCCACGTTCGAGGACTGGTGGGAACCGATGACGAACGGCACCGGACCGGTCGGCGACCACTACGCGCGACTCGACGAGGAGAAGCGCCAAGCCCTGCGTGAGGCCGCCGCATCCCTCATGCCGGCAACCGACCTCGAGATCACGGGTACGACGTGGTGCGTGGTCGGCCGCGTCTAGTCATGTGAGCCCGCTCAGCACCAACGCCGTACGCCGGTGCGCGACAGTGCCAGGTCACGGCGGAGCACCGACAACCTCCGGCCCTGGTTGTGACAGGCCCGCCTGAAGTCGCGGTCGCGGTATTCGACGACGAGGACCCGGCGTCCGTAGTGGGCCGCGTAGGCGCCGCACTCGTGCCAGCGCGCGCACTCCTCGGCGACCGCGAAGTCGAAGCCGATGCGTCGTCCGTCGAGGGCCGGCCAGTTCTTCTGGGCGACCGAGAGCCCGGACCGGTGGGCCCGGCGCGTCAGCAATGCGGCGTACGCCTTGGTCTGGCGCGGCGTGATGAGTCGTCGGCTGCGGGAGAACGAGTCGAGGTTGTCGAGCTCGACGGCGTCGAAGCCGGCCCGGGCGCAGCCGGACATCCACGCGCCCACGATGTGGGCGAGGGCGCGCCGCTTGGCCGGTGTACGGAGGTCGAGGAGCTTCTCGCCCCAGGCCGAGTCGACGACCGGGCGACCGTCGCGCTTGAGGATCAGGTGCTGGCGGGTGCGCCAGAACCGTCCTTCGTCGGGCTGGGTCTGGAACGCGTTGACGTAGCAGATGTTGTAGCGGCCCCGGACCGGCGTCGCGCGGCGATCACGCAGCACGACGCCGACCGACGCCGGCACCGGCCGGGCACCGCCGAGCTGGTAGTCCCAGTGGGTCCCGACCGGCAACGGCAAGCGGTCGGCGGCCTGCGCCGTGCCGGGGACGAGCGCGCCCACAGACAGAGTGACCAGCGTCAGCCCGGCGACGGCCAGCATTGCCGCGAACCAGCGCATCAGCCCTGCAGTCGCGCCATCCAGGCCTCGACGTCGGACGACGTGCGGGGCAGGGACTCCGACAGGTTCTTGAACCCGTCGGCGGTGACCACGATGTCGTCCTCGATGCGGATGCCGATGCCGCGCAGCTCCTCGGGGACGAGCAGGTCGTCCTCCTGGAAGTAGAGCCCCGGCTCGACCGTGAGCACCATGCCCTCGGCCAGGTCGCCCTTCGGGTAGACCTCCGGCGCCGCGGAGCCACAGTCGTGCACGTCGAGGCCGAGCATGTGGCTGGTGCCGTGGAGGGTCCAACGGGAGTAGACCTTCGACTCGGGGTCGAGCGCCTCCTCGACGGAGACCGGGAGCAGGCCCATGTCGCCGAGCCCGGTGGCCAGCACCTCCATCGCGGCGTGGTGCGCGGCGAGGAAGGGTACGCCGGGGCGCACGGCCTGGATGCCGGCCTCCTGCGCGGTGTGGACGAGGTCGTAGAGGTCGCGCTGCAACGGGGTGAAGGTGCCGTCGACCGGGATCGTGCGGGTGACGTCGGCGGTGTAGAGGTTGGTGCCCTCGACGCCCATGTCGAGCAGCAGCATCTCGCCGGGCGTGACCGGGCCGGAGTTCTCGATCCAGTGCAGGGTCGTGGCGTGGCTGCCGCCGCCGACGATGGAGTCGTAGCCGATGTCGTTGCCCATCGCGCGCGCCCGGCGGAAGAACGTGCCCTCGATCCAGCGCTCGCCGTACTTCAGGACGTTGTCCCAGTCACGGACGGAGTCCTCGAAGCCGAGCGTGGTGATGTCGCACGCCTCGGCCAGCTCGCCGAGCTCCCAGTCGTCCTTGACCAGTCGCATCTCGGACGCGACGCGGGCGAAGTCGCGGTCGCGCTCCTCGTCGCCGGTGACGAGGCCGTCGACCGTGCGGTCGATGCCGCGCAGCACGCGGGTCTTCCCGGTGCCGGACAGCGCCGCCGGCAGGTCGTCGATGTGCTTGGTGGTCACGCCGAGGGACGCGGAGATCTCGCCCAGCGAGGCACGCCGGCCGGCCCAGAGTGCGCCGTACTGGCGGTCACGGAAGAACTCGTCGGTGTCACGGCCCGAGCGCGGGCGCGCGTAGAGCACCGCCTCGCCACCGTCGACGACGAGCACCGCGTCGGAGGTCTGGTTGCCGGAGAAGTAGGTGTGCGCCGTGTCGGGGCGGAACCGGTAGTCGGTGTCGTTGGCGCGCACCTTGTAGTTGCCGGCCGGGATCACCAGGCGCTCACCGGGGAACGCGTCGGACAGGCGCTGGCGGCGGGCCGCGGCGGGCGCCGTCACGGGATGCGGGGGTACGTCGGACTCGCGGTCTGCCCAGCCCTGGCGCATGAAGGCGGACCATGCCTCCGGGACGGCCTGGTCGTGGGACTCGGTCTTCGGCTGGGGTGTTGCCGAATGGTCAGAGGACTCGGGGTGTGTGTTCTCGATCTCGCTCACGACTCCACCATACGACTCACCCGCCACGCGAGCAGATACGCTTCCCCCCATGCCTGTACGCCGCCACGAGAGCCTCGTCTTCACCATCGTGGTCTCGTTGATCGCGGCGCTGGCGGCGATCCCGATCGCGTTGGTGACAGCGCTGTCCGGAGAAGGCCCCTCGGTGGTGCTCGCGGCGATCTTCGCGCTGGTCCCGGTCGGGCCGCTGATCGCCTGCTACCTGTGGCTCGACCGCTACGAACCGGAGCCGAAGACGCTGCTCGCGCTCGGCCTGGCCTGGGGTGCCTTCGTCGCGACGTTCCTGGCCCTGGTGGTGCAGGGCGTCGGCGGTTTCGTGGGCGGCTGGTCCAACGAAGCATCCTTGGCGATCGTCGCGCCGCTGTCCGAGGAGCTCACCAAGGGACTGTTCCTGGTGCTCCTGCTGGTCTGGCGACGCCAGGAGTTCGACGGCATCCTCGACGGCATCGTCTACGCCGGCATGGTCGGCATCGGCTTCGCGTTCACCGAGAACATCCTCTATCTGACCGCGGCCTACAACGGCACCGAGGGCGGTGCGCCCGGCGGGCTCCCCGGACTCGGCGCGACCTTCGTGGTCCGCTGCATCGTCAGCCCGTTCGCGCACCCGCTGTTCACCGCGATGACCGGCATCGGCATCGGGTTGGCGGTCTCGAGCCGGTCGACCGCCGTCCGCATCCTCGGCCCGGTCGTCGGCTACGCCCTCGCGGTCGGGCTGCACGCCGCCTGGAACGGTTCGACGCTGCTGGCCAACGGCGCCGGCTTCTTCGGCGTCTACCTGCTGGTGATGATCCCGGTGTTCGTGCTGCTCGTGGTGCTCGCGGTGTGGACCCGCACCCGTGAGCGCGACCTGCTCGCCCGGGCACTCCAGGACGCCGCGGCCCGGGGCCTGATCGCGCCGCAGGACATCCCGCACGTCGTCGACCTGCGCGCCCGACGCCAGGCCCGCGCCTTCGCCCGGGCCCGAGGCGGTGCCCGCGGCGCGCAGGCGATGAGGGACTATCAGCAGGCGGCAGTCGAACTGGGGTACCTTCACCATCGCGTGCTCCGGGGCACGGCGCCCCGTAACTTTGCCCAGCGGGGACAGGCGTTCGTGGAGCGCATGCACGCGGTTCGGCCCCTGATCGCGTTCCCCACGCCCATTCCTGCAGGAGGCCGTCACCGATGAGTGGCTCCACGACGATGCTCACCGCGCTCGTGCGACTGCGCGGCGCGCTCCAGGAGTCGCCGCTCCCGCTCGACGTACCCGGGGTGGACGAGCAGCGTGCCGCTCGCACCGAGATGGTCGACCAGCTCGAGGACTACGTCATCCCGCGTTTGATGACGATCGACGCGCCCCTGCTGACCGTGGTCGGTGGCTCGACGGGCGCCGGCAAGTCGACGCTGGTGAACTCGCTGGTCGGCACCCGGGTGACCGAGCCCGGCGTGCTCCGCCCGACGACGCGGTCTCCCGTCCTCGTGCACAACCCCGAGGACGCGCACTGGTTCGGCCAGGACCGCATCCTCCCCGACCTCGAGCGCACCGAGCGGGCCACCGGTGACCCGTCCGCCCTGCAGCTGGTGCCCGCGGACTCCGTGCCGGCCGGGCTGGCCGTGCTCGACGCACCCGACATCGACTCCGTCGAGGAGCGCAACCGCACCCTGGCCGCGCAGCTGCTGGCCGCCGCCGACCTCTGGCTCTTCGTCACCTCCGCCGCGCGGTACGCCGACCAGGTGCCGTGGGAGTTCCTCAAGCAGGCAGCCGACCGCAGCACCGCGGTCGCGATCGTCCTCGACCGCACTCCCGCCGACGCCATCGAGACCGTTGCCGCCCACCTGGCCCGCATGCTGGCCAGCCGCGGGCTCAAGGACTCGCCGCTGTTCGTGGTCACCGAGGGCACCGTCGACGACCAGGGCCTGCTGCCCGCCGCCGCGGTGAAGGACATCAGGGGCTGGCTCGAGTCGCTGGCCGCCGACGCCGACGCGCGGGCTGCCGTGGTCAAGCAGACCCTCGAGGGCGCCATCCGCTCCGTGTCCTCGCGGGCGTACGCCGTCGCCGACGCCCTGGACGAGCAGGTGGCGGCCACCGCATCCCTGCGCGCCGACGTCGACACGGCGTACGACGACGCGGCCGAGGCGATCGCCAGCGCCAGTGCCGACGGCACCCTGCTGCGCGGCGAGGTGCTGGCCCGGTGGCAGGAGTTCGTCGGCACCGGAGAGCTGCTGCGTTCCCTGGAGTCCCGGGTCGGACGCGTGCGCGACCGTGTGGTCGCCGCCGTGAAGGGCAAGCCGCACCAGGCCGAGCGGGTCACCGTCGCGGTCGAGTCCGGCCTCGAGACGCTGCTGCTCGAGCACGCCGAGGCCGCGGCCGAACGTGCCGCCGGGGCCTGGCGTTCGACCGCCCAGGGCAAGGCCCTGCTGGCCGGTGGCTCCGTCGACCTCGGCCGGGCGTCACGCGAGTTCCGGCGCGACGCCGAGCGGGCCGTGCGCGAGTGGCAGCAGGACGTGCTCGACATGGTGCGCAGCGAGGGCGCCGACAAGCGGGGCACCGCCCGGTTCCTGGCCTACGGCGTCAACGGCCTCTCGGTTGCCCTGATGGTGATCGTCTTCGCCCACACCGCCGGCGTGACCGGTGCCGAGGCCGGCATCGCGGGGGGCAGTGCGGTGATCGGGCAGAAGCTCCTCGAGGCGGTGTTCGGCGACCAGGCGGTCCGCGAGCTGGCCGAGCGGGCCCGGCGCGACCTGACCCGGCGGGTGGACGCGTTGCTGGCCACCGAGCGTGCGCGGTTCACGACACTCGTCGACGCGCTCGGGGTCGACGCCGACGGGCCGGAGCGGCTGCGCAAGGCCGCCCGCAGGGTCACCGACGAGCGATTCGCGAACCGTGAGCGTCCCGGCGGCGGCGACCATTCGGCCTGAGCACCAGCCGTTGCATAGAGTTTCGCCACAAGCCCATGTGAATCTCCGAGGGAGAAGATGACGTCGTTGCTCGAAGGGGCCAAGAAGCTGGTCTCCAGGGGATCCGATCTGGGAGCTCGCGTCGCCGGGCTCGAGGCCGCCGTGCAGCAGGCACGCGGCCGGCTCGACGACGCCCTCGTCGACGAGGGCCAGGCCGTGGTGGACCGCGCGAGCAGCCGCCTGCGGCTCTCCGCCGAGCACACCGTCATCGCGCTGGCCGGTGCGACCGGGTCCGGCAAGTCCTCGACCTTCAACGCACTCACCGGGCTCGAGCTCTCCGCGGTCGGCGTACGCCGCCCCACGACGTCGTGGGCCACTGCCTGCGTGTGGGGCCGCGACGGCGCCGAGGAGCTGCTGGAGTGGCTCGGCATCCCCTCCCGGCACCAGGTCACCCGCGACTCCATGCTCGACACGGGTCGCGAGGACAGGCGCCTCAACGGCACCGTGCTGCTCGACCTGCCCGACCACGACTCCACCGAGGTCTCCCACCACCTCGAGGTCGACCGGCTGGTCAAGCTGGCCGATGTGCTCGTGTGGGTCCTCGACCCGCAGAAGTACGCCGACGCCGCGGTGCACGACCGCTACCTCAAGCCGCTGGCCGGCCACGCGGGCATCATGATCGTGGTGCTCAACCACATCGACACCGTCGCCCCCGACCGTCGTGACGCGATGGTCGCCGACGTACGCCGGCTGCTCGACGCCGACGGCCTCGGCGAGGTGAAGGTGCTCCCGATCAGCGCACGCGAGGACCTCGGGCTCAACGCGCTCAAGGACGAGCTCGCCAAGCGGGTGGCCGGGAAGAAGGCCACCAAGTCGCGGCTGGAGGCCGACGTGAAGGCCGTCGCCGAGAGCCTCTCCGCGGCCTCCGGCACCGGCCGTGCCGCC
Source organism: Nocardioides sp. Soil796 (assembly GCF_001429525.1). Classification (NCBI taxonomy): domain Bacteria; kingdom Bacillati; phylum Actinomycetota; class Actinomycetes; order Propionibacteriales; family Nocardioidaceae; genus Nocardioides; species Nocardioides sp. Soil796. The sequence continues at coordinate 67,266 of NZ_LMSQ01000017.1, forward strand.
TCTCCGACCAAGGAGCGCGTCGCCGAGCTGGAGAACGCCTTCGCCGACGCGGCCGGTGTGCCGATCGTGGTCGACGCAGTGGAGTCCTCCACCCGGATCCGCGCCGGACGGGCCACCGGCTGGCCGGTCACCTCCTGGATCTCGAAGCTCAAGCCCGACCCGCTCAAGCGGCTGCACCTCGACCTCGGCAAGGAGGGGCGGGCGCTGACCAGGGCCTCGCGCACCTCGATCCCGCAGGCCACCAAGGTGCAGCGGGCCCGGGTCGATGCGGCCGTGCGTGGTGTCGCCGACGAGGTGGGCTCCGGGCTGACCGAGCCGTGGCGTACCGCGGTCCGCAACGCCTCGGTGTCCAACAACGAGCGCATCGGCGACGAGCTCGACACTGCGCTGGCCGGCACCGACCTCGGCGTCGCGAAGCTGCCGTGGTGGGCCAGCACCGTCCGGGTGCTGCAGTGGTTGCTGATCCTCACTGCGCTCGCCGGGGGCATCTGGCTCGGCGTGCTGGCCGTGATGGCCTACCTGCGCATGCCCGAGCCGCCGACGCCCGACCTGGCCGGCTTCCCGATCCCGACGCTGATGCTGATCGGGGGAGTGCTGCTCGGCATCGTGCTGGCCCTGTTCTGCAAGGTGCTGGTCTCACTGACCGCGCGGTCGCGGGCGCGCGCCGCCGACAAGGGTCTGCGGGCGCAGATCCGCGGGATCAGCCAGAACCTCGTGATCCAGCCGATCGAGGGCGAGCTCGACGCCTACGGCCGGGTCCGCGAAGGTCTCGCCGCCGCCCTGCGCTGACCTGTCGCCAGTTCGGGTCGACCTGTCGCCAGTTCGGGTCGACCCGTCGCCAGTTCGGGTCGACCCGTCGCCAGTTGCGACGGTGGGCGACCGGTTTTCGCTCACATGTCGGTTCGTGTGCGGGTTCTCCACAGTGCGTGCTGCTCGGGCCGGCGTTCGTCGTACCGGCTCCGCAGTCTTGTCCCATCGAAACCGATCGAGAGACAAGGACGCACGACATGAACGAAACGATGATCACCTTCCAGGGCTGGGTCGGCACGGAGGTGAACTTCCGTGACGCGGGCGGCGCACCGTTGGCCACCTTCCGGGTCGCCTCCACGCCGCGGCGCTACAACAAGCCGCAGTCGGCGTGGGTCGACTCGCCGACCAACTGGTACACCGTGAATGCCTGGCGCACCCTCGGCATCAACTGCGCGGAGTCGCTGGCCTCCGGCCACGCCGTGGTGGTGCACGGCCGACTCACCGCCCAGATCTGGAAGGACGAGCAGGGCAACGAACACGTCAACCACGTGGTCGAGGCGATCTCGGTGGGCCACGACTTCAACAAGGGCACGGCCTCGTTCACCAAGAGTGAGGGCGGCTCGGGTGAGGGAATCGACCCGCAGGTCATCGCCGAGCACAACGCCGGCTTCGGCGTCGGTGGGCCCCAGATCAGCAGCAACGGCGAGACGATCGACGACTTCGTGGCCCGCGAACGCACCGAGGAGCCGGCCGCCTGAGCGACCGACTCCCGGTGCTGCACCGGGCGACCGGGGTCAGGGTCGGTACGACGTCCAGACCGGGTTCTCGGCGATGGTCCTCAACTGTGCCAGCGTGAGGGCCACGTCGGGAGCCGTGGGCGTCGCACCGTAGGGCCACTTCTCGGACAGGGTGTTGGCCACGTTGATCATCACCGTGCCGTTGTCCGGGGTGACCAGGGTGACCGACAGGTCACGCACGCCTTTGACCGTGGTGTCGAGGATGCGCCCGATTACCCGGCCGGCGTCGTCACGGATCACCGTGCAGTCCTTCGGATTCGTGACCCCGGCCGGGTCGCAGTTGTAGCGGGCATCGCCTTCCGGCCCGGCCGGTTCGACCGGGTCGTCCTCCGAGGATTCGGCGTCGGGCTGCGACTCGCCGATCGACGACGGGACCTCCGACTCCTCCCCACCGTCGACGGTGGAGGCGCCGGCAGGCTCGCTGCCGGAGAAGGCCAGGTTGACCTTGCCGGGCCCGTCCTCGGTGGTGAGCGTGGCGACCAGATAGCCCTCCATCTCGGCCAGTGGCTCACCCGGTGCACGGTCGGTGTTGGTGGTCACCGGGTCGCTGAGCGTCACGCCGGCGGGGAGGAGGTCGGCGAGTGTCTCGGCCATCTCGCCGGCCGGCATGCTCCACCAGGCGGGGGCGTTCGGGTCGCGCTGCGTGCCGTCCTCGCTGGGCGACGAGGAGGGCTCGGTGGCGACGGCGCTGTTGTCGGGGCGCTCGTCGACCCCGTTGCCGCCGCCGATCACCATGGGTACGCCGATCGCCAGGGCGGCTGCTGCCACGCCGCCGGCCGCGAGTCCTCCGAGGCGCCGACGCGTCCGCATCCGGCGTCCGAGCCGGCGGGCGCCGACCTCGACACCGAGGGGTGCCGAGACGTCGTTCATCGAGGAGTGCAGCACGTCGCGCACTGCATGCTCGTCGTGGTCTGCCCAGTCGTCGTGGTGCGGTTCCAGGTTCATCGCTGGTCTCCATTCGCTGAATCGGACAGGGCGGCAGGTTCACCCAGCAGCTCCCGCAGGGAGCGGAGCGCGCGCAGGCTGCGGTTCTTCACCGCCGGCTCGCTGATCCCGAGCTGGTGCGCGGTCTCGCGCAGGCTCAGGTCCTCCCAGTAGCGCAGCACCACGACGGCCCGGTCGAGTCGCCCGAGCGTGCCCAGTGCCTGCATCAGGGCCAGGCGTTGGGCCGGGTCCGCGTCGGTCGCTCCACGGTCGGGCAGCTCGGCGAGCGTGAGCTCCGTGCTGCTGCGCCGACGCCGTTCGGAGAGGAACGACTTGGTGACGATGCCGTGCACGTAGGCCACCGGGTCATCGGCACGGGCCACCCGCGACCAGGCGACGTACGCCTTGGCGAGGGCGATCTGCAGGAGATCCTCGGCACCGTGCGGCGAGGTGGTGAGCAGGTAGGCGTGCCGGTAGAGCTGGTTCGACCGTGCGGCGACGAACTCCGAGTAGTCGCGATCGTTCCCCCGTGGGTCCTTCACGCCTGCGCCTCCTTGTCCGTTCGGTCCCCCGTTGGGACCGTCACCCTCAAGACGCCCTCACCGGACGATTGGTCTCAGACAGGTTCCTCGGCGGGCACCGGTTGGAGCCGAACCGCCCGCGCACCGTAGGCTCGCGCCCATGGCTGAGTATGTCTTCACACTGCGTAACGTCCGCAAGGCGCACGGCGACAAGGTTGTCCTCGAGAACGTCACCCTCTCGTTCCTCCCCGACGCGAAGATCGGCGTCGTCGGGCCCAACGGCACCGGCAAGTCGTCCCTGCTGAAGATCATGGCCGGGCTCGACAAGGCCAACAACGGCGACGCCATCCTGACCCCTGGCGCGACCGTCGGCATGCTCCAGCAGGAGCCGCCGCTGTCCGAGGGCAAGACCGTCCTCGAGAACGTCGAGGAGGCCGTCGCCGAGACCAAGGCCAAGATGGCACGCCTCGACGCGCTCTACATGGCCATGGGTGACCCCGACGCCGATCTCGACAAGATCAACGCGGAGGCCGGTGACCTCCAGAGCGAGCTCGACGCCGCCAACGTGTGGGACCTCGACAGCCGCCTCGAGCAGGCCATGGACGCACTGCGCTGCCCGCCGCCGGACACGATCGTCGACAACCTCTCCGGTGGCGAGCGTCGCCGGGTCGCCCTCTGCAAGCTGCTGCTCCAGCAGCCCGACCTGCTGCTCCTCGACGAGCCCACCAACCACCTTGACGCCGAGTCCGTGCAGTGGCTCGAGAACCACCTCAAGGACTACCCGGGCGCCGTCCTGGCGGTCACCCACGACCGGTACTTCCTCGACAACGTCGCGACCTGGATCCTCGAGCTCGACCGCGGCCAGGCCCACCCCTACGAGGGCAACTACACGACGTACCTCGAGACCAAGCAGTCCCGGCTCAAGATCGAGGGCCAGAAGGACGCCAAGCGCGCCAAGATGTTGGAGAAGGAGCTCGAGTGGGTCCGCTCCAACGCCAAGGCCCGGCAGACCAAGAGCCGCTCGCGTCTCGCGCGCTATGAGGAGATGGCCAAGGAAGCCGACCGGATGCGCAAGATCGACACGTCCGAGATCAACATCCCGGCAGGCCCACGACTCGGCGACATCGTGCTCGAGACCCATGACCTGGCCAAGGGCTTCGACGACCGCACCCTGTTCCACGACCTGTCGTTCACGTTGCCCCGCGCGGGCATCGTCGGCGTCATCGGCCCGAACGGCGTCGGCAAGACCACGCTGTTCCGCATGATCACCGGCGGCGAGCAACCCGACGAGGGCGAGCTCAAGGTCGGCCAGACGGTGAAGCTGTCGTACGTCGACCAGAGCCGCGGCGGCATCGACCCCAACAAGAACGTGTGGGAGGTCGTCTCCGACGGGCTCGACTTCATCAAGGTCGCCAACTTCGAGATGAACTCGCGGGCCTACGTCGCGTCGTTCGGCTTCAAGGGCCCCGACCAGCAGAAGAAGGCCGGCGTGCTCTCCGGTGGTGAGCGCAACCGCCTCAACCTGGCGCTGACCCTGAAGATGGGCGGCAACCTGCTGCTCCTCGACGAGCCCACCAACGACCTGGACGTCGAGACCCTGTCGTCACTCGAGGACGCGATCCTCGACTTCCCCGGCTGCGCCGTGGTCACCTCGCACGACCGGTGGTTCCTCGACCGTGTCGCCACCCACATCCTGGCGTGGGAGGGCGACGAGGAGGACCCGGCCAAGTGGTTCTGGTTCGAGGGTAACTTCGCCTCCTACGAGGAGAACAAGATCGAGCGCCTCGGCGCAGACGCGGCCCGTCCGCACCGCGTCACGCACCGCCGCCTCACCCGCGACTGACTCGGATGGCGGCACCCGCCGTACGACGTGAAGCGACCCGGACCGTGCACCTGCATGGTCCGGGTCGCTTCTTCGCGTTCTCGTGTGTCTAGACAGCCCCTGTGCACGATCGTGGTCGCTCCGCGAGCGCCCACGAGGCCGCTCAGCTGCCGGGGGTGCGGAGATCGGCCTCGGGGTGGTCCTCGGCCAGCTGGTCGACGACCGCGTCCATGACCCGGCCCATCGCGGCGAAGTCGTCGCCCGCGACGAGGTCGACCAGGTGGGCGCGGACGCCGGCCACGTGGATCGGGGCGGCCCTGACCAGCAGGGCGAAACCGGTCTCGGTGAGGTGCGCGAAGATGCCGCGCCCGTCGTCGGTGGCCTCGCTGCGGCGCACCCAGCCGGCGGCCTCCATACGCTTGATGGTGTGGGTGACCCGGCTCCGGCTGAACCGCATGGCGTCCGCCAGCGCGGACATCCGCAGGGAGTGGTCCTCGCGCTCGGAGAGGCGCACCAGCACTTCGTACTCGTTCAGGCCGATGCCGAAGGCGTCACGAAGCTCGTCGTCGAGGCGGTCCGTGAGCAGGGTGGTCCCCACCATGTATGCACGCCACGCACGTTGTTGATCAGGATCGAGCCAACGAGTCTTCGCGGCGGCAGCGTCCGAGATGCTGTCCGTCATGCCGGGCAGTCTAGACGTGCGGGACCCCCGAACATGCGATGTCGCGAATGACGAAGGCCCCCGGGAGTGTCCCGGGGGCCTTCGTACAGGCGGTGTGGAGCTCAGACGCGCTCGAGGATCAGCGCCATGCCCTGGCCGCCACCGACGCACATGGTGATCAGGCCGGTGGACTTGTCGTGCCAGTCCAGCGAGTTGATCATCGTGTTCTGCAGGCGCGCGCCGGTCATGCCGAACGGGTGGCCGACCGCGATCGCACCACCGTTGACGTTGAGCCGGTCGATGTCGATGCCGAGGTCCTGGTACGACGGCACGACCTGGGCGGCGAACGCCTCGTTGATCTCGACGAGGTCGATGTCGCCGATGCTCATGTTGGCGTTGGCCAGGGCGCGCTTGGTCGCCTCGACCGGGCCGAGGCCCATGATCTCGGGGGAGAGGCCCGAGACGCCGGTCGACACGATGCGCGCCAGCGGGGTGAGGCCGAGCTCGGCGGCCTTGGTGTCGGACATGATCACCACGGCCGCGGCGCCGTCGTTGAGGGCGCAGCAGTTGCCGGCGGTGACCACGCCGTCGGGCCGGAAGACCGGCTGCAGCTGCGAGATCGCGTCGTACGTGACGCCGGCCCGGGGACCGTCGTCGGTGGAGACCACGGTGCCGTCGGGCGTGGTGACCGGGGTGATCTCGCGGGCCCAGAAGCCGTCGTTGATCGCCTTCTCGGCCAGGTTCTGCGAGCGGACGCCGAACTCGTCGAGCTCCTTGCGGTCAAGACCGCGCAGCCGGGCGACGTTCTCCGCGGTCTGGCCCATGGCGATGTAGGCGTCGGGGAGCAGGCCGTCCTCGCGCGGGTCGTGCCAGTCCTGGCCGCCCTCGGCGTACTTGTCGGTGCGCGCGATGGCGTCGTCGAAGACCGCGTTGCGGGTGTTCGGGATGTGGTCGGAGGTGCCGTTCTTGAAGCGCGACACCGTCTCGACGCCGGCCGAGATGAACACGTCACCCTCGCCGGCCTTGATCGCGTGGAACGCCATCCGGGTGGTCTGCACCGACGAAGCGCAGTAGCGGGTGATCGTTGCGCCCGGCACCTGGTCCATGTCGTTGAGCACGTTGACGATGCGCCCCATGTTGTTGCCCATCTCGCCACCGGGGAGACCGCAGCCGAGGTAGAGGTCGTCGACCGTGTTGCGGTCGAGAGCAGGGATCTTGTCCAGCGCCGTCTTGACGATCAGTGCGGTGAGATCGTCGGGACGGAAGTCCTTGAGCGAGCCCTTGTTGGCTCGCCCGATGGGGGAGCGAGCAACGGAAACGATGACTGCCTCGGGCATGTTTCTCCGATCAGGGGTGAAGGGGTCGTGCTACTCCGGCCAGAGTAATCCGGTCCGACGTCTGTCCGGGGAGGAGGTCCCATCAGCCGGGCCCGCATCCCTCTGGGAGACTGACGGCGTGCGCCATGTCTACGAGTGCCCCATCCGCTGGGCCGACCTCGACCTGCTCGGTCACGTCAACAACGTGACGTACGTCGACTACCTCCAGGAGGCGCGCATCGACATGCTGCTGACGCACGCCCCCGACAGTCGCGCCAACGACCTGGCCGAGGGCGTGGTCGTGGTCAGCCACGACGTGAAGTACACCCGCCCGCTCACCTTCCGTGCCGAGCCGGTCAAGATCGAGAGCTGGGTCAGCGAGATCAGGGCGGCCACGTTCACGATGGCCTACGAGGTGTACGACGAGACTCCCGAGGGCCGCGTGGTCTACCTGCAGGCGACCTCGGTGCTCACCCCGTTCGTCTTCGCCGAGGAACGGCCGCGCCGCATCTCGGCCGACGAGCGCGCGACCCTGACCCGGTTCCTCGAGGACAGCCCGCTGCCGCCGACCGCGCCGCTGACGCCGGCTCCCGCCGTGGAGGGTGGGCACTACCCGCTGCGGGTGCGGTTCTCCGACGTCGACGTCTACGGCCACGTCAACAACGTGAAGTACTTCGAGTACTTCCAGGAGGCCCGCATCGCCTACATGATGCAGATCTGGGAGGGCGTCAGCGAGGGCACCACCCGGGTGCCGATGGTGCTGGCCCAGATGAACGTCACCTACAAGACCCCGATCCTCTTCCGCCCCGAGGCGTACGACGTCCGCTCCCGGATCTCACACGTGGGGAACTCGTCGTTCGTCGTCGAGTCGGAGATCCTCGACGGCGAGCGGGTGTTGAGCCGGGCCCGAGTCGTGATGGTGACCTTCGACCAGGAGACGCAGACCGCGGCCCCGGCCCCGGAGGCCTACCGCGAGGTGCTGCGGCGCGAGCTCACTCGAGCGAGTTGACCATGAACTGGGCTGCGTGTGTCACGTAGTCCCAGAACCGCTTGTCCTGTTCTGGTGTCAGCTCGACGGAGTCGAGACCGGCCCGGAAGTGCACCAGCCAGCGCTCGGCCGCGGCCGGGGTCACCGTGAACGGCGCGTGCCGCATGCGAAGACGAGGGTGGCCACGGTTGTCGGAGTAGGTCGTGGGGCCACCCCAATACTGCACCAGGAACAGCGTGAAGCGTTCGGTCGCGGGCCCGAGGTCCTCCTCGGGATACATCGGCCGCAGCAGCGGGTCGGTGGCGACGCCCTCGTAGAACCGGCCGACGATGCGGCGGAAGGTCTCGAAGCCACCGATCTCGTCGTAGAACGTCACGTCGTCGCTGCCCATGCCCCCATTGTGGCCGGGACGCCCGAACCGACTCCTACCCGGGGCCGACCCCGCCGTGGAAGACTCGGCAGCGTCCCGCCGACACCGGCACCCCATCCGCACACGGAGGAGCACCATGGCAACGACCCGCACCGCCAGCACTCGCTGGGAAGGCACCCTGTTCGAGGGCTCCGGCAAGGTCACCCTCGACTCCAGCGGACTCGGCACCTACGACGTGTCCTGGCCGGCCCGCGCCGAGGAGCCGGGCGGCAAGACGAGCCCCGAGGAGCTGATCGCCGCCGCACACTCGGCCTGCTTCTCCATGGCCTTCTCCAACGGCCTGGCCAAGGCCGGCACCCCCGCGACGACGCTCGACACCAAGGCCGACGTCGAGTTCACCCCGGGCACCGGCATCACCGGCATCCACCTGACGGTGGTCGGCGCGGTCGAGGGCATCGACGAGGCAGCGTTCGTCGCGGCCGCCGAGGACGCGAAGGCGAACTGCCCGGTCAGTCAGGCCCTCACGGGTACGACGATCACGCTGAGCGCGTCACTCGGCTGACGAGCCGTCCGCCTCCGGGGTGGGTGCCGTGGAGCCCGTCGGTGCCACGGCACTGCCCTGGTGGGCGGGGTCCCGCACGACCCACTCGGGATAGGGCACCTCGATGCCCTCGAAGTCGAAGCGCGCCTTGATCCGCTGGCGCAGCTCGCGACCGACCGCCCACTGCTCCTGAGGCGCGGTCTTCAGGGCGACCCGGATCAGCACGCCGTTGGCGCCGACCTCCTGCACGCCCCAGATCTCCGGCTCCTCGATGACGACACCGCGGAACTCGTCGTCCTGCCACAGGTCGTGGGCGACGTCGGCGAGCACGCGGCGTACGCGAGAGATGTCCTCGTGGTAGGCCACGGCCACGTCGAGCACGGTGCGGGCCCAGTTCTGGCTCATGTTGCCGACTCGCAGGATCTCGCCGTTGCGGACGTACCAGACGGTGCCGTTCACGTCGCGCAGACGGGTGACCCGCAGGCCCACCGCCTCGACCGTGCCGGTGGCCTCGCCGACATCGATCGAGTCGCCCACGCCGTACTGGTCCTCGAAGATCATGAAGATGCCGCTGAGGAAGTCGCGCACCAGCGCCTGGGCGCCGAAGCCGAGCGCGACACCGAGGATTCCGGCGCTGGCGATCAGTGGAGCCACGTCGTAGCCGAGCTCCGAGATCGTCATGATCAGCACGATCGTGAAGATCACGCCGGTGACGATGCTCTTGAGCAGCGAGCCCATGGTGCGCGCCCGAGCCATCCTGCGGGTGGCGGCGTCGGTGGGACTGATGCCGAAGCGTGAGCCGACGGAACGGCCGCCGAACGTCATGTTGCTGACCCGCCCGGTGACCGATCCGTCCTCGGTCTGGCGCACGACCCGGTCGATCAGTCGGTGGAGCAGCCACCTCGCGACGAGCGCGATCAGGATGAGCCCGGCGATCGCCAGGGGCTTGCCGATCAGCCACTCGGCGAGGTCGGCCGCGGTCTCGTTTCCGGTCATTTTCCAGACCACGCGGCAGGAGACTGCTCCGTCCTGTCCGCACTGGTCGTACTGGTCGAGTGCTGGCATGTGACGGAGGCTACGGGCACCATGGCGCGAGGCAAAGTCAGGAGCCGATATCATGCTGGGTGTGAACACCTCGACTGAATTTCGCGCGATGCGACGCGCTGCACGGTTCGCGACAGCCACGGCGATGCTCGGCATCGTCGGTGGAGGGGTGATTCTCGCTTCGCCGGCCGGAGCCAGCGTGCCCGACGGCTGGAGCAACCCGGCCGACGTCGACCCGGTGCACGCTCTCGCCCTGCTCGCGGGTGTCCCGATCCTCCTGTTCCTCCTGATCGCCCTGGCCGTCTACCTGCCGGCCCTGGCCCGCGGCGAGAAGCTCTCCGGCGGCGCCCACGGCCCCGACCCCGAGTGGTTCGGCGGCCCGCGCAAGAGCAACGACGAGCTCGCCGCTCCCGACACCGAGGCTTCGCAGGCGGGTGGCGCAAGTGGCAAGTGGTGACTACTTCAGCAACGCCGAGCGGCTCGCGATCGACACCACGATCCGCAAGGCGGAGCAGCTGTGCCGCTTCGAGTTCTCGGTGTTCGTCGGCCCGGTCGAGGGTGAGCCCCGGCCGTTCGCGACGCGCCTGCACAACACCCTGGTCGCACCGACCAAGAGCATCCTGATCCTGGTCGACCCGGGCTCGCGGATCCTCGAGATCGTCACGGGTGCCGCCGTACGCCGCAAGGTGACCGACGCCGAGATCGCGCACGTCGTGACCGCGATGCAGTCGCACTTCGCCGAGGGCAACCTCGCCGACGGCGTGCGCCAGGGCATCACGCAGATCGCCGAGCACGCCCACGGCCCGAAGACCCTGCACCAGACCAACGCCTGACTGACGCCCGGCCGACGCCCGGCAGGCTGGTTCACCGCTGTCGTTTTCCCCGGTGCACCGGGGAAACAGTTGCTCCCCACGGAGAATTTTCCGTGGGGAGCAACTGTATTTCGTGGGAAGCGCGCCGGAGCTACTGCGCGTCGCGCTCCTGGGCGGCCAGGTAGCGGGCGACGTCGGCCCGGCCCTCGAGCACGTAGCGCTTCGCGCCGGGGTTGGCCCGGGTCGACGCGAGCCAGGCGTCCACGCTCTCGAGCAGCTCGGACGAGGCCAGCACCCGCGGGAACATGTACTCCATGGCCACCGACGCCTTGTGCGCGCCGAGTGTGCTCCACGCCGAGTCGGCGGCCTCGAGGTACTTCGCGACGTACGGCGCCAGCACCTCTTCCTGCCCCGGCTGGTGGAACGAGAGCGCGATGCTGCGCGCGGTCTCGTTGGGTGTCGACGCGTCGAGCATGGCGGCCTGGAACGCGGCGGCCTTGGCGTCGGCGTCCGGGCGTGCGGCACGGGCGGCGGCCGCGTGCTCCTTGCCGGAGATGGTGTTGTCGTTCTCCAGCTCGGCGTCGATGCGGGCGTCGTCGGCGCGACCGGCGCTGGCCAGCGCGGTCAGCAGCGCCCAGCGCAGGTCCTGGTCGACGGCGAGGCCCTCGAGCACCAGTGAGCCGTCGAGCAGGGCCTCGAGGTCGGCCAGTGCTGCGTCGGTGTGTGCCGTCGCGGCGAAGCTGCGGGCGAAGGTCAGCTGGTGGTCGCTGCCCGGCTCGGCCGACCCGAGCAGCTCACGGAGCCCGGTCTCCCACTGGTCGGAGAGCGCGGCCCGGTTGGCGGGTGCGGAGAGGCTGTGCACCGCCTGGGCGGCGTACGTCGGGATGCGGCTGACGCCCCACGAGTCGGTCTCGGTGCCGATGTTGGCCAGCACCAGCTTCACGAAGTCGGTGGCCGCCATCTCCGCGTCGCGAGTCATGTCCCACGCCGAGCCCCAGCACAGCGCCCGGGCCAGGGAGTCCTCGAGCGAGGAGAGCCCGTCGATGACCGTCGCCAGGGACCGCTCGTCGAGCCGGATCTTGGCGTAGGCCAGGTCGTTGTCGTTGAGCAGCAGCAGGTCGGGCTGCGCCAGGCCGACGGCCTCGGTGATGTCGGTGGACTCGCCCTCGACGTCGACCTCGAGATAGGTGTCGCGGACCAGCGTGCCGTCGACCCGGTTGTAGAACCCGATACCGAGACGGTGGCGACGCAGCGTCGGCCAGTCGGGGTGGGCGGTCTGGGCGACGGAGAGCGACGAGTAGTTGCCCTCGGCGTCGAGCTCGAAGACCGGGGCGAGCGTGTTCACGCCGGCGGTCTGCAGCCACTCCTTGGCCCAGCTGTCGAGCTCGCGGCCCGACGCCTTCTCGAGGGCGCTGAGCAGGTCGGTGAACTCGGAGTTCCCGTAGGCGTGGTCCTTGAAGTACTGGCGCAGGCCGGCGAGGAAGGGGTCGAGGCCCACCCACGCGACCAGCTGCTTGAGCACGGAGGCGCCCTTGGCGTAGGTGATCATGTCGAAGTTGACCTCCACCGCCTCGAGGTCGTAGTTGTCGGCCGCGATCGGGTGCGTCGACGGCATCTGGTCCTGGCGGTAGCCGGTCTGCTTGCGCGCGTTGGCGAAGCCGGTCCAGGCGTCGGTGAAGTCGGTGGCCTCGGCCTCGCACCAGTAGCAGGCCCACTCGGCGAACGACTCGTTGAGCCAGAGGTCGTCCCACCACTTCATCGTGACCAGGTCGCCGAACCACATGTGCGCCATCTCGTGGGTGATCACCGAGGTGCGGAACTCGTAGAACGAGCGCGGCTGGCGGGAGCGGGGGAGGTACTCGTCGCGCAGTGTCACGCAGCCGGCGTTCTCCATGGCGCCCATGTTGTACTCGGGGACGTAGAGCTGGTCGTACTTCTCGAACGGGTAGGGGAAGTCGAACTGCTCCTCGAAGAACTCGAAGCTCTGGCTGGTCACCTTCACCAGCTCGTCGCGGTCGAGGAACTCCACCAGCGACTGGCGGCAGTAGTGGCCAAGTGGGATCGTGCCGAACTTGCCCTCGTAGGTGTCGAGGACCTCGTGGTACTCGCCGGCCACGACCGCGGTGATGTAGGTGGACATCTTCTTGGTCTCGGGGAAGTTCCACACCGAGTTGCCGTTGCCCAGGTCGGAGGGAGACGGGGTCGGCGCGTTGGAGACGACCTTCCAGTGCGACGGCGCGGTCACGTTGAACGTGAAGACGGACTTGAGGTCGGGCTGCTCGAAGGTGGTGAACACGCGACGGGCGTCGGGCACCTCGAACTGCGAGTAGAGGTAGACCCGGTCGTCGACCGGGTCCACGAAGCGGTGCAGACCCTCACCCGAGTGGGAGTACGTGCAGTCGGCGGTCACGACGAGCTCGTTCTCGGCGGCCAGGCCGGCGAGCGTGATCCGGCTGTCGGCGTACGCCGTCGCGGGGTCGACGGTCTCGCCGTTCAGGGTGATCGAGTGGATCGTCGCGTCGACCAGGTCGGCGAACGTCGTCGCGCCGGGCTCGGTGCACGTGAAGCGCACGGTCGTCGTCGAGGCGAAGGTGGTCTCGGACGTGGTCACGTCGAGGTCCACGGTGTAGGACTCGACACTGAGGAGGGCGGCGCGGATCTGCGCTTCCTCGCGGGTGAGGTTGGTTCCAGGCATGCTGCGCATCATGTCACCCACGTCACAACGCGATCCAATTGTTACCGACCTCCCGGGAGCAAGTCCTGTGAGGCCGGGAACAATCGCCGGACCCGGCCGGTTGATCGTTGCATGACGAAAGCTGACTTCTGGTTCGACCCGCTGTGCCCCTTCGCCTGGCTCACCTCCCGGTGGGTCCTCGAGGTCGCGGAGGTGCGTGACATCGAGGTCGAGTGGCACGTGATGAGCCTCGCCTACCTCAACCAGGACAAGGACATCTCCGCCGACTACCGCAAGCTCCTCGAGCCGGCCTGGGGCCCGGTGCGGGTCGCGATCGCCGCCGAGCAGGCGCACGGCAACGAGGTGCTGCTGCCGCTCTACACGGCGATGGGCAACCAGATCCACCTGGAGAAGAAGCCGATCGACCGCGACCTGGTCGAGAAGGCGCTGGGTGAGGCGAACCTGCCGCTCGAGCTGGCCGACGCGATGGACTCCACCGACTACGACGAGGCGCTGAAGAAGTCGCACCACGCCGGGATGGACCAGGTCGGCGAGGACGTCGGGACGCCCGTGATCTCGATCGAGGGCTCCGCGTTCTTCGGCCCGGTGATCACCAAGGTGCCCCGCGGCGAAGAGGCCGGGAAGCTCTGGGACGCGGCGGTCGGGCTGGCGGCGTACCCGTACTTCTTCGAGCTCAAGCGCACCCGCACCGGAGACCTCGACTTCAGCTGAGTCGCCCGTACGGCGACCGTGCGCGGGCCGTACGACGACACGTCGACGGCTCGCGCAGAGTCGAATTTGTGACGGATGTGACGCATGATGGATCAGGTCATGTCTGTTACTCGGAAAGACCATGTCCGCCCGCCCGTTCGCGTTGCCCTGTGCCTGGCCGTCGTCACCGCCCTCGTGGGCACCGGCCTGGTCGCCCTGCTGTGGTCGGGCGACGACACCGACGACCACGCCGCGCGCACCACGAGCGGCGCCGCTCCCGACGTCCCCCTGGTGAAGGACAAGGGCAGTGTCGTGCGGGCCGCGACGGTGCCGCTGGCGCGAGGTCGCGGACTGGTCGCCGATGCGCGTGGGCGGCACCTGACGCAGCGACTGACCACCGACGCCTACAAGATGGTCGCGGTCACCTGGGCCAGCGGCCGGCCCGAGGTGGACGTGCGCTTCCGCAACGCGCGCGGCTGGTCGGAGTGGACGCATCTCGAGGCGCTGACCGACGGGCCGACAGTCGGTGACGCCGAGTCACGGCAGGCCACGAGACGCGGCACCGAGCTGCTCTGGGTCGGGAGGTCAGACGGCGTCCAGGTGCGCACGACGGCGACGACCGGCCTCGACCTCGTGCTGATCGACCCGGGTGCGCTGGCCGCGGACGCCACCGCGACCCCGGCCGCGTCCGCGACGCAGGGTCCGGGTGCGGCGACGGCGACGACCGTGGCCCGGACGACGTCGGCAGGCACGACGTCGGCGGCTGCCCGCCCGAACAAGGCGCCCCGGCCGCCGCTCTACGACCGGTCGGTGTGGAAGCCCAACCCCGACTACCTGAACGGTTCCCCGGTCTACACCAACATCATCAAGCAGGTGCACGTGCACCACACGGCCTCGGCCAACACCTACTCGCGTGCCGACGTCCCCGCCATCCTGCGCGGCATGTACCGCTACCACACGCAGACGCTCGGCTGGTTCGACATCGGCTACAACTTCCTGGTCGACCGCTTCGGCCGCAGCTGGATCGGCCGGTCGGGTGGGGCCCGCAAGCGAGTCCGCGGGGCGCACACCCTCGGCTTCAACCACAACAGTGTCGGCATCGCGGTGATCGGCAACTACGAGTCCAGGAACCCGACGACGTACGCCGTCACCGCGATCGTCCGTCTCGCGGCCTGGAAGCTCGACCTGGACGGCCAGCACGCAACGGGCCGCACCTGGATGTACTCCAAGGGGAGCGACAAGTATCCGGCCGGCAGGCGGGTTGCGCTGTACCGGATCGACGGTCACCGCGACACCAACGACACGGCCTGCCCGGGGGCACGCCTCTACCGGCTGCTGCCGGACATCCGCACGCGAGCCGAGCGCCGGCTCCGCTACTACAGCTGACGGCGTCGACCGAGGCCGTCAGGAGGAGACGACTGCGGCTGTCGTGGCGGCCGTGGTGGCTGCGGTCATCGCGGCCTGCGCCGAGGCCACCGCGTCGCGCACGGCCTTGGCCGCCCATTCGCCGTCGGCGATCTCCTTGGCCCGGCTGCGGATCTGCTTGGCGGCGATGCCGTGGTTGTCAGCGAGGATGCGGTGTGCCTTGCTCACGGCGTGCAGCAGCGCGACCAGCGCGGCGGTCCGGTCCGCGGGCCGCGCGCCCTCGAGCAGGGCCCCAGCCAGCTGCCGGCGTACGGCGTCCTCGTGGCTGGAGTCGATCGCGGGCCACCGCTCCCGGGGAAAGATGCCCCACACCCTGTCCTCCTCGTGGGCGATGATGCCGCGCGCGACCAGGCGCTCGAGCAGGGTCTCCTTCAGCCCCTTGCCGAGGCGGTTCACGAGGTCCTGGGCGGTGCGCTCCTTGTCGCCGATGGTGCGCAGCGCTTCGACCAGGATCGCGTCGGCCGGCTGCCGGGCGTCGGTCAGCACGTGCACCTTCGCGGACGACCAGGTCCCGTTCTTGCGGACCTCGAGGGCCTCGGCCATGGCCAGCTCGATCAGCACCGCACCGCCGAGCAGCGGGGTGAGGTAGGTGGCGTCGAGCTTCCCGGAGTCGTCGTCGAGCAGGAGCAGGAGCAGGTCTTCGGCGATCAGCGTGGACATGACCACGACCGTAGCGCCCGCGGGAAGGCGGCGTGACAGCATGTCGGCATGCCTGACCTGAGCCATGAGGAAGCCCACGAGATCGCCCGACGCGGCACCAGCAAGGTCGCCTGGCTGCTGGTGAAGGTGCTGATGATGCCCGTCCTGCGGCTGCTCTTCATGATGCGCGCGACCGGCAGGGAGAACATCCCGGAGCACGGGCCGGCCGTGATCGCGCCCAACCACAAGAGCTTCTGGGACGCCTTCTTCATCTCCGCCGTGACCAGGCGCCGGATCTTCTTCATGGGCAAGTCCGAGCTGTTCCGCGGCCGCAGGGGCCGGCTCCTGTTGCTGCTCGGCGGCTTCCCGGTCAAGCGCGGCGAGTCCGACGCCGAGGCCATCGAGACCGCCAAGGCGATCCTCGAGCGCGGCGACGTGCTGGCGCTCTTCCCCGAGGGCACCCGGGTCAGTGACCCGCTGTCCCTGGGCACGCCACGACGCGGGGCCGCAAGGATCGCCATCGAGGCCGGCGCACCGATCATCCCGACGGCGATCACCGGCACCGAGAAGCGACGCTGGCCGCTGCCGCGCCGAGTGCAGATCGCGTTCGGCGAGCCGGTCCCGGTCGACGACCTGACCGCCACCCCGGAGCTGGCCCAGGCCCTGACCGCGCAGACGCTCTGGCCCACGATCGACGAGGACTACCGACGACTGAAGTCCCGCCCCGGAGTGATCGCGGCCGGCGTGGCTGCGGTCGGTCTCGGTGTGCTGGTGCACAGGCTGCGCCACCGGTAGTGATCCATCGTTGGGAAACCGGTGTGACCGGCCCCGACCGCCCGACCCAGATGACCCATCTAGGATCACCCCCATGAGCAAAGTCCTGTCCGCCGTCGCCTGGCCGTACGCAAACGGCCCGCGCCACATCGGCCACGTGGCCGGTTTCGGCGTGCCCTCCGACGTCTTCAGTCGCTACATGCGGATGGCCGGCCACGACGTGCTCATGGTCTCCGGCACCGACGAGCACGGCACGCCGATCCTGATCGCCGCCGACGAGGCCGGCGTACCCCCTCAGGAGCTCGCCGACCACAATCACCGGCTGATCGCCGAGGACCTCACCGCGCTCGGCATCTCCTACGACCTCTACACGCGTACGACGGCGCGCAACCACCACGCCGTCGTGCAGGAGATGTTCCTGGGCGTCTACGAGAACGGCTACTTCGTCGAGCAGACGACGTACGGCGCCATCTCGCCGTCGACCGGGCGCACCCTGCCCGACCGCTACATCGAGGGCACCTGCCCGATCTGTGGCGCCGACGGCGCGCGCGGCGACCAGTGCGACAACTGCGGCAACCAGCTCGACCCGCACGAGCTGATCAACCCGAAGTCGAAGATCAACGGCGAGACGCCGGAGTTCATCGAGACCCAGCACTTCTTCCTCGACCTGCCCGCGCTGGCCGAGGCGCTGACCGGCTGGCTCGACGAGCGTGAGGCATCGGGCACCTGGCGCCCCAACGTGATCCGGTTCAGCCAGAACATCCTCAAGGAGATCAAGCCGCGGGCGATGACCCGCGACATCGACTGGGGCATCGCGGTCCCGCTCGAGGGCTGGCAGGACAACCCGACCAAGAAGCTCTACGTCTGGTTCGACGCGGTGATCGGCTACCTCTCGGCGAGCATCGAGTGGGCCCGTCGCTCCGGCGACGCCGACGCCTGGCGCGCCTGGTGGAACGACCCCGAGGCGCTGTCCTACTACTTCATGGGCAAGGACAACATCACCTTCCACAGCCAGATCTGGCCGGCCGAGCTGCTGGCCTACTCCGGCAAGGGCGACAAGGGCGGCAAGCCGCGCGAGTACGGCGAGCTGAACCTGCCGACCGAGGTGGTCTCCAGCGAGTTCCTCACCATGGAGGGCAAGAAGTTCTCCTCCTCCAAGCGCGTCGTGATCTACGTCCGCGACCTGCTCAGCCGCTACCAGCCCGACGCGTTCCGCTACTTCGTGGCCGCGGCCGGCCCGGAGAACCAGGACTCCGACTTCACCTGGGCCGAGTTCGTGCGCCGCACGAACGACGAGCTCGTCGCGGGCTGGGGCAACCTGGTCAACCGCACGGCCACCCTGATCGCCAAGAACTTCGGCGAGATCCCGGCCGCCGGTGAGCTCACCGACGAGGACACCACGATCCTGGCCACCGTCGAGGCCGCCTTCGGCAGCGTCGGCGAGCTGCTCGGCGCCCACCGCCAGAAGCAGGCGATCAGCGAGGCGATGCGGGCTGTCGCCGAGGTGAACAAGTACGTCACCGACACCGCGCCGTGGACCCTCAAGGGCGACGACCAGCGCGAGCGGCTCGGCACCGTGCTCCACGTGGTCGCCCAGTGCGTGGCCGACCTCAATCTCGTGCTGTCGCCGTTCCTGCCGTTCTCCGCCAACGCGGTCGACGAGGTCTTCGGTGGCGCCGGCGACGTGCAGCCGATGCCGCACGTGGTCGAGGCCGACGACCTCGACGGCGGTGCCGGCTACCCGATCATCACCGGCGACTACACCGGGGTGCGGGCCTGGGAGCGGGCACCGATCAAGGTCGGTACGCCGGTCGCCAAGCCGACCCCCGTCTTCGTGAAGCTCGACACCGCGATCGTCGACGAGGAGCTGGCCCGGCTCGCCGAGTGACCCTGTTCGGCTGAGCCTGCTCAGCCGGCCAGGTCGGCTGACTCGGTGAGGCCCCGCACCTCGGGCAGTTGTGCGGCGGCGTTGACCATCACGGAGAACGCGAGGAAGGCCAGCGCCCACTCGTGGTGACCGGCCTGCGCCAGGCCGGCGGTGGCGAGTCCGAAGACCAGCACCTTGGTGACCGGTCGGACGACCGGCCCGCCGTACGGCGCCTTGGGTGAGGCGAACGCCCACCACACGGCGACCACGACGACCGGCATGACGACGGCCAGGGGGACTCCACCGGCGTGGGCACCCCAGACCCCCGCGGCCGCCATGGCCAGCAGCTCGTCGACGAAGACCAGGGTCAGGACGGTCCAGCCGACGGCCGCTGGGGCCTGCACTCGCGTCATGCCGCAAGGTTAGGGCCCGCAGGGCGTGGCCCGGGTCAGGCTCAGGCGAGCGGGCTCTCCGCGAGGGTGACCGTCTGCTGGTGGGTGGCGCCGGAGGCGTCGGTCCAGGCGATCTGCACGCTGTCGCCGGGCTCGTGGTCGGCGACCGCGGCCAGCAGGTCTTCGGCCGAGCCGACCGTGGCGTCGCCGACCGCGGTGATGGTGTCTCCTGCGACGATCCCGGCTCCCGCGGCGGGGCCGTCGTCCTCGACGCCCGCGACTGTCGCGCCGCTGCCCGTGCCGCCGTTCGCAGCTCCGGTGGTGGCGGCGATCGAGATGCCGAGGAACGCGTTCGGGCCGATCTGCACGGTCCCGGACTCGTCGCCGCTCTCGATCTTCTGGGCCACCGCCAGGGCGGTGTCGATCGGGATCGCATAGCTGCGGGTGCCGTTGGAGGCCGCCGCCGTGGTGATCCCCACGACCTCGCCCTCGGCGTCGTACATCGGGCCGCCGCTGTAGCCGCCGACCACGGGGGCGTCGGTCTCGACGAGGCCGGTGAGCTGCTCGGAGGACCCGGTGCCGCCGGCGGTGATCTGCTGCCCGGTCGCGGTGACCGTGCCGCCCAGGGCGGTCAGGTAACCCTGGCCCTGCGCGTTGCCGACCGCGGTCACGGCGTCACTGGTCGCCACGTCGTCGTCATCGGTGGCGACCGTGTCGAGACCGCTGGCGCCCTCGAGCCGGATCAGCGCCACGTCGGCCGACTCGTCGTGCCCGATCACCGTCACCGGGTAGGTCTCACCGGTGGCCGCGACGGTCGCCTTGAGGTCGGTGGCGCCGTCGACGACGTGGTAGTTCGTCAGGGCCACACCGTCCGAGTCGATCACCATCCCCGTGCCGGCACCCGACCCGTCGGTCAGGGTGCTCTCGATCAGCAGCACGCCCTTCGACTGCTCGTCGGTGGCCGCCTCGGCTGTCGACCGGCCGATGTCCTGGGGTTGCACCTGGCCCTGGTCGCCGTACGGCAGTGTGGTCGATCCGCCACCGGAGATGTCGGAGTCGCCGGTGCCCGGCAGGTCGGTGCCGCTCGCCGGCGCTGCGCTCGCGCCCATGCGGGCGCCGTCGTTCGAGGCGTCCACCAGCTGCCAGGTCAGGGGGACTGCCACGGCCGCGGAGAGCGTGGCTCCCACGGCGAGCCCAGCCGCCACCGGTCGCCAACGTCGACGCGACTTGCCGGCGCCCGCGGTCGGTGCGGGCTGCTGCGGCGGGAGAGGTGACGTGGGCTGTTGCGGCGGGAAGGTTGAGGGGGCCATGGGAAGAGTTCACCGCGCAAAACCCAAGATCTCTTCAGAAGAACCTGTGAGTTCGGTGTGGGTCCGGGTTTGTGGTGCTGTCCGGCTGGTTAAGGTCCAGACCATGACAGCCGAGATGTACGTCCCCCAGTTCTTCGTCAAGCAGAAGATCACCATGATGGTGAACCGCTACGAGATCATCGCCGCCAACCCCGACGGAACCGAAGGACAGCTTCTCGCCCTCGCCGAGCAGAAGCGGATGGCCTTCAAGGAGCAGGTGACCTTCTTCAGCGACGCCGCCAAGACCCGCCCGGTCTTCGGCTTCAAGGCCCGCAAGAAGATCGACCTCAACGCCGGTTACGACGTGACCGACGAGCAGGGGCAGCCGATCGGCTTCTTCCGCAAGGACTTCAAGGCCAGCCTGTTCCGCTCGACCTTCCACATCGAGGGGCCCGGGTTCGCCGGCACCGGCCAGGAGCGCAGCGGCCTGGTGGCCGTGCTCCGCCGGTTCAGCGACATCCCGTTCCTGCGGTTCCACTTCGACTTCACCGACCCCAACGGCGCCCAGCTGTTCTCCAGTGAGCGCAAGGGATCGCTGCGCGACAAGTACACCGTCACGGTGCACGACCAGCGCGTCGACTTCCGCGTCGCTGCCGCCGTGGCCGTGGGCCTCGACGCGTTGCTGGCCCGCTGACCCACTGATCCTGCTGTCGGGCTGGCTACGATCCGGGCGTGCTCTATCCCCAGGCGCGGCGCGCCGTCGAAGCCCAGGCCGGCGTACAGCCGGTCAATGATCCGTCGTACGACATCGCGGCCGCGCGTGCCGAGGCGCGCGCGGTCGCGGCCCGTCAACCCCGCGAGGACGTGGCGGAGGTGCGTGACGTCGACGCCGGGGGAGTGCCGTGCCGGTTCTACCGACCGGCCTCGTCGACGGCCGGGCTCGTCGTGCACCTGCACGGCGGCGGCTTCGTCTTCAACGACGTCGACGTCCACGACGCCGCCTGCCGTCGGCTGGCGAACCGCAGTGGCCTCGCAGTGCTCAGCGTCGACTACCGCCGGCCACCCGAGCACCGGTTCCCCGCAGCGCCCGACGACGTCGACACGGTGCTCGCCTGGCTGGAAGAGAACTTCCCGCTGGCCGGCCAGAGCTGGTTGACGTACGACGACGCGCAACGGCGGGACAGGATCCCCGTCTTCGTGCACGGTGACAGTGCGGGGGCGAACCTCGCGCTGGTCGCCGCGCTGCGCCACCCGGGACGCTTCGCGGGCGTGGCGCTGATCTACCCGTTCCTCGACCCGACCGGCGGCTTCGAGTCCTACGAGACCGCGGCCGAGGGCTTCGACCGGGCCGAGGCGCAGTGGTACTGGGAGCAGTACGCCGCCACGCCCGCCGACCACACCGACCCCGACTTTGCGCCGTTGCTGGCGAAGAACCTCGACACCCTGCCGCCGACGCTCGTCGTCACGGCCGAGCACGACCCGCTGCGCGACGAGGGCGAGCACCTGGCGCACCTGCTCGCCGAGTCCGGCGTCCAGGTCGTGGCGAGCCGGCAGCTGGGCATGGTACACGGCTTCTGGCGCCACCCCGACGCGTTCGACGCGGCCGAGCCGTTGACCCGTCAGGTCGCCGGATTCCTGCGAATGCTCGTCTGACAGAATCCGCCGCATGCGCGTTCACCTCGGATCCGACCATGCCGGACTGGAACTCAAGGACCACCTGCTCAACTGGCTCGTCGAGGCCGGCCACGAGGTCGTCGACCACGGCCCGTTCGTCTACGACGCCCTCGACGACTACCCGGTCTTCTGCCTGCGGGCGGCCGAGGGTGTCGCCGCCGAGCGTGCCGAGGGCCAGGACAGCCTCGGTGTGGTGATCGGCGGCTCGGGCAACGGCGAGCAGATCGCGGCCAACAAGGTCAAGGGTGTCCGCTCGGCCCTCGTGTGGTCCGAGGAGACCGCCGTGCTGGCCCGCGAGCACAACGACGCCAACGTCATCTCGGTGGGCGGTCGCATGCACACCGTCGAGGAGATGACCCGGTTCGTCGAGGTCTTCCTGGCCACGCCGTTCACCGACGAGGAGCGCCACGTGCGTCGCATCGGCCAGCTGTCGACGTACGAGATCGACGGCGAGCTGCCGCCCCTGCCGGAGTCCGCCCTGCGCGGGCCCGCGGATGCCTGAGGGACACACCCTCCGCCGTCTGGCGAACGAGCTCGGTGACGCGTTCGCCGGCCGAACCGTGCGTGTGCAGAGTCCCACCGGCCGTTCGGCCGCCGACGCGGCCGTCGTCGACGGCAGCCTGCTGGTCGGTGCCGACTCTGCCGGCAAGCACCTCTTCGTGGAGTTCGAGGGGGAGCGGTTCGTCCACGTCCACCTCGGCCTGATCGGCAAGTTCGACGTCGCGGCCGGGGTCGAGGAGATCCCGCACCCGCAGGGCCAGGTGCGGCTCCGCCTGTTCGCCGGCGGCGAGCGGCCGGCGTACGCCGACCTCCGTGGCGCCACCCAGTGCGACCTGACCGGAGTGGCGGGACGCGACGCGATCCTGGCCAGGCTCGGACCGGACCCGCTCCGCGCCGACGCCGACCCCGAGCGGGCCTGGCGCCGCATCTCGGCCAGCCACCGCCCGATCGGCGACCTGCTGATGGACCAGGCAGTGATCGCGGGCGTCGGCAACGTCTACCGCGCCGAGGTGCTCTTCCGGCACCGGATGCACCCGCTGCGGCCGGGCCGGAGCCTGCGGCGCAGCCAGTTCCAGGCGATCTGGGACGACCTCGTCGAGCTGATGTCGTACGGCGTCCGGGTTGGCCGGATCGACACGGTGCGCCCGGAGCACACCCCCGAGGCGATGGGAAGAGATCCGCGGAAAGACGACCACGGAGGCGAGGTCTACGTCTACCGTCGTACTGGTCGCGCATGCCACGTGTGTGGTGCGGCGATCAGGACGGAGCCGCTGGTCGGCCGAAACTCGTTCTGGTGTCCACGCTGTCAGCCGCGCTTCCGCTCGCGCGCTGGCCTAGGGTAAGGGCTGGAATTTCCGGTGTTCGTCTCCAGAGAGGGGTTGACGTGGCCCGGTCCGGTCAACCCCTGAGCAGGCGAGCGAGGCGACGGTGGACCACGTGGCGGCGCAGGATGGTCGCCACCGACAACCTCACCCTGATGTCACTGATCGTCCTCACCGCGGTGTGCGCCGCCCTCTTCGCGGTCGCGCCTGGCGTCTGGCCGCTCACCCTCGTCGTGCTGCCGATGTTCCTGGGCGGGTTGTTCCTGAGCCCGCGAGACCTGCCGTGGTTCCTGGTCTTCGTGCTTGCCGTGCTGGCGTTCGCGGTCACCAAGCAGTCGCCGCTCACACCTCGACTGGTGATCGGGGTGGTGGTGCTGTTCCTGCTGGGCTTCATCACGCTCCTCTCGTCGTTCCGGCGCTCGCGCCTCGGCGTCGCCGGAATGCAGGGGGAGTCGATGCTGGTCGACCTGCGCGACCGCATCCTCAGCCAGGGCACGCTGCCCGACCTCCCGGCCAACTGGTACGCCGAGTCGGCGCTGCGCTCGGCCGGCGGTACGCCGTTCGCCGGCGACTTCGTGGTCGCCTCACGCAAGGGCAACGACAGCCGCCTCGACTTCGTGGTGGTCGACGTGTCGGGCAAGGGCGAGGACGCCGGCACCCGTGCCCTGCTGCTCTCGGGGGCGTTCGGCGGGCTGCTGGTGGCGCTCACCGCGGAGGAGTTCCTGCCGGCCGCCAACGACTACCTGATGCGGCAGAACTGGGACGAGGGCTTCGCGACCGCCGTACACCTCACCATCGACCTCGACACCGGTGACTTCGCCGTGCGTACGGCGGGGCACCCACCCGCGATCCAGCTGCTGGCCGGGTCGGGCAAGTGGATCGTGCACGAGTCGGAGGGCCCGATCCTCGGACTCATGGACGACGCCGAGTTCACGGTGGTGCGGGGCCGGATGCGCTCGGGTGACGCCGTGCTGCTCTACACCGACGGTCTGGTCGAGACGCCGACCCGTGACATCAGCCTCGGCATCGACAAGCTCCAGGGACAGGGCGAGCGGTTGCTGCGCAGCGGGTTCGACAACGCCGCACGGAGACTGATCGACGCGCTCGGCTCGCGCAACGACGACCGGGCGCTCCTGTTGCTGCACCGCCGCTGACTGCTCGGCTGCCCGCAGCCGGGTGAACCTGATTGGGAGCGACCCCCGCGCATGTGGCACCATGACACCGCACAAATGTGCGCGCGGATGTAGCTCAATGGTAGAGCCTCAGTCTTCCAAACTGATTACGCGGGTTCGATTCCCGTCATCCGCTCCAAGTGCCGCTCAGGCTCGCTCTGACGGCTACTTGGCGGGGCGTAGCGTAGTGGCTAGCGCGCCTGCTTTGGGAGCAGGAGATCGCAGGTTCGAGTCCTGTCGCCCCGACAGCACATCCCCTGCACCCGCACCATTCCCTGACCCATGAGGAGAAACCTGTGAAGAGCGCCGTCGAGACCTTGAGCCCGACCCGGGCCAAGCTGACCGTCGAGGTGCCCTTCGAGGAGCTCAAGCCGAGCCTCGACGCGGCGTACAAGAAGATCGCCCAGCAGATCAACGTCCCCGGCTTCCGCCGTGGCAAGGTCCCGGCAGCGGTCATCGACCGTCAGGTCGGCCGTGGCGCCGTCCTCGACGAGGCGATCAACGAGATGCTTCCCAAGAAGTACATCGAGGCCC
This sequence comes from Nocardioides sp. Soil796, assembly GCF_001429525.1. Classification (NCBI taxonomy): domain Bacteria; kingdom Bacillati; phylum Actinomycetota; class Actinomycetes; order Propionibacteriales; family Nocardioidaceae; genus Nocardioides; species Nocardioides sp. Soil796. Next base: position 92,285 of record NZ_LMSQ01000017.1, read on the forward strand.
TCCAGGAGAACAACCTCGAGCCGCTGGCCCAGCCCGAGATCGAGGTGACCAAGCTCGAGGACAACGAGACCCTCGAGTTCACCGCCGAGGTCGACGTCAAGCCCGAAATCGAGGTGCCGGCCTACGACGGCGTCGAGGCCCAGGTCGAGGACGTCGCCGTGAGCGACGCCGACGTCGAGGAGCAGGTGCAGGCCCTTCGTGAGCGCTTCGGCACCCTGAAGACCGTCGAGCGCGTGGCCGCCGACGGCGACTTCGTGACCCTCGACCTCAAGGCCACCAAGGACGGCGAGGTGCTCGAGGGCGCCGAGGTCGCCGGCATGTCCTACCAGGTCGGTCGCGGCGGCATGCTCGACGGACTCGACGAGGCGCTGGTCGGCATGGCCGCCGGCGAGACGAAGAACTTCAGCTCCGAGCTGGTCGGTGGCGACCTGGTCGGCGAGCCCGTCGAGGTCGAGGTGACGGTCGGCCAGGTGCAGGAGCAGGAGCTGCCCGAGGTCGACGACGAGTTCGCCCAGCTGGCCTCCGAGTTCGACACCGTCGACGAGTTCAACGCCGACGTGCGTGAGCGCCTGACCCGCGGCAAGCGCCTCGAGCAGGCCGCCGAGGCCCGTGACGCCGTCCTGGAGAAGCTGCTCGAGCAGGTCTCGATCCCGCTTCCCGAGACCCTGGTCACCGAGGAGCTCAACGCCCGTCGCCAGAACGTCGAGCAGCAGCTGGTCTACGCAGGCCTGACGATGGAGAAGTACCTCGAGGACGAGAAGCAGACCGTCGAGGAGTTCGAGGCCGACCTCGACCGCCGGGTCCGCGACGCGGTGACCGCGCAGTTCATCCTCGACGAGGTGGCGAAGAAGGAGGAGCTCGGTGTCGACCAGCAGGAGCTCTCCGAGCACCTGATCCGTCGCGCGCAGCAGTCCGGCCAGGACCCGCAGGAGTTCGCGAACCACATGTTCGAGCACAACCACATCCCGGACCTCGTCCAGGAGATCCTGCGCGGCAAGGCGCTGGCCACGATCGTCGAGTCGGCGGTCGTCAAGGACGCCTCCGGCAACGTGGTCGAGCTGAAGAACCTCCGCCCCGACGGCACCATCGGCGAGCCCGAGACGTCCGAAGAGGCGTCCGCGGACGCAGCGGACGCCGACGCGGAGACCACCGAAGAGGCCTGAGCAACCGCCCGGGCAGCCGCTTGGGCAACACCGTCGACGACGCGTCCCGGACAGCAGCTGTGCTGACCGGGGCGCGTTGCGCATTGTCCGGCCAGCGCTGGAGTTCACTTGTGCAGGCAGTTCGACCGGCGAGGGGCACGGTGCGCGGTCACCGTCTCACCCCGACACGCGAACTGCCTGTTCACATGAACACGTCGAGGACGAGGGGTAGCCCTCGGGTGGGCGGATCGCGCGTCTCATCACGGCGTGGATGGTTGTCCCGGCCACCGGCACCCCGGACACTGTCCCGGTGAGCACTTCGTCGGTCGTCACCGCGCCGTGGCGCCTCCTGTGGCGCCTGGGCCTGCGGAGCTCGCCGTTGGCACTGGCCGCGCCGCTGGTCCGCACCCGGCCCGACCCCGACCTGGCGCCGGTCGCGCTGCGCGCTGCCGGCGCCGATGTGGCCGCCGAGCCCGCCGCCCTCGAGTCGGCCTTCCCGCACGCCACCGACCGCATCGTGGTGCTGGTGCCCGACACCGACGAGGACGAATCGGCCTGGCTGCGGCACCTCGACCAGGTGGGTGGCACCTACGCCAGCCGCCTTGCCGCGCTGCTCGACTGGACGCCCGTGAACGTGCGGGTGTCCCCGGGCGAGGGCACGGCCGTCGAGATCGCGACCACGCTCCAGGCCCTGGTCGACGGCTGGCCGGTGCCGGTACGCCGGATCGCGCTGGTCGGGCACGGTCGCGGGGGACTGGTGCTGCGCGCGGCCTGCGCACTGCGCCACCAGACGCCCGACGCATGGCACGAGCTGGTCTCCGACGTGGTGCTCCTCGGCACGCCGCACCTCGCCGTGCCGGCAGGGCGCACCATGGTCCCGCTGTCCCGTCGGGTCGACGAGGAGCTGGCCGGCATCGTCACCGATGACGTGGTGGACGTGTCGGCACAGCCCCTGCCGCATGCGCGCTACGCCCTGATCACGCCGCACACCCGCCTGCAGCAGAGCCGCCTCGGCGGGCTGCTCGGCGACGTGCTGTGGTGGCGGCACCGGTTGCCGATGCGTCCCCGCAAGGCCCGCTCGCTCTTCCCGAGCGCAACGCTGCACCACGTGCCGACGCACGAGATCGGGCTGGTCAACCATCCCGACGTGCACCAGGCCATGCTCGCCTGGCTGGCCTGAGCCTCGATCGGGGGCAGTTCGCGCGGCCGTTCGGGGTGACCTGACCCTCAACGGGTTGCGCTGACCCCGACAATTGAGTGAACATGTGTGCACTCAATGTTCTTGGAGGTGCACCATGCGCGACGCGTCCGGTCCCGGAGTCGTCGACGTGCTCGGCCTGTTGCCGGCGTACGGCGACGAGATCGTGCTGCGCACCGTCCGTGACACCCACCGGGCCTGGGCCGGACGGGTGTACGGCGTGCTCGACCGTGCCACGGGCGGCAAGGCCCGCGGCGTCCGACTCGTGCACGACGGCATCTCGTCGACCGTCTACACCTCGATCGGCGTCGCACTCTCCGCCGGGACCGTCGCCCTGAAGGCCGCCGGCAGCCAAGGCGTCGGCCCACGCCTCGACGACTCGCCGCGCGGCAGGTTCGTCCGGGCCGCGCTCAACGGGCTGATCGGCGACCGCTTCGCTGACGAGGGGTCGCGCCTCTCGATCACCACCGCCGTACGACGCGACGGCCGCGACGTGCCGGTTACGCCCGACGCCCTCGCCGAGGCCTTCCCGGCTGCGACCGGCCGGGTCGCCGTGCTCCTCCACGGGCTGTCCGAGAACGAGTCCTTCTGGGACCTCCACCGCGACACCGTCGGCAGCACGTACGCCGAGACCCTGGCCGGCCTCGGCTGGAGCGTGGTCATGGTGCGGCTCAACACCGGCCGTCCGATCCGCGAGAACGGCATCGAGGTGGCCGCCCTGCTGCGCGACCTCACCACGGGGTGGCCCGTCGAGGTCTCGCAGATCGCCCTCGTCGGCCACTCGATGGGCGGGCTCGTGGCGCGCGCCGCCTGCGCCGTCGCGATCGACGACGACCGGCCGTGGACGGGCCTGATCAGCGACGTGATCACCCTGGGCAGCCCCCACGCCGGAGCACCGCTCGCGATCGCCGTCGGCCACGGCAGCCGGCTGCTGGCCCACCTGCCGGAGACCTCGGCGTTCGGGCGCATCCTCGACCACCGCTCGGTCGGCATCGAGGACCTGGTCGACGGACTCGGCCACGACGTACCGCCGCTGCCCGGGGTGCACTACCGCCTCGTCGCGGCGACGCTCACCGGGTCGGCCCGGCACCCCGTCGGGCACCTGGTCGGTGACCTGCTGGTGCGGGTGCCGTCCGCGCACGGCCGCTCCCGCAGGCACCCCGACCTCTTCCCGGACGCCGACGTGCTGCACGTGCCACGATCCGACCACTTCGGGTTGCTCAACCACCCCGACGTCCACGACGCGATGAGGAGCTGGCTGCGATGACCGCCGAGCGAGAGCTGCGCGCCGAGACCACGATCGAGGCGACGCCCCAGCAGGTCTGGGCGGTGCTCTCGGACCTCTCCCGGATGCCCGAGCTGAGTCCCGAGACCGTGCGCATGCTGCCGCTGAAGAGGGGCGGCCTGCGCGTCGGGCAGTGGTACCTCGGCGTGAACCGGCGCAAGCTCGTCGTGTGGCCGACGCGCAACGTGGTCGCCGAGGTCGAGCCGGTCCGCCGCCTCAGCTGGGACACCACGTCCAGCGGCGCCCGCTGGATCTACGAGCTGGAGGAGTCGGGAAGCGGCACCCGTGTCGTGCACCGTCGGCCCGTGCCACGGCAGCTGACCCTTCTGGGCAGGGTGTTCGCCACCCTGGCCCTCGGTGGCAAGGAGGACCACGCCGACGAGCTCGAGGCCGGCATGGCCCGCACCCTCGACCGGTTGAAGGCCGCCGTCGAGCGCTGAGCTCCGCACCGTTTCGAGCCGGTCACCCCACCAGCTCGCGCAGCCCGGCGACGAGGCGGTCCACGTGCTCGTCCACCGTGCCGAGGCCGAGGCTGGCGCGCACCGCCGTACCGTCCTCGTCGCAGCCGCCGGACCCGCCGAGCAGGTGGGCCAGCAACGGGTGGGCGCAGAACTTGCCGTCGCGCACGCCTATGCCGTGCCTGTCCGCGAGATGCTGTGCGACGTCGCGGGCTGAGTGGCCCTCGACGGTGAAGGCCAGGATGCCGAGCCGTGGGTGGTCGGGTCCCCACAGGCTGAGCTCGCGCAGGCCGGGCACCTGCGCCAAGCCCGAACGCAGCCGTTCGAGGAGGCGCGTCTCGGCCGCCACGACGGCGTCCCAGTCGGCGGAGAGCTCGCGGCAGGCAGCGGCGAGGGCGACCGCGCCGAGCACGTTGGGGGTGCCGGCCTCGTGTCGCTGCTCGGCGTCCGCAGTCCACTCGACGCGCCCGTCAAGGGCCACGCTGCGGGTCGCCCCACCGCCGCGGAGGTACGGCGCCGCGGCGCGCAGCCAGTCCGCCCGGCCAGCCAGCACGCCCGTCCCGAAGGGTGCATAGAGCTTGTGACCCGAGAAGGCCACGTAGTCCAGGCCCGTGGCGTCGAGCGGTCGATGCGCGACGTACTGCGCCGCGTCGACCGCGATCCGCGCGCCGCACGCGTGGGCCAGGTCGGCGAGCTCCCGCACCGGCCACAGCTCGCCGGTGACGTTCGAGGCGGCGGTGACCACGAGGAGTCGCGGCCCGACCGGACAGGCCTCCAGCGCCTCGCGTGCGGCGGCGACGGCCGCGGCCGGGGTGGCCGGGGGAGTGAGGCGTACGGCGTGGCGCCAAGGCAGCTGCGTGGCGTGGTGCTCGGAGTCGAAGACCACCACGCCGGTGCCATTGGGCACGGCCCGGGCCAGCAGGTTGAAGGCGTCGGTGGTGTTGCGCACGAACACCACGGCCTGCGGCCCGCCGAGGAACTCCCGCACGGTCCCGCGTGCCTCCTCGTAGGCGCGGGTCGTGACCTGCGAGGCGTAGCCCGCACCCCGGTGCACGCTGCTGTACGTCGGCAGGGCCCGGGTGACCGCCTCCTGCACAGCGGCCAGGCAGGGCGCCGAGGCGGCGTAGTCGAGGTTGGCGTACGGCAGCACGCCGTCGCCGACGGGCACCGTGAGATCGGCACCGACGACGGCAGGGAGAGTGGCGAGCAGGGACATGGGTGACCTCCGGGTTTCCGGGACCCCGAAGCGTCGAGATCCGCGCTTGCCCGTTGCACCGCGCAACGGGCCAGGTCGTCACCCGGGCCACCCCACCGCGGAGGAGGGTTGGCGGCCAGCAAGCCGGGGCTTGGTGCTGGCACTCATGACCGTGGTCAGGATGTTAGCCGGAACCCTGCCCGGCCGCGACCCGGGAATCCCGGGTTCGCTCCGGGATGGCCCCGCCTGTCGAATCTGCTGTGGGCGAACAGGGGTGTCCGACGCGTGGATGTGTCGGTCCGGGCGGCTAATGTCGCTCTCGTGAACCAGAATCAGAGCCACATGAATGAGCCCCGACGCTCTGTCGAAGCCAACGGCGGCGGCGCGTCCTACGGGCTTGACGACCACATCTACCAGCGGTTGCTCCGCGAGCGCATCGTGTTCCTCGGTTCCGAGGTGCGCGACCAGAACGCCAACGCGATCTGCGCCCAGCTCCTGCTCCTCTCGGCCGAGGACCCTGAGGCCGACATCTTCTTGCACATCAACAGTCCGGGCGGGTCCGTCGACGCCGGCATGGCGATCTACGACACGATGAACTACATCCCCAACGACGTCGCCACGGTCGGCATGGGCCTGGCCGCCTCGATGGGCCAGTTCCTGCTCTGCGCCGGCACCCAGGGCAAGCGCTACGCGTTGCCCCACGCGCGCATCATGATGCACCAGCCGTCGGGCGGCATCGGTGGTTCGGCCTCCGACATCAAGATCCAGGCCCAGCAGAGCCTGCTGCTCAAGAAGCAGCTCGGTGAGCTGATCGCCCACCACACCGGCCGCACCATCGAAGAGATCGAGCGCGACTCCGACCGTGACCGTTGGTTCACCCCCGGCGAGGCCCTCGAGTACGGCCTCATCGACAAGGTGATCACCAACGCCCGCGAGACCGCAGACGAAGGCCGCCCGGCCCACGGAAAGGCCTGACCCCATGAACTACTACATCCCCCAGTGGGAAGAGCGCACCTCCTACGGGTTCCGGCGCATCGACCCCTACGGCAAGCTCTTCGAGGACCGCATCATCTTCCTCGGCACGCCGATCAGCGACGACATCGCCAACGCGGTGATGGCGCAGCTGCTCTGCCTCGAGTCGATGGACCCCGATCGCGACATCTCCATCTACATCAACAGCCCCGGTGGCTCCTTCACCGCGCTGACCGCGATCTACGACACGATGCGGTTCATCAAGCCCGAGGTGCAGACCGTGTGCCTGGGGCAGGCTGCCTCGGCTGCCGCCGTACTCCTCGCCGCGGGTGCGCCCGGCAAGCGCCTGGCGCTGCCCAACAGCCGCATCCTGATCCACCAGCCCTACACCGAGGGTCAGGGCGGCCAGATCTCCGACCTGGAGATCCAGGCCAACGAGATCATCCGCATGCGTGAGCTGCTCGAGAAGATGATCGCCGACCACACCGGCAAGCCGGTCGAGGAGGTCAGCCGCGACATCGAGCGCGACAAGATCCTCACCGCCGACGCGGCCGTGGAATACGGCCTGGTCGACGCGATCCTCGAATCCCGCAAGGCGCTCCCCGCGCTCGCATGACCCGATCGGACCTCGTGTCCGGCAGCGCAAGCGGCCGGGCACGGGGTACCGTCGAGAAGTTGATCAGGCAGAGGAAGGATGACCGCCCGTGGCACGCATTGGTGACGGAGGCGACCTGTTGAAATGCTCTTTCTGCGGAAAGAGCCAGAAGCAGGTCAAGAAGTTGATCGCCGGACCGGGTGTCTACATCTGTGACGAGTGCATCGACCTCTGCAACGAGATCATCGAGGAGGAGCTCAGCGAGCGCTCCGAGGTGGGTCTCGAGGAGCTGCCGAAGCCGAAGGAGATCTTCGAGTTCCTCAACTCCTACGTGATCGGCCAGGAGCACGCGAAGAAGTCCCTCGCCGTGGCGGTCTACAACCACTACAAGCGGGTGCAGGCCGGTGCGTCGCTCGACACGGCCGGCAAGCACGCCAAGGACGAGGCCGTCGAGGTGGCGAAGTCCAACATCCTCGTCATGGGCCCCACCGGGTGCGGCAAGACCTACCTGGCCCAGACCCTCGCGCGCATGCTCAACGTGCCCTTCGCGATCGCCGACGCCACGGCCCTGACCGAGGCCGGCTACGTCGGTGAGGACGTCGAGAACATCCTGCTCAAGTTGATCCAGGCCGCCGACTACGACGTCAAGAAGGCCGAGACCGGCATCATCTACATCGACGAGATCGACAAGGTGGCCCGCAAGTCGGAGAACCCCTCGATCACGCGCGACGTCTCCGGCGAGGGCGTGCAGCAGGCCCTCCTGAAGATCCTCGAGGGCACCTCGGCGTCGGTGCCGCCCCAGGGCGGGCGCAAGCACCCGCACCAGGAGTTCATCCAGATCGACACCACCAACATCCTGTTCATCGTCGGAGGTGCCTTCGCCGGCCTCGAGCACATCGTCGAGCAGCGGGTCGGCAAGAAGACGCTCGGCTTCACCGCCGACGTCCGCGGCCAGGCCGAACGCGACGCCGAGGACCTCATGTCCCAGGTGCGCCCCGAAGACCTCACCAAGTTCGGGCTGATCCCCGAGTTCATCGGCCGCCTCCCGCTGATCACCAGCGTCACCAAGCTCGACCGTGAGGCGCTCGTCGAGATCCTCACCGTGCCGAAGAACGCTCTGGTCAAGCAGTACCAGCGCCTCTTCGCCATCGACGGCGTCGAGCTCGAGTTCACCGACGAGGCCATCGCCGCGATCGCCGACCGGGCGATGGAGCGCGGCACCGGTGCCCGCGGCCTGCGCGCGATCATCGAGGAAGTCCTGCTCCACGTCATGTACGACGTCCCGTCCCGAGGCGACATCGCCAAGGTCGTGGTGACCGGTGAAGTCGTCGAGGACAACGTGAACCCGACCCTGATCCCGCGCGAGGCCGAGCCGAAGAAGAAGAAGTCGGCCTGACCCCTCGCCGGGCCTGATCACCGCGTGCGGCCCGGGGGGCCGACACGGGTGGGTGCGCATAGTCCGTTCGGGTCATTTCCCGCTTCTGATGCGGTGAATCTCGACCTGTTCAGGGAAGATTGACGCGTCTGGTCCGGTCGAGTCAGGGACGTGCATGAGCTCCGAACACAAGAAGCCGCTGTTCGCCTTCGTGGTGATTGCGGTGATCTGTGCTGTCTTCATGGGTTTCACCGTGAAGTCGGATGCGATCAACGCCCCCGGGCTGCCGCGGTTCGCCGCGTCCGCGATCAACACGGGAGCCGACCTGTTCGGCGGTGACGCACGACGGACCACGTCTCCGAGCGTCCTCGTCGCACTGACCGGGCCGAGCGAGACCGCCGGGCCCACGTCGAGCAGTTCCGGGCCGGAGCAGGCCACGACTTCGCCGACGACCAGGACGAAGGCCAAGCCGCGCGCCCGTGCGGCGTACCTTCCGCGCAAGGCCACCTCGCACCACAAGGCCCGCAGCACGAATGTGCATCGCGCCCAGCCGCGGGTGACCGTACGCCGGCCGGCCGGGCCGCACGCCTCCGTCCTGGACCACTCGAAGCACGGCAAGGCGCACGGCAAGGCGAACCACAAGAGCCTGAACCTGCGTGTCGACAACCTGAAGGTCCGCGGCGACTTCAGGGCCCGCGGTCACTTCAAGCTCGACGGTCACGGTCACGGCAAGGCACGGGGTCACTCGAAGGCGCACAGCCACCACGGCAAGGCGCACAGCCACTCGAAGGCGCACGGCCACCACGGCAAGGCGCACGGCCACCACGGCAAGGCGCACGGCCACCACCGCTGACCCGTCGCCAGTTCGTGTCGACCCGTCGCCAGTTCGCGGCGACCTGTCGTGAGTTCGCGAACTCACGACAGGTCGATGCTCATTTCTCGGGAGCGGGAGCCAGCTCGGCCGCGACGGTCAGGGCGGTGGCGTCCTCGACAGGGGTCAGCACGAACTCGCCGGTGACCTTGCCGACCGCACTCAGGTCGTCACGGGCCTTGTCGATGGCAGCCAGTGCCTCGGGGGTGCCGGTGAACTCCACCCGCGTGACCTCGGTGCGCTGGGTGACCTTCGCCTGCGACTTCGCGCCACGGATGCCACCGAGGGCAGCCGCCACGTGGGTCAGCATGCTCGGGTCAGCGGCGGCCGCCGAGCCCAGCTCGGTGGCGGTGGGCCAGGACGCGGTGTGCACCGAACCCTCCTGCCACCACGACCAGACCTCTTCGGTCACGTAGGGCAGGAACGGCGCCAGCAGGCGCAGCTGCACGTGCAGGGCTCCGGCGAGGGTGGCCTGGGCCGACTCGGTGGCGCTGCCGCCGTCCTCGGCGTACGCCCGCTCCTTGACCAGCTCGAGGTAGTCGTCGCAGAACTCCCAGAAGAACTTCTCGACGGCCTCGAGGGCGCTGGTGTAGTCGTAGGCCTCGAAGGCTTCGGTCGCCTCGGTGACCACGTTGGCCAGGCCGCCCATCAGCGCGCAGTCGAGGGGAGCGGAGATCGCCGGCGGGTTCAGCTCGGTGGCCCCGACCATGCCGAGCACGAACTTGGAGGCGTTGAGCACCTTCATCGCCAGGCGACGGCCGACCTTCATCTGGGTCTCGTCGAACGGCGAGTCCAGACCGGGTCGAGCCATCGCAGCGCGCCAGCGCACGGCGTCGGCGCCGAACTTGTCGATGATCTCGTTGGGCACCACGACGTTGCCCTTGGACTTCGACATCTTCTTGCGGTCGGGGTCCATGATGAAGCCGGAGATCATCGCGTGCGTCCACGGCACGGCACCGCTCTCGTGGTGCGAGCGGACCACCCGTGAGAACAGCCAGGTGCGGATGATGTCGTGGGCCTGGGTGCAGAGGTCCATCGGGAAGACCCGCCCGAAGAGGTCGGGGTCGGACTCCCAGCCGCCGGCGATCTGCGGGGTCAGCGACGAGGTCGCCCAGGTGTCCATCACGTCGGGGTCGCCCATGAAGCCGTTCGGCTTGCCGCGCTGCCCCTCGTCGTACCCCTGCGGGGCCACCGTCGACGGGTCGACCGGCAGCTGGTCCTCGGTGGGCAGCAGCGGGTGGTCGTAGTCGGGCTCGCCCTCGGCGTCGAGGGAGTACCAGACCGGGAACGGGATGCCGAAGAAGCGCTGGCGCGAGATCAGCCAGTCGCCGTTGAGGCCGCCGACCCAGTTGTCGTAGCGGTGCTTCATGTGGGTCGGCACCCAGGTGATGGCGTTGCCGTCCTCGACCAGCTCGTCGCGCAGCTCGGTGTCGCGGCCGCCGTTGCGGATGTACCACTGGCGGGTGGCGACGATCTCGAGGGGCTTGTCGCCCTTCTCGTAGAAGTTCGTCATCCGCTTGGTCGGCTTGGGGTCGCCGTCGAGGTCGCCGGTCTCCTTGAGCCGGGCGACCACGGCCTCGCGGGCGCTGAACGCGGTCTTGCCCTTGAGCTCCTCGTAGGCGGCGGAGGCCTGCTCGGAGGAGAGCCAGTCGGGGGTTTCGCGCAGGAAGCGTCCGTCGCGGCCGATGAGGGTGCGCACCGGCAGCTGGAGCTCGCGCCACCACGTGACGTCGGTGAGGTCACCGAACGTGCAGCACATCGCGATGCCGGCGCCCTTGTCGGGCTCGGCCGCGGTGTGGGCCAGCACCGGGATCTCGACGCCGAAGACCGGCGAGGTGACCGTGGTGCCGAACAGCTCGGCGTACCGCTCGTCGTCGGGGTGCGCGATCAGCGCCACCACCGACGGGATCAGCTCGGGACGCGTGGTCTCGATGAAGATCTGGTCTCCGTCGGGCTTGTGGAAGGCGACCCGGTGGTAGGCGCCGGCGTACTCGCGGGCCTCGAGCTCAGCCTGGGCGACCGCGCTCTGGAAGGTGACGTCCCACAGGGTGGGGGCTTCCTGCAGGTAGGCCTCGCCGCGGGCGAAGTTGCGCAGGAAGGCGCGCTGGCTGACCGTCTGGGCCTTCGGCCCGATGGTCGTGTAGTGCTCCTTCCAGTCGACCGACAGGCCGACGGTGCGCCACAGGGCCTCGAACGCCTTCTCGTCCTCGACCACGAGCTCCTCGCAGAGCTCGACGAAGTTGGGCCGGCTGATCGGCACCTGCTTCTTCGGGTCGGGCTTCTCGGGCGGGGTGAAGTCGGGGTCGTACGGCAGCGACGGGTCGCACCGGACACCGTAGAAGTTCTGCACCCGGCGCTCGGTCGGCAGGCCGTTGTCGTCCCAGCCGATCGGGTAGAAGATCGACTTGCCCTGCATGCGCTGGTAGCGCGCGATCAGGTCGGGGTGCGTGTAGGAGAAGACGTGGCCGACGTGCAGCGAGCCGGAGACGGTCGGCGGGGGAGTGTCGATCGAGTAGACCATCGAGCGCGGCTGGGTGCGGTCGAAGCGGTAGGTGTCCTCGGCCTTCCACTTCTCGGACCACTTGGCCTCGAGCCCTTCGAGCGCGGGCTTGTCCGGTACGACGACGGCGCGCGCGGCGGCGGGCGTCGTCTCGGACAGGTCGGCGTTGTCAGGGTTCTCAGTCATGGGCCGAATGTTACGTGTGGGAAGCGATGTGCCGCGAACCCGTTCCCGGTGGCGGACGGCGGCGGATCCGGCGAAAACCCGATCCCCGAGCCGGGCCCTCCCGATTAGCGTTCGTGCATGGCGGACGACGACGTGACCCTGGAGCTCTTCACCGACCCGCGCGACTTCCTCGCGGTGGCCGGTGACCACCTGGCCGAGGACCCGGTCACCCGCACCGTCGTCACCACCGTCACGGCCCGGATGGCGCGGGCCCGCGACGCCGGCGAGCCGGTCGTCGACCGCGGCCACGAGCAGTGGTGGGCGGCCGTGCGCGATGCCTCGGGCGCCGTCGTGGGTACGGCGATGCGCACGGCACCGTTCCCGCCGTACCCACTGTTCGTGCAGGAGATGCCGGAGGCGGGTGCCCGTGAGCTGGCCCGGGTGCTGCACGCCCGTGGCGCCGTGATCGCCGCGGCGAACGGCGCCCTGCCCGCGGCCCAGCAGCTGATGGACGAGCTCGCGCTGCTCAGCGGCGGCCGCGCGGTCATCGAGGAGCACACCCGGCTCTTCGAGCTCGGCGAGCTGACCCCGCCATCGACGCTGCCGGCCGGGTCGTTGCGACTGGCCAGGCCGGCCGAGGCCGAGCTCTGCCTCGGCTGGTTCCGGGCCTTCCGCGTCGAGGCCGCCGAGCAGGCCGGCCGCACGTCCGACCCGACGGTCGGTGAGAGCTTCGGGATCGAGGACCTCCTCGAGCGGATCACGGAGGAGCGCATCTGGGTCTGGGTCGACGAGCACGACGTCCCGGTCCACGTCACCGGCGCCAACCTGCCGTCGTACGGCGTGACCCGCATCGGGCCGGTCTACACGCCGCGGGAACACCGCGGGCATGGCCTGGCCAGCGCGGCCGTGGCCGAGGTGTCGAGGTCGTACGTCGAAGCAGGCGTGCGGGTGTGCCTGTTCACCGACCAGGCCAACCCGGTCTCGAACGCGATCTACCAGCGGCTGGGCTACCGGCCCGTCGTCGACATGGCGATCCTGCGCCTCGAACCGTGAATCGTGGGCGCGAGAGTCCGCAACTAGACTCAAGGCGCCATGACTGAACCTTCCTCGCAGCCCCGTCCCGCCGAGAGCTTCGCCGAGGCCGAGGACGCACTCCTGTCCCGCTGGCCCGAGAGCAAGCTGGAGCCCAGCCTTGACCGGATCCGTGCCTTCACCGAGCTGCTGGGCGACCCGCAGCACTCCTACCCGGTGATCCACCTGACCGGCACCAACGGCAAGACCTCGACGTCGCGGATGATCGACTCGCTGTTGCGCACCATGAACCTGCGCACCGGTCGCTTCACCAGTCCGCACGTGGAGAAGATGAGCGAGCGGATCAGCATCGACGGCGAGCCGCTCGACGACGAGGCGTTCGTCCGCGCGTTCAACGACGTCGCGGGCTACACCCACCTGGTCGACTCCGACCAGCCCCACCCGTTGTCGTTCTTCGAGACCGTGGTCGGCATGGCGTTCAGCGCGTTCGCCGACGCCCCCGTCGACGTGGCCATCGTCGAGGTCGGCATGGGTGGCTCGTGGGACGCCACCAACGTGGCCGACGGCCAGGTGGCCGTCGTGCTCCCGATCGCGATCGACCACTCGAAGTACCTCGGCGACAGTGCCACCGCCATCGCCCAGGAGAAGGCCGGCATCATCAAGGAGGGTGCCCAGGTCGTGATTGCCGAGCAGACCCCCGAGGTGGCCGAGGTGCTGCTGGCCCGCGCGGCCGAGGTGCACGCCACCGTGGCGCGTGAGGGCATGGAGTTCGGCGTGATCACCCGGGTGCCGGCCATCGGCGGCCAGACGATCAGCCTGCAGGGCCTCCGGGGGCGGTACGACGACCTGTTCCTCCCGCTCTACGGCGCCCACCAGGCCCAGAACGCCGCGGTCGCCCTGGCCGCCGTCGAGGCCTTCGCCGGCGACGAGGCACTCTCCGACGAGGTGGTGCGTGAGGCGTTCGCCTCCGTCACGTCACCCGGTCGACTCGAGGTGATCCGCCGCAGCCCGACCGTGGTGCTCGACGCCGCTCACAACCCGCACGGCGCCGAGGCCACGGCGGCCGCGCTCGAGGACTCCTTCGCGTTCTCGCCGCTGATCGGGGTGATGGGCGTGATGGCCGACAAGGACTACGAGGGTGTGCTGGCTGCGTTCGAGCCGCACTTCTCCCACATCATCTGCACCCAGAACTCGACCGACCGGTCGAAGAGTGCCGAGGCGCTGGCCGAAGTGGCCCGCGAGGTCTTCGGCGAGGACCGGGTCACGACGACGCCGCGCCTGGCCGACGCGATCGACCAGGCCACCACGATGGCCGAGGCCGGCGAGGCGATCAGCGACACCTTCGGTGCCGGCGGCGTGCTGGTCACCGGCTCCGTGGTCACCGTCGGCGAGGCGAGGGCGATGCTGAAGGGGCGCAACCAGTGAGCGGGCCGCAGAGGTCACCTCGCCGCGGCATGTGCGCGGGCATCCTCACCCTCGAGGCGATCGCGCTCGGCCTGACCACGCCCGTGCTGATCACCATCGCCGACGTGTCCGTCGGCACCGCCCTGACCCTCGGCCTCGGCCTGGCCGTCGCCTGCATCGTGGCGGCCGGCATGCTGCGCGCCGAGTGGGCCTACGGCCTCGGCTGGGCGATCCAGGTCGCGGCGATCGCGCTCGGTTTCCTGGTGCCGACGATGTTCTTCCTCGGCGGACTGTTCGCCCTGCTGTGGGGCACGGCCTACTTCCTCGGCAAGAAGATCGAACGGGAACGGGCCGCCGCGTACGCCGCCTACGAGGCCGAGAACTGAGGCAGTGCACCTCCCAGAGGGGTCCGGCCCGACGGTCTGGGCCGTCTTCTTCGTCGTGGTGTTCCTGCGCGCCCAGGCGACGTACTGGATCGCCAGGGCGGTGACCCAGCAGGCCCTCGACCACACCGCACCGACCCACGGCTTCGCGCTGAAGGTGCATGCCTGGCTCGACGGTACGTCGGCCCGGCGCGGCGTCGACTCGTTGCGTCGGTGGGGCGCCCTCGCCGTCCCGCTCTCGTTCCTGACGATCGGCGCCCAGACCGTGGTCAACGCCGGCGCCGGCGTGATCCGGATGCCGGCCTGGCGCTACACCCTCGTGATGCTTCCGGGGTGCGCGGCCTGGGCGCTGGTGTGGACCACGATCGGGATCTCGGCGTTCTACGCCGCTATCGGCGCCGGCCTCTCGACCGAGTGGGGAGTGGTCGCTGCCGTGGTCGTCGTGCTCGCCGCGGGACTGGGCATCGGGTTGCTCCGGCGCCGCGCCCGGCGTACCGCCTGACCGGGGGACCGGCTCGCTGCTCCGCTGGTTAGGCTGTGCGCCGTGAGCGAATCGATCGAGAAGTCCCTCGTCCTGGTCAAGCCCGACGGCTACCGTCGCGGACTCAGCGGGGAGGTGCTGCGCCGCATCGAGGCCAAGGGCTACGTTCCCGTGGCGCTGGCCGTCCTGACCCCGACCCGGGAGCAGCTCGCCGAGCACTACGCCGAGCACGAGGGCAAGCCGTTCTACGAGCCCCTGGTGGAGTTCATGTCCTCCGGCCCGGTGACCGCGATGGTCATCGAGGGCCAGCGCTGCATCGAGGGGTTCCGGTCCCTGGCCGGGTCCACCGAGCCGACCGGCGCCCTGCCCGGCACCATCCGCGGCGACCTCGGCCGTGACTGGGGCCTCAAGGTGCAGCAGAACATCGTGCACGGCTCCGACTCTCCCGAGTCGGCCGCCCGCGAGATCGGCATCTGGTTCCCCGAGCTCTGATGCGCATCGCGGGGGCGGTCCTGGGATTGCTCCTGCTCCTCGCCGGGTGCACCTCCTCCGGCGACTCCGGCGATTCCGACGAACCACGCGCCGAACCCGGTGACCGCTGCCGGGGCGTCTCGCACGACGAGGTGCGCGGCCGGGCGCCGTCGTACGGCGCGAAGCGGCTGCGCTCCTACCCGGTCGACCACGCCGTGTGTGCGGCGTACTGGATCGACCACGCCGACGACGGGTTCGTGCCGCAGGGCCTGGCGCTGCGCGGGCGTACGGCGTACGTCGGCGGCTACGGCTGGGTCGAGAAGCGCACCGATCGCGCGTGCCAGGTGGCGAAGGTCGACCTGCGCACCGGGCGCACGACCGGGTTCACGCCGCGCATCGAGGCCGACGTGTACGGCGGTCGCCTCACGTTCTGCCGGCACGGCGGCGGCCTCGAGCTGACCGACGACGGCCTCTGGCTGGCCGAGGCCGAACGCCTCTGGCTGCTCGACCCCGACCGCATCGGCCGCGGAGACCCCGTCGTGAGGGTCTGGCGGATCGAGCCCGGCATCAAGGGGTCGACACTGCTCATCCACGACGGGCGCCTCGGCTTCGCGACGTACGCCGCAGAGGGGTCGGGCCGGATGACGTGGTTCGCGCTCGACGACGTACGACGCCCGGGCGTCGACGACCTCCGCCACGACGCGCGCGACGCGACCGACGCCGGGGTGACCGGGCGCGGTCGCGTGCCGAACCGGGTGCAGGGCATCACCGGCGACGCGGCCGGGGTGTGGCACTCGTCGTCGCGTATCTCGTGCGGTGAGCTGCACGGTCCGGGCAGACGTGAGGTCGCGTCGGTCCCCGGCGCCGAGGACGTGCAGTTCCGCGGACGCGACCTCTGGGTGGTCAGCGAGGCGGGCGCCGAACCGTGGATCGACGAGGAGCGGGTGCCGATGCTGCTGCGGCTCGACCGGGCCACGGTGCTCCGCGCACGGTCGGCCTGCGACTTCTAGGCGACACGGCCTCGAACGGCGAGTGCGACGCTCGGCGGCGCGTTCAGCGCGCGTTCAGCCGGCACCCGTCACAATCGACCCCATGCGCGTGCTGGTGGTCGACGACGAGAAGCGGCTGGCCCGATCCCTGAAGGTCGGACTCGAGGCCGAGGGTTTCGCGGTCGACGTCGCGGCCGACGGCACCGACGGGCTGTGGCTGGCCCGCGAGAACGACTACGACGCGATCGTGCTCGACCTGATGCTTCCCGGCATCAACGGCTACCGGGTGTGCGCCACCCTCCGCGAGGAGGAGAACTGGACGCCGATCCTGATGCTCACCGCCAAGGACGGCGAGTGGGACCAGGTCGAGGGGCTCGACACCGGTGCCGACGACTACCTGACCAAGCCGTTCTCGTTCCCGGTCCTGGTGGCCCGTCTGCGCGCGATCATCCGGCGCGGCGCCACCGAGCGCCCCACCGTGCTCGAGGCCGGCGACCTGCGCCTCGACCCGGCGGCGCGACGCGTGTGGCGGGGCGAGACCGAGCTCGAGCTGACCGCGCGGGAGCACTCGCTGCTCGCCTTCCTGATGCGGCACACCGGCGACGTGGTCTCCAAGACCCAGATCCTCGAGGCAGTCTGGGACGTCAACTTCGAGGGCGACCCCAACATCGTCGAGGTCTACATCCGCCACCTGCGCAACAAGGTCGACCGGCCGTTCGGGCGCGAGGCGATCCAGACCTTGCGCGGAGCCGGCTACCGACTGGCGGGCAACGGTGGCTAGCCGACTGGGCGGCCGGGCCTCGGTGCGCCTGCGTGCCACTGTCGGGGCGCTCCTGGTCGTGCTCGTGGCCCTCGCCGCCGGGGCCGCGTTGCTGGTCGTGCTGATGCGGCAGTCGCTGCTCGACGGTCTCGAGACGAGCGCCGAGCAGCGCGCCTCGTCGCTGGCCGACCAGATCGAGCAGACCGGCGTACCCGAGTCTCTCGGCGCCGACGAGCCGGGGGACGACGATGACGAGGACGACGACCCCGACGACGTCGTGATCGTGGTGCGCGGCCCCGGCGGGTCCGTCGTCGTCACCTCACAGGCGGTGGCGGCCGAGCTGCCGGACGACGACGCTCGAGGCGTCGAGCTGCCGGGCAGCGACCACGACTACGTGGTGGCCGCGGAGGAGGCCGACGCCGACGAGGGGGACTACGTCGTCAGTGTCGGGATCTCCCAGGAGGACGCCGACGAGTCGACGTCCGCGCTGGTCCCGTTGCTCGGGCTCGGCCTTCCCCTCGTGCTGCTCGTGGTCGGCGCCACCACCTGGGTCGTCGTCGGCCGTGCCCTCGCCCCGGTGGACCGCATGCGCGGGCAGGTCGACCAGATCACCGGTGAGCATCTCAGCGGGCGGGTCGACGTGCCCGCATCACGCGACGAGATCCACCGTCTCGCACGCACCATGAACTCGATGCTGGACCGGCTCGAGACCTCGCGGGACCGGCAGCAACGCTTCGTCTCCGACGCCAGTCACGAGTTGCGCTCGCCCCTCGCCGGCATGCGCCAGACCGCCGAGGTCGTGATGTCGCACCCCGGTGCCATGCCCGAGGGCGAGCTCGCGGAGGCCGTGCTCGAGGAGTCCGCGCGCATGCAACGGCTGGTCGAGCAGATGCTGATGCTGACCCGCGCCGACGAGGGCGTGGCCGGCGGACCCGCCCGCGAGGTCGACCTCGACGACCTGGCCCTGGCCGAGGTCGACCGGGCCCGCCGGCTCGGGCAGCCGCGGGAGGTCCACGTCGATGGCAGCGCCATCGCTCCGGGCCGGGTGCTCGGCGACCGGGCCGCCCTGGCGCAGGTGACCCGCAACCTCGTGGACAACGCCCTGCGGCACGCACGCACCCAGGTGCGGGTCAGTGTGTCCTCGGACCCGGCCGGCGTCGAGCTGGTCGTCGAGGACGACGGCTCCGGGGTGCCCGAAGGGGAGCGCGAGCGCATCTTCGAGCGTTTCGTCCGTCTGGACGAGGCCCGGGCCCGCGACGACGGCGGTTCCGGGCTCGGCCTGGCCATCGTGCGCGAGATCGCCCGCGCCCACGGCGGAGAAGCGTCCGTCACCGCGTCCGCGCCAGGCGGCGCGCGCTTCGTCGTACGGCTCCCACGCGCCTGATCGCGCTCGCTCCGCGACGCGCACCCGGTGACTCGTTGGTGGCTGTTGGCTGTCCCTGGTCGGCGAAACAGCCAGCAGCCACCAGTCTGCAGTGGATTTGCGCTTGATCGCCAGCCTGAAAGGGCCTTCAGGTGCTTTCAGCGTGGGTTCAGCGGCCCGCTGACAGGCTCGTCTCATCGCTTGAAAATCAACGAGAGGACGAGTCCCATGAACGAGACACCCACCAACGAGACCGGCACCAACAACGACGAGGCAGCCGCCACCGGCACGCCCAGCTGGCGCAGCCGCCGGGTGCTGGTCCCGGCCGTGGCAGCGCTCGCGGTGCTCGGCGTGGGAGGAGTCGTGTGGAGCGCGTCGGCCGACGACGACCTCCGTGGCGACCAGCGTGACCGCGCCTCCCAGGTGGCGGTCGACACGGCCGGTGGCGGCAAGGTCACCGAGGCCGAGAAGGATGACGGGTTCTACGAGCTCGAGGTCACCCGCGAGGACGGCACCGAGGTCGACGTACGTCTGGACAAGGACTACAAGGTGGTCGGCACCGAGACCGACGGCCCCGACGACGACCGGTACGACGACCGCGACGACGACGGCCGCACCGACGACGACCGCGATGGTGACCGTGACGCCGACGACAAGCCGCTGACCGCCGCCGAGGACACCGCGGCGAAGAAGGCCGCGCTCGCGGAGATCGGGAGCGGCAACGTCACCGACGTCGACCGCGATGACGACGGCGGTGCCGGACGCTACGAGGTCGAGGTGACGAAGGCCGACGGCACCGAGTGGAGCGTGCGGCTCGACAAGGACTTCACTGTTCTCGACAGCCATCGCGACGACTGATCTCCTCCCAGACCCAGACACGGCGTGCGTCCCCACGGGATGCACGCCGTTCTGCGTCTGACCGCGGCTAGCGGCGGCCGCCGCCCAGCAGGCCGCCGAGCACGTCGGAGATGATCTTGCCCGCGCCGCCGGACGCGCCGCCGCCGATGGCGCCCTTGAGCACCTGCTCCAGCACGCTGCCGAGCACGGACTTGTCCTCGGTCTTGGAGGGGGCGGCGCCCTTCGAGGTCATCCGGGACGCCAGCCAGGACAGCACGATCGGCGCCAGGATGGGCAGCAGCTTCTTGACCAGGCCCGACGAGGCGCCGGTGCTGCCGAGCTGGTTGATGACCTGGTCCTGCTGGTTGCCGAAGATGTGGGCCGCGATCTTCTCGCCGTCTGCCGTGTCGACCCGGGACAGGTCGGCGGGGTCGCCGTCCTCGTGCTGGCCGAGCGCGTCGAGGAGCGACGCGGCGCCGGCCGGATCCTGGGCGTTGGCGTCGAGGCCGCCGAGCAAGGCGGGCAGTGCGGCCCTGGCGGCCTGCTCCACGGCGGCCGGGTCCTCACCGAGATCGGCACTGATCCGGTCGAGGGGGAGGGAGGCCAGGAGGTCGTCGATGTCTGACATGGAGGCAACCTACTGCGCGGAGCCGCGGGTTGACCATGGCCTCAGTGAGCCGCAGTGTCAGCGGTGGTCCCGCGCCCGGACTGGCGGGTCACTGGCGGCCGCCGAAGCGCCAGTCGTGAACTTCCAGCGGTTCCCCGGCCAGGGACGGAAACGCCTTCTCGAACACCGCGTTCGCTGCGTCACGGTTCGGCGCGGGAGCGGCGACCGCGACGCCCCGGGCAGGACTGTGTTCGGCGTCCGCCTCCTCAAGGATCCCGCAGACCGCGAGCTCCCCGGCCACGCCGGGAGGGAGCTGCCACGACTCGCTGTCCTGCAGTGCGGCCGAATTCTCCGGACGGACCAGCATGAAGAACATCGGCAGGTCCACGGGCTGAGGAAACTCCCACATGGTGCGGCCGATGAGGTTGGTGAAGCGCCACACCGAGTGCTCGGCGTACGCCCCGGCCTGGTGGTACGGCTCGTCATTGATGAACGCCAGAACCGCCTCGGGGGTGGGCAGCTCCAGCACGTGGATGCTGCCCAACCAGGATTGTCGGTCGGGGCCCAACAGGGGGCCGCGCGCCGTCAGCGCGTCGGCGACCCTGTCGTAGTACGCCCAGTGGCGCTCGTCGAGATCGTGGTCGTCGTCAGTCTCCGCAGCGAGGGCTGAGGCGCGGCTGTGGATGAGGTAGTCCATGCGGATCCTTGGTTGTCGGAGTCATGCGTCCGGAGAGCCAGGGGTCTGGCTCGTCGGCGACGGGCGTTCCGGGCTGCCCGCCGCGTAGCAGGCAGCGATCACCACCATGGTGTCCGGAGGTCCAAGTCCTACTCTGACTGCGGGCAGCCAACTGACCGGCCCGCCGGCCACGACCGCTGCGGGCCTGTTACCGCGTGTCCTACCGGGGAACGCCGGTCGCCGAACCTACCCTCGGATGCGGGCGTGTCGTGCGGTTGCGACACGCAACTTCCCCCAACTACCGCACACGAGCAAGGGTTTCGGATGGCGAACAGCCTCATCGGTCGCGACATGGCCGTGGACCTCGGTACGGCGAACACACTCGTCTACGTCCGCGGCAAGGGCGTGCTGCTCGACGAGCCGTCCGTGGTCGCCCTCAACTCCACCACCAATGAGATCCTCGCCGTCGGCCACGAGGCGAAGCGGATGATCGGCCGTACGCCGGACAACATCACCGCGATCCGGCCCCTCAAGGACGGCGTGATCGCCGACTTCGACGCGACCGAGCAGATGTTGCGCTTCTTCATCCAGCAGGTGCACCGCCGTCGCTACTTCGCCAAGCCCCGCCTGGTGATCTGCGTGCCGAGCGGCATCACCGCGGTCGAACAGCGCGCCGTCAAGGAGGCCGGCTACCAGGCCGGCGCCCGACGCGTCTACATCATCGAGGAGCCGATGGCGGCGGCGATCGGCGCAGGGCTCCCCGTGCACGAGGCCACCGGCAACATGGTCGTCGACGTCGGCGGCGGCACCACCGAGGTCGCGGTGATCTCACTCGGCGGCATCGTGACCAGTCTCAGCATCCGCACCGCCGGCGACGACCTCGACCAGGCGATCATCGCGTGGATGAAGAAGGAGTACTCCCTCATGCTGGGGGAGCGCACCGCCGAAGAGATCAAGATGACCCTCGGGTCGGCGTTCCCGCTGCCCAAGGAGCCCGAGGCCGAGGTCCGCGGCCGCGACATGGTCTCCGGCCTGCCGCGCACCGTCGTGGTCTCCAGCGCGGAGGTCCGCCAGGCCCTCGAGGAGCCCTTGCACAACATCGTCGACTCGGTGCGCACCACGCTCGACCAGACGCCTCCCGAGCTGGCCGGCGACATCATGGACCGCGGCATCGTGCTCACCGGGGGCGGCGCACTGCTGCGCGGCCTCGACGAGCGGATCCGTCACGAGACCGGCATGCCGGTGCACGTCGCCGACGAACCACTCAGCTCGGTCGCCCTCGGCGCCGGCAAGTGCGTGGAGGAGTTCGAAGCCCTCCAGCAGGTGCTGGTCACCGACCCGCGGCGGTTCTGATGGAGCAACGCTGGAAGGGCTCCGACGGCCGCGAGAAGGGCAACCGTCCGTCCGGGTCCGTGGTCGTCGCGTTGCTCTTGGCCTGCGCCACGCTGATCACCCTCGACGCCCACGGCGGCCAGGACTCGCCCATCGAACCTGCCCGCCGGGTCGCCGGTGAGGCGTTCGGTCCCGTCGAGACGTTCACCGCGGGCGTCGTACGACCCTTCGCGGCCGTCCCCGACTACTTCGGCACCCGCAAGGACCTCCGCGAGCAGGTCTCCGAGCTCGAGGCCGAGAACGCCGAGCTGCGGCGCACCGTCGAGACCTCAGGGCTCGACCGCAACCGCCTCGCCGAGTACGACGGCCTCACGCGTGCGGCCGCCGACACCGGCTACGACCTGGTGCCGGCCCATGTCATCGCGGTCGGCTCCGGCCAGTCGTTCTCCCACACGGTGACCATCGACGCCGGCACCGACTCCGGACTCCACGCCGACATGACGGTGCTCAGCAACGACGGCCTCGTCGGCCGGGTCATCCGGGTCACCCGCACCACCGCGACCGTGCTCCTGATCGTCGACGCCGACTCCGTGGTCGGTGGCCGCCTGGCCTCGAGCATGGAGATCGGCTTCCTCGGCGGTCGCGGCATCATCGACAGCACCGGCCGCCTCGACCTCGACCTGATGGACGACTCCGTGGTCGCCAACGCCGGCGACGTCGTCACGACGTGGGGCAGCAAGGACGGCACGCCGTACGTCGCCGGCGTCCCGATCGGCCGCGTGGTCTCGGTGATCAACAGCCCGCGCGAGACCTCCCGACGTGCCGTGATCGAACCCTTCGTCGACTTCACCGCCCTCGACCTGGTCGGCGTCGTCGTACCCACCGGCTCCAGCTCCGACCGTGACGTGGTCCGCGCCGGACAGGGAGAGGACTGACATGACGCTGCTCCGTGGCCTCGTCGCCCTTGCCGTGGTGGCCTTCGCGACCGTGCTCCAGGTGAGCCTGTTCCCGCACTTCGCCTGGGACGGCATCGTGCCCAACCTCGCCCTGCTCGTGGTCGTCGGTGCCGCGCTGGTCCGGGGGCCGCAGTTCGCGGCCACCCTGGGCTTCGTCGCCGGCGTCCTGATCGACCTCGCACCGCCCGCCGACCACATCGCCGGGCGCTGGGCGCTGGCCCTGGTCATCGTCGGCTATCTCGCAGGCCGGGCCCGCCAGGACATCCGCCCCACCGCGGTCGTCACCGTCCTGACCGTGGCCGCCGCGTCGTTCGTCGGGTCCTCGATCTTCGCCCTCTCCGGGCTGCTGCTGCGCGACCCCGTCGTCGGCGTGTCCGACATGCTCGAAGTGATCCTGGTCGCCGTGGTCTGGGACGTCCTGCTCACGCCGTTCGTGCTGCCACCGGTGATGCTGCTGTTCCGGCGGCTCGAGCCCGCCCAGGTGGCCTACTGATGGCGTCGAGCACGGGGGAGCGCAGCCGCCTGCGACTGATCGTGGTCCAGGCCCTGGTGCTGAGTCTCTTCGTCACCCTGTTCGCCCGGCTCTGGTACCTCCAGGTCGCCGCCGGCGAGGTCTACCAGGCCAAGGCCGCCTCGCAGTCGATCCGCGAGATCGTGCTCCAGCCCGACCGTGGGCTGATCGTCGACGCGCAGGGCCGCCCACTGGTCGCGAACCGCAGCTCGTGGGTGATCTCGCTCGACCGCACCACGCTCGGCAAGCTGCCCGAGGACCAACGCCTCCAGCTGATCCGCCGGGTGGCGAAGGCCACCGGCGCCAAGGTGTCCGCCGTCAAGGCGCGCCTGGTCAACTGTGGCGACGCCGACGCCGTGGTCGGCACGTGCTGGAACGGCTCGCCCTACCAGCCCGTGCCGATCGCCGCCGACGTCAAGACCCGGGTCGCGCTGCTGATCAAGGAGCAGGCCGAGGACTACCCCGGTGTGCTCGCCCAGCAGGAGTCCGTGCGTGCCTACCCCCAGCCCTACGGCGTCAACGCCGCGCACATCCTCGGCTACCTGAGCCCGATCACCGAGGGTGAGCTCGACGAGGCGGAGGCCGACGACGACATCTCGGTCAACGGTGCCTCACGCGTGGGACGGGCAGGGGTCGAGAAGGAGTACGACGCGTTCCTGCGCGGGATGCCCGGCTACCAGCGGGTCGAGGTGAACTCCATGGGTGCGGTGATGAAGGAGCACAGCCTCGACGCCGGCACGCCGGGCGACACCCTGGTCACCTCGATCGACGCCAAGGTGCAGGCCGTGGCCGAGCAGCAGCTGGCCGAGACGATCAAGACCGCGCGCAAGACCTTCGACGAGGTCTCCGGCAAGAACTACGTCGCCGACTCCGGCGCCATCGTGGTGATGGAGGCCCGCACGGGTCGACTGGTGGCGATGGCCAGCCAGCCGACGTACGACCCGTCGGTGTGGGTCAACGGCATCACCCAGAAGCAGCTGGCGCGGCTCTACTCCGAGCAGGCCGGCACCCCACTCCTGTCGCGGGCCACGCAGGGCCAGTTCGCCCCCGGCTCGACGTGGAAGCCGATGATGACCGCCGGCGCCCTGACCCACGGCTACACGACCGACACCCGGTTGAACTGCTCGTCGGCCTTCCAGGTCGGCAACCGCGCGTTCAAGAACTACGAGTCCGGTGCCTACGGGTTCATCGGCTTCGACAAGGCCCTCGAGGTCTCGTGCAACACCTTCTTCTACCGCGTCGGCTACGACTTCTGGCGCCGGTTCGGCTCCGACGTCTCCGACGTCAACGCCAAGGACCCGTTGGTCGAGGAGGCCAAGAAGTTCGGCTTCGGCTCCACCACCGGGCTCGACCTCCCCGGCGAGGCGTCGGGGCGCATCGCCGACCGCAAGTGGAAGCGCGCCTACTACGAGTCGATGAAGGACTACTACTGCGGCCTCGAGAAGAACCCGCCGAAGGACGCCAGCTCGTTCCTGCGCCGGTTCGCCCACGAGTTCTGCGTGGAGGGCTACGCCTACCGCGCCGGTGACGCGGTGAACTTCGCGATCGGCCAGGGCGACACGATCGTCACCCCGCTCCAGCTGGCCCGGGCGTACGCCGCGATCTCCAACGGCGGCACGCTCTGGAAGCCGCGGGTCGGCAAGGCGATCGTCGACCCCGCCGGCAACCTCGTCCGCCGGATCAAGCCCGAGAAGCAGGGGCAGGTCAAGGTGCCCAAGAGCGTCCTCGGCTACATCGACAACGCACTGAAGGGCGTCACGCGTCAGGGCACGATGGCCTGGCGGATGGGCGGATTCCCGCTCGACGAGGTGCCGATCCGCTCCAAGACCGGCTCCGCCGAGGTCTACGGCAAGCAGTCGACCTCATGGGTCGCGTCGTACTCCGGCGACTACGTCGTGGTGATGATGGTCTCGCAGGGCGGCACCGGCTCGGGCACCTCCGGGCCCGCCGTACGCAAGATCTGGGAGACGCTCTACGGCATCGACGGCGAGGCCGTGAAGCGCGACCGCGCTGCGATCCCCGGAGTCGTGGCCGGCAAGGAGCTGCCGGTCTTCGCCCAGGACGGCAGCGTGCTGCCGCCCAGGAAGAAGGACTAGGCCATGTCTCCCACACGGCAATCGCCGGCTGCGCGCAGGGCGCCGGGCCTTGACTGGATCCTGATGGCCGCGTCCATGGCGCTGGTCGCCCTGGGCTCGTTGCTGGTCTGGTCGGCCACCTCCCACCGCGACGGGCTCACCGACGGTGACCCGACGACGTACCTCAAGAAGCAGCTGGTCAATGTCGCCATCGGCATCGTGCTGATGGTGATGGTGCTGGCCACCGACCACCGTTGGGTGCGGATCGTCGCGCCGTTGATCTACTTCGCGTCGGTGATCGGGCTGGTGCTGGTGCTCGTCATGGGCAGCACGATCAACGGGTCGCGCTCCTGGCTGATGCTGGGTGGCATGTCGATCCAGCCCTCGGAATTCGCCAAGCTGGCTGTGGTGATCGGCATGGCCCTGCTCGTCGCCGAACGCTCCGAGGGGTCGTGGCGTCGCAAGGTCGGCACCGGCGACGTGGTCGGCATGCTCGCCATCGCCGCCGTACCCGCCGCGCTGATCCTGCTGCAGCCCGACCTCGGCACCATGCTGGTGCTGACCGCCACCGTGTTCGGCGTGCTGGCGATCTCGGGTGCACCGCGCCGCTGGCTGGCCGGCCTGCTGGGCGCCGGCGTGGTCGTGGCGTGGGTGGCCGTGGCGGCCGGGTTCCTGAAGGACTACCAGATCGACCGGTTCATGGCGTTCACGAACCCCGAGCTCGACCCGCGCGGGGCCGGCTACAACGTCGAGCAGGCCCGCATCGCGATCGGCAACGGCGGAGTCTTCGGACAGGGCCTCTTCGACGGCTCCCAGACCCGCTCCGGCTTCGTGCCCGAGCAGCACACCGACTTCATCTTCACCGTCGCCGGCGAGGAGTTCGGCCTGGTCGGCGCCGGCGTGCTGATCGCACTGCTGGGCGTCGTCGTGTGGCGCAGCCTGGCGATCGCGATGCACTCCGAGGACATGTTCGGGCGGGTGGCCGCGGCCGGCATCGCCTGCTGGATCGGCTTCCAGGCGTTCCAGAACATCGGCATGTGCCTGGGCATCATGCCGGTCACCGGTGTGCCGCTGCCGTTCGTGTCGTACGGCGGCTCGTCGATGTTCGCCGGCATGCTCGCGCTGGGCCTCTTGCAGAACATCCACCTGCGCTCGACGGCCTCACTGCCGACCCGGTTCGTCACTCCGCGCTCCCTCGTCTCCCGCTGAGTTCGCCGTACCGTCGCGAACCGTGTGTTCTTGATGCGCGAACCGTGTGTTCTTGATGCGCGAACCGCGTGCTCTTGCGTCGCGACCCTGCAATTGTTGATGCACGAACCGGCAATGCTTGATGCACGAACCGGCAGTCCTTGCGCTCAGTGCGGGGCCGCCCGGTTGCGTCAGGGGCCGACCGACCGAGGAGTGCCCTTGACCCCGGCTCGTCGGGCGACGGCCACAGCCGTCAAGGTCGAGTGCACCTCGAACTTGTGCAGGATGCTCTGGACGTGTGAGCGGACGGTGTTCGCCGCGATGCCCAACCGCAGGGCGATCTCCTTGCGGGAGAGACCGTCGACCAGGCAGCGCAGGACCTCGAGCTCGCGCTCGGAGAGCCGTCGGATCGCGTTGTCGTCGTCGGCCTCCCTGGTGCCCCAGGCCGGCAATGATGCGCAGACGGTGGTCAGGAGACGCCCGGGCACCCGGGTCTGGCCGTCGGCCACCGCACGGATCGCCTCGATCAGGCTCTCGGCGGAGTCCAGCTTGGACACCCACCCACGGACCCCCGAGCGGAGCGCTTCGAGGCCGCGATGGTCGGCGTCCATGCCGGTGACCAGCACCACCTGCAGTGCCGGCCACGTGGCGAGCAGGTCCCTTGCCAGCTCCAGGCCGTCCTCCTGCTGCAAGTAGAGATCGAGGACGACGAGGTCGACGGGCCGGTCCCGGAAGAGGGCCCACGTCGCGGCGGAGTCGCGTGCCGTGCCGACCACCACGAGGTCGGGTTCCGTGCCGAGGCGGCTTGCGATTGCGTCGCTGAAGACCCGATGGTCGTCCACGATCGCGATCCTGGTTCGTGTGGACACGGTTCCACCTTCCGCCTCAGATGGCCTGGCGTGAACCTCCGAGCGGGCCATCGTCGGCTGCGTCATCGGGGGGAGACCAGGTCACGGCCCCACCCCGCAGGTGGGCAGGCCAGGTGACTGAGGAGGAATGGGCGGTGAGCAGGGCGGCGGCCTGGAGTCGTGAGTGGACGCCGAGCTTGGTGAGCACGCCCTGCACGTGCGTGCGCGCGGTGCTCGCGCGCACCCCGAGCCGCGTCGCGATCTCGGCAGTGGTCAGTCCGTCCATGAGGCAACCCAGAGCGTCCCACTCGCGAGTGGTCAGGAAGCGCAGCTGCCAGAGCGGATCCGGGCGGATCGCATCGCCGTGCCCGGCCCCGTGCACCAGGTCGGGGTCCACCGCCAGGTGCCCGGCTCCGGCTCGCTCGACGTACGACACGATGTCCGGGAAGGGCCTTCCCTTGCCGACGAAGCCGCTGGCGCCCTCGCGCAGGGCCCGGGCGACCGAGGTGTGCTCGGTCCAGCCGGACATGATGACCACCCGGGTGGTCGCGCTCGCAGCCAGCAGCGGACCGATCAGGTCGAGACCGCTGCCGTCCGGGAACCCGATGTCCAGCAGACACACGTCGGGGGCGCGGGTGCGCACGGCCTCCAGGGTCTGCCGGCGCGTCGTGGCCAGGGCGAGCACCTCGTGCCCATGGTCCGTGAAGCCCAGGGCCATCGCCTCGAGCAGCAGGAGGTGGTCGTCGCCGAGGACCAGCCTCATGACGCCACCGGAGACGAAGGGGCGTTGGCCAGACCGATGCGGGCGACCATGCCGCCGTCCGGGTGCGGCCGCAGGTCGAAGGTGCCGTTGCACGCGGCGATCAGCGCCCGGGTGAGGGCCAGTCCGAGGGAGGTCCGCTCCGGCACCCACCCCAGACCCGGGCCGTCGTCCCGGACCGTGACGATGACGTGCTCTGCCTCCCGGTCGACGGTCACCGCGACGGCGCCGTCCGGTCCAGCCGCTCGTACGGCGTTGTCGACCACGCAGGAGAGAGCGCGGGTCAGGGCGGTCGGACGCGCGAGGCACCGAGGCGACGATCCCTCCACACTCACCGCGCAGGTGGTCGTGGCAGCGGACGCCGCCACGACCAGGGAGGCACAGGCAGCCACGTCGAGCGCGGCGACCTCGTCGTCGGCCGCGTCGACGAGCACCTCGTCCACCAGGCGGGCAAGCCAACGTGTCTGGTCGGAGATCAGCCCGAGCCTGCGGAGCAGGTCGCCGTCCGCGGTGTCGCGAGGCGAGGGGGAGGCGAGGGCCAGGATCGCCGCCAAAGGTTGCCGCATGTCGTGGCACAGGCCGCGCACCGGGTCGACGTCGGGCTCGTGCGACACCCGACCTCTCGTCGTTGTCGTGGTCATGCGTGTCCCTCCGCCGGCCCGGAGCCGAGGTGGGCAGCATCCGCCCGTGCCACAGGCGGTTGATCCCTACAACCTATGGGCGCCCACAGCCGACGGACAATAGTCACATCGGACCATCGATCCGGGGTGCTGCGTCACCCGTCTGCGGTAGGTGCGGGCGCGCCCTCCCTGGCGGCCACGAGCCGGCGGCCGGCCAGCAGTCCGGCGTCGTAGAGCAGGTCGAACTGGTGGAACTCGAGCAGGCCGGCTCCCATCGAGGGCAGGGTCACCACGGTCGCACCGGCCGCGAGCGCGCCGGCCGCTGCACCGCCGCTTCCGATCAGCATGGTCCTCAGGAGGGTCTCGCCGAGTGAGGGAGTGCGGAGGGCTCGGTCGTTGCGTGTGGCACCACCGCTCTCGGCGGAGCCCCCCATCCCCACGTTGGCCGCGATCACCGGGCCCTCGTCCCGCTCGAGCAGTGCCCCCGTGGGCAGGTTGGCGAGCACGCCACCATCGACCAGCAGCCGACCGTCGAGCTGCACCGGCGGGAACAGTCCCGGCAGCGCGGACGTGGCCATCAGGGCATCGACCACGCTTCCTCGTCGGTGCACCACCACCTCACGCGCGAGCAGGTCCGTGCTGACGCACCGGAACTGCGCCGGCAGCTCCTCGATCGTGGTCTCGCCGAAGCTGCGGAGCAGTGCGGCCCGTTGGCGGTCGCCCTTGGCCAACGACACCCGCGGCACCGTGTAGTCCGAGAACGGCTTGCGGCGCACGAACTCGGCGTACACGATCTCGCGCATCTCGGCTGCGGACCGGCCGGACGCGTGCAGGCCCGCGAGGACCCCACCGATGCTGCAGCCCGCGATCCGGTCCACGACGATACCGGCTTCCTCCAGTGCCGCCAGGAGGCCGACATGGGCCAGTGCGCGGGCGCCTCCTCCGGCGAGCACGAGGCCGAGGGAGCGACCGGTGATCCGATCGGCCAGGGGGCGCAGGGCACCGGGGACCAGGTTGTCGACGGCGGTCACCTGCCAGGCGTCGGTCGCCCGCGCCCACCCGGAGCGGTCCTTCCCGGTGGGTCCCGGGCCGACGAGGACCAGGTCGGGCCCGGGCGGCAGCTCGGGCCGCGGTTGCTCGGGCCGCCGGTCGCCGCTGCAGACGGCGACGACCTGGTCGGCCTGCCGGACCGCCCGGGCCCACCACTCCGGGTCGGTCCCCGGGTCCTCGGCGACCAGGAGGACGCAGGGGTTCGTCCGTTCGGCACGGGCGAGCGACTCGTCGTCCAGTGGGCCGGTCAGCTCGACGGCGAGGTGCGGGACGAGACAGGAGCGGATCCCCTCGGCCACCTCGCGCGACGGGGCACCGCGATGCAGCCCGACGACGGCGACGGTTCGTGAGCCACTCTGGCCGCGCACGGGTACGGCGGGGTGCGCCAGCTGACCGGCCAGGACCGTG
The DNA here is from genome assembly GCF_001429525.1 of Nocardioides sp. Soil796. Lineage (NCBI taxonomy): Bacteria > Bacillati > Actinomycetota > Actinomycetes > Propionibacteriales > Nocardioidaceae > Nocardioides > Nocardioides sp. Soil796. The sequence continues at coordinate 122,792 of NZ_LMSQ01000017.1, forward strand.
GCCACCGCGCGCCCCGCGCCCGGCGCGTTGTCCATCACCTCGCGCAAGGCCCGAGGCCGCAGCCGCAGGAGCACGGAGTCGCGTCTGGCCTTGACGGTGGCGCTCCGGTCCGAGTCCGTGAGCAGCGCGAGCTCCCCGAGGACCGCGCCCGGGCCGAGCAGCCGGAGAGACCTCCCGGCGACCGAGACCTCCAGCCGTCCGGTGACCACCGTGTACGCCGCGTCCGCCGGGTCGCCGGCCCGGAACAACACGTCGCCGGCCGCGAGCAGGACCCGCTCGGACGAGGCCTCCAGGTCTGCTCGGGCCTCCGGGCCGAGCCGGGAGAGGAGGGAGTCTGCCTGCCCCACCGTCCCGGTCGACACCTCGTCCCCGGCGCCGTCGGCACCGGGCTCGGGAACCGTGATCACGAGCCCCCTCCCGGCCGTGGCGAGGAGGTCGTCGGCGCCGGTCGCCTCGCCCTCGTGCCGCCCCCCGAGCGCGAGGCTGACCACGGCACAGGCCGCGAAGCAGGCGGCCGCGAAGAGCCACCCGTGGCGGAATGCCTCCACGGCCTCGCCAGGGCCCGGCGTACCGATGATGGCCACGAGCGCGGCGATGCCGAGCACGCCCCCGAGCTGCCGGAGGCTCGCGTTGACCGCCGACGCGGTCGCGTAACCACCTCCCGGGACCGAGGCGAGGGACGCGCTGCCCAGGATCGGCAGGGTGGCCCCGACGCCGATCCCGCTGAGCACCTGCCCGGGCAGCCACTCGGACACGAAGCGCGGCTCGACGCCGACCTCGAGCGCGTACCAGACGTAGGCGGCAGCCCAGAGGATCGCGCCGGGGATCACGACCAGTCGGTACCCGTGGGACTGTGCGAGCGGTCCGAGCACGCCAGCGACCACGGCGGCCACCAGGGCCGCCGGGACCAGTGCCAGCCCTGAGGTCAGCACGTCGTAGCCCCAGACGTACTGCAGCCAGAGCACGTTGGTCAGCAGGTAGGCGTAGAAGCCCATGCCGGCGATCGTCGATGCGGTGTTGGCGACGACGAAGCCACGCACCCGGAGCAGGTCGCGGTCGACGAGCGGGGAAGGATGCACGCGCGAGCTGGCGACGAAGGCGGCGGTGGCGACCACGGCGCCGACCACGCACAGGAGGACGCCGATGCTGGTCCAGCCCCAGTCGTTCCCGGTCGTGATGGCGGTGGTCAGCAGGGCGAGGGCGACCGCGAGGGCGAGGGCGCCGCGCAGGTCGGGCACCTTGCGACGTCCCGGGCTGCGGCTCTCCACGAGGCCCCGCCGGGCCGCCACGATCGCGAGGAGCCCGAACGGCACGTTGACCAGGAAGGCCCAGCGCCAGTTGCCCCACTCGACCAGCGCGCCCCCGATCGGTGGACCGAGCCCCGCCGCCGCCGCGGCGCTGGCCCCCCACAGGCCGACCGCGTGGGCCCGCCGCGCAGCGGGGAAGGCCTCCACCACCAGCGCCAGGGACGCCGGTACCAGCATCGCGGCCCCCAACGCCTGCAGCCCGCGGGCCACCAGCAGCCACGGCACGGATCCGGCGACCGCGCACAGCACCGATGCCGCCACGAAGAGCGTGAGCCCGGCGATGTAGAGACGGCGGCGCCCGAACAGGTCGGCCAGGCGTCCGAAGACGACCATGGCCGCGGCCAGCACGATGTTGTAGACGTTGAGGACCCACGACAGCTCACTGATGGAGGTCCCCGGAAAGGACGCGCGAATGCTGGGGAACGCGATGTTCACGACCGTCACGTCGAGGAAGGCGAGGAAGGCGCCCATGGCCGCGACGAACAACACTGTCCCCTGCGCCAACCGGCTCGTTCCTGCCGCGTCCGAGGCCGACTTCAGGTGCACTGTCACTCGTGTTCCCCTTCCCAGTCCGAAGGCTAGAGAGCACCGACGAGGGCGTGCTCGGTCAGCGGTGCTAATACATCTGGGGGAGGTGACGGGCGTGCCGGCGTACGCCATTCTGAGCATGCGCCCGGCGGGGTTTGGGGCCAGTCTGGAGACGGTGCCCAATCCCGACCAGAACAGGCGACGCCCATGTCCCGACACTCAGCTCGTCGTCCACTCCGCCTCATGGCAGTCTTCGCGCTCGTCGTGGCCGCGACCCTGACCGGTGTGGTGTCGCAGTCTGCTGTCGGCGGCCAGTCGAAGGGCTCCCTCGTGGTCGTGGCGGTCAACGACGCCGGCACGGGCCTCGCCGGTGCCGTGAAGGGGCGCCCCTTCTCTGTCGTCGTGGAGGCGCGCGACCCCCAGGGCGTCCCCTTGCCGGTCACCAAGGCGACCACCGTCGTCCTGTCGGAGCAGTCCGGCCCGGGCGCGCTGTCCGGGAGGCCGAGCGGGGTGATCCCGAGGGGCGGGTCCCGCACCACGATCACGGCGACCTACTCCGCCTTCGGCAACGGCGTCGTCCTGGACGTCGCCGTCTCCTCCGGGGTCGACCTGGATCCCGGAGGGGCGACCATCGACGTCGCCGCCACGGCCGTACGCGCCGGCGGCACGCCGGGTGCACCGACGACGGTCACCGACCCGGGATGCGCCGTCCCGACCGCCACCGCCCCGGTCTGCGGCTACCTTCAGCTGCCCAACGGCGCCAACGGCCAGATCCTGATGTCCGTGGGCGCCTGCACCGGCATCCTCGCCTGCATCACCGACCCGACGAACCAGGCCGGGTTGGTCACCGCCGCCGTCGACCTCAAGGACGGGTCGGGCGCGCCGCTCTACACGAAGGTGGCGCCCGCGTCCTTCGTGATCGGCTGCGACAAGTCGCTGTGCGGCAAGGGAGGCGTGGGGCAGTTCCCGCTCCTGGTGGACGTGACGAACCAGGGAGCGTTCGCCCAGGCCCCGCAGTGCCCGGCCAAGGGACGACTCGGCGACGACCAGACCGTGTGCCTCGACGCGGTGCAGAGCAACCGCGACGGCGCGGGAGACCTCTTCAGCGTGCTCCTCTTCGACTTCGACATCCGCGCCAGCCACCCGTGACGCTCACGTGCCGGTGGGCCACGGCAGAGGCACCCTGACCACCCCGAGCTCCTCCAGGGTCCGCTGGGCCTCGGCGGGGGTCGGCCAGCCGTTGCCCCGCCCGGTCAGCGTGGCGTGACGAGCGGCCACAACCCTGAGGAACCCGCGCTCGTGCGCGAGCTCGGTCGCCGAGCTGAGCTCGAGGCCCTCGGTCAGCGCCAGCGCGGCACCGGGGAGGTCGTCGAGCTCCATCAGTGCCGCGGCGCGGATGCGGTACGCCGAGGGCAGCAGCGTCACGGCGCCGAGTGCCCGGGCGGCTGCGATGGCCGCGGCACTCGTGTCGAGGGCCGGGCGGGGGCGCCCCGCCATGAGGTGCGCCTCCGCAAGCGCGATGTCGGTGTCGGTCACCTCGTGCGGCTCGCCCAAACCGTCCAGCAGCGCGCGGGCGGACAGCAGGAGCGCCTGGCCCTCGGGCCGGCCGTCCCTGGACAGCGCCCGACCCTGCTCGCGCAGGACGAGTCCGACGAGCTCCTCGTCGCCGACCGCCCGGGCCACCCGCATGACCCCCTCCAACTGCACGGCGACCTCGGCGTACCGGCCCTGACGGTTGAGCAGATCGGCCCGGTTGTAGGACGCGTTGGCCTCATTGGCCGCGTCGCCGACCTTGGCGAACATGGCCGCGGCCCTGCCGAACATCTCGAGGGCCTGGGCCCAGTCGCCCTGGAGCAGTCTGCGCATCGCGAGGTTGTTCAGCGAGTGCGCCTGACCACCCAGGTCGCCGGTCTCCTCGAACAGTCGCAGGGCGGCCTCGCCGTGGTGGTCGAGGTCTGGGGTGCCGGTGAAGAGGTGAACGCTGTGCAACACGAGGTGTGCCTGGGCGCGGGCGTCCGTCTCGTCGGCCAGCAAGGCCACAGCCACGGCTTCCCGTGCGGCGACCTCGGCGGCGCCGTACCGTCCCTGGCTGATCAGCACCACGGCCCGGCGGGCCAGGATCCGGGCCCGATGGGCCGCCGAGTCGGGGTCGGGTGAGGCGCCGGCGCTGCGCAGGCCGAGGGTCAGCCTTCGAAGGGCCAGCGAGTGGCGCCCCTGCCGCTGCGCGACCTTGGCCAGCTTGAGCATCAGCAGTGCCGTGCCGGAGGAGGAGTGCCCACTGGCCCAGCCGGCTTGGTGATAGGCGGTGTCCGCGGCATCTGAACGGCCGCAGAGGAAGAGCGCATCACCGAGCGCCTCGAGATCGCTGGCCAGTTCCTCGGGCGGGACCTGGTGGCTGCGGCGGCCGGCCTGCGCGGCGCGGGCGAACGCGTCGGCCGCCGCGGCCGGTGCGAAGCGCTCGTTGGCGCGACGCCCGGCATTGCGGGCGTGCCGCCACGCCTCTTCGAACCGGCCGCCGGCGAAGAAGTGGTGGGCCAGCAGCTCGGGGTGCGTGGCGGCCACCCCGGGGTCCTCCTCGAGGATCTCGGCCGCGCGGACGTGGAGCGCCGCCCTGGTCCGGAAGGGGAGGCCGGCATAGGCCACCTCCCGGTGGATCGCATGTCGGAACGCCATCCGCCCGCCCTCTTCGGAGACCACGAACCCGTCCAGCCGGCCGAGCGCCCGACGAAGGACGGACAGTCCCACGGGTGCGCGGCCGGGCTCCTCCAGCATCCGGCCGAGCAGGCCCAGCGGAAACGAGTCGCCGAGCACCGCGGCTCGACGTAGCAGCGCCCGGTCGACACCGGGGAGGCCGTCGAGCTGGACGGCGAACAGTTCCTCGACCGACTCCGGTGGCTCGCCGAGGTCGTCCCCTCGTACGGCAGCGAGGGTGAGCTCGCGTAGGAACAGCGGGTGGCCACCGGCTCGGCGTACCAGCGCCTCCGCAGCGGCGGGTGGCAATGGGGCCTCGGCGGTCACCACCTCGGCAAGAGTGCGAGCCGAGCTCGTGTCCAACGGTCCGAGCATGATTCGCTCGGCGTCCGGTGACCGCCATCCTCCGGAGTCCTCGCGACAGGACGTGACGAGCAGCCACGGACGACGCCCCGTCTCGGCCGCGATCCGCGACAGGATCTCGCCGCTGGCCGCGTCCAGCAGGTGGGTGTCCTCGACGACAAGGAGGAGTGGGTCGTGGAAGAGCGCGCCGAGCAGGTCGATCACCAGCTGCTGGAGGGCCTCGCTACGGAACTGTTCGTCCAGGGCAGCCACCTCGTCGTGCACGTCGACGAGTCCGACGTCGAGGATCGCGTCGAGGAGCGGCAGCCTCGCGACCAGCTCCGGGGCCGCGCGGTCGACCCGGTCACGGACCCGTGTGGCAGCTACGACGCGGTCCCGGAGCCCACCGATTCCCAGGGCGGTGACCAGGAGGGGGCGCACGGCGCCGAAGGGGGCCTGGGCTCCGCCGTGGTCGCCCGAGCCGACCAGCGTCGCGAAGTCGTCCGCCCCGGACAGCACCTCGGAGACAAGTCGGGTCTTCCCGATTCCGGGGTCGCCCACGATCTCCACCGCGCCACCGGTGCGTCCGGCGCCCGCGCTGTCCCCGCCGAGGCGGTCGAGAGTCGAGGTGAGGACGTCGAGTTCGGCCTCGCGACCGACCAGCACGGTCGCGGCCCTGGAGTCCTCCCCGCCGCGGGGTGAGCCCACCGCGACCGTGCTGACCCGACGGGCAATGCCCTTGAGGGCCAGCGGCGCCCGGGTGGTGAGGTCGAACCCGCGGTGAGAGTGGTGGAGCAGCTCGCTGGGTGCGAGGAACTCACCGGGGGCCGCCTTGGAGGCAAGGCGTGCAGCCAGGTTCACCGCGTGACCCTTGACCGAGTACGTGCGCCGGCTCGTGGGACCCAGGTCGCCGGTGAACACGCGACCACGTGCGATGCCGGCGCGGATCGGGATCTCACCGGCCCGGTCGAGGATCAGCCGAACGGTCGAGAGCAGGTGATCGGTGTCGTCGCCCGTGCTGAGCGGCGCTCCCGCCACGAGCATGAACTTGCCGCCACCGATGCTGATGTCGGTCTCGTGGAAGGAGACCCCGTGCCTGGCCACCGAGCCCTGCACGTTGCGCACCAGCTCGTCCACCGCCCGGGCCAGGTGCTCGGGTCCCTGCTCGCGCAGGAGGTCGTCAGTGCCGTCGAAGAGGACGAAGGCGGCGGTGACCACGCGGTGCTCGGGTTCGTGCGTGCGCGTGAGGTGCGTGCGCAACTGCGGAGGCAACAGGGAGGCGACCACCTCCGAGGGGATCGGGGCCGTCGGGTGCGGGGGAGCGGCAGTCGCCCCGGCCAGCGCGTTGAGCAGTCGGCCGCGGGGCTCCTGCGCCCCGAGCGACGCGGTCGGCAGCAGCCGCGCGGTGGCCGGGCTGACCACGATCTGCCCACCTTCCGCGCTGGCGTCGACCCGGCAGACCTCGCTCGCCGTCGGGCCGAGCACGATCAGCTCCCGGTGCACCAGTGGGTCTCCGGCCAGGACCAGGTGTGTGATGCCGGAATCGATGCCGCTGGAGGCACGCAGCACCACCCGCCCCACGGAGGTGCTCAGGTGCCCGACCTTGGCCAGCACCCGGTGCATGCCGAGCGTGGCACGGGCCGCCCGTGGTGCGTGCTCGTCGCCGTCGAGCATCAGCAACACGGCGTCGCCGCCCCACTTGAGCAGGTCGGCGCCCTCGCGTTCGGCCTCGACGACCAACGCGCTGAACACGGTGTCGAGGACCTCGCTGAGCTCCTCGGCGCCCGCTCGTCCCTGCCCGGAGAGGCGCTCGGTCAGCCTGGTGAAGCCGCTGATGTCGAACATGACGAGGCTCGCGTCGACCTCACGGTGGACCAGGCCCTCGGTGGTCTCCGCCCATCGGGGGAGGAAGCGGGGCAGGTACGCCGCGTGCTCCGGTCGGACGTTCACGGGACCCACAGCTCTCATTCCACGTCCAGCGTCGCAGGAACCCTCGGGTCGGGCGTCCCCAAATCTGGGGAGGGTCCGGCTGTCGCACGGGCGGGGCATGCCGCGCCCGGGATCGGGACGGCCGGTGGCGCCGGTCGAGGAATCGCGGTCACCGACACCCCGGCGTACCCTTGTCTGTCGTCCCCTTGCGCCCCCGAGAGGTTACGTAGTGCCCGCCACCATCACCGCACCCGAGTCCGTGTTCTCACGTCTCGAGCCGAAGCTTCCTTCGGTGCAGAAGCCGATCCAGTACGTCGGCGGCGAGCTGAACTCGACCGTCAAGGACTGGGACTGCGCGCCCGAAGGACCCACGGTCCGCTGGGCGTTGATGTACCCCGACGCCTACGAGGTCGGCCTGCCCAATCAGGGCGTCGCGATCCTCTACGAGGTCCTCAACGAGCGTGACTGGATCGTCGCCGAGCGCACCTACTCGGTGTGGCCCGACATGGAGAAGATCATGCGCGAGGGCGACGCGCACGGCCCGATCCCGCAGTTCACCGTCGACGCCCACCGCCCGGTGCGCTCCTTCGACGTCTTCGGTCTGAGCTTCTCGACCGAGCTCGGCTACACCAACATGCTCAACGCCCTGTCGCTGGCGCAGATCCCGCTGCACGCGGTCGATCGCACCGACGAGGACCCGATCGTGCTCTCCGGTGGACACGCCTCCTTCAACCCCGAGCCGATCGCCGACTTCATCGACGCGGCCGTTCTGGGCGACGGCGAGGAGATCGTGCTGGCGATCTCCGAGGTGATCAAGGAGTGGAAGATCGAGGGCCGTCCCGGCGGGCGCGACGAGCTCCTGCTGCGCCTGGCCAAGAGCAACAACGTCTACGTGCCGAAGTTCTACGACGTGTCGTACGACGACCGCGGCCGCATCGGCTCCGTGGCCCCGAACCGGCCGGGTGTTCCCGACCGGGTCCGCAAGCACACGCTGATGGACCTCGACGCCTGGCCCTACCCGGCCAAGCCGCTGGTGCCCCTGGCCGAGACCGTGCACGAGCGCTTCTCCGTCGAGATCTTCCGCGGCTGCACACGCGGCTGCCGGTTCTGCCAGGCCGGCATGATCACCCGCCCTGTCCGCGAGCGGTCGATCGAGACGATCGGCGCGATGGTCGAGAACGGCATCCGCAAGTCCGGCTTCGAAGAGGTCGGCCTGCTCTCGCTCTCGAGCGCCGACCACACCGAGATCGCCGAGGTGGCCAAGGACCTGGCCGACCGCTACGAGGGCTCCAACGTCTCGCTCTCGCTGCCGTCGACGCGCGTCGACGCGTTCAACATCTCGCTGGCCAACGAGTTCTCCCGCAACGGGCGTCGCTCCGGCCTGACCTTCGCGCCCGAGGGCGGCTCCGAGCGCATGCGCAAGGTGATCAACAAGATGGTCACCGAGGAAGACCTGATCCGCACGGTCTCCGCGGCGTACTCCCACGGCTGGCGCCAGGTGAAGCTCTACTTCATGTGCGGCCTGCCGACCGAGACCGACGAAGACGTTCTCGAGATCGCCGACCTGGCGAAGAAGGTGATCGCCGAGGGCCGCGCGGTCTCCGGTCGCAACGACATCCGCTGCACGGTCTCGATCGGCGGCTTCGTGCCGAAGGCGCACACCCCGTTCCAGTGGGCCTCCCAGCTCGACCACGAGACCACCGACTCCCGTCTCCAGAAGCTGCGCGACGCCGTGCGGGCCGACAAGAAGTTCGCCCGCGCCATCGGTTTCCGCTACCACGACGGTCGCCCCGGCATCATCGAAGGCCTGCTCTCGCGCGGTGACCGCCGGGTCGGGCGCATCATCGAGGAGGTGTGGCGCGACGGCGGTCGTTTCGACGGCTGGAGCGAGCACTTCTCCTTCGAGCGCTGGGAGTCCGCCGCCGAGCGCGGCCTCGAGGGCACCGGCGTCGACCTCGACTGGTTCACCACCCGCCAGCGCGAGTACGACGAGATCCTGCCCTGGGACCACCTCGACTCCGGTCTCGACAAGGACTGGCTCTGGGCCGACTGGGAGGACGCGCTCGACCCCGAGTCGATCGACGTCGAGGACTGCCGCTGGACCCCGTGCTACGACTGCGGCGTCTGCCCCGAGATGAACACCGAGATCCAGATCGGCCCGACCGGCCAGAGGCTCCTGCCGCTCTCCGTCGTCTGACCGCGGGCCCGGTCCATCGCTCACCGAGAGTTGCAGTTCGTACGAGTCTCCTGCGTGAACGCGTACGAACTGCAACTCTCGCGGCCGAAGTCATCGGCCATCCGGGCGTGCCGGGCCTTCTAGGCTGTGCGGCATGACCGACACCGCTGCCCTGGCCCGCCGTTTCGTCGAGACCCTACAGAGGCGTGACTGGGAGGCCTGGGCTGCACTGATGACCGTCGACGTGGTCTACGAGATGCCGCAGACCCGTGAGCGGATCGCGGGACGAGAGGGCTATCTCGAGTTCAACCGCACCTACCCCGGCGAGTGGGAGCTGACGCCGTACGTCGTGATCGGCGACGGGACCCAGGCAGTCGTCTGGTTCACCTGGCGGCTCGACGGCAGCGAGGCCGGAGACGCCCAGGCCTTCTTCGAGTTCGACGATGCCGGGCTGATCACGAAGGTCACCGACTTCTGGCCCGAGCCGTACGACCCGCCCGCGCGACCCGAAGGCCTGATCGAGCGCTGGTGACCCGGGCAGGTCGATGGGCGTCAAGAACGCACGGTTGGCGCGTCAAGAACCCACGGTTCGCGCATCAAGAATGCACGGGTCGCGACAGCTCGTCCTCGATGAAGCGGGGCTGGGCGGCGTACAGCCCGATCAGCAGCTGCGGCACGGTCAGCGCCAGCAGGAAGGCCAGCGGCCAGGTCCAGCCGCCCGTGGCGTCGTAGATCGCGCCGACCGTGAACGGGCCGACCGCGGCGAGCAGGTAGCCGGCGGACTGGGTGAATCCGGAGAGCGCGGCGGTGCCCGCGGGAGTCCTTGAGCGCAGGCCGATCATGGTCAGGATCAGCGGGAACGTGCAGGCGCCGATGCCGACCAGCAGCGCCCACAGGATGGCGAGCGAGTGGGGCGCCAGCATCAGGCCGACGTACCCGACGGGGTAGCAGGCCATCACGGCCAGCAGCACGCCGCGCTGGTCGGTACGGCGAGCAGCGGCCGCGGGGATCCACGACGACAGCGGAATGCTGACCGCCGCCACCACGCCGAGCAACAGCCCCGCATGCGTCGCGGAGTAGCCGTTGTCGCGCCACAGTTGGGCGAACCAGCCGAAGACGGCGTAGGCCTGCAGCGACTGGAGCCCGAAGAACAGCGCCATCGCCAACCCCAGCCGGGTGCGGGCGACCTGGGCGAGCCGGATGTCATGCGGCTCGGCGTCGGGGTGCTGGTCGTGCCCGACCATGAACAGCCAGGGCAGTGCGGCCACCAGTGCGACGATCGCCCAGACACCGAGACCGATCCGCCAGCCGCCGTACGTGTCGGCGATCGGCACGGTGAGGGTGAGGGCACCGGTCAGGCCGATCGCCAGGGCGGTGGTGTAGATGGCGGTGACTGCGCCGACCCGGTCGGGGAAGTGCAGCTTGACCAGGGAGGGCAGCAGCACGTTGGCGGCGGCCATGCCGGCCAGCGCCACCATCGAGAGCGCGAGGAAGGCAGCGGGAGAGTCGACGACGGCCCGGAGCCCCAGGCCGGCCGCGACCACGACCAGGGAGAGCAGCGTGACCCGGTGGACGCCGACGGCCCGGGCCAGCCCCGGGGCGAGTGCGCCGAAGCCGGCGAACGCCACGACGGGCAGCGAGGTGAGGACGCCGGCCAGCGTGTGCGACATGGCCAGCCCGTCGGAGACCTCGGCGAGCACGGGGCCGACGCTGACCGCGGCCGGACGCAGGTTGAGCGCCAGCATCACGATCGCGCCAAGGATCAGCAAGTTGCCCGAGACGCGATGACCAGAACGGCCGTCGGAGAAGCTCCGACGGCCGTTCCTTGAAGCGGGTGAGTCGCTCAACCGATCTTCTTGTCCAGCTTCTCGTCGTCGCTGCGGCCGACGTAGCAGAGGAACTTCTCGTCGGACGAGGGGCTGTTGTCCTCGTTGGCGATGCCGTACTCGACCTTGCCGTCGAGGTCTTCCTCGATGGTGGCGGCCTGGTCACCCACGAGCGTCGAGCAGACACCGAGCGCGATGCCCGCGTCAGTGACGTCGTCGGCGTTGGACGGCATGAAGCCGGAGTTCTCGACCTCTTCGAACTTGCCGACGTGGACGATCTGGGCGTCGTGGTCGTCGGAGCAGTCCTTCTTGGTGATCATCACCGAGTCGCCGTCCTTGTCGACGTTGACGCACTGGCCGACCTCGGCGTTGTCGAGGGTGACCGTGTTCCTGGCGACGACGAAGATGGCGATGCCGATGCCGATCGCGGCCAGCTGCCCGATGATGCCGAGGATGATCGCGGTGACTGCAGCCCAGCGGCCCTTGCGCTGGCCGTTCTTGGTGCGGCCCAGGCCGATGATGCCGAGGATGACCGCGATGATGCCGAGGAAGCAGCACACGATGCTCAGCACGAAGGCGGTGATCGAGAGGCCGTCGGTGCCCTTGCCGGCGTCGTTGCCGCCCTGCCAGGCGCCGTACGGGTCACCAGCAGGCTGGCCGTACGCCGGCTGCTGGCCGTAGGGCTGCTGGCCGTAGGCGGGCTGGTCGCCACCGTAGGCCGGCGGGTCGTTCTTCTGGCCGTACGGCTGGTGCGTCGGCGGAAGGTCGTTGTTGCCGGACTGGTCGCCCGACTCGCCCTCGGAACCCGGATAGGGGGGCTGGGTCATTCGCTGTCTCCTGACACGATCTGCTCGGTGAGTGCGTCACCGTCGCTGTTGCGGATGAAGCACACGACCTGGTCGCCCTCGGACGGGTCGTCGCTGCCCACCAGCGGGCGGACCTCGTTGCCGTCACTGGCCAGGTCGTCGAACGACGTGCCCTTGCTCTCGAGCTCCTCGACGCACTTGCTGCCCGCAGCGTCGATGTCGAACTCCTTGGCGTCGTCACCGCTGAGCTCGTAGGTGGCGAAGACCTCTGCGTCGTGGTCCTCGTCGCACTTCGTCTCCTCGATGGAGTCGATCGTGCCGCTGCCGTCGGCGATGTCGTCGCTGCTGATGCAGGTGCCGGCCGTCAGGTCGTCGATGGCGACGCCCGAGTCCTTGTCGTCGTCGCCGGTCAGGGCCATGACACCGAAGACGGCGCCGACGATTGCCGCGATCAGCACGATCAGGAGGACCGGGATCAGCCACTTCTTCTTGCTGCCGCCGCCGGAACCGCCGCCCTGGGGCGCGCCGTACTGCTGGCCGTACTGCTGCTGCGGGCCGCCGTACTGCTGCTGACCCTGCTGCGCGTACGGGTTCTGCTGGCCCGGCTGCGCGTAGGGGTTGCCCTGCTGCGGTGCGCCCTGCTGGGGCTGGCCGTAGGGGTTCTGCTGCTGGGGCTGTCCGTAGGGGTTGCCCTGCTGCGGTGCGCCCTGCTGGGGCTGGCCGTACGGGTTCTGAGGCTGCTGGGGCTGCCCGTAGGGGTTGCCCTGCTGCGGCTGGCCGTACGGGTTCTGAGGCTGCTGCGGCTGCCCGTAAGGGTTCTGCGGCTGGCCGCCCGTCTGACGGGTCGGTTCCTCGGGTGGGCCGGGGTACGGCGGCTGGTTCGACATGTACTGACCTTCCGGGTCGGCTGTGGCCCATGGCGGTTGGTGATTCGGGGGCAGACTATCCGACAGTTGGCCTCCACAAACCTGTTCCCCGCACCGGGCGTGCCCGAGCCGGGTGTCGGCGCCGGACGGCATGCTGGTGGTCATGCACCACATCGACGACGACCAGCGCCGGGCCCGCCTCGCCAGGCGCCATGCGATCGCCCCCGCGCACCGGGTCGACGGCCCCGTCCCGGCCACCCGGGCGATGACCGTCCTGCACGCCACGGAGCCGCCCAGCGTGCACCTCGCCGTCGCGGCCAGGTCCGACTCGTCGGTCGCCGACGTCGAGGCCGCGTTGTACGACGACCGCACCCTGGTCAAGCAGCTCGCGATGCGCCGCACGCTGTTCGTCTTCCCTCGCGACCTGTTGCCCGCGGCGTGGGGGAGTGCCTCGGCGCGGGTGGCCACGCAGGAGCACGCCAAGATCAGCAAGGACGTCGTCCGCGCCGGTCTCGACGACGACGGAGCAGCCTGGCTGGCCCGCGCCGAGGAGGCCGTGCTCGCGCTGCTGGCCGACGCACCGCGGTCCACCACGCAGATCCGGGAGGCGGTGCCGCAGCTCGACGGCAAGGTCATGGTCGGCAACCCCGACGCGAAGTGGGGCGGAGAGGTGCCGATCGCCCCGCGCGTGCTGACCTGGCTCGGCGCACGTGGGTTGATCATGCGCGGCGTCAACAACGGCCACTGGCGGCTGTCGCGGGCGGCGTGGACGCCCACCGGGGAGTGGATCGGTGACCTGCCCGAGCCTCTCTCGACCGACGAAGGCTACGCCGAGCTGGTCCGCCGCTGGCTGCGGACCTTCGGCCCCGGCACCACCCGCGACGTGCAGTGGTGGCTCGGGTCGACCGTCACCGCGGCCCGTCGCGCACTCGCCGACGTCGACGCGGTCGAGGTGTCCCTCGACGGGGGTGGCACCGGGTGGGTGCTGCCCGACGACCTCGACCCGGTCGAGCCGGTCGACGACTGGGCCGCGCTGCTCCCGGTGCTCGACCCGACCACGATGGGCTGGAAGGAGCGCGACTTCTATCTCGACCCTGCCGACGTGCCCTATCTCTTCGACAGCAACGGCAACGGCGGCACCACCGCCTGGTGGAACGGGCGGATCATCGGCTGCTGGGTGCAGGACGACGCCGGCGTGGTCTCGGTGGTGCCCCGCGGCCCGTTGCCGGCCGGTGCGCGCGCCGCCCTCGACGTCGAGTGCGACCGGCTCACCCGCTGGCTCGGCGGCGTCCGCATCTCCAGCGTCTACGCATCCCGGCAGATGAAGTCGGCCCGGCTGCCCTGAGCCCGGAGGCGGCCCGCGCGGAATCGGCGTGACCGTGCCGCGCCCGATATCGTGCCCCCGTGCGTGAACAGCCCGAACAACAAGCCCCTCCGGTCCAGCGACTCCGCATCCGGTACGCCAAGCGGGGCCGGCTCCGGTTCACCAGCCACCGCGACTTCAGCCGGGCCTTCGAACGCGCCGTCTTCCGGGCCCGCGTGCCGATGGCCTATTCCTCGGGCTTCAACCCGCACCCTCGCATCTCGTACGCCGGCGCGGCGCCGACCGGGTCCGCCAGCGAGGCCGAATACCTCGAGATCGCGCTCGCCGAGATCGTCGACCCGGCCGCGATGCACGAGCTCCTCGCCGAGGCGCTCCCCGACGGGCTCGACATCCTCGAGGTCGTCGTGTCGCCGGGCGGGTCGCTGGCCGACAACCTGCAGGCCAGCCACTGGCAGATCGACCTCGCCCTCGACGCCCAGGTGGCCGTCGACGCGGTCGCGCAGTTCCTGGCTGCCGAGGAGGTCTCGGTCGAGCGGATGACCAAGAAGGGCCTGCGCACCTTCGACTGCCGGGGCGCCGTGCGCTCGATGTCGGCCTCCGCCACCGAGCGGGGCGTGCGGATCGACGTCGTGCTGGTCCACGGCGTCCCCAGCGTGCGACCCGACGACGTGCTCACCGGTCTGGCGCAGGTGGCCGGCCTCGACCTGGCCTCCGGCGGCACCCTGCTGACCCGGGCCGCCCAGGGCGTCCTCCTCGACGACGGCGCGATCGGCGACCCGCTGGCCTGATCGGCATTGGCCGGGTTTCGGCGCCTGTGTGCGATACTCGCCACAGGTCACCGTGCTGCGGCTTGCCGCACACACCGACCCGACGACGTTCTCGCCGAGGCCCCCGAGGCACCGGCACATGGAGTGGAGGTCGTCACCAGACCGCGACGCGGCCCCGTGTTGGTGAGAGCGACACGATCAGGCCCGGCGACCGCGGCAGGTGACATGGCAGGCACTCGATGACGCCCTGCGGAGTTCTTCGTCGCCACCTGAAGGCTTAACGCGTGGTGACCCACACGGAGCATCACGCGTCGGACTGGTAGCAGGCCACCTGAAAGGGCCACGGCTGCCGAGGAGCGCAACATGCTCGACGACGACAACACCGGCACCACGGAATCAACTCCCTCGGACCCGGTGCCCACCGAGTCCGCGGCGGTCGAGACCGACGCCGCCCCCGCCAAGAAGACGGCGGCTCGCAAGACCACCGCCCGCAAGACCGCGGCCAAGAAGGCGCCCGCCAAGCGTGCCGCCGCGAAGAAGACCGCTGCTGCGGGCCCGGCTGACGAGCCGGCCGTCGAGCCCGTCGCCGGCGACGCGCCGACGTCCGACGAGGCCCCTCCCGCCGAGGCGGCCCCCGCCAAGAAGACGGCGGCCCGCAAGACCACCGCCCGCAAGACCGCGGCCAAGAAGGCCCCGGCCAAGCGCACCGCAGCCAAGAAGGTCGCCGCCCAGGAAGTCCTGCCCCTGGACGAGACCACCGACGCGCCCGCCACCGACACCACGGCCGAGGCCGAGGCCGAGTCGCCGGCACCCGCCACGGCACTGCTGTTCCAGGCTCCCGAGCCGACCAAGGCACCGGTGCGGCGTACCCGCCGGACCAAGGTCGTCTCGGTCGAGGCCGAGTCGGCCGCACCCGAGGACACTGAGCCCGAGGCCACCGCCTCGCCGGCCGTCGAGGACGCCGCGCCGGAGAGCGCGGCGGCCGAGGAGAAGCCGAAGCCCAAGAAGAAGTCCGGTGGCAAGGCCAAGAAGGCCACCGCCCCCGAGGCAGCCGACGCACAGACCGCCAAGGCCGACGACGCCAAGGTCGACGAGGCGCAGACCGACGATGCCCCGGCCGAGGACGAGAAGTCCGGAGCCGAGAAGTCCGACAAGCCGGCCAAGAAGGGCGGCAACAAGGGCAAGGGCGGCAAGGGCAAGGGTGCCAAGGCGAAGGCCGAGGAACTCGAGGAAGAGGCCGACGAGGCTGCCTCCGACGACGCCGCCCCTGATGAGTCGATCGACGGCACCGACGGCACCGACGCCGACGACGAGGCGGGAGAGACGAGCGGCGGACCGCGTCGTCGTCGCCGCCGTGGCGGCCGCCGCCGTCGCAAGGCCGGCGACGGCCCCGACTCCGCGGGCGAGGGCAACGAGCAGAACGCCGACACCGACGAGGACGACTCCGCAGACGACGACGAGACCGGCGAGAACGGCGCAGGTGGCACCCGTCGTCGTCGCCGTCGCCGCCGCGCCGGTGACTCCGGTGGGGGAGCCTCCGACGACCCCGAGAACACCGTCACCCGGGTGCGCCAGTCGCGCTCGGCCGAGGACCAGATCACCGCCGTCGCCGGTTCCACCCGCCTCGAGGCCAAGAAGCAGCGTCGCCGCGAGGGCCGCGAGGCCGGACGTCGCCGCGCCCCGATCGTGAGCGAGGCCGAGTTCCTGGCCCGCCGCGAGTCGGTCGAGCGCAACATGGTGATCCGCCAGCGCCCCGACCTCACCCAGATCGCCGTGCTCGAGGACAAGGTCCTCGTCGAGCACTACGTCGCCCGCGAGTCCCAGACGTCGCTGATCGGCAACGTCTACGTCGGCCGCGTGCAGAACGTGCTCCCCTCCATGGAGGCGGCATTCGTCGACATCGGCAAGGGCCGCAACGCCGTGATCTACGCCGGTGAGATCAACTGGGCCGCGCTCGGTCACAAGGACGGCCAGCCCCGCAAGATCGAGTCGGTGCTGACCAGCGGCCAGTCGATCCTGGTGCAGGTCACCAAGGACCCGATCGGCCACAAGGGTGCCCGCCTCACCGGCCAGGTCAGCCTCGCCGGCCGGTTCCTGGTCTACGTGCCCGACGGCACCACCAGCGGCATCTCCCGCAAGCTGCCCGACACCGAGCGCAGCCGCCTCAAGACGCTGCTCAAGGAGATCGTCCCCGACACCGCCGGCGTCATCGTGCGCACGGCAGCCGAGGGTGCCTCCGAGGAGGAGCTGACCCAGGACGTCGAGCGCCTCAAGGCCCGCTGGGACGAGATCGAGTCGAAGGCCAAGTCCGGCAACTCTCCCAAGCTCCTCTACGGAGAGCCCGACCTGACCCTCAAGGTGGTCCGCGACCTCTTCACCGAGGACTTCGCCAAGCTGGTCATCGAGGGCGAGGACGCCTGGAACACCGTCCAGGGCTACGTCGCCGAGGTGGCGCCCGACCTCCAGGACCGTCTCGAGCGCTTCGAGTCGCCCAACGGCAAGGACTCGTTCGCGACCTACCGCATCGACGAGCAGATCGCCAAGGGGCTCGACCGCAAGGTCTGGCTGCCCTCCGGTGGCTCGCTGATCATCGACCGCACCGAGGCCATGACGGTCGTCGACGTCAACACCGGGAAGTTCACCGGCTCGGGGGGCAACCTCGAGGAGACCGTCACCAAGAACAACCTCGAGGCCGCTGAAGAGATCGTCCGCCAGCTCCGGCTGCGCGACATCGGCGGCATCATCGTCGTCGACTTCATCGACATGGTCCTCGAGAGCAACCGCGACCTGGTGCTGCGTCGCCTGGTCGAGTGCCTGGGTCGCGACCGCACCCGTCACCAGGTCGCCGAGGTCACCTCGCTCGGCCTGGTCCAGATGACCCGCAAGCGGATCGGCACCGGCCTGCTCGAGGCCTTCAGTGAGGACTGCGAGCACTGCCAGGGCCGCGGCATCATGGTGCACGACATGCCCGTCGAGCAGAAGAACACCGACGACGGCGCCCGCTCCGGTGGCCGTCGCGGCCGCGGCCGCAAGGGCGACGACAGCGGCAACCAGGGCAACCAGGGAAGCGGCAACGGCAACCAGCGGGGCAACGACTCCCGGGCCACCCCGCCGGCACCGCCCTCGCCGAAGGACGTGGCCGCGGTGGCCCGTCCGGAGAACGCCGACCGGTCCCCGGTCGACGCGTCGGACGAGGCGACGGGCGACGCCGAGCCCACCGTCGACACCACGTCCGAGGCCCCGGCCGAGGCACCCGCACCGACGACCACCACCACGACCCGCACTCGCGGCTCGCGCAATGCCAACCGCCGTCGTACGACGAGGTCCGCCGACACGTCGGACACGGCAGACGCCGCAGCCGACAGGGCTGCCGACGACGCGGACGCGCAGGGCGGGAGCAGCACGCAGAACCAGGCTCGGGGCGAGCAGTCGGCCCCGGTCGAGGCCGAGAAGCCGGTCGCCGTGGCACCTGTCGAGACCGACAAGCCCGTCGAGGCCGAGAAACACGTCGAGGCAGCTCCGGTCGAGGCACCCAAGGTGGTCACCCGTACCCGTCGTCGGGCCAGCCGGCCCAGCGGCGTACACACGACCCCGGTCGTGGAGGCGCTCACCGTGACCGCACCGCCGGCGGCCCCCGAGGTCTCCGACGCAGCACCCGTCGAGGCCCCGAAGGTGGTCACGCGCACGCGTGGTCGTCGCGGTGCCAGCCGGGCCTCCGGAGCCGGCTCCACGGCCGCACCGGAGACCGCTGAGGCAGGCGCTCCGGCCTCCGAGGGCGGCGCCGACCTG
The DNA here is from genome assembly GCF_001429525.1 of Nocardioides sp. Soil796. Lineage (NCBI taxonomy): Bacteria > Bacillati > Actinomycetota > Actinomycetes > Propionibacteriales > Nocardioidaceae > Nocardioides > Nocardioides sp. Soil796. Next base: position 141,143 of record NZ_LMSQ01000017.1, read on the forward strand.
CACGTCCCGGTGAAGAACAAGGGCGGCCGCAAGCACTGACCGGGCGACCGGGGTCCGCTCGTTTTGCGGTCGGGCCCCGGGAACCGTAGTATTGCTCTTCGGTATGCATCCGTATGCCCTCTCTGCGTGGCCACCACCCGGCGTTGTCCTGACGGACATCCGCGCCCGCGCGTGACTGGCCCCGGAGCCCAGAGATTTGAAGTAGAAGTCACTCGACGAAGGAGACCGCGGTGTACGCGATCGTGCGCGCAGGCGCCACCCAGCAGAAGGTTGCCGTGGGCGACGTCATCGAGATCGACAAGGTGGAGACCGCTGTCGGTGAGTCGGTGACCCTCCCCGTGGTCCTGCTCGTCGACGGTGAAGACGTCACCTCGACCGGCCTCGACAAGGCATCCGTGACCGTCGAGGTCCTCGGCGCCACCAAGGGCCCCAAGATCATCATCCAGAAGTACAAGAACAAGACCGGTTACAAGAAGCGCCAGGGTCACCGTCAGAAGTACACCCAGGTCAAGGTCACCGACATCTCCCAGTGACATTGGGGCGAGCGGGTCGACTTCGTCGCCGCGCTGCCGCCCTGGTTGTTCCTCGACTCGACAAAGGATTCAGAAATGGCACACAAGAAGGGCGCCGCGTCCACCAAGAACGGTCGCGACTCGAACTCCCAGCGCCTCGGCGTGAAGCGCTACGGCGGCCAGACCGTCAACGCCGGCGAGATCATCGTCCGCCAGCGCGGCACGCACTTCCACCCGGGCAGCGGCGTCGGCCGCGGCGGTGACGACACCCTGTTCGCCCTCGTCGGCGGCGCGGTCGAGTTCGGCACCAAGCGCGGCCGTCGTGTCGTGAACATCCTGCCGGGCGAGTGAACTGACGCTCACCCGCACCCACGCATCATCCCGTTGGCGTCCCTAGGATCTAGGGGCGCCTTCGGCATTTAGACCACCAGGAGATCTCCATGGCAGTTCCGACATTCGTCGACCAGGTCAAGCTGCACGTCGCAGCAGGCCGGGGCGGCAACGGTGTCGCGTCGGTCCACAGGGAGAAGTTCAAGCCTCTCGGTGGCCCCGACGGCGGCAACGGTGGACCCGGCGGGTCCGTGATCCTCCGCGTCGACCCCGACATCACGACACTCATCGACTACCACCACAGCCCGGTGCGCCGAGGTGAGAACGGCCGCCAGGGCGCCGGGTCGCACAAGAACGGCGCCCACGGTGCCGACATGGTGCTGCCCATTCCCGACGGCACCGTCGTCACCGACGACAAGGGCAACGTGATCGCCGACATGGTCGGCGCCGGCACCGAGCTGGTCATCGCCAAGGGCGGCAACGGTGGCCTCGGCAACGCCGCACTGGCCTCCTCCAAGCGCAAGGCGCCCGGCTTCGCGCTGCTCGGCGAGCCCGGCGACGAGCTCGACATCGTCCTCGAGCTGAAGGTCGTCGCCGACATCGGCCTGGTCGGCTTCCCGAGCGCCGGCAAGTCCTCGCTGATCGCGGCGATCTCGCGGGCCCGGCCCAAGATCGCCGACTACCCGTTCACGACACTGGTGCCGAACCTCGGCGTCGTACGCGCCGGTGACACGACGTTCACCGTGGCCGACGTGCCCGGCCTGATCGAGGGTGCCGCCGACGGACGCGGTCTCGGCCACGACTTCCTGCGCCACATCGAGCGGTGCGCGGCCCTGCTGCACGTCATCGACACCGCCACCATCGAGCCCGGCCGCAACCCGGTCGAGGACCTCGACATCATGGAGAACGAGCTCAGCCGGTACGGCGGCCTCGAGGACCGCCCGCGCCTGGTCGCCCTGAACAAGGTCGACGTGCCCGACGGGCGCGACATCGCCTCGTTCGTCGTCGAGGAGCTGCGCGACCGCGGCCTGCGGGTCTTCGAGGTCAGCGCCGCCTCCGGAGAGGGCATGCGCGAGCTGACCTTCGCGATGGCCGAGCTGGTCTCGCGGGCTCGTGCGGAGAAGCCGGTCGTCGAGGTGCCCCGCATGGTGATCCGTCCGAAGTCGGCCGACGGCTCGGGCGACTTCACGATCAAGGAGACCGGCGAGGGCTGGCGCGTGCGTGGCGAGAAGCCCGAGCGCTGGGTGCGTCAGACCGACTTCAACAACGAGGAGGCCGTGGGCTTCCTCGCCGACCGCCTCAACGCCCTCGGCGTGGAGAAGAAGCTGGTCGAGCTCGGCGCCGAGGAGGGCGACGCCGTCCTGATCGGCCACGCCGACAACGCGGTCGTCTTCGACTTCAAGCCCGGCATCGAGGCCGGTGCGGAGATGCTCGGCCGTCGTGGCGAGGACGAACGGCTGCGTGAGGAGCGCCCCGCGGCGACCCGCCGTCGTGACATCCAGGAGCAGATGCCCGAGCGTTCCGAGACCGAGACCCGTGCCGACGTGGCCCGTCGCCTCGACAGCGGCGACGCCGGCCCCATGTCGTACGTCGTCGGCTCCGAGGAAGACCCCGACTGGAACGAGTTCGACCCCGACGCGCAGGTGGCCGGCGAAGGCACCGATGCTTCCGAGGACGCTGTCGCCGAGCAGGTGGACGGCACCGATGTTGCCGAGGACGCGACCACCGAGCGGGCCACGGAGGCCGACGAGTCATGAGCGCGCGCGACCAGGTGACCGCGGCGCGCCGCGTCGTGGTCAAGGTCGGGTCGTCGTCGCTGACCACCGCCGCCGGCGGCATCGACCCGTCGCGAGTTCGTGACCTGGTCGACACGCTGGCTGCCGTCCGCGCCCGTGGCGTCGAGGTCGTGCTGGTCTCCTCGGGTGCCATCGCCGCCGGCCTGGCTCCGCTGGGGCTGGCTCGGCGTCCGCGCGGGCTGGCCGCGCAACAGGCCGCCGCGTCGGTGGGCCAGGGCCTGCTGGTGCACCGCTACACCGAGGAGCTGGCCCGGCACGGACTCACCGCCGGGCAAGTGCTGCTGACCGTCGACGACGTCACCCGTCGCTCCCACTACCGCAACGCGCACCAGACGATGGCCAAGCTGCTGGAGCTCGGGGTGGTGCCGATCGTCAACGAGAACGACACCGTCGCCACGTCCGAGATCCGCTTCGGCGACAACGACCGCCTGGCCGCCCTGGTCGCCCACCTCGTGCACGCCGACCTTCTGGTGCTGCTCTCCGACGTCGACGGGCTGTACGACGGCAACCCCGCGACCCCGGGCACCTCGCTCGTGCCGAACGTGCGTTCCTCGGCCGACCTGGCAGGCCTGTCGATCGGGTCGACCGGCGCAGCCGGCCTCGGCACGGGCGGCATGCACACCAAGGTCGAGGCAGCCGCCATCGCGACAGGTGCCGGCATCCCCGTCGTCCTGACCTCGGCCCCGCAGGCGGGGGAGGCCCTGGCCGGCAAGCCGGTCGGCACGCTCTTCCACGCCACCGGCAAGCGCCGGCCCACGCGACTGCTGTGGCTCGCGCACGCCACCGAGCCCAAGGGTCAGCTGTTGCTCGACGCCGGCGCGGTCAAGGCCGTCGTCGAACGGCGTGCGTCGTTGCTGGCGGCCGGCGTGGTGGGCGCGACCGGTGGCTTCGTCGGCGGTGACCCGGTCGACCTGGTCGGGCCCGACGGCGTCCCCGTGGCCCGCGGCCTGGTGAACTTCGACGCCGACGAGATCCCGTCGCTGGCCGGCAAGTCGTCGCACGCGTTGAAGAAGGAGCTCGGTGCGGCCTACGAACGCGAGGTCGTGCACCGCGACGACCTCGTGCTGCTCTGAGCGTCGACTCCATCGGACCGTGACGGCCACCGTGCCGCGGACGGGACTGTCCTCGAATCCCTGGCCGACATGCTGGACCGCGGACCCTCTAACCTGTCCGGGTGGCCGACCTGACCGAGGACGAGGAAGAGATCGAGTTCCAGCGGCTGTACGGCGCGTGGGACTCCCTCGACCCGGCGGAGACCGTGGAGTTCCTCCGCGACTTCGAGGCACCGTGGTGGGTCGTCGGCGGTTGGGCGATCGAGGCGTTCACCGGCGTCCCCCGGCCGCATGAGGACATCGACGTGGTGATCTTCGCGCGTGACCTGCCGAAGCTGCTCGACGTGGTGCGTGGGCGCTACCACGCGTGGGGTGCCGGGGCCGGCGCCATACGCCCGGTCAACGACACGTGGCCCGAGCTGCACGAGGGAGCCAGCCAGGTCTGGTTGCGGGAGCACGCCACGGCACCGTGGATCATGGACTGCATCCTCAGCGAGGACCACGAGGGGCAGTGGGTCTCGCGGCGTGACCCCGCATGGCACGCGCCACTGGACGACGTGACCTGGGTGGCCGCCGACGGCATCCGCTACCTGCGGCCCGAGGTCGTGCTCCAGCACAAGGCCCGCCTCGACCGATCCAAGGACCTGCGCGACCTCGTGGCCGCGTGGCCACTGCTCGGGGAGAACGAGCGGGCGTGGCTGCGCGACGCCGTACGTCGTGAGGACGCGGAGCACCGGTGGTTAGGCGTCATATGACGGCGCGCCGTACCCTTGAAGATGCAATGACGACCGTTTACCTCGACCACGCCGCCACGACGCCGATGCTCCCGGCGGCCGTCGACGCACTCACTGCACAGCTGACCTCGGTCGGCAACCCGTCGTCGTTGCACGCCTCCGGGCGTCACGCGCGCCGGGTGGTCGAGGAGTCGCGCGAGCAGATCGCGCAGGCCCTCAACTGCCGACCCGGCGAAGTGGTCTTCACCTCCGGTGGCACCGAGGCGGACAACCTGGCGCTCAAGGGCATCTACTGGGCCCGCATGCGCTCGGCGAACCGGGGCCCCCGCATCCTCAGCAGCGCCATCGAGCACCACGCCGTGCTCGACCCGCTGCACTGGCTTTCCGAGGACGAGGACGCGCAGGTCGAGCTGCTGCCGGTCGACTCGCTCGGTCGCCTCAAGATTGACGCGCTGCGCGCCGCGGTCGAGCGCAACCCCGACGACGTCGCGCTCATCTCCGTGATGTGGGCCAACAACGAGGTCGGCACGATCCAGCCGATCGACGAGATCGTCGAGCTGGCCGCCGCCCACGGTATTCCCGTCCACACCGACGCCGTCCAGGCGATCGGCGCCGTGCCGGTCGACTTCGCGGCCTCGGGAGTCGACGCCCTGACGCTCACCGGGCACAAGGTCGGTGGCCCGTTCGGGGTCGGCGCCCTCGTCGTACGCCGCGAGCTCGAGGTCACGCCGCTGGTGCACGGCGGCGGACAGGAGCGCGACATCCGCAGCGGCACCATCGACACTCCCGCGATCGCCGGACTGGCGGCCGCGGTCGAGGCATCGGTGAAGTCGCAGGCCGACCACTACGTCCGGCTGGCCGCGTTGCGCGACCAGCTCGTCGACCGGGTCTGCGCGATCGTCCCCGACGCCGTGCGCAACGGAGAACCGGCGCACCTGCTGCCCGGTCACGCTCACCTGCGCTTCCCGGGCTGCGAGGGAGACTCGCTGCTGATGCTGCTCGACGCCCGCGGCATCGAGTGCTCCACCGGCTCGGCCTGCAACGCCGGTGTGCCGCAGGCCTCGCACGTGCTCCTGGCGATGGGCTGCACCGAGGCCGAGGCGCGGGGTTCGCTGCGCTTCTCGCTCGGCCACACCACCACGCAGTCCGACATCGACGCACTGGTCGAGGCGATCGGTCCGGTAGTCGAGCGGGCCCGCGCGGCCGGTGCCCGGAAGGGCTCGTGACATGAGGGTTCTGGCCGCGATGTCCGGCGGCGTCGACTCCGCCGTTGCTGCCGCACGCGCTGCCGAGGCCGGCCACGACGTCACCGGCATCCACCTCGCCCTGTCGCGCAACCCCAAGTCCTACCGCAGCGGCGCCCGCGGCTGCTGCACGATCGAGGACAGCAACGACGCGCGCCGGGCCGCCGACGTGATCGGCATCCCGTTCTACGTCTGGGACATGTCCGACGAGTTCCACGAGAACGTCGTCGAGGACTTCATGTCCGAGTACGCCGCCGGCCGTACGCCGAACCCGTGCCTGCGCTGCAACGAGAAGATCAAGTTCGCCGCCGTGCTCGACCGTGCCCTGGCGCTCGGCTTCGACGCGGTGGTCACCGGTCACTACGCGCAGCTCGAGACCGGTTCCGACGGGTTGATCGAGATGCACCGCGCGGTCGACATGGGCAAGGACCAGTCCTACGTGCTCGGCGTGCTCACCCAGGAGCAGCTGGCCCACTCGCTGTTCCCACTCGGCGACTCGGTCAAGGGCGACGTCCGCCTCGAGGCCGAGCGCCGTGGCCTGATGGTGGCCAACAAGCCCGACTCCCATGACATCTGCTTCATCGCCGACGGCGACAACGCCGGCTGGCTGAAGGAGAAGCTCGGCGACCGGGCCCCCAACGACAGCGGCGACATCGTCGACCACGCCACCGGCGAGGTGCTCGGACAGCATGAGGGCACCACGGCCTACACCATCGGCCAGCGCAAGGGCCTGCGCATCGGCCGCCCGGCGCCCGACGGCAAGCCGCGCTTCGTGCTCGACATCGAGCCGGTCTCCGGAACCGTGACCGTCGGCCCACGCGAAGAGCTGCGCATCGACCGGATCGAGGGCATCAAGGCCCGCTGGTGCGGCACCGTCCCCGAGCGACTCGGGGGCACCGTGCAGCTGAGGGCGCACGGCTCCGAGCACCGGGCCGTCGTCACGACGGACGGGCACGACGTCGTCATCGAGCTGCTCGACCCGGCCGAGGGCATCGCGCCCGGCCAGGCCGCGGTGATCTACGACGGCACCCGCGTGGTCGGCTCGGCAACGATCTCGGCCACGTCGCGCACGGCAGTCGGCACCGCGTGAGCGCACTGGCGACCGGCATCGGCTCGATGCCCGGCGGTGGAGCCTTGGCCAACGAGGCCGACAACGCGCGTGACTTCGGCGAGGCCGTGCGCGTGGTGGTCGGGGAGCTGCCCGACCTGGTGCACCTGCCCGAGCTGCCCGGGCGCGGCGCCGCCGCCACCATGACCGGCCGTGGGCTCGCGGTGGTCAGCGGACTTGGTGCCGACCTGCAGCCCGCCGGCTGGCGGCTGACCGACCACTCCGGCATCGACCACCGCCGGGCCCGGTCGCTCCTGTCACAGGACCTCGACGCGATCGAGGAGCAGGTGCAGGACTTCACCGGTGTCTTCAAGGTGCAGGTCGCGGGGCCCTGGACTCTCGCCGCCACGGTCGAGAAGCCGCGTGGTGACAAGGTCCTGAGCGATCACGGTGCCCGACGCGAGCTCGCCGAGGCACTGGCCGAAGGGCTGCGCGACCACGTCGCCGACGTACGCCGTCGGGTTCCGGGTGCCACCGAGATCCTCGTGCAGGTCGACGAGCCCGCGCTCCCTGCGGTCCTCGCCGCGCAGATCCCGACTGCGTCCGGCTGGGGCAAGCACCGCGCCGTGCACCCGCCCGAGGCCTCAGGGGCACTCGAGCAGGTGATGGCCGCGATCGCCGGCGCCGGGGCCACCCCGATCGTGCACTGCTGCGCCCCCGACGTGCCGATCGCGCTGCTCCGCGGCGCCGGTGCCCGCGGCATCAGCATCGACCTCGACCTGCTCGTGCCCGGGTCGTACGACGCCTTGGCCGAGGCCGTCGAAGCGGGGGACCGGGTGCTGCTCGGCGCCGTCCCGTCCCTGGTCCCGAACCCGCGGCCGACCGAGGGCAGTGTCTCCGAGCGGTTGCTGCGGCTCCTCGACATGCTCGGCCTCGAGCCGACCGACCGACTGGTGGTCACGCCCTCGTGCGGCCTCGCCGGGGCCGACCCGGCCTGGGCGCGCGCCGCACTCGAACTCTCCCGGAAGAGCGCGGCGAACCTCGACGGCTGAGGGCCAACCCGCGACGCTCTGACAACGATGCGATTCACTGTCACCGGGTGACAGTGAATCGCATCCTTGTCGCGAAGTCTTCCTTTCGGCGACCGACCCAACCCAACCGCGGGTCACGCGCATCTGATGGGGTGCATGCCGAGGAGGAACACACATGACCCGTCCACCGGGGGACGCCGAGTTCGCGGAGTTCGCGAGCGCACGCTGGGCCGCGCTCTACCGCACCGCCTACCTGTTGGTCCACGACCACGCGCTCGCCGAGGACCTGGTGCAGACCGCGCTGGTGAAGACCTACGTGTCGTGGCCCAAACTGCGCGTCGCGGATGCGGCCGAGGCCTACACCCGCAAGATCCTGGTGAACACGGCGCTGTCGTGGTTCCGCAGGAAGTCCTGGCAGAAGGAGCACGCGACCGCCGAGCTCCCGGACCGCGGAACCCGTGACGCAGACCCCGAGGACCGGCGCTGGCTGGTCGACGAGGTCGCCGGGCTGCCGCCGCGACAGCGGGCGGTCGTGGTGCTGCGCTACCTCGAGGACCTCAGCGTCGCCGAGACCGCTCGCATCCTCGGCATCTCCGAGGGCACGGTGAAAAGCCAGTGCTCCGACGCGCTGAAGCGGCTGCGCACGACCCTCGGCCCCGAGATCGTCCCCGCAGGAGGAACCCATGACTGACCCGTTCGGCGATCGTCTGCACGACGCCACCACCTCCATCGACGTACCGCCGCTCGACACCGGTGCACTGCTCGACGTCGGCCACCGCGCCCGTCGCCGACGTCGCCTCGCGGTCGGGGCGGCCGGGGTCGCGGCCCTTGCCGTCGTCGTGGGTACGGCGGGAGTCGTCGCTGCTCTCCAGGGCGGCGACGCGGACCGGAACGTGGTGACCACCACCCCGGCCGACCTGGTCGCGGTCACGACTCCCGGGGCCCTCGCCGCGATCGTGCTCGAGCACGTCGACGCCGAGCCGGCGTCCATGGGTGACGCGGACGACTTCAAGGGGAGCCTCGACCCGGGCGCGGTCGGTGCGGACCTGCGCTTCGACCCGGGCGAGGCGGAGGATGGCGACCTGCTCCTGGCCGCCGCGGCCCCGGGAGCGATCGACGACCTCGGTTGTGGCGAGGACGGGACCACCTGCGACTCGTGGTCGACGGACCAGGGCAAGGTCACGCTCGCGTGGCAGGAGGAGATGCCGGAGGAGGACCCCGGCATCGTGATCGTGGCCCAGCAGCGCAAGGGCGAGTACACGTGGGTGATGTACGCCGGCGACCAGATCACCGGCGACCCGCGCGAGCTCGACCTGTCGATCAGCGTCGACGAGATGACGTCGATCGCCACCGACCCCCGGTTCGGGCTGAAGACGACGCAGGAGGCCGTCGACGCCGGGTCGAGGCTCGACGGATTCGAGACCGAGACTGCGGAGACGCGAGTGCCGATCACCTTCCCGGCGCTGGCCGCGATCGCGCTGGACCACATGGCCGCCGAGCCGACCTCCATGGAGGAGGAGTTCGAGGAGACCACGCCGCAGGAGGTCACCGCCGTGAGGCTCCTGTTCCCGGGTGGCATCGAGACCGGACCCAACGTGTTGATCCTGTCGGCCTCGTCGGCCCCACCCGGTGACGAGGCACCGGGGTCCTGCACGGGCCGGTGCGTCGAGGAGGAGACCGATCGCGGCACCATGCGCGTCACCTGGGAGATCGGTCCAGTGCGTCAACCCGGACGGCTGAGCGTGACCTTGCAGGACGACGACCGACTGCTGCAGATCTCCCTGGACTCGACGAACATGCGCGAGAGGCCGTTCAGCGCCGACGCCAATCCCGAACTCGAGGTTTCGCTCGATGAGATGAAGGCGATGCTGCTCGATCCGACGTACGACCTGCTGACCACGCCGGAACGGGTCGACGAGGGCTCCGCGCTGGAGTTCGAGACGCCCCAGTGACCCGGTGACCCGACGCAGTGATCGACCTCGACTGAAATGACCGAACGGGCCGGGCGGGAGACTTACTCCCGACCGGCCCGTTCGTGACTTGGTGAAGATGATCAGCCGACGTGGACCTGGGCTTCGGGGCCGTCGGTGGCGAGCTCCTCGTGCTTGACGTCGAGGAAGAGCCAGATGATGACCGAGGCGGTCAGCATCATTGCGGCACCCACAAGGAACGCGGTGGTCGCACCGTCGGTGAAGGCGCCGAGGTAGGTCAGCTGACCCATGGTCTCCTCGAACTTCGCCGGGCTGAGCTTCTCCTGCAGGCCGGCGTCCATCGCGGCCTTGGTCAGGCCGGGTGCGATCTCCTCGCCGGTGTTGCGGGTGAAGTGCAGCGAGACCGTTGCGAGGACGGCCAGGCCCAGCGCACCGCCCACCTGCTGCATGGTGTTCAGGACGCCCGAGCCGACGCCGGAGTCCTGGGCCCGCAGGTGGTGCACGGCGGTCAGGGTCAGCGGCACGAAGACCATGCCCATGCCGAGGGCCATCAGGAACACGTACGGCAGGATCTGGGTCCAGTAGTTCACGTCCGCGCCTACCGCGTCACCGGAGAGTGCGCCGAGCAGGTTGCTCGGGGACTCGTCGACGCTGAGCCGGGAGAACCCGAACAGTGCGGCGGCGGCGACCAGTGAACCGGTGCCGGCCAGGATGCGCGGGTCGACGCGGCTGATCAGGCTCGACGCGGCCGTGGCCGAGATGATCATGCCGACCGAGAACGGCAGGAACGCGAAGCCGGCGTGCAGCGGGCTGTAGCCCACGACGTTCTGGATGAAGAGGCTGAGGAAGAAGAACATCGCGAACATGGCGGCCGGCAGGATCATCATCGCGATGAAGCTGACCGCGCGGGTCCGGTGGGCGAAGACGCGCACCGGGAGCAACGGGTGCTCGACACGCGACTCGATCACGGCGAAGAACACCAGGAGGGCGACACCGGCAGCAAGGCTGGCGATGGTCCACTCGTTGCCCCAGCCGTAGCGCTCGTCGCCGGCGCGGCTGAAGCCGTAGACCAGACCGAGCAGGCCGAAGGTTCCGGTGATCGCACCGGGGATGTCGAGCCAACCCTCGTGCTTCTCGGACTCCTCGAAGAAGCGCGGGGCCAGGCCCGCCGCGACCAGGCCGATCGGCACGTTGATCAGGAAGGTCAGGCGCCATCCGTCGACGCCGAGGGGCTGGTCGAGACCGGTGAGCCATCCACCGAGGATCAGGCCGACGGCCGCACCGATGCCGGACATGGCGGCGTAGACCGCGAAGGCGCGGTTGCGCTGCGGGCCGGCCGGGAACGTGGTGGTGATCAGCGCGAGGGCGGCGGGGGAGGCCATTGCGGCCCCGACACCCTGGAGGGCACGGGACGAGAGCAGCAGCGGCTCGGTCCAGGCGATGCCGCCGAGCAGCGAGGCGATCGCGAAGACCACGACGCCGACCATGAAGATGCGACGACGACCGTAGAGGTCACCGAGTCGGCCACCGAGCAGCAGCAGGCCACCGAAGGCCAGTGCGTAGCCGGTGACGATCCAGGTCAGGTTCGCCTCGTTGATGTGGAGGTCCTCGCCGATGAACGGGAGGGCGATGTTGGCGATGGTGCTGTCGAGCACCACCATCAGTTGGGCCAGGGAGATCAGCACGAGGGCCCAGGCCAGACGCTTCTTCTCGGCCTTGGAGACCGGCGGCGGGACCTCGGGTAGCGCCTCGGACAGGGACTTTTCGGACATGGTGGATCCAATCTCGGGTTTCGAGCGGTCGGGAGGTCGACGGCCCGTGGTGACGGACCGTTCTGTGGTGCGGAACTCAGCGCCGGCAGGCCGGCACGATGATCTGGTCGATGACCGAGGTGATCAGCTCGGGCGTCGGGGCGTCGCCGAGGAGGAACGTCCGGTGAAGGACGATCGCGGCGAGGGCCGGGGCGATGATGTCGATGTCGAGGTCGTCACGGATCTCGCCTCGCTCTCGCGCCCGGTCGTAGATGATGCGGTTGGCGGCCACCTTGGGCCCGATGAAGCGCTCGCGGAACGCCGCGGCGAACTCCGGGTCACGGTTGATCGCGGTGAGGACACTGGCGAGGATGCCGATCGGCTTCTCGTCGGACAGCCCGCCCATGGCACAGCTGACCTGGACCAGGTCGTCGCGCAGGCTTCCGGTGTCGGGGATGTCGGGGTGTTGCTTCTCGGCGATCAAGGCGTCGATCACCAGGGCGGCCTTGCTGGACCAACGTCGGTAGAGGGTGGCCTTGCTCGCCTTGGCCCTGGTGGCCACGGCGTCCATGGTCAGCCGGTCGTAGCCGACGTCGCAGAGCACCGACAGGGTCGCCTCGAGGATCTCCTGCTCACGGTCGCCCTCGATGCGGGGCCGTGGGCTGGAGACCTCGGACTGGCCGGTCGGTGTCATGTGTTTCCTTCGCGTTCTCGGATGGAACGAAACTGTTTCGTTTCATCAATGTAGAACCCAACCGCGACCGGCGTCCAATCAATTCCCGGATCCGGAAAGAATTTTTCTGTCCGTCACGAAAAGAACTTCAGGGACCTCGTGATCGCGAAGTCGTTCCACTGGGGAATGCGCTTGAACATGTAGTGCCCGACCGGCCCCATGTCGTGCATCTCGACCGAGGAGGCGACGTCCCGCGCCCGGCGTACGAACGCGGCGGTGGCCTTGGGGCTGGTGATCCGGTCGCGGCTGCCGTGGGCCGCCGCGAGGTGCTTGTCGGCCAGCGTGGCCACGGGGTCGTGCTTCTCGAACCACGGCGCCAACGCGACCACGCCGACCACCTGCGGGTGGTCGGCGACGTGCACGGCGGTGCGCGCGCCCATCGAGTGCCCCAGCAGGACGATCGGTACGTCGCCCAGTGCCCGGACGACCTGCTCGACGGCCCACCGCGCGTCGGGGACCGGGGAGGGCGCGTGCACGTCGTTCCAGCCTCGGTGCTGGTAGCGCAGCAACCAGGTGCCGACGCCCTCGTCGTGCGCCCGCGGCGTGATCGACTTCTGCATCGCGTGCGAGCGGCGCCAGGACGTGCTGCGCCAGTCGACCGGCATGAACGAGTGCTGCTTGCCGCCGTGCAGCATCAGGATCACGCCACGACCGCCGTTGGGTGCGTCGTACCGCGTGAGGGTGGGCTCGTGCACGCAGGGTTCCTCTCATGGGGCGTGGTCCGATGTTCGCACGTGGTCTTCGGAGCGGAAGGGCGGATCGGATGGCCTCTCCCGACTGTGGGCGCGACACGGCAAGATGTGCCCATGAGTTCTTCCGAGGTCTCCTCCGCGACCCCCGAGGCCCGTGACCGCCACCGACTGCTGTCCGAGCAGGTCGAGGACGCCCGCTGGCGTTACTACGTGCTCGACGACCCGACGTTGTCCGACGCCGACTTCGACGTACGCCTGCGCGAGCTGGAGGCGCTCGAGGACGAGTTCCCCGAGCTGCGCACGCCCGACTCGCCCACCCAGAAGGTCGGGGGAGCGGTGTCGACGGAGTTCACCGCCGTCGACCACCTCCAGCGCATGGAGAGCCTCGACAATGCGTTCTCCTACGACGAGCTCGAGGCGTGGCACGCCCGGCTGGTGCGCGACGGGGTCGAGAAACCGGCGCTGCTGTGCGAGCTGAAGGTCGACGGGCTCGCGATCAACATCCTCTACGAGAAGGGCCGCCTGGTGCGGGCGCTGACCCGTGGCGACGGGCGCACCGGTGAAGACGTCACGCCCAACGTCAAGACCATCGACTCGATCCCGCACCGGCTCACCGGCACCGACGAGTTCCCGGTGCCCGACCTGGTCGAGGTGCGCGGCGAGGTGTTCCTGCCGGTCGAGGCGTTCGAGCGGCTCAACGACGCGATGCGCGACCAGGGCAAGCCGCCGTTCGCCAACCCGCGCAATGCGGCGGCCGGTTCGCTGCGCCAGAAGAACCCCAAGGTCACCGCGACCCGCGCGCTCGGCATGGTCTGCCACGGCATCGGCGCCCGCGAGGGCTTCTCGCCGACCGCGCAGTCCCAGGCGTACGACGCCCTGAAGGCGTGGGGCCTGCCCACGTCTCCGAGGGTCCGGGTGCTGCCCGACCTCAAGGCCGTGCGCAGCTTCATCGAGGAGTACGGCGAGCACCGGCACGAGGTCGAGCACGAGATCGACGGCGTCGTGGTCAAGGTCGACGAGGTGTCCCTGCAGCGTCGACTGGGCTCGACCAGCCGCGCGCCCCGATGGGCGATCGCCTTCAAGTACCCACCCGAGGAGGTCAACGCCAAGCTGCTCTCCATCGAGGTCAACACCGGCCGCACGGGCCGGGTCACGCCGTTCGGGGTGATGGAGCCCACCAAGGTGGCCGGGTCGACCGTCGAACGGGCCACCCTGCACAACGGCCACGAGGTCAAGCGCAAGGACGTCCGCCCCGGCGACACGGTGATCCTGCGCAAGGCCGGCGACGTGATCCCCGAGATCGTCGGTCCGGTGCTGGCACTGCGGCCCGAGGGCCTGGCCGAATGGGTGATGCCCACCGAGTGCCCGGCCTGCGGCACCGAGCTGGTGCAGCAACGCGAGGGCGACAAGGACATGCGCTGCCCCAACCACCGCTCGTGCCCGGCACAGCTGCTCGACCGGGTCTTCCACGTCGCCGGGCGCGGCGCGTTCGACATCGAGGGGCTCGGCTCCGAGGCCGCCGCTGCCCTGCTCGAGGCGAAGGTGATCCATGACGAGGGCGACCTCTTCGCCCTCACCGCCGACGACCTGATGCAGGCTTCCCTGTTCACCCGTGCCCCGAAGAAGGACGAGGCCGGCCCTCAGCTGAGCGCCAATGGCCAACGCCTGTTGGCGAATCTCGACACCGCCAAGGACGTCCCGCTGTGGCGGGTGCTGGTCGCACTCTCGATCCGCAACGTCGGCCCGACGGCCGCGCGTGGCCTGGCCACCCAGTTCGGATCGCTCCAGGCGGTGCGTGACGCCTCCGAGGAGGTGCTCGCCGACACCGAGGGCGTCGGGCCCACGATCGCCTCGTCGGTGCGCGCCTGGTTCGACGGTGAGGGCTCCGACTGGCACACCGCCATCGTCGACAAGTGGGCCGCCGCCGGCGTCACCATGCAGGACGAGCGCGACGAGTCCGTCGAGCGCACCCTCGAGGGGCTCTCGATCGTGGTCACCGGCTCGCTGGAGAAGTTCAGCCGCGACCAGGCCAAGGAGGCGATCCTGGCCCGCGGCGGCAAGGCGTCGTCGTCGGTGTCGAAGAAGACCGCGTTCGCGGTGATCGGCGAGGCCGCGGGCTCCAAGGCCGACAAGGCGGCCGAGCTCGGCGTACCCATCCTCGACGAGGCAGGCTTCGAGGTGCTGCTGGCCCAGGGGCCCGACGCGGCCCGCGAGCTGGCATGACCCGTACGCCGCCGCAGGTGCTGGTGCTCAACGGCGGTTCGAGCTCCGGGAAGACCACGCTGGCCAGGTTGTTGCAAGAGACCCTGCCGGGCACCTGGCTCCGGCTCGGTGTCGACACGCTCGTCGACGCCGCGCCGCCGCGGTTGCTCTCCGGCTACGGGCTGGTGCTCGAGCCGGACGGCGGTGTGGTCGTGGGCGACGACTTCGTCGCGGTGGAGCAGCAGTGGCGCACCGGCATCGCGGCCATGGTGCGGGCCGGCGCGCGGGTGATCGTCGAGGACAACTTCGTCAGCGGCCCCGCCGGTCAGCAAGGGTGGCACTCGGCGCTGTCGGGACTGTCGGTCGGCTGGGTCGGTGTGCGCTGCGACGCGGCCGTCGTCGCCGCACGCGAGGCCGCCAGGGGCGACCGCACGCCGGGCATGGCCGCGGCGCAGGCCGAGTCCGTGCACGACGGCATCACCTACGACCTCGAGGTCGACACCGGGAGAGCGTCGACGGAGGCGCTGGTCCAGACGATCCGCGAACGTTTTTTCGCCCGCGGCTGATCAGCCCTCGAGGGCGGCCAGCACCTTCGCGGCGGCGGCCTCCTGCTCCTCGACGAACGGGTGGTACGCCGCGCCGCGCTCCGGGTCGTGGTGCTGACCGTTGATCCACGGGTCGTCGGCGCAGATGTCGTGGCCGGCGGTCGCCTTCCACAGGTCGACGTACGTCGTCTCGGTGGCCCGCGCCACCTCGTCCAGCATCTCGGTGAGCGCCTTGTTGACCATCCGGCCGTAGGGGTAGTCGCCATCCGCGAGGGGGAGCAGGTCCGGGCAGGTGCCTGTCGCCGGCACGATCTGCGGGTAGCCGACCAGCAGCACCTTCGCCTCGGGGGCCGACTGCTGGATCTGGCGCACCACGGAGACCATGCGTCCGCGCGTGGCGGCGATGCTGGTGAGCAGCTTGTCCTTGCCCCGCACGTTCATCGCCTCCTCGCACGGCGAGCCGGTGGGGTCCTGGTTGCGCACGAACGCGCACTGGCCGACGAGGGTGAAGAACAGGTTGAACTCATTGCCGCCCAGGCCGAGGGTCACGACGTCGGTGTCGGAGGTGACCGCGTCGAGCTGTGCCTTGATGGCGGGGTACTGCGGCCGCGTCATGTCTGCGGTGTCGGCGCCGGCGCAGGTGACGTCGACGAACGTGTCGGGCTTCCACTCCTTCGCCACCAGTGACGGGTAGTTGTGGGTCGAGCGCAGGCATCCGTCGTCGTCCTTCGACGACGGCACCGCCGGTGCCGCGGAGTAGGAGTCACCCAGCGCGACATAGCGCACCGACGGGGTGTCGACGTCGCCGATGTCGGTCGCCGCGTCGCCGCCGCACCCGGCGAGCAGGAGCATCGGGAGCAGGGCAAGGGCCAGGGCGGCCCTGTGCCGGACGGTCGGGTGCGGAGCGGTCACCGGAGGTCGAGTCCCAGCAGCGCGTTCTCGAGGACCTCGGCCATCGCGGGGTGGATCCAGTACTGCCCGCGCGCCATGTCGCGTGCCCCCAGGCCGAACGACAGCGCCTGGATCGCCGGCTGGATCAGGGTCGAGGCGTCCGGCCCCATGATGTGCGCGCCGAGCAGCAGGCCGGTGTCGCGGTCGGCGATCACCTTGCAGATGCCGGTGGTGTCCTCCATCGCCCAGCCGTACGCCGTGTCGCCGTACGCCCGCACGCTGGTGGAGACGCGGTGCCCGGCGTCGAGTGCCTCGGCCTCGGTGAGCCCCACGCCGGCCATCTGCGGGTGGCTGAAGATCGCCGACGGCACGAACCGGTGGTCGAACGGCCTCAGCTCGTCGGGGTGGGCCAGGTTGTGCGCGATCGTGCGCGCCTCGTGGTTGGCCACGTGCTTGAGCTGGTGCGGCGAGGAGATGTCGCCCAGCGCCCACACCCCGGGTGAGGTGGTGCGCCCGAACTCGTCGACCACGATGCGACCGTCGTCGTGGAGCTCGATGCCGGTGCCGGCCAGGTCGAGACGGTCACTGTTGGGTCGACGACCGGTGGCGACCAGGAGCATCTCGGCCTCGAGGGTGGTGCCGTCGTCGAGGCCGAGCCGGAGCCCGCCGTCGTCCACCGACGCGGTCGTGACGGTGCGGCCCAGGTGGACGTTCCACTGCTTGGTGGCCAGCTCGGTGAACCCGGCGCTGATCTCGGCGTCGGTTCGGCGTACGAGGGCGTCGCCGCGCACCACGAGGGTGACCTCGACGCCCAGCGCGGAGAAGATGTGTGCGAACTCGGCGGCGATGAAGCCGCCGCCGACGATGGTGAGGGTGCGCGGGAGCGTCTCGATGCGCATGATCGTGTCGCTGGTCTCGAAGGGCACCCCGGACTCCGCGATCTCGGTCGGGATGACCGGGCGTCCGCCGGCGGCGATCACGACCTGGTCGGCAGTGACCTCCTCGACGTGGTCGCCGAGGTCCACGGCGAGCGTGCGGTCACCGGTGAAGGTGGCGTGGCCCTCGAGGACCGTGGTGTTGGCGCCGTCGACGCGACCCTGGCGGGCTTCGGCGGAGTTCGGGTCGATGCGGCCGAAGATGCGGTCACGGATGTCGGCCCAGCGCACACCGTCCAGGGACGCGTCGATGCCGAACCGGCCCGCGTCGCGGATCCAGTTGGCGACGTCGGCGGTGTGCACGAACATCTTGGTCGGGATGCAGCCCACGTTGAGGCAGGTGCCGCCGAAGAGGTTCTCCTCGATGATCGCGAACTGCTTGTCGCGCAGCGAGCGGTTGGCGAGGAAATTGCCGGAGCCGGCACCGATGACGGCGATGTCGTAGCGAGCCATGGGCCCAGCATAGGAGCGGGGCCATGGACCTGAATCCGGTCCATGGCCCCGTCCGTCTCGAGCGTCAGGACTCGTAGGCGTTGCCCGCGATCTTGATCTCGCCCTTTCCGCTGGCCTGCTCGTCGGTGGTGCAGGACCCGGTACTGGCATCGCAGACGGTCACCTCGGTGCGGGTGACCTTGACCAGGTGGCCGTCGGGGGACCAGCCGAAGTCCCAGGGCTGCTGGTCGAACGAGACGTGCTCGCCGGTCGCCACGTCGTACACGTCGAAGCCCGGGTCGGCCGGACCCATCTGGCCGTTCTCGTCGAGCTCCTCCTCCGCGACGACCTTCAGGTAGCGGCCGTCGGGGGAGAGCTCACCGAAGTGGTGGCCCTCGGGCAGGTCGATCTGCAGGAGCCTCTCGCCGGAGGCCAGGTCGACGACCTCCATGCTGGTGCTGTAGTCCGTGGTCAGTGCGTGACCGCCGGTGGCCTCGGGCATGGTCGCCTTGTCGAGCCCCTCGGCGACGCTCGCCTCACCGGTTCCGAGGTCGATGGCCAGCGTGGCGTCGTCCATCCCGACGTACGCGGTGTCACCGGCCAGTCCGACCGGCGGTGCCTCCCAGCCGCCCCAGCTGAACGAGCCCTCGAACGGGATGCGCTTCACCTCGGTGTTGGTGCTGATGTCGACGACCACCAGTTCCCAGGCGCCCTGCTGGCCGTCGGCGTAGACCATCGTCTGGGTGTGCGGGTCGGTGGCCGGCACCCGGTCCCCGAGGTCGAGATCGAGCGGCTGCACGTCACCGGTGGGGGTGACCAGCGCATAGTGAGAGGGCCCGGAGTCGTCGGTCCACGGCGTCTTGCCGGTGCGGACCACGACGCCCTCGGAGGTGTAGTAGAGCGCCTTCACCTTCTCCTCGAGCGTGATCGGTCCGTTGCCGGGGTCGCCGAAGTAGACGGTGCTGCCCACGGCGTACGCGCCGCCGCGCAGGTAGCGCTCGGTCGCGGAGACGGGAGCGTCGCTGGTGCGGTCACCGCCACCGGGACCGTCTGCCAGCAGGGCGGCACCGCCGCCGATGACACCGAGTACGGCGGCCGCGGCGACCAGGCTCGTGGCTCGGCGGCGACGCCGGATCGAACGGCCCTTGGCGAGCACCGGTCCGGTGGGAGCGGAGGGGATGTCGAGGAGGTCGGCCTCGTCGTGCAG
The DNA here is from genome assembly GCF_001429525.1 of Nocardioides sp. Soil796. Taxonomy (NCBI): domain Bacteria; kingdom Bacillati; phylum Actinomycetota; class Actinomycetes; order Propionibacteriales; family Nocardioidaceae; genus Nocardioides; species Nocardioides sp. Soil796. The sequence goes on from NZ_LMSQ01000017.1 coordinate 160,209, forward strand.
CAGGTGTGAGAGTCGTTCAGTCATTGGAGGCTCCAGTGGTGAGCGGGATGACTGCGTCGCCGAGCAGGACGCGCAGTCGGGAGAGGGCGGCCGAGGTCTGGCTCTTGACCGTTCCCTCGGAGCAGTCGAGGATTCGCGCGGTCTCTGACACGGCGAGGTCCTCGTAGTAGCGCAGCACGATCACGGCCCGTTGGCCCTTGGGCAGGAGCTTCAACGCGTCCAGCACTGCCGGGCGGTGGGACGGGTCGGTCTCGGCGCCGGACTCGGGCAGTACGTCGGTCGGCACCTCGTTGCGCCAGCCCTTCTTGCGGAACCACGAGGCGGCGGTGTTCATCAGCGCCTTGCGGGCATAGCCGTGGGCCGCGTCCAGGGAGCGGACGTTGCGCCACGACGCATAGGTGTTGGCGAGCGCCGTCTGGACCAGGTCCTCCGCGGTCGCGTGGTCGCCGATCAGCAGGTAGGCCGTGCGGTAGAGCCGCGGCCAGACGCCGTGCACGAACTCTGCGTAGTCTGCGTCGGATGGTGGTCGTGCCATGTGTCCTCCCGAAGTGATTGTCACCCCGCTAGACGCGGTGACCCGGGATTCGGTTGGGAGTGGTTCGGCCATAGGATCGGGCTCATGCCTGAGATTCCTGGATCGAGTAGCCCGCGAGGCACGAGTGGTCGTATCGAGATTTCACGTGACGAGGTCGCGCATCTTGCCGATCTCGCCCGGATCGACCTGTCCGACGCCGAGCTGGAGCACCTCGCACCGCAGCTGTCGGTGATCCTCGAGTCCGTTGCCTCCATCGCCGAGGTCGCCGCCGACGAGATCCCGCCGACCTCCCACGCGCTGCCGCTGACCAACGTGTTCCGCGACGACGTCGTGACGCCCGGGCTGACCGCCGAGCAGGCGCTGGCCATGGCCCCGGCGTCCGAGGGGCAGCGCTTCTCGGTGCCGCGCATCCTGGGGGAGGAAGCATGACCGACTACCTCCGCGCCTCCGCCGCCGACCTGGTCGCCGCCCTCGAGGCCGGCGAGACCACGTCCGTCGCGCTGACCGAGCTGTTCCTCGACCGCATCGAGGCCGTCGACAGTGCGGTCCACGCGTTCCTCCACGTCGACCGTGAGGGAGCGCTGGCCCAGGCCGCCGCCTCCGACGCCCGTCGTGCCGCCGGCGCCCCCGCCTCGGTCCTCGACGGCGTGCCGATCGCGGTCAAGGACGTGCTGGCCACCGAGGGCCTGCCCACGACCTGTGGCTCGAAGATCCTCGAGGGCTGGATCCCGCCGTACGACGCCACGGTGGTGACCCGCCTCAAGGAGGCCGGCCTGCCGATCCTGGGCAAGACCAACATGGACGAGTTCGCGATGGGTTCGTCGACCGAGCACTCGGCGTACGGCCCGACGCGCAACCCGTGGGACCTCGACCGCATCCCCGGCGGCTCCGGCGGTGGCTCGGCCGCTGCGGTGGCCGCCTTCGAGGCGCCGCTGGCGATCGGCACCGACACCGGCGGCTCGATCCGCCAGCCCGGTGCGGTCACCGGCACCGTCGGCGTGAAGCCGACGTACGGCGGGGTGTCGCGCTACGGCCTCGTGGCGATGGCCAACTCACTCGACCAGGCCGGCCCGGTCTCGCGCACCGTGCTCGACTCTGCCCTGCTGCACGAGGTGATCGGCGGTCACGACCCGCGCGACTCCACCTCGATCAACGAGCCGGTGGGTGCACTCGCCGAGGCCGCCCGTCAGGGTGCGTCCGGAGACCTGAGTGGGCTCCGCGTCGGCGTCATCAAGGAGCTCGGAGGCGAGGGCTACCAGGCAGGCGTCGAGGCCAGCTTCCGGGAGTCGCTCGACCTGCTCGTCTCGGCCGGCGCCGAGCTGGTGGAGGTCTCCTGCCCGAGCTTCGTGCACGCCTTGGCGGCGTACTACCTGATCATGCCGTCGGAGGCGTCCTCCAACCTGGCGAAGTTCGACGCGATGCGTTACGGCCTGCGGGTCGTGCCCGATGGCGACCCGTCGGCCGAGGACGTCATGCGCGCCTCGCGTGACGCCGGGTTCGGCGACGAGGTCAAGCGTCGCATCATCCTCGGCACCTACGCCCTGTCGAGCGGCTACTACGACGCCTACTACGGGCAGGCGCAGAAGGTGCGCACGCTGATCAGCCGCGACTTCGAGGCCGCGTTCGAGAAGGCCGACGTGCTGGTCTCGCCGACCGCGCCGACCACGGCGTTCAAGCTGGGGGAGAAGCTCGACGACCCGCTGGCGATGTACCTCAACGACCTCGCCACGATCCCCGCCAACCTGGCCGGTGTCCCGGGCATCTCGCTGCCCAGCGGCCTGGCCTCCGAGGACGGCCTGCCCGCCGGGTTCCAGGTGCTGGCACCGGCCCTGGCCGACGACCGGCTCTACCGCGTGGGTGCTGCCCTCGAGACGTTGCTGGAGAAGAAGTGGGGCGGCCCGTTGCTGGCGCAGGCCCCCAGTCTCGACACGGGTCCCGGTGGTCGAGTAGGGCGCTCTGCGCCCGTATCGAGACCTCCCTACTCGACCACCGGAGAAATGGCATGAGCACCGACACGTTGCTGTCCTTCGAGGAGTCCCTCGAGAAGTTCGACCCGGCGATGGGCCTCGAGGTCCACGTCGAGCTGAACACCAACACCAAGATGTTCTGCGGCTGCCCGGCCGTGTTCGGCGGAGAGCCCAACAGCCAGGTCTGCCCGACCTGCCTGGGCCTGCCCGGCGCGATGCCGGTGGTCAATGCCAAGGCCGTCGAGTCGGCGATGCGCATCGGCCTCGCGCTGAACTGCGAGATCGCCGAGTGGTGCCGTTTCGCGCGCAAGAACTACTTCTACCCGGACATGCCGAAGAACTTCCAGACCTCGCAGTACGACGAGCCGATCGCGTTCGAGGGTTACCTCGACGTCGAGCTCGAGGGGGGCGAGATCGTGCGCGTCGAGATCGAGCGCGCTCACATGGAGGAGGACACCGGCAAGTCGCTGCACGTCGGTGGAGCCACCGGGCGCATCCACGGCGCCGACCACTCGCTGGTCGACTACAACCGGGCCGGCATCCCCCTGATCGAGATCGTCACCAAGCCGATCATGGGCTCACGGGAGAAGGCCCCCGAGGTGGCCAAGGCGTACGTCGCGCAGCTGCGTGAGCTGATCGTGGCCCTGGGTGTCTCCGATGCCCGCATGGACCAGGGCTCGATCCGCGCCGACGTGAACCTGTCGCTGGCCCCGGTCGGCACCGGCTCGTTGGGCACCCGCACCGAGACGAAGAACGTGAACTCGCTGCGCTCGGTCGAGCGTGCGGTCCGCTACGAGATGCAGCGTCACGCCGCGATCCTCGACGGGGGTGGCTCGATCCTGCAGGAGACCCGGCACTGGCACGAGGACACCGGCGTCACGACCAGCGGTCGCCCGAAGTCCGACGCCGACGACTACCGCTACTTCCCCGAGCCCGACCTGGTGCCGGTGGCGCCGTCGCGTGAGTGGGTCGAGGAGCTCAAGGGCACCCTGCCCGAGCTGCCCCGCGAGAAGCGCGGCCGCCTGCAGAAGGAGTGGGGCTTCTCCGACCTCGAGATGCGCGACACCGTCGGTGCCGGAGCGCTCGGGCTGGTCGAGGAGACCATCGCCGCCGGTGCCTCACCGCAGTCGGCGCGCAAGTGGTGGCTCTCCGAGCTGGCCCGCCGTGCCAACGACTCGGGCCAGGAGATCGCCGATCTGGGCGTGACACCTGCCGACGTTGCCGCCGTACAAGCCCTGGTGGACGCCGGCTCGCTCAACGACAAGCTGGCCCGCCAGGTCTTCGACGGCCTGATCGCCGGCGAGGGCACGCCTGCCGAGATCGTCGCCGCCCGTGGCCTCGCCATCGTCTCCGACGACGGTGCCCTGGGTGCCGCGGTCGACAAGGCGATCGAGGCCAACCCCGACGTCGCCGACAAGATCCGCGACGGCAAGGTCGCCGCCGCCGGTGCTCTCATCGGCGCGGTGATGAAGGAGATGCGCGGTCAGGCCGACGCCGGCCGGGTCCGCGAGCTCATCATCGAGAAGCTCACCTGACCAACCGTGGGTTCTTGATGCGCGAACCGTGCATCCTTGCGTCGCCAACCGTGGGTTCTTGATTTCAGGCTCTTCACAATCGAGGGTGTAGTTGGGGTCGGAAGCCGCCGAAGAGCCCAAAAATAGCCCCGGTGCGAGGGTCGGCCCGCGTGCTATGTTCCGGCCATGACTAGACCGGGTGAGATCCTCGGCAGCGTGGTCGCCGCCAGCGAGCGCGAGCAGCTCGAGACGTTCCTGGATTATCTGCGCGACGCCGTCGTGCGCAAGGCCCGCGGGGTGTCGGAGGAGGACGCCCGGCGCAGCCCGGTGCCGACCGGCACCAACCTCGGCGGCCTGATCAAACACCTGCGGTGGGTGGAACTGGGCGGGTTCGCCGAGCAGATCGGGCAGATCCCCGCCGCGGAGCTGCCCACGCCGCCGTGGACCGACGCAAACCCGGAGGCCGACCTGCGGCTGGAGCCGAACGAGAAGCTCGACGACGTCATCGCCGCCTACCAGGCGGAGTGCGACCGCTCCCGCGAGATCGCCGCCCAGCACAGCCTCGACTACGCCGTCACCACACCGCGGGGCAGGGAACTGACGTGGATGTACCTGCACGTGATCGTGGAGACCGCCCGGCACGCGGGCCACGCGGACATCCTGCGCGAGATGATCGACGGCAGCGTCGGCGACTGACGGCTCGCGGCGCGTCGTCGGTCCGTGTTCCGGGTCGTCGGAGGCGGCGTTACAACGGTGTCGGCGGAGGCTGACCTCCAACACCGTGGGCCGCCACCCGAACGGCTCGTGCGCCAACCGCCGGACCACCGTGTCCTTGGCCGCGCCAGGGCATCCGGAGCGACGACACCATCTGTCGGGCTCGACAACCCGGCACCGGAGAATCGCCCGGTCGGGCTCCAACCGCTGCCCGAGCACTTCGAGCCCGAGATCATGGTCACCCCAATCCTCGGGAGACCTCGACCCCTACCCGGCCACCGACGCGCCGACCGGACTACACCCTCAGCTGCGAAGAGCCTGATTTCAGCACATCAAGAACCCACGGTTGGGCGCGCAACAACCCACGGTTCGCGCATCGAAAGCACGCGGCTCGCGTCAGGAGGGGGAGACGACGAGGATGCGGTCGTCGGCCTCGGCCGGATCACCGCGACCGTCACGGTTGGACGTGGTGAGCCACAGGTTGCCGTCGGGAGCGAGTACGACGGTGCGCAGCCGGCCGTACTTCCCGACGAAGAAGTCGGTCGGGTCGCTCGCGACACCGTCCTCGACCTTGACCCGCCACAGGCGTTCACCGCGCAGCGAGGCCATCCACAAGAAGCCGTCCGCCCAGGCCAGTCCCGAGGGTGAGGCGTCACTGGTGCGCCAGACCACCTGCGGGTCGGTGTAGTCGGGGGCGCCGCCGGATCCCTCGAAGAGCGGCCAGCCGTAGTTGGCGCCCTTCTCGATCCGGTTCAGCTCGTCGAAGGCCTGGGAGCCGAACTCGCTGGCCCACAGCCGGCGGTCGGAGTCGAAGGCCAGACCCTGCACGTTGCGGTGCCCGGTCGACCAGATCGGCGACGACGGGTCGGGGTTGCCCGGTGCCGGCTTGCCGTCGGGGGTGATCCGCAGGATTTTGCCGCCCAGTGCGTCCGGGTCCTGCGCCATGTCCTGGTCGCCGGTCTCGCCGGTGGAGACGTAGAGGTTGCCGTCGGGCCCGAACACCAGGCGGCCGCCGTCGTGGATGAACCCGTTGGGAATGCCGGTCAGGATCGGCTCGGTCGCTCCCAGCGTGCTCCCGTCGTACGACGCCCGCACCACCCTGTTGTCCGTCGGGGTCGAGACGTAGAAGTACAACGTGGAGTCGGTGGCGAAGTCGGGGGAGACCGCGACCCCGAGCAGCCCGGCCTCCTCGCGTGGATCGGCCTCGTCGATCACGCCGATCTCGCGGGTGCGTCCACTCGTGATCACCAGGACCCGCCGGGAGTCACGCTCGGTGACGACGGCGTCGCCGTTCGGCAGGAAGTCCAGGCCCCACGGGGCCTCCAGCCCGGTCGCGACCGTGTCGACGACGCGGACCCCGTCCGCCGACGCGGAGGGACGGGGCTTGCCGGTGAGCACGGGATCCGTCGGACCAGTCCCGGTCGATCCGTCGCCCGAAGGCTGGGCCGGCACCTGCGGCGTCGACTGCGGGTCGCCGTCGTCCTCGGAGGAACAGGCGGTCAACGCCACCGAAACCATCAGGAGCGACGCCACCAGCCTCATGTCAGAAGACTGTAGGGCACCTCGGTGTAACCCGGGCCGGGGGTCAGCGCACCCGGTCGAGGAACTCCAGGAGCAGTTCGTGGAAGCGCTCCGGCTGCTCCATCGCGATGAAGTGGCTGCCGACGAGTTCGACGTACGTCGCGCCCTCGATGCGCGCCGCGGCGCTGGCCATGTCGCGTGGGCCGGCGAGCAGGTCCCACTTGGCGGCGACGAACGCGGTCGGCACGTCGATCCGGCTGAGCGAGACCCGGCCGTGAGCGGCCGTGGTGAGCGCGAGGTGGAAGTACCAGTCGATCGGCGTGGTGAGGTACTCGCGGATCGCCTTCGCCGCGAGCTCCGGGTCGGCGACCGGGAACATGAAGCCGCTGTGGCTGACCAGGCTCACTGCCTTCTGCCCGATCGGCAGCCGCTTGGCGATCGGCGTGATCGCCTTGCCCGTTGCGGCGACCACGCGCGCCAGGTTGACCGTCAGGGCGCGCGCCACAGGCTTGGGAAGGTGCAGAGGAGCCAGCATCGTCGAGAAGGTCGCCCCGGGCACACCGGCGTACGCGAACAGCCCCGACACCCGCTCCGGGTGGCGTACGGCGAGCTCGAACATCGTGTTCACGCCCATCGACCAGCCCAGCAGCACGGCCTTGTCGAGGCCGACGTGGTCCATCACCGCGACGGCGTCCTCGACGAAATGCTCAATGCCGACGTGCTTGCGGTCGGCGGGACGTGCGGAGCCGCCGGTGCCGCGGTGGTTCCAGGACACGACGCGTACGCCGGACCCGGGCCGCAGCAACGACGGCGTGGTCCACGGGTTGGTGCCCAGGCCGTTGCAGAGCACGACCGTCGGGCCGTCGATCAGGCAGTCGGGGTCGTTGGTCCAGGCGCGCAGGAGCGTGCCGTCCGCGGACTCGACGTCGAAGAAGTAGACCGACGGGGTCGCGCTGTCGATCGTGCTTTCAGGTTGGGCGATGGCAGCCATGAGGAGGATTGTTCACCAGGCCGGCCCGCCCGTGCGGGAGATGTGACCGAGCCCTCAGCCGTGGGCGGCCACGACCCGGGTCGGATAGCGGGCGGCGAAGAACTCATCGACCTCGAGGACTTCGGCGCGGTGCTTCGCCAGGGTGGTGCAGGCGAGCATGGCGTTGCGGCGGGCGGTGGACTGGGACCGGACGGCCCAGTCGTCAAGCAGGTTCCGGACAGTGCGCAGGGGATTCATGATCCGCTCCAGGCGGCTCGATGGCGGGGACGACTCCCAACCTAGGCCTGCGGGGGCGACCCTTGCGTCAACGTCGTGTGACATCTGGGTGAACGAGCACGCGGCGGGGACCTTCAGTCCGGCACCGGCTCGTGGAGCTGCGCCCCGGACCGCGTGGCGCCGACACTTGCCGCGATCACGCAGGCCATCGCGACCCATTGCATCGGCTCCAGGAACTCCTGGAGGACGACGATCGCGGCGAGGGCCGCGGCGGCCGGCTCGAGGCTCATCATGATGCCGAACACGGCCGGGCGCAGGGAGCGCAGGGCGGCCAGCTCGAGGCTGTAGGGAACCACGGAGCTGAGCATGCCGACGGCGGCGCCGAGCAGGAGGATGTCACCGTGCAGCAGGTCGCCGACGCCACCACTCACGACGGCGGGCACCAGCAGTGCGGTCGCCACCGCGCTGGCCACGGCGAGGCCGTCGATGCCCGGCCAGCGTCGACCGGTGCTCGCGCTCAGCAGGATGTAGGACCCCCACGCGGCGCCCGCGAGCAGGGCGAACAGCACCCCGGCCAGGGTGACCCCGGTCGGCTGGAAGCCGAGCAGCAGCACGCCGGCTGCGGCCAGGCCGACCCAGACCAGGTCACGCGGCCGCCGGGAGCCGAACACCGCGATGGCCAGCGGTCCGACGAACTCGATCGTCACCGCCAACCCGAGCGGGATGCGCGCGAACGCCTGGTAGATCGACCAGTTCATCACCCCGAGGCTGAGCCCGAAGCCGAGCACGACCACCCAGTCCTCGCGTGAGCGACCGCGCAGGTCGGGCCGGGCGATGGCGAGGAACACGAGCGTGCTCGTCACCAGGCGGAGGAAGACCATGGCTGTGGGGTCGATCCGGTCGAACAGGCCCTTGGCCACGGCCGCGCCGAGCTGCACGGAGAGGATGCCGCCCAGCACCAGCCAGATTGCCCTGCGCATGCCTCTCCCCTCGAACGTGATCCGGTCGTAGGGTCGAAGCATGGCATCGACAGTGCTCCTCGTCGGAACCCGCAAGGGCCTCTGGATCGGTACGTCGGACGCGGCGCGCGTCGACTGGCAGTGGACCGGTCCCCACTTCGACATGGAGGAGGTCTACTCCTGCATGGTCGACACACGTGGCGACAACCCGCGTCTCCTGGTGGGTGCCTCGTCGAGCTGGACCGGCCCCCAGGTCTGGCGCTCCGACGACCTCGGCGCCTCGTGGCAGGAGACGCCCGGTGGCGCCGTACGCATGCCCGACGACATCGACGCCAGCGTCGAGCGGGTGTGGCAGCTGGTCCCCGGCACCCAACCGGGTGTCGTGTACGCCGGGACTGAGCCGGGCGCGGTGTTCAGGTCGACCGACGGCGGCGAGTCCTTCGAGCTGCTCCGGGGCCTGTGGAACCACCCGCACCGCACCCAGTGGGGCGAGGGTTTCGGCGGACAGGCCTTCCACACGATCCTTCCGCACCCGGCCGACCCACAGTCGCTGACCGTCGCCATCTCGACCGGCGGTGTCTACCAGACCGACGACGGCGGCGATACCTGGCAGCCCCGCAACGACGGCATCCGGGCCGAGTTCCTGCCCGAGGGGCAGCAGTACCCGGAGTTCGGCCAGTGCGTGCACAAGGTGGCCCGCCACCCGGACGCACCCGACCGGCTGTTCCTCCAGAACCACGGCGGCGTCTATCGCTCCGACGACCAGGGAGGCCGTTGGGAGTCCATCGCTGACGGGCTGCCGGCCGACTTCGGGTTCCCGATGGTCGTGCACCCGCACGACCCGGAGACGATCTTCGTCTTCCCGATCCAGGGCGGCGACGCGCGTTACCCGGTGGACGCGAAGGCGCGGGTCTGGCGCTCCACCGACGCCGGCGCGTCCTGGCAGGAGCTGGGCACCGGCCTGCCCGAGGGCTTCTTCGTGGCGGTCATGCGCGACGCGATGGACGCCGACAGCCACGATCCGGCGGGCCTCTACTTCGGCGGTCGCAACGGCGGAGTCTTCGCCTCCGCGGACGCGGGGGAGACCTGGCGCGAGATCGTGCAGAACCTCCCCGACGTGATGGTGGTCCGCGCCGCGACCCTGTGAGTCCCTCCCCGAAAGGGTCGTGCTCGCGCGTTCTTTCTGACACGATCCCTTGCGTTGGGAACATGTGTGAGGGGTTGGACGATGTCCGAGTTCAAGGTTGAGCGCTCAACCGTGGTGGTGGCCGATCCGCCGAGGATCCACGGGCTGATCAACGATTTCCGTCAATGGCAGGGCTGGTCGCCGTGGGAGGGACTCGACCCCGACCTCGACCGGACCTACTCAGGGCCGGAGAGCGGCGAGGGCTCCCACTACGCCTGGTCCGGCAACAAGCGGGCCGGCAGCGGCACCATGGTGATCACCGCCTCGGAACCCGACCGGATCGGGGTGGCGCTGAGGTTCCTCAAGCCGTGGAAGGCGACCAACGCCGTCACCTTCACACTGCGCCCGGTGGCGGCCGGAACCGAGGTGACCTGGGCGATGCAGGGTGAGCAGAAGGGCCTGATGGGCCTGGTCGGTCGGGTCATCCCGATGGACAAGCTGGTCGGCAAGGACTTCGAGAAGGGCCTGGCCAACCTCAAGGCACGCGCCGAAGAGCCGGCCTGAGTCACCAGACGCGGCGCCGGGCTGAGACACCCCGCCCGGCGCCGAGCCCCGCGGATTAGGCTCGGGGCATGACCGACGCACCTGACATGAAGCCCCGCAGCCGCGACGTCACCGACGGACTGGAGAAGGCCGCTGCCCGCGGCATGCTCCGTGCCGTGGGCATGGGCGACGACGACTGGGTCAAGCCTCAGATCGGTGTCGCCTCGTCGTGGAACGAGATCACCCCCTGCAACCTCTCGCTGGACCGGCTGGCCAAGGCCGCAAAGAAGGGTGTCCACGCGGCCGGCGGCTTCCCGCTCGAGTTCGGCACCATCTCCGTCTCCGACGGCATCTCGATGGGCCACGAAGGCATGCACTTCTCGCTCGTCTCCCGCGAGGTGATCGCCGACTCCGTGGAGACGGTGATGATGGCCGAGCGCCTCGACGGCTCCGTGCTGCTGGCCGGCTGCGACAAGTCACTGCCCGGCATGCTGATGGCCGCGGCCCGCCTCGACCTTGCCTCGGTCTTCCTGTACGCCGGGTCGACGCTGCCCGGCCAGATCGACGGCAAGGACGTCACCATCATCGACGCGTTCGAGGCCGTCGGTGCCTGCCTGGCCGGCAAGATCACCCGCGCGGAGGTCGACCGTGTCGAGAAGGCGATCTGTCCCGGTGAGGGTGCCTGTGGCGGCATGTACACCGCGAACACGATGGCCTCCGTGGGTGAGGCGCTCGGCATGTCCCTGCCCGGCTCCGCTGCTCCGCCGGCGCCCGACCGCCGCCGCGACACCTTCGCGATCAAGTCGGGCGAGGCCGTCGTCGAGATGCTGCGCCAGGGCCTCACCGCCCGCGACATCATGACCATGGACGCCTTCGAGAACGCCATCGCCGTCGTGATGGCGCTCGGCGGCTCCACCAACGCTGTGCTCCACCTGCTGGCGATCGCCCGCGAGGCCGACGTCGACCTCACCATCGACGACTTCAACCGCATCGGCGACAAGGTCCCGCACCTGGCCGACCTCAAGCCGTTCGGCAAGTACGTCATGACCGACGTCGACCGGGTCGGTGGCATCCCGATGGTGATGAAGGCGCTGCTCGACGCCGGCCTCATGCACGGCGACGCGATGACCGTCACCGGCAAGACGCTCGCCGAGAACCTCGAGTCGATCGCCCCGCCGGCCCTCGACGGCGACGTCATCCACACCATGGACAACGCGATTCACAAGTCCGGTGGCCTGACCATCCTGAAGGGGTCGCTGGCCCCCGAGGGTGCGGTCGTGAAGAGCGCCGGCTTCGACAACGACGTCTTCACCGGCACGGCCCGGGTCTTCGACGGCGAGCGCGCGGCACTCGACGCGTTGACGCAGGGCACGATCGTGGCCAACGACGTGGTCGTGATCCGCTACGAGGGCCCCAAGGGCGGCCCGGGCATGCGCGAGATGCTCGCCATCACCGGTGCCATCAAGGGCGCCGGCCTCGGCAAGGACGTCCTGCTGATTACCGACGGTCGTTTCTCCGGCGGTACGACGGGCCTGTGTGTCGGGCACATCGCGCCCGAGGCCGTGGATGCCGGTCCGATCGCGTTCGTCCGCGACGGTGACCAGATCACCCTCGACGTGGCCAACCGCCTGCTCGAGGTGGAGATTGACGACGCCGAGCTCGAGAAGCGCAAGGTGGGCTGGGAGCCCAACCCGCCGAAGTACACCCGCGGCGTCCTCGGCAAGTACGCCAAGACGGTGCAGTCCGCGGCGCACGGAGCCGTCACCAGCTGACTCAGCGGTCGTCCTGTGCGGTGCTGTTGACGCTTCGTCCGTGGCACAACGCGTGTGGAGCGACCGTGACCCCGCGTTGCATCGGGTGGGGAGGGTGTAGGAATGGCCCATGGAGCGAGAGCCGGGACGACTGGTGCGGCACCTGCCCACCGGTGAGGAGGGCACCGCGTTCCCGGTGTTCCGCGACCACCACGTCCACCTCGGCCTCGTCGGGTACGACGCACTGTCCGACGGCGGCATCGGTGCCGTGGTGGATCTCGGCTGGTCGCCGGACATCGTCGACCTCGCCGATGCCGCCAGGATCCCGGTGGCGTACGCCGGCTGCTTCCTGACCGCGCCCGGTGGCTATCCGAGTGACCGCGCCTGGGCGCCGGAGGGCAGCACCCGGGCCGTGGCCGACCCGTCGCAGGCCGCGGCCGCCGTGGCGGAGCAGGTCGACCTGGGTGCCTCGCTGGTCAAGGTGGTGCTCAACAACGAGGCCGGGCCGGTGCTGGACACCGCCACGCTGGCCGCGGTGGTCGACGCGTCGCCGGTTCCGGTGGTCGCCCACGTGCAGGGGCCCGGCATGCTCCAGGTCGCACTCGACGCCGGGGTCGCCGTACTCGCGCACACGCCCTGGACCGAGCGGGCGTCCGACGACGAGATCGCCCGGGCGGCCCGTAGCCAGCGGTGGATCAGCACGCTCGACATCCACGGCTACGGCACGTCCTCCCCGGAACAGGACACGGCCGTGGACAACCTGAGTCGCTTCCACGCGGCCGGGGGAGAGGTGCTCTACGGCACCGACCTCGGCAACGGCGACCTGCCGGTCGGACTCAACGAACGTGAGCTGGCGCTGCTCGTCCGGGCCGGGCTGCGCCCGAGGGCCCTGGTCCACGCGCTGGTCGCGCCGTTCGCCGGACCAGCGGTGAGCGATCGCCTCAGCTTCGTGCCGGGAGGCCCCGGCCACGACGCGGCCGCCTGGCTGTCGCGAGCCAGGGTGGTGGCCGCTGACGAGACGGCTGCGGGGTGAGCCGGATCCGGCGCCACACGCGGCGGGCGGCGACTGGACGCGGACGACACCGGGCCGCCAGAGTGTCCGGTGACCGGATGGATGTGACCGATTGACGAGAACATGGAGGCCCCACGCGTGACCGTCGACGAAGCAGGCGCCCTGGCGCTGGATGCCGCAGACCCCTGCGCGCGCGACCAGTTCCTGGTGCCACCCGTGCCCGAGCAGCCGGGAACCGAGACGGCCTACCTGGCCGGCAACTCGTTGGGGCTGCAGCCCCGGGTGACCGCCGAGCGACTCAAGGGAGAGCTCGACGACTGGGCGCGTCTCGGGGTCGAGGGTCACCTCGAGGCGCAACGGCCCTGGTTGCCCTACCACGAGCTGCTGCGGGAACCGGCCGCCCGCCTCGTGGGTGCGCTCCCCGCCGAGGTGGTCGCGATGAACTCGTTGACCGTCAACCTGCACCTGCTGATGCTGAGCTTCTACCGGCCGACACCCGACCGGCACGCGATCGTCATCGAGGACGCCGCCTTCCCCTCCGACAGCTACGCAGTCCGCAGCCAGGCCGCCCTCCACGGGTACGACGCGGACGAGGCAGTGATCCGGCTGCGCCCCCGCGACGGCGAGGCCGGGTTGCGCAGCGACGACGTCGTCAGCTTCCTCGCCGAGCACGGGGAGAAGGTGGCGCTGGTCCTGCTGGGCGGCGTCAACTACTACAGCGGCGAGCTGCTCGACATCGAGTCGATCACCCGCGCCGGGCGGGCCGCGGGCGCCGTGGTGGGCTGGGACCTCGCGCACGCGGCCGGCAACGTGCCGCTGCGACTGCACGACTGGGACGTCGACTGGGCCGCCTGGTGCACCTACAAGTACCTCAACAGCGGGCCGGGTGCGGTTGCCGGCGCGTTCGTGCACGAGCGCCACCTGGCTGACCGGTCGCTGCCGCGCCTCGCCGGCTGGTGGAGCACCGACCCGGCCACCCGCTTCCGCATGGGGCCCGAGGTCACCCCGGTGGACACCGCCGACGCCTGGCAGCTCTCCAACCCACCGATCCTGGCGATGGCGCCGGTGCTCGCGTCGCTGGAGATGTTTGACAGCGTGGGCATGGGCGCGCTGCGGGCCCGCAGTCTCCGGCTCACGGCGTACCTCGAGCGGGCCGTCGACGAGCTCTGCGCCGACCGTGCGCTCGAGATCATCACCCCGCGTGACCCCGCCCAGCGTGGCGCGCAGCTGTCGGTCCGGCTGCAGGCCGACGACGCCGGCGAGGTGACCCGCGGGCTGCGACAGCGTGGCGTCATCGCCGACGCCCGCCAGCCGGACGTGGTGCGGTTCGCGCCCGTCCCGATGTATTCGACCCATCACGACTGCTGGCGTGCGGCGACGGCGCTGGCCGAGGTGGTGAGCGCACGTGCCTGAGACCCGAGCCGACCAGGACGTGGCGGTCATCGGCGCCGGACTGGCCGGCTGCCTGGCCGCGACCCTGCTCGGCCGCAGCGGCCGCCGGGTCACGCTCTACGAACGCCGTGCGGACCCGCGCGCCACCGGTGCCGAGCGCGGCCGCTCGATCAACCTGGCCCTGTCGGCACGCGGCCTCAGTGCGCTCGAGCAGGTCGGGCTCCGCGACGAGGTGCTGGCCCAGGCGCTGCCCATGCAGGGGCGCATGGTGCACGCGAAGGACGCGGCGGCACAGCTCCAGCCCTACAGTGCGGACCGGGTGCGGGCGATCCACTCGGTCAGTCGCGGCCGGCTCAACGAGCTCCTGCTCGACGCCGCCGAGGCGACGCCCGGAGTCACTCTCGAGTTCGGGCACGAGCTCGAGTCCGTCGACCTGGACGGCGGCGTGCTGCGCTTCCGGACCGACACCGGCCCTGTCGAGAGGCCTGCCGGCCTCGTGCTCGGTGCCGACGGGTCGTACGCCGCCTCGCGCCGGGCCGTGACCTTCCGGGCCGGCTTCGACTTCAGCCAGGACTTCCTCAGCCACGGCTACAAGGAGCTGACCATCCCGGCCGTCGACGGCGACTTCGCCCTCGACCCCGGCGCCCTCCACATCTGGCCCCAGGGCTCGTCGATGATGATCGCCCTGCCCAACCTCGACCGGTCGTTCACCTGCACGCTCTTCTGGACCCGCGAGGAGTTCGACGCGCTGGGCACCGACGACGAGATCCGGAGCCACTTCGCCCGGCACTACCCGGACGTGGCGGACCTGATCCCGGACCTGGTCGACGACTTCAGGCGTAACCCGATCGGGTCCCTGGTCACCATCCGCTGCAGCCCCTGGGTGCACCACGGCGAGCGTGCCTCGCTGGCCCTGCTCGGCGACGCCGCCCATGCGATCGTCCCGTTCTTCGGCCAGGGCGCGAACTGCGCCTTCGAGGACTGCATCGAGCTGGACCGGCTCCTCGCAGAGGCGGGGGACGACCTGACCGGCGCCCTCGACGCCTACCAACAGGCCCGCAAGGCGAACTGCGACGCGATCGCCGAGATGGCCCTGGACAACTTCGTCGAGATGCGCGACCGGGTCAGCTCGCCGGTGTTCCGGCTGCGCTCGCGCGCCCAGCACGCGCTGGAGCGGGCCGTCCCGGGCCGCTACCAGTCCCGCTACGAGATGGTGTCCTTCACGACGATCCCCTACGTCGAGATCGAGCACCGCATGCGCCGTCAGAACCTCGGCCTGCTCGCCACCGGTGCCACCGGATCAGGTGCCGCCCTTCTCGCCGTACGCCGACTGCTCAGAGGCCGCGGGTCTAGGGTCGGATCATGAGCACGACGTTCCGGAATTTCGTGGACGGGTCCTACGTCGACGGAGTCGCGGAGTTCGACAAGATCGACCCGGTCGACGGTTCCCTGGTGGGCACGGTCAGCGAGGCCGGTGCCGAGACGGTGGACGCCGCCGTACGCGCCGCCCGCCGGGCCCTCGACGGTGCCTGGGGCCGCACCCGGACGGCCGACCGCGTCGCCCTCATGCGCAGGGTCGCCGACCGCATCGACGAACGGTTCGAGGACTTCGTCGCCGCCGAGGTGAGGGACACCGGCAAGCCGGTCTCGCTGGTGCGTGAGCTCGACGTGGCCCGTGCCGCGATGAACTTCAGGTCCTTCGCCGACACGGTCGCCTCGGCCGGGCAGGACTCCTTCCTGACCGAGCTGCCCGACGGGCGACAGGCGCTCAACTACGCGGTGCACAAGCCGCTGGGCGTGGTCGCGGTGATCGTCCCGTGGAACCTCCCGCTCCTCCTGCTCACCTGGAAGGTGGCGCCGGCCCTGGCCTGCGGCAACGCCGTGGTGGTCAAGCCGTCCGAGGAGACACCGGCCACCGCCACCCTGCTGGCCGAGGTGATCGCCGAGGCCGGGGTGCCCGACGGCGTCTACAACGTCGTGCACGGCTTCGGCCCGGGCTCGGTGGGTGAGCACCTGACCAGTCATCGCGGCATCGACGGGGTCACCTTCACCGGTGAGTCGTCCACGGGCTCGGCGATCATGCGCTCCGTGGCCCCCGCCGTACGCCCGGTGTCGTTCGAGCTCGGCGGCAAGAACGCGGCGGTGGTCTTCGCCGACGCCGACCTCGACAAGGCGATCCCCGGCCTGGCCCGCTCGACGTTCCTCAACACCGGCCAGGTCTGCCTGTGCACCGAGCGGGTCTACGTCGAGCGGCCGGTCTTCGACGACGTCGTCGCGGGGCTGGCCAAGGAGGCGGGTCGGCTGCGCCTGGGTCGCCCCGACGACCCGGGCACCACGACCGGGCCGCTGATCTCGCGGGTGCACCGCGAGAAGGTGCAGTCCTACTTCGACCTCGCGGTCACGGAGGGCGCCGAGGTGGTGGTCGGGGGAGGCGTCCCCGACCTGGGCGACGACCTGGCGGCCGGTGCCTGGATCCAACCGACCCTGTGGACCGGGCTCGACAACAGTCACCGGGTGGTGCGCGAGGAGGTCTTCGGTCCGGTGGCCGCACTGATCCCGTTCGACACCGAGGAGGAAGCCGTGAAGATGGCCAACGACACCGACTACGGCCTGGCCGCGGTCACCTGGACCAGCGACCTGTCCCGCGGGCACCGGGTCGCGCAACGGATGAGGGTGGGCATGTCCTGGGTGAACACGTGGTACCTCCGCGACCTGAGGTCGCCGTTCGGCGGCGTGGGACTCTCCGGCATCGGCCGCGAGGGCGGCCTGCACTCGCTGCACTTCTACACCGAGCCGACGAACGTGTGCGTGCAGCTGTGAGCGAAGCGAGAGACCGCATCGAAGAGCTCGCCGTCCGCCTCGACGACGCCGTGCGCACGGCCACGGCCATCCCTCAGCTGTCCGCCGACGAACCACTCACCCTCGACGAGGCGTACGCCGTACAACGGGGAGGCATCGCCCTGCGGGTCGGACGCGGCGACCTCGTCGTCGGGGTGAAGCTCGGCTTCACCAGTGAGGCAAAGGCGCGCCAGATGGGCGTCTCCGACGTGATCATCGGCCAGCTCACGGCGAGCACCGAGGTGTCCGACGGCGGCACCGTCGACCTCGCCACGATGGTGCATCCACGCGTCGAGCCGGAGGTCGCCTTCCGGCTCGGTGCGGACCTGCCGCCCGACCTCGAGGATCCCCTGTCGACCGTCTCCGACGTCGCGGCGGCCCTCGAGATCATCGACAGCCGCTACCGCGACTTCCGGTTCAGCCTCGAGGACGTGGTCGCCGACAACACCTCGGCGGCCGGCTTCGTGCTCGGCGAGTGGCTGCCGTTCGCCGACCACCGCGAGCGTCTCGCCGGTGCCGAGGTCACGCTCGCCTTCGACGGGGAGACCCGCGAGCAGGGCAGCACCTCGGCGATCCTCGGCGATCCGCTGCGTGCCGTCGCCGCGGCGCAACGGATGGCGGCGCACTACGACCTCGCCCTGCCGGCCGGCTCGATCATCCTGGCCGGGGCGGCCACCGCGGCCGTGGCCATGGAGCCCGGCGTGCTCGTCGAGGGCACCGTGGCCGGGCTCGGCCTGGTCTCCGTGCGGACGGGAGGAGACCGTGCCTGAGGGCGTCGTCGTACCAGGCAAGGCGACCCCGCGCGGCGCCTTCCCACACGTGAAGGTCGCCGGCGACCTCGTCTACGTGTCGGGCACCAGCAGCCGCCGCCCCGACAACAGCTTCGCCGGCGTCGAGGTCGACGAGCTCGGGTTGGTCGACCTCGACATCCGCGCGCAGACCCGGGCGGTGATCGAGAACATCCGTGACCTGCTGACTGCCGTCGGGGCAGGGCTGGACGACCTGGTCCAGGTGACGACGTACCTCGTCAGCATGAACGACTTCGGCGGCTACAACGAGGTGTGGGCCGAGTTCTTCGACCACACCGGCCCGACGCGTACGACGGTCGCGGTGCACCAGCTGCCGCACCCGCACCTGCTCATCGAGATCCAGGCCGTCGCCACCCTGGCCGGCACCGCCCGAACCGACCGCACCACGGAGGAGAGCCCATGACCGACATCCCACCCGTCTTCAACTTCGAGTCGTGGATCAACGAGAACGAGCACCTGCTCAAGCCGCCGGTCAACAACAAGCAGATGTACGACGCCACCGGCGACTTCATCGTGATGGTGGTCGGCGGGCCGAACAGCCGCACCGACTTCCACTTCGAGCCCTACGAGGAGTGGTTCTACCAGTACCGCGGCAACATGCACGTCGACCTGATGACCGACGAGGGCCCGCACCGCGTCGACATCACCGAGGGGTCGATGTGGAAGCTGCCGGGCAGCACCTACCACTCACCGCAGCGACCGGAGGCCGGCTCGATCGGACTGGTCATCGAGCGCATCCGTGAGGAGGGCACCCTCGAGAAGTTCGCCTGGTTCTGCCAGCAGTGCAACGCGAAGGTGCACGAGGCGGAGTTGCAGGTGCGTGACATCGTGTCGGACCTGCCGCCGGTCTTCGAGGCGTTCTACTCCTCCGAGGAGGCGCGCACCTGCGACGCGTGCGGCGCACTGCACCCGGGGAAGGGCTGACCGGCTTGGACGCGATCGACGTCCACACCCACTACGTGCCCGCGGGTTGGCCGGACCTGGGTGAGGAGCGGCCGTGGCTGCGGGTCGACTCCGAGCGTGCGGCGATGATCATGGTCGGCTCGACGGAGTTCCGGCCGGTCTGGTCGAACGCCTGGGACGCCGACGTACGCGTGGCTGACATGGAGTCCGACGGCGTCGCGAAGCAGGTGGTCTCGCCGACCCCGCTGTTCTTCGGCTACGACCTGCCGGGCGCCGAGGCGGCGAAGGTGGCCCGCATCTTCAACGACCTGGCCCTCGAGATCTGTGCGCCGTCCGCGGGGAGGCTGCTGCCGTTCGCACAGGTGCCGCTGCAGGACACCGACGAGGCCTGCCGCGAGCTCGACCGTTGCCGGGACTCGGGCCACCTCGGGGTCGAGATCGGCAACCACGTGGGAGACCGCGACCTCGACGACGAAGGGGTCGTGACGTTCCTGCAGCACGCGGCCTCGATCGACATGCCGGTGTTCGTGCACCCGTGGGACATGCCCGAGTCGCCGCGCCTCGACCGGTGGATGGCCCGGTGGTTGACCGGGATGCCGGCCGAGACCCACCTGTCCGTGCTGGCGATGATCCTCGGCGGCGCGTTCGACCGGCTGCCCGACTCGCTGCGGATCTGCTTCGCGCACGGCGGTGGCTCCTTCGCGTTCTGGCTGGGACGCCTCGAGAACGCCTGGCACCGCCGGGGCGACCTGGTCGCGAAGTCCGAGCTGCCGCCCTCGTCGTACGTCGACCGGTTCAGCGTCGACTCCGTGGTCTTCGAGCCCGCGGCGCTGCGGTTGCTGGTCGACACCCTGGGTGCCTCGCAGGTGATGCTCGGCAGCGACTATCCCTACCCACTGGGCGAACGGCCGGTCGGCGAGGTGGTGCACCGCGCCGACTTCCTGACCGACCCCGACCGGGCGGCGATCCTCCACGGCAACGCCGAGCGATTCCTCGGGCTGCCCTGACCTGTCTCGCAATCGTCGGATTCCCGGCGCGGGGCAACCTCGTGGCACGGTGGCGCGTGAAACAGTTCGAACAGCGCAATCGTCACCAACGGGGAGCAGTGCATTGGACCAGCGGATCAGCCTCGTCACCCTCGCAGTGGCCGACCTCGACGCCACCCGGGCGTTCTACCTCGACGGCCTCGGCTGGACCGCCGAGATGGACGTGCCCGGTGAGGTGCTGATGATCAAGGCGGGGGAGCACCTCCTGCTCTCCCTGTGGGCCGAGGCCGAGTTCGAGGCCGAGGTCGGCCCGATCCGGCGCGGTGACGGCGTGGCGCCACTGACCCTGGCCCACAACGTGGCCACCCGCGACGAGGTCGACGCGGTGCTGACCACCGCGCGTGCGGCCGGCGCCGATCCGGTCAGCGACGCGGTCGAACGCGACTGGGGTGGCTACACCGGCTACTTCGGCGACCCTGACGGCTTCCGGTGGGAGATCGCCTTCAACCCGGGCGCCGTCGCGGACCTGGTCCTGCCGTGAGGGAGACGATCGCGCCCACGCACGCGATCCTCGGTGTGCTCGCGGGCCTGGTGGTCCTCGTCCTGACCGCCGGCATCGTCGGCCACCCGGGCACGGACGCCGGTGACGTGTCGGAGATCGCGGTGGCCGGGGCCGCCGCCGAGCCGGGCGCCGAACCCGGCAAGGACAGTGGCTCCGCACCCGTCATCGCGAAGCTGCCCACGATCCCGGCGCTCCCGCACGGGGGCACCAGGGTCTTCGACGGCCGGATGCTGGTGGCCTACTACGGCACGGCCGGCACGCCCGTGCTCGGCGTGCTGGGGGAGACCTCGCCCGAGCAGGCCGTCCGGCGGGTACGCCGAGCGGCCCGGCCGTTCGACCGCCCCGGCAAGCCGGCCGTACCGGTGATGGAGCTGATCGTGACCGTGGCCGACGGACACCCCGGGCCGGGCCGGGACTTCAGCCACGACATCGACCAATCCGCGGTGGCCGAGTACGTGCGCGCGGCCCGCCGCCACAAGGTGATGCTCGTGCTCGACCTGCAGACCGGCCGCAGCGACTTCCTGAAGGTCGCCAAGCGCTGGGAGTGGGCGCTCAAGCACCCGTGGGTCGGCCTCGCGCTCGACCCCGAGTGGCGGATGGGCCGTGGAGACGTGCCGGGTCGTCGCATCGGGTCGGTCAACGCGAGCGAGGTGAACCGCACCTCGGCCTGGCTCGAGGGGCTGGTCCGTCGTGAACGCCTGCCGCAGAAGATCTTCATGCTCCACCAGTTCCGCCGGGAGATGATCCGCGGCATCGACCGGGTCAGGGCCCGCCCGCACCTGGCGATGGTGCAGCACGTCGACGGCTTCGGTACGCCGGGCCAGAAGATGTCGACCTACCTCCATGTGGCGAAGGCGAAGCAGTTCCACATGGGCTTCAAGCTGTTCTACGACGAAGACATCCGCCGCATGTCGGCCGCCAAGGTGCTGCGGATCCGGCCGCGCGTGCAGTTCGTCAGCTTCCAGTAGCCGCCGCGGTTTACTCGGTGGCCTGCCGACCACCGCGGTGACATGCTGGCGCGCATGCCTTCCGTCCCTGACACACGCCGTCCGCAGCTGCAGTTCCCGCGCCCGTTGAAGCCCGGCGACCTGATCGGGGTGACCTCGCCCTCGAGCGGCGTCGACGCTCGCATGCAGCCTCGGCTCGAGGTCGCCCTGGCCGACCTGCGCCGGCGCGGGTACGACGTACGCGTCGGCGAGTGCATGTCCGGCGACCGGCACGTCTCGGCGCCCAAGCAGCAGCGCGCCGACGAGCTGACCGCGATGCTGCTCGACCCGGAGATCCGTGCGGTTGCGCCGCCGTGGGGCGGCGAGCTGGCGATCGACCTGCTCGACCTGGTCGACTGGGACGCCCTCGCCGCGGCCGAGCCGACGTGGTTGGTGGGCTACTCCGACATGACCACGGTGATGCTGCCGCTGACCCTGCGTTCTGGTTGGGCCACCCTGCACGGTGCGAACCTGATGGACTCGCCGTACACCCCGCCGGAGGGGCTGCTGCACTGGACCGACGTCGCCGCGGCGAACGGGCCCGTGGTGCAGCGCAGCCCGGGGCGCTACCGCACGGCCGCGCACGGCGACTACGTCGGCAACCCGGGGGTGAACACCTTCGACCTCGACGGGGAGGGCGGGTGGAGCGTGCTCGGTGGTGGCAACCTCGAGGTGGGTGGCCGGCTGATCGGCGGCTGCGTCGAGACGCTGGGCGCGATCTCCGGCACGCCGTACGCCGACGTCGCCGGCTTCGGGCGCGACCATGCCGACGACGGGCTGATCGTCTATCTCGAGGCCTGCGACTTCGGTGCCTACGACGTGGCCCGGATCCTCCACGGCTTCCGGCTGGCCGGCTGGTTCGACGAGGCGTCGGCGATCCTGATCGGCCGCACCCCGGCACCTGCGTCGGGCGACTTCACCCAGCACGACGCCGTCGCCGACGCGCTCGGCGGCCTCGACATCCCCGTCGTGCTCGACGTCGACTGCGGCCACGTCGCACCGTTCATGCCGCTGGTCAACGGCGCCGACACCCGCATCGTCGTCCACAACGGCCAGGGCGAGGTGTCGCAGACCCTTGCGTGATCACTAGTCTCGAGATCGTGAGCGATGTGCAGGGCAACGACGAGCAGCCCGTCGGGCCCCCGGTGCCCGACTGGCACGGGTGCCCCTTCCCGGACGTCGCGGTCCTGAAGGGCCGCTGGTGCCGGGTCGAGCCCTTGCTGCCCGAGCACGCCGACGAGCTGTACGACGAGCTGTGCGGGCCCGACGACGACTCGCTGTGGACCTACCTCCCACGTGAGAAGCCGCTCGACCGGGCCGACTTCGCCGCACACGTCGAAGCGCGGTCGGAGGCGACCGACTCGGTGACGGTCGTGGTGCGCGACGGCTCGGGCGTGGCCGCCGGCATGCTCAGCCTGATGCGCATCGACCGGGCCAACGGCTCGGTCGAGATCGGGTGGATCGTGCTGGGCCGTCGCCTGCAGCGCACGACGGCGGCCACCGAGGCGCAGTTCCTGCTGGCCCGGCACGTGTTCTCGCTGGGCTACCGGCGCTACGAGTGGAAGTGCGACGCACTCAACGAACCTTCGCGGAAGGCTGCCGCCCGACTCGGTTTCACCTACGAGGGACGCTTCCGCCAGGCGCTGGTCTACAAGGACCGCAACCGCGACACCGACTGGTTCTCGATCACCGACGGTGAGTGGCCCGCGCTCGAGTCGGCGTACCTCGCCTGGCTCGACCCGGCCAACCACGACGGCGGCCGGCAGGTGCGCACGCTGGGGGAGATCCGCGCGGCCGGGTGAGTCTCCCGCCGGTGCCCTCCCGAGTGGCATGCTGGGCACCATGAGCGAGAAGCTGACTGATCAGCAGGTGCTCGATGCAGGACTCACCGGCTGGGCCACGCACGACGACGCACTCCACGTCCGGTTCGACACCGGCGATTTCGCCAAGGCACTGGCGCTGGTCGACGCGATCGGCGCGGTCGCCGAGGAGCTGAACCACCACCCCGACCTCGAGCTCGGCTGGGGGCGGGTGGAGGTGCACCTGACCAGCCACGACGTCGGTGGCATCACCGGGCGTGATCTCACCCTGGCCCGACGCATCGACGAGCTCGCGACGGAGGCCGGCGTACGCGCGTCGCCCTGAGCGCCATATGCTGGGACTCGGGTACCACGATGTGGGATTACTGTTGTACTTGGTTGACGCCGGCGGGCGTCGGCAGCGAACGTAGGCGCATGCGCAAGGACCTTCTTGTATGCACGCGACGCGTGAGTTGAGACCACACAGGTCTCATCGCCCACGCGTCATCCCCTCGTTGCCGAAACCGGCCGGGGGGTTTTTTGTTGCAGTCGAACCCATGAGGACAGGAAGCAAGGATGAGCGAGCAGGGCGAGACCGGGGCACAGGTCACCGGTGCCCAGAGCCTGATCAAGTCGCTGGAGAGCGCGGGCGTCGAGAACATCTTCGGCATTCCGGGAGGCGCGATCCTCCCGGCGTACGACCCGCTCTTCGACAGCAAGATCCGCCACATCCTCGTACGCCACGAGCAGGGTGCCGGC
This sequence comes from Nocardioides sp. Soil796, assembly GCF_001429525.1. Taxonomy (NCBI): domain Bacteria; kingdom Bacillati; phylum Actinomycetota; class Actinomycetes; order Propionibacteriales; family Nocardioidaceae; genus Nocardioides; species Nocardioides sp. Soil796. Next base: position 184,092 of record NZ_LMSQ01000017.1, read on the forward strand.
CACGCTGCGCAGGGGTACGCCGCGGCCACGGGCAAGGTCGGCGTCTGCATGGCGACCTCTGGCCCGGGTGCGACCAACCTGGTCACCCCGATCGCCGACGCGCACATGGACTCGCTGCCGATGGTCGCGGTGACCGGACAGGTCGGCGCCGCGCAGATCGGCACCGACGCCTTCCAGGAAGCCGACATCCGCGGCATCACGATGCCGATCACCAAGCACAACTTCCTGATCACCGACCCGGCCCAGATCCCGCAGACTGTGGCCGAGGCGTTCCACATCGCCTCGACCGGTCGCCCCGGCCCGGTCCTGGTCGACGTGGCCAAGTCCGCGCTGCAGGCGATGACCACGTTCCAGTGGCCGACCGAGCTGAACCTGCCCGGCTACCGCCCGGTGACCCGGCCGCACAGCAAGCAGATCCGTGAGGCCTCCAAGCTGATCCTCGAGGCTCGTCGCCCGGTGCTGTACGTCGGCGGCGGCGTGATCCGCGCAGGTGCCTCCAAGGAGCTGCGCGTGCTGGCCGAGGCGACCGGCATGCCCGTCGTGACCACGTTGATGGCCCGGGGAGCGTTCCCCGACAGCCACGTGCAGCACCTCGGCATGCCCGGCATGCACGGCACCGTCGCGGCGGTGGCCGGCCTGCAGAAGAGCGACCTGATCATCAGCCTGGGTGCCCGCTTCGACGACCGGGTGACCGGCAACCTCGACTCGTTCGCACCCGGCGCCAAGGTGATCCACGCCGACATCGACCCGGCCGAGATCGGCAAGAACCGCCACGCCGACGTGCCGATCGTGGGTGACTGCCGCGAGGTGATCGCCGACCTGATCATCGCGCTCAACGCCGAGGCGGAGCAGGGCAACCGTGGCGACTACGAGGCCTGGGTCGGGTTCCTGGCCGGCATCAAGAAGCAGTACCCGCTGGCCTACGACACCCCGCCGAACGGCGCCCTCGCCCCGCAGTACGTCCTCGAGCGCCTGGGCAAGATCGCCGGGCCCGAGGCGATCTACTGCTCGGGGGTCGGGCAGCACCAGATGTGGGCCGCCCACTTCGTCGGCTACGAGAACCCGAACACCTGGCTCAACTCCGGAGGCCTCGGCACCATGGGCTTCGCGGTGCCTGCCGCCATGGGGGCCAAGGTCGGCATGCCCGACAGCACCGTCTGGGCGATCGACGGCGACGGGTGCTTCCAGATGACCAACCAGGAGCTGGCCACCTGTGCGATCAACGACATCCCGATCAAGGTGGCGGTGATCAACAACGAGTCGCTCGGCATGGTGCGCCAGTGGCAGACGTTGTTCTACAACGAGCGCTACTCCAACACCGACCTGCACAGCAAGCGGATCCCCGACTTCGTGAAGCTCGCAGACGCCTACGGCTGTGTCGGCCTGGCCTGCGACTCGCCCGACGACGTGGACGCCACGATCGAGAAGGCGATGTCGATCGACGACCAGCCGGTCGTCGTCGACTTCCGGGTCCACCGCGACGCCATGGTGTGGCCGATGGTGGCCGCCGGCACCAGCAACGACGAGATCAAGTACGCCCGGGACCTGGCTCCCCAGTTCGATGAGGATGACCTGTGAGCAAGCACACCCTGTCCGTCCTGGTCGAGAACAAGCCGGGCGTCCTGGCCCGGATCGCCGGCCTCTTCAGCCGCCGCGGCTTCAACATCGACAGCCTCGCGGTCGGCCCGACCGAGAGTCCCGACGTGTCCCGCATGACGATCGTGGTCTCGGTCGACGAGAGCCCGCTCGAGCAGGTCACCAAGCAGCTCAACAAGCTGATCGAGGTGATCAAGATCGTCGAGCTCGACGGCTCGTCCTCGATCAGCCGCGAGCTGCTGCTGGTCAAGGTCCGCGCCGACGCCGAGACGCGCGGCCAGGTCCTCGACGCCGTCCAGCTGTTCAAGGCCAAGGTGGTCGACGTCGCCACCGACGCCCTGACCATCCAGGTCACCGGCAATGCCGACAAGCTGGGCGACTTCCTGCGGGTCCTCGAGCCGTTCGGGGTCCGTGAGATCGTGCAGTCCGGCATGGTCGCCATCGGTCGTGGCTCCCGCTCGATCTCCGAGCGCAACCTGCGCCCGGTCGCCGTACCGGCCCCGCCGCCGGCCGTCTGAACCACCCGTCCCCGCCCGGTGTAACGCGGGGTTACGGTCGCTCCACACGCGTCATGACACCGCACCACCGTCAACACCACCGCACAAGTCCCCAAGATCCAAGCTCAACACCAACCTGAAGGAGAGCCCCAGTGGCTGAGATGTACTACGACGACGACGCCGACCTGTCCCTGATCCAGGGCAAGAATGTCGCGGTCATCGGCTACGGCAGCCAGGGCCACGCGCACGCGCTCAACCTGCGCGACTCGGGCGTCGACGTGCGCATTGGCCTGCAGCCCGGCTCCAAGAGCCGCGCCAAGGCGGAGGACGAGGGCCTGCGCGTGCTGACCCCCGCCGAGGCCGTCGAGGAGTCCGACGTCGTCGTGATCCTCGCCCCCGACCAGCACCAGCGCAAGCTGTACGCCGAGGAGATCGAGCCGCACCTCACCGAGGGCGACACCCTGGTCTTCGGCCACGGCTTCAACATCCGCTTCGGCTACATCAAGGCGCCGGCCGGCGTCGACGTGATCATGGTCGCGCCCAAGGCGCCGGGTCACACCGTGCGTCGTGAGTACGTCGCGGGTCGCGGCATCCCCGACATCATCGCGGTCGAGCAGGACGCCTCCGGCAATGCCTGGGACCTCGCGAAGTCCTACGCCAAGGCCATCGGCGGCACCCGCGCCGGCGTCATCAAGACCACCTTCACCGAGGAGACCGAGACCGACCTGTTCGGTGAGCAGGCCGTGCTCTGTGGCGGCATGTCGCACCTCGTGCAGGCGGGCTTCGAGACCCTGACCGAGGCCGGCTACCAGCCCGAGATCGCCTACTTCGAGGTGCTCCACGAGCTCAAGCTGATCGTCGACCTGATGTGGGAGGGCGGCATCGCCAAGCAGCGCTGGTCGATCTCAGACACCGCCGAGTACGGCGACTACGTCAGCGGCCCGCGGGTCGTGTCGCCCGACGTCAAGGAGTCGATGAAGGCGATCCTGGCCGACATCCAGAGCGGCGCGTTCGCGCAGCGGTTCATCGACGACCAGGACAACGGCGCCAAGGAGTTCAACGAGCTGCGCGAGAAGGAGGCCGGTCACCCGATCGAGGCCACCGGCAAGACCCTGCGCGCCCAGTTCGCCTGGTCGCAGGCGGACGACGACTACACCGAGGGTTCCGCAGCACGCTGATCCTGCGCCAACCGCGTGCTCTTGATGCGCCAACCGTGGGTTCTTGATGTCCGAACACCGGATTGTTGATCCGGTCGAGGACGACGTACGTCAAGAACCCACGGTTCGAGGCGCAAGAATCCACGGTTCGCGATGAGGAGTCGCACGTTCCTGTTTCGCTCCTCGACCAAGGTTAGGCACTCCTAAGGCGCAGGCGTATTCTGCGTCCGTGCTCTCCAACTACCTGATCGGCTTGCGCGAAGGCCTCGAGGCGGCCCTCGTGGTCAGCATCCTGGTCGCGTACCTCGTCAAGTCCGGCCGGACGAACCTGCTGCCCCGCATCTGGGCCGGTGTCGGCATCGCCGTCCTGATCTCGCTCTGCTTCGGCGCCCTGCTGACCTACGGCCCCCGCGGGCTGACCTTCGAGGCGCAGGAGTTCATCGGCGGCACCCTCTCGATCATCGCGGTCGGCTTCGTGACGTGGATGGTCTTCTGGATGGCCCGTGCCGCCCGCGGGCTCGGCGGCGAGCTGCGGGGCCAGATCGACGAGGCCGCCGACGGAAGTCGCTGGGGCCTGGTCGTCGTGGCGATGTTCGCGGTCGGTCGCGAAGGCCTGGAGACCGCGCTCTTCATCTGGGCGGCCACCCAGGCCGGCACCCGTGAAGAGGTCGGCTCGGTGACCCCCACCTGGGAGCCGTTGCTCGGTGCCGCGCTGGGAATCCTCACCGCGATCGTCCTCGGCTACCTCATCTACCGCGGCGCGATCAGCATCAACCTGAGCAAGTTCTTCACCTGGACCGGTGCGTTCCTGATCGTCGTCGCCGCCGGCGTACTCGCCTATGGCGTGCACGACCTGCAGGAGGCGCGCTTCCTGCCGGGACTGCACGACCTGCTCTTCGACATCTCCGACACGATCGATCCCGCCGGCTGGCTCGGCACGCTGATCAAGGGCGTCTTCAACATCTCGATGGCCACCACCAAGCTCGAAGGGGCCGTGTGGGTGCTCTACCTGGTCCCGGTGATGACCCTCTTCCTCCGCGGTGCCCGCCGGCGTACCGCCCCCAAGGACGCCGCCACGGTGGCAACGTCCTGAGCACCACCCCACTCCACAGAAGGACGACGATGCGCAACAGAAGACTGGCCGTTCTGGTCCCCCTGCTCGTGGCCGCACCGCTGGTGGCCTCGTGCACGGAGAACACGGAGCCCGACGAGGGCAACCCGCGTTCCATCCAGGTGGTCTCCACCGAGGACGGCTGCGACGTCTCGAAGGTCGAGGCGCCCGCGGGGACGCTGACCTTCGACGTCACCAACGCCGGCAAGCAGGTCACCGAGTTCTACCTGCTCGCCGAAGACGGCCTGCGCATCATCGGTGAGGTCGAGAACATCGGGGAGAACCTCGACAGCCGCCTCACCGTGCAGGTGCCCGAGGGCAAGTACGTCACCGCCTGCAAGCCGGGCATGAAGGGCGACGGCATCCGCTCCGACTTCGCGGTCACCGCCTCCGACGAGAAGGTCGAGGTCACCGAGGACGAGCAGGCGCTGGTCGACACAGCCAACGCGAACTACCTCGCCTACGTGCAGGACCAGACCGACCAGCTGCTCACCAAGACCACCCAGTTCGTCAACCTCTACAAGGCGGGCAAGGACGACGAGGCGCGGGCCCTGTACGCCGACGCGCGCGTGCACTGGGAGCGCATCGAGCCGGTGGCCGAGTCGTTCGGTGACCTCGACCCGAAGATGGACCTCCGCGAGGCCGACGTCGCCGAGGGTGACGACTTCACCGGCTGGCACCGGATCGAGAAGGACCTCTGGCCGGCCCGGGCCGAGGGCTACAAGGCCATGACGCCCAAGCAGCGCGCGTTCTACGCCGACGACCTGCTCAAGAACACCAAGACGCTGGACACGAAGGTCGACGGCGATCTCAGCTTCACGATCGACGGCATCGCCAACGGTGCCACCGGTCTCCTCGAAGAGGTGGCCGAGGGCAAGGTCACCGGCGAGGAGGAGTTCTGGTCGCGCACCGACCTGTGGGACTTCCAGGCCAACGTCGACGGCGCACGCGTCGCCTTCGAGGGCGTCAAGCCGCTGCTCGAGACCAAGGACGCCGCCCTCTCGAAGACGCTGACCGACCGGTTCGCCGCGTTGCAGAAGCTCCTCGACGCGCAGAGGACCGACTCGGGTTTCACCTACTACAACGAGCTCACGCAGCCCGAGATCAAGGCGCTCAAGGTCGCAGTCGAGGCCCTTGCCGAGCCCCTCTCGAAGCTGACGGGCACGATCCTGTCCCGGTCATGAAGCAGCCCATCGTCTCTCGGCGCACCCTCTTCACGGGGGGTGCGGCAGTCGTGGGTGTGGCCGGCGGCCTCGCCGCGGCCCAGGCCCTCGAGACCGACACCAGCCAGACCGCCGGACCGCACGCCTACGCCCTGCGTGGCGCCCACCAGCCGGGCATCACCACGCCTGCCCAGGACCGCCTGCACTTCGCCGCGTTCGACGTCGTCACCGACGACCGCGACGCACTCATCGCGCTGCTGACCGCCTGGACCGAGGCGGCCGAGCGCATGATGGCCGGCGGCTCGGCCGGACCCGTCGGTCCGACGGAGGGCGACACCGACCTGCCGCCCGACGACACCGGCGAGGCGATCGGGTTGCCGCCCTCGAAGCTCACCCTCACGTTCGGGTTCGGGCCTACGCTCTTCCGCGACGCCAAGGGCAAGGACCGCTTCGGCATCGCCGACCAGCAGCCCGCGTCACTCGAGCCGCTGCCGCACTTCCCGGCCGACGCCCTCGACCCCGAGCGCTCCGGGGGCGACCTCTGCGTCCAGGCCTGCGCCGACGACCCGCAGGTCGCCGTGCACGCGATCCGCAACCTCGCGCGCATCGGGTTCGGCACGGTCTCGGTGCGCTGGTCGCAGCTCGGCTTCGGCCGTACGTCGAGCACCTCGACGTCGCAGGAGACGCCGCGCAACCTGTTCGGCTTCAAGGACGGCACCGCCAACGTGAAGGCAGAGGAGGCCAAGGCGCTCGACGAGCACATCTGGGTCTCCGACACCGACGACGCGAAGTCGGGTTGGCTGGCTGGCGGTTCCTACCTCGTCGCGCGCAGGATCAACATGCGCATCGAGACCTGGGACCGGCAGTCGCTGGGCGACCAGCAGATGTTCATCGGCCGCACCAAGGAGTCCGGCGCGCCACTCTCGGGTGGCGAGGAGTTCAGTGACCCCGACTTCAAGATGCCCGGCCGCGGCGGCCCGATCATCCCGGTCGACGCCCACGTCCGCGTCGTGCACCCCGAGCAGAACGACGGGGTCCGGATGCTGCGCCGCGGCTACAACTTCGTCGACGGCAGCGATGCGCTCGGTGGCCTGAACGCGGGGCTGTTCTTCATCGCCTACGTGCGTGACCCGGCCACCCAGTTCATCCCGATGCAGACCCGGATGGCGCAGAGTGACGCACTGATGGAGTACCTCAAGTTCACCGGCTCGGCCCTGTTCGCCGTACCCCCGGGAGCTGGCAAGGGCGAGTACGTCGGCCAGGCGCTGTTCGCCTGACCGACGTACGACGCGTGGAGGTCAGTCCTCGACGAAGTACCAGGTGCCGTCCTTCTTGACGACGTCGGTCTTCTCGCTGTCGTTCTCGGTCTTGCCGTTGTAGGTGAAGCTGGTCTTCATCATCACGGTGCCCTTGTCGCCGTTCACGGTGATGGCGCCGGGGGAGAACGTGAAGGCGTTGTCGCCGCTGCCCAGCTGGGCCATCGAGGTCCGGCAGCTCTTGATGTCCTCGGCCTTGGGGTCCACGAAGTAGTCGCCCATGTTCGCGCACTGCGCGGAGTCGCCGGCGAAGATCGCCTGCAACCACGTGTCGACGTCGTGGACCAGCTGGCGGATCTGCTCCTCGTCGGAACCGGTCGGCGGCGTGCGCACCACGGGTGTGCCGGAGGTCTGCGGGCCGGTCGGGCTCGGGTCCGTGGACGGGTCGTCGGTCGACTCGGTGCTCGGGTCGTCCGTCGGCTCGTCGGTGGGGTCCTCGGTCGACTCGGTGCTCGGGTCTTCGGTCGGCTCGTCGGTGGGGTCCTCGGTCGACTGGCTGGACGTGTCGTCACCGGCCACGTCGTCCTTGTCGTCGTCGCCCTGGGTCAGGAAGAAGACCAATGCGGCCATGCCTGCGGCGATCAGCAGGGCGCCGATCACACCGGCGGCGACCAGGCCACGCCTGCGCGGCGGCTTCCCGCCCGGCGCCGGCGCCCCGGGCTGTACGCCGTACGCCGGCGGGGCGGGGGGATAGGCGTTGCCCGGGGGCACCGCGCCGTACGCCGGGGGCGCGGCCTGCCCCAGGGGGAGGCCGCATCGGCCGCAGGCCGTGAGGCCCGGGGCCAGGGGAGTGCCGCAGCGGGGGCAGACCGGAGAGTTCATGGCCGGATCCTTCCCCAGCTCGAGCCGGCTCAATCAGGGGAGATGGCCGAGCGGCCGGACCCCGGCGAGGGTCCGACCGGCAGCCACCTGGAGGCGCAGGGTCACTTCACCTCGGACTTGCGGATCAGGAACAGTCCGACGACCAGCGGGATGATCAGCCAGATCGTGGTGGTGACCGCGAGGTGTGCCCAGTCCTCACCGCTCGGGTCGCCGTTGAACAGCGCGCCCTGCGCGTAGGCGAAGTCGACCCACGGCCACAGGTCGCGGAACCACTCCTGCAGGTTGCCCAGCGTCATGAACAGCGTCGGCAGCAGGGCGTTGTAGACGAAGTAGCCCACGATGGCGCCGGCGGAGTTGCGGATCAGCACGCCGAGCATCGAGCCGATCAGCATGCCGAGCACGTTGGCCAGCACGATCAGGGAGAGCTCGTAGGCGCTCACGTTCCACGTCGTGTCCACGCCGGCGATCGCCGTACCGACGATGTTGCCGACCGCGCCGATGGCCATCGCCAGGAACATCGAGACCACGCCGATGCCGACCGCGACGAGGAGCTTGGCGTTGATCACCAGACTGCGGTTGGGCAGCAGGGTGAACGTGGTCAGGCCGGTGCGCTGGCTCCACTCACTCGTGACCGAGAGGAGGCCGATGATCGGCAGGATGATCGCGATGGGGAAGCCGATGGCCGTCGCGAAGGCCTCGTAGTCGAGCTCGGACTCGGGGGCGAAGATGATCGTCGCGGCGGTGGCGAGGACGGCCGCGATGCCGATGCTGGCCATCAGCCAGAAGCCGGAACGCGTGTCGAACATCTTGATCAGCTCGACGCGCATGATGCGGGACAGGGGGATGGGCGCGTGCTTGGCCGGACGGGTGCCCGAGGTGACGGGGGCCTCCTGGGTCAGCGTGGTCATGCTGCTGCTCCTTCACGTTGGGTCTCGGCGGTGAGCTCGAGGAACATCTCTTCGAGACCCGCGTTGTCGGAGGACCGCAGCTCGGTGAGCGCGATCCGGGCGTTGAGCGCGATCTGGCCGACCTGGTCGGCGGGCGCGTCCGTGCGCAGTGCGCCGTCGTTCGACTGGGTGACCACGATCCCCGCGTTGCGCAGGGCCTGGGCCAGCTCGGCTGCGGCGGTGGTGCGCACGGTGGTGCCGGCGGCGTGCAACAGTTCGGCCTTCGTCCCCTCGGCGACGATGCGGCCGTTGCCGATCATCACGAGGTCGTCGGCGATCACCTCGATCTCGTGCAGGAGGTGGCTGGAGAGCAGCACCGTGCCGCCCTGGTTGGCGTATCCCCGCAGCAGGTCGCGCATCCAGCGGATGCCGGCCGGGTCGAGTCCGTTGGCCGGCTCGTCGAGGATCAGCACCTCAGGGTCGCCGATCAGGGCGGTCGCGATGCCGAGGCGCTGGCGCATGCCGAGCGAGTAGTTCCTCACCCGGCGCTCCGACTCGCTCTCGGTCAGGCTGACCAGGGAGAGCATCTCGTCGACCCTTGCCTTCGGCAGGCCCATCGTGCGCTGGGCGATGGCCAGGATCTCCCGACCGGTGCGGCCGGCGTGCTGGGCCGAGGCGTCGAGGAGTACGCCGACCTGCCGGCCCGGGTTGGGCAGTTCGGCGAACGGCTGGCCCTGGATGGTGGCGCTGCCCGAGGTGGCCTCGGTCAATCCGACCATCACGCGCATGGTGGTGGACTTGCCGGCGCCGTTGGGCCCGAGGAACCCCGTGACGCGGCCGGGTCGGGCGACGAAGGAGACGTCGTCGACGGCGGTGAATCCGCGGTACCGCTTGGTGAGTGAGTCAACAGTGATCATGGCCAGAAGCCTCGCGGTGAACAGGCCTCGCCCGCATCGGGGAAGCCGGGCGCTTCGTCCCCCACTCGACCCTGACTCGACCCTGAGGCCCGCCTCACGCCGGGTCCGGGAATCCCCGGCTCGGGGGGTGCGTTGACCCGACATGCGAATTGATGTGTGGTCCGACGTCGTGTGTCCGTGGTGCTACATCGGCAAGCGTCGACTCGAGACGGCGTTGCAGGGCTTCGAGCATGCCGACCAGGTCGAGGTGGTCTGGCACTCCTACGAGCTGGACCCGGCCGCGCCGCCGGTGCCGGTGGAGCGCACGGTCGACGTCCTGGCCCGCAAGTACGGCGGCGGCGTCGAGAACGCACAGCGGATGATGGACCAGGTCGAGGCCGTCGCGGCGGAGGAGGGGCTGCTCTACCGCCTCTCGCAGACCCAGCGGGTCAACACCGTCGACGCGCACCGGCTGCTCCACCTGGCGCTGCACGACGCGGGCGCCGTCGTACAGGGGGAGCTGAAGGAGGCCCTGCTCGCCGCCAACTTCGTCGAGGTGCGCAACGTCGCCGACCACGCCACCCTCACCGAGATCGCGGTCGGCGTCGGCCTGGACGCCGCGCGAGTGGCCACCGTGCTGTCCGGCGACGAGTTCCGCGACGAGGTCCACGCCGACGTCGCGCAGGCCGGCGCGTTCGGCGCGACCGGGGTGCCGTTCTTCGTGGTGGACGACAAGTACGGCATCTCGGGCGCACAGCCCGCCGAGGTCTTCAGCCAGGCACTGACCCGCGCCTGGAGCGACTCCCACCCGTCACTGCAGATGGTCGCCGGCGCAGCCGATCAGGCCTGTGGGCCCGACGGCTGCGCCATCTGACGCTGGTCGGTCAGTTCGACGGCGACTCGGACGGCACGTCGTAGTCGTAGGTGGAGTAGTCACTCGGCGACTCGGTCGGGTCGTCGTAGTCGTAGTCCTCGGTCGAGTAGTCGCTCGGCGCGTCGCTCGAGTCGCCGTCCGACGAGCCCGAGCTGGCGTCGAAGTCGAGCTTCCAGTCGCCGTCGACCTTGCGCAGGTGCAGGTCCTCGGTCCTGGTCTCGGGGTCGCTGTCGCCGAAGCTGCTGGTCGTCTCGACCGTGGCCACGGCGGTGTCTCCGTCGATCTCCGCGCTCTTGTACTTGATCTCGTAGGAGAAGTCGCCGGAGTCGCTGGAGGCGCTGTCGTCGACGGAGTCGCGGCACTCCTGCAGGTCCTCGTCGCTGACCTCCTCGGTGACCAGGTCGCGGTAGGAGTCGCACGCCGAGGCGTCGCCTGACGCGAGCTTCTGCGTGGCGTCGTTGTAGTCGGTGATGACGTTCTCGATCTGTTCCTCGTCGCTGAGGTTGTCGTCGTCACCGCCGCCATCTCCTCCGCCGAGGGTGAGCACCAGCGCGGTGATCCCGCCGCCGACGACGAGCACGGCCGCGGCGAGCAGGATCCAGAGCTTGCCCTTGCCGGACCCGCCCTGAGGCTGGCCGGGGGCCGCTCCCCACTGCTGCTGGCCGAAGCCTTGCTGCTGCCATGCCTGCTGCGGCACGGTGCCGTAACCGGGCTGCTGCGCCCCACCCTGCGGTGCGCCGGCCTGCGGTGCGCCGTACGGCGGGGTGGGCACGCCGGGCTGTGGTGCGCCGGCCTGTGGTGCGCCGGGCTGTGGTGCGCCGGCCTGTGGTGCGCCGGGCTGTGGTGCGCCGTACGACGGCGGGGGAGTGGAAGCCTGTTGCGGCGGCTGCGGGCTCTGCACCGGGCGGCCGGCGATACGCGTCGGCGCCTCGTCGCTGGGCACCTCCGTAGCCGCGGCCTGGGCCGGGAAGACCGCCCCACAGGCGGAGCAGCGGGGGGCCGCGTCGTTCTCGCGGCGGGTGCCGCACTGCTGGCAGAAGGCTTGACTCATGGTCGAAGTCTCCCACCAGGGCTGCGTCGACAAACAAACCGACCGGCACTTCGAGAAACAGTCCACGAACCCGATTGCATGATTATGCACAACTCCGTATACAGTTGGGTCATGTCCAAGGTTCTCACTTCCCTTCCCGTCGGCGAGCGCGTCGGCATCGCCTTCTCTGGTGGCCTCGACACCTCCGTCGCGGTCGCGTGGATGCGCGACAAGGGCGCCGTGCCCTGCACCTACACCGCCGACATCGGGCAGTACGACGAGCCCGACATCTCCGGCGTGCCGGGACGCGCACTGGCCTACGGCGCCGAGATCGCCCGCGCGGTCGACTGCAAGGCCGCCCTGGTCGACGAGGGCCTGGCCGCTCTGGCCTGCGGCGCCTTCCACATCCGCTCCGGTTCGCGGATCTACTTCAACACCACGCCCCTGGGCCGCGCGGTGACCGGCACGATGCTGGTCCGCGCGATGCACGAGGACGGCGTCGACATCTGGGGCGACGGTTCGACCTTCAAGGGCAACGACATCGAGCGGTTCTACCGCTACGGCCTGCTGGCCAACCCCGACCTGCGCATCTACAAGCCGTGGCTCGACGCCGAGTTCGTCCACGAGCTCGGCGGCCGGCACGAGATGAGCGCCTGGCTCACCGAGCGCAACCTGCCCTACCGCGACTCCCAGGAGAAGGCCTACTCCACCGACGCCAACATCTGGGGCGCCACCCACGAGGCCAAGACCCTCGAGCACCTCGACGTCTCCCTCGAGACCGTCGAACCGATCATGGGCGTGAAGTTCTGGGACCCGTCGGTGGCCATCGAGACCGAGGACGTCACGATCGGCTTCGAGCAGGGCCGCCCGGTCTCCATCAACGGCACGCGGTACGACGACGCGGTGGCCCTGGTGCACGAGGCGAACTCGATCGGTGGCCGCCACGGCCTCGGCATGTCCGACCAGATCGAGAACCGCATCATCGAGGCCAAGTCGCGCGGCATCTACGAGGCCCCGGCCATGGCGCTGCTCTTCATCGCCTACGAGCGGCTGGTCAACGCGATCCACAACGAGGACACCGTCGCGCAGTACCACAACGAGGGCCGCAAGCTCGGCCGGCTGCTCTACGAGGGCCGCTGGCTCGACCCGCAGGCGCTGATGATTCGCGAGTCGATCCAGCGCTGGATCGCGTCACTGGTCACCGGCGAGGTCACCCTGCGGCTGCGTCGCGGCGAGGACTACACGGTCCTGGCCACCTCGGGCAGCAACTTCTCCTACCACCCCGACAAGCTGTCGATGGAGCGCACCGAGAACGCCGCGTTCGGCCCCCTCGACCGCATCGGCCAGCTGACGATGCGCAACCTCGACATCGCCGACTCGCGCTCCAAGCTCGAGATGTACGCCGGGCAGCCGCTCGACCAGGGCCAGGTGCTCGTCGAGAACGGCACCCTGTTCGGTGAGCTCCCGGCCGGTGGCGCCGACCGCATCGCCGACCGCGGTGAGTCGATCAGCGACGAGGACGAGGCTCTCGACCGCGCCGCGATGGAGTTCGGCACCGACTGAACCCACTCCTGCTGCAAACAGTGGAGGTTCTCCGGCGTCTGGCGCCGGAGAACCTCCTTCTTCTGGGTGAGTGCGTCTGGCGGCGCCTCCATTGCGCTCCCATCCACAGGCGGCCGAGCGAACCGTTGCTGCGGTCCGATGTGCGATTCAGGCTCATCGGATGGAATCCACTGCTGCCCTCGCCTCGCTCCTGCGTCTGCAGGACGGTGTCATCTCTCGTCGACAGATCCTCGAGCTCGGCGGCACGGACAATGACATCGAGCGATGGTGCCGTCGAGCGAGGCTGGCACGCGTTCATGAGGGTGTCTACGTCGAGCACACCGGACCGTTGACCCGCGAGCAACGGTGGTGGTCCGCGGTTCTCTGCCACGAACCGGCCGCACTGACCGGTCTCTCGGCGCTACGTGCACACCGGATCCGTGGCCCCTGGCTCGGTCGCGAGGAGAAGGTGGTCCAACTCCTCGTGAGCCGCACCAGGCGACTTCATCCCGCGCCGGGCGTCGAACTGCACCGCAGCCAGCACTTCGACCAGATCGCGCAGCTCCATCTGTCGCCACCGCGGGTCGCGGTCGAACACGCGGCACTGGGCGCGGCCTCCAGTGCCCGAGACGATGCTGCGGCGGTGGCAGTGCTCGCCGATCTGTGCCAGCAGCGCCGTACCACGGTGGGGCGGTTGCTCGAGGCGATCGAGTTGCGACCACGCCTGCCTCGTCGTCGACTCCTGGTCGAGATCCTCGTCGACATCGACGCCGGAGCTTTCTCGGTTCTCGAGCGCCGCTACCTCTCCGACGTCGAGCGCAAGCACGGTCTTCCTCGGGGGCATCGCCAGCGCCGCGTCGATCGAGACCGTCCGATCAGTCGTGCACCTGCGGGGCCCGGAGGAGTGATCTTCCGGGACGTCGAGTACTTGGCTCACCTGCTGCTGGTCGAGCTCGACGGACGACTCGGCCACGAGTGGTCCGAGGATCGATGGCTCGATCTGGATCGCGACATCGGAGCGGCGATCAGCAATCGGCTGACGATACGTCCGGGGTGGAGGCAGGTGCTCGAGCCGTGCCGGCTCGCGGCGGCGGTCGCGCTGATCCTGCGCGCCCGGGGCTGGGCAGGTTGGCCGGTCGCGTGTGGTCCGGACTGCACGATACGAACGTGGCTCAACATAGGAGATTCTCCGGCGCGTGGCGCCGGAGAATCTCCTATGTCGAGGCGAACCGCCTGAGTCGGCCGCTGATCAGTTCAGCGGGCACCCCAACTCGTTCGCGGCCGCCAGCTCGTCCTTCACGGCCAGCATCGCGGCCGGGTCCCCGCTCGCGATGGCCGCGTTCACGGTCCCCACGATGTTGTACGGGTCCGCGAAGCGACGGTACGGGTACCCGAGGTCCTCGGTGGCCGCGTTCAGCCAGGCGGCGGCCGCGTGCCGCATCAGGTTGCGCTCGGCGCCGGCCGCTCCGGCTCCGCCCTTGTAGTTCAGGGCGTCGAGCAGTGAGTCGCCCGCCAGAGCCGCGGTCGTGTGGAACTTGACCTGGTTCGAGTTGAGCAACGTCGTGCTGGCGATCGGCTGCCCCGGCCCCTCCGACCAGCTGTCGGTGTGGTTCTTCCAGTAGCCCGGCGTACAGCCTTCGTCGCCGATCCGCTCGGCCTGCGCCGGCATCGCGGCAAACACGACGCCGACCAGGCCCATGACCAGCCCCAACACCCATGTTCTCTTCATGTCCCCGACTTCCGTTCAGTGTGGTCCCCTGTCCGAAAATCTAGGCACCCGAAAACGCTCGTGTCGCGACGATGGCCCGACTTACCCAATACGGGGTACGTCGTGCAGCGAGATCCTGCGGTGAACGTCGATCTCGTCGAGGAACGCCTCGTCGTGGCTCACCACGAGCAGGGCACCCCGGTAGCCGCCCAACGCCGAGACGAGCGCGTCGTACGAACTGAAGTCGAGGTTGTTCGTGGGCTCGTCGAGCAGCAGCAGCTGCGGCGCCGGGTCGGCCAGCAGTACCGCGGCCAGGGTCGCCCGGAAGCGCTCGCCACCGGACAGCGTGCCGGCCACCTGGTCACCCTTGGAGCCGCGGAAGAGGAAGCGGGCCAGGCGGGCACGCACCTCGTTCGGGTCCGAGGCCGGTGCCCGCGCGGCCACGTTCTCGAAGACCGTGAGCGAGTCGTCGAGGGTGTCGAGGCGCTGGTCGAGCAGGCCGAACGGCACCTTCACCTGCATGTCACCCTCCGGGGCCAGGGACCCGATGATCGTGTGCAGGAGCGTGGTCTTGCCGCTCCCGTTGGCACCGGTCACCGCGATCCGTTCCGGCCCGCGGAGGTCGAGGTCGACCCGGGCGCCGGTGCGCAGCCGCAGGTCGAGCCGGAGCACCTCGCGACCGCGTGGCACCTCGGTCTCCGGCAGGTCGATCCGGATCTCCCGATCGTCGCGCACCCGCGACTCGGCGTCGTCGAGGCGCTCCCGCGCGGACTCGAGCCGGTCCTCGTGGAGCTGGCGGTACTTGCCGGCGGAGACCTGGGCGGAGCGCTTGCGGAGCTTCATCACCGCCCGCGGTTCCCGCTTGTTGGCATACATCTTGTCGGCGTAGCGCTTGCGCCCGGAGAGGATCCGCTGGGTCTCGACGAGGTCGTTCTTCTGCTTGCGGAGGTCCTCCCGCGCGGTCGTGGCTGCCTGTGCGGCTGCGGCCTGCTCGGCCTCCACCTGCTCGGCGTACGACGAGTAGCCGCCGCCGTACCACGTGACGGAGTTGTCATGGAGGTCTCCGACCCGGTCGACCAGCTCGAGCAGCTCGCGGTCGTGGCTGACCACGACCAGGGTGCCGCGCCACGACTCGACCACCGCGTGGAGCCGTTCGCGGGCGCGGGCGTCGAGGTTGTTGGTGGGCTCGTCCAGCAGCAGGATGTCGGGGCGCTGCAGCAGTAGGCGGGTCAGCCCGAGCTGGACGGTCTCGCCGCCGGACAGCTGGCCGAGGCGGCGGTCGAGGATGTCCGCAGGCAGGCCGACCCGGGCGAGCTCGGCGCCGGCGCGTTCCTCGATGTCCCAGGCGTCGCCGACGGTCTCGTAGTCGGACTCGGCGACGGAGCCGCCCTCGATGGAGCGGATCGCGTCACGGATCCGGCGTACGCCGAGGTGGTCGTCGACGCGTTCGTCGGAGCGCAGGGTGAGGTCCTGGCGCAGCCAGCCGACCCGGCCCTCGGCGCGGATGCTGCCGCCGGTCGGGGTGAGGTCGCCCGCGGCGAGTCGGAGCAGGGTGGACTTGCCGGAGCCGTTGGCGCCGACCAGCCCCGAGCGTCCGGACGGGACGAGCAGGTTCAGGTCGTCGATCACCGGTGACCCGTCGGGCCAGGCGAAGGAGACGTGGGAGAAGCGAAGCGGAGATGACAAGAGCGAGCCTCGGAATCGGGGCAGGGAACCACCCGTCGACGACGGGCTTCACGGGCGCTCTCAGAACTTCACGTGGATCAGTATGCCAAGGTCGGGTGCGTCGTACAAACGAATTTCGAGGCCGCTCCTGTGCGGCGACGTGGACGGTTTGCCCGTGTCGCGACGCGTGTGGAGCGACGGTGACCCCGCGTTGCTTCCGGGAGGGGGCGGTCTCGATGCGGACGGACTCGGCCATCCGTGGGAGGTCGGGTAGCATTGCCGGTCCGGGCACAGCGTCGTGCACGACCTCCTGAACGGCCGCAACTTGGCCGTCGGACGAGTCCCGCAAATCCGCGACACAAATCGAGGAATCCGCTGTGAGCAAGCCCGTCGTTCTCATCGCCGAAGAGCTGAGCCCCGCCACCGTCGAGGCGCTCGGCCCCGACTTCGAGATCCGCCACTGCAACGGTGCCGACCGCGCCGAGCTGCTGCCGGCCATCGCCGACGTCGACGCGATCCTGGTCCGCTCGGCCACCAAGGTCGACGCCGAGGCCCTGGCCGCCGCCAAGAAGCTGAAGGTCGTCGCCCGCGCGGGCGTCGGTCTCGACAACGTAGACGTCAAGGCCTCCACCCAGGCCGGCGTCATGGTCGTCAACGCGCCGACGTCCAACATCGTCTCCGCCGCCGAGCTGGCCGTCGGCCTGATGCTCGCCGCCGCGCGCAACATCAGCCCCGGCCACGCGGGCCTGCGCAACGGCGAGTGGAAGCGCAGCAAGTACACCGGCATCGAGCTCTACGAGAAGACCGTCGGCATCGTCGGCCTCGGCCGCATCGGCGTGCTCGTCGCCCAGCGCCTGAGCGCGTTCGGCATGAAGGTCATCGCCTACGACCCCTACGTGCAGGCCGGCCGGGCCGCGCAGATGGGCGTCCGCCTGGTCGACCTCGACACCCTGCTCGCCGAGTCCGACTTCATGAGCGTGCACCTCCCCAAGACCCCCGAGACCGTGGGCCTGATCGGCGCCGAGCAGCTGGCCAAGGCCAAGTCCAACCTGGTGCTGGTCAACGCCGCCCGCGGTGGCATCGTCGACGAGGCCGCGCTGTACGACGCCCTCAAGACCGGGCGCATCGCGGCTGCCGGCCTCGACGTGTTCGCCAAGGAGCCGTGCACCGACAGCCCGCTGTTCGAGCTCGAGACCGTCGTCGCCACCCCGCACCTGGGTGCCTCGACCGACGAGGCGCAGGAGAAGGCCGGCATCGCCGTCGCCAAGTCCGTGCGCCTCGCGCTCTCCGGTGAGCTCGTCCCCGACGCGGTCAACGTCCAGGGCGGCGTCATCGCCGAGGACGTGCGTCCCGGCATCCCGCTCACCGAGAAGCTCGGCCGCGTCTTCACCGCGCTGGCCGGCGAGGTCGCGCAGTCGATCGACGTCGAGGTCCGTGGCGAGATCACCGAGTACGACGTCAAGGTGCTCGAGCTGGCCGCCCTCAAGGGTGTCTTCACCGACATCATCGAGGACCAGGTCTCCTACGTGAACGCACCGCTGCTCGCGGCCGAGCGCGGCACCGCCGTACGCCTGGTCACCGAGGCGGAGAGCCCCGACCACCGCAACCTGATCACGATCCGCGGCACGCTGGCCGACGGCTCGCAGGTCTCGGTCTCGGGCACCCTGGTCGGCCTCGCGCAGAAGGAGCGCCTCGTCGAGGTCAACGGCTTCGACGTCGACATCGAGCCCACCGACCACCTGGCCTTCTTCTCCTACGAAGACCGCCCGGGCATGGTCGGCACCGTCGGCGGCATCCTCGGCACGGCCGAGGTCAACATCGCCGGCATGCAGGTGGCCCGCGACGGCAAGGGCGGCCAGGCGCTGGTCGCGCTCTCGGTCGACTCCGCGATCCCGGCCGACACCCTCGCCGAGATCGAGCAGGCGATGACCGCGCAGACCGTGCGCGCCGTCGACCTGTCCTGACCTCTTGAACACAGCGGCGTCCTGGTGCGAGTGTGGCACCAGGACGCTGTTGTGATTTTCCTGCACTCTCGGACGAAACGCTGTGGAGGAGCCATGCGCCGTACGACTCGGGTCGTGACGTTGTTGGCGATGCTGGTCATGGTCGTCGGACTTTTGCTCACCCCCGCCACGGGACCGGTCGCCGTCGCCGCCGAAGCCGCCCCCACGCTCAAGGTCTCCGCGCGCAACCTCGGCACGGTCTACCTCACTGGTCGTACGGCGCACCGCGCGGACCGCGTGGTCCTGCAGAGGCGAGCGGGCACGCGATGGGTGCGGGTGCGCTCGCTCACGAGTCGGCGGCACGCGTTCCGCACGGTCGTCTGGAAGAGCTCCCGCAAGACCGGGTACCGGGTGGTCGACGCCTCGAGCCGTCGACGGTCCGCGACCCGCTACGTGCCGCGGCTGCTGGTCACCCGCGATGCCTGCGGGGTGCGGCCGCTCAAGGCCGACGGCACTCCATGGCGCTGCACGTTCCGCGACGACTTCAGCGGTACGGCGCTCGACACCACCAAGTGGGTTCCGCAGACCGACGGCTTCATCACCGGCGACCCGCCCGGGGCGGCAGCCTGTTACCGCGGCGACAACGTGAGCGTGGGCAACGGGGCGCTGCGTCTCGTCGCCCGACCGGCCACCCTGGCCGAGTGTCCGGGGCTCGAAGGCATCTTCAAGATCTTCACGTCGGGCATGGTCTCGACCTACCACAAGTGGTCGCAGCGCTATGGCAGGTTCGAGGCTCGCGTCTTCACCACGGCCACCGAGGCGCCGGGCCTGCACGAGGCCTACTGGCTGTGGCCCGACGATCGTGAGGTCGAACTGAACTGGCCGACGACCGGCGAGATCGACGTCTCCGAGACCTACTCGGTCTACCCGGACCTCTCGATCCCGTTCCTGCACTACCGCAACGACGTCAACGGCTCCGTCACCAGTGGTGCGCACACGAACACGGCGTACGACTGTGTCGCGCACCGTGGCCGGTGGAACACCTACCGCCTGGAGTGGTCGGCCACCCGGATCCGGATCTACGTCAACGACAGGCTGTGCCTGACCAACACCTCCGGCGACCCGGCGTTCCGCCAGAAGTACATCGTCATGTTCACCCAAGCGCTGGGCTCCGGGACGAACGGCTACGACCCGCTGGATCCGCCGCCCCTGCCCGCGACCATGCGCGTCGACTACGCCAGGGTCTGGCGCTAGGCCACCATCACCCGTTCGGCAGTCTTGCGCGCGTCGCCGGAGTCGCCGCTTCGCCAGGCCTGGGCGATGCGGGCCACGGCTTCCTCGAGCTCGTCGGCGGGGCGGGTCCACGGGATCCGGAGGAACCGTTCGTAGCCACCCGTCGGTGAGAAGACCGGACCGGGCGCGACCACGACGCCACGCGCCTCGGCCTCGGCGGCCACCTGTGAGGCACGCGGTGACGGCAGCTCGCACCACATGGCCAGGCCGCCGGCGGGAACCCGGAAGGTCCACTCGGGCAGCTGCTCGGCAAGGGCGGAGGCGAGGGCGTCACGCTGCTCCCGCAGCCGGGTTCGCTGCGCGGCCAGCACGCTGCCGTCATCGCGCAGCAGGGTGGCCGCGACGAGCTGCTCGACCACGGGCACACCGAGGTCGAGCGCCAGGCGCGCCTCGGTGAGGGCGTCGACCCGGGCGCGGGGAGCCCGCAACCAGCCGACGCGCAGGCCGCCCCACAGCATCTTGCTGGCGCTGCCCAGCGTGATCGCCTCACCGCCGGCCGCCTCGACGTGCGCGGCCATCGGCAGGGGCATCTCCTGGCCTTCGAGCGAGAGCGCCTGGTGTGCCTCGTCGATGATCGCCAACGTGCGCGAGGCGGCCAGCTGGGCGGCGTACTCCTCGCGCTGCGCGTCGAGCATGAGGTGGCCGGTCGGGTTCTGGAAGTCGGGGATGAGGTACGCCGCACGCGGTGCGCTCTGCCGGATCGTCGCGCCGATGCCTGCGAGGTCCCAGCCGTCCGCATCGACGCCGGCGCCCACCAGCCGGGTGGAGCGCATGGTCAGCGCCCGGGTGGCGTTGGGGTAGACCGGCACCTCGGCCATGATCCGGTCCCCGGGGTCGGTGCAGGCCAGGGCCACGACACCGGTCGCGGCCAGCGCGCCGGGCGTGACCATGATCTGCTCGGGATCGGTCGGCAGTCCGCGCGCGTCGTACAGCGCGGCGATCGCCTCGCGCAGCTCGGGCAGCCCGACGGGGTAGTAGCCGTGGCCGGAGAGATAGGCGGGCAGCTCGGCGACGGCGCGTTCGTAGGCCGCGGCGATACCCGGCGGGGCGGGGGCTGCGGCACAGTTGAGGTCGATCAGGTCCTCGCCGTCGACGCGCGGGGTGAGCACCCGGTCGGGCGCCCGCGTCGGTCCGCCCGGCACACAGGTGAACGTGCCGGCGCCGCGCCTCGCCTCGGCGTAGCCGCGCCCGCGGAGCTCGGCGTACGCCCGGGTGACGGTGGTGCGGCTGACGGCGAGCGCGTCGGTGAGCTCGCGCTCGCTGGGCAGGCGGGTGCCGTGGGCGATCCGACCGTCGGCGACCAGGCTGCGCAGTGCTTCGGCGAGGCCGGCGTACGCCGGGGAACGGTCGAAGTCGGCGACGAGAGTGGCCACGGTGTGGGCCGATATGACGCGTGACATACAGGCCACTATTCCACGATTGGCTATTTGTTCAAGGGCCAATCGAGACCAGAATGGTGGGCATGTCCCTCAGCACCACGTTTCCCCGACGCCAGCTCTCCGACCTCGGCCCGCTCGAACAGCTCCGCGCCGGTCGCCTCGCGCGACGCCTGCCGCAGCTGATGATCGGGCTCGTGCTGTACGGCGTCTCGCTGGCGATGATGGTGCGCGGGGCACTCGGTCTGGCCCCGTGGGACGTGTTCCACTCGGGCTTCATCCAGCACGTGCCGATCACCCTCGGCCAGGCCGTCGTGCTGTTCAGCTTCGTGGTGCTGCTGCTGTGGATCCCGCTGCGCGAGGTTCCCGGACTCGGCACGATCGCCAACGCCTTCGTGGTCGGCTTCTCCGCCGACGCCACGCTGGCCGTGCTCGCCGAGCCCGACGGTTGGGCGCCGCGGATCGCCCTGCTGGTCGTCGGTGTCGTCGGCAACGGGCTGGCCACCGCCCTCTACATGGGGGCGCAGTTCGGCCGGGGTCCCCGCGACGGGCTGATGACCGGCCTGGCCCGGCGTACCGGCCGCTCGCTCCGGCTCGTGCGCACCGGACTCGAGGTCGCCGTCGTCGTCCTGGGCCTGCTCCTCGGCGGTGCTCTCGGCGTGGGCACGGTGCTCTACGCGCTGGCCATCGGGCCGCTGGCCCAGGCGATGCTGCCGTGGTTCACCGTCGAGCTACCCGACACGCCCTAGTCTTCTCCCATGCGCGTTCTCGTCTCCGGCGGTGCCGGCTACATCGGCTCCCACACTGTCCTCTCCCTTATCGAAGCCGGCCACGACGTGCTCGTGGTCGACGACTTCTCCAACAGCAAGCCCAGCGTGGTCGGCCGCATCGAGTCGCTCTCGGGCGCCCACGTGCCGGTGCACGCGTTCGACCTGACCGACGTCGACAAGACCGAGCGGCTGTTCGCCAACGAGAAGATCGACGCGGTGATCCACTTCGCCGGCTTCAAGGCGGTGGGGGAGAGCGTCGGCAAGCCGTTGGAGTACTACGCCAACAACCTCGGCTCGACCTTCGCCCTCGCCAACGCGATGCGGCGCCACGACGTCCAACGCCTGGTGTTCTCGTCCTCCGCGACCGTGTACGGCGACCACGCGCCGGTGCCCTACCACGAGGACTACCAGCCGCTCTCCGCCGCGAGCCCCTACGGCCGCACCAAGGTGATGCAGGAGCAGGTGCTCTCCGACGTGGCCACCGCCGGCGGACTGAAGGTCGCGCTGCTGCGCTACTTCAACCCGGTCGGCGCGCACAGCTCGGGCACGATGGGCGAGGACCCGCAGGGTGTGCCCAACAACCTGATGCCGTTCATCGCGCAGGTGGCGGTCGGTCGACGCGACAAGCTGTCCATCTTCGGCGACGACTACCCGACCGCCGACGGCACCTGCGAGCGCGACTACATCCACGTCGAGGACCTCGCCGCCGGCCACGTGGCGGCGCTCGAGCACCTCGACGCGATGGTCGAACCGGTCCGCGCGTTCAACCTCGGTGGCGGCACCGGCACCAGCGTGTTCGAGCTGTTCCACGCGTTCGAGCGTGCGGTCGGCCGCGAGCTCCCGCACGAGGTCGTCGGTCGACGTGCCGGCGATCTGCCGGCCTACTGGGCCGACACGGCTCGCGCGGCCGACGAGCTCGGCTGGCGGGCCACCCGGACCATCGACGACATGTGCGCCGACACCTGGCGCTGGCAGTCGGGCAACCCGCAGGGCTACCCGGAGGCCTGAGCCTGCCTCCAGTCTGAGCCGTGACCCGCGGACCGCGACCCGCGGACCGCGGCCCGCGGACCGCGACCGGTGGCGCGGGCCCTGGCCAGCGGGAGGCGAACCGCGACCCGCGGCCGACGAGACGGGTGTTGAGTGGGCACTGGTGTCGGGCCGTTGCCTTGCCCCGAGCTGATCATCTCGCTCCGAAGGCGTGGGGAACTGCGGCAGTTGGTGCTGGCACGTCACACATGCGGCGGGCGAGCGCCGGCGTGAGCGCCAACTGCCGCACTTTCCGACGCGTCCATCGAGTCGCGCCGTTGCGCTGATGCGGGACCTGTCGTGCGCCGGCGCTGCCGCACAGCAGGCTGCCGCGCAGCAGCAGGGGCGCGGCCGGCCGGGTTGCTCCTACCTGCGGGTGGCGATGATCGCCGACGCGTCGGAGGCGATCATCACCTCGACCGCGGTGAAGCGATCGTCGGTGAGCCACTGCTCGCGCAGGGTGTCGACGCGTCCGCCGGTGATCGGCGGCCACAGCTCGCAGGGCACGAAGTCGTCGAGCACGACGATGCCGCCCGGCTCGACCAGCTCGGCGATCGAGTCGACGCCGACCGCGGACGGCGTACCGGAGTCGAGGAACAGCAGCGAGAACGGTCCCTGGTCGCGCAGGGTCGACCAGTCGGCGGCCAGCACCTCCACGGAGTCGTCGTCGACGAAGATCTCGGCGGCGGCATCGGCCAGCTTGGCATCGAGCTCGGCCGTGACGATGCGGACGTCGCCGCGCACGCCCGAGCGCAGCCATGCGGTGCCCACGCCGCAGCCGGTGCCGAACTCGGCCAAGGTGCCGGTGCGGGTGGCGGCCAGGGTGGCCAGGAGTCGTCCGGTCTCGTTGCGGCAGAACGACACGTAGCCCGACTTGCGGGACACGTCGAACGCACGGGACACGATGGAAGGAAGGTCGGGCGGGGCGCTCATGGCGTCGAGTCTTTCATCCTGGGAAAGTCGTCTCGCATCGTGAGCGGATCGTGGAAGTCGGATGCGCACTCACGCGAGGCGTCGTACGGTTTCTCCATCATGCGGAGCGTTCTCGTACTCATTCACTGCCGCGGCGAGGCCTGACAGAAGGCCACCTCGCCGTGGCGAGTGGTGTTTGTACGACGGGCCTTCTTCCACCTGAAGACGCCCCGCGGCGGATCGCCAGAAGTTTCAGCGTGATCCGCAATCTCTCTGGTCCTGATGGACCGTGTCGGTGCCCGTGCGATCCACGGCTCGGCATCCGTCTCCCCGTCGCGGGGCGTGGCTTCGTTGCACCACCCACGCCCGATCAACCGATGCGACACCGAACGGAGAGACCCATGTACGACATGTACCCCGAGTGGGGACCTGCCAGCCACAACCCCGAGAACCCGCGCAGCATGGAGGCCGTCCAGGCCGCTCTTGACCTGCGAGACAACGGCGGCCCGCGCCCCGACGACAACTAGATTCATCGTCATGACCACGACTCCTCCCCAGACCGTCCGCCTCGCCGTCATCCCTGGCGACGGCATCGGCCCCGAAGTCACTGCCGAAGCACTCAAGGTGCTCGAGGTGGCTGCCCCCGTGAAGTTCGAGCAGACCCGCTACGACCTGGGCGCCGAGCGCTACCTCGCCACCGGTGAGGTCCTTCCGGAGAGCACGCTGGAGGAGATCCGCGGCCACGACGCGATCCTGCTCGGCGCCGTCGGCGGCAAGCCGAACGACCCGAACCTGCCCCCCGGCATCCTCGAGCGCGGCCTGCTGCTCAAGCTGCGCTTCGAGCTCGACCACTACGTGAACCTGCGCCCCTCGCGGATCTTCCCCGGCGTCACCTCGCCGCTGGCCGAGCCGGGCGAGGTCGACTTCGTGGTCGTGCGTGAGGGCACCGAGGGTCCCTACACCGGCAACGGCGGCGCGCTGCGGGTCGGCACACCGGCCGAGGTCGCCACCGAGGTCTCGGTCAACACCGCCTTCGGTGTGGAGCGCGTGATCCGCGACGCCTTCGCCCGGGCCGAGCGCCGCCCCCGCAAGAAGCTCACCCTGGTCCACAAGACCAACGTGCTGGTCAACGCCGGCTCCGTGTGGTGGCGCCTCTTCGAGTCCGTGGCCGCCGAGCACCCAGACGTCACGACCGACTACATGCACATCGACGCGGCGATGATCTTCATGACCACCGACCCGTCCCGCTTCGACGTGATCGTCACCGACAACCTCTTCGGCGACATCATCACCGACCTGGCCGCCGCCATCACCGGTGGCATCGGGCTGGCCGCCTCCGGCAACGTGAACCCGGACCGCACCGCCCCCTCCATGTTCGAACCCGTGCACGGCTCTGCCCCCGACATCGCGGGCCAGCAGAAGGCCGACCCGACCGCGGCGATCCTCTCGGTCTCCCTCATGCTCGACCACCTGGGCTTCGACGACGCTGCCCGGTCCATCGAGTCCGCCGTCCTCGCGGACCTGTCCGAGCGCACGGCCGGCGTTGCCCGCCGTACGTCCGAGATCGGCGACGCGATCGCCGCGCGAGTAGCCGGCTGACACGTACTTCGCCAGCCTCTGGCGCCGGGTACGTCGCTTCGACGTGCCCGGCGTCGCTCATTTCACAGAAGGTCAGATAGTTTGATGTCCATGGAGATCAGCACCACCCTGAGCGACAAGATCGTCGACGACGCCCGCCTCGCCGAGATCCTCGCGGCCCCCGGCTTCGGAACGTTCTTCACCGACCACATGTTCACCGTCGAGTGGACCCCCGACGAGGGCTGGCACGCGGCCCGCGTCACGCCGTACGGCCCGTTGACGATGGACCCGGCGACCGCCGTCCTGCACTACGCGCAGGAGACCTTCGAGGGCATGAAGGCCTACCGCCAGCCCGACGGTTCGATCGCCACGTTCCGTCCCGAGGCCAACGCGCAGCGCATGGTGCGCTCGTCCGGACGCCTGGCCTTCCCCGAGCTGCCGGTCGACGACTTCGTGCAGGCCGTCGACGCCCTGGTGAAGGTCGACGAGCGGTGGGTGCCCGAGGCGGCGGGGGAGAAGAGCCTCTACCTGCGCCCGTTCATGATCGCCACCGAGGTGTTCCTCGGCGTGCGTCCCAGCCAGCACGTCACGTTCATGGTGATCGCCTCGCCGGCCGGTTCCTACTTCAAGGGCGGCATCAAGCCGGTCAGCCTGTGGCTCACCGAGGAGTACACCCGCGCCGGCCGCGGTGGCATGGGTGCCGCCAAGACCGGTGGCAACTACGCCAGCTCGCTGGTCGCCCAGCAGGAGGCCAGCGGCCACGGCTGCGACCAGGTCGTCTTCCTCGACGCCCAGGAGGGGAAGTACGTCGAGGAGCTCGGCGGCATGAACATGTACTTCGTCTTCGACGACGGACGCATCGTCACCCCCGAGACCGGCACCATCCTCGAGGGCATCACCCGCTCCAGCGTGATCGAGCTGGCCGAGCAGCTCGGCCACAAGGTCGAGGAGCGCAAGTTCTCCATCGACGAGTGGCGCGAGGGCGTCACCAGCGGTGCGATCACCGAGATCTTCGCCTGCGGCACGGCCGCCGTGATCACCCCGGTCGGTGCCCTGAAGTGGGACGGCGGCGAGGTCCCGGCCCCGGCGTCGACCGACCTGACGATGAAGATCCGGCAGTCGCTGGTCGACATCCAGTACGGCCGCGCCGACGACTCCTTCGGCTGGATGCACCAGGTCGTCTGATCCGGCGTACGCCGTACCGAACCGGGCACTTGTGCGCCCTTGTTGACACTTCTGCACCCGCGGGCAGGGTGCAAAGCGTCACGGACAGCGCGTTACACGGGGTTCGGGGCGGTGGGCACGGGTAATCTCACGACGTGACGACGACTCCGGGCCGGCAGGCCCCACCTGGAATGCGCGTGGGGGACTACACCCTCCTCTCGCGCATCGGCGAGGGCGGCATGGGCGTCGTGCACCTCGCCCGCAAGCCCGGGGGAGAGCGCGTGGCGCTCAAGGTGCTGCGCCCGCACGTCGTCGGCGACGACGAGGCCCGCGCCCGGCTGGCCCGCGAGGTCAACTCGCTCACCCGGGTGCGTAGTGTCCGGGTCGCCGAGATCGTCGACTCCGACCCGTGGGGGCCGGTGCCGTTCGTGGCCACCCGCTACGTGCCCGGGCTCTCGCTGCACGACCACGTGCGCGAGGAGGGTCCGCTGACCGGAGACGACCTGGCGTGGTTCGCCCAGGGCCTGGCCGAGGCGCTGCAGGCCGTGCACCGGGTGGGCGTGCTGCACCGCGACATCAAGCCGTCGAACGTGCTGATGGAAGGTCGCAACCCGGTCCTGATCGACTTCGGCCTGGCCCGGGTCGCTGACGACGCGAACATCACCCGCACCGGCTGGCTTCTCGGCACACCGGGCTACCTCGCCCCCGAGATCCTCTACGGCATCGAGCCCACCACCGCGGCCGACGTGCACTCGTGGGCGGCGACCGTGGCCTTCGCCGGAACCGGTCGTGCGCCGTACGGCAAGGGGCCGTCCGTGGCGGTGATGGACCGCGTGCGCCGCGGCGAGCACGACCTGACCGGCCTGGACCCCGTGGTCCTCTCGCTGGTGACCTCCGCGCTCGCGCCCGAACCCGACCAGCGACCGAGCCTGCCGCAGGTGATCGAGACCCTCGGTGGCTCGCCGACCGTCGAACGCCCCGCCGTCCCCGGACCGGCGCCCACGATGACGATGCCGATCACCCCCGGGTTCGCGCAGGCCGCCCAGGAGGCGCTCGACGTCGCCGCCCCGCAGACCCGCAGGTTTGAGGACGACCCGACCCGCAGGCAGCCGCCCCCGGCGCCGCCGTCGCAATCACTGAACCAACCGCTGGCCGGCCCGGCGACCGAGGCGGCCCCGCCGCGGCCGGACCACACCCTGCCGCCGCCGATGCGCGAGCCCTACCAGGTGCCTGCCCCGGCGGGGGCGGCACCGGCGCGGGTGTCGTGGACCGAGCGCCTCCGCCGCTGGATCCTGGGTGCTGCCGTCCTCGGTGCGGTCGCCGGGGGACTCGTGCTGGCGCCGTACGTCGTGAGCGTGTCGATCGCGGTCGTGACCGTGGTGCTGCGCAGCCTCTCGCTCTCCGCGAGCGCGGCCACCGATCGCCGTGGCCGCCGCGGCCCGAAGTGGTACGACGGGGTGCTCAACGTGATGGCCGCGCCGTGGCACTTCCTCGTCTCGCTGCCTGCGTCGATCATGCTGCTGGTCTGGACCGCCCTGTTGGTGGGCTGCGTCGGACTGGTGATGGTGGCCCTCGACGTCGACGACCTCACGGCGCTCGGGGTCTCGGGCGTGTTCCTCGGTGTCGTGCACTGGACCGGCCCGGGCAGCTCCCGGCTGAGGTCACCCCTGCGTCGGATCGGGTTGCCCCTGGCCCGCACGCCGCTGCCCTGGCTGGTCGGCGTGCTGCTGCTTGTCGCCGCCTCCGCCCTCATGGTGTGGTGGGCGGTGGGCCACGACCCGGTGTGGGCGCCGTTCGACGAGTCGCCGTGGGCCCCCGGCACCTGGTTGGGCCGCCACCTCTGACGGGTCCGTGCCTGGATCAGCGACCGGGTTCAGGCGCTCGCGGCGGGCTGACGCGGTCCGGGCAGGTGGCGGGCCCCGCGCGGAACACCCCGGGAGTCGACCGGGTCGTTCTCCATGGCCAGCCGGTGGAGCGCGATCAGCACCTGGTCGAGCAGGACGGTGGTGGCCGCCACCGTCGTGGGCAGGTTCTCGGCGGACGTCTCGCTGATCGCGGTGCGGTCGCTGTGCGCGGCGAGTGCCGCCGCCTCGGCGTACGCCGAGAAGTGGTCGGGGTCGATCTCCAGGCCGACGGACTCGGCGGCCCACAAGGCACGGGCCAGGGCCGGGAGGTGAGGAGACGTGGCGGCCACGTGCCACCCGAGGTCGGCCAGGAGATCCTGCGCGGCGGTCACGTCGATGCTGTCGGAGACGCCGGACGAGGCCGCGATCGCCGCGCGGACCAGGGTGACCCGGGACTCCGTATCGACGTCGGGAAGGTCCATCGCATCAAGGATCTCGTGGATGTCGGACAGCGAGAGCCGGCCGACCTCGAGCAGTGCGCGAATCAGGCGCAGGCGCTTCAGGTGCGTCTCGTCGTACAACGCCTGCGTGGCACTGGTCGCCCGGCCGGCGTGGAGGAGCCCCGAGCGAAGGTAGAACTTGACCGTGCCGACCGGCAGGCCGGCGCGCTCGCTGAGCTTGCTGATGCGCATGGGTGGGGAGTTCCTCAAAGCTGTCCGGATGTTGGATCGCCCAAGAGTAGGTCGGCTCCCGGGTGCCGCGCAGAAGAATGGGGAAGGTCGGATTCCGAGACGGCAGGCTTCGGGCACGTGGTTCCGTGGCAAACTGGGCACGTGCAGCAGATCGCGATCATTATCGACTAG
Organism: Nocardioides sp. Soil796; assembly: GCF_001429525.1. Classification (NCBI taxonomy): domain Bacteria; kingdom Bacillati; phylum Actinomycetota; class Actinomycetes; order Propionibacteriales; family Nocardioidaceae; genus Nocardioides; species Nocardioides sp. Soil796. The sequence continues at coordinate 213,125 of NZ_LMSQ01000017.1, forward strand.
CGCGTCAGGGACTCCCCGACGCGCAACCTCTCGTACTCCGGGAGGTTTTTTTTGTTGCCACGCCCCCGAACCGGACAACCGAAGCGAGATGAGACGAATGGACCTCCACGGGGCCTTCCACGTCTACGACACCACGATGCGTGACGGCGCACAGCAGGAAGGGTTGAACCTGTCGGTCGCCGACAAGCTCAACATCGCCCGGCTGCTGGACGAGCTCGGTGTCGGCTTCATCGAGGGCGGCTGGCCCGGCGCGAACCCGAAGGACACCGAGTTCTTCGCCCGCGCCGCCGACGAGCTCGACCTGCGCCACGCCAGGCTGGCCGCGTTCGGCAGCACCCGCAAGGCCGGCCTGGCCGCCGCCGACGACCCGCAGGTCGCCGCGCTCCGCGACAGTCGCGCGCCGTACGTCACGCTGGTGGCCAAGTCGCACACCCGCCACGTCGAGCTGGCGCTGCGCACCACGCTCGAGGAGAACCTTGCGATGGTGCGCGACACCGTGGCCCACCTGGCCGGCGAGGGACAGCGCGTGTTCCTCGACGCCGAGCACTTCTTCGACGGCTACAGGCTCGACCGTTCCTACGCGCTCGAGGTGCTGCGCACGGCGTACGACGCGGGCGCCGACGTGGTCGCGCTGTGCGACACCAACGGCGGCATGCTGCCGCACTGGGTGGGTGAGATCGTCGCCGACGTGATCGCCGAGACCGGCGGACGCGTGGGCATCCACGCCCACAACGACACCGGGTGCGCGGTCGCCAACTCGATCGCGGCCGTGCAGGCTGGCGCCACCCACGTGCAGGGCTGCATGAACGGGTACGGCGAACGCACCGGCAACGCCGACCTCGTCTCGGTGATCGCCAACCTCGAGCTGAAGCTGGAGCGCCGGGTGCTGCCCGAGGGCGCCCTGGCCGAGGCGACCCGGATCGCCCACGCCGTCGCCGACATCACCAACTTCCCGCCCGCCTCACGCCAGCCGTACGTCGGCACCTCGGCGTTCGCGCACAAGGCCGGGCTGCACGCCTCGGCGATCAAGGTCGACCCCAACCTCTACCAGCACCTCGACCCGATGCAGGTCGGCAACGACATGCGGCTGCTGGTCTCCGACATGGCCGGCCGGGCGACCGTCGAGCTCAAGGGCAAGGAGCTCGGCTACGACCTCTCCAGCGACAAGGACCTCGTCACCCGGCTGACCAACCGGGTCAAGGAGATGGAGTCGCGCGGCTACACGTTCGAGGCGGCCGACGCGTCGTTCGAGCTGCTGCTCGTCGAGGAGGCCGAGGGAGTGCGCCCGGCGTACTTCGAGGTCGAGTCGTGGCGGGTGATCACCGAGACCTCGCCCGGTGGCGAGGCGATCTCCGAGGCGACCGTCAAGCTGCGCGCCGGCGGCGAGCGGTTCGTGGTGACCGGTGAGGGCAACGGCCCGGTCAACGCGCTCGACCACGCCCTGCGCCAGGCCATCGGCCAGGCCTATCCGGAGGTCGCGAAGTTCGAGCTGATCGACTACAAGGTGCGCATCTTCGACCAGGGCCACGGCACCGACGCGACCACGCGGGTGCTGATCGAGACCACCGACGGCGAGTCGTCGTGGGTCACCGTCGGGGTCGGCCACAACGTCATCGAGGCGTCGTGGGGCGCGCTCGTCGACGGGCTGACGTTCGGGCTGCGCCGCCACCACGTGGAGTGACTGCGGGCCGGGTGCGCGGCTGGTTCAGCCCGCGAGGATGCGCCGGACCAGGTCGTCCCACCCGGCGATGATGCGCTCCTCGCCCACGCCCTCGGCCCTGTGCTGGCGCAGGATCTCGGCCTCGAGCGGCGCGAGCACCGCCGTGGTCAACAGGTGCAGGTCTCCGGTGGCGCCGAGCTCGGTGAGCAGGTAGCGGACGTGCATCGCGGCGAACGAGTAGGCGGCGTACGACCGGCCGTAGGAGGAGATCGCCGCCTCGATGAGGTCGGCGTGGCGCAGGTTGAGGTCGAGGCGGGAGCGCCCGAAGGCCCGGAGTCGTTCGAGTGGGGGAGCGCCCGGCCCGAGCGGCGGCGGACCGGAGATGACGGCGTTCTGCCAGGCCGACTCGGAGTGGTCGAGCACCGCGCCCATCAGGCCGGCCCGGCTCTCGAAACGCCGGAACACCGTGCCCTTGCCGACTCCTGCGGCCTCGGCCACCGCTTCCATGGTGACCGCGCAGGCGCCGTTGGCCTCGACGAGTCGCAGGGCCGCGTTCAGCACCGCGTCGCGGTTGCGCGCGGCGTCGCGGCGCTCCGGTGCCGGCTGGCCGAGCAGCGGCAGCTCGGCCCTGACCTGCCGGTCGTCGGCAGCTCGGGGCTTCGTGGGCGGTGTCACAACACTCATCCTAGAGGCCCGGAATAAAGCGGACCGCGGTCCGCTTATGCCCTCTGTTCGTCCAACAAACCTCTGAGGAGACAGCTCCATGTCTGACACCCGCGTGCTCGTCCTCGTCGGCAGCCTCCGCGCCGACTCCCTGAACCGCCGCATCGCCGAGACCCTCCAGGCCCAGGCCCCGGCCGGCGTCACCATCGACATCGCCGACGGCCTCGGTGAGATCCCGTTCTACAACGAGGACATCGACGGCGAGACCGCGCCCGAGGCAGCCACCCGCCTGCGCGCCGACGTCGCCGCCGCCGACCGCGTCCTGGTCGTCACCCCCGAGTACAACGGCACCATGCCCGCCGTGCTCAACAACGCCATCGACTGGCTGTCCCGCCCGTACGGCGCCGGCGCCGTCGTGGGCAAGCCGTTCGCCGTGGTCGGCGCCACCCCCACGCCGTACGGCGGCAAGTGGGCGCACGAGCACGCCCGCCACTCGGCCACCATCGCCGGTGCCCAGGTGCTCCAGGAGATCGTCGTGTCGCAATCCGCGATGGAGGGCGACATCCTCGCCGACGACGAGGTCGTGGCCCGTCTGGTCAGCGCCGTCGAGGCCCTGGTCGCCGCCGAGACCGAGACCTCCGCAGCCTGACATTTCCGATACTCCCTGACGTTCCGGTCCCCAAGGAGGGGCCGGAACGTCAGGGAGTATCTGCGTCTTCAGCGCCAGAGCAGGGCGCTGGTGTAGTCGGCGTTCGTGTAGTGGAGGTAGTCCTTCACCTGCTTGGCGGTGACGCCCTTGCCGCCGGTGACCACCGTGAACACGGCGTACTTCCCGGCGCTGCGCACGCGCCACTGGCCCTTGTCGAAGCCCGGGACGATGTCGGCCTTCTGGTAGTTGAAGTCTCCGTCGGTCAGCGTCTTGTCGTTGGAGAACGTCTTGGCCTTCTTGTCGCTCTTCATCTCCAGGATCATGTGCGTGATCATCACCCGGCCGCCCAGTGCCTTGAGCGTCACCTTGACGCCGTACACGCATCCGCGCTTGGTGAGCGCGCCCTTGACCTCGAGGCCCGAGCAGTCCGGGTAGTCCTTGCCGCGCACGTGGTCGGCCGCCATGCGTACGCCGTCCAGCTTGAAGTCCCAGTCGTGGGCGTACTCCGCGGCGGTGAGTCGGCCGCCGGGCGGCGGCGTGGTGCTCGGGTCCGTGGTGGAGGGGGCGTCGGTCGGCGTCGTGCTGGGCGACTCGGTGGGGTCCGTCGACGGGTCGTCGGTGGGAGTGCTGCTCGGCGCCACCGCCGGATCTCCGGCCACCACGCTGGACTTCTCGTCGGAGTCGCACCCGGCGAGCAGCCCGGCCACCAGGAGCGCCAGGACGATCGGCCCGGCAACCGCGCGCGGGCGACGGTTGCTCTGGATGGTTGAACGCATGACACTCCTCTGTCGGTGACTCCGGAGCACCACCCCTACCCGATGCTCCGCCCACGCAATCATTCCCGACACTCCCGGGACCGCAACCACGGGATCGTCAGGGAGTGTCGGTGAACCAGGTGGGGACGGCGGCGGTGAAGGACGCGCGGTCCAGGCCGCCGGCACCTTCGGGGAGTACGGCGACCACGGGTACACCGGCCACGCGGGGCAGGTCGTCGAGGTTGCACGACTCGGCAAGGTCGGGGGAGTGCGGCCAGGCGCCGATGACGAGTCCGGCCGGTTCGAGGCCCCGGGACCGCAGGGCGCCTACGGTGAGCTCGGTGTGGTTCAGGGTGCCCAGCCCGGCCCGCACCACGACGTACACCTCGGCGTCGAGGTCGGCGGCCAGGTCGAGCAGCGTGCCGCCGTCGGTGTCGAGACGCACCAACAGGCCGCCGGCTCCCTCGACGATCACGGTGTCGACCGCCTCGGCGAGCGCACGCACCCGGACGGCGTACTCCGCCACTGCAGGGATCGTGACGCCGGCTCGACGCGCGGCGGTGTCGGGGGCCAGCGGGTCGGGCAGGCGGGTGTACTCCTCCACTGCGCAGCCGGTGAGGGCACGGACCACGTCGATGTCGCCGGGCTCGTCGGTGTTGGTCGGTCCGATGCCGGTCTGTGCGGGCTTCACGACGGTGACCGTGCCCCGCTCCGTCGCGCGTACGGCGAGGGCGGCGGTGGCGATCGTCTTGCCCACCCCGGTGTCGGTGCCGGTGACCACGATGATGCGACCGCTCACCGGTGCTCCTTGACGACGCGGCCGATGACGTCGGTGGCGTGCTGCCAGTGCGCCTCCGGCAGTCCGGCGTTGCAGGTGATGCGCAGCCGTGACACCCCGTCGGGCACCGACGGCGGCCGGAAGCAACCGACACGGATGCCCTCGGTGAGGCAGGCGGCCTGGGCGGCGACTGCCACCCGGGGAGCGCCGAGCGGCACCGAGAGCACGGCGCCGGCCGGGAGGTCGACCTCGAGCGCCTGACCGAGCGTCGCCACCCGGTCGTGGATGGCGCGCGGCAGCTCGGGGTGCGCCACGAGGTGGCGCAGGGCGGCCAGGGCGCCGGCGGTCGGTGCCGGGGCCAGCGCGGTGTCGAAGATGAACGGGCGGGCACGGTTGACCAGGTGCTCGCGCAGCGGCGCCGGGCCGAGGGCCACGCCGCCCTGCGCGCCGAGCGCCTTCGACAGGGTGGCGGTGACGACGACGTGGGGGTGGTCTGCCAGGCCGAGCTCACGGACCAGCCCGTGGCCGCCGGTGCCCTTCACCCCGACGCCGTGCGCCTCGTCGACGACAAGCAGGGCGTCGTGCTCCGCACAGACGGCGGCCAGGTCGACCAGGGGAGCGGCGTCGCCGAGCACGGAGTAGATCGACTCGGCGAGCACGAGCGCACGTCGGCCGTCGGCCGCCGCGAGCGCGCTCCGCACCGCGGCGACGTCGTTGTGCGGGGTCACCACGGTCTGGGCGCGGGAGAGGCGGACGGCGTCGATCAGCGAGGCATGGATGTGCGCATCGGAGACCACCAGGGCGTCGCGGTCGGCCAGCGCAGTGACCACCGAGAGATTCGCGTGGTAGCCGGTCGAGAAGACCAGGGCGGCCGGCCAGCCGAGGAAGTCGGCCAGCTCGCGCTCGAGGTCGGCGTGCAGGTCGAGGGTGCCGGTGACCAGTCGCGAGGCGCCCGCTCCGGCACCCCATTGCGTGACCGCGTCGGCTGCCGCCCGGACCACCTCGGGGTGGCGGGACAGGCCGAGGTAGTCGTTGCCCGCGAGGTCGATGGTGTCGTCGTCCGCCCTGCGTGGGTTGAGGATTCTCGTCAACCCGGCGTCTTCGCGTGCCTCCGCCTGCTCGGCCAGCCAGGCACGCCAGCCGGTCCCGCTGCTTCCGCCGCTCATCCCGCGACCGCCGCGGCGTGCAGCGCGGTGCAGATCCGGGCGACGACGTCGTCGGACGAGATGTACGGCGGCATCGTGTAGATCAGGTCGCGGAACGGACGGATCCACACACCGTTCGCGAGCGCGGCATCGGTCGCCGCCACCACGTCGACAGGGTGGTCGAGCTGTACGACGCCCACGGCGCCGAGGGTGCGGACGTCGTACACCCCGGGGAGCTGGCGCAGGGGAGCGAGGCCGCGCTCGAGCGCGGCGTTGATGCGGGCGACGTCGGGCTCCCAGCCGCGACTCAGCAGCAGGTCGATCGAGGCGGAGGCGACCGCGCAGGCCAGTGGGTTCCCCATGAACGTGGGGCCGTGCATCAGCACGCCGGACTCGCTGGCCGAGATGCCGCCCGCGATGTCGGAGGAGCAGAGCACGGCGGCCAGCGTGAGGTAGCCGCCGGTCAGCGCCTTGCCCAGGCAGAGGATGTCGGGCGTGACCACCTCGGAGACGAACAGGTGGCCGGTGCGACCGAAGCCCGTGGCGATCTCGTCGAAGATCAGCACCAGTCCGAGCCGGTCGGCCACCTCGCGCATGACCGTGAGGCAGGCCGGGTCGTAGGGGTGCATGCCGCCGGCGCCCTGGAGCAGCGGCTCGACGATGATGCCGGCGAGCTCGTGGGCGTGTGCCTCGGCGAGTGCCGTGAACGAGGCGGTCCAACCGGCCAGGTCGCCGCCCGGTGCCGGTGGCTGGTCGGCGAAGACGTGGGAGCGCAGCATGCCGGTGAACATCGTGTGCATGCCGCCCACGGGGTCGCACACGCCCATGCAGCCACAGGTGTCGCCGTGATAGCCGCCGCGGACCGTGAGCAGGCGGGTGCGCTCGGGGCGGCTGCGGCCACGCTGGTGCTGCACGGCCATCTTGATCGCCACCTCGACGCTGACCGATCCGGAGTCGGCCAGGAAGACGTGCTGCAGTGGAGCGGGGGTGATCTCGACCAGCGTGCGAGCCAGGTCGATCGCCGGCCGGTGGGTCAGGCCGCCGAACATGACGTGCGCGAACTCCCTTGCCTGGTTGGCGATTGCCTCATCGAGCGCGGGGTGGCGGTAGCCGTGGATCGCCGACCACCACGAGCTCATCGCATCGATCACCTCGCCGGAGCCCTCGAGCTCGAGACGTACGCCGGACGCCCCCGTCACGAGTCGCGTCGGAGTGGGGTCGGTCATCGACGTGTAGGGATGCCAGACGTGCTCGCGGTCGTAGGCGAGCAGGGAGGCGGTGTCGGTGCTCACGCGGTCACGCGTTCGCGGGAGCCTCGGTGCCCGCGCCACGCTTGCGGATCACGGGGTTGTGGGACGTCTCGCCCACTGCCTCGTCGGCATGCCCCGAGCAGCCGCCGCCACAGGACGTCGCGCAGCCGGCGCCCTCGGAGGCACTGTCGCACGGGCTCACGGATGCCGAGCCGCAGTCGCCGGCCGCGGGCTCGAGGGAGTCGAGGCCCGGCAGGCTGCCGTTGGCGAACGCGTTCTCGTTGCCGAGGATCACGAAGCCGTTGTCGCGCAGCATCTCGAGGTCGGACCTGGCGTCCTGTCCCTCCGAGGTGAGGTAGTCGCCGAGGAAGATCGAGTTGGCCACCTGGAGGGCAGTGGCCTGCAGGGACCTCAGGTGCATCTCGCGGCCGGCGGCGATGCGGATCTCCTTGTCGGGGCACACGAACCGGGCCATCGTCAGGATCCGCAGGCACCGCATCGGCGAGAGCTCCCACGTGTTCTCGTACGGCGTGCCGTCGAAGGGCATCAGGAAGTTCACCGGGATCGAGTCGGCGTCGAGCGCGCGGAGGGCGAAGAGCGCCTCGACCAGCTGCTCGTCGGTCTCGCCGAGTCCGGCGATCAGGCCGGAGCAGGGGGAGAGGCCGGCCGACTTCGCCTTGCCGATGGTGTCGATGCGGTCGTCGTACGTGTGGGTCTGGACGATGTTGTCGTGGTTGCTCTCGGCGGTGTTGATGTTGTGGTTGTAGGCGTCGACGCCGGCGGCCTTGAGCCGGTCGGCCTGGCCGTCCTTGAGCAGCCCGAGGCAGGCGCACACCTCGACCCCGTCGTAGGTCTCCTTGATCGCCTCGGTCATCTCCACGACCCTGTCGACGTCGCGGTCGGAGGGTCCGCGGCCCGACGACACCATGCACACCCGGGTGGCGCCGCCCTTGAGGCCGGCCCCGGCCTGCTGGAGGGCGTCGTCCTTCGTCAGCCAGGAGTACTTCAGGATCGGTGCCTGCGACCCGAGCGCCTGGGAGCAGTAGTTGCAGTTCTCGGGACACAGGCCCGACTTCAGGTTCACCAGGTAGTTCACCTTGACCGTGTTGCCGAAGTGCTCACGGCGCAGCCGGGCAGCCGCGGAGACCACGGACAGCAGCTCCGCGTCGGTGGTCTGCAGCACGGCGAGGGCATCGGCCTCGGACGCGGCCCCGCCGTCGAGGATCCGGTCGGCGAGCTGGTCGAAGTGGGTCGTCATGTGGGTGCGTCTCCTGGTCGTCGGCGAACCTGAACGGTGTTCAGGCAACCTGAACGGTGTTCAGGTTAAGCGAGTTCGACGGGACGCCGCAACACACGTCGGGATGATGGACATCCTGCACGTGGGTGGTCGAACCGTGGACTCTTGCGTCGCGAACCATGGATCGTTGCGCGTCGAGCCGTGGATCCTTGACGTATCAGTCGTCGCCGATGCCGCGGGCGTGGAGCGCGTCGCCGGTCTCCATGGCCCGGGCCACCACCCGGATCACGAACGGCGAGAGGTAGGCGCGCGGATGCCGGCCCAGGCTCCGCGCACGGGCCGCGTCGCGGGTCTCGTGGGCCAGGGTGACGGTGCCGGGCAGGGCGCCGATCGCCAGGGCGAAGGCCAGTGCGACCCGTTCGGGCTTCACCCCGATGCGGCGGAACGGTCCGAGCCAGCGGACGACGGCATCGAGCATCGCGTTGACCGACGTGGTCGCGGTGACCACCACCGCGGCCAGCGCCAGCGTGACCAGGTCGACGAACGACTCGATCGCCTTCGCGCCGCCGTACCACCACCACTGGAAGGCGGCCACGAACGCAGCCAGCACAAGGATGCTGCGGGCCGCCCGCCACAGGGTGCGCAGGCGCACCCGGGCAACGGAGACCAGCAGCAGCGCCACCGCGAGGAACGCGAACGACGCGGGCATGCTGCGCACCAGCACGATCGAGAGACTGAGCACGCCGAGCGCGACCACCTTCACCCCGACCGGCAGGCGGTGCAGCAGCGTCGTGCCGGGTTGATAGATCCCGACCAGGACGCTGCCGGAACCCTGGCTCATGCCGACACCGACGTGACGTAGTGCTCGACGGCCTCGTCCGCGTCGCCGTCGAAGGTGACCCGGGCGTCGGCGACCACCAGCACCCGGTCGCAGCGCCGCGCCAGGTCGAGGTCGTGGGTGACGAGCATGAGCTGTTGCTCGAGGTCGAAGAGCAGGTCGCCGACCCGTCGGGTGTTGGCCAGGTCGAGCAGCGTCGTGGGCTCGTCGGCGACGACCAGCGACGGGCGTACGGCGAGCACCCCGGCCAGTGCCAGCATCTGCTTCTGCCCGCCCGAGAGCGAGTGCACCGAGTCGTGCGCATGCTCGAGCAGTCCGTTCTCGTCGAGCACCGCCAGGGCGAGCTCGCGCCGCCGGGAGGCCGACTTCTCCTGCCGCCGCAGCGACAGCTCGATGTCCTCCACGCAGGTCGGCATCACCAGCTGGGCGGCGGGATCGGTGAAGCAGAACCCGACCGTACGACGCACTGCCGCGGCGTCGCGGCGTACGTCGAGGCCGTCGACGCGCACGGACCCGGTCGTGGCCAGGACCAGCCCGTTGAGCATGCGGGCCAGGGTCGACTTGCCCGATCCGTTGGCGCCGATCACGCCGATCCGGTGCTCGGTGAGCTCGAGGGTGGTGGGTTCGAGCACGACGCGGGATCCGCCGTCACCGGGAAGGGGGACGACGACGCCCGCCCGGTAGAACTCGATCCGCGGCACGGTCAGCCCGCGTCGGGTGCCGCGTCGCGAAGCGCTGCGTCGGGTGCCGCGTGGCGAGGTGCGCGGGCGAGCAGTTGCGGGAAGGCCCGGTGCACCTCGGCGGCGATCAGCGCGACCAGTGTGGTCTTGACGAAGTCGCCGAGCCAGAAGGGCAGGTCGTAGGTCATCGCCTCGTGCCAGCTGACGTCGAAGAAGAGCTTCATGCCGGCGATGCCCATCGGGTGGATGACCAGGATGCTGCCCGCGGCGGAGCACAGGAAGATCACCAGCGCGCTGGTGCGGCGCTGGCCGGCGACGTACTTCACCAGTAACCCCGCGACGAGCGCGGCGACCGGGAACGACCACAGGTAGCCGGCGCTGGCGCCGGTGAAGGTGCCCAGGCCCGAGGAGTGCTCGGCGAAGACCGGCAGGCCGATCGCGCCGAGGCCGAGGTAGAGCGCCACCGCGAGGAAGCCGCGCACGGGGCCGAGCAGGCAGCCGGTCAGCATCACCGCGAAGGTCTGCAGGGTGATCGGCACGCCGGCGCCGCCGACCGGGATCGCACCGACGTACGCGCAGGCCGAGATCAGTGCGGCGAACGCCGCGATCAGGGCGATGTCGGTGGTGCTCGACGTCGTACGCCGGGTGCTGGTCGGGGTCTGCGTGCTCAAGGTCGTCGTCTCTTCTGCAAGGTGTCGCGGGCCGGAGCCGTTGCTGAACACTGTTCAGGTTAAGGTCAGTGCATCGTAGATCCTCAAGGAGGGGTGGGAAGTTGAGCTACCGCAGGGCGGACGTCGTCGAACACGCCATCGTCGTGCTCGACGCCTACGGGCTGGCCGACCTCTCCATGCGCCGCCTGGCCAGCGAGCTCGGCGTGCAACCCAGCGCGCTCTACCACCACTTCGCCAACAAGCAGACCCTCCTGGCCGCCGTGGCCGACGAGATCCTGCACCGTGGCACCCGACCTCGGACGACGACCGCCTGGGACGACCGGGTCGTCGAGGTGTGCGGCCAGCTCCGCGACGCGATGCTGGCCTACCGTGACGGAGCCGAGCTCGTGGCGACGGTCAGCGCGTTCGGCCTCGGCGCGGAGGCCCCGGCACTCGAGCTGGCCGAGGCGCTCGCCGACGCCGACCTCGACGCCGACCTGGCGCCCGTCGCTGCCCGCACGCTGATCCACTTCGTGCTGGGCCACGTCATGGACGAGCAGACCCAGATGCAGGCCAGCAGCGCCGGTGCGATCGAGGACCGGCCGCGCGAGGAATCCGACTTCGCGCTGGGGCTGGCGCTGGTGCTCGACGGCATCCGGGTGCGTGCCGCGGTCTCGTCCTGACCGCAGTCGCCGCGAGGCGACATACGACTCACACGGTGAGCCTGCGGGAGACGATGTCGTCGGCCGCGAGGAACGCCTCGCGCTCCCCGGTGAGGGCCGCGAGGAAGTCATCACGGCCGAGGGCGTGGAGCACGGTGTCCTCCAACGCAGTGATGGTGGCCGTCCGCGGCACGTCACGCAGCAGGCCGATCTCACCGAAGAAGTCGCCGGGCCCTTCGCGGCGGAGCACCACGCCGTCCTGGGTGACCTCCACGAGCCCCGACTCGATGACGAAGAACCGGTCGGACTCCTCGCCCTGGCGCAGCACGACCGACCCGGCCGGCACCGCGAGGCGAACCAGTTGACCGGCCAGGCCCTCGACGACGGAACGGGGAAGTGGTGCGAACATCGGAACGGCGGCGAGCAGATCGGCCCCGAACGGCGCGGTGAGCCGTGCGTCGAGACGACGCATGCGGGCGATGAACGGTACGACGGCCAGGGCCACGCCCAGCCCGACGACGGCGAGCGCGGTGCGCAGGCTCCACAGGTCGAGGAGGAACGGCATGGCGAAGGCGCCGAGGGCCATGGTCGCGATCAGGCACGACTCGAGGGCCCCGAACACCCGCCCGAGGACCGCGTCCGGGCTGATGCGCTGGACGATGGTGTCGAGGTTGACGTCGACCAGTGGGTTGGCGAGGCCGAGGAGGGCAACGGCTGCGAACACCGTCACGGGTGAGGGCCACAGCGTGACCAGGACCAGCGGCACGGACCACAGCAGGACGCCCGTCGTGAGGTCCTGGGCGAGGCGCTGCCGGGACGCCCTCGAGATCGCCAGGAATCCACCCAGGACGGCGCCGACGCCGAGCGCCGACTCGAGGTAGCCGACACCGTGGGCTCCGGTGTCGAGGACCTCCACGGCCATCACCACGAGGAAGACGGTGGAGGCGCCGGCCACGATCGTCTGCATCGCGACCAGCCAGGTCACCACGACCAGGTCCTTGTCGGCCCAGATGCAGCGGAAGCCACCGGAGACCTCGGACAGGAAGCTCTCCCGCGGGGCGTCGTCCCCGTCGTCACCGCCTCCCGCGTCGTCACCGCCTCCCGTGTCGACGCCGGCTTCCTCGTCGGGGCCGCTGGTGGGGTGCGGGACCCGGATGCCGAGCACCATCGCCATCGACCACACGAACGTGACGGCGTTGAGGCAGAACACCACCGACACGCTGGTCGCGCCGATCAGCAGCGCTCCGAGGGCGGGACCGACGAAGAAGGAGAGGCTCTCGATCGTGCTGGACGACCCGTTGGAGGCGGTCAGCTCCTCTGGGCTGTCGGCCAGAGTCGGCATCAGGGCTCGCTGCGCGCAGCGGAAAGGTGTCCCCAACAGTGAGGTGAGCGTGGCCAGCACGAAGATCGGTGCGGCGGGAGTGTCCAGGAAGAGACAGGCCGCGGCGGCGGCGACCAGCGTGGCGCGGCCGATGTCGCACAGGACCATAACCGCCTTGCGCGGCGCTCGGTCCGCCCAGGTGGAGGCGAAGGGTGCCGTCACCGACATCAGGGCGAGCCGGATCGCTGCCCAGATGCCGACGGCGCTGGCCCCGCCGACGCCGTACGCCCAGACCGTCACCGCCGTCGCGTAGGCCCAGTCGCCGATCATCGATCCGGCCAGGGCGAGCTGGACCCGCCTCAGTCCGGGGTTGCCGAAGACCGACCTGAGCGAAGCCTTCGTCTCGTGGAGGGCAGTGCGGGTGCTGGCGACGAGGCCGGCCCGAGGCGCGGGAGCGGAGGCCACGGCGGATGTCTCGTCCGATGCCACGCCTGCCTCCTGGTGCACGCTGCCTTTCGACCGTAGTGCGCTCCGCACGGTCCTGGTGGGTTTCCGGTCAATCCGCGATCTGGTCTGGACCAGTCGGTGCCGCCGCCGTCGGCGGGCACGCCTACGGTGGGGGTCGTGACGGATCCGATCGAGAACACCGACCTCCACTACCGCGAGGAGGACTGGTACGCCGAGGACCTGGGCGCGGCCCGTTTCGTGCGCTGCACGTTCACCGACATGGACCTCAGTGAGGTGGTCACCTCCGGTGCGACGTTCGACCAGTGCACATTCGCCAACAGCAGGCTCAACGCCAGCACCCACCGTCACACCGCGTTCGTGGCCTGCGACTTCCAGCGGACCAGCCTGTTCGACGCGACCTTCGAGGGCTGCAAGATGATCGGCTCGGTCTTCGCCGACTGCACCGTCCGCCCGATCAAGGTCGTTGGCGGCCAGTGGCGGGGCGTGACGATGCGCGGGCTCAACCTCAGCAAGCTCGACCTCGCCGGCCTCGACCTGCGCGAGGCCGACCTCTCGATGAGCGACCTCACCTCGACGTCGCTCGCCGGCGCGAACCTCGACGGCGCCAACCTGCGCGAGACGAAGCTGGCGGGCGCCGACCTGAGGGGTGCCTCTCTCGACCGGGTCGACCTCGCGGCAGCCCATCTGCGGCGTACGCACCTCGACCTCGCGGGCGCCGTACTCCTCGCCGAGCTGCAGGGCGCGCTCGTCGACGCGGAGCCGGTCAGGCAGTGACTGTCGGCCGTCGCCCGCGCGTCGACCGGAACGGTCAGACGTCGACGGTGCCGCCGCTGCGCCAGTAGACGCTGTCCTCGCGGGTGAGGAACTGGTCGTCGACCAGGTAGCGCCGCAGCGCCGCGACATCGGGGTGGAACGCCCGGAGGATCTCGTTAACCTCGATCTCGGGGTAGGTCCGGCCGAGCTCGAACGACTGCGCCAGGTGGTCGAGCACGACGAGCCGCTTGGCCCGCTTCGTCGGGATCGTGTGCAGTCGTCCCTCGGCGTCGAGGAAGTTCCCGAGAACCTTTGAGTCCATGCTCCGAACCTAGGACGCGCGCGCCGGGCACGCCACCGGGTTTCAGGCCGACACACGCTCCGCCGTACGCGTGAGCACCCGGCTGCCGCCCCACGACACGACGACCGCAACGACGCCGGCAGCCACGGTGACCGCGAAGGCCGGGGTCTGGCCGCCCCAGTCCGCGAGCCGGCCGGCGATGGCCGCGCCCACGGCGTACCCGAGACCGGTGGCGGCGGCCAGCAGCGTCATCGCGGCGCCGGTGCGGGCAGGCGGGGTGATCCTCTCGCCGAGGGTGAAGGTGGTGATCATGTACGGCGCCACGCTGACGCCGAGCACGAGCAGCACGGGGGCCAGCAGCGCGAGGGAGTCGACCAGCAGCAACGGCACGGCCAGCACGAGCAGGGCGACAGCGAACCAGCGCAGGCGTGCGGGCAGCGTGAAACGGTCCGGCAACCCGGCGATCGAGAGTCCGGCGACCACGCTGCCCACGCCGAGCAGCGCATGGAAGTAGCCGGTGAGACCCGGCTGCCCGGCGTCGGTGGCCAGCACCGACGTGCCGGTCTGCACCGACCCGAACACCGCGCCGATCACCAGCTGGGAGGCGCACAGCAGGATCAGGGCGGGGGTCACCAGGGTGAGGTCGTGGATGCCGGTGTCCTCGTGCGCGTCGTGGGCCTGTACGGCGGTGGGGTGCAGCGCGAACCACGCACCGAAGACCGCAAGCACGACGGCCGCGGCGGAGAGCGCGAAGGACGGGCTGGCCAGGGAGACGCCGAGGCCGATCAGGGCCGGGCCGAGCACGAACGACGCCTCGTCGGCCGCGCCTTCGTAGGAGAACGCGATGTCGACGAGCTTCTTCTGGTGCTCGCTGCGCGCAGTGATCGGGCGCCACCGCACCCGCGCCATCGGCCCGACCTGCGGCATCACCAGGCCGGCCGCGGCACTGGCCACCGCCGACCAACCCCACGGCACACCCGCGTGGGTGAGCACGAGCAGGACGATCATCGCGGCGGCTCCGGCCAGCGACTGGAGCAGCACGACCCTGCGTTGTCCGACCCGGTCTGCCGCCGTACCCCAGAACGGGGCGCCGACGGCGTTGGCGATCGCGAGTGCCCCGGCACAGGCGCCGCCGGCGCCGTAGCTGCCGGTGGTGCCGGCGACGAGGAGGAGCACGCCCAGCTGGCTCATGGCCAGGGGCAGGCGGGCCAGGAAGCCGACGAGGACGTAGGTGGGGCCGGTGAGGCCGAACAGCCTCTTGTAGCCGGTGAGGGGTGACACGGGAACTCCAGGGTTCGCAGAAGCGGGTGCGTACCTTCCCGCCCAACAGGTACGCCAGAGCCCTGTGCGCCGCCGATTCTACCGACTCCGGCGGGTCTCGGGCGATTCGTCGGGACGTGCTTCGCGATACGTTCGGACTCATGCATCGCAGCCGCATCGGTGTCGTCCTGGTCGACCATCCCGTGGACCGCTTCGAGAGCTCCGCCGCGTTCTGGGCGCAGGCGCGGGGTTCGACCCGGCGACCCGACGGGGAGGAACCGGTCTACGACAGCCTCGACCCTCTCGGCGGCGGCATCATGCTCGAGCTGCAGCGCACCGGCGCGGGCACGCCGCCGCGGGTGCACCTCGACATCGAGACCGACGACGTCGACGCCGAGATCGCGCGGCTGGTCGCGGCGGGGGCGAGGGTCGAGCAACGCCACGAGGCGTACGCCGTCATGCGCGATCCGGGCGACCTTGTCTTCTGCGTCGTGCCGGTGCAGACCGGGAGTGACTTCGACGCGCATGCCACGACCTGGCCCTGAGCGTTCACCAAGTCTGGAAGAAAAGTTTCCCCGCCCATGTCGAGAACCGCTCGACGGCTCCGTCCCGGGGGTGAAGGTGTCCACGGGGGCACCTGAGGAATCCAAGGAGATCATCATGGCGAAGTACCTGTTGCTCAAGCACTACCGCGGCGGTCCCGAGCGGATGCCGATCGGCAATGTCCCGATGGACCAGTGGTCGCCGGAGGAGGTCACCGACCACATCCAGTTCATGCGGGACCTGGCCGACGAGCTCGAGAAGAACGGCGAGCTCGTCGATGCCCAGGCGCTCTCGCCCGAGGGCACGTTCGTGCGCTACGACGGCGAGGGCAAGCCGCCCGTGACCGACGGACCGTTCGTCGAGACCAAGGACCTCATCGCCGGCTGGATGGCGATCGACGTCGACTCGCAGGAACGTGCCTACGAGGTGGCGGCGCGTCTGTCGTCGGCCCCCGGCCCCGGCGGGCAGCCGCTCCACGAGTGGCTCGAGGTGCGCCCGTTCATGGTCGAGCCGCCCACGGTCACCGAGTGACGGTGCTCGACCTCGACGAGCAGCTCAAGCTGCTCGGCCCCCAGGTCCTGGGTGTCCTCGTCCGCCGCGGAGCAGACTTCGCGGCGGCCGAGGACGCCGTGCAGGAGGCCCTCCTCGCCGCCGTCGAGCGCTGGCCCGCCGAGACCCCGGCCGAGCCCAAGGGCTGGCTGATCACCGTCGCCTGGCGCAAGTACGTCGACATGGTGCGCTCGGCCGACGCTCGGCGCCGGCGCGAGGAGAGGTTCCACGACGAGCCCGAGCCCGGTGACACCGAGAACGCCGACGACACCCTGCAGCTGCTGTTCCTCTGCTGCCACCCGGACCTGTCGCCGACCGCCGCGATCGCGTTGACGCTGCGTGCCGTCGGCGGCCTGACCACTCGCCAGATCGCTCTCGCCCATCTCGTGCCCGAGGCGACGATGGCCCAGCGGATCAGCCGGGCCAAGCGCACCGTCTCCGACCGTCGGCTCACCCGGCTCGGCGACCTCGGCCGGGTGCTCAAGGTGCTCTACCTGGTCTTCAACGAGGGGTACGGCGGCGAGGTCGACCTGGCCGCCGAGGCGATCCGGCTGACCCGGCAGCTGGCCCGGGCCTCTCACGATCCCGAGGTGGCCGGACTGCTGGCGCTGATGCTGCTCCACGATGCCCGGCGTACGTCGCGGCGCGGTTCCGACGGGTCGTTGATCGCGTTGGCCGACCAGGACCGGTCGCTTTGGGACACGACGCTGATCGCCGAGGGTGTCGAGATCCTCCAGGCCGCGCTCGCGAAGGACAGGCTGGGGGAGTACCAGGCGCAGGCCGCGATCGCCGCCCTGCACGCGGATGCGCCCAAGGCCGACGAGACCGACTGGCCACAGGTCCTCGAGTGGTACGACGAGCTCCTGCGACTGACCGACAGCCCGGTGGTGGCACTCAATCGTGTGGTGGCACTCGGCGAGGTCGACGGCCCACTGGTCGCCCTGCGCGCCCTGGACGAGCTGCCCGCCGACCTGCCGCGACTGGTGGCCGTGCGGGCGCACCTCACCGAGCGGGCAGGTTCGCTCGAGCATGCTGCCGAGCTCTACGCGGACGCCGCACACCTCGCGACGAGCACGGCGGAGCGCGACCACCTCACCCGCCAGGCCGCCCGCCTCCGCCAGGGTCTGGCCGGCTGATGACCTCCGGTCACGCAGCGGACTCCGATCGGCGTTGTACCGGCGAACGGGCACAACGTGCCGAAACAGGCTGGAAAAGGGCCTCATCGCACTGTTGTGCCCGTTGATGTGCACGTCGGCCGTCAGCGCAGGGCGAGCAGGTCGACCGCGCCGCTCACGCCGACCGGGCGACCGTCAGCAGCCGCGCGCACTCGTCGATCAGGCGCTGTCTCAGCGGGGCACCGCGTTCGGCGAACCCGCGCTGGCGGGCGGCGTACTCCTGCTTGCCCTCGGGTGTCTCGATGCGCACCGGCTCGAAGCCGAGGTCGACCAGGTCGTACGGCGCGGCCTGCATGTCGAGGATGCGGATGTCGCGGGCGAGCTCGAAGCAGTCGGCGACCAGGTCGGAGCAGGTCATGGGGGTCAACCGGAAGGCGTGCTTGTAGAGGTCCATTCCGCCGTGCAGGCAGCCGGGTTGCTCGTAGGCCGGCCGGTCGTCGCGGCCGGGCTGGAGCTGGTTGAGCGGTCGCGCCGGGGGAGTGAAGAAGCGGAACGCGTCGAAGTGCGAGCAGGTGATCCTGTGCGACTCGACCACGTCGTCGGTGCCGGAGGCGCCCAGGCGCAGCGGCCAGTCGGCGTGCCGGGTCTCGTCCTCGGAGAGCTTGTAGACCATCGCCCACTCGTGCAGCCCGAAGCAGCCGAACGTCGGTGCCCGTCCGGCGGTGGCGGTCAGCAGCCGGTGCAGCGACTCGACCAACGGCCGCTGCGTGGCGACGTACTCGGCCGACACCGTGACCGCACCTTCGCCGGCGTCCCCGGTGATTGAGGAGTGCGTGCTGGCGCGCGTCTCCAAACCACCGGCACTCACATAGCCCTTCAGGCCGGCGTACGCCGAGACGTCGCCGGCCAGCCCCACGCCGTACCCGGGATGCCAGCGGCGCAGCTGGGCGGGACGCTGGGAGTAGTAGGTGAACAGGAAGTCGTGGACCGGGTGCTTCACGCTGGATCCGCGGCGGGCGAGGTGCGGCTCGATGTAGGCGTCGACGCGCTCGGCGTGCGCGTTCGCCCGCGCCCGCCACGTGGTCTCGTCCAGCACCTCGATCATGGGGACAAGGGTAGGAGCGACGGCGCCGAGCCCGCGAAACGGTGCGCGCGACCCCCGACCAAAGTCGTAGGCAAACAATCCCCTGGGTGGATGCAACCAAATCGGGTCCGGGGGAGTCTGTATGTAGAGAAGAGCGACGAACGGAGAAGGGCATGGCCAGCACCGCACGACGCATCAGTCCCGAAGAGGCAGCACGGCGCCTGACCGTGCAGCTCGAGGCTGCCCGTCGCCGTCGGCGCGCCGAGACCAGCGCCGGGTCGAGGGCGCTGCGCAGTCGCCTCATGCGCTCCTGACTCGCTCCCGAACCACCGGAGCGAGTCGGCACGAGTCGACGTAGTGGGACTGAGCGGGGGCTCCCCACTGCGTCGGCTCGTGCCGACTCGTGGTTTCGAGACGCTCGTTCCTCACTCCTCCACCACCGAGGGGAGCTCGTCAACCACCGTGGCAGGGGTCCAGCCGCACGGCAGATAGGCTCGGGTCCGTGCGTATCTGCAGATTCACCACCGGCGAAGATCCCCTGTACGGCGTCCTGACGGGCGAGCTCGACGAGTTCGGCCAACCCGAGGAGGGCGCGGTCATCGTGGCGTTGGCCGGCGACCCGCTCTACGTCGGCGTCAAGCTGCTCCAGCAGGAGTACAAGCTCGACGACGTGCGACTCCTCGCGCCGGTGCTCCCGCGCAGCAAGGTCGTGGGCATCGGTCGCAACTACGCGGCCCACGCCGCCGAGCTCGGCAACGACCTGCCCTCGGAGCCGCTGATGTTCCTCAAGCCCAACACCAGCGTCAGCGGGCCGGGTGACCCGATCTTCTACCCGCACCAGAGCGAGAACGTCCAGTACGAAGGCGAGCTGGCCGTGGTGATCGGGCGCATCTGCCGCGACGTGCCGGTCGAGAAGGCCACCGACGTGATCCACGGCTACACGATCGCCAACGACGTGACCGCACGCGACCTGCAGAAGTCCGACGTGCAGTTCACCCGTGCCAAGGGCTTCGACTCGTTCTGCCCGATCGGCCCGTGGATCGAGACCGACCTCGACCCGCAGACCTTCATCGACGGCGTCAGCGTCCAGACCCACCTCAACGGTGACATCGTCCAGGACGGTTCCACCAAGGACATGATCTTCGACATCCCGGCGCTGATCGCGCACATCTCCAGCGTGATGACGTTGCTGCCCGGCGACGTCATCCTCACCGGCACCCCCGAGGGTGTCGGTCCCATGAACGTCGGTGACGAGGTCGAGGTCTCGATCGCCGGCATCGGCACTCTCACGAACAAGGTGGCAGCACGTTGACCAATCCCGTACTCGGTGACCTTCTGCCCGAGCAGGTGCGCGTGCGCATGGCTCCGTCCCCGACCGGCAGCCCCCACGTGGGCCTGGCGCGCACGGCGCTCTACAACTGGGCGTTCGCCCGCCACTTCGGCGGCACGTTCGTGTTCCGCATCGAAGACACCGACAAGGCGCGCAACACCGTCGAGTCCTACGACTCGCTGCTCGACCTGATGCAGTGGCTCGGCCTCGACTGGGACGAGGGCCCGCTCAAGGGCGGCGACTTCGGCCCCTACCGGCAGTCCGAACGGTCCGACATCTACGTCGACGTACTGGCGAAGCTGCGTGAGCACGGGTCGACGTACGACTGCTACTGCACCAACGAGGAGGTCGACGCGCGGCGCAAGGCCAGCGGCTCCAAGGTGATGGGGTACGACGGCTTCTGCCGCGAGCTGACCGAGGAGCAGGTCGCGGCCTTCAAGGCGGACGACCGCTCGTCCGTGGTGCGGTTCCGCATGCCCGACGGCGAGATCACCTTCGACGACCTGGTGCGCGGTGACATCACCTTCGACTCCCAGTTCGTGCCCGACTTCGCGCTGGCCCGCGCCAACGGCGACCCGCTCTACACGCTGGTCGCCCCGGTCGACGACGCGCTGATGAAGATCACCCACGTGCTGCGCGGTGAGGACCTGCTCTCCAGCACGCCGCGCCAGGTCGCGCTCTTCGATGCGCTCAAGGAGATCGGCGTCGCCGACCGTACGCCGCGCTTCGGCCACCTGCCCTACGTCATGGGCGAGGGCAACAAGAAGCTCTCCAAGCGCGACCCCGAGGCGCACATGGAGCTCTACCGCGACCAGGGCTTCCTGCCCGAGGGCCTGCTGAACTACGTGGCCCTGCTCGGCTGGTCGATCGCCGCCGACCGCGACATCTTCAGCCTCGAGGAGATGGTCGAGGCCTTCGAGATCGGTGACGTCAACCCGAACCCGGCGCGCTTCGACCTGAAGAAGTGCGAGGCGATCAACGGCTCGCACATGCGTCTGCTGAGCATTGAGGACATCACGCACCGCTCGATCCCGTTCCTCAAGAAGGCCGGTGTGGTCAGCGACCCGGTCAGCGATGCCGACGCGAGGCTGCTCGAGCTGGCCATGCCGCTGGTCGGCGAGCGCATCAACAAGCTTGCCGAGGTGCCCGAGATGCTCGGCTTCCTCTTCGTCGACGAGGCCGACTTCACCCGTGACGAGGCGGATGTCGCCAAGCTCCTCGACGACGGCGGCTTGGCGATCGTGCAGGCGTCGTACGACGTGTTGTCGCCCCTGTCGACGTGGAGCACGGCGACCATCGAAGAGGCGCTGCGCGCCAAGCTGATCGACGAGCTCGGGCTCAAGCCGCGCGTCGCGTTCGGGCCGGTGCGGGTCGCGATCACCGGCAAGCGGATCAGCCCGCCGCTCTTCGAGTCGCTCGAGCTGCTCGGTCGCGAGCGGGGCCTGGCCCGGCTGCAGAGTGCCCTGGCCTGAGCGGCCGATCGACGATGGGGGACACCACACCCGCGCCCGCTGACCGGTTGCCGGCGCTCGCGTACCACCAGTTGCAGCGTGCGGGTGCGCACAGTTGGTGGCGCTCGGTGCTCGGCGTGCTGCTCCTGGGACTGTTCGGCCTGATCGTGGTGCCGGGCGTCCTGCAGGTGTTCGTGCTGATCGGCGTGGCGATCTCGGGTTCCTCCGACATCGACGGTGACTTCAGGCGACTGCTCGACCTCAACGACCCGACGCCGATCGGTCTGGCCTACCTCAACCTGACCCTCGCGGCGTTGATCCCCGCGACGTTCCTGGTCACCTTGTGGCTGCACCGGCTGCGCCCGGGCTGGCTGACGTCGGTCTTCCCGCGGATGCGGTGGAAGCTCTTCGCAGCCTGCCTCGGGCTCTCGTTCGTGGCCCTCTTCGCCACCCTGCTGGTCAGTGCGTTCCTGCCGACGTCATCTGGACAGGAGGTCTCCGGCGACCTCAACGCCTTCGACAGCCGGGCCCGGCAGTTCGCCCTCGTCGTACTCCTGCTGACGCCGCTGCAGGCCGCGGGGGAGGAGTACGCCTTCCGCGGCTACCTCACCCAGGTCTTCGGCGCGCACTTCCCGACTGCGGTCGCCGTGCTGGCCCCGGCCGTGCTCTTCGCGCTGGCGCACGGCGCCCAGGACGCCCCGATCTTCGTCGACCGGCTCGCGTTCGGCATCGTCGCCGGCATCCTTGTCGTGCGCACCGGTGGGCTCGAGGCGGGCATCGCGATGCACGTGCTGAACAACTGGCTGGCCTTCTCGCTGGCGCTGATGTTCTCCGACTTCGGGTCCGCGCTGAACCCGACCGGAGGCACCTGGTGGAGCCTTCCGGTGACGCTCACACAGTCGCTGGTCTACCTCGGCCTGGTGCTCTGGGTGACCCGGAACATGGGTGTCTCACGCACTGCGGACGGGGCCGTTTTGGCGGCCTCCACGAGTCGCGTGTAAGGTTTCCCGCGGCTCTCCAGAGGGCCCGAAACCATTGGGATATGGTGTAATTGGCAGCACGACTGGTTCTGGTCCAGTTAGTCTAGGTTCGAGTCCTAGTATCCCAGCGAAGCCCGCACGAGACCGAAGCCACACGGCCGAGATTTGGTGCAGGGCCTGGCGAAACGCTAGAGTTTCGCTCGCTGTTCGCAGCAAGTTTGCCCCCGTTGTGTAGTGGCCTAGCACGCCGCCCTCTCACGGCGGTAGCGCCGGTTCGAATCCGGTCGGGGGTACAAACACGAAGTGGGGCCCTGGTCAGCGGAAACGCTGGCCAGGGCCCCTTCGTCATTTCTTCCCGAATCGGGCCTGGGCAACACCGGGGGCAAGAACAGGATCAGCCTGGCCCACGACGTGGAGCAGGGCACGGCTCTCGCGTGCTGCCTCGCGGGCCCGGCCGATGCCCTCGCCCACCTCGTCCCGCGGAAGTGTGACGGGGTGTCCCGTTCAGTCGGTGAGGAAGGCGGCCACGACGGGTGCGAACCTGTCGTGGAACTGGAAGATCCCGCCGTGTCCGGAATGGGGGTAGATGATCAGCTCAGAACCCTTGATCCTGCGGTGGAGGTCCTCGGACAGGGGAGTGGGCACCATACGGTCGTGGTCGCCGTTGGCGATCAGCGTCGGCTGGGTGAAGGTCGACAGGTCCGAGGGAGCTGAGCGCCCGTACTTCTGGATGGCCTTGAGCTGCGTCCGGAGGGCTCTGAGTTTGATCGGCTCGTCGCGGTCGACGGTGCGCTCCTCGAGCCGCTCGATGAACGCCTTGGCGGCGCGCTTGCCGGTCGCGTCGCGGTTGAAGAACAGGAACTCCTTCGGGTCCGAACGTGTCACGGTCGCGCGAAGGATGTCCCAGTACGTGGTGGTGACGACCTTGTCGATGTCCTTGCCGCCGCGGGGTCCGGTGCCGGTCAACACGAGTTTGCGGACCAGGTCGGGGTGCTTGACGATCAGGTCCTGGGCGATGAAACCGCCCATCGAGAACGAGAAGATGTCGATCTGGTCGAACCCGAGTGCGCTGATGAATTCGTGGGCGTGGTCGGCGGCCTCCTCGAGGGTGGCGGGCACCTTCCCGTTGGACGCGCCCACGCCACGTTGATCGAAGGTGATGACGTGCCGGTTCGCAGCGATCGGGTCGATGATGCGGGGGTCCCAGTTGTCCAGGGTGGCCGCGAGGTGGACGAAGAAGACGACGGGGATGCCGCCCTTGGGGCCGAGCTCCCGGTAGGCGTAGGTCACCCCGCCTGCGCTGATCGTGCGGGTCGGGGCCAGGGCGTACGACGTGATGACGGGTTCGTTGCTGCTGTCGTGCATGGGTCCTCCTCAGGACGTGCTGGCCTCGGGCCCAGCGCAGAAGATCGAGCAGTTCAGTGACGAACCGGTCATGGTGTTGGAAGACGCAGTCGTGCCCCGCGTCCGGGTAGATCGCGAGGCGGGCGGTTCGGAAGTCGATACGCCGGCTCGAAGGAGGCCCGTGGTCACCGGGTGACCACGATCTTGCCGTTGGCCTTGCCCTGCTCGACATGGGCCATGGCGTCCACGGTCTGGGCGAAGGGGAAGGTGCGGTCCAGGACTGGCCGGAGGGTGCCGTCGTCGTACAGCGCGGCGAGGGTCTTCAGCTGGGCTCCACTCGCCTTCATGAAGAGGAACGAGTAGCGCACGTCGAGCTTCTTGGCCTGCTTGCGGATCTTGCGGCTCAGCACCTTCATCACGGGTGCGAGCAGCGGTTGGCCGAGTTGCTTGGCGAACGCCGGGTCGGGCGGGCCGACGACGCTGATCGCCAGGCCGCCCCGCTTGAGCACGGTCAGGGACTTCTCGAGGTTGACGCCGCCGAGGGAGTCCAGCACGACGTCGAAGTCACTCAGCAGGTCGGCGAAGTCCTGCGACGTGTAGTCGATCACCTGGTCGGCTCCCAGCGAGCGGACCTTCTCGACGTCCTTGGTGCTCGCCGTCGTGGCGACGTGGGCGCCGAGGTGCTTGGCCACCTGGATGACGGTGGAGCCGAGGCCACCGGCGCCGGCATGCACGAGCACCTTCTGGCCGGTCTTCACTGCAGCCACGTCAACCAGGGCCTGCCAGGCCGCGAGTGCGACCAGCGGCACGGCGCCGGCTTCGTCGAACGACAACGAGGCCGGCTTCAGGGCCACGTCGTCGGCATCGATGGCGATGGCCTCGGCGAAGGTGCCGATACGCAGGTCGCGTGGCCGGGAGTAGACCTCGTCGCCGACCTTGAACTCGCGAACCTGCGAGCCGACCTCGGTGATGACGCCGGCGACGTCGTGGCCGAGGACGAAGGGTGGCTTGTACTTGAGGAGCTGCTTGAACTCCCCGTTGCGCACCATCTTGTCGAGCGGGTTGATGCTCGCTGCCCTGATGTCGACGAGCACGTCGCGCGGCCCAACGGCTGGGGTGGGTACGTCGGCCGGCTGGAGGCCGTCGGGGCCGTAGTGATGGACGACGAAGGCTTTCACTTGGTCTCCTGGTGGGGTGTCGGGGTGGTCGTGGGGCCGCCGGCGATGCGCATCGCGTTGCGATGGGCCGAGGCAAGGATCTGGTCGGACAGTGCGGGGTCGGTCACCGCGCGGGCGAGTTGGAGCGAGGAGACCAGGAGGGTGTAGAGCCCGATTGCGCGCTCGTCGGCGTCGACGGGGTTGTCGGCCGCGAGGTGTCGCGTGATCGCCTCGATGAGTCCGCGGGCGCCGTCGGTGTAGGCCTCGCGGGCGGCGACGTGTTGTCGGGGGATCTCGTCGAGCAGTGCGGCCGAGGGACAGCCTCCGCCCGGATCGTCGCGGTGTTCGGGGGAGACGTACCAGCTGACGAAGGCCTCCACGGAGTCATGGCCGAGGGGAAGTTCCTCGACCCGTGCGAGTTGGACGGCGAGTTGCTCGGCGACGACGGTGGCGATGAGGTCGTCCTTCGACGAGAAGTGTCCGTAGAAGGCGCCGTTGGTCAGTCCGGCATCGGCGACCAGTGTGGAGATGCCGGCCCCGTCGAAGCCGTCGCGCTTGAACCTGGCGCCGGCGGTCTCGATCAGGCGGCGCCGGGTCGCGACCTTGTGGTCAGGTGCGTATCTGGCCATCGGAACTTCCTTTCGTCGTGGTGCTTGCCAACACCATAGCATTATGACCATACTATTACGAACGTACTGCAAACAGACCCCAGGAGAGAGTCCCGATGTCCTCGCTCCACGACCCGCTCGAACTCCCGTCCGGCGTACGGCTTCCCAACCGCATTGCGAAGGCGGCCCTCAGCGAGGCACTCGGGGATGCCGACAACTCGCCCGACGACCGGCTGGTGACGCTGTACCGCCGGTGGGCCGAGGGTGGCTACGGCCTGCTGATCACGGGCAACATCATGATCGACCGCAACCACCTCGGCGAGCCCGGCAACGTCGCGATCGAGGATGACCGGGCACTCGAGCGGCTCACCGCCTGGACGAAGGCGGCGCACGACGGTGGCGCGGCGATCTTCGCCCAGCTCAATCACCCCGGCCGGCAGTCCAACCTGCTCGCCCTGGGCCACACCCCGGTCGCGCCGAGTGCCGTCGCTCTGGCGATGCCGGGGGCGACGACACCGCGGGCACTGACCCCCACCGAGATCGAGGACATCGTCGAGCGCTTCGCGACCGCCGCGGCAGTCTGCGAGGCCGCCGGCTTCGACGGCGTGCAGCTCCACGCCGCTCACGGCTACCTGGTCACCCAGTTCCTGTCGCCGCTGACCAACCTGCGCACCGACGAGTGGGGCGGCACGCCGGAGCGCCGGATGCGGTTCCTGATCGAGATCGTCCGCAGGGTTCGGCAGCGGGTCAGTCCCGGATTCGCCGTCGCGGTGAAGCTGAACTCGGCCGACTTCCAGCGCGGCGGTTTCACCGAGGAGGACTCGCGAGCCGTGGTCGCCGCCCTGGCGGCAGAGTCCGTCGACCTGATCGAGGTCAGCGGTGGCAACTACGAGTCCCCGGCGATGGGTGGCTCCGAGGCGGCCTCGACGCGGGCCCGTGAGGCCTACTTCCTCGACTACGCCCGTTCCGTACGACGCGAGGCGGGCGCCGTCCCGATCGCGGTGACGGGTGGATTCCGCAGCCGCACGGCGATGGACGACGCACTGACGGCAGGTGACTGCGATCTCATCGGCATCGCTCGGCCGACGGTCACGGCCACCGACGCGGCGTCGAGCATCCTCGAGGGGCGCACGGCAACCCTGGAGGCCCATGAGATCCAGGCCGGCATGCGCGGACTCCTCGGCCGCATCACCGATCTGAAGGCGCTCGACGGCTTCTTGAACATCAGCTGGAACGCCGACCAGCTGCACCGCCTCGCTCGCGGTCTCGAACCGGACCTCGACCGAGGCCCTCTGGTGACTGCGCTGGCGATGGTGCGGCGCAACGGCCGTGTCTCGTTCAGCCCGAAGCGCGGTGTGGCGTGAGCCGGACGTCGTACGACCTCGACGACAAGGTCGTGCTCGTCACCGGCGGCAACGGCGGAATCGGTGGGGCGACCGCGCGTGCCCTGCTGACCCGCGGTGCCCGGGTCGTCATTGCCGACATCGACCCCGAGACCCCGCAACGGGCAGCAGCTCTCGACCCGGATCGGGCCCTCGGTCGTGTCGCCGACGTCCGCGACCGGTCATCGCTCGACGATGTCGTCGCTCAAGCAGTGCAGCGCTTCGGCCGACTCGACGTCGTGATGGCCAACGCGGGCCTCCTGGCCAAGGCGGCGACCCTCCGCAACACGCCGATCGCCGATCTCGAGGCGACGTTGGCCGTCAACGTCACCGGTGTCGTCAACACCGTCGCGTCGGGGCTTGAGCAGGTGATCAGCAATCGCGGGCAGATCGTGCTGCTCAGCTCGGTGTTCGCATTCGTCAACGGCATGGGCACCATCCCCTATGCCATGAGCAAGGCCGCGGTCGAACAGCTCGGTCGCGGTCTCCGGCTCGAACTGGCCGACCACGGGGTGTCGGTGCTGACCGCCTACTTCTCCCTGGTCAGCACCGACATGATCAAGCGCGGCGTCGACGCCGACGACATGGTTCTCGAACTGCTCTCGACCCTGCCCAGGCCCATGCTCAAGCGGGTCCCCCCGGCCTCAGCGGCCGCGGCCGTCGTCAAGGGTCTCGAACAACGATCCGTCCGCGTCATCCACCCTCGGGTGTGGCGACCCGTCTCTGCATGGCGCGGCATCCTCGGCCCGGCCCTGGACTCCCGGTTCGCCAAGGACCGTCGTGTGCTCGACGTGCTTGCCCGGCTGGATACCCGCACCTGTCCCACCGCCCCTGCCCGTCCATCTCTGACCGCCATCCAAGGAAGCTGACATGACCACCTGGCGTGACACGCCCACGAAGACCATCACGATCGACGGCACCTCCTTCGCGTACCGCGAGCTGGGCACGCCCGGCGGCGTACCCGTGGTGTTCCTCCACCACTTCACCGCAGTCCTGGACGACTGGGACCCACGGATCCTCGACGGCGTCGCGTCGCAGCACCACGTGATCGCGTTCGACAACCGGGGCGTCGGTTCGACCGGTTCCCGCGTCCCCAGCGACCTCGAGCAGATGGGTGCCGACGCCATCGCCTTCATCAAGGCCTTGGCCTACGACCAGGTCGACCTGTTCGGGTTCTCGCTCGGTGGGGCGGTCGCCCAGATGGTCGCCCTGCAGGCTCCCGAGCTCGTACGCCGAATGGTGCTCGCCGGCACCGGTCCCCGCGGAGGTGGCGGCATCTGGAAGATGCCGTTCATCGTCGGCGGCGCCTACGCCAAGGCGTTCGCTGCCCGCAAGGACCCGCGTCACTTCCTGTTCTTCCCCCGCAATGCCGAAGGCAAGATGGCGGCCGAGGACTACTTCGCCCGCCTGGCCGAACGGTCGGGAGACCGCAGCAAGTCGATCTCCCGTCAGGCCACGCTCGCGCAACTGCGCGCGATCACCGCCGGTGGAATGCACGCCCCCGACGACCTGTCCACCATCACGGTCCCGGTCCTCGTCGCCAACGGCGATCACGACCTGATGGTCGCGAGTGAGCACTCCGCCGACATGGCCCGACGTCTGCCGGACGCCAGACTGATCGTCTATCCCAACTCGGGACATGGTGGCGTATTCCAGCACCATGAGAAGTTCGTGCCGGCAGTCCTCGCGTTCCTGGCCGCCTGATGAGTGACCCGGACTTCGTGACGGTCGACGCCTTCGATCGCCCTGCGGGTGGACGGATCAGGTGGCGTCGCAACCTCAGGCGAGTTCTGGACGGTGGCATCGAGGGACTGCGCGGGGCGAGCGTGAACTACTCCAACAACGCGACCCACACGGTTCCGCCCGGGCTGCTGCCGGGCGGATGCGCGCTCGTCGCCGCCTGGGAGTCGCCCGAGGCGGCCGAGGCTGCCTTTGCCGGCCCGCTCCGGCGCGCCATCGACGGCCCGGACCGGTTCAGCCTCGACGGTGAAATCGTGCGGGTGAGGATCGACTCCGAGTCCGAGCGCGACAACTGGCACGGATGGGAGCCCCGAGCCGACGGTGCGCAGCCACTGGAGAAGGATGAGCCGATGGTCGCCATCGTCCACGGCATACTGCGGCGCGGCGAACTGATCACGTTCGTGCGGAACAACGTGCACGCGGCCAGCCGTGCCGCCCACCACCCCGGACATCGCGGCAGCGTCGACATCTCTGCGCAGCTTCCGTTCGAACACACCTCGATCAGCCTGTGGAAGACCTACGAACTCGCCCAGGACTTTGCCTACAGGCCGGGAGGGCATGCCAGCGCCATGAAGCACGCCCTGAAGAAGAAGACTCATCGCGTCGGTGTGTTCCTGCAGGCGCGGCCGACGGCGTGCACAGGAGCGCTCGGCATCGACCAGCCTCCGTTCCCTCAGCTTCCTCCAGCCAATCGCGCCGGCCTCTGAGCAGGGTCGAAGGTCGCCACCCCTCGTGGCGAGGGAACACCTCGAGGCCGCCGGCGAGCAACGTCCTGCGTGGTGGTCCTCGGAGTGGCCGATGTGCAGGACGTCCGGAGGACCGCCCTAGTCGGCCTTCGGCGTCGCCGTCGCCGTCGACGTGGCGCCGGCCAGCCCGAGCACGGGTGCGCTGAGCCGCTCCATCGCCTCGACCACGTCGGCATGCCGTTGCGCCACGGCGGCCACGAGCTCGGCCATGTCGGCGTGCAGCTTCGCCAGTCCGGCCATCGTGTCGGCGAGCTCGCGCTGGCGTGTCACGAAGTCCTGCAGCGGTTGGGCCGTGGCACCGGCCAGGTCGCCGACGGCGCCGAGCAGGTCGGTGACCTGGGTGAGCACGAGCTCCGGTGCGGCGGCGCCGCTGCGGCCGGCGTCGAGCAGGGCGTTGAAGGTCGCCGACGTCATCTTGAGCGCGGCGCGCTGCGACTTGGTCAGCAGCTCGATCGGGTTGTCCACCATGACCGAAGACTGGCACAGCGACGGGTCCCCGGGAAGGCGCTGCAGACGGCCCGAACGACCGCGATCGTGCAGGTGTCGAGCTGCGACACCGGAAATTGAGAAACGGCGACCCGGATCATGCAGGAGCACGATCCGGGTCGCCGACCGGTCACAGGCGAAGGCTCAGCGCGGCGGCTTCACCGTGAGTACGGCGCACTCGGCACCCAGCAGCACCTTCTGCGCGACACTGCCCATCAGCAGCTTGCCGACCGGGCTGCGTCGCTTGATCCCGAGCACCACCAGGTCGGCCCTGGTCTCGTCGACGA
Organism: Nocardioides sp. Soil796; assembly: GCF_001429525.1. NCBI lineage: Bacteria > Bacillati > Actinomycetota > Actinomycetes > Propionibacteriales > Nocardioidaceae > Nocardioides > Nocardioides sp. Soil796. Next base: position 242,997 of record NZ_LMSQ01000017.1, read on the forward strand.
CGGCCAGGATCGCCTCGGCGACGTCGGTGCCGACCTTCTGGCGCACCTCGTGAACCACGCCCGCCCCGGCCAGCCGCTGCTCGAGCTCGGCCAGCTGCTTGGCGGTCGCGAAGTGCTCGTCGACATAGGCGTCTCCCCGGCTGCCGTTGACCAGCACGAGGTCTGCGTCGCGGAGCCTGGCCTCGTCGAGCGCCCGCTCCACCGCCACCTCGCCGTACTCGTCGGGCGTCCAGCCGACCACGATCGTCGTGCTCATCGCTGCACCAGCTCCTTCTCCTCGTCAGTTGCGTCAACAGCGTCCGATCCGTCGTCGGACCTGCCTCCCGGTCCGCCCGTGACGTCGTCGCCGGAGGCGGGACGCCGGCGCTTCGTCACCATCGGCACGATGATCACCAGGGCGGCCAGCACGTAGAGCACGATCGCCAGGTTCTCGCTCCACAGCGCCGAGAGGTCGCCACCGGAGATGGCCAGCGCCTCGCGGAACCGGGTCTCCATCAGCGGCCCGAGGATGACACCGATGATCAGCGGCAGCACCGGGAAGGCGAAGCGCCGCATCATGAAGCCGACCATCCCGAAGACCAGCAGCAGGAAGATGTCGAACGCGCGCTGGCTGGCGGCGTACGCACCGAGCGAGGCGAAGAACAGGATCCCCGAGTAGAGGTACGGGCGGGGGATCGCCAGCAGCTTGGCCCACAGGGGAGCCAGCGGCAGGTTCAGCACCAGCAGCAGGGCGTTGCCGATCAGGAGGCTGGCCAGCAGCGTCCAGACCAGGTCGGCCTGGTCGGTCATCAGTTGCGGCCCGGGCTGGATGCCGTACGACGTCAGCGCCGCGAGCATCACCGCCGAGGTGGCCGTGACCGGGATGCCCATCGCCAGGAGCGGGACGAACGTGCCGGCGGCAGAGGCGTTGTTGGCCGCCTCCGGACCGGCAACGCCTTCGATCGCGCCGTGGCCGAACTCGTCCTTCTTCCGGGCCAGCTTCCGCTCGAGGATGTAGGAGAGGAAGGTCGGCGTCTCCGCGCCACCGGCCGGGATGGCGCCGAACGGGAAGCCGATCGCGGTGCCGCGCAGCCACGGCTTCCAGGAGCGACCCCAGTCGTCCTTGCCCATCCACGGCTGGCCGACGGGGATGATCTCCAGCGGCTTGCGGCGCAGGTGCGCAGCGACCCAGAGTGCCTCGCCGAGGGCGAAGATGCCCACCGCGACGATGACGATGTCGAGGCGGTCACCGAGCTCGGGGCGACCGAACGTGAGTCGCGGCTGCCCGGTGTTGAGGTCCATGCCGACCAGCCCGAACGTGAGGCCGAGGAAGAGCGAGATGAAGCCGCGCAGCCGGGCGTCGCCGAGCAGGCTGGTCACCAGCACCATCGCGAAGACGATGATCGCGAAGAACGACGGGGCGCCGATGGTCACCGCGACGTCGGCCAGGATCGGGGCGAAGAACACGACCAGCAGGGTGCCGATCGTGCCGGCGATGAAGGAGCCGATGGCCGCGGTGGCCAGGGCCTGGGCGGCCCGGCCCTTCTTGGCCATCTTGTTGCCCTCGATCGCCGTCATCACCGATGAGGACTCACCCGGTGTGTTCAGCAGGATCGAGGTCGTCGAGCCGCCGTACATGCCGCCGTAGTAGATGCCGGCGAACATGATGAACGCCTGCGTGGGCTCGAGGCCGAACGTGACGGGCAGCAGCAGGGCGACGGCCATGGCCGGGCCGATGCCGGGGAGCACGCCGACGAAGGTGCCGAGCAGAACGCCGATGGCGGCGTACATGAGGTTCTCAGGGGTGAGGGCGGCGCCGAGGCCGTCCGCGAGCAGTCCGAGGTTGTCCATCAGAGGATCCCGTCCAGGATGCCGGGGGTGAGCGGGATGCCCAGCCCGACGTAGAAGCCGTACCAGCTGCCGACCGACATCACGATCCCGACGAGGATGTCGCGGATCAGGGTGCGGCTGCCCAGCGACCAGGCGGCGCCGGCGAAGAGGAAGGCGCCCGAGATGGCCCAGCTGAGCCAGTTCACCGTGGCGATGGTGATCAGCAGGACGCCGATCAGCTTCGCGACCGTCAGCCAGTCGGCGGGATGCGTCAGGTCGACGTCCTCACCGCCCTCGGCCTCGGGCTTGTCGCCGCGGGCGGTCGCGACGACCAGCAGCAGCGACAGCACGACCATCGCGCCGCCGATGGCGTAGGGGAACATCTTCGGCCCGACCGGGTCGGCGAACCCGACCGTCAGCGTGGTCGCGTCGTAGAGCGTGTAGGCGCCGATCGCGAACAGCAGGGCGGCGACGCCGTACTGCGCCCGGTCCTGTGACGTGGCCGCCGGTGCGGCCGGGTCGACTGTCTGCGTGCTCACAGTCCCAACTCCTTCATGGTGTCGTCGACACGGGTGTTCTGCTCCTCGAGGAAGGTCTCGAACTCGTCACCGGTCTTGAACTCGTCGATCCACTTGTTGTCCTTGAGCGCCTTCTGCCACTCGGGGCTGTCATGCATCTCCTCGAGGTAGGCGATCATCTCGTCGCGACGCTTGTCCGAGATGCCGGGCGGCGCCAGCACTCCGCGCCAGTTGGTGAAGACCAGGTCGACGCCTGACTCCTTGAGGGTGGGGAACTTGCTGAACAGCTCGCCGTCCAGCCGCTCCTCGCCGGAGACGGCCAGGACCCGCAGCTCGCCCTCCTCGATCTGCCCCTCGAACTCGCCGAGGCCGGAGAAGCCGACCTTGATCTTCTTTCCGAGCAGGGCACTGGTCAGCGGCCCACCGCCGTCGTAGGGGACGTAGCGCACGTCCCGCGGCTCGATGCCGACCGCTTCGGCCAGCTGCATCGGGAAGAGGTGGTCCGGGCCGCCGGGGGAGGAGCCGCCGCCGACCGCGATGCTGTCGGGGTGCTTCTTCCAGTCTTCGAGGAAGTCGTCGATCGTCTTGTACGGCGATGAGGCCGGCACCAGGACTCCCTCCTGGTCCTCGATCAGCTGGGCCAGGGGCGTGGCGTCCTGCAGCTTGTCGTCGAGGCCGAAGGAGTACGCCGACCCGACCACGCCGAGCCCGACGGTCAACATGGTGTGGTCGTCGTCGGAGCGCATCAGCTGGGAGAAGGCGACGGTGCCGCCGGCGCCGATGATGTTGTGCACCTCGAAGGTGCCACCGGTGATGTCCTGGGCCTCCATCACGGCGACCGCGGCACGGCCGGTCTGGTCGTAGCCGCCGCCGGGGGCGTTGGGGATCAGCATGGTCATGTCCTTGGAGGGGTCACCGCGGGTGACCCCACACCCGGTGGCGAACATGCCGACCATGGCCAGCACGAGGCCGGCCACGCAGCGGGTTGTCGTGGAGCGGGACGACATCACAGCTCCTTCGATGGGCGAGAGAATGGGACAACCCGATAGTGGTGAATGATGTGGCGGGCGTCACCCTTGCGGAACCAAAGGAGGTTGTGGAACTTGTGGTCACCAGTCCGACGCGGACGCATCCGGCTGAGCCTGGCCGGCCAGTTCCTCGCCCTCCAGCTGATGGTGCTGCTCGTCGTGCTGGCCTTCGCGGCCGTCGTGCTGACCCGGCAGAGCGACTCGGAGTTCCGTGACGACCGGGGTACGACGCTGCGCGCGTCGGCCCAGCAGCTGGCCAACCTGGAGCCGATCCGCAGCAGCCTGACCAGTGGCGACATCTTCGAGTCGCTGGCCGGCTACGTCGCCACCACGCAGTCGCGCAACGCCGCGACGTACGTCGCACTCGCCAGCCCGGACGGCACGATCGTGATGTCGGTCGACCCCGACGACGTCGGACGGCAGCTCGACCTCGACCACTCCGACGTACAGGAGATGCGCATGTGGACCGGCGACGTGACCGTCGACGGCAAGCGCGCGTTCGCCGCCCAGGTGCCGGTCGTGTTCGTGCCGCCGCGGGCGCAGAACGAGCCGCCCCGGGTCGTCGGCATCGTGATGGTCTCCGAGCCCTACCCCACGCTGGCCGACCGGGTCGACCGCTGGCTGCCCGACCTGGCGCGCTTCCTGGGCATCGGCCTGGCCGTCGGGCTTCTGGGTGCGTGGTTGCTCTCCCGCCTGATCAAGCGGCGCACCCGTGGCCTGGAGCCGGTCGAGATCGCCGCGCTCGCCGACCAGCGCGAGGCGGTGCTGCACTCGATCCGCGAGGGCGTGGTCGTGGTGGCACCCGACGGCACGATGACGGTGCTCAGTGACAGTGCCCGCGAGCTGCTCGGCATCGACCGGGCCGACGAGGGCACACGGGTGGCGGACCTGTCGCTCGACGAGCACGTGCGGGCGGCCCTCGAGGGCACCGACGACGTGCACGACCAGGTGCTGGTCGTGGGCGGTCGCGTGATCGTGCTCAACCGCAACCGCGTGATGGAGCAGGGGCGCCAGGTCGGCACGGTGACCACACTGCGCGACCGCACCGAGCTGCTGGCCATGCAGAGCGAGCTGAGCGCCCGCGAGTCGATCACCGAGACCCTGCGCGCCCAGACCCACGAGTTCAACAACCAGCTGCACACGATCTCCGGGCTGGTCCAGCTCGAGGAGTACGCCGAGGTGTCGGCGCTGATCGGCAACCTCACCCGCAAGCGCGCGGAGATCAGCGAGTTCGTGACCAAGCGGGTCGACGACCCGGCGGTGGCCGCACTGCTGATCGCGAAGTCCAGCCTCGCCGCCGAGCGTGGTGTGACGATGGTGCTGGCCGGCGACTCGTCGCTGCCGCGCCTTGACCCCGACCTCTCCGCCGATGTCGGCACGGTGCTGGGCAACCTCGTCGACAACGCCGTCGACGCCACGGTCGCGTCGGGCGGTCGGCGGGTCGACGTACACGTCCTGCTCGACGACGCCGTGGTGCTCGTGCAGGTCGCCGACACCGGCCCCGGCGTCACCGACACGACCGAGATCTTCCGCCGCGGCTACTCCACGAAACCCAGCGACGCGAGCGGTCGGGGGGTCGGGCTCGCCCTCGTGCAGGTGGTGTGCGAGAGACGCGGCGGCATGGTCTCGGTGCACAATGACGAGGGCGCGGTCTTCACCGCCCGACTGCCGCTGGAAGCCAGAACATGAGGGACTTGGCATGAGTGACGCCGACGTGACGGTGCTGATCGTCGACGACGACTTCATGGTCGCCTCGATCCACACGAAGTTCGTGGAGCGCACCGACGGCTTCCAGGTGGTCGGGGTCGCCGCGACCGGTGCCTCCGCGCTGGCCGAGATCGAGCGGCTCGCCCCCGAGCTGGTGCTGCTCGACGTGCACCTGCCCGACATGACCGGCATCGACGTGCTGCGCACGCTGCGCGGTGGCGGCAACGACGTCGGCGTCGTGATGGTGACCGCCGCACGGGAGGCCGACACGGTGCGCGCGGCCGCGGCCAACGGCGCCGCGCACTACCTGGTCAAGCCGTTCGGGTACGACGACCTGCGGGTGCGACTCGAGGCCTTCCGTTCGGCCCAGCGGGCGTTGACCGACGACACCGCCGCCGACCAGGAGGACATCGACGCGGTGTTCTCCCCGGTGGCCTCCGCCCGGTCCTCGGCCTTGCCCAAGGGCCTCAGCCCGGAGACCGCCGACAGCGTGCTCTCCGCGCTGCGCGAGCGCGGCGACCTCTCGGCCGCGGAGTGCGCCGAGGCAGTCGGCATCTCGCGGGTCTCCGCACGCCGCTACCTGGAGTACTTCGCGCTCACCGGCCAGCTCGACGTGCGGCTGAGGTACGGCGGTGCCGGCCGCCCAGAACGTCGCTACCACCCCCGTTGACCCGTCG
>NZ_LMSQ01000017.1:248773-261601 GCF_001429525.1 Nocardioides sp. Soil796
CCAGTTCGGGTCGACCCGTCGTGAGTTCGGGTCGACCCGTCGTGAGTTCTCGAATTCACGACGGGTCAACGAGAACTGGCGACAGGTCAACGAGAANNNNGTGGCGACAGGTCGGTCAGAGGAGCTCGGCGAGCATTGCGGCGGCCCGCGCGGCACCGTCGGACTCCACCGGCAGCACGTGCTGCTCGACCATCAGCTCCTTGACGATCGCCTCTGCCAGGAAGCCCGGATCGGACGCCTCGCCGTACGACAGGTGCCGGCCCGCGCCGTACCTCTCCAGGCGGTGCCGGACGTGGAAGTTCTGCTCGAAGTGGTGCTCCAGCGGGACGTAGAGGAACGGGGTCCGGGCCGAGGCCAGCTCCATGCACGTGGTCAGGCCGCCCTGGACCACGGCGACGTCGGCGGCGGCCAGGTGGTCGTGGAGTCGCGGCAGGTAGCCGCGAACCCGTACTCCGGTGCGGCGGGGGAGCGAGGCGGGGTCGATCCGCGGCCCGCAGACCACGAGGAACCGCAGCTCGGGCAGCAGCCGCCGGGCCAGTGGCGCCGCGTCGAGGACCCGTTGCAGCAAGGGTCCACCGACGCCGGAGCCGCCGACCGTCACCACGCACAGCTTGTGCTCCGGCCGGTAGCCCAGCGATCGCCTCAGCCGCTCGGTCTCCGGCCGGGTCGGTGCCTCGAATCCCGTCACGTAGCCCGCGAAGTCGAAGTTCTGCTCGGTCCACTCACGGATCCCCGGCAGGCCCGGACCGAACGCACCGTCGACGATGTCGGAGGGGTTGCCGACGAACACCGACCGGTCGCGCAGCTGACGGAACCTGGCCCGCTGCTCGATCATCTCCGCGTTGTGGTCGCTGGTCAGGCGGGCCTCCTCCTCACCACCGTCCGGCATCGGCAACCACCCCACGAAGTCCGTCATCCAGGCGTAGGCGAACCGCTTGCGCTCAGGGTTCTCGTGGAGGAAGTGGTCGACGTCCCACGCCTCGTCGCCGACCACGAGGTCGTAGTGCTCCTCACCCACGACGTCGTCGAAGACCATGAAGTTGTTGACCAGGATCTCGTCCATCCGGCGGATGGTGCGGAAGGCATGGAGGTCGTGCTCGCCGGCCTCCTCCTCGATGTGGGTCGACTCGTTGAGCAGCCACTGCGAGGCCGGGTGGATGCGTTCGCCGGCGGCCTCGAGAACCGTCGTGACGGGATGCTGGGCCAGCCAGTCGACCTGCAGGCCGGGGCAGCATCGGCGGAGCTCCTCGGCGATGGCGACGTCGCGCCGGGCGTGACCGAGCCCGATCGGCGAGCTCAGGTAGAGCACCCGGCGCGGCCGGTCGAGCGCGCGCTGCCACGTACGTCGTACAGGCGGACGGCCGAGCCCTTCGACGAACGCGCGGACCATCGTGTTGACCAGCACGGGCTGCCGGCCCGGCGGACCGTGGCCCACGCCTTCCAGAAGGGTGAACGAGCCACCCGTCAGCTCGGCCAGCCGCTTCCCGACACCCCACGGCCGGATCCGGTCGCGGTCGCCGTGCACCACGGCGACCGGACAGGTGACCCGGGCGCAGACCGGCTCCAGCGGCTCGTTGACGGCACCCTCCAGCCCCAGGCGACCGGCGGTCGTGTCGCAGAGGGTCTGTGCGGTGATGTCGGCGGACCACAGCAGGCAGTCCTCGATCTGCTTGGTGGAATGCGGCTCCGAGAACATCTGCTCGAAGAAGAACCGGCGGAAGCCGTCGTAGTCGCCCTCCAGCCAGTTGTGCTTGTTGTACGCCGCCCACCCGTCGGTCGTGTCGTGCCGCTGGTCCCAGGCGAACCGTTCGCGGGCGGGGTCGGCCACCGCCAACCCGCACGACGGGGCGATCGCGAACAGGCCCCGGACCCGCTCGGGATGGTCGGCCGCCACGTGCACCGACCAGGTCACGGCACAGGACAGGGCGACCAGCACGGCGGAGTCCGTGTCGGTGGCGTCCATCACCGCGACCGTGTCGGCGGCGTAGTCGAGGTTCGCGTACGCCGCCGCGCCCGACGGCCGCCCGGAGCGCCCGCTCCCGCGACCGTCGAAGGTGACCACCCGGAAATGCCGCGCCAGGTATGGGATCTGCAGTTTCCAGAACCTCGACGGGATGATCGACCAGGTGGGCATCAGCAGCACCGTGACCGGCCCGTCGCCGTACACCTCCCAGGCGAGGGACACCCAGTCCCTCACCGCGGTCCCGGTCCGGTCGGGTGACCGGGCACGGCGCTGCTCCTGCACCATCTCCCCATCGTGCTCCCGCACGAGCGGGCCTGCCAGACCCATCAGGGCCGCACCTCGTACACCTTGTTGAACGGCGTCTCGGCAGCCACCCGGAACTGCGTGAACCCGGCGGTGGTCACGACGTCCCTGATCCGGGCCGGGCCGGCCTGGGCACCGAGTCCGAGACCGACGTCCTGGGCCAGCGACGACGGCGTGCACAGCAGGGTCGAGAAGCCGTAGTAGGCGCGGCCGACCGGGTTGAGGTTGTCCTCGACGTGGTCGCCGGCGGCCGGTTCGACGATCATCCAGGTGCCGTCGTCCTTGATGGTGCGCCGGATGTTGCGGGCGGCGCCGACCGGGTCACCCATGTCGTGCAGGCAGTCGAACGTGGTGACGAGGTCGAAGCCGCCGTCCACGGCCCGCGCGTCGTCGGTGACGAACGAGACCCGGTCGCCGACACCGGCGTCCTCGGCCCGCGAGCGGGCGGTCTCGATCGACCCGGCGTGGTAGTCGGAGCCGACGAAGCTCGACCTGGGGAACGCCTGGGCCATCAGGATCGTCGAGGCGCCGTGCCCGCAACCGATGTCGGCGACGGTCGCTCCGGCCTCCAGACGCGGTACGACGCCCTCGAGTGCGGGCAACCAGGCGCCGACGAGGTTGGCGACGTACCCCGGGCGGAAGAACCGCTCGCACCCGACGTGCACGTCGCCGTTGTGCTCGCCCCAGCCGAAGCCGTCGCCGTTGCGCGCGGCCTCGACGATCAGGTGCGCGTCGCGGATCGAGCCGTGCGCGGTCTGGAACAGCCCCGGGAGGTACGCCGGACTCTCACTGTCGGTCATCGCCACCGCCTGCTCGGGCGGGAGCGTGTAGCGCCCGGTGTCGGGGTCGTAGGTGACGTAGGCGCCGGCGGCCTGGCAGTTGAGCCACTCGCGGGTGTAGTGCGGCTCCGTCCCGGTGCGCTCGGCCAGCTCGGCCGCGGTGGTCGGCCCGTGATCGGCGAGGCTCCGGTAGTAGCCGAGCTGGTCGCCCATCACGACGAGGGCGCCGTTGAGGCCGGCGCCCACCTCCTCGACGGCGCGGAAGACGAAGGCCATCAGCTTGTCGGGGTCGACGGCGGTGCTGGCGGGGGTCTGGTCGATGGTGCTCATGTCGGTGCTCCTCCGGTGGTGGATGTGCTGCCCACAGTGACGCCGGACGTGGCCGCTCCGAATCCGGTGACCCACCTAGCGAGTGATTCCAAGGGGAAGTGCCGGGCGCGCGATGCCCCGCATCCCGACCGGCGGCGTTGTCCTCGACTCGACGGGACTCCGTCCCGCCTTCGCTCNNNGTCCGCCTTGCNGACCGCTCGCTGATCCGGCACCCCTTGGAATCACTCGCTAGCGTTGGTGTCCGTACGATCAGAAGATGCTGGTCGGGCGCGACGCCGAGATCCTGGCCCTGGACAGGCTGGTCGGCGGCGCCCGGATCCAGCAGAGCGGCGTGCTCGTCGTGACGGGCGAGCCGGGGATCGGCAAGTCGACGCTGCTGCGCAACCTGGCCGACAAGGCCGAGTCGGTGCGCATCCTGAAGGCTGACGGGGTGGAGTCGGAGAGCGGTCTCGCGTTCGCGGGACTGCACCAGCTCCTGCTGCCGTTGCTCGACCTGCTCCCGGCCCTGCCGGGTCCCCAGGCCACGGCCCTGGAGGTGGCGTTGGCGCTGCGCGAGGGTACGGCGGGGGACAGGTTCGCGGTCGGTGCAGCCACCCTGGGACTGCTCAGCCGTTGTGCGGAGGAGGAGCCCCTGCTCCTGCTCGTCGACGACGCCCACTTCTTCGACCATCCCTCGGCGGAGGCCCTCGTCTTCGCCAGCCGCCGACTGATGGCCGACCCGATCGCGGTCGTGGTGGCGACGCGACCCACCACGGGCACACCGGTCTTCGACTCCGACCTTCCACGCCTGGAGCTCGAAGGGCTGCCGCCCGAGTCCGTGGCGCGGCTGCTCGCCGACTCCGCGAACGCTCCCGTGGCACCCGACACCGTCGCCCGGGTGCACCGGGCTACCGCGGGGAACCCGCTCGCCGTCGTGGAGCTGGCGGAGGAGGTCGATGCGATCGACCGGCTGGCGCCGACCACGCCCCTGACCGTGCCGGACCGGCTGCTGGGTGAGTTCGGACGGCGGGTCCTCGCCCTGCCCGCGCGCACGAGGAAGGCGCTCCTGGTCGCCTCGATCGCCGAAGCCGACGCCGCCGTGGTGGGTCGTGCGCTCACTGAGCTGGGCACGAGCATCGGTGACCTGACCGCCGCGGAGGAGGTCGGACTCGTCGCCCTCTCGTCCGGCGGCATCACGTTCCGCCATCCGCTCGTGCGCTCCAGTGCCTATGGGGCCGCCTCGCCGGCAGAGCGGAGGAGTGCCCATCTGGCTGTCGCGCACTCCCAGCCCCAGTCGGACCCCGACCGGAGGGCCTGGCATCTCAGCGAGACCGTGATCGGCGTCGACGAACACGTCGGTGACCTGCTGGCCGAGGTGGGCAGCCGGGCGGCCGGCCGGGGCGCCCACTCGGTCGCGGCCACGGCGTACGAGCGGGCAGCGGCACTGAGCGGGAGCGTGCGGGCGACGGCTCAGCGACTGCTCCTTGCGGGGGAGGCGGCGTGGCTGGCCGGGCAGTTGGCTCGGGCAGAGACCCTGCTCGAGCACGCCTCCGAGGTGGCTCCGGGCTCGGAGGTGGGTGCCGCGGTGGACGGTGTGCGCGGCAACCTGGAGATGCGGGCCGGCTCGCTCGATCTGGCCGGGACGCTCCTGCGTCGGGCCAGCCTCGCCCTCGCCGTCACCGACCCCGATGCGGCCGCGATGCTGGCTGCCGACCAGATCAACGCGTGCTTCCTTTTGGGCGCGACCGCGGAGGGACTTGCCGCAGCCACTCGGCTCGAGGCGCTCCTGGACTCGGTGACGTCGACGTACGTCGAAGTGCGTGGTCGGATGACGATCGGCATGGCGCGGGTGCTCGCCGGTGAGCCGGGCATCGAGCTGATCCGCTCGGCGGTCGAGGAGCTGGAGCAGGGCACCTGGTGGAGCGACGACCTGCGTCGCCCCGGGTGGATGGTGTTGGGCTCCTTGTTCCTGCGTGAGTCGAGCACCGGACGGGACCTGGTCGACCACGTCGTGCAGGAGCTGCGCGACAGGTGTGCGTTGGGGACGCTGCCCACCCTGCTCTTCCACGTGGCCCGCGACCACGCCACCACCGACCGGTGGTCGAGTGCCCTGGCGGTCTACCACGAGGCGGTGGCGCTGGCCCGTGAGTCGGGGCAGACCACCGACCTGGCGATGTCGCTGGCCGGTCGCGCCTGGCTGTCGGCCCGGATGGGGCAGGCGGACGACTGCCGTCGTGACGCCGACGAGGCCAGCACACTGGCCGATGGACACGGCATTGCGTTGGCGCGTGCCTGGGCGTTGTCCGCGCTGGGAGACCTCGCCCTCGGGGCCGGGCGCGCCCACGAGGCGCTCGGCCACTTCGAGGCGCTCGAGTCCCTGTTGTCGCGGATCGGCTTGCTGGACGTCGACCTGTCCCCGGGACCAGAACGGGCCGAAGCGCTGGTCCGGCTCGGTCGGGCGGCCGAGGCCGGGGAGATCGCCGCCGTGTATCGGTCCCGGGCGCTGGCGAAGGGGCAACCGTGGGCGATCGCGCGTGCGGAGCGCACCTTGGCGCTGCTGGCAGGGGGCGGGGCGTCCGTACACTTCGACGCGGCGCTGTCCCTGCACGACGGCAGCCCCGACCTCTTCGAGCGAGCCAGGACCCAACTGGCGGTGGGGTCCTGGCACCGCCGGTCTCGGCGCAGGGTGGCCGCGCGGCCGGTCCTTCGGGAGGCGCTGGCGACGTTCGAGGAGCTGGGTGCCGGGCCGTGGGCCGAGCAGGCAGCGGCCGAGCTCGAGGCCACGGGGGAGCAGCCACATCGTCGCGGAGACCGGAGCATCGACCTGCTCACCCCGCAGGAGCTGCAGATCGCCGGTCTGCTCGGCGCCGGCCGCACCACCCGTGAAGCGGCGGCGGCGTTGTTCCTCAGCCCGAAGACCGTGGAGTACCACCTGCGGCACGTCTACATGAAGCTCGGCATCCACACGCGGGCCGAGCTCCGTTCACACATCGACCTGTCGTGAGTTCTGATCGACCCGTCGTGAGTTCTGCTCGACCCGTCGCGAGCTCGCTCCCGATGGCCGTGTCTGATTTCCGCTAGAACGGGCTTCGTGGGTGCGGCAGGATGGAGCCATGTTCACCGACACCGAGGCCTGCTACCGGGCCGTGAAGAGCAAGGACCGCCGCTTCGACGGGGTGTTCTACACGGCGGTGCACACGACCGGCATCTACTGCCGCCCCTCGTGCCCGGCGCGCACCCCGGCCTCGAAGAACGTCTCGTTCTTCCCGACCGCCGCCGCTGCACAGTCGGCGGGCTTCCGGGCCTGCAAGCGCTGCCTTCCCGATGCCACTCCGGGCAGTCCTGACTGGGATGTCGCCGCCGACGTGGCCGGTCGCGCGATGCGTCTCATCGCCGACGGCGTGGTCGACCGCGACGGCGTCGAGGGGCTCGCCACGTCGCTGGGATACACCTCGCGACACCTGACCCGCATCCTCAACGCCGAGCTCGGTGCCGGCCCCCTCGCCCTGGCCAGGGCCCGCCGCGCGCAGACCGCGCGGATCCTCGTCGAGACGACGACGATGACGTTCGCGGACGTCGCGTTCGCCGCCGGGTTCTCCAGCATCCGCCAGTTCAACGACACGATCCGCGAGGTCTATGCGTCGTCGCCGACCGACCTGCGCGGTCGTCGTACGCCCTCCCGCGGAGCGGCCGGACAGCTGTCGATGCGGTTGGCCGTGCGTACGCCGTTCGCGGGACGCGCGTTGCTCGACTTCCTTGCCCTGCGAGCGATTCCGGGCGTCGAGGCGGTCGGCGACGGGTGGTATGCCCGGGCGCTGGCGTTGCCCTACGGACCCGGCACCGTGCACCTCGAGCTCGACGACGCCGTCGACGAGGGAGGCATCGCGCTGGTGTCGGCGACGTTCCGGTTGGCCGACCTGCGCGACACGTCAGCTGCCGTCGAGCGCGTCCGCCGGCTGCTCGACGCCGACTGCGACCCGATGGCGGTCGCTGACCAACTGGTCGAGGACCCGCTGGTCGGTGCCCTGGTCCGCGCGTTGCCCGGACTCCGGGTGCCCGGTCACGTCGACGGCGACGAGATCGCCGTCCGCGCGGTCCTGGGCCAGCAGGTGAGTGTCGCCGGGGCCCGAACCGTGGCCGGCCGACTGGCCGCGGCCCACGGTGTGCCGCTGCCCGACGAGCTGGGGTCCGACGGACTCACGACCCTGTTCCCGACGGCCACTGCGTTGGCGGCGCTCGATCCCGAGGACCTGCCGATGCCCCGCGCCCGGGGTCGAGCGCTCACCGAACTGTGCGCTTCCCTGGCCGACGGCCGGGTGAGCCTCGACCGCCGGGCCGACCGCGCCGACGTACGCCGTGGGCTCCTGGCCGTGCCCGGCATCGGGCCGTGGACGGCCGACTACATAGCGATGCGGGCGTTGGGCGATCCCGACGTGTTCCTGCCTACCGACGTGGCCGTGCGCCATGCGCTGGCCGGCCTCGGCGCCGACCCGAAGGACGCCGACGGCATCGCGGAACCATGGCGCCCGTGGCGCTCCTATGCACTGATGTACCTGTGGCGTTCGCTCGCCCACCCAGAGGAGATGAACTGACATGTGGACCCTGATGGATTCGCCCGTGGGCGAGCTGCGCATCATCGAACGCGAGGGCGCGGTGTCGGCGATCGAGTTCTCGCCGTTCCGCCAGCCCAGTGACGGGCGACCTCTCGGTGCCCGCGATGACGACCACCCGGTGCTCGTCGAGACGATCCGGCAGCTGACGGCGTACTTCGCTCGCGACCTGACCGACTTCGACCTTCCCCTGGCCCCGCACGGCACCGAGTTCCAGCAGCGGGTCTGGAAGGAGCTCCAGCTGATCCCGCACGGAGAGACCGCGTCGTACGGTCAGATCGCGCATCGCCTGGGCCACACGAACGCGGCATCGCGCGCGGTCGGTCTGGCCAACGGGCGCAACCCGATCCCGATTGTCATCCCGTGCCATCGGGTGATCGGTGCGGACGGCTCGCTCACCGGCTACGCCGGGGGAGTGGAGCGCAAGCAGACGCTGCTCGACATCGAGCAGGAGGCCCTCTTCTGATGGGGGCTGTCCGGCTGCTGCTCGTGCCCCTGTCCCTGGTCGCCGGTGCGGTCGGACTCGTCGCCGTGCAGGGCGTCAGCGCCCGGCGCACCATCGAGCGACTGCCCGAGGCCGACGGTCTCGAGGACACCCGTGGTCCTTTCTCCGGTGCACCGCTGCATCTGGTGGTGCTCGGTGACTCCGTGGCTGCCGGTGTCGGGATCGCCCACCACGACGCCACGCTCGCGGGTCGGCTGGCCGTCCTGCTCTCGGACGGTCACGCCGTACGACGCGCGGTGGTGGCGCAGTCAGGCCTGACCGCGGGCGGTGTGCTCGACCTGGTCGATTCACGTGCGCCGGAGCTCGCCTCCGCCGACGTCGTGGTGCTGTCGGTGGGTGTCAACGATGCGAAGGGGCTGCACTCCACGCGACGCTGGCGCGCTGAGCTCACTGCCCTGCTCGACGCCCTCAGCCGTACGGCGCCGCGCGCCCAGGTCGTGCTCCTCGGGGTGCCGGACATGTCGATGTTCACGCGTCTGCCGCGACCGCTGCGTTCGGTGATGGGCCTGCGTTCACGGGCACTCGACCGCGCCGGACGGTCGATCGTGTCGTCGTACCCGAGCGTTCAGCACCTGCCCCTGAACGGTCCCGCCTTCGACGTCGAGAGGCCGTTCGCCTCTGACGGGTTCCATCCGTCCGAGGCCGTGCACGCGGCCTTCGCCGACGAGATCCACCGCCTGTTGTGAGCCAGTCTGCTGGCACTCTCGAGCTGGCCTACAGGGTGATGCTCGAGTGTCGCGGTGGCGGCACAGTCATCAAGAACCCACGGTTCGAAGCGCAACAATCCACGGCTCGCGCATCAAGAATGCACGGTTCGTGGTCACTCGGCGGCGGCGCGGCGGAGTGACTCGGAGAGCCGCTCGGCGGCGGCAATGACAGCGGGTGCGTGCATCCGGCCGGGCTGACGGGAAAGCCGCTCGAGCGGGCCGGAGACGGACACCGCCGCGATGATCTTGCCGCTGGGGGAGCGCACCGGTGCGGAGACCGAGGCCACCCCCTGCTCGCGCTCGCCGACCGACTGCGCCCAGCCTCGGCGCCGGATGCCCGAGAGGGCGGTGGCGGAGTACGCCGCGTTCTGCAGGCCGCGGTGCATGCGCTCGGGGTCCTCCCAGGCCAGCAGCACCTGGGCGGCGGAACCCGCGCGCATGGTCAGCTGCGAGCCGACCGGGATGGTGTCGCGCAGGCCGCTGGGACGCTCGGCGGCAGCGACGCAGACGCGGTGCTCACCCTGACGGCGCCACAGCTGTGCGGACTCGCCGGTGATGTCGCGCAGGCGGGCCAGGACCGGACCGGCCGCGGCGAGCAGGCGGTCCTCGCCGGCGGCGGCGGAGAGCTCGGCCAGGCGCGGTCCGAGGACGAAGCGGCCCTGCATGTCGCGGGCCACCAGGCGGTGGTGTTCGAGGGCCACGGCCAGGCGGTGCGCCGTCGGTCGTGCCAGCCCTGTGCCTGCGACCAGTCCCGCAAGGGTGGCCGGGCCGGCCTCCAGTGCGGCGAGCACCAGGGCGGCTTTGTCGAGAACGCCGACTCCGCTAGAGTTGTCCATATGGCAATACTGCCGTCTCAGATCATGGGATGCAAGAGCTAGTCTCTGTGACCTGAGGAACGTCGCTCGAGAAAGTCGTGGAGGGAAGTCATGGGCAAGACCCTGTCGGAGAAGGTGTGGGACGAGCATGTCGTCCGCAGTGCTGAAGGAGAACCCGACCTCCTCTTCATCGACCTCCACCTCATTCACGAAGTCACCTCGCCGCAGGCCTTCGACGGTCTCCGTCTCGCTGGCCGCAAGGTGCGTCGCCCCGACCTGACCCTGGCCACCGAGGACCACAACGTCCCGACCATCGACTGGGACAAGCCGATCGCCGACCCGGTCTCCAAGACCCAGGTCGACACCCTGCGCAAGAACGCCGAGGAGTTCGGCGTACGCCTGCACCCGCTCGGCGACATCGAGCAGGGCATCGTGCACGTGGTCGGTCCGCAGCTCGGGCTGACCCAGCCCGGCATGACCATCGTGTGCGGCGACTCGCACACCAGCACCCACGGCGCGTTCGGCGCCATCGCGTTCGGCATCGGTACGTCGGAGGTCGAGCACGTGCTGGCCACCCAGACGCTGATGCAGGCCAAGCCGAAGACGATGGCCGTGACCATCAACGGCTCGCTGCCCGAGGGCGTCACCGCCAAGGACATGGTGCTCACCCTGATCACGCACACCGGCACCGGTGGTGGCCAGGGCTACATCGTCGAATACCGCGGCCAGGCCATCGAGGAGCTCTCGATGGAGGGCCGCATGACGGTCTGCAACATGTCGATCGAGTGGGGTGCCAAGGCCGGCCTGATCGCCCCTGACCAGACCACCTTCGACTACATCGAGGGCAAGCCCGAGGCCCCCAAGGGTGCCGACTGGGACGCCGCGGTCGCGCACTGGAAGACCCTGGTCACCGACGACGACGCGGAGTTCGACAAGGAGATCGTGCTCGACGCCTCCGAGATGACGCCGTTCGTCACGTGGGGCACGAACCCCGGCCAGGGCGTGCCGCTGGGCGGCAACGTCCCGATCCCCGCGGAGTTCGAGGAAGAGCAGGACCGCGTCGCCGCCGAGAACGCCCTCAAGTACATGGGCCTCGAGGCCGGTACGCCGATGCGCGAGGTCCACGTCGACACCGTGTTCGTCGGCTCGTGCACCAACGGTCGCATCGAGGACCTCCGCCTCGCCGCCGAGATCATCAAGGGCCACAAGGTCGCCGACGGCACCCGTCTGCTCGTCGTGCCCGGCTCGGTGCGGGTGCGCCTGCAGGCCCAGGAAGAAGGGCTCGACAAGGTATTCATCGAGGCCGGCGCAGAGTGGCGCGGAGCTGGTTGCTCCATGTGCCTGGGCATGAACCCCGACCAGTTGACCCCGGGTGAGCGCAGCGCGTCGACGTCCAACCGCAACTTCGAGGGACGTCAGGGCAAGGGCGGTCGCACGCACCTCGTGTCGATCCCCGTCGCCGCTGCCACCGCCGTGCGCGGCACGCTGTCTTCCCCCGCCGACCTGGTCTCCGCAAGCGCGACCGCCGGAAAGGACGCCTGAGCATCATGGACAAGTTCACCACCCACACCGGTGTCGCCGTACCGCTCAAGCGCAGCAACGTCGACACCGACCAGATCATCCCCGCGGTCTACCTGAAGCGGGTGACCCGCACCGGCTTCGAGGACGGCCTCTTCGCGGCCTGGCGCAACGACCCCGACTTCGTGCTGAACAAGCCGGAGTACGCCGAGGCGTCGGTGCTGGTCGCCGGACCCGACTTCGGCACCGGCTCGTCGCGTGAGCACGCGGTGTGGGCCCTGCAGAACTACGGGTTCAGGGCCGTCATCTCCTCGCGCTTCGCCGACATCTTCCGCGGCAACTCCGGCAAGGCCGGACTGTTGGCGGCGCAGGTCGACGAGAAGGTCGTGCAGAAGATCTGGGACCACCTCGCCGAGCACCCGGGCACGACGGTCACCGTCGACCTCGAGAGCCGCACCGTGAGGGCCGGAGAAGGGCCTGACGCGATCGAGGATTCCTTCGACATCGACGACTACACGCGCTACCGGCTGCTCAACGGGCTCGACGACATCGGCATCACGCTGTCGAACGAGGTCGACATCGCGGCATACGAATCAAATCGTCCTGCGTGGAAGCCGGCGACTCTTTGAGAGCCTCTACTTCTGACTGATTGACCGCGAATCCCTTGCCTGGCAAGGGATTCGCGCATTTCACGACTTCTCCTCGGAACCCAATTCCACACCGGACAAGGGAAATGGTGGTCTGGACCGCGAATTTCCCGTAAAGGAATTCGGTCGAAAACGCGCCGTGGTCATTGTGAGTTGAGCCACGAATGCCTAGCGTGCATGGGAGATGTCGGGCAGGAGCTCGGCCGGATTGGTTCATTGGAAGGGAAGCTAGTGAACAAGACTCAGCTCATCGACACCCTGGCCGCACGCTACGAGGGCAACCGGAAGGCCGCCGCCCACGCGCTGGAGTCCGTCCTGGACACCATCACCCGTGAGGTCGCCAAGGGGGAGAAGGTCGCCATCACGGGCTTCGGCTCGTTCGAGAAGAAGATCCGCGAGGCGCGCACGGTGCGGAACCCGCGCACCGGCGAGAAGATGCGGGCCAAGAAGAAGGCGATCCCGAAGTTCACCCCGGGTGCCGACCTCAAGGCCGTGATCTCCGGTGCGAAGAAGCTGCCGAAGCTCACCCTGGCCAAGGCGACTGCACCGGCCAAGAAGGCGGCCAGTGCAGCAGGTGCAGCCACCAAGGCCGCAGCCAAGAAGGCGCCCGCGAAGAAGGCGCCGGCGAAGAAGGCCACGAAGGCTGCTGCTCCGGCGAAGACGACGGCGACC
>NZ_LMSQ01000017.1:261671-312540 GCF_001429525.1 Nocardioides sp. Soil796
ACCCGCGAAGAAGGCTCCCGCCAAGAAGGCCTGATCCGCCGACTGCTCGATCCGGCGCCGTCTCCCGCCAACGGGAGGCGGCGCCGCCGTCGTTCAGAGGGTGGCGTTGGTGTGGTCCCCGACGCCGAGCACCATGGCCCGGCCCAGGTCACCCGCCTCGTCGACGTCCTGTCGCAGGCTCGACAGCTCGCCGTCGATGGGCAGGGCGTCGGCCTCGCGGTGGCGTCGCGCGGACTCCCCGCCGAAGTCCGGGTCGAAGTGGCTGAGCGAGCGGGCGGCGTACATCGTGGTGCCTGTGCCAAGGGCGTCGGTCACGAACGCGGGACCGTCGGCCGGCACCTGCGCCAGCGCCTCGTCGAGGTCGTCCGGCCGCAGTGCGGGCAGGTCGCCGCACAGCGCCGCAAGGCCGTACGCCGGCCAGCGCCGCGCGCACTCGTGGGCGGCCTGCACGAGTGTGCCGTTGAGGTCGCCGTGCACCCCGTCGGGCAGGACGGAGCAGCCCTCGGCGACGGCGAGTGCGGCGAACCGGTGGTCATCGGTGACCACCATGACCTCGGCGACCCGAGACGCCCGGCGCGCGGCCGAGATCGTGTCGCGCGCGAACGCAGTGGCCAGCGAGATCCGTTGCGGATCGGGCATCGTGGACAGGCGCGACTTGCCGATCGACGGTGGCTTGACCGGCACGAGGACGACGAACGAGGGCTGACTGGACATCGCGAAGATTCTCCCACCCTTCTCTCGACCGCGTGCCCGAGGGCAGTCGCGGCCGGCACCGAGTAGCCTGCTGGCACGTTGCAGCGCGATCACGGCAAGGTCGCGTGCGAAGGATGAAAGAGGCGCCTTGACCGTTCGTGATCTCGACCAACCCCGTGGATGGGCCTTCGGCCTCGCAGTGGCCGTGATGAAGCCGACCCTGCTCGCCGTGTCGAAGCGGGTCTGGATCGACGGAGAGAAGATCCCGGCCAGCGGCGGCTGCGTCGTGGTGCTCAACCACGTCTCCCACATCGACCCGATGATGGCCGGCCACTTCCTCTACGACCACGGCCGGATGGCCCGCTATCTCGCGAAGGCCGGACTCTTCTCCAACAAGTTCCTCCGCACCTTCCTCAACTCGGCCGGGCAGATCCCGGTGGCTCGCCAGACCGCGGACGCCGTCGGTGCCTACACCGCCGCCGTGCAGGCAGTGCGTGAGGGGCAGTGCGTCGTCGTCTACCCCGAAGGCACCATCACCCGTGACCCCGGTCTCTGGCCGATGACAGGCAAGTCCGGTGCCGCCCGCATCGCCCTCGAGACCGGGTGCCCCGTGATCCCCGTGGCGCACTGGGGAGTCCAGGACGTCCTCGCGCCCTACGGTCACCGGGTGCACGTGATCCCGCGCAGGACCGTCACGGTCAAGGCCGGTGACCCCGTCGACCTCGACGACCTCCTCGAGCTGCCGGAGAAGGAGCGCCTCTCCGTCCAGTCGGTGCAGACCGCCACCGACCGGGTGATGGCCGCGATCACCGGGCTGCTCGAAGACATCCGTGGCGAGACGGCCCCGGCCGAACGCTTCGATCCGCGCAAGGCCGGTGTGAGCATGACCGGCAACCCCCACAAGCAGCAGAAGAAGGGCAAGGACAACTGATGAGCAAGGTGGCAGTCTTCAGTGCCGGTTCGTGGGGGACCGCGTTCTCGATGATCCTCGCCGACGCCGGCAGCGACGTGACCATGTGGGCCCGTCGCGACGAGGTGTGCGCGAACATCAACGACAAGCACGAGAACACCGACTACATGGCCGGCATCGAGCTGCCGCACACGATAAAGGCCACCACCGACCCCGAGAAGGCGCTCGCCGGGGCCGAGGTCGTCGTACTCACCGTGCCGTCGCAGACCCTCCGGGCGAACCTCACCGAGTGGGCGCCGTACATCCCGAAGAACGCGGTGATGGTCTCGCTGATGAAGGGCGTCGAGCTCGGCACCGTGAAGCGGATGAGCGAGGTGATCGCCGAGGTGACCGACGCCGGTCCCGAGCGCATCGCCGTGGTCAGCGGCCCGAACCTTGCCCGCGAGATCGCCCGCCGTGAGCCCGCCGCCTCCGTCGTGGCCTGCGAGGACCACGACGTGGCCCAGCGCATCCAGGCACTGGTGCACTCGAAGGCGTTCCGTCCCTACACCTCGGTCGACGTGGTCGGCTGCGAGCTGGGTGGCGCCTACAAGAACGTCGTCGGCCTCGGGGTCGGCATGGCCGTCGGGCTGGGCTTCGGCGACAACACCACCGCGTCGGTGATCACCCGTGGGCTGGCCGAGACGGCCCGCCTGGGCATCAAGCTCGGCGCGAACCCGATGACGATGATGGGGCTGGCCGGGCTCGGCGACCTCGTCGCCACCTGTTCCTCACCGCTGTCCCGCAACCGCACGTTCGGCGAGAAGCTCGGGCAGGGGATGACCGCGGAGGAGATCTACGCGACGACCAACCAGGTCGCCGAGGGCGCCAAGTCGTGTGCCTCGATCCTCGACCTGGCCCGTCGCAACGGCGTCGACGCACCGCTCGCCGAGGCGGTCACCGAGGTCGTGGCGGGCCGCCTCACGGTCTCCGGCATGATGGACGGCTTCATCGCCCGCGACCCCAAGCCCGAGCACGACTGAGTGCGACAGGCAGGTCAGACCTGGGGACGAGGTCTGGGCCACTGCCGTGCCGGTTGACGCAGCAGCGTCACACCAGGTCGTCGAGCGACGTGCGCAGGTCGTCCCAGAGGTCCTCGACGTCCTCGATGCCGACTGACATCCGCACCAGCCCGTCGGGGATGGTGGAGGCCTCGCTGGCCCAACGACGCCGGCGCTCGAAGGTCGACTCGACGCCGCCGAGGCTGGTGGCGTGGATCCACAGCGACGTCTTGCGGGTCAGCAGGTCGGCGGCCATCGCGCCCTGCGCCAACACGATCGAGACGATGCCGCCGAACCCCGGGTAGCGGACCTCGCCGATCGCCGGGTGCTCCTCGAGCCGGCGTACCAGCTCCTTCGCGTTGGACTCCGCGCGCTCGACGCGGAGGTGCAGGGTGCGCAGGCCGCGCAGCGCCAGGTAGGCCTCGAGCGTGCCGGGCACGGCGCCGATCAGGTCGCGTCGCTTCTTGAGTACGTCGAACAGCTCGGCGTCGCGCGTGACGATCGCGCCCATCAACGCGTCGCTGTGCCCGGCGATGTATTTCGTGGCCGAGTGGACCACGATGTCAACGTCCATCTCGAGGGGCCGCTGCAGCAGGGGAGTGGCGAAGGTGTTGTCGACCACGACGTAGGCGCCGGCCTCGTGGGCCGCGGCGCGGATCGCGGGGATGTCGGCCACCTCGAGCGCCGGGTTCGTCGGCGACTCGAGCCACACCAGTGAGGCGTCCTCACACGCGGCGACCACCTCGGCGGTGTTCGTGATGTCGACGAGGCGCGCGCTCACACGTCCGCGGGACTCCAGGTCGGCGAGCTGCATGATCGTGCCCGTGTAGGAGTGGCGCGGGGCCACGACGGTCTGCCCCTGGCCGACCAGGTCGAAGATCGTGGACACCGCGGCCAGGCCCGACGCGAACGACAGGCAGCGTCCGCCCTCGAGGTCACCGAGGGCACCCTCGAACGCCGTCCAGGTCGGGTTGCCGTAGCGGCCGTACTCGAGGTCGCCGCCGGCGACGTACGTCGACGCCATGGTGATCGGGACGTTCAGTGGAGCATCCGGCTCGGCCTTCGGGCGACCGGAGGTGACGGCAACGGTGGCGGGGCGCAACGGCTTCTCAGGCATGGGCACCACATTAGGAGGTCTCGGCCGTGCGACATGATGGGGCCCGTGACTGACGAGACGAACGACACCACCCTCGCCCGCGACATCGATGCCTGCTGCCGACTGAGCGGGGAGTTCACCCTCCGCTCCGGCCAGGTGTCGCACGAGTACTTCGACAAGTACCTCTTCGAATCAGACCCGGTCCTGCTGGGCCGGGTCGCCGACCAGATGGTCGACCTGGTGCCCGAGGGCACCGAACTGCTCGGCGGCCTCGAGCTCGGCGGCATCCCGATCGTCACCGCGCTGAGCATGCGGATGAACCTGCCCGCGCTGTTCGTGCGCAAGAAGGCCAAGGAGTACGGCACCTGCAAGCTCGCCGAGGGGCCGGACGTAGAGGGCCGTCGGATCACCATCATCGAGGACGTGATCACCACTGGTGGCGCCGTACGCGATGCCACGAACGCACTCCGTGCGGCCGGTGCCGTCGTCGAGGTGGTGGTGTGCGCGATCGACCGCAGCCCCGAGGGCGTCAACCCGCTGGACGACGTGCAACTCGAGGTGCGACCCGTCCTCACCAAGGCGGAACTCGACGCCGTACAGCGCTAGGGTCTGACGCCTTATGACTGATCAGACCAGGAAGCCCCGTGTCGCCGTCGTCTTCGGAGGCGTCTCCAGCGAGCACTCGATCTCGTGCATCTCGGCCGGCAGCGTGCTGAAGGCGATCGACCGCGAGAAGTACGACGTCGTGCCGATCGGCATCACCACCACCGGCACCTGGGTGCTGGAGAACCCCGACGCGAACCCGCTCGCCCTCGGCGAGGCCGGCGAGCTGCCGATGGTCGTGGGAGAGCAGGAGGTTGCGCTGAGCCCCGGCGAGACCAGCTCACTCGTGATGCGCCCGGGTGCGGCCGGTTCCTCGGAGATCGCGGGGGTGGAGACGCTCGGTGAGGTCGACGTGGTCTTCCCGGTCATGCACGGGCCGTTCGGCCAGGACGGCACCCTCCAGGGACTGCTCGAGATGGCCGGGGTCCGCTACGTCGGCGCCGGCGTGCTGTCGTCGGCCGTGGGCACCGACAAGGCGTTCATGAAGCTGCTCTTCGAGGCCCAGGACCTCCCCGTCCTGCCGTACGTCGTGATCACGCCGCGTGACTGGTCGCGTGACGAGGCCGGCTGCCGCAACCGCATCGAGGAGCTCGGGTTCCCGGTCTTCGTGAAGCCGGCCCGGGCCGGCTCCAGCTTCGGGATCAGCCGGGTCAACTCCGTCGACCAGCTCGACGCCGCGCTCGACGAGGCCCGCCGCTTCGACCCGAAGGTGATCGTCGAGGCGGCCGCCATCGGAGCCCGCGAGGTCGAGTGCGGCGTACTCCAGGGGGAGGGCAACGAGGCCCACCTCACCAGCGAACTTGCCGAGATCAGGGTCGACCCGCACCACCAGTTCTATGACTTCGAGGCGAAGTACCTCCCCGAGGAGAACACCGCCCTCGACGTACCTGCCAAGCTCGAGCCCGAGCTGGCCGACCGGGTCAAGGCGTACGCCGTGCGCGCGTTCGAGGCGCTCGACGTCGAGGGGCTGGCCCGGGTCGACTTCTTCGTCTTCGACGACGGCCGGATCGTGCTCAACGAGGTCGAGACGATGCCCGGCTTCACCAGCCTGTCGATGTTCCCGCGGATGTGGGCGGCCAGCGGTGTCGACTACCCCGAGCTGGTCGACCGGCTGATCCGACTGGCGCTGGCCCGCGACCTCGGCCTCCGCTGAACACGCCTGATACTCCCTGACGTTCCGGCCCCTCAGTCGGGATACTCCCTGACGTTCGGGCCCCAAAGTCGGGATACTCCCTGACGTTCGGGCCCCAAAGTCGGGATACTCCCTGACGTTCGGGCCCCTCAGACGCAGGGGTGGCCGTCGCGCTCGAGGTGCTTCTTCACCGCGGTGCCGACGTCGACGGTGACCGCATCGGGCGGCCGCAGCTCGCCGGGCACCCGGATCTCCACGCGCGGGGTGAACCCGATCGTGGTCAGCACCATGTCGGCGGCGGGGTCGGTGAGCTGGTCGTCGGGAGCGTAGAACCCGACGCCGTTGGCCTCCCAGCACGCGGAGAACTTGTTGAACCCCTCGGCCTTGTCGACGCCGCAGGTCACCACGATCGGCGGATCGCCCCACGCCCGGCCCAGGGCGTCGTCGGGTTCGACGTCGACCGAGGACTCACCGGAGAGCGTGTCGGGCAGCGCGTCGAGGAACGACTCGCACGTGGCGCGGGTCGCGTCGTCGACGTCGGGTGAGTCGATCTCGACGGCCCCGGAGCAGCCGGACACGAGCAGCAGTGCAGCAGACGCGACAGCGCCCCATGCCCGGGCGGGCACGGGGCGCCGACGCGAACTGCGTGGTCGCACCTGGATCAGATGTGGACGACCGGGCAGGTCAGCGTGCGGGTGATGCCCTCGAGGTTCTGCACCTTGGAGACGACCAGCTTGCCGAGTTCGTCGACGTTGCGGGCCTCGGCGCGCACGATCACGTCGTAGGGACCCGTGACGTCTTCGGCCAGGGTGACGCCCTTGATCTGGGCAATGGACGTGGCAACCTCAGCGGCCTTGCCGACATCGGTCTGGATCAGGATGTAGGCCTGGACGACCATGGGAGCTCCTCGGTCTGTTGTGGACATTGCCACGTCAACCTACCGCCTCGGGCCCGCGTGTCGGTAGGTGGTGGCGATTCTTGCCTGATGGGATGAGGCACATGCCCGCAACGCCGTTCTCCCCTGATGCCACACTCGCCGACGTCGGCGAGTTCGGACTGATCTCCGCCCTCAGCGGAATCTTCGAGCAGGGCGAGCACGTGCTGATCGGCCCGGGTGACGATGCGGCTGTCCTGCGGGTGCGCAGCGGCCACGTGGTGGTGTCCACCGACATGATGGTCGAGGGGCGACACTTCCGTCGGGACTGGGCCGGTGCGGCCGACGTCGGCGCCCGCGCCGCGGCGCAGAACCTCTCCGACATCAACGCCATGGGCGGCACCGCGACCTCGTTGACGATCGGCCTCGCGGCACCCGCAGACCTGCCCGCCCAGTGGGCGCTCGACTTCGCACACGGGTTCGCCGACGAGTGCGCCAAGGTCGGCGCCAGCGTCGTCGGCGGCGACGTGACGCGCTCGGAGGTTCTGGTCATCTCGGTCACCGTGATCGGTGCCTGCACGGTCGCCCCCGTCGTACGCTCCGGCGCGGAGGCGGGCGACGTGGTGGCACTGTGCGGCCGCCAGGGCTGGGCCGCCGGAGGGCTCGCCGTCCTCGGTCGCGGCTTCCGGTCCCCGCGCGTCCTGGTCGAGGCCTACCGCCGCCCCGCGCCGCCGTACGCCGCCGGGCAGGTGGCCGCCGATGCCGGCGCGACGTCGATGATCGACGTCTCCGACGGACTCCTCGCCGACGCGGCCCACGTCGCCGAGGCCTCAGGGGTGGCCATCGACATCCGCACGGCGTCGTTCGAGATCGCGGAGCCCCTGCATGCCGTCGGCGCGGCCCTCGGTGCCGACCCGATCCAGTTCATCCTGGGCGGCGGCGACGACCACCCACTGCTGGCCACGTTCGCCAGCGCCGACGTCGTACCCGAGGGCTGGCAGGTGATCGGCACGGTCTCGGAGCCCGGTGAGGACGGTCCGGTGGTCACGGTCGACGGTGCGCCGTACGACGGCCCGACCGGCTGGACGCACTTCTGAGTCCTGCCAGGCGACTTCCGCGCCCCTGTTGACACTTTGCCCCCTGCTGGTGGGGTGCGAAGTGTCATGGACGGAGCGTTGCACGAGGGCGGGGACGCAGAGGGCGGGGGACGCAAAAGAGCCCCCGGACCTCACGGTCAGGGGGCTCTGTGCGTTCAGGTCAGCGGGAGACCTTGCCAGCCTTCAGGCAGCCGGTGCAGACGTTCAGTCGCTTCGGCGCACCGTTGACGGTGGCGCGGACGCGCTGAATGTTCGGGTTGAAGCGACGCTTCGTAATCTTGCGCGACCAGGGCCGGTTGTTACCGAAGCCCGGCTTCTTGGCGCAGATGTCACAGACGGCAGCCACCGTGAACTCCTGGAAAGTCGATGTTGGAACGAGATGGGCCCGGAGCAGGTCGGCTCCCGGGCAACCGAACAAGAGTATCTGATGGGCACCCGAAGAAGGAAATCGTTCCAGACACTAGCCTGTGCGCAGCACATGGAGACGACGACGGAGGTGACGATGCAGGACCAGAGGTTCGACCTGCCCACGATCCTGAAGTTCGTCGACATCGCGACGTCGGCCCTCAGTGACGCTCGCGAGGAGATCGACGCGCTCAACGTCTACCCGGTCCCGGACGGCGACACCGGAACCAACATGTTCCTCACCGTCTCGGCCGCCCGGGAGGCATTGCTGCAGGCCACCGACGGCAACGAGGCCGCGGAGCTGGGGCCGGCGCTGGCCGCCTTCTCACGCGGTGCGCTGCTCGGTGCGCGGGGCAACTCCGGCGTGATCCTGTCGCAGATGCTGCGGGCCATCGCGGCCCGCCTGGTCCGGGCCAGCCCGGAGACCAGGTACGCGAAGGTGTTCGCCGAGGCCCTGCACGAGTCCACCGACGCCAGCTACGCCGCCGTCGGCACCCCGGTCGAGGGCACGATCCTCACGGTGGCCCGTGCCGCGTCCGACGCGGCGCTCGCCAGGGCAGATGACCCCGAGGCGCGCACCACCGACGTGCTCGCCTGCGCCGCAGAGGCCGCCCGCGAGGCCCTGGCCCGCACCCCCACGCAGCTGAAGGCCCTCGCCGACGCCGGTGTCGTCGACGCCGGTGGTCGCGGACTGTGCGTGCTGCTCGACGCGGCCGAGACGACCCTGACCGGGCGCCGCCCGATCACCGCCCCGCGCAGCGCCCCGCACATCCCGCGCCCGATGCCGACCGGCGACCTGCATCCCGACGGTCCGTCCTACGAGGTGATGTACCTCCTCGACGCCGACGACGACGCGGTCGGCACGCTCAAGGTCACCCTGGCCGGACTGGGCGACTCCCTGGTCGTGGTCGGCGGCGAGGGGCTGTGGAACGTGCATGTGCACGTCGACGACGTCGGTGCCGCCATCGAGGCCGGCATCGTGGCCGGCCGCCCGCACCGCGTGCGGGTCACCCACTTCGCCGAGCAGGTCGCCGAGGCCGGAGCCCGTACGTCGACCCGCACCGGCCGCAGGATCGTCGCCGTCGCAGCCGGCCCCGGACTCGAGCAGCTGTTCACCGAAGCCGGTGCCGTGGTGGTGCCCGGCGGGCCCGGGCAGCGGCCCAGCACCGGCATGCTCCTGGAGGCGATCGAGGCCTGTGGTGCGGCCGAGGTCATCGTGCTCCCCAACGACCACGACTCCGTGCGCGTCGCGGAGATCGCGGCCCGCACTGCCGAGGAGTCCGGCGAGGTCCGGGTCGCGGTGATCGCCACCCAGGCGCAGGTCCAGGGACTGGCTGCGGTCGCCGTCCACGAGCCCGGCCGCTCGTTCGACCAGGACCTCCTCCACATGACCGCCACCGCACGGCACGCCCGGCACGGTGGCGTGACGATCGCCGCTCGACAGGCGATCACCATGGGCGGGCCCTGCGAGCCCGGAGACGTGCTCGGCGTCATCGAGGGCGACTTCGCAGTCGTCGGCCAGGACCTCTACGACGTCGCCACCGGCGTCATCGATCGACTGGTGGGCGGTGGTGGCGAGCTGATCACCCTGGTGGCCGGACGCGACGGCCGTGACCTCGCGACACGCTGCGAGCAGTACGTCGAGTCGACGTACCCGATTGTGGATGCTGTGGTGTACGACGGAGGCCAGGAGCGCTACCCGTTGCTCCTCGCGGTCGAATGACCCGCGACCGAACCACCGGAGGCCTCGGAGCACCATGACCGGCATCACCCTCGACTCATCGATCGCGACCGTCCTCGGCAGCGGCAAGAAGGACGCCAGCAAGGCCAAGGCCCTGCAGGAGAAGCTCGGCATGCGCACCGTCGGCGACCTGCTCTGGCACCTGCCGCGCACCTACCTGAAGACGGGCGAGGTGACCGAGGTCAGCGGCCTGGTCGAGGGCCAGCCGCTGACGGTCGTGGCCGACGTGGTCAGCACCCGTGTGGCGTCGTACCAGGACCGCCGGACCCACCGGCAGGCGTTCCGTGTCGAGGCCGTGGTCAAGACCGACGGCCCGGCGTTGCGGATGACGCTGTTCGCCCGCAACAAGGGGGTCGCCGACTGGCAGGCGGCCCGTCTCACACCCGGTGCGAAGGGCGTCTTCACGGGCAAGGTGAGCACCTTCAACGGCAACTGGCAGCTCAACCATCCGCAGATGGTGATGCTCACCGACGACCCCGACGACGCGCGGGCCGAGTCGGCGCGGGCGATGGCCGAGAGCCTGAAGGCGCTGTTCCCGATCTACCGGGTCACCGGTCCCGTCGAGACGTGGGACATCCAGCGGGTGGTGAGCTTCGCCCTGACCGTAGTCGACGACATGCCCGATGCCCTGCCCGACTGGTTGCGTGACGAGCACGGCGTGGTCGACCTGCACACCGCGATGCGCTGGATCCACTCGCCCGACGACTACGGCCAGCTCGGTGCCGCCCGCAAGCGCTTCCGGTTCGAGGAGGCCCTGGTCACCCAGTTGGTGATGGCCAGGCGTCGAGCGGCCGTCCGGGCACTGGGCGCCCGCGCCCGCACCGGTGGGGGCGGTCTGCTGGCCGCCTTCGACGAGCGTCTTCCGTTCACGCTGACCGAGGGCCAGCGTGCGATCGGCGACGAGCTCGAGCACGACCTCGCCCAGCCACACCCGATGAACCGGCTCCTCCAGGGAGAGGTCGGCTCCGGCAAGACCCTGGTCGCGCTGCGCGCCATGCTGCGCGTCGTCGACTCCGGGGGACAGGCCGCGCTCCTTGCCCCGACGGAGGTGCTGGCCCAGCAGCACCACCGGTCGATCGGAGCCATGCTCGGCGACCTGGCCGCGGGAGGCATGCTCGGCGGTGCCGCCGACGCCACCACCATCGCCCTGCTCACGGGGTCGATGGGCAAGGCCGCCCGCCAGGAGGCGATGTTGCGGATGGCCAGCGGGGAAGCAGGGTTGGTGATCGGCACCCACGCGCTCCTCGAGGACAAGGTGCAGTTTGCCGACCTCGGCCTGGTCGTCGTCGACGAGCAGCACCGCTTCGGCGTCGAGCAACGGGCGGCGCTGACCGACAAGGCCGGCGCGCCGCCGCACGTGCTCGTGATGACCGCGACACCCATTCCACGCACCGTGGCGATGACGGTGTTCGGGGACCTCGAGGTCTCCACCCTGCGTGAGCTTCCGGCCGGGCGCGCGCCCATCCAGTCGACCGTCGTGCCGCTCAAGGACCAGCCCCAGTGGCTCAACCGGGTCTGGGAACGCGTTCGCGAAGAGGTCGGCAAGGGGCACCAGGTCTACGTCGTGTGCCCCCGCATCGGCGGCGACGAGGCCGAGGAGGGGCAGGTCGACCAGCTCGACGTCGACGACGACGGAGACGTGCTGCCGTCCGTCCGCGAGGGCCAGCTGGCGGCGGTCGAGGAGCTCGCACCCGAGCTGTCCGGTGGCGCCCTGTCCGGCCTCAGGGTCGAGATGCTCCACGGCAAGATGCCGCCCGACGACAAGGACCGCGTGATGCGCGCCTTCTCCGCCGGCGACATCGACGTGCTGGTCTCCACCACCGTCATCGAGGTCGGCGTCGACGTCGCCAACGCCACCACGATGGTGCTGCTCGACGCCGACCGTTTCGGGGTCTCGCAGCTGCACCAGCTGCGCGGTCGCGTGGGTCGTGGCGGGCTGCCCGGTCTCTGCCTGATGGTCACCCACAGTGAGACCGGTTCGCCGGCACGTGATCGACTCGATGCCGTGGCAGGGTCGACCGACGGGTTCGAGCTCTCCCGCATCGACCTCGAACAACGCCAGGAGGGTGACGTGCTCGGTGCCGGTCAGTCGGGCTTCCGGTCCAGCCTGCGCCACCTCAAGGTGCTGCGTGACGAGAAGACCATCGTGGCCGCGCGTGACGCCGCCGAGAAGCTGGTCGCCGACGACCCGTCGCTCGCCGTCGCGCCCCTGCTGGCCGAGCGGGTCGACGAGCTCGAACGGTCGAGCAAGAGTGACTTCATGGAGCGTTCATGAGCACCCCAGACAAATCCTCGCTCCGCTGCGGTTTGACCGGGGACCCCGCATGACGCGCATCATCGGCGGCACCGCCGGCGGACGGCGGCTCGAGACGCCCCACGGCCACGCCACCCGTCCGACCAGCGACCGCGTGCGTGAGGCGTTGTTCTCGGCCATCGAGTCCTGGGCCGGCACGTTGAGCGGCCTCCGCTTCCTCGACCTGTACGCCGGCTCCGGCGCCGTCGGCCTGGAGGCCCGCTCACGTGGGGCCTCGGCGGTGACGTTGGTCGAGCAGGACCGGCGCACCGCAACGCTGATCTCCAGCAACGTGCGCATGCTCGGGTTCACCGGCGTCGACGTGGTCCCCACCTCGGTCACCACCGCACTGGTGCGCCCACCCGGGTCGGCGTACGACGTGGTGTTCGCGGACCCGCCCTACCCCCTGCCCGACGACGAGGTCGAGGCCATGCTCGGGCTGCTCGTCGCGCACGACTGGATGGCCCCCGGCGCGCTGGTCGTGGTCGAGCGCGGAAGGAGGGGTTCGTCACATCGCTGGCCTGCGGGTATCGAAGGCTGGCGCGACAAGCGTTATGGCGAGACCGTGCTGAGATATGGTCACGCGGCCGATCCAGAACAAGATCCAGAGCGCGATCCACAGGAGGATCCAGACCAGGCTCCGGATCCATCCGACGAGCCAGAGGAGTAGGAGTCCAGTGCGCAGAGCTGTCTGTCCAGGATCCTTCGATCCGGTCACCAACGGTCACATCGACATCGTGTCGAGGGCTTCGCTCCTCTTCGACGAGGTCGTGGTCGCCGTCGGGGTCAACAAGTCGAAGAACCGGCTCTTCTCCGCCGACGAGCGCATCGACATGCTGCGCGAGGCGTGCCGCGAGTTCAAGAACGTGACCGTCGACGGGTTCTCCGGGCTGCTCACGACCTACTGCCAGGACCGTGACATCCACGCGATCGTCAAGGGCCTGCGCGCGGTCAGCGACTTCGACTACGAGCTGCAGATGGCCCAGATGAACTCCAGCCTGGCCGACATCGAGACCGTCTTCGTGCCCACCAGCCCGGAGTACTCCTTCCTCGCCTCGAGCCTGGTCAAGGAGGTCGCCATGTTCGGCGGTGACGTGTCCGGGCTCGTGCCCGACTTCGTGCGCGAGCGCCTGGCCGTGCGACTCGACGAGAAACGCCGCCTCGAAGGAGAGGGCAGATGAACGACGTACAGTCCGAGCTCGCCGCACTGCGCGACATGGTCGTGAACGCACGGTCGATGCCGATGTCGGCCTCCGCGGTGATCAACCGCCAGGAGTTCCTCGACGCGATCGAGCGGCTCGAGCAGCGGTTCACCGCCGCCACCAGTGAGTCTGCCGCCGTACTGGCCGACCGCGACGGCGTGGTCGCCGAGGGCGAGGGCATGGCGATCGAGATCGTCCGCCAGGCCGAGCTCAAGCGCGACCACCTGGTCTCCGACACCGAGGTCTTCCGGCTCGCCACCCGTGAGGCGGAGACCGTGCGCGCCGACGCGGTGACCGAGGCCGAGCAGCTGCGACGCGACGCCGACGCCTACATCGAGCAGCGCTTCTCGAACTTCGAACACTCCCTGGAGCGCACGCTGACGGAGGTCAGGCGGGGCATCGCGAACCTGAGCGGTCGCAGCTCGTTCGAGGGTGACGCAACCAACAACGAGCCTCCCGCCGGAGACGTTTTGCTGAGTGGCCCCGAAGCCGGGTAGCCTTTGGCTGATTTGTTGTGTCTGGACAGGGAGAAGTGAAGACCTCGAAGTTGGACCCGAGAGCGCCGCTCGTGCTCGATACACGCGAGCTCGGCCGCCGCCCGGGGTCCCAGAAGGAATTCACGGAGACTGTTCCGGCACCAGCAGATCTTGGCATCGAGGTCCTCGGTGTCGCCGAAGGCACGCCGGTCGAACTCGACCTGCGGCTCGAGGCGGTCATGGAGGGCGTTCTCGTCACGGGCACGGTCTACACCGGGCTCACCGGCGAGTGTGTGCGGTGCCTGGACCCGATCTCCGATGAGCTCGAAGCGCGGTTCCAGGAGCTGTACGTCTACGACGATGGTCACCACGACATCGACGCAGACGAAGAGAGCGAAGTACGACGACTCGAGGACGACCTGCTCGACCTCGAGCCCGTCCTGCGGGACGCGGTGGTGCTTGCACTACCGTTCCAACCGCTCTGTGAGGAGGACTGTCCCGGGTTGTGCACCGAGTGTGGTGCCCACCTGGCCGACGATCCCGATCACACCCATGAGGCGCCGATCGACCCGCGTTGGGCCGGTCTCGAGGCCCTCACGCAAGACGACAGCAAGACGACAGACTGAAGCGGCAGGCCGAACGGCCTTCGCGAATCCAGAGGAGATCACAGTGGCAGTCCCGAAGCGGAAGATGTCGCGCAGCAACACGCGTCACCGTCGCTCGCAGTGGAAGGCCGTTGCGCCGTCCCTCGTGACGTGTGCCAACCCGGCGTGCGGTTCCAAGCACCTCCCGCACCGCGCGTGCGGCGAGTGCGGCCAGTACGGCGCCAAGGCCGAGCGTCGTCAGGTTCTCTGAACCGTTGACTGAGTTCTCTGAACCGTTGCCGGACCTCACGGAACTCACGTACGAGGAGTTGCGGTCAGCGCTCGGCGATCCTGTCCTGGATCCCGAGCTGCTGGACCGTGCCCTCACACACCGCTCGTTCGCCTACGAGAACGGCGGCCTGCCGACCAACGAGCGCCTGGAGTTCCTGGGCGACTCGGTGCTCGGCGTGGTGGTCACCGAGACGCTGTTCCGCACCCACCCCGACCTGTCCGAGGGCAGGCTGGCGAAGCTGCGGGCCGCAGTGGTCAACGCGCGCGCCCTCGCCGAGGTGGCGCGCACGATCGGTCTCGGTGAGCACATCAAGCTCGGCCGTGGCGAGGAGTCGACCGGTGGCCGCGACAAGGCCTCGATCCTCTCCGACACGGTCGAGGCCGTGATCGGCGCGATCTACATCTCCGGTGGCTTCGAGAACGCCGGTGCGGTCGTGCACCTGCTCTTCGACCCGCTGATGGAGGCCGCCGCCGGGCTCGGCGCCGGCCTCGACTGGAAGACCTCGCTCCAGGAGCTCTCCGCGGAGCGCGCCCTCGGCGTGCCCGAATACGTCATCGAGGACTCCGGTCCCGATCACCTCAAGGAGTTCACCGCCCAGGTGCGGGTCGGCGACTCCCTCTACGGCCACGGCGTCGGCCGCTCCAAGAAGGAAGCCGAGCAGCAGGCCGCGCAGACGGCGTACGGCGAGATCTCGGCTGTCCCGGTGCCCGTGCCTGAGTCCGACCCCGCGTCCGCGGTCGAGCCCGAGTCCGACACGGTCTCCGACTGAGGCCGTGCCCGAGCTCCCCGAGGTCGAGGTCGTACGACGAGGACTCGACACCCACGCCGTCGGACGCCGCATCGACTCGGTCGAGGTGCTGCACACCCGACCCGTCCGTCGTGACCCCGGCGGCCCCACCGGCTTCGTCGCGTCCCTGACCGGGCGCACGATCGAGGCCGCCCGCCGCCGCGGCAAGTACCTCTGGCTGCCGCTCGACTCGGGTGACGCGATCCTCGGCCACCTCGGCATGAGCGGCCAGATGCTGGTGCAGCCGCCGACCGTGCCCGACGAGAGGCACCTGCGGATCCGCCTGACCCTCTCTGACGGGCAGGAGCTCCGCTTCGTCGACCAGCGCATGTTCGGCGGTCTGGCCACCTCGCCCGGCGGCGCCGAGCTGCCACCCGAGATGGCACACATCGCCCGCGACCTGCTCGACGACGAGTTCGACCTCGACGACTTCACCCGCCGGGTGCGCCGGCGTACCTCCGCGGTCAAACGGCTGCTGCTCGACCAGACCCTGGTCAGCGGTGTCGGCAACATCTACGCCGACGAGGCGCTGTGGCGGGCCGGGCTGCACGGCGAACGACTGGGGGAGAAGCTGACCGCACGCCAGGTCCGCGAGCTGGCCGACCATGCCGAGCAGGTCATGCGCCAGGCGCTCGACCAGGGCGGCACGTCCTTCGACGCGCTCTACGTCAACGTCAACGGGGAGAGCGGCTACTTCGAGCGGTCGCTCAACGTCTACGGACGTGAGGGTGAGGCCTGTCGCAGGTGTGGCGCCCCGATCCGGCGGATCGCGTTCATGAACCGGTCGTCGTACTTCTGCCCGGTCTGCCAGAAGCCCCCGCGAACCCCGCGTTCTTGATGCGCCAACCGTGGATCCTTGCGGTCCTCGCATCAGGAATCCACGGTTCGAGGCGCAAGAATCCACGGTTCGCGAAAACGGACGTTGCCGGTGGTTTGACCATTCCCGCCCGCGGTGGGACTCTTGAAGACGGGCCGAGTCAGGTCCACATCACAACTTTCGGAGGCTTTTGAATGGCCAAGGCGCTTCTCGGCTACATGAGCAGCGACCAGCAGTTCCTCTCTCGTCAGACGGCCGTGCGACTGGCCGCCGAGAACAGGGCGCTGCGCGAGCGTGTCGCTGATCTTGAAACCCTGATCGTGCGGTTGAGCGAGGAGAACGAAACCCTCGCCGCAGCCGGGGCAGCCGCCCTCCTCGAGCCCGTCGAGGACATGCAACCGGTCTGAACCGGACCCTTGATGACGCTGCGACGGCGTCACCCCTGAGTCGCGCCCGGAAGAGGTGGCGCGCCTTGTTCGAGGCGTGAGCGCACCCGCTCCGCCTCGGGGATCTCGACGTCGACCTTGCGGTACAGGTCATCGGCGGCCCGCCAGGCCTCGACGCCGTCCTCGACGCGTCCGGCGTCGGACAGCGCGTCGCCGAGGAACGTGAGGCTCTGTGCCTCGTCGAAGAGCATCGAATGCTCCCGAGCCAGGTCCAGGGCTGCCCGGTGATGGCGGGCGGCATCGAGCGGGTTGCCGAGCTGGCGCTGCACGAGACCCAGCCCGTTGCGGGCACGCGCCATCAGTTCGTGGTCCGTGATCGTGGTGGCCGCCTCCAGGGCCTCCTCGTCGCACCTGCGTGACTTCTCGAGGGCGCCGAGTTCGCGGTGTGCCCGGGCCATCTCGCAGAGGATGTCGGCTACCTTGGCGCGCACACCACTGTCGCGGACGAACACCTGCGCGCGCTCCAGTGCCGCCAGGGATCCGACGGGATCGCCCTTGTCGCGAAGCAACGCCGCCAGCAGGACCAGCGCTTCGGCGATCACCGGCCGGTCCCCGCTCGCCTCGGCGAGCTCGAGCGAGCGGGTGGCGTGCTCTTCGGCCTGGTCGAGGCGGCCGAGCTGGTGCTGGACGAGGCCGAGGTTGACGTGCACCGACTCGAGGCTGTTCTCGTGACCGGCGCGTTTGCTCGCGGCCAGCGAGAGCTCGAGCTCTCGCGTGGCCTCTCCCGGCCGGAACTCGACGAAGTGAACCCCGGCGAGCCCGTTGTGGACGGTGCTCACCGCCACGTGCTCACCCCGCTCCTCGTGGATCACCAGGGCGAGCTCGTAGTTCCGCCGGCACTGGTCGGTCTCACCCAGGGAGAAGTTGGCCAGTGCCATCAGCCGCAAGGCATCACCCTCTGCCTTGCGGTCGTGGCGGCGACGCGCGGCGGCCAGTGTCACGTCGTACAGGCGGAGTGCCTGCGCCGCCCTCCCCGTCGACTCGACGTAGCGCCACAGCAGCACGGGGAGCTTGCGCACGTAGTCGTAGTGGTCGAGCCGGTCGGCGATCTGTGCGGCACTGACCAGGTTGCCGTAGTCGCCGTCGAGCCATGCGAGAGCGGTCGCCTCCGACTCGAGACCCGGAAGGTCGATCGACTCATCGGCCGTGACGTCGGGACGCCGGTCGCGGTCGTACGGCGCCCAGACGTCGACTGCTGCCTTGGCGGCGGCCAGGTAGTGGTCGAGGAGGCGGTGCTGGGCCGCCTCACGAGTGGCGGTCTCGTCGATCGACTCGGCCAGTTCGCGGGCGTATGCGCGCAGCAGGTCGTGGGACCGGTAGCGGCGGGCCTCGCGCTCCTCGATGAGGTTGGCCCTCAGCAGCTCGTCGAGATGGCGACGCGTCGTGCGCACGGACTCACCGCATAGCGCGGCGAGGGCGAACACGTCCGCGTCATGGCCGGGGTGCAGTCCGGTCCTGCGGAACAGGGTCGCCGCGCCCGCGCCGAGATGCTGGTACGACGCCCCGAAGACCGGCCGCAGGGCACTCGTCCGGTCGTCGGGAAGATCGAGCACGTCGAGCCGGTCACCCTCGTCGGCGAGCTCCTCGACCAGGTCGGCGACGCTCGCGAGTGGCCTGGCCCGGCCGAGCTCCGCGGCAACCCGGAGTCCGAGCGGAAGCCGCGCGCACTGGTTTGCCAGCGTGCGCAGGGACTCGACGTCGGGCTGCGAACGAGGGCCGAGCATGTCTGCGAGCAGCCCCACCGCGTCGTCGCTGCTGAGGACTCCCAGGTCGATCCGGACGGCGCCCTCGCGGGCACCGAGGCCCGGCAGGGAGTCCCGGCTGGTCACCAGCACGGCGCAGTCCGGGTTGCCGGGGAGAAGTGGCCGCACCTGGTCGGAGGAGTGGGCGTTGTCGAGGATGACCAACATGCGACGGTCCGCAACGAGGCTGCGGAACCGGGCTCCACGCCCGTCGGCGGGTAGCCCGCTCGACGGCTCCAGTGCGGCGAGGAAGCCCGACAGGGCATCTCCCGGATCGACCGGTTCATCGGGCCCGTAGCCGCGCAGGTCGACGTACAGCTGCCCGTCGGGGTAGTCGTCGGCGGCGCTGTGGGCCCAGTGCAGTGCCGTTGCCGTCTTGCCCACACCTGCTGTCCCGGTCAGGACGACCAGGCTCGACTGCGCGTCGCCGTCGAACAGCTCGTCGAGCCGGGCAAACTCCTCGTCGCGACCGACGAGGCGCGACGGCCGGAACGGGAGCATCCGCGGGACCGGCGCCGACGACGTGGCCGGTCCGGTCATGGACTCGCCGGCCAGGATCGTCGCCTCGAGGTCGCGGAGCTCCGGGCCCGGCTCGACCCCCAGCTCGTCGATCAGGTGGGTACGGGTGCTGCGGTAGGCCTCCAGTGCCTCGGCCTGTCGACCTGACAGGTAGAGCGCGGTCATCAGCTGGGCGGTGAAGCGCTCGCGGACCGGATGTCGACGCACGAGGTCGCTCAGCTCCGAGACCAGCCCCGCAGGACGGTCGGTGGTCAGCCGGGCGTCGTACAGGAGCTCGGTCAGCGACTCCTGCAGGCCGGTGAGCCGCTGGGAGTCTGCCCTCAGGGGTGGTACGTCGAGGCCGGCGTAGGCCGCGCCCCGCCACAGGTCCAGTCCTTCCCGGGCGAGGGCCGCGCAACGACTCGGGTCTGTCGCGAGCGCGTTCTCCGCTTCGGCAGCCAAGCCTTCGAACCGGTCGGAGTCGAGCTCGCCGGGCTCGACGCGGAGTCGATAGCCGGACTGGTCGAACACCAGACGAGTGGCATCGCCCATCAGCGTACGCAACCGCGAGGCGTGCACCTGGAGGCGTTGTTCGGCACGGTCGACGGGATGGCCGGGCCACAGGGCATCGGCAAGGGTGTCGAGGGGGACCTGCTCGTTGGCACGCATCAGCAACATCGCCAGGAACGCTCGTCCGAGCGCTCCGCCGGGGGCGATCTCGACACCGTCGTCGAGCACACCCACCGTGCCCAGGATCCGGAACTCCATGACGTCCTCCGTCGCGCACCGTTCCCGGGTTCGACGAGCGGAGTCCGCCCCTGTGCCAATCCCGAGATCTGGCTACGTTATCGAAGTGACGCGGACGGTGCTCGCCCATTAGCGTGACGACCTTGTGAGCCGAATTCTCGATGCAGTCATGCCTCCGCGGCTCGGACGCGACTTCAGATGGCTGCTCGGCTCCTCGTGGGTGAGCCAGGTGGGCGACGGGATCGCCCTCGCCGCGGGGCCGCTGCTGATCGCATCGCAGACCCACGACCCGTTCCTGGTTGCGATGGGCGCGCTGCTGCAGCGGCTGCCGTGGCTGCTCTTCGGGTTGTACGCCGGGGTGGTGGCCGACCGACTCGACCGCTTGGTCG
Organism: Nocardioides sp. Soil796; assembly: GCF_001429525.1. Classification (NCBI taxonomy): domain Bacteria; kingdom Bacillati; phylum Actinomycetota; class Actinomycetes; order Propionibacteriales; family Nocardioidaceae; genus Nocardioides; species Nocardioides sp. Soil796. The sequence continues at coordinate 281,536 of NZ_LMSQ01000017.1, forward strand.
TCGTCGTCGCGGTGGACGTCATGCGGGCCGTGGTGCTCGGGATCCTGGTGCTCGCGCTGGCCACCGGAGTGGTCAACATCGGCCTGGTGCTGGTCGTGCTCTTCCTCTTCGGCACCGCCGAGGTGTTCGCCGACACCACGTCGTCGACGCTGCTGCCGATGGTGGTGGCCAAGCGTGACCTCGGTGTCGCCAATGCCCGCCTCACGGCAGGGTTCGTCACGGTCAACCAGATGCTCGGTCCGCCGGTCGGTGCCGCGCTCTTCGCGGCCGGCATGGCCTGGCCGTTCGTCGCCCAGGCCGTGTGCGTGCTCCTCGGTGCTGCCCTGATCGCGAAGATGCGACTGCCTGCGGTGCCCGTGCCGGAGGAGCCGAAGCGGGTGCGTCACGACATCCTCGAGGGGCTGCGTTGGACCTGGCGTCACCCCGCCGTACGCACCCTGACGCTGACCATCGTGGCGTTCAACATCACCTTCGGCGCGGCCTGGTCGGTGCTGGTGCTCTACTCGCTCAAGACCCTCGACATGGGGGAGGTGGGCTTCGGCCTGCTCACCACCGCCGGCGCGATCGGCGGCATGGTCGCCATCGGGTCCTACGACTGGCTCGAGCGGCACTTCTCCCTGGGCAACATCATGCGGGTGGGGCTGATCATCGAGACCTTCACCCACCTGGCGCTGGCGCTGAACCGCTCCGGACTCGGCGCCATCGTGATCATGTTCGTCTTCGGCGCCCACGCCTTCGTGTGGGGTACGACGTCGCGCACGGTGCGGATGCGTGCGGTACCCACCGAGTTCCAGGGACGCGTCGGCAGCGTCTACCTGGTCGGGGTCTTCGGATCCATGGTGATCGGCACTGCCCTCGGCGGTGTGATCGCAGGCACCTGGGGGATCGTCGCGCCGTTCTGGTTCGCGTTCGTCGGCTCGGCCCTGCTGGTGGTGCTGATCTGGCGGCAGATGCCGCACATCGCGCACGCCGACGAGGCGCTTGTGGCGGCTGAGGACTGAGGTCCCGGGATACCGCGATTCGGGGTTGTCGGCGTGTAATCTCGGCCGTGCTGACCCTTCCCCACGGCGCCTGCAATGATTTCGTCGTTCAGCGACATGTTGAAGCTGACCTGTGAAGCTGACCTGACCGCCGCTGCGAGGAGTCGCACGTTGTACCTCAAGAGCCTGACGCTCAAGGGCTTCAAGTCCTTCGCGTCCTCCACGACCCTGCAGCTCGAGCCCGGGATCACCTGCATCGTGGGGCCCAACGGCTCCGGCAAGTCCAACGTCGTCGACGCGCTGGCCTGGGTGATGGGGGAGCAGGGTGCCAAGTCGCTGCGCGGCGGCAAGATGGAGGACGTCATCTTCGCCGGCACCTCCGGTCGCCCGCCCCTTGGTCGGGCCGAGGTGCAGCTGACCATCGACAACGCCGACGGCGCCCTGCCGATCGAGTACGCCGAGGTCACGATCAGCCGCACCATGTTCCGCAACGGCGGCTCCGAGTACGCCATCAACGGCAACACCTGCCGGCTGCTCGACGTACAGGAGCTGTTGTCCGACTCCGGCATCGGCCGCGAGATGCACGTGATCGTCGGGCAGGGGCAGCTCGACCAGATCCTGCACGCCACTCCCGAGGAACGGCGCGGCTTCATCGAGGAGGCCGCCGGGGTCCTCAAGCACCGCAAGCGCAAGGAGAAGGCGCTCCGCAAGCTCGACTCCACCGAGGGCAATCTGCACCGCCTCGGTGACCTGCTCAGCGAGATCCGCCGCCAGCTCAAGCCCCTGGGTCGACAGGCCGAGGTGGCCCGCAAGGCGGCCACCGTGCAGGCCGACGTGCGCGATGCCCGGGCCCGGCTGCTGGCCGACGACCTCGTCACCGCACGTACGGCGCTCGAGCAGGAGATGGCCGACGAGTCGGTGCTGCTCCAGCGGCGCGCACAGGTCGAGAAGGACATCGCCGCGATCCGTGAGCAGGAGGCCACCCTCGAGGCAGCCCTGCGCGAGGACCTGCCCGCCCTGGCGAAGGCGCAGGAGACCTGGTTCGCCCTGTCCGGACTCCGCGAGCGCCTGCGCGGCACGCAGTCGCTGGCGAACGAGCGGGTCCGCAACGCGGCGGGCACCGCCGACGAGCCGACCCAGCAGGGCGGCCGCGACCCCGATCAGCTCGAGGCCGAGGCGGCCCGGGTGGGGGAGCAGGAGAAGCAGATCAACGTCGAGCTGGACAACCAGCGCACGGCGATGAGCGACGCGGTCACCGCCCGCAAGGGTGCCGAGGACGCCGCGGCCGAGGAGGAGCGCCGGGTCGCCGGACTGCAGCGTGCCGCGGCCGACCGACGCGAAGGACTGGCCCGCCTGCACGGCCAGGTCAACGCGCTCAAGTCGCGCGCCGCCGCAGCAGACGAGGAGATCGGCCGACTCACCGTCGCCCACGAGGAGGCCACCGCCCGTGCCGACCGCGCCCAGCGCGACTTCACCGCCCTCGAGACCAAAGTGGCCGGCCTCGACGCCGGCGAGGAAGGGCTCGACGCCGAGCACGAGGCCGCGGTCGGCCTGCTCGACGACCTCGAGGAACGACTCGCGAAGGCGCGCGACGAGGCCACCCTGGCCGACCGGGAGCGCTCGGCCCTGATCGCCCGCAAGGAAGCCCTTGAGATGGGGCTGACCCGCAAGGACGGCGCCGGTGCGCTGCTGGCCGCCTCGGACTCCGTCTCCGGCCTGCTCGGTTCGGTGGCCGCCCTGCTGACCGTCAGGCCCGGCTACGAGACCGCGATCGCGGGGGCCCTCGGCTCGGCCGCCGACGCGGTCGCCGTGGCCGGCCCCGACGCCGCCATCGACGCGATCACCCACCTCAAGGGCGACGACCTCGGTCGGGCCGGACTGCTGCTCGGCGGTGGCCCCGAGGCCGATGCCGACTGGCCCGGGCTGCCCGGCAGCGCGGCGTACGCCGTGGACGTCGTGGAGTGCCCGGCCGACCTGCGCCCGGCGCTGACCCGGTTGCTCTTCAAGGTGGCCGTGGTCGACGACCTCGACGCCGCGCGTGCCCTGGTCGACTCGATGTCCGACGTCACCGCGGTCACCCGTGAAGGCGACCTGCTGGGCGCACACTTCGCCTCCGGTGGCTCGGCCAAGCAGCAGTCCCTGATCGAGATCCAGGCCGCGGTCGACGAGGCCGCCCAGGCGCTCGAGGAGGCCGCGGCCTCCTCGGAGCGACTGATGTTCGAGACCTCGCGCATGGAGACCGAGCGGCTCGACGCCCAGAAGCGGGTCGACGTGGCGCTGGCCAAGCTGCACGAGTCCGACGCGACCCTGGCCGCCGTGGCCGAGGAGCTCGGCCATTACGGCTCGCAGGCCAGGTCCGCGCGGGGCGAGGCCGAGCGCCTCACGACCGCCATCACTAAGGCCCAGGAGGCGCGCGAGAAGGACCTCGCCGGGCTCGCCGAGCTCGAGACGCGCTTGGCCTCCGCCGAAGAGGCACCCGAGGAGGAGCCCGACACCAGCGTCCGCGAACAGCTGATCGAGTCGGCCCGGGCCTCCCGCCAGGCCGAGATGGACGCCCGGCTCGCGCTGCGCACCTCCGAGGAGCGCGCCCGGGCCCTGCACGGTCGCGCCGACGGCCTGCTGCGTGCCGCCCGACAGGAACGCGAAGCCAGGGCCCGTGCCGCCGAACGACGCGAACGACTGATCCGCGAGGGCAAGGCCGCCCAGGCGGTGAGCACCGGTGTCGGCATCGTGCTCGAGCGCCTCGAGGGCTCCGTCACCACCGCTGCCGAAGCGCGCACGACGGTCGAGCAGTCGCGTGCCGGTCGTGAGCAGGAGCTGATGGCCACCCGCACCCGCCTGCGCGACCTCGACCGCGAGCACGACGAGCTGGTCAACTCCGTCCACCGCGACGAGATGGCCCGCACCCAGCAGCGCATGCGCATCGAGCAGCTCGAGGAGCGTGCCCTCGAGGAGCTCGGTCTCGACCCCGAGGCGCTGGCCAACGAGTACGGCCCCGACAACCTGATCGCCTTCAGCGGTGAGGTGCCCGAGGGCGAGGAGGCCCCTGAGCCGATCCCGTTCGTGCGCGAGGAGCAGACCAAGCGGCTGCGTGCCGCCGAGCGGGCCCTGTCGATGCTGGGCCGGGTCAACCCACTGGCGCTCGAGGAGTTCTCCGCGATGGAGGAGCGGCACAAGTTCCTCACCGAGCAGCTCGAGGACCTCAAGAAGACCCGCAAGGACCTCCTCGACATCGTGCGCGAGGTCGACAGCCGGGTCGAGCAGGTCTTCACCGAGGCCTGGGAAGACGTGCGGGTCGCCTTCGACCACGTCTTCAAGCGGTTGTTCCCCGGCGGCGAGGGCAAGCTCGTGCTCACCGACCCGGGCGACATGCTCAACACCGGCATCGAGGTCGAGGCCCGTCCGGCCGGCAAGAAGGTCAAACGGCTCTCGCTGCTCTCCGGTGGCGAGCGGTCACTCGTCGCGGTTGCGTTCCTGGTCTCGCTGTTCAAGGCCCGGCCCTCGCCGTTCTACATCCTCGACGAGGTCGAGGCCGCGCTCGACGACACCAACCTCGGTCGCCTGCTCGAGATCTACGAGGAGCTCCGCGAGAACTCCCAGCTGCTCGTGATCACGCACCAGAAGCGCACGATGGAGGTCGGCGACGCGTTGTACGGCGTGACCATGCGCGGCGACGGTGTCTCCGCGGTGATCAGCCAGCGACTGCGCGAGACCGAGCCCGCCTGACCGATGCCGGCTTGACCGATCCGGGCTTGGGCACCGGATCGCAGTCACCCGGTCGGCTGTGGGGGTTCGACCCGGGCAGCACTCACCGGCACGGCCGGCGCCAGGTCGGCGAGACGCGGCTGGCGGACCGTACGACAGGTGAGCAGGCGGGTGTGGGCGCGGCTCACGCCCAGATCCGGCCCACAGCCCGCGAGTTACCTGTCGGACGGTCCGGGGCGGTCCGTCAGCGGACGACGAGCGGCCGTCCCAGGGGCAAGACGTTCATTTCGACGGGCAGTTCGCTCGTCCCGATGCTCACGTCACGCTCAGCTGACGCACTCCTGGCGTGAACTGCATGTCGAAATGAACAGCGCCGCCTCACTCGGTGTGGTCAGGCGGCATCGCGGGGCTTGCACGCCGGGTCGCAGTCACCCGGGGCGAGCAGGGTGCACGAGCAGACGAGTCAACCGCATAGGGTGCCCTGCGTGAGTGACGAGAAGACCCGACCCACCCGCGCCGACTACGTCGCCTGGCGCACCGTGACCACCCGGTGGCGCGACGACGACGTCTACGGCCACCTGAACAACGCGACCTACTACGAGCTGTTCGACACGGCCGTCAACGCCCACCTCATGGAGGCGACCGGCACGAACGTGCGGTTCCTGCCGCAGATCGGCGTCGTCGCGGAGACGAGCTGTCGCTACTTCCGCGAGATCGGGTTCCCGGAGCCGATCGAGATGGGACTCGTGGTCGACAAGGTCGGCACGTCGTCGATCATCTACCGGATCGGGCTGTTCCAGGGCGACTCCGACGAGGCCGCGGCCGAGGGCCGCTTCGTGCACGTGTACGTCGACAACGAGCACGGCGCCGGCAACCGGCCCGTCGTGCCGATGCCCGACGTGATCCGCGCTGCCGTCGAGCCCCTGCTGCGCTGACCTGTCGTCAGCTCGTGATGACCTGTCGTGGGGTCGCCGGCGGGCGCCGTACGGCGTGGGGTGTGACACGTTCCGCGCGTCGGAATGGGGGAAGGGTGACGTTGCCGTGTCACGATGTTGGTGACGTCCGCTTTCCAACACCGAGGTGATCTGCTTGCTGGCCATCGTGCTGATGATGCTCGTGATCGTGCTGCTTGCGGCAGTGGTCGTGCTCTACGTCGCCTTCCCGCACCGCGGAGAGGACCTGCCCGCGGTCCCGTGGGTCGGCACGGCGCTGCGCAAGGGCGTCGACGCGATGCCCACTCTCGACGAGGAAGCCGCCGACGCCCGGCGCTGACCGTCGCGAGGGGACCCCGGAGCGGGTCTGATTGGATTGGCCCATGGAATTCCTGGGTGACTGGCTCTACCTGATCATCGGCATCGCCGTCGTCGGCATCCTCGCCGTCGTCGGACTGCTCTCCGGTGGACGCTCGAAGACCAAGCCGCCTGCTGGTGGCACCGACGTCATCGCGCCGCCGCGCGAGAAGCCGGTCGAGCCGCCACCCGAGGTCTCCACCGAGGAGCCCACGGCCGAGCCCGCTCCCGTCGAGCCCGCTCCGGTCGACGCGGGGACGGCCCCGGCTCTCGAGAAGCCCGAGGGCACCGCCAGCCGACTGGTTCGGCTGCGCCAGCGTCTCTCCAGGTCGCAGAGCGGTCTGGGCAAGGGGCTGCTGGCCCTCCTCTCGCGGGACCGCCTCGACAAGGACACCTGGGAGGACATCGAGGACACCCTCATCACCGCCGACATCGGTGTCGTCCCGACGCAGGAACTGGTCGAGAAGCTGCGCACCCGGCTCCGCGTCGAGGGGAACGAGGCCGGTACGCCGCGCCAGGTGCTGCGCGAGGAGCTGGTCAACCTGGTCGACCCGACCATGGACCGCCGCCTGGCCATCACCGGTGCGGACGGGCTCCCCGGCGTCGTGCTCGTGGTCGGCGTGAACGGCGCCGGCAAGACCACGACCGTCGGCAAGATCTCCCGCATCCTCGTCGCCGATGACCGCAAGGTCGTGCTCGGCGCCGCGGACACGTTCCGTGCCGCCGCCGTCGAGCAGCTCGCGACCTGGGGCGAGCGTGTCGGCGTGCCGGTGGTCCGCGGACCCGAGGGCTCCGACCCCGCCAGCGTCGCCTTCGAGTCGGTCAAGCGTGGCGTCGAGGAGAACTACGACGTGGTGCTGGTCGACACCGCCGGCCGCCTGCAGAACAAGGCCGGCCTCATGGATGAGCTCGGCAAGGTGAAGCGGGTGATCGAGAAGCAGGCGCCGGTGACCGAGGTGCTGCTGGTCCTCGACGCCACCACCGGCCAGAACGGCATGATCCAGGCCCGCGTCTTCTCCGAGATCGTCAACGTCACCGGCATCGTGCTGACCAAGCTCGACGGTTCGGCCAAGGGCGGGATCGTGGTCGCCGTGCAACGCGAGCTCGGCGTCCCGGTCAAGCTGGTCGGCCTCGGCGAAGGCGCCGACGACCTGGCGCCGTTCGACCCCGAGGCATTCGTCGACGCCCTCCTCGGCTGAGGCGTCCCCGTGTGAGCAACGCGTCACACGGAAGTAACACACGGCGGGAACTCGTTTCCTGAGCGCAATGAAGCAACGCGCAAGCCGAAATCTCCAGAGGTGAAGGTTTCACCAACTGAGCGGGAGAGTGTGCCGACATCGTCGTCGGCGTGGGGGCTCCCGCCACTCCGTGATCCACCCCTGGAGGTTCCGTGTACGACGGCTACTACACCTGGATGCTGGTGTCGGCGTCGCTGGTCTTGTTGATGACCGCGCCCGGCCTGGCACTGTTCTACGGCGGCATGAGCCGCTCGAAGTCCGTGCTCAACATGATGATGATGTCGTTCGCGGCCCTGGGCGTCGTCGGCATCGTCTACGTCCTCTGGGGCTGGAACATGTCCTACGGCGACTCCTACGCCGACGCGAACGGCGACACCGGCAAGGAGATCCTCGGCCTCTTCGCCAACCCGTTCCACAACTTCGGGATCAGCAACCTCGACCCGGCCAACTACGTGTTCGTCGCGTTCCAGCTGACCTTCGCCGTGATCACCGCGGCGCTGATCAGCGGCGCCATCGCGGACCGCGTGAAGTTCTCGGCCTGGCTGGTCTTCGTCCCGCTGTGGGTCACGCTCTCCTACTTCCCGCTCGCACACATGGTGTGGGGCGGCGGCTTCCTGACCTGGGCCGACGGTGACGGCCTGGCCGGCATGCTGTTCGGCACCACCGACGGTCTGCCCAACGTGGCGCCGATCGACTACGCCGGCGGCACCGTGGTGCACATCAACGCCGGTATCGCCGGGCTCGTCCTGGTGCTGCTGATCGGCAAGCGCCTCGGCTTCGGCAAGGAGCCGATGAAGCCGCACAACCTGACCCTCACCATGATCGGTGCCGGCCTGCTGTGGTTCGGCTGGTTCGGCTTCAACGTCGGCTCGATCGTCTTCGGCTCGACCGAGGAAGAGGCGATGCTCACCCAGTTCACCACCGAGACCGGCCTGGTCTGGATCAACACCACGGTGGCCACCTGTGCCGCAATGCTCGGCTGGCTGCTCCTGGAGAAGATCCGTGACGGCAAGGCCACCTCGCTGGGTGCCGCGTCGGGCATCGTCGCCGGTCTCGTCGCCATCACCCCGGCCTGTGGTTCGCTGACCCCGGTCGGCTCCATCGGCCTGGGCCTCGTCGCCGGCATGCTCTGCGCGATGGCGGTCGGCCTGAAGTACCGCTTCGGCTACGACGACTCGCTCGACGTCATCGGTGTCCACCTCGTCGGCGGTCTCGTCGGCACGATCGGCATCGGTTTCCTCGCCGCGCCGACAGCCGCCACCGAGGCCATCCCCGAGGGCCTGCTCTACGGCGGCAGCTGGAAGCTCCTCGCCGTGCAGCTCGCCTGCGCCGGCTTCGCGATCCTCTGGTCGGCCGTCGCCACGCTCGTCATCGGCCTGGCCATCAAGTACACGATGGGCTGGAGGGTCCACGACGACCACGAGGTCGAGGGCATCGACTTCAACGAGCACGGTGAGTCGGCGTACGACCTGGCCGGCACGTCGGGTGCCCGCCGCGGCCTGACGCCCAGCACGGGCGTCCTCAAGGAGAAGGAAGGTGCCAACGCATGAAGCTGGTCACCGCGGTCATCAAGCCGCACAAGTGGGAAGACGTGCGTGAGGCTCTCGAGACCTTCGGCGTGACGGGCATGACCGTCAGCGAGGTCAGCGGCTACGGCCGCCAGAAGGGCCACACCGAGGTCTACCGGGGCGCGGAGTACGACATCGCCCTGGTGCCCAAGATCCGCATCGAGATCGTCGTGGACGACGCAGACGCCGACGACATCGTGGGCATCGTCGTCAAGACCGCCGCCACCGGCCGGATCGGTGACGGAAAGGTCTGGGTCAGCCCGATCGAGACGGTCGTGCGGGTCCGCACCGGCGACCGCGACGAAGCGGCGATCTGACCGACGTGACATTGGTCCCGGCCTCCAGGCCGTCTGATTCAGACGTGGCGCCGTACGGCGTGGGGAGGCCGGGACTTGTTACCTGCGCGAAACACAACACGACCTCGGCGGTAACGACCGCGAAGCACAGTTTCGCCCCATGACTTCACCTCTCGTCGCGTCCCCGGGCCTCGACACCGGGGACACCGCCTGGCTGCTCGTCGCCACGGCCCTCGTGCTCCTGATGGCACCGGGCCTGGCCCTGTTCTACGGCGGCATGGTCCGCTCCAAGAGCGTGCTCAACATGATGATGATGACCTTCGGCTCCCTGGCCGTGATCATCGTGATCTGGGTGCTGGTCGGCTACTCGATCGCGTTCGGCGACGACCTCGGTGCCGGTCTGGTCGGCGATCCGCGCCAGTTCGCCGGGCTCGGGCAGCTGATTGAGCCGAGCGCGAACGGCGACTCGACGTACCCGCTGATCCTCTTCGCCGTCTTCCAGGGCCTGTTCTGCGTGATCACCGGGGCCCTGGTCTCCGGAGCGATCGCGGACCGGGCCCGCTTCGGCGCCTGGATCGTCTTCATCGCCCTGTGGACGGTGCTGGTCTACGCGCCGATCGCGCACTGGGTCTTCGACCTCTCCGCCGGTGACCACGAGGGCGGCTGGCTGCTCAACGGCCTCGGCCTGGTCGACTTCGCGGGCGGCACGGCGGTGGAGATCTGCTCCGGCGCCTCCGCCCTGGCCCTCGCCCTCGTGCTGGGCCCGCGGGTCGGGTTCGGCAAGGACTCGATGCGGCCGCACAACCTGACCCTCGTCATGCTCGGCGCCGGCCTGCTGTGGTTCGGCTGGTTCGGGTTCAACGCCGGGTCCGCGCTCGGTGCCGACCAGAACGCAGCACTGGTCTTCGTGGCCACCCTGCTCGCCGGCGCCGCCGGAACCCTGGGCTGGCTGGCCGTCGAGCGGTTCCGTGACGGCCACGCCACCTCTCTCGGCGCGGCCTCGGGAATGGTGGCCGGCTTGGTCGCCATCACACCGTCCTGCGGCGCCGTGTCGCCGATGGGTGCGCTCGCCATGGGCGTGGTCGCCGGTGCCATCTGCTCCGGCGCGATCGGCCTGAAGTACCGCTGGAAGTACGACGACTCGCTCGACGTCGTCGGCGTGCACATGGTCGGTGGCCTGGTCGGCACGTTCGGCATCGGCCTGATCGGTACGTCGGCGGCACCGAGCGGCGTCGACGGACTGTTCTACGGCGGCGGCTTCGACCAGCTCGGCAAGCAGGTGCTCGGCGGGGGAGTCGTGCTGGTCTACGCGTTCGTCGTCTCGGGCATCCTTGGACTCCTGGTCCACAAGCTGATGGGCTTCCGGGTCGACGAGGAGCATGAGATCACCGGCATCGACCTGGTCGTCCACGCCGAGTCGGCGTACGACCTGCACGCGTCGGCGGGAGCTCGCACCACGGGCCACGGCTTCCTGGCCGGCCTGACCCACCACGATCCGTCCCAGCACGACACCAGCCACAACGAGGAGAACCGATGAAGCTGATCACCGCAGTCATCAAGCCGCACAAGTGGGAGGACGTCCGCTCCGCCCTCGAGACCGTGGGCATCACCGGCATGACGGTCAGTGAGGTCAGCGGATACGGGCGCCAGAAGGGCCACACCGAGGTCTACCGCGGTGCGGAGTACGACATCGCCCTGGTGCCGAAGGTGCGTCTCGAGATCGTGGTCGACGACGACGACGTGGACACCGTCGCGGGCGTGATCGTGTCGGCTGCCGCGACCGGCAAGATCGGTGACGGCAAGGTCTGGGTCAGCCCCGTCGAGAGCGTCGTGCGGGTGCGCACCGGTGACCGCGACGAGGCGGCCATCTGAGGAGCCTCAGACGCCGCGGGCGTCTTCGACGCCCAGCTTCACGCCGATGGCGATGACACCGATCGAGGTCAGGATGCCGCTAGCCCACAGCAACAGCACGCTCGCCCCGGCGGCGACTCCGCGCCCGTCGGCGCCCACCGCCGACAGCCAGCCGATCAGCCCGAGCACGATGCCGAGCACCACGAAGATCAGGCCGGAGGGGAGTCCGCTGATGAACTCGGGCACCGGCGCGATCGGGTCCTCGTCGACCACGCGTGGCGTGGCGGTCGTCGACTCCTCGACGAGCTCATCGGCCTCGACGAACTCGGCGCCGGCCAGCGACGCACCGCATGCCGGGCAGGCCTTGAGGAACTCCTGCGGCACCTGGTGGCCGTTGGCACAGATCCGGATCTCCATGCCCGCATTCTTGCAGGGCAGTGCATGAGCGCCACCGACAGGCAGGCCCGCACGGAAGCCGCGGACGCCCTGTGCACCAAGGCGTACGACGACCTCCATGGGCCCGACACGGGCGTCGCCCTGGTGGCCGTCGGGGGCTACGGCAGGGGAGAGCTGGCTCCGTTCTCCGATCTCGACGTGGTCCTGGTCCACGACGACGACGTCGACCCCGGTGAGCTGGCCACGGCCATCTGGTACCCGCTGTGGGACTCGGCGGCCAAGCTCGACCACTCGGTGAGGTCCTTCGGGCAGACCGTGGACGCGGCCTCCGACGACCTGCGCGTCGCCCTGGGCATGCAGGACGTGCGGTTCCTGGCCGGTGACAGCAACCTGGCCCTGCGGCTGCGCACGACGATGCTGGCGCAGTGGCGGCGGGAGGCGAAGTCGCGGCTGCCCGACCTGCACAAGCTCGTCGTGCAGCGCCACACGCTGATGGGCGAGCTGGCCCATGCCTCCGTGCCCGACCTGAAGGAGTCCCAGGGCGGTCTGCGCGACGCCACCGTGATGAAGGCGCTGGTGGCGACGTGGCTGGTCGACGCGCCCCACGTGGAGCTCGAACGCTGCCGCCAGGACCTGCTCGACGTACGCGACGTGGTCCAGGGCCTGGCCGGCCGGGCCAACGACCGCGTCCCACCGGAGATCTGGGCCCAGCTGCCGGAGCCGCTCGGCCTCGACGACACGGTCGCCGCGCAGGTCGTCGTCCGCGACCTGGGGCGCCGGATCACGCACATCTCACGGCTGACCTGGCGCCGGGTCGAGTCCGTGCTGGCCCGCCCCGCCGCGGTCGGTGCCCGGCGTCCGGACCTCGACCCGATCGCACCCGGTGTCGCGGTCTCCAAGAACGAGGTGGTCCTCGACAGGGGAGCCCGCCCGGAGAAGGACCCGGTCCTGCTGCTGCGGGCCGCCACCGCGGCGGCCGAGCGCGACATCGTGCTGGCGCCCGCCACTGCCGCGCGGCTGGTCCGCGCCTGCCCGCCACTGCCGGAGCCGTGGCCGACCGAGGCAAGGCAGCTTCTGGTGCGGATGCTGGCCGCGGGCCGCGGTCTCCTCGGCGTCTGGGAGACGCTCGAGCAGACCGGCGCACTCGCCCGGATCCTGCCCGAGTGGGAGCGCATCCGGTCACTGCCGCACGCGTCGGCGATCCACCGCTTCACCGTCGACCGCCACGTGGTGGAGACCTGCATCGAGGCGGGCGCGCTGATCCGCACCGTGGCCCGCCCGGACGTGCTGCTGGTGGCGGCGTTGCTGCACGACATCGGCAAGGGCGGGCTCATCGAGCACAGCCAGGCGGGGGAGCCGATCGCCCGCGAGGTGGCCACCCGGTTCGGGTTCGCGCCCGACGAGGTCGACCTCATCGCGACGCTGGTGCGATGGCACCTCCTGCTGTCGGAGACCGCGACGACGCGCGACCCCGACGACCCGGCGACGGTCGACGTCGTGGTCTCGCACCTTCCGTCCGCCGAAGCGCTCTCGCTGCTCCTGGCGCTGACCGAGGCGGACGCCCGGGCAGCCTCGGGCAAGGCCTGGTCGACCTGGCGCGCCGGCCTGGTCCGGCAACTGGCGCGTCGCTGCCACTCCGCGCTGGTGGCCGCCGAGACCGGGACGACGCGCCCCCGCCTCCCCGAGCCGGAGGTGCCCGTGCCGGCGGAGGTGGTCGCCGATCCGTCGGCCATCGCGGTGTCGGTGACGCCGGGCACCGACGGGTGCCGGGTGACGGTGGTCTCCGGCGACCGGGTCGGACTGCTCGCCGACGCCGCGGCGATGCTGGCCCTGCAACGTACGTCGGTGCACGCGGCGCGGGCCTGGACCCAGGACCTTTACGGCGTCTCGCAGTGGGAGGTCTCCGACCAGCACCTCGACGTCGCCGTCCTGCGGCAACGCATCCAGGGCATCGCCGAGGGACGCATCGACGTCTCGCGCAGGCTGGCCCGGCCCACGGCCACGCGTCTGGCGCCCAGTGTCGTCGTACGCCCGGAGGCGTCGGAGCGCGCCACGGTCCTCGAGGTGCGCACCGACGACCGGCCCGGCGTGGTCCACCTCGTCTGCTCGGCCCTGGCCGCGGTCGGGGTGTCGGTGCGCTCGGCGCACGTGGACACGCTCGGTCCGCAGGCGATCGACGTGTTCTACCTGCAGGAGACCGGGGCGGGGGTGCTCACCGACGTACGCGCGGCGGAGGCCGCCCACGCCGTACGCGCGGCGCTCACGACGACCGGGCCCTGAGCCGCCGCGGGGCAGGCTTTTTCGGACAGTCGCGCCCGGCGGTTACCCTTGACCACTGATCCACGCCTGCCGCTACCCAGGGGATGCCCGACTTGTTCGCAACACTTTCCGACCGGCTTGCCGACACCTTCAAGAACCTCCGTGGCAAGGGCCGGCTCTCCGAAGCCGACATCGACGCCACCGCGCGCGAGATCCGCATCGCGCTGCTCGAGGCCGACGTCGCCCTGCCCGTGGTCAAGGAGTTCGTGGGCGCGGTCAAGGAGCGGGCCCGCGGCGAAGAGGTCAGCGGTGCACTGAACCCGGCGCAGCAGATCATCAAGATCGTCAACGAAGAGCTCGTCACCATCCTCGGCGGGGAGACGCGTCGCCTGCGGTTCGCGAAGTCCGGCCCGACAGTCATCATGCTGGCCGGCCTCCAGGGTGCCGGCAAGACGACGCTGGCCGCGAAGCTGGCGCTGTGGCTCAAGGAGCAGGACAAGACCCCGCTCCTGGTCGCCTGCGACCTCCAGCGCCCCAACGCCGTCAACCAGCTCCAGGTCAACGGTGAGCGCGTCGGCGTGCCCGTGTTCGCCCCCGAGCCCGGCAACGGCGTCGGCAACCCGGTCTCCGTCGCCCAGGCCTCGATCGAGGAGGCCAGGCGCAAGCTGTACGACGTGGTCATCGTCGACACCGCCGGTCGACTCGGCGTCGACGCGGAGATGATGCAGCAGGCCTCCGACATCCGCGACGCGGTGAGCCCCGACGAGGTGCTCTTCGTCGTCGACGCGATGATCGGCCAGGACGCCGTCAACACCGCGCTGGCCTTCCAGGAGGGCGTCGGCTACGACGGCGTCGTCCTCACCAAGCTCGACGGTGACGCCCGCGGTGGTGCGGCCCTGTCGATCGCGTCGATCACCGGCAAGCCGGTCATGTTCGCCTCCGCCGGCGAGAAGATGACCGACTTCGACCTCTTCCACCCCGACCGGATGGCCTCGCGCATCCTCGACATGGGCGACATGCTCACCCTGATCGAGCAGGCCGAGAAGGCCTTCGACCAGGACGAGGCGCTCAAGGCCGCGGAGAAGCTCACCGGCAAGGGCGGCGACTTCACGCTCACCGACTTCCTCGCCCAGATGCAGCAGATCCGCAAGATGGGCTCGCTGACCAAGATCATGGGCATGCTGCCCGGGATGGGCCAGTTCCGTGAGCAGCTCGACAACTTCGACGAGCGCGAGATCGACCGCATCCAGGCGATCATCTACTCGATGACGCCGGGCGAGCGGGAGAACCCGAAGATGATCGACGGCTCGCGCCGGCTGCGCATCTCGAAGGGTTCGGGCACCCAGGTCTCCGACGTCAACACGCTGGTCGACCGCTTCTTCGAGGCGAAGAAGATGATGCAGCAGATGGCCCGCGGCGGCGGCATGCCCGGCATGCCGGGCGTCCCCGGCATGGGCGGCGGAGCAGGCAAGGGCAAGCAGAAGCCGCAGAAGGGCAAGAAGAAGCGCGTCTCCGGCAACCCGGCCAAGGCCGCGCAGCAGAAGAAGGAGCTCGAGGAGAAGTCCAAGGCCGGCGGCAACCCGTTCGGCACGCCCGGCGGCATCGACTACGAGACCGCGGCCGAGAACCTCGAGCTGCCCAAGGACTTCTCCAAGTTCCTGAAGTGACGCGGGCCTGCGATGTCCTCGGATCCCGACGCTGACGCCCGCCGGCTCGCAGCAGTCGCCGGTGAGGGCGACGACCCGAACCGCTGGTTCGAGGAGCTGTACGCCGCGGCGGAACGCGGCGAGGCCGTGGTGCCTTGGGACCGCGGTGGCCCGCACCCGATGCTCGAGTGGTGGGTCGACGAACGCCTGGCCGCGCAGCACCTGTCCGCCGGGGCACGCGCCATGGTGGTGGGCGCAGGTCCCGGCCACGACGCCCTCCTGCTCGACGACCGCGGCTTCCTGACCACGGCCTTCGACATCTCACCGACCGCCGTCGCCGTTGCTGCCGAACGACTGGGCGACACATCGGTCGTCGTACGCCGGGCCGACCTGCTCGACCTTCCCGCCGAGTGGAGCGGAGCCTTCGACCTGGTCGTCGAGGCGATGACCGTCCAGGCGATGCCGCGCTCCCTGCGCGAGCGGGGCACCGAAGCAGTGCGGTCCATGGTCGCGCAGGGTGGCGTGCTCCTGGTGATCGGCATGCTGCTGCCCGAGGGTGGTGACCTTGACGAGGGGCCGCCGTGGCTGCTCACCCGTGACGAGATCGATGCCTTCGCCCGCGACGGCATCGAGTTCGTGCAGCTGGAGGACCAGCCCGGCTCCGACGGCGACACGGTGCGCTACCTGGCCGAGTTCCGACGTGACTGAGCTGCCACATGCCTGAGCCCCGGCGCGTGCTGGTGGTCGACGCGGCCAACGTGGTCGGCACCAGGCCAGACGGCTGGTGGAACGACCGTGCGGGTGCGGCCCGCCGACTGCACGGCCAGTTGATGGTCGGCGACACGTCGTACGACGAGATCGTGCTGGTGCTCGAGGGCGGCGCGAAGGGTGGCGTGCGTGCCGGGCGTGACGGCCATGTCCGCACGGTGCACGCCAAGGGGGCCGGCGACGACACGATCGTGGCCGAGACACGGGCGGCGATCACGGCCGGCCACCGGGTCACGGTGATCACCGCGGACCGGATGCTCCAGTCACTCGTGCAGGGCGCCGGGGCGATGGCGATGTCGCCCTCCTGGCTGCTCGACAAGCTCTGACCCGTGAGGGGGCGGTCGAGTGCTGAGGTGGCCGCCTGAACGACCACCACGGCACTCGACCGGGTGGAGTCGGTACGGTCGGGGGCATGACTGCGTTGAGGTTCTCCGGACCAGTGCTGCCCGACGGCGAGGCACGCGAGTTGTATGTCGTGGACGGCACGATCACCTACGAACGGCAGGCCGGCGCCGAGAGCGCCGCAGAGGGATGGATCGTGCCGGGCCTGGTCGACGCCCACTGCCACCTCGGGCTGGACGACGACGGCGCCATCAGCGACGAGGAGACCGAGCAGCAGGCGATCGCCGACCGCGACGCCGGCGCCCTCCTGATCCGTGACTGCGGCTCGGCCGCGGACACCGCCTGGATCCACGACCGCGACGACCTGCCTCGGCTGATCCGGGCGGGACGCCACATCGCCCGCACCAAGCGCTACATCCGCAACTACGCCCACGAGGTCGAACCCTTCGACCTGCCGGCGTACGTCGCCCAGGAGGCACAGCGCGGCGACGGCTGGGTGAAGCTCGTCGGTGACTGGATCTCGCGCGAGACCGGCGACCTGGCTCCGAGCTTCCCGGCCGAGACGTTCGCCGAGGCGATCAGGGTCGCTCACGAGCACGGCGCGAAGGTCACCGCCCACTGCTTCGGAAGCGCCGTGCTTCCCGGCCTGATCGACGCAGGCATCGACTGCATCGAGCACGGCACCGGGCTCTCCGAGGACCTGATCGACCGGATGGCCGCCCAGGGCACGGCACTGGTGCCGACCGTGATGCAGCTCGACAAGTTCCCGACGTACGCCGAGGCAGGGGCGGCGAAGTTCCCCGCCTATGCGGCCACGATGACCGACCTGTTCGACCGTCGCGCGGACACGATCATGGCCGCCCGGGAGGCCGGCGTGCAGCTCTATGCCGGGTCTGACGGCGGGGGAGTGAGCCGTCACGGCAACCTGCCCGGCGAGGTGATCGCGATGCGCGGCGTCGGGTTGAGCGCCGAGGACGCGCTCGGTGCCGCGTCGTGGCGGGCCCGCGGCTGGCTCGGCTGGAACAGCGGCCTTGACGAGGGTGCGCCGGCCGACTTCGTGGTCTACCCGCGCAACCCGCTGGAGGACCTGTCGGTGCTGTTCGAGCCGACCGCGGTCGTGCTGCGCGGCAGCGTCGTCGCCTGAAGGTTCAGTCGGACTTCCGGTCGGCGTAGTCGAGCGCCTCGACGTGCTCGGGCAGTAGGTAGAGGTAGTTGTTGGAGACCCGGCCGTAGCCGGCGTACCCGAGGTCACGGAGGAACTCACCGCAGTTGGCCTTGCCGTCCTCGAGCACGATCACCGGGCGCGAGGCGGCAATGCTCTTCGCGGCGCCGTTGAGCACCTGGAGCTCGAAGCCCTCGACGTCGAGCTGGAGCAGCCGGAGGTCCTCGATCATCAGGTGGTCCAGGCTCAGGATCGAGGTGGTCTGGGTGCGCGCCGAGGCGTCCGCCTCGCCCTCGAGGAAGTATGAGGCTCCGCCGAAGTGCTGCGTCTCGTCACCGACCTTCAGTGTGGCCACGCCCAGGTCGCTGCCCAGCCCGGCGTGGAAGAGCACGACGTTGTCGAGGTCGTTCACCTCGGTGACGGCGCGGGCCAGCAGGTAGTTCTCGAGCACCGGCTCGAACGCGTAGACCGTGCCGGGGCACTTCGCGGAGAACGACGGCAGCATGTCGCCGAAGAACGTTCCGGCATGCACCATGCTGCCCGGATAGGTCTCGAGCACGGTGCGCACGAGCTTGTGCAGATCCGGCTCGGCCACCCTCCCGTTGGCGATCCGGCGCGCGACCGGACGGTGCGCGGCGTACGCCGGCACGAAGAAGGTCGCGCGCTGTGTGTTCACCACATGGGTGTCGATCCCGAAAATCTTCGCCGTGATGGTCATGGCTGCGACTGTAACGGTCGGCCGGGAAGGCCCACGCGGCCGATCAACGGAGTCGGCCCTGTCAGGCGAACTCGACCCACCGTCAGGCGACGACGTCGATGATGCGGCCGTCGGCCGGTTCGTACTTCACCAGGGCGCAGTTCTTCTTCAGCAGCTCCTCGCCGATCGCGTTGCCGTTGCGACGCGAGATGACGGTCCGCCAGATCTCGTTCTTGCGGAAGATCTCGCCGCCGTGGCGCAGGAAGGCCTCGTTGCGCGCCTCCACCTTGTACGACGTCTCCGGCAGCTCGTCGACCAGCAGCTCGCCGCGCAGGTGCCGCTCGTCGACGAAGGCCTTGAGCTGGAAGGTGTGCGCGGTGTCGTTGCGGACGACGAGGTCGACGTAGTTGTAGACGATCGAGCAGCCCACGCCCCACGGCAGCACCCGGCCCTTGTCGGGGAAGGGGTCGAAGCTGTGCTCGGAGCGTTCGACGACGGTCAGCGGTGAGTGCAGGAACATCCAGTGCAGCAGGTTGGCGAGCTGGCAGATCCCACCACCGACACCGGGCACCGCCGCCCCGTTGGACAGCCGCATGCCCTCGACGTACCCCTTGCTGCGGGTGCAGTTGCCGACCGCCTTGTTGAACGAGAACGACTCGCCGGGGCGGATCACGATGCCGTCGACCCGGGCGCTGGCCAGGCGCAGGTTCACCACCTTGTTGCGCTGGAGCACCATCTCGTCCTCGGACAGCTCGCGCATCAACAGGGACGCATGCTTCTTCACCCGCACGGGCAGGGACGTCGTGCGACGCTCTGTCGCCCAGGCAGTGTCCGACCGCATCCACTGGATCCGCCGGCGCACCCGGTGGGCCCGCACCGCCCAGGGATAGAGCGCCGGAAGACGCTGGGTCAGCCGCGGGGATGCGACCACCTGGGCGGGGATGTCGAGGCCCATGGTGGCGGCGTCGGCGAGGGTGACTCTGGTCAGCGTGCTCATCGGGTTTCCTGTCGTAGAACTGCTCCTTCCCTTTCTGACGCACGCCGGGGCGGTTTTGTTGGCACGAGTTTCCTGCCGTCCGCACGTCAGCCTCGACGGCGCGCGGTGACTCCGTCCAACGTGATCGTCCCGTCGTCGAGCCGGACGCTCGTGGCGTAGCGGTAGTGCGCGCGCACCGTGGGGTCGCCGAGGTCCAGCACGCCGCCGGTGTCAGCGGTGAACAGGAACTCCCAGCCCGAGCCCTGGTCGGCGTACGCCGTGGCGACGTGGCCGCGCAGCACGAACGCGTAGCGGGCACCCGGGCCGGTGAGGTCGACGGTTCCGTCGAGGTTGCCGTGGGGCTCCTGGCCGGCGGTGACCAGCCGGCCCTTGCTGCGCAGGTCGAAGCCGACCCGCTTGTGGCCGTTGTGGTAGCGGAACAGCAGATAGTTGTCGGCGTCCTTCGCGACACCCACGAACACCGTGTCCTGGGTGCCGGCCTCGGCGAATGCGCCGGTGTCCAGGACGAGTGCCACCTCGTCCGAGCCGGGAGCGACCTCCGAGCGGAGCACGACGTGGGTCAGTTCCTCGGCGCTGACCGAGAGCTGTCCGTCGGCGACTCCGACCGTGCCGACGGGGCCGCCGGTCGGAACCGGGAGCATGGTCCAGTGCGACAGGTCCGCGTCGAAGCGCTCGTCCAGCTCCAGGGTCGGGTACGCCGTCTCCGACGGCGTGGGTGGGAACAGGTCCACCTCGGCGATGTGGGCCTCGAGCAACGCACGCAGCTGGCGCGCCTTGGCGGGGTGCGGGCGGCTCAGGTCGGTGGTCTCGCCCGGATCCTGCACCAGGTGGTAGAGCTCGGAGCGGCCGTCGCGGAGGTACTGCACGAGCTTGAACTGCCCGTGCCGCACGGCCGCGTGCGGGTGGGTGGCGCCGATGAAGTGGGGGTACACCCAGAACATCGGCCCGCGGTCGACCTCGCCCGTGTCGGTGAGCACGGGGGCCAGGCTGACGCCGTCGAACTCGGCGCCCGGACGGCCACCGGCGAGTGCGAGTGCGGTCGGCAGGACGTCGATGGTGCTGGTCAGCTGGGCCGTACGGCGACCGGCCGCAACCGTGCCCGGCCAGTGGGCGACGAGCGGGACCCGGATACCGCCCTCGTAGAGCTCGCCCTTGCCGCCGCGCAGGGGCCGGTTCGCGTCGCGGTAGGGGCCGCCGTTGTCGGAGGTGACCAGGAACAGGGTGTTCTCCGCGAGGCCGAGCTCCTCGAGCGTGGCCGCGATGCGCCCCACCTGGTCGTCGACGCACTCGAGCATCGCCGCGAGCTGCGGCCGGTTCGGAGCCTGGTCCGCTCCGGGCTTGGCGGCGTACTTCGCGACGAGCTCCGGCTTGCCGTGGAGGGTGGTGTGCACCGCGTAGTTGGAGAGATGCAGGAAGAACGGATCGTCGCGGTGACGGGTGATGAACTCGACGGCCTCGGTGGTGAGCCGGTCGGTCAGGTGCTCGCCCGGTTCGCGGGCAGGGAGCTCGGGCATGAAGAAGTAGGGGTGGAAGTAGTCGCCGTCGGCGATGTACTGCTGCTCCGAGACGAGCACCTCGTCGAACCCGTGCGCGAACGGGTTGCCCGGCCGCTGGTCGTACGCACCGCTGTAGGTCTCGGTCAGGTGCCACTTGCCGACCAGGCCGCTGACGTAGCCACGCGGGCCGAGGACGCCGGGGACGGTGGGGATGCCGGGGGAGAGGTACTTGTTGCTGGCTGCCGGCTCCTGGCGCAGGAAGTCGGTGATGCCGGTCCGCACCGGATAGAGGCCGGTGACCAGGGCGGCGCGGGTCGGCGAGCACAGCGGCGCGGCGGCGTACGCGTTGTCGAACTGCAGTCCCTCGGCGGCGAGGCGATCGATGTTCGGCGTCTCGTTGAACGTGTTGCCATAGCTTCCGAGCTCATCCCAGCCGAGGTCGTCGATCGACAGGAAGACCACATTCGGTAGATCGGCCCGGGGGCGCGCCCTGACCGGCCCGGTCCCCGCGTTCGCTGCGGTCGTGCCAGCTGCGGCGACGAGACCAGTGGCGGCCATCCCGCGCAGGACGGTGCGCCGGGTGGTTGCGGTGGTGATCGACATGGAGCCCCCTGTTAGACGAGTAAGTCAACTTGATAACAGCAGTATGCAGCATGCGAAGTGGACCGGATTTCAACCCCCGACGGATGTCTGGCAGAATCTCCCGCTGAGTCCTGCGCAGATGGCCCCTCTCATCCGGACGCACGGGATCCACAGAATTCGTCCGACCTGGTCCCCACCCGGCCCCGGGCAGTTCACCAAACCACAATTGTCGAGGAGACACCCACAACGTGTCCGTCAAGATCCGTTTGAAGCGCATGGGCAAGATCCGTGTGCCGCAATACCGCATCGTCATCGTCGACTCGCGCAAGAAGCGCGACGGCAAGGTCATCGAGGAGATCGGTACCTACCGTCCCAAGGAGGAGCCGTCGTTCATCTCGGTGACCTCCGACCGGGCGCAGTACTGGCTCGGTGTCGGCGCGCAGCCTTCCGAGGCCGTTGCCGCGATCCTCAAGATCACCGGTGACTGGCAGAAGTTCAAGGGCCTGCCGGGCGCGGAGGGCACCCTCAAGGTGGCCGAGCCCAAGCGCGACAAGCTCGAGATCTTCAACGAGGCGCTCAAGGAAGCCGGTAGCGAGGCCAAGGGCGACGCGGTGACCAAGAAGGCCGAGAAGGCTGAGAAGGCCGACAAGAAGAAGGCCGACAAGGCCGACGACGCTGCCGAGGCGCCCGCCGCCGAGGCTGCTGCCGAGGTTCCGGCGTCGGAGACCCCTGAGGTCGCCGCCGACGAGGCCGAGGCCGCCGAGACCAAGTCCGACGAGGCCTGAGTCCCATGCTGGCTGACGCGCTCGAGCACCTGGTCCGCGGCATCGTCGACAACCCCGACGACGTCTCGGTCCGCGACAAGCAGATGCGCCGTGGCTCGGTCCTCGAGGTGCGCGTGCACCCCGACGACCTGGGCAAGGTCATCGGTCGCGGTGGTCGTACGGCGTCCGCGTTCCGCACCGTCATCTCGGCCCTCGCGGGTCGCGGTGGCGCGCGGGTCGACTTCGTGGACGTCGACCGCCGACGCTGAGCAAGAGCTTCACCGCTTCCGGGCGCATCTCCTCGCGGGGATGCGCCCGGTCGCCATTTCCGACGTTAAGGTTCTCCGCGTGGAAGAGATCGAGCTCGTGGTGGGTCGCATCGGCAAGCCGCACGGCATTCGCGGCGAGGTGACGATCGACGTACGCACCGACGAGCCGGAACGACGCTTCGCCGTCGGTACGACGTTGCGCGCCGAGCCGCCCAAGGGGTCGGCCAGCCGGGTGCGCGCGGTGACGGTGAGGTCGTCGCGCTGGCACCAAGGTGTGCTGCTGCTCGGCCTCGACGAGGTCTCCGACCGCAACACTGCCGAGACCGTGCGCGGACTGGTCCTCCACGCCACCATCCCCGTGGACGCCACGCCCGACGACCCCGACGAGTTCTACGACCACCAGCTGGTCGGACTCGAGGCGCACAACCTCGAGGGTGAGGTGCTGGGCACGGTCACCGGCCTGGTCCACGGGGGCGCCCAGGACCTCCTCCAGATCCGTACCCCGGACCGCCGCGACACCCTCGTCCCGTTCGTGAAGGCGTTGGTGCCCGAGGTCGACCTGGCCGGCAGGCGCGTGGTGGTGGCCGACCGCCCGGGCCTGGTCACGCCCCTGGACGACGACTGATGCAGATCGACGTCCTCACGATCTTTCCCGACTACCTGGCCCCTCTGGAGCTCTCGCTGCCGGGCAAGGCGCGGGCCAAGGGGCTGCTCGAGCTGCACGTCCACGACCTGCGGCAGTGGGCGACCGACAAGCACCACACCACCGACGACACCCCCTACGGCGGCGGTGCCGGCATGGTGATGAAGCCCGAGCCGTGGGGCGCGGCGTTCGACGCGCTCGACATCGACGGCGCGACGGTCGTCTTCACCACCCCGAGTGGTGCGCCGTTCACCCAGGCGATGGCCGCCGAGCTGGCCGGCCACGAACGACTCGTCTTCGCCTGCGGGCGCTACGAGGGCATCGACCAGCGGGTGATCGACCACGCCCGCACCCGCGCCGACGTCCGCGAGATCTCCATCGGCGACTACGTGCTCAACGGGGGAGAGGTGGCCGCGCTGGCGATCACCGAGGCCGTCGTGCGCCTCATCCCGGGCTTCATGGGCAACCCGGAGTCGCTGGCCGAGGAGTCCCACGAGGACGGACTGCTGGAATACCCGGTCTTCACCAAGCCGGCGTCCTGGCGCGACCTCGACGTCCCGCCCGTGCTGCTGTCGGGCGACCACGGCAAGATCGCCGCGTGGCGCCACGAGCAGGCCGTACGCCGCACCGCCGAGCGCCGCCCCGACCTGCTCCACGCCTCCCACGCGATCAACGCGGGCGATCTCGACGAGCTCGAGGTGCGCCCCGCGACCCGTGCCGACGCGGGCGAGATCCTCACGCTGCAGAAGGCCTGCTGGGTGCAGGAGGCGCAGGCCAACGCCGCACTCGACATCCCGCCGCTGCGCGAGGGCCTCGACGACGTCGTGGCCTCCCTGGACGCATGGACGACCCATGTCGTGCGTGCGGAGGGCCGCTTGATCGCCTCCGGCCGCGGACGCCTCGACGGTTCCGCGTGGGACGTTGGCCGGCTGATGGTGGCCCCCGACCTCCAGGGTCGCGGACTGGGTCGCTGGCTCCTGTCGTACGTCGAGGGGCTGGCGCCCGAGGGTGCCACGTCGTACGCGCTCTTCACCGGCGCCGGGAGCGCCGAGAACCTGCGGATGTACAAGAAGGCCGGCTACCGGCTGCGCGGAGAGCTCGACGGCCACCCCGGGGTCGTCGTACTCACCAAGCGCCGGCCAGAGCAAGTCCGGATTTTCTGACCCGCGCGAGTCTGTGGCAAACTTCTCTCTTGGCCCAGTCGGCCGAAGGACTGCTCCGAGTCTCCCGTGATGGGTGATCGCGGGGAGTCCGCGCCAGATCTCCTGCCACAGGGGGAATCGGCGCCGCCGGCCATCGCACTGGTCCAACCCGATCGATCACCGCTGAAGAACTTCAGCACTGTCCGCGGCTGACCTGTGGCACTCGCGAGGAGATAGACATGACCAACGTCATTGACGAACTTGCCAAGGCCAACCTGCGCTCCGACGTCCCGGCCTTCCGCGCCGGTGACAACATCAAGGTGCACGTGAAGGTCATCGAAGGCAGCCGCTCGCGCGTCCAGGTGTTCCAGGGCGTCGTGATCCGCGTGCAGGGCTCTGGCATCGGCCGCACCTTCACGGTCCGCAAGGTCTCCTTCGGCGTCGGCGTCGAGCGCACCTTCCCGCTGAACTCCCCGATCTTCGAGTCCATCGAGATCGTGACCCGCGGTGACGTCCGTCGCGCCAAGCTCTACTACCTGCGCAACCTGCGCGGCAAGGCTGCCAAGATCAAGGAGCGCCGCGAGGCCTGAGCACTCGGCCTGACCGCAGCACGGTTAGGCTCTGTCGCGTGACTTCTGAAGACCGCGACGCCCTCCCCGAAGAGGACGGAACCACTGGTTCCGAAAACGACAAGGGTCAGGCGTCGCGGTCTTCGCATTCCGACAGCGCCCCGGACCCTGACGAGGAGAACCCGTTGTCGGAGACGACCGCACCCGCCACCGCCCCCAAGGGCAAGAAGAAGCGCAAGCAGCTGCCGGTCTGGCAGGAGACAATCCTGCTGGTGGGGGTCGCGCTGGTGCTGGCGATCATCATCAAGGCCTTCTTCGTGCAGGCCTTCTACATTCCGTCGGAGTCGATGGAACCGGGGCTCAAGGTCAACGACCGCATCCTCGTGCAGAAGGTCTCCTACTGGGGCGACGGTACGCCGCAGCGCGGTGACGTGGTGGTCTTCAAGGACCCGGGTGGCTGGCTCGGACCCGAGGACTCCGAAGGCCCGACGAACCTCGTCGCGAAGGCGATGGCCAAGGTCGGTCTCTACCCGACCGGGGGACACCTGGTGAAGCGGGTGATCGCGGTCGGCGGCGACCACGTGGTGTGTTGCGACAAGCAGCAGCGTCTGTCGATCAACGGTCACCCGATGGACGAGAGCGCCTACGTCAAGGGCGACGCCGAGTGCGCCGCGCCCCAGAGCCCGGTCAACTGCAAGCTCGACGTCACCATCCCCGACGGCTACCTGCTGATGATGGGCGACAACCGCGGCAACTCGCGCGACTCCACGGCCCACATGTGCGCGAACCCGAAGCGTGAGCAGTGCCCGCCGACCCGCGGCCTGGTCCGCGTCGAGGACGTCGTCGGCAAGGTCTTCGCCCTCGTGTGGCCCAAGGACAGGTTCCACCGGATCAAGCGTCCCGCGGTCTTCGAGGACGTCCCCGACCCGAAGTGACTGCAGTGGGCGCCTCACACCGACCGACGTTGCGGCTCGAACGCAGTCTCCTGCGCGAGGGCCGCACCTACCTCGCGGCCGCCGACGAGGTCGGCCGTGGAGCCCTCTGCGGCCCGGTGACCATCGGCATGGTGGTGATCACCGAGGCCACCCGTACGGCGCCCCAGGGCGTGCGGGACAGCAAGCTGCTCAGCGCGAAGGTGCGTGAGCGCCTCGTCCCGAAGATCCAGCGCTGGGCGGTCTCCTACAGCGTGGGCCATGCCAGTCCCGACGAGATCGACGAGTTCGGCATCATGGTCGCGCTGCGGATGGCCGGACACCGGGCGCTGGCCGGGCTCTCCGTCGAACCCGACCTGGTGCTCCTGGACGGCAACCACGACTACCTGACGCCGCCGGTGCAGCCCGGGCTCTTCGGTGAGGTGCCGACCGCGGTCGTCGTACCTCCGGTGACGACGGCGATCAAGGCCGACCTGCGCTGTGCGGCCGTGGCGGCCGCGAGCATCCTGGCCAAGACCGCCCGTGACGCCCAGATGGTCGAGCTCGGTGCGCGCTACCCGGCGTACTGCTGGCAGGAGAACAAGGGCTACTCCGCCCCCGACCACCTCGAGGCCCTGGCTCGGCTCGGCCCGACCGCGCACCACCGGCGTTCGTGGAACCTGCCCGGGGTCGGCGCCTCGGCTGCGGAGATCGCGTCAGCCATCGCCGAGGTCGAGGACGCCACGCCGCTGGTCGAGGACGCCACGCCGCTGGTTGAGGACGCCACGCCGCTGGTTGAGGAGGTCGCTCTGCGACCGTCTCGAAACCAGCACCTAGACTCGCCGCAGCCGCCGAACCACGAGGAGTGCTCATGAGTGCCGAGGATCTCGAGAAGTACGAGACCGAGATGGAGCTCAACCTCTATCGCGAGTACCGCGACGTCGTCTCCATCTTCAAGTACGTCGTCGAGACCGACCGGCGCTTCTACCTCTGCAACGCGGTCGACGTGAAGGCACGCACGGAGTCGGGCGACGTGTTCTTCGAGGTGTCGATGAGCGACGCGTGGGTGTGGGACATGTACCGCCCCGCGCGGTTCGCCAAGAACGTCAAGGTGCTGACCTTCAAGGACGTGAACGTCGAAGAGCTGGCCGCTTCCGACTTCGAGCCGCCCAAGCCCTGATCGTCAGGCCCTGATCGTCAGGCCCTGATCGCCAAGCCCTGGCTGGCTTCCGGCCCGCTTTTCGTGCACGTGCAGGTTCGCGTCCACGATCTCCACAGGCTGAGCCCTCGCCGTACGGCGCCGTCGTCCGCTGCCGCCAGTCTTGGCGCAGGAGGTCAACGACATGGGTTCACGGGCAGCACGACAGCAGGCACTCGGTGCGTACGGCGAGGCGATCGCGGCCAGGCATCTGGTCGACCGCGGGATGATCCTGGTCGACCACAACTGGCGATGCCCCGACGGTGAGATCGACCTGGTGCTGCGCGACGGCGCCGAGCTGGTCTTCTGCGAGGTGAAGACCCGCCGGTCGGTCTCGCACGGGTCGCCGATGGAGGCCGTCACCACGACGAAGTTCGCCCGGATGCGCCGCCTCGCCTCGGCGTGGATGGCCGCCAACGGGGTCCACGCGGTCGACGTGCGCTTCGACCTGGTCGGCATCGTCGCGCCGCACGCCGGTGCCCCGACCGTCGAGCACGTGGCGGGGGTCTGCTGATGGCCGTCGCCACCGCCCACTGCGTCGCCCTCGAGGGGGCCATCGGTCACCTCATCGACGTCCAGGTCGACGTCTCCCAAGGCGTGGTGGTGACCAGCCTGGTCGGTCGCCCGGACGCCTCGATCAACGAGGCCCGCGACCGCTGCCGCACCGCGATCTCCAACAGCGGCTTCGACTGGCCGGCCACGAGACGGGTGACCATCCTGCTGTCGCCCGCCGACCTGCCCAAGCGCGGCACCCACTTCGACCTCGCGATCGCGGTGGGCGTGCTCGCTGCCGCCGACCCGAAGAACACCCTGCGCGACGCGCTCGAGGGCACGGTGATGATCGGTGAGCTCACCCTCGACGGACGGCTGCGCACGGTGCCCGGTGTGCTTGCGATGACCATGGCCGCCTCGGCCCGCGGCTTCCGTCGGGTGTTCGTGCCCGAGCCACAGTCCGCGGAGGCGGCACTGGTGCCCGGCATGTCCGTGTTCGGATTCCGCTCCCTGGCCCAGGTCATCGCCGAGCTGCGCGGGCTGGAGGTGCCCGACGCTCCGTCGGTCGACTGCAACACCTCCGGCAACCTGCTCACCTGGCAGGGCGACCACCGCCTCGACGAGGTCGACATGGCCGACATCATCGGCATGGACGACGCCCGCTACGCGATGGAGGTGGCCGCGGCCGGCGGGCACCACCTGATGCTGACCGGTCCGAAGGGCGCCGGAAAGACCTCGCTCGCCGAGCGCATCCCCGGCATCCTTCCCGACCTCGCGCTCGACGAGGCCCTCGAGCTGACCGCGATCCTGTCGCTCTCCGGAGTGCTCGACGGCGACCAGGGGCTGATCACCAAGCGGCCGTTCTTCGCGCCACACCACTCGGCCTCCAGGGTCAGCCTGCTCGGCGGCGGCACCGGTCGGGTGCGTCCCGGTGAGATCAGCCGCGCCCATCACGGCGTGCTCTTCCTCGACGAGTTCCCCTTGTTCAACAACGACATCATCGAGGCGCTCCGCCAGCCACTCGAGTCGGGCGAGGTGACCATCGCGCGCGGCGAGGAGACCGCGACGTACCCCGCCCGGGGCATGTTCGTGCTGGCCTGCAACCCGTGCCGGTGCGGCAACTACTCGTCCGACCCGGTGAGCGACTCGTGCAAGTGCAAGGAGGTCGTCCGGCGTGACTACCGGCTCAAGCTCGAGGGCCCGGTGATGGACCGCATCGACATCACGCGTCACGTCAGGCCGGTTCCGAAGTCGGCCGGCCGCGACCCGCTGAACAGACCGGAGAGCTCCTCCTCGATCCGCGCGCGGGTCACCGCGGCGCGGCGCGTCCAGACCGAGCGGTACGCCGGACTCTCCTGGCGCATCAACGGACAGGCTCCGGGCCCCGTGCTCCGCGATCGCTGGCCGTTGACCGACGAGGCAGCCACCCGACTCGACGAGGCGATCTATGGTGGAGAGATCACCCGACGCGGTGGCACCCGGGTGCATCGCCTGGCCTGGACGGTCGCGGACCTGGCCGGGGTCGAGCAACCCGGACTCCCCGAGGTGGAGACCGCCCTGGCACTGCGCACCGGCCAGCCACTGGCCCTGTCCACCCTGTCCGGACGAGCGACCGGATGACCGCCGCGCATGACGAGCGGTTGGCGCGCATCGCCCTGGGCCAGCTGGCCGAACCGGGAGACGTCCGCATCCGCCACCTCGTCGACGAGATGGGCCCTGCCACGTTGCACGACGCGCTGATGAACGACCGCGGTCCCGACGGACTGCTGAGTGATCTCGCGGTGCGACTTGCCGACCTCGATCCGGTGGGCGACCTCGAGCGGGCCCGGCGACTCGGCATCAGATACGTCGTGCCCGGTGACGACGAGTGGCCGGTCCAGGTCGACGACCTGGGCTCGTGCGAGGTGGTTCAGGACCGCACGGGTGCGCCGCTCGGCCTCTGGGTGAAGGGGCCGTTGCGGCTCGACGAGATCGCCGACTCGGTCGGCGTGGTCGGCTCACGCAGCGCCACGACGTACGGCGCCGAGATGGCCGGCGGCATCTCCGCCGAGGTTGCCGCCACCGGCACGTGCGTGGTCTCCGGTGCTGCGTTCGGTATCGACCAGGCGGCGCACCGTGGGGCGTTGTCCGCTGGCGGTCGCACCGTCGCGGTGCTCGCCTGCGGTGTCGACCGCGCCTACCCGGCCGCCCATGCGAGCCTGATCGACTATCTCGCCGAGCACGGTGCCGTCGTCTCCGAGCTGGCGCCCGGATGCTCGCCGATGCGGTCGAGGTTCCTGGCCAGGAACCGCCTGATCGCGGGACTGACCCGGGGCACCGTCGTCGTGGAGGCAGCCGTGCGCTCGGGCGCGTTGAACACGGCCAACTGGGCAACCCGGCTGAACCGGCCCTTGATGGCGGTGCCCGGCCCGGTGACCAGTGCGCAGTCCCAGGGCACCCACCAGCTCATCCGCACCGGGGCCGCCGAGCTGGTCACCCAGGGCTCGGAGGTGCTCGAGCTGGTGAAGCCCGCAGGGGAGTACCTCTTCGAGGAGCCACGAGGCCCCGAGCGGCGCCGCGACAGGCTGCGCTCCCGGGAGGCCCAGGTGCTCGAGGCGGTCCCGGTCGTCACCCCGGCCGGCGCGGCCTCCATCGCGCGCACGGCGGGTATCGCGCTGGTCGACGTGGCCAGGGCCTTGTGCAAGCTCGAGTCCGGAGGACTGGTCTCCCGCGGTCTGGGCGGATGGACGCTCACGGAGGCCGCCCGTGAACGCTGAACTGTTCTCCACAGGCGGGCGTTCGACGCTTCCGGCTTGCTTCGCGCCTGCGCAATGTGGGGCCACTGCGCACCTATGCTCGGCGATGTGGAGGACCAAGGCGGCGAGCCGGATCGAGCCGGGCGGCCGGAAGAGCCGGCGCCCGAGCCAGACGAGGCCGCGAACGAGGTCCTGCCCGAGGCGATGATGCGGGTCCTGGCCGACTACGAGCGCCATCTCGTCTCTGAACGCGACCTGACGCCGCACACCGTGCGTGCCTACATGGGCGACGTCTCGTCCATGCTCGACCACGCCCATCGACTCGGCCACGATGACGCCTCAAGTCTTGATCTCAGAAGCCTGCGCAGCTGGCTGGCCAAGCAGCAGACCGTCGGGAAGTCACGCACCACGATCGCCAGGCGGGCAACCGCAGCCCGGGTCTTCACGGCCTGGCTCGCGCGGACCGGACGCTCGCTCACCGATGCCGGGAAGCTGCTCGCCTCGCCGAAGGCGCATCGGCCGCTGCCGGACGTGCTCCGGGCAGACGAAGCCCGTGAGCTCGTCGAGCAGGCGGCCGCGCTCGCCGATGACGGCAGCCCGGTCGGCATCCGCGACGTGGCGATGCTGGAGCTGATGTACGCCACCGGCATGCGGGTGGGGGAGCTGTGCGGCCTCGACGTCGACGACCTCGACTTCGATCGCAACGTCGCCCGTGTGCTCGGCAAGGGCCGCAAGGAGCGCATGGTGCCGTTCGGTGGTCCCGCGTCCAGGGCGCTCAAA
Organism: Nocardioides sp. Soil796; assembly: GCF_001429525.1. Lineage (NCBI taxonomy): Bacteria > Bacillati > Actinomycetota > Actinomycetes > Propionibacteriales > Nocardioidaceae > Nocardioides > Nocardioides sp. Soil796. The sequence goes on from NZ_LMSQ01000017.1 coordinate 312,311, forward strand.
CGATGGCTGGACCACGGGCGACCGCACCTACGTGTTGAGGGTGCAGGACCGGCACTGTTCCTCGGTGCGCGGGGCAAGCGGATCGACCAGCGTGCGGTGCGCACCCTGGTGCACAAACGGATCCGCGAGGTGCCGGGCGCTCCCGACATCGGGCCGCACGGGCTGCGGCACACGGCGGCCACCCACCTGCTCGAGGGCGGAGCCGACCTGCGCACGGTCCAGGAGCTGCT
>NZ_LMSQ01000017.1:312554-331345 GCF_001429525.1 Nocardioides sp. Soil796
CGGTCACTCGTCGATGGCGACCACGCAGATCTACACGCACGTGACCAGCGAGCGCCTGCGGGCGGCGTATGCACAGGCCCACCCGAGGGNCCTGACGGGCAACTCAGGCTTGGCCGAGCAACCCGAGGATGCCGCCCGACGTCGGGGCGCGGTGGTCGATCGAGCCACGGCCCGGGATACCGGAGAGGAGCGGTACCGCGAGCCCGTCGAACGGCAGCAGCCGCACCCGCTGCGAGCCGACGAGGTCGAGTGGGTCGAGGTAGACGTCGTCGACGTTGCGGATCCAGCCCCAGTGCAGGCAGGCCGAGGGCAGGCAGTGCGAACCGCGTGCCTCGAGGCGGCCGATCGGCGTGCCGGCCTCGACGGCGGTGCCGACGGGAGCCGTGGGCACCACGGGTTCGTACGTCGTGCGGGTGTCGCCGTGGGACACCACGACGACCGAGCGGCCGGCGATCACGCCGGTGAACGACACGGAGCCGGGGAGCGCGGAGCGCACGACCTGCCCCGGAGAGCCGGCGAGGTCGACGCCACGATGGCCTCGTCCCCACCGCGTGTCCGGGGGGTCGAATCCGGTCACGACGGCGGGGCGAGGAGCGAGTGGCCAGACCCCTTGGGGGTCGTCACCCGCCACAGCGGACCCGATGCCCACACCGAGTCCCAGCAGCTGGGGGGTCAGCAGCAGGGGGAGGAAGAGGAGTCGGATTCGCATGTCGATCAGGATGCCCGTCAGCCCGGTTCGCCGAGCGTCAGAGGACGCGACCTGTGGAGAAGTGAGGCGCCGGATCGCATGTGCGCGGAAACCGGTCGAGAGGGGGCCGAGTCCCGGCGAACTCACGACGGGTCGGCGATTGGTGGGGTTCGGCCCTCATCAACTAGTCTGGTCACCGCAATCCATCCGTGGATTGACTTCGCACGCTCGCAGACCACGACGTACCTCCCGGGGTACGACCACCCGTGGGCGACGTACCTCAGTTCCGGCCCCGGCCGGATTGGTTCGCCGCGCGGCGTCAGGGCAGTCGGCACCCGTCGGCTGTGGAACTGAAAACAACGCTGGTCCGCACGCTGGCCCGCCTCTCCGACGCCGATCACCGGCCGGGAGCAAGGCAGGCACCAACGGTGCGCAGGCCACACCACCAGAAAGTAGAAACATGGCAGTCGTCACCATGCGCCAGCTCCTCGAGAGCGGCGTCCACTTCGGACACCAGACCCGTCGCTGGAACCCGAAGATGAAGCGCTTCATCATGACCGAGCGCAACGGCATCTACATCATCGACCTGCAGCAGTCGCTGGCCTACATCGACCGCTCGTACGCCTTCATCAAGGAGACGGTCGCCAAGGGCGGCGTCGTGATGTTCGTCGGCACCAAGAAGCAGGCCCAGGAGGCCATCGCCGAGCAGGCGACCCGCGTCGGCATGCCCTACGTCAACCAGCGTTGGCTCGGCGGCATGCTCACCAACTTCCAGACGGTGCACCAGCGGATCAACCGCCTCAAGGAGCTCGACGAGATCGACTTCGACGACGTCGCGGGCTCCAACCGCACCAAGAAGGAACTGCTTCAGATGAAGCGGGAGCGCACCAAGCTCGACAAGACCCTCGGTGGCATCCGCGAGATGACGCGTACGCCGTCCGCCGTGTGGATCGTCGACACGAACAAGGAGCACCTGGCTGTCGAGGAGGCGCGCAAGCTGCGCATCCCGATCATCGGCATCCTCGACTCCAACTGCGACCCCGACCTGGTCGACTTCCCGATCCCGGGCAACGACGACGCGATCCGCGCTGTCGGCCTGCTGACCCGCGTGGTCGCCGACGCCGTCGCCGAGGGCCTCATCGCCCGCTCCGGTGGCAAGTCCGAGGGCACTGCCGAGGAGCCGCTGGCCGAGTGGGAGCGCGAGCTCCTCGAGGGTGACGCCGCCAAGACGGCCGCCGAGGCCACCGGTGGCGACGCCACCGACACCCCGGCCGCCGAGGCCACCGGTGCCGCTGCGGAGGCCCCCGCGGCCGCTGCCGTCGCCGAGGCCGCTGTCGAGGCTCCCGCCGAGGCCGCTGTCGAGGCTCCCGCCGAGGTCAAGCCGCTGGCCGACGTCCCCGCCGGTGAGTTCGGTGCCGACTCGGCTCCGGCCAACGAGGACGGCTCGGCTCCCGAGGGCTTCGAGATCAAGGGCAACAAGGACTCGATGAAGTTCCACGCGCCGACGAGCCCCTGGTACGGCCGCACCATCGCCGAGGTCTGGTTCAAGACCGCTGAGGCTGCCGAGGCCGCTGGCTTCGTCAACGCCGAGCACAAGGCAGACGAGAAGGCCGACGACAAGGCCTGACGACCCGGGCCGCGAGGCCTGAGCCGTACGCATTCGCTTCACCGGCGGCCGCGCCCAACGCGGGCGCGGCCGCCGTTTCAATCTCATGTGAAACATCTNCGGCCGCCGTTTCAATCTCATGTGAAACATCTGAACTTCGAGGAAGAAGGATCATGGCTAACTTCTCCGCAGCCGACGTCAAGCGGCTCCGCGAGCTCACCAGCGCCGGCATGATGGACTGCAAGAAGGCGCTCGACGAGGCCGACGGTGACTTCGACAAGGCCGTCGAGCTGCTCCGGGTCAAGGGTGCCGCCAAGGCTGCTGCCCGTGGCGCCGAGCGCGAGGCCTCCGCCGGCCTGGTCGCCAGCTCCGGTGGCGCCCTCGTCGAGCTGAAGAGCGAGACCGACTTCGTCGCCAAGAACGAAGAGTTCATCGCCACCGCCCAGCGCATCGCCGAGGCTGCTGACGCCGCCAAGGCCGCCGACACCGAGGCCCTCAAGGCGGTCGAGCTGGACGGCAAGACCGTCGGCGAGGTCGTCGAGAGCCTCGCCATCACCATCGGCGAGAAGATCGAGCTCGGCAACGTCGCCTACTTCGACGGCCCGGTCACGGTCTACCTGCACAAGCGTGCCGCCGACCTGCCGCCCGCCGTGGGCGTCCTGGTCGAGTACGAAGGCGACGAGGCCGCTGCCAAGGCTGCCGCGATGCAGGTTGCCGCGCTCAAGGCGCAGTACCTCACGCGTGACGAGGTGCCGGCCGACATCGTCGCCGCCGAGCGCGACGTCCTGCAGAAGAAGACGATCGAGGAGGGCAAGCCCGAGGCTGCCGTCGCCAAGATCGTCGAAGGCCGCATCGGCGGCTTCTTCAAGGAGATCGTCCTGCTCGAGCAGGAGTCGGTCGTCGAGAGCAAGAAGACGGTCAAGGCCGTCCTCGACGCTTCCAACACCACCGTGAAGCGCTTCGCCCGCTTCGAGGTCGGCGCCTGACCCCAGGTCCACACAGCTCCACCCGTTCAGGGGCGGTACGACGAACGCGTCGTACCGCCCCTGAATGCATTGCGGATCACGTGGAACCTCGTCTCGGAGCGGCCCGTCGGGTTCGACCGGGACACCGACACTCAAGTAGGTTGCATGACGACGATCGACCTCCTCGAAGGGAATGCCTCCGTGACGCCGTACAAGCGAGTCCTGCTCAAGCTCTCCGGTGAGGTCTTCGGTGGTGGCCAGGTCGGTGTCGACCCCGACGTGGTGCAGAAGGTGGCGGCCGAGATCGCCGCCGTCGTGCGTGCGGGAACGCAGATCGCGGTCGTGACCGGTGGAGGCAACTTCTTCCGGGGAGCGGAGCTCCAGCAGCGTGGCATGGACCGCGTGCGCGCCGACTACATGGGCATGCTCGGCATCGTGATGAACTGCCTGGCGCTCCAAGACTTCCTCGAGAAGGAAGGCATCGACACCCGCGTGCAGACCGCCATCACCATGGGCCAGGTCGCCGAGCCGTACATCCCGCGCCGCGCCATCCGTCACATGGAGAAGGGCCGCGTGGTCATCTTCGGCGCCGGCATGGGCATGCCGTTCTTCTCCACCGACACGGTCGCCGTGCAGCGTGCGCTGGAGAGCAAGTGCGACGTCGTGCTGGTCGCCAAGAACGGCGTCGACGGTGTCTACACCGCCGACCCGAACGTCGACCCGACTGCCACGAAGCTCGACAGCGTGACCTACTCCGACGCCATCAGCCGGGGCCTGCGCATCATGGACCAGACCGCCTTTGCGCTGTGTGGAGAGAACAAACTGCCGATGGTGGTCTTCGGGATGGAGCCCGAGGGCAACATCCTTCGCGTCGTCCAGGGTGAGAAGATTGGCACGCTCGTGAGCGCGGACAGCTGACCCAGCGGTGCCGACCGCCGTACGACGACCACCAGCCACATCCGTAGCGAACTAGGAGAAACCGTGATCAACCAGGTCCTGTCAGAAGCCGACCAGAAGATGGGCAAGTCGGTGGAGGCGACCCGCGAGGAGTTCGCAGCGATCCGCGCCGGCCGGGCGAACCCCAGCATGTTCAGCAAGCTGGTCGCCGACTACTACGGCACGCCGACGCCGCTGCAGCAGCTGGCCTCGTTCACCTCGCAGGACGCCCGCACGATCCTGATCGCACCCTTCGACATGAGCGCCATCGGTGCCATCGAGCGGTCGATCCGCGACTCCGACCTCGGCGTCAACCCGGCCAACGACGGCAAGACGCTCCGCTGCGTCTTCCCCGAGCTGACCGAGGAGCGCCGCAAGGAGTACATCAAGATCGCCAAGGCGAAGGCCGAGGACGGCCGGGTCTCGGTGCGCAACGTGCGCCGCACGGCCAAGCAGTCGCTGGAGAAGCTCGAGAAGGACGGCGAGGTCGGCAAGGACGACGTCACCGGTGCCGAGAAGAAGCTCGACGCCTCCACCAAGAAGCACACCGACGCGATCGACGACATGCTCAAGAACAAGGAAGCCGAGCTGCTCGAGGTCTGAGCACCCCCTGATGACTGCTGCCACGCCACCCGCCGCGCCCAAGAAGGACTACGGCCGCGCCGGACGAAACCTCCCCGCCTCGATCGCCTCCGCGGTCGTGCTGCTGGGGGCCATCGCCCTGTCGCTCGCGTTCTGGAAGACCGCGTTCATGGTCATCGTCGCGGTCGCTGTCGTGGTGGCCGTGTGGGAGCTCCGGCGCGGGCTGCTCACCCACGACATCGACCTGCCCGAGCAACCCCTGATGGTGGGCGGCATCGTGATGGTCGTCGTCGCCTACTTCTGGGGCGCCCCGGCGCTGGTCACGGCCACGGCAGTCTCCGCCCTGGTGATCATGCTGTGGCTGCTGCGCCGCGGCGTCGACGGCTACGTCAAGAACGCCACGGCGTCCGTCTTCACGCTGATCTACGTGCCGTTCCTCGGCTCGTTCGTGGCACTCATGCTCGCCGAGGGCGGCGCCACCGGCTTCGAGCGTTGGGACGACGGGGTCAAGGGGATCCTCACGTTCATCCTCATGACGGTCGCCTCCGACATCGGCGGGTACGTCGCCGGGGNGGGAGGGCTTCGCCGGCTCGTTCATCGCGTGTGTCGCCGCCGGCGTCGCCCTGGTCGTCCACCTGCTCGAGGGCGACTGGTGGGTCGGCGTGATCCTCGGCGCGATCGCAGTCGTGATGGCCACGCTGGGCGACCTGTGCGAGTCGGTGATGAAGCGCGACCTCGGCATCAAGGACATGTCGCAGATCATCCCCGGCCACGGCGGCCTGATGGACCGGCTCGACTCGCTGCTGGCCACCATCGCCCCGATCTGGCTGCTCCTGCACTACCTGGTCTTCAACTAGTCGACCGATGAGCGACAACGCCAGCCGCGCCATGTCGCTCGAGGGCGGTGCGCTCGGCGGGCCGGTGATCGTGTTGCTGGGCTACGTGATCGGCGGTCGGCTGGGCATCGTCTGGAGCGATCCGCTGCTCCTGGCCCTGTTGGGGCTGCCGATCCTGGTTGCCGCACCCTTCCTGCTGCTCCCGCGCCGACGCGCCGATGCGGTCAGGTTCATCGTCGGATCCCTGCTGGGCATCGCGATCCTGGTCGTGGTGGTCGTCGGCGGCATCTCGCTGGTGACCAACATGCTCTCGGACCCGGCGTGAGGCGGCGAGGTCGATGACCCTGTTCCTGGTCCGTCACGGGCGGCCCTTGCCGGTGGCCGGCGTACCCGCTCACCTGTGGTCGCTCGACCCCACGGGCTTCGATGCCGTGTGGGCGCTGCGTGATGAGTTGCCGGCGCGGGCTGCCTGGTTCAGCTCTCCCGAGCCGAAGGCGACCGAGACGGCGCAACTGCTGACCGACGGCCAGGTCGGCGTCATCGACGAGCTTCGCGAGCACGTGCGTGAGAACACCGACTGGATCGACGACTTCGAGGCGGTGGTTTCTGCGGCCTTCGACGCCCCCGGCGTGGCGGCGTACGACGGGTGGGAGCCGCTGGCCGCCTGCCGGGACCGCGTCGTCCCCGCCGTACGCCGAGTGCTGGACGTGCACCACGACCAGGACGTCGTGCTGGTCGGGCACGGCACCGCGTGGACGCTGGTCGTCGCCGCACTCTCGGGTCAGGCGCCCGACCTGGAACGCTGGGCGGCACTGGCCATGCCCGACGTCATCGTCGTCCGGGTCACCAGCCCAGGACGACCTTGAGGCCCGAGCTGATCAGCCTCTGCCACTCCGACTCACTCCACTGGCCCTCGGGCGCGCCGTACTGCACGGCGATCAGGTAGGTGCCGAGTGAGCGGGCGACGAACCGCGATCGGTACGTCACGCCGGCGGCGGTGACGTAGGTCAGGTCCTGCTTCACGAACTCGACCGTGCCGTGGTCGGTCTGCAGCAGTGCGGTGCCGTACGTCGGCGTGCTGACCTTCGAGATCTGGGAGTTCTGGGACAGCTCTGCGTGGTACTTCACCAACCAGGCCTTGGAGTCGGCCGCGTCGCTGGAGTTCGATCCGGCCTCCTTCAGCTGGTACGACGTGAACAGGGCGTCGCTGCCGTTGCGGGTGAGCTGGTTGACGCCCTTCTGGTCGCGGGTGGTGAACGTCCAGCCCTTGACCACCACGGGGAAGGCCCACATCGGTGCCGTTCCCGGCTGCTGGGCGTCGGTGGTGAGCGGCAGCTCGGTGAGGCCGTCGGGTGGAGTGCCGGTCGGATCCGTCGGGTCCGTCGACTCGGTCGGGTCCGTCGAGGTGGTGCCGTCGTCGGGGGAGGCGGCCGACGAGCTGGAGGTTCCGCTGTCGTCGGAGGAGTCGTCGCAGGCAGCGTGAGTGAGAAGGGCGGTGCAGACGAGCGTGGCCGCCAGGCCTCGACGTACGTGGAGCTGCATGGTGTGCCTTTCGAGAGCGGAACCGTCGGCGCGTCCGACCCGTCCCATCCATGCCCAGTGCGAGGGTCTCGGAAACACGGCGAAAAGGTGACGCGATGAGCAGGTTGACGGTGTTGTTGGTGGGGTTTCTCCTGGTGGTCACAGGGTGTGGCACGGAGAACGACGGTGGCTCCGCGCCGAACAACTCGGACGGACCGCCGCAGGTGGAGCCGAGGAGCGCCTACGTCGTCGCGTCGATGGTCGTCGACGGGCAGGCACGCCAGCCGGTGGCGAGGACCAGGATCATCCTTGACTTCACCGACGGCACGGTCACCGCCAAGGCCGGTTGCAACGCCCTCTTCGGGCGGTACACCTTCGACGAGAACGGCCTGGAGATCGCCCGGCTCGGCGGAACCGAGATGGGCTGCGTGCAGGACCGCATGCAACAGGACGAGATGCTCGGGCAACTCCTGCCCGGGCACTGGGAGGTCACGGGCACTGATCCGACGACGCTCAGCCGCGACGGCGCGGAGCTCACCCTGAGCCAGGAGATCGTGCGCCAGACCGAGCTGCAGGGCACCACGTGGATGCTCGACTCTTTGATCGAAGGCGCGACGGTCGAGTCCGTGCCCGGCAAGGTCGTTGCCACGATCAAGCTCACCCAGGACGGCAACCTCGAGTTCAACGACGGCTGCAACTCCGGTGGGGGATCGGCACAGGTCACGGCCGACACCCTGCTGCTCGGGGGCCTGAGGACAACGCTGAAGGGGTGCCTCGACGCCGACCTGGCTCGCATCTCAAAGGCGTACAGCCGCGTCCTCGACGGGACCGTCGACTACACCCTCGAGGGCAACCGCCTGACGCTCACCGACGGGGGCTCCGGGCTGGGATTCACCGTGAAGTGACCTTGGGTGGGACACTGGGTCGGTCATGAGTGAGCCGATCAAGACCCTGCCCCTCGTCTTCGACGAACCCCGCGGACGCAAGAAGCCCCCGCGGCACCTTGCCGACCTCGACGAGGCCGGCCGCAAGGACCTGCTCACCGAAGCCGGTCTGCCCGGCTTCCGCGCCAAGCAGCTCTCCAACCACTACTTCTCCCGGCTGGTCGACGACCCCGCCGAGATGACCGACCTGCCGGCCGGGCAGCGCGACGAGCTCGTCTCCACCCTGCTGCCCAGCCTGATGACCCCGCTCCGCACGCTCGAGGCCGACAAGGGCGCCACCGTCAAGACGCTCTGGAAGCTCTTCGACGGCGCCCTGGTCGAGTCCGTGCTGATGCGCTATCCCGGCCGGGTCACCATGTGTGTCTCCAGCCAGGCCGGCTGCGGCATGGCCTGCCCGTTCTGCGCCACCGGCCAGGGCGGCCTCCAGCGCAACATGTCGACCGCCGAGATCGTCGAGCAGGTCGTTGCCGGTGCCCGCGCGCTCCAGCGTGGCGAGGTCGCCGGTGGCCCCGGTCGGGTCTCCAACGTGGTCTTCATGGGCATGGGCGAGCCGATGGCCAACTACAAGGCGATGATCGCCGCCGTACGCCGCTTCGTTGATCCGTCTCCCGCCGGGCTGGGCATGTCCGCGCGCCACATCACCGTCTCCACGGTCGGCCTCGTGCCTCGCATGAAGCAGCTGGCCGAGGAGGGCATCCCGGTCACGCTGGCGCTCTCGCTCCATGCGCCCGACGACGAGCTCCGCAACGAGCTGGTGCCGATCAACACCCGTTTCTCGGTCGCCGAGACCGTCGAGGCCGCGTGGAACTACGCGGCCGTCACCAAGCGTCGGGTCTCGATCGAATACGCCATGATGCGCGGCATCAACGACCAGGCGTGGCGCGCCGACCTGCTCGGCGACGTGCTCAACTCGTACGGCGACTGGGGCTGGGTGCACGTCAACCTGATCCCGCTGAACCCGACCCCCGGCTCCAAGTGGACCGCCTCCGACCCCGCCGACGAGCGCGAGTTCGTGCGCCGCCTCGAGGCCAAGGGCATCCCCACCACCGTGCGCGACACCCGCGGCAGCGACATCGACGGAGCCTGCGGCCAGCTCGCCGCCGTGGAGTAGTCGACCCGTCGCCAGTTTCGGTCGACCTGTCGTGAATTCGCCCCGCTGGGGAGAACTGGCGACGGGTCGATGGCAACTCACGACGGGTCGACGTTGGGCACGGGTTCACGTGTCGTCCATCCCGAACTCCGTGTCCGTTCCGGCGTCGTCCCTACCTTCGAATCAGAGGTTGCACCCGATTCGAAGGGGACACGATGCGCCACCGACGCAGGCCTGCCGACCCACCGGTAGTGACCAACCTTCACGAACTCCCCGCCACGACAGGCCGCCTCCGCGTGCTCGTCGTGGCGGAGTCGTTCCTGCCCCAGATCAACGGGGTCACCAACTCCGTACGTCGCGTGCTCGAGCACCTCGCCGCGCAGGGACATGACGCCGAGCTGATCGCACCGACCGGCCCGGCGACGTACGCCGGCTTCCCGGTGACCCGGGTGCGGGGGGCCAGGTTGCCGTTCTACAAGGAGTTCCGGATCGGCCTCGAGTCACGTCGCCGGCTCCGCCACGCGATGGAGCGGTTCCGCCCCGACGTCGTGCACATCGCGTCGCCGGCCACGCTCGGCTACCAGGCGGCACGCGCCGCCGACGACCTCGGGATCCCCTCCGTGGCGATCTACCAGACCGACCTGGTCGGCTTCGCCGCGCAGTACGACGTGCCGGGCGGAGCGCGAGCGATGACCGCGCTGACCCGCAAGATCCACGTCGGGGTGGGCCGCACGCTGGCGCCGTCGAGTGCCAGCCTGCGCCAGCTCGAGCTGATGGGTGTGCCCGGGCTGGCCCTGTGGCCGCGCGGCGTCGACCTCGAGCTCTTCGACCCGCGACGGCGATCGGCGCAGCTGCGGCAGCGGATCGGCGACGACCTGCTGGTCGGCTACATCGGCCGGCTGGCCCCCGAGAAGGAGCTCGACCTACTCACCCACCTGCTGGACATCGAGGGGATCAGGCTGGTCATCGTCGGCGGCGGGCCGGAGGAGCAGAACCTCCGGCGACTGCTGCCAGACGCCAGCTTCCTGGGACTCCTGCACGGCGAGGAGCTTGCCTCGGCGTACGCCTCGCTCGACGTCTTCGTGCACACCGGTCGCCACGAGACCTACTGCCAGGCGGCGCAGGAGGCGCTGGCCTCCGGCGTCCCCGTCGTGGCGCCGCGTTCCGGTGGGCCGATCGACGTGGTCGCCGACGGCGCAGGGTTCCTCTACGAGCCCGGCAACGGCGCCGACCTCAGGTCGTACGTCGAGCGGCTGGTCGAGGACCCGATGCTGCGTCGGCGCATGCAGTCGACCGCACGACGCAGCGTCGAGGGGCGCTCCTGGTGGGCGGTCAACGAAGCACTCGTCGGGCACTACCGCGAGGTCATCAGGGAGACCGGGCTCCGCGGGACCAAGACCAGCAATCCAGCCAGTCAGGGCACACGCCGACTCGGCGTGGCCAGTTGAAGCAGAACTGTTGAGGAGGACACCGTGAGCACACGCATCTCCGTCATCGGCACCGGCTATCTCGGGGCCACCCACGCCGCAGGCATGGCCGAGCTCGGCTTCGAGGTGATCGGTGTCGACACCGACGCCGCCAAGGTCCGCGCCCTCGCCACCGGCCAGGTCCCCTTCTTCGAGCCCGGACTTCCGGAGCTCCTCAGCAAGCACGTCGCCTCCGGGCGCCTGCGCTTCACGACCTCTCTCGAGGAGGCTGCCCGGTTCGCCGACATCCACTTCGTCTGCGTCGGCACACCACAGGGCGCCAACGGTGCGGCCGACCTGAGCTACCTGCACGCCGTGGTCGACGGACTGGTCCCGGCCCTCGAGCGGCCGGCGTTGATCGTCGGCAAGTCGACCGTGCCGGTGGGCACCGCCGAGGCGCTGCTCGATCGCATCGAGGCCCTCGGGGCGAAGGACGTGGAGCTGGCCTGGAACCCGGAGTTCCTCCGCGAGGGCCACGCCGTGCACGACACACTGCACCCCAACCGGCTGGTCTTCGGCATCAACGCGCCCGGTGCCGAGTGGGCACTGCGCAAGGTCTATGCCGCCGCGATCGCGGAGGGCTCGCCCGTGGTGGTGAGCAACCTGCCGACCGCCGAGCTGGTGAAGGTGTCGGCGAACGCTTTCCTGGCCACGAAGATCTCCTTCATCAACGCGATGGCGGAGCTGTGTGAGCTGACCGGTGCGGACGTCACGTCACTGGCCGATGCGCTCGGCCACGACGACCGCATCGGTCGCAAGTTCCTCGGTGCCGGGCTCGGCTACGGCGGAGGCTGCCTGCCGAAGGACGTGCGTGCCCTGGTGGCCCGCGCCGAGGAGCTGGGGTCGGGCCGGTCCGTGGAGTTCCTGCACGGGGTCGAGGCGATCAACGGCCGGCGCCGCGACCGCGTGGTCGACGAGGCGCTCTCGGTGCTGCGGAACGTGGACGGCCGGGCCTTCGGCCGGGTGGCCGTGCTGGGTGCCTCGTTCAAGCCGCTCTCCGACGATGTCCGCGACTCGCCCGCCCTCGACGTGGCCCGCCGGCTCCACCAGGCCGGTGCGTGGGTGACGGTCTACGACCCGCAGGCGGCCGTGCCCGCACGTTCGGTGGCCCCGGAGCTGCGGTACGCCGCTAACGCGGTGGCCGCCTGCCGCAAGGCCGACGTCGTGCTGCACCTGACCGACTGGGCGGAGTTCCGCGACCTCGACCCGGCCCGGCTGCGCCAGGCGGCCCGGGGGAGCGTGCTCATCGACGCCCGCAACACCCTCGACCCGGAGCCCTGGCTGGCCGCCGGATGGGACGTGCGGACGCTCGGCACCCTGGTGCGCCAGCCCGCGGTCGGCGTACCGGCGAAGTCGCTGGTCGGCTGAGTCCCAACCGCATCAGTGGAGCGCGTTTGAGTCGATCTTCCCGGTGGCATGCTGGCGGCGGCAACAACGTCAGCGCAGGGAAGAGGATCACGCATGTCGGCACGCCCCCGCACGATCGAACCGGTCGAGCTGCACAAGGCCAAGGGGATCCTCGATGAGATCTCCGGGGCGTTCTCCAAGCGCATCGTCGGCCAGGAGCAGCTGCGCACCTCGCTGCTCGTGGCGATGATGGCCGAAGGGCACATCCTGCTCGAGAGCGTTCCGGGGCTGGCCAAGACGCTGGCCGCCTCGACCCTGGCCAAGGCGATCCGTGCCGACTTCGCCCGCATCCAGTGCACCCCCGACCTGCTGCCCAGCGACATCATCGGCACCCAGGTCTACGACCCGCGCAACCACGAGTTCGAGACCCAGCTCGGCCCGGTGCACGCCAACTTCGTGCTGCTCGACGAGATCAACCGCGCCAGCGCCAAGACCCAGTCCGCGATGCTGGAGGCGATGCAGGAGCGGCAGACCTCGATCGCCGGCGTCATCCACCCGCTGCCGACACCGTTCATGGTGCTGGCCACGCAGAACCCGATCGAGGAGGAGGGCACCTACGTCCTCCCGCAGGCCCAGATGGACCGGTTCCTGCTCAAGGAGGTCGTGGAATACCCCTCCGACACCGAGGAGCTCGAGGTTCTCGACCGCTACGACAGCGGCGCCCTCGGCACCGGCAGCACCGTCGCGTCCGTGGTCACCCCGGAACAGGTCGGCTACCTGCAGCGCCTCGTCGAGCGGGTGTACGTCGACCCGGTGATCAAGCGCTACATCGTCGCGCTGGTGCACGCCACCCGCGAGACCGAGAAGGTGCTCGGCCCCGAGCAGGGCCGGTTCGTCGAGATCGGCGCCAGCCCGCGAGGCACGATCGCGTTCTACCAGGTGGCCCGCGCGCTGGCCGTTCTCGCGGGTCGCAACCACGTGATCCCCGAGGACGTCCGCCACCTGCGCCACTCGATCCTCCGGCACCGCATCCACCTCAACTTCGAGGCGCTGGCCGAGCGTGTGCGGCCGGAGATGGTCATCGACTCCGTCTTCGCGGCCGTCCCGTCACCCTGATCGGCGCGTGTGATGACTGCCCATCTGACCCGGGTCAAGGCCCGCATGTCGATCCATGCCCACCGCAAGGTGCGTGGCCTGCTCGAGGGTGAGTACGCCTCGATGCACACCGGTCGCAGCCTGGACTTCAACGACCTGCGCGAATACGTGCGCGGCGACGATGTGAAGGACATCGACTGGAAGGCCTCGGCGCGCAGCCGTGCCCTGCTGATCAAGCGCTACGCCGCGGCCCGCAAGCACACCATCCTGATGGTTGCCTCGACCGGCCGCAGCATGGCCGCGATGAACGACCTCGACGTGCCCAAGCGCGACCTCGCGGTCATGGTGGCCGGGGTGGTCGGCTACCTCGCCGTACGCCACGGTGACCGGGTGTCCCTGGCCTGGGGGGACTCCGTCGAGCAGCACCAGATGCCGCCGGCCAGCGGTGAGCTGAACCTCGAGCGGCGGCTGGGCGCGATCCACGACAACACGCTGCCGACCGGTCCGCCGGCCGACCTGACGGCCGTGCTGAAGTACGTCGCACGCACCGTGCGGCGGCGCACGATCCTGGTCGTCATCTCCGACGAGTACACGATCGATCCCGAGCTCAGTGCGGTCCTGCGCCGGCTCACGGTGCAGCACGAGCTGCTGTTCGTCTCGATCGGCGACCTCGACCCGACCACGATCCACAGCAACGGCAATGTCGTCGACATCGACTCCGGCCACGTGGTGCCCGAATGGGCGCGCTACGACGAGGCCCTGCGCCGCGAGTACGCCGCACTGCTGACCGGACAGGCCACCAAAATGCGTCGCGAGCTCGACGCGCTCAACATCGTCCACGAGACCGTGCACGACGACGCCAGCGCGATCCGCGCCGTCCTCAAGCTGCTCGAGAGGCACCGCCATGCCGGACGCCGATGAGTTCTCGGGCCCGGTCGACTACTCGTCGCAGTGGCTCTGGTTCGCGATCGGGGCGCTCGCCCTGGTCGCGTTGTTCTACCTGGGCGTGCTGCTCTGGTCGCACGCGGGCGGCCCCAAGCCGCTGAAGCCCGGCGACGTGCCCACCGCCCGGACCCGCGCGATGGGCGAGTTGGACCGCATCGGTCACCAGGTGTACGCCGGACAGCTGGCCGAGCGGGTCGGCTACCAGCAGCTCAGCTCGGTGATCAGGGACTTCGTCTCGGCCGTGTCCGGCATGCCCGCGCACACGATGGCCCTGGCCGACCTGCGGGCCGCCGGGGTGCCGCACCTGGCCGAGACGATCGCCTTGATCTATCCGCCCGAGTTCGCTCCTGACTCGACCGCCGTCGAGCCCTTCGGCACGACCCTGAACCGAGCCCGTGGGTTGGTGTCGTCATGGAACTGAAGTGGACCTGGTTGGCGATCACCCTCATGGTGATCGTGCTGGTGTGGCTGGTGGTCTGGCTGTTCCCGACCCCGTTCCGCCGTACGCCACGCAACGCCGTGCTCGTGGCGCATGCCGCACGACTGCGCCGCATCCCGCGGTTCCGGGTGCTGGCGCGGCGCAGGGAGTTCGAGATGCTGGCCCGCGTGGTGGCCGTGCTGTTCCTGCTCGGCGGCACGATCCTGCTGAGCTCGCGGCTGACCTCGACCGACAGCCACCAGCCCGACGTGAGCAACCGCGACATCATGCTGTGCCTCGACGTGTCGGGCTCGATGACCGAGTACGACGAGGAGCTGGCCCGTGAGTTCGCCAAGATCAGCGAGGGCCTCGACGGCGAGCGGATCGGCCTGACCATCTGGCACAACGCCTCGGTGACGGTCTTCCCGCTGACCGACGACTACGACTTCGTGCTCGAGCAGCTCGAGACGGCGGCCGACAAGTTCGCCAGCTACGACTACGACTACGTCGCGGGCACCCTGGTCGGCAACGGCAACAGCGGATCGCTGATCAGCGACGGGCTCGTCTCGTGCGTCGACCGGTTCGACCGACCCGACGAGGAACGCGGCCGGGCGATCGTGCTGGCCTCCGACAACGACCCGCAGGGCAAGCCGATCTTCACGCTGCCCGAGGCCTCCGACTACGCGGCCGAGCACGACGTCGTCGTCTACGGGCTCGGCACTCGAGAGATGTCGGTCCTGCCGGGCGCCGTCGAGGGCTTCACGTCTGCGGTGGAGAACACCGGAGGCACGTTCTCGGTGATGGGCAGCGACGGCTCGACCAACTCCATCGCAGAGGGCATCAACGAACTCGAGGCTGCGCGCAGCAAGGAACCTGCCCGGGTGACCGTCATCGACGAGCCCGCGCTCGGCACGGGACTGGTGTCGGCCGGCGTGCTCCTGGTCGTGCTGGCTGGCATCAGGAGGCGGGCATGATCGCCCTCGAGCTGACCTACCGCCCCTTCGCGCCCGGATGGCTGATCGCCGTCGGCGCGGTCGTGCTGGTCGCCCTGTGCCTGTTCTTCGTCGTACGCCGACCGCTCGAACGCACGGCGTGGCTGCTCCGGATCCTGATGGTCGCGGCGCTGGTGGGAATTCTCGTCCGCCCGGGCTACGGCACCGTGCCGGCGAAGGCGAAGACCTCCGACCTCGAGATCCTGGTCGTGGTCGACCGTACGACGAGCATGTCGGCGCTCGACTGGAACGGCAGCGAGCCGCGGCTGAACGGCGTGCAGGCGGACCTGAAGGAGCTGACCGAGGAGTTCCCGGGCGCCCGTTTCTCCCTCGTGACGTTCGGTGCCTTCGTGCGCACGGAGCTGCCGTACTCGAGTGACTCGCAGGCGTTCCTGGCCGCGGCCGAGGTGATGACCGTCGAGGGTGCCTTCGACGGCGAGGGCTCCCTGGTCGACATGCCGCTCGAGGTGATGACGGAGTCGTTGGACGGTGCGAAGAAGCGCCACCCTGAGCGCAAGCGGCTGGTCGTCTTCGCCACCGACGGGGAGAACACCCGCGACGGCGCGGAGCAGCGGTCCTTCGACGACATCGACGACCTGGTCGACGGCGGCATCGTGCTCGGCTACGGCACCGAGTCCGGCGGCAAGATGCCCGTCGACCCGGAGGCCGACATCGACTCCTACATCTACGACGACGCGACCCAGCAGGACGCGCTGTCCAAGCTCGACGAGCCCAACCTGACCAAGATCGCCGGCGAGATGGGCGCGACGTACCAGCACCGCGAGGCGGTCGGCGGCCTCGACAAGTGGGCCGACGACGTCGACCAGTCGTTCAGCAACGAGGACGACGAGTTCGCGACGAAGAACGAGGTCTACTGGATGTTCGCCCTCGGGCTGTTCGTCCTTGCCCTGATCGAACTGGCCCTCGCCTGGCGAGGCTTCCACGCGGCGCGACGGGAGTTGAAGCAGCTGTGAGCACGAACCCCGCCCGCCGTAGATGGCGGAATCGCCTGTTCCTGTTGGGCATCGTGCCGTTGCTGGCGGCCCTGCTGTTCGTCACCAAGGTCGGCATGATGCTCTCGGCCCAGGCCGACGGGCAGTCGGCGTACGACAAGGACAAGTTCTCCAAGGCCGCCAAAGCATTCGGCGACAACGCGTCGCTGAACGTGATGGAGGCATGGATCTCGCCGTTCAACGAGGGCGCCGCCAAGCAGCGCGACGAGGACTACGACGGCGCGTTGGAGAAGTACGACGACGCCTTGAAGGACGTCCCGGACGACGAGGAGTGCACGGTCCGGATCAACATCGCACTGGTCCACGAGGTGCTGGGCGACACCGCCGCGGAGAAACCGGACGGCGAGGCTGCGCTGAAGTCGTGGCAGACCGGTCGCGACGCGTTGGCCGAGGCCGACTGTCCCACGGATGCGGGGGAGCGGACCGACGACGCCAAGGCGGTCGACGAGCGGCTGCGCCAGAAGATCGAGCAGGAGAAGCAGAAGCAGCAGGAGAACCCGCCTCCGCCGAAGAAGGACGACAAGAAGGAAAAGAAGAAGCAGGAGAAGCTGAAGAAGCAGAAGGAGAAGCTCGAGAAGCGCAACGACCAGGGCCGGGTCGACCGCAAGAAGTCCCAGGACTTCGAGGACTACGACTACGACTCCGATCCCGGCTACGAGTGGTGACGGCAGGTCCCCTGGTCGAGCAGGCCTTCCGCCTCGCGTGCCCCTTCAGAGGTGGCCCAGCGCTGGTCTGAGGATCGTGAGGACCACTCAGTTACTGCTGAACGACCAGCTCACCGGCCACGATGTGCCGGCCGCGAGGCAATCTCGGTGGTTGAGGAATCGCCTGCTCCGCACCCACCCGGCGAGGGAGGAGGCGCACCACCCTCGGTGGTAGAGGCGCGCCAGCGCCGTCTCGAAACCAGGTTGGTGCGTGCGAAGACTTCGCTGGTGGCTGATGGTCGTCCAGTCGACGCTCAGGAGCCATCAGCCACCACGGAGGGTCCGCTGGTGGCTGCGCGCTGACCGAGGGTCTTCCCCGATGGTTGAGGAGGTCCCGCTAGGGACCGACTCGAAACCAGGCCTAGGTCGGTGGTTGGGGAGGCGGCCGCCGTCTCGAAACCATGCCGGGTCAGGGCAATAGGGCCAGGCGGGCGGTGAGGACGGCGGTGGGGTCGGGTGTGGGCGTGGCGGTAGCCCCGTTCACCGTGTTCTGTGGTGGCGGGGCTTGCGCTGGTGGTGCTGTGGGGCCGGTGCTGTTTGTGCTGTTCCCGAAGCTGCTGCGGATGAAGCTCTGTGCATGTAGCTGTAGGTGTCGGAGTTCAGTTGGTGGGGAGTTCGATGGTCCCGTGGGTGGTGACCAGCCAGGTCCGGCGGTACTGGTTGGTCCAGGTATAGGTGCCGNCGACCACCGGCCATGCGTTTTGGCGAGGTGATGTCGTCGGCACAACGGGGCGAGTTTGTCGGGGCTGGTCTGGCCCGGTGGCCCGTGGTCGTCGTAGGACTCAATGTGGTCGAGGTCGCAACGCCTCGAGTCGACCGAACAGTGTGGGAAGACGCAGTGCTGGTCGCGGGTGAGGACTTGTTCGCGCATGGCTTCGGGTGGGTCGTGCNATCGACAGCCCAGTCCCGGTTGGTGTCGAGGACTGGGGTGAGGGTGGCGTCGGGGCCGAGGTCGCGGATCCAGTCGAGGATCTTCTCCGCGGTGACGGCGCCGAACAGGTTCGTCTCCGCCATCCCCGGTGCCGGCTCGTGGTCACCGGCGCAGTCGGTTCCAGCGGTGCCAGTGGCTGAGTCGTTGGTTCCAGTGGTTGTGGTGCCGTTGGTGGCGAGGTCGGCGAGGTTCACGTGGATTTAGAGCCGGGTCTTGAGGTAGGACTTGCGCGGCGTGATCTTCTTGCCCGCACCCTCATGACCGGCCGCCTGGCGACTGCCGGCACCGGCACTGTCGCCTTCGCCTTCACTGCCCGCGCCGTCGCCTTCGCCGCTGCCCTCACCGTTCTCGGTGTCGGGGATGAGACCGAGGAGGTCTGCGCTGGCCTGCCGGTCCGCGATCACGCCGAGGGCTTTGGCCCTGCGTTGCCCCAACGTGTCGGTGTCACCCAGGCGGCCCATGGTGGTGGCCTCATCACTGATGAGGTCGTGGAACTTCGCCAGGTCCACCGAGTCACCCATCGCNTCGGCTGGTGCCGTTGCCGGCACCCGCGTTGTGGTCGATGGTGACGTCCCACTGGTCCTTCCCGGGCACCGGGGAGGGCTCATCGAGTTTGTCGGGGTGGAACTTCACGATCGCGGACCTGATGGTCTTCTCGATGGTCGGGATCCCATACCTACCCAACCGGGCGAGTTCGGTGTCGATCCACTCG
>NZ_LMSQ01000017.1:331359-331541 GCF_001429525.1 Nocardioides sp. Soil796
GTCGACCGCGGCCCAGGTCTGGGGGAGGCGGTGGTGCAGGTCCAACGTGTTCGCCAGCAGCCGTTTTGCGGTCCAGGAGGCCACGGCGGTGGCGGTGGCCCAGGACTCGTTCACGAACACCGCCACCAACGGTGTCCCTTCACCACCCAACGCTTGGTCGTAGTCGGCCAGTCCGGGGATCC
>NZ_LMSQ01000017.1:331548-682484 GCF_001429525.1 Nocardioides sp. Soil796
CCCGGGCCCCGGCCGGGTTGGTCACACACAACTGGTAGGCGAGGCGGAGCTTGCGGCGCTCGGCACGCCAGGCGGTGTCCTTGGCGTCGGTAATCAGGTCGAGCAGGACCGCACCTTCGAGGTCGTCGACCTCGAAGGGTTGGGCTCCTGCATCGNCTTTCTGGGAGTGGTGTCGAGACAGTCGCAGACCGATTTCCCCAACCAGCGAAGGGTGCCGGGCGGGGTGGCTTCGAGACAGGCACGGGGAGCGACTTCCTCAACCACCGAGCCACCAAGGATCCGGTGTTCGCGCATCAAAAGCACGCGGTTCGCGCATCAAGAATCCACGGTTGGGGGGAGGCGGAGGACGAGCTCGGCGGCTTCCTCGACGGTGTCGACGAGGTGCACGTGCGGCTCCATGGGACGACCGGCGGCCAGTGCGCCCAGCAGCGGCCAGGCCGGCACGGTCCTGGTCCAGTGCTCCACGCCGACCAGCACCATCGGCGCCACGGAGGACTCGTCGGCGTAGTAGTTCTCGCACGCGTCCTGGAAGATCTCCTGCACCGTGCCGCCCGCGCCGGGCAGGAACACGATCCCGGCATCGCAGACCTGCAGCAGGATCGCCTCACGAGTCGCGTTGCGGAAGTACTTCGCGATGCTGCTGGCGAAGGCGTTCGGCGGCTCGTGTCCGTAGTGCCAGGTGGGGATGCCCAGCGACGACGTACCGTCCGGGAACTCCTCGAGCACGTCGAAAGCGGCCGCCGCCCACCCGCCGATGTCGGGCCGGAAGCCCGGCGCTTCCGCGAGTTTCGTCAACGCTGACTGGAGATCGTCGGTGGTGCGCTTCGCCATCCAGGCACCGAGGTTGGCAGCCTCCATCGCGCCGGGGCCGCCGCCGGTGGCGACGGTGCAGTCAGCGGCGAGCAGCTGCCCGAGGTTCGCGGCGTCGGCGTACGCCGGCTCACCGCGCTGCAATGCGTGACCACCCATCACGCCGACCAGCCGCCGTCCGGTGCGCCAGCTGCCGAGAGCGTTGTCGATGGCGTGGTCGTGCAGGGCCTGGGCCAGCGTCACGTCGAGGTCAGGCGGCTGCTTCGACCAGGCATAGACGCGCGCATCCAGGCAGGCGTCGTACGGCGTGGTGTCGTAGAGCTCGGCGGGGGAGTAGAGGGTGCCGCGGTAGGTGTCGACCGGGACGTCGGGCACCACCGGGAAGACGATCGCCCCGCGGGTGCGTACGTCGTCCTCGTCGCCGGGCGCGAACGTGCAGCCGAGGAACAGGGCACCCGCCACGCGGACCCGGTGCAGCTCGTCGCTGCGGCCGGACAGGTCGATCGACTGCAGGTGCCAGCCGGTCATCGACGTGACGCCTCCCGACATGCGTCGGTCGAACTCCTCGAGGGTCTCGACCTCGACCACGCGTCCCCGTCGCTTGTGCATGACGCCGAGGCTAGTGGCTCCAGGAATCCTCGTGCAGCACCGACTCGAGGGGGGAGCGGTGCCGCCAGCCGAAGCGCTCGAGGTCCGGCACGTCGGGCAGGCCGGCCACGGTGCCCAGACACAGCCATGCGACCGGTCGGATCTGCTCGGGGAAGCCGACCAGCCCGGAGAGGAACTCCTCGCGGTAGAAGCTCACCCACCCGACGCCGAGCCCCTCGGCGGTCGCGGCCAGCCACAGGTTCTGGATCGCGAGGCAGACCGAATAGAGGCCGGCGTCCGCGATCGCGTGGCGACCCAGGACGTTGTCGCCACCCCGGGTCGGGTCGTAGCCGACGACGACGCCCAGCCCCGACTCGCGGATCCCCTCGATCTTGATGCCTCCGAACGTGGACGCACGCTCACCGTCCAGCGAGGCCGCGAAGACCTCACGCTCGGTGGCGACGTGCTCGTGGAACGCATCCAGCTTCGCCGGGTCGCGCACCAGCACGAAGTCCCACGGCTGGCTCATCCCGACGCTCGGCGCACTGTGCGCAGCGCTGAGCACCCGGGTCAGCACCTCGTCGTCGAGGGGCTCGCCGGTGAACTCGGCGCGGGTGTCGCGGCGGCGTCGGATGGCGTCGTAGAGATCCACGGCGCTGACCGTACCCGCCCTGCCGCCGGGTGAGGGCTCGTCTCGAAACCACCCGCTGGTCGGCCCGAACTGCCACGGGAGCTGCAGTTCGTACGAGTCCCGACTGCGGACAGGTACGCACTGCAACTCTCGCGAACGCATGAGCGTGCGTGAACGCGAATGCGAATGCCGGCTCAGAAGACCTGGGCCAGGAGCTCGCCGAACAGCCCGTGCTCGTCGACCTCGAGGCCCCGCCGCCGGAACCAGGCACAGACGTTCGCGCAGTCACGCATCAGGAAGTCCATGCCCTGGGCGTTGCCGACGATGTCGACAGCCTGCGGCAGGTCGATGATCACCAGGCGCTCGCCCGCCGCCAGGATGTTGTACGGCGACAGGTCGCCGTGCGCCACACCGTCGCGAGCCAGCGCCTCCATCGCCGAGCGCAGCTGTTCGAAGTAGTGCTCCAGCAAGTCGGGAGCCGGCCGGGTCTGGGCCAGCCGCGGCGCGGGGGAGTCGTCGACGGAGATGAACTCCATCAGGATCTCCGTGCCGTCGATCTGCACCGGGTAGGGGACCGGCACCCCGGCCTCCCAGAACCGTTTCAGCGCGGTCCACTCGGAGTTGGCCCACTGCCCGGAGGCGACCTCGCGTCCGAACGTCGACTTGGCCTTGATCGCGCGGGCGTCACGTGAGCGCCGGGTCGACCAGCCCTCCGTGTAGGCGCCGCTGCGGTGGAACGCCGTGTGCTCGCGGGACTTGTAGCGCTTGGCGGCCATCACCACGGATTCGCCGCCCGGGACGCCGCGCTCGACCAGGAAGACCTCCGCCTCCTTGCCTGTCTTGAGGATGCCGAGCTCGGTGTCGATGGCGCCCTGAGACGTCACCACCCAGTCGGGGCGGGGCTTGGGTCCGCGGCACAGCGGCTCAACGGAGAGCCACGTCGACCAACGCTGGTTCGCGTCGTCGGGCTCGTCGAGCTGCTCGAACTCGAAGACGAAGGTGGAATCTATGCCGTCGAGACGGTTGTCGTGCGGTGTGCTGTCGTGCGATGCGGGGTCAGAGTGGGGTCCCGCGAAGTCGTGCATCATCAGGTGTGCTCCAGAAGTGAGAGAAAAGGTCTGTGGGCAGACCGAAGACATCGATCGACATGTCACGGCTCCTCTCAACGGGCACGGCCTGACGCCGTACGCTTCGGCTAGAACGTTCCCGCACGGGTCCGGTCGTTCGCAACCGGTTTTCTTTTCGAGGAGTACGACGTGGAGCTGGTGTGGTTCAAGACGCCCACCGACGGCGATGAGGGCACCCTGAACCTCGCCTACAACGCGGTCGACGTGCGGGTGATCCGCGGCGGAGCGGCCGACCCGGCCGTCTCAGGGGAGACCTCCCTCGACTTCGCCGGTCTGCTCGAGCAGTCCGGTGCGCTGGCGGGGGCGATGCGCGGGCTCGGCGTGGAACCCGGCCAGCACGTCGGTGTGCTCCTCGCCGACCCGCTGCGTGAGCTGCTGGTGCTGTTGGCGTCCGCCCGCCTCGGCGCCACCTGCGTCGTGCTCGACGACGGGCGCGTGGACGAGTTCGCGCCCCACCTCGTGGTCACCGACACCGCGCTGCACCCCGGCGAACACGCCCCGGCGGCGGCGATCCTCTCCGGCATCGAGCCCGCCGACGAGACCCGCGAGGTCGCCTGGGACATCGCCGTCAAGGCCGGCCGCACGGACCCGGCGGGCTGCGAGCCCGTCGCACCGAGCTCGATCGCGTTCGTGCTCGACGAGCCGGTCCCGATCGCGAGCGCCCTGACGGACCCGAGCCGGTTCGGCACCGCGCTCGCCGCCCTCGTCTCGGGGCGACCGGTGTCACTCGGCGCCGCATCGTGAAGCGCTACGTCGTGAAGCCGCGCGTCGTGAAGCCGCGCGTGAAACGGCGCGCTGCGAAGCCCCGCAGCATCAAGCGCGCAGCCGCAGCCGCAGTCGCGCTGGGCTGCCTGATCGGTGGCACGACGGCCGCGACGGCCGGCAGCCAGGCACCGACCCCGGGGTCGGCGGGTATGGGCGACTCCTACTTCCCGCAGTACGGCAACGGCGGCTACGACGTGGGGCACTACGACGTGCGCAACCGGGTCGAGCTCGACACCGGCCGGCTGGTCGGCGTGACCGCCTTCCGGGCCGTCGCCGGCCAGTCGCTGAGCCGGTTCAACGTCGACCTCGTGCTTCCGGTGCGAGCCGTGTCGGTGAACGGCCACCGGGCCGCGTTCAGCCGGACGAACCGCCACGAGGTGCAGATCAGGCCTCGCACACCGATTGCGGACGACGCGTCGTTCGTCGTACGCGTCGCCTATGCGGGAAGGCCCGGCGCCATCTCGTGGGGCGGCGAGCGACCCTGGCAGGGCAACCGCCGCGAGGTCGTGGCGATGGGACAACCCCAGATGGCGGCGTGGTGGTTCGCCGCCAACGACCACCCGCGCGACAAGGCCGTCCTCGACGTGCGCATCACCGTCGAGCGTGGCCTGCAGGCGATCTCCAACGGAAAGCTCAAGGCAATCACCCGCGGCACGAGGTGGACCGTGTGGCACTGGCGGGCCGACGAGCCGATGGCGCCGTACCTCGCGTTCTTCGCAGCTGGCCGCTACACGATCGAGCGGGGCCGGACCGCGGACGGACTGCCCTGGCTCAACGCGGTCTCCAAGGAGCTGGACCCCTACTCACGCACCGAGTCGACCGCCCTCATGCGCCAGACGCCCAGGGTGATCGCCTGGCTCGAGGGCTGGCTCGGCCCCTACCCGTTCTCGACCACCGGCGGGCTCACCACGTCGCTCGACGCCGGCTTCGCGTTGGAGAACCAGACCCGCCCGACCTACCCGTCCGTCGGCGGCAGGGAGTCGACGTGGCTCGTGGTCCACGAGCTGGCGCACCAGTGGTTCGGTGACCGTGTCAGCGTCGACAACTGGCGCGACATCTGGCTCAACGAGGGCCCGGCGACCTACCTGGAGACGCTCTGGTCCGGCAACGGTGGCGAGGCGACCCCACAGGCGTGGTTGCTCAGCACCTGGGAGTCGATCCCCGCCAACTCGGACTTCTGGAAGCTGAAGATCGGCGACCCGGGGCCGGGCCGCCTCTTCGACGGACCGATCTACGACCGCGGCGCGATGACAATGCAGGCGCTGCGCCACCGCATCGGCGACACCGACTTCAAGGCACTGCTGCGCGCCTGGGTGCGAGGCCCGGCGAACGGCTCCACCGCCGACTTCACCGCACTGGCCGAGTCGATCAGCGGCGAGGACCTCGACGCGTTCTTCGACGCCTGGCTGTTCACCGGCTCACGTCCCGCCCGTACGGCGGACAACGGGCTGGCCTGAGCGCGTCCCGGCAACCTGAAAGACTGGCCGGGTGACTTCACCTCGCGACATCGTCGTCCTCGGCTCGACCGGTTCCATCGGCACGCAGGCCCTCGAGCTGGTGCGGGCCAACCCCGACCGCTTCCGGGTGGTCGGGCTGACCGCCGGTGGTTCCCACGAGGAGCTGTTCGACGCGCAGGTGCGTGAGTTCGCGCCGGCGTACTCCGGGCTGGGGGAGGACGCCTCGACCGAGGCCGCCGGGCTCGAGTGCGACGTCGTGCTCAACGGCATCACCGGTGCCGTGGGGTTGCGCCCCACGCTGGCCGCGCTCGACGCGGGCAACACCCTCGCGCTGGCCAACAAGGAGTCGCTGATCATCGGCGGCCCGCTGGTCACCTCGCGTGCGCGGCCCGGCCAGATCGTGCCCGTGGACAGCGAGCACGCGGCTGTTGCCCAGTGCCTGCGCGGCGGCAGCCCCGACGAGGTACGCCGACTCGTGCTCACCGCCAGCGGTGGGCCGTTCCGCGGCCGCACCCGTGAGGAGCTGGCCGGCGTGACCCGCGAGGAGGCGCTGAACCACCCGACCTGGTCGATGGGCCCGGTGATCACCGTCAACTCGGCGACCCTGGTCAACAAGGGACTCGAGGTGATCGAGGCGCACCTGCTCTTCGGCATCGCCTTCGACCACATCGAGGTGGTGGTGCACCCGACGTCGGTGGTGCACTCGATGGTCGAGTTCCACGACGGCTCGACGCTGGTGCAGGCCAGCCCGCCGACCATGATGATCCCGATCGCGCTCGGCCTGAACTGGCCCGACCGGGTGCCAGACGCCGCACCGCCGGTCGACTGGACCAAGGCGGAGACCTGGGAGTTCTTCCCGCTCGACCACGAGGCGTTCCCGGCCGTGGGCCTGGCCAGCGAGGCCGGACGCCGTGGCGGTACGGCGCCCGCGGTCTACAACGCGGCCAACGAGGTGTGCGTCGACGCGTTCCTGGCCGGTGACCTGCCGTTCGTCGAGATCGTCGACACCGTGGCCGCCGTACTCGCCTCCTACGAGCAGCCGCAGATCGCCGAGCTCACTGTGGACGACGTGCTGGCCGCAGACGGGTGGGCCCGCGAGCAGGCCCGCGCGACCCTGCGCTGACGCATCACGGGCCGAGGCCTACGGGGTGGGCGGCGGTCGAATCGTGACCGTGGCCGGTGTCGCGACGACCCGTGCGTTGACCGCCGAGGTGATCTCGACGGTGAAGGTCTCCTCCGGCTCGTCGAGCAGGTCGGCCAGCACCTCGACACGGAAGACCGCGCGAACCGTCCCGGCGGGCACCACCACCGACGCCACCCTGGGGGTGAAGTCACCGGCTCGTGCTGTTCCCGGTCGGGTGCGCAGGGTCGCCACGACGCGGCGTCCGCTGGGCCGGCCGAGCTCGACGACCACGTCCGCGGGCGTCGTACCGGTGGCCGGCTCGGTCACCACGAGGTTCCGGACCCGCACACCCGGCGGGGCATCGTCGTCCACGATCACCACCCGGCGTGACGAGGTGCCGACTCTCAGGCCGACGGGTGCGGACAGCCGCACGGAGAAGGCCTCGTTCCTCTCGTCCAGGGAGTCCTGGTGGGTTCGGACCAGCACCGTGCGGGTCGTGGTGCCGATCGGGAACCGCACACGCAGGCTGCGGCCGGTGAAGTCGGCTGCCCCGGCTCCAGCCGCGCGGGTGTCGAGCCGCACGCTCACCGGACGGGACGTCGGTTGGTCGAGCCTGAGCCGGACCCGGGCCACGTCGCCCTCCCGCACCGTCGTCGACGCGATCGTGAGGCGCGGGACCGGCGGGGTGGGTCGGCCGTCAGCGCCCAGGACGGCGAAGCAGTAACCGAGTCGGTGCGCCCTCTGGATGATCGACGGCACCGCGCTCACCGAGCTCGGCGAGTTCGTGACCCCGTCGTGCTGGAGAACGATGTTGCTGCGGTGCGGACGCAGGCCCGCGATCACCGCGTTGGCGATGGCGGTGGCGCTGCGGTCCTCCCAGTCCTCCGGGTCGACGTCCCACAGCACCGGCACGAATCCCGCGCGGGTGATCGCCGCGGTCACCCGCGCGTTGATTCCGCCGTACGGCGGCCGCATCAGCTTGCCGGGCACGACCCCGGCGCGACGGAGCGCGCGGTCGGTGGCGAGCAGGGTGTCGCGGATCTGCGAGTCGGTCTGCGTGGTCATCAGGGTGTGGTGCCAGCTGTGGTTGGCGACGACGTGACCTCCCTGCGCCACCTTGCGGGCGGTCGCCGGGGCCGACGCCACCCGCTCGCCGACCATGAAGAACGTCGCCGGGACCCGGCGCTCCTCGAGGATGTCGAGCAGTCGCGGCGTCACGTTCGAGGAGGGGCCGTCGTCGAAGGTGAGGGCAACCAGGCCGGCCGAGCAGCGCGCGGGCGTGGCGGCGGCGGACGAGGCCACGGCGTACGACGGCGACGGGCCGGTCGACAACGCCGCCACCAGCACCGCAGGCCCCCACAGGCGTGCTCCCCACATGACCCGAGCATGCGGCACGGCGCCGCGTCGCGCAGAGAGATCGCGAAAGTCGTGCCGGGCTGGACCGAGGACGTACCGTTGACCCGTACTCGTGTGCCTTCGAAGGGACCCCCAGCGGCATGACCGTGCTCTACTACACGCTCGGCGTGGTGATCTTCGTGGTCGCCATCCTGGTCTCGATCGCGCTCCACGAGCTCGGCCACATGGTCTGGGCCAAGAGGTTCGGCGGCAAGGTCACGCAGTACTTCGTCGGCTTCGGCAACACGATCTGGTCGAAGAAGGTCGGTGAGACCGAGTACGGCATCAAGGCGATCCCGCTCGGCGGCTACGTGAAGATCGTCGGCATGCTGCCGCCCGAGAAGGACGCGGTGCGCGAGACGATCATCGACGAGGACGGCAACGAGGTCGAGCGGCTCCGCCAGTCCAACACCGGCATGTTCACCCAGCTGATCAGCGACGCGCGGGCGGCCGAGTGGGAGCTGGTGAAGGCCGAGGACTCCGACCGGCTCTTCTACAAGATGTCGTGGTGGAAGAAGGTCATCGTGATGGCCGCCGGCCCGGCGGTGAACATCGCCATCGCGTTCGTCATCTTCGGTGGCGTGTTCGCGACGTACGGCAACCTCGGTGACCCGCACACGACGCCGGAGGTGTCCGGTGTGCAGCCCTGTGTCGTGCCGATCGCGGAGAAGAACCGTGAGTGCACGGCGGCGGACCCGGAGAGCCCCGCGCAGAAGGCCGGGCTCCAGAAGGGCGACCGCATCCTCAGCTTCAACGGTGTCGAGATCGGCGACGACTGGGCGAAGCTGTCCGACCTGATCCGCGACAACGGCGACGGGCGGGCGGTGATGGTGGTGCAGCGCGGCGACATGCAGAAGGAGCTCACCACGAACACCGTCGTGACCGATCGCCCGACCTCAACCACCGACCAGACCCTGACCGCGGTCGGCTTCCTCGGCTTCGTGCCGACGGCCGAGCCGACCACCGGCGGGCTGGTCTACACGGTCGACACGATGGGCACGATGACCGTCGACACCGCGAAGGCGCTTGCCCACCTACCCGCCAAGGTGTGGGGAGTCGGCAAGGCGATCGTCGGGGTCGAGGAGCGTGACCCCGAAGGGCCGATGAGCCTGGTCGGCGGCGGCCGGATCGCGGGGGAGACCGCGGCCCACGACGCCTTCCCGGTCAAGGAGAAGCTGGTGATGCTGCTGATGCTCATCGCCGGGTTCAACTTCTTCATCGGCATGTTCAACTTCGTGCCGCTGCTGCCGCTCGACGGCGGGCACATCGCCGGTGCGCTCTATGAAGGGGTACGCCGCGGGTTCGCGAAGGTGTTCAAGCGCCCCGATCCCGGGTACGTCGACGTGGCGAGACTGCTGCCGATCGCCTACGTGGTGGCCGGCGCCTTCCTCCTCATGAGCCTCGTCCTGATCGTCGGCGACGTGGTGGTCCCCATCCACCTCACCTGACCGTCTGGCCAGACGTTGTTCAGGACGTCCTGCGAGGTGGTTGCCGGGGCGACCGCGACGCAGGACGTTGTCGCAGAGGTCCTGCGAAGTGGCCGCCCGACACGACGTACGTAGACTGGCGCCATGACCTCGATCTCCCTCGGCATGCCCGAAGCCCCGCCGCCGGTGCTCGCGCCGCGACGCAAGACCCGCCAGATCCAGGTCGGCAAGGTCGGGGTCGGCAGCGACCACCCGGTGTCCGTGCAGTCGATGACCACGACGCTGACCTCCGACGTCAACAGCACGCTCCAGCAGATCGCCGAGCTGACCGCCGCGGGCTGCGACATCGTGCGCATCGCGTGCCCGAGCCAGGACGACGCCGACGCGCTCGCCGAGATCGCCCAGCACTCGCAGATCCCGGTCATCGCCGACATCCACTTCCAGCCGAAGTACGTCTTCGCAGCGATCGACGCAGGCTGCGCCGCCGTACGCGTCAACCCGGGCAACATCCGCCAGTTCGACGACCAGGTCAAGGAGATCGCGGCCGCCGCCAAGGACCGCGGCACCTCGATCCGCATCGGCGTGAACGCCGGGTCCCTCGACAAGCGACTGCTCGAGAAGTACGGCAAGGCCACCCCCGAAGCACTGATGGAGAGCGCGGTGTGGGAGGCCGGCCTCTTCGAGGAGCACGGCTTCCAGGACTTCAAGATCTCGGTCAAGCACAACGACCCGGTGGTCATGGTGCGCGCCTACGAGCTGCTCGCCGAGAGGGGCGACTGGCCGCTGCACCTCGGCGTGACCGAGGCGGGTCCCGCGTTCCAGGGCACGATCAAGTCCGCGACCGCGTTCGGCGCCCTGCTCAGCAAGGGCATCGGCGACACGATCCGGGTCAGCCTCTCCGCCCCGCCGGTGGAGGAGGTCAAGGTCGGCATCCAGATCCTGCAGTCGCTCAACCTGCGCCCCCGCAAGCTCGAGATCGTGTCGTGCCCGTCCTGCGGTCGCGCCCAGGTCGACGTCTACAAGCTGGCCGAGGAGGTCACCGCCGGGCTCGAGGGGCTGGAGGTGCCGCTGCGCGTCGCGGTGATGGGCTGTGTCGTCAACGGACCGGGCGAGGCCCGCGAGGCTGACCTCGGCGTGGCCTCCGGCAACGGCAAGGGACAGATCTTCGTCAAGGGCGAGGTCATCAAGACCGTGCCCGAGTCGCAGATCGTCGAGACCCTCATCGAAGAGGCCATGCGCATCGCCGAGGACATGGAGCCCGTCGAGGGCGCCGCGGCCGCGGTGACCGTCAGCTGAGGCGACACCGCCAGGTGCCCGAGGGGCAGTAGGCTCCGGGACGTGCTGCCGACCCCTGAACACGTGCGCCCGCTGGGGCCTGACGACGTACCGGAGTTCATGCGCCTCGTTGCGCTGGACCCGGTGGTCAACGTGTTCGCCGGCTATCGCGCGCACACCACACGCCTCGACCGTCGCTGGCTCGGAGGCGAGGTGGTCGGCCGGTTCTGCAACGGCATCCTCGTCTCGGCCTTGCACATCGGCGCCAACCTGGTGCCGATCCAGGTCGGTCCCGACGACTTCGAGGAGCTTGCCCACTACGGGCTGCGCGGCCGCTCGCGGGTCTCCACGATCGTCGGTCCGGCTGCCTCGGTCGAGGGCCTGTGGGCGCACATGGCCGACAAGTGGAGCGGGCCACGGGAGGTGCGCGCGCTCCAGCCGCACATGGAGATCGCCGGGTCCCCGCTGGTCGAGCCGGATCCCGCCGTACGGCGCACCGTCGCCTCCGACATCGACGTGGTCTACCCGGCGTGCGTCGCGATGTACACCGAAGAGGTCGGTGTCTCACCCGAGTGGGGTGGTGGGGGCAACCTCTACCGCACCCGCGTGATGCAGCTGATCTCCAAGGGCTGGCAGTTCGCCCGCTTCGAGGACGGCCGGGTCGTCTTCAAGGCCGAGGTCGCGTGCGCCACGCCGTACGCCGCGCAGATCCAGGGCGTGTACGTCGTCCCGGACCGTCGAGGCCAGGGACTGGCCACGGCCTGCATGGCCGCGGTGGCGCAGACGGTGTGTGCGGAGATCGCGCCGATCGCCTCGCTCTACGTCAACGACCACAACCTCCCCGCCCGCCGGGCCTACGAGAAGGCCGGCTTTGTGGAGACGGCGCAGTTCACCACGATCATGTTCTGACCGTCGGGGGAGTCGGTGCCCCGTGCCCGCCTACGCTGGGCGACGTGAACATTCCCAAGGACGTCCTCGGCCTCGCCGGCATCTTCGCTGTCTCCGGCGTCATCCATCTGGTCAAGCCCGAGGTCTACGAACCGATCGTGCCCAAGTTCGTGCCCGCCCGCCGCGAGGTCGTGCTCGGCTCGGGTGTCGCCGAGATCGTCTGTGCCGCTGGCCTCCTGCACCCGCGCACCCGCTCCGTCGCGGGGTGGGCCAGCGCCGGACTGCTCCTCGGGGTCTACCCGGCGAACTTCAAGATGGCGGCCGACGCGCAGAAGCGGAAGAACACCGCGCTCAAGGCCGGCACCCTGGCCCGCCTGCCCCTGCAGATCCCGATGATCCGTAGCGCCCTCAAGGCCGCCCGCGGCTGAGCCTGCAGGCTCAGCCGACTGCTCCGCGGTGGCTGATGGCTCCCCGCGGCGCCGCTGACAGCCATCAGCCACCACCGCGGCCGTGCAGCTCAGGGCTTCCAGATCACCTTGAACTGCTCGAGGACGACCTCGAACTCGTCGGTCACCTCGTGGCCGAACTCGGTGAAGAAGTCGCGGTGCGCCTGCCGCCAGTGGTCCAGCGAGAGGTCGCCCTCACCCTCGAGCCGGGCGTGCTCGGCGGAGACCTCGGCGAACGGCATGGTGCGCACGTCGGTCGTCTGCACCAGCACGCGTGGCACGTCGGCGCCGTCGTTGATGATCGACAGGCTGCCGACGCTGGGCAGCTCCTCTTCGTCGTAGTCGGCGAGCGCGGAGGCGGTGGCGGTCTTGCGACCGTCGAGCACCAGCGCAAGCAGCTCGTCGGCCATGTCGGCGGAGTCCCCGAAGGCCCACGCCGGCGGGCACAGCGCCTCGCTCGCGTTGGGTCCGGTGTAGACCCGCAGCCGGTTGAGGTTGGCACGCACCTTGGCGTCTGCCCAGAAGGCCTCGAGGGCCGCGTCGCTCATGTCGTGCAGCGTACGGGCCCGCCCGGTGCCCTGGCTCCGGACGGTGGGGGATCAGTGCCGGCGGGCCCGCCAGACGGCGAAGGGGACCGGCTCCGCGTCGTCCTCGAGCTGGCCGACCATGCTCTCGGTGAACCAGTCGCGCAGCTCGTTCATCTCGGGAGTCGAGGCGAGGGTGAGCAGGTGCTGGTCGACGCACATCCGGTCGGCGAGTGCGATGGTGTCGGCGAGCTCCCGGGCGAGCACACTGAGCTCCGGGGGAGCGGGCATCTCGATGTCGACGACGTCGAGGCCGGCCGCCGCGGCCTCCTGCGCGATTCGCCGGCCCATGTGTCGGGCAAAGGCGGGACGCGCGACCAGCCGCTCGATCAGCTCGCCCAGCTCGCGCGGACGCGGGCCCGAGTCCGCGCCGGCGTCGATCAACTGGAGCTCACGGATCAGGTCGTCGAGATGCTGGTCGAGTCGGAGGCCGAGGTCGACCGGGCACTGCGGCATGAGGAGCATCTTCCAGCCGGCCGGAAGCATCATCGGTGCGTCCTCGACCGCGGGGAGCGTGCCGAGGCTGGGCGGACGGATCGGGTGCTCCACGTCGGAGGCCTCGATCTCGGCCCAGATGCGCCGTCCCAGCCCGGTCTCGTCGATGCCCCAGTGCCGCGACAAGATCGAGACGATCGACAGTCCTCGTCCGGTGGTCGCCAGCTCCTCCACCGGGGGCGCCTGCTCGCTCGCGGCACCTGCCCGTCGAGAGGTCTGGGGCACGAGGGCCTGCACCGGCACCAGCCCGCCGGCATCCTCGACGGAGACCCGGACCGCCGCATCGAGGTCGTTGAGGACCACGTTCATGTAGCTGCTGCCACTGTGCAGGGCGGTGTTCGCAGCCATCTCGGTCACGCACAGTGCGGCGTCGTCGATCAGGTCGGCGCGCTCCCAGCCGGTCAGGCCGTCACGGACGAACCGACGGGCCCCGGGCACGCTGGCGGTCTCGGCGGCGAGTCGTACTCGCAACTCCGGCCGCTTCTCCCACGGGACGGTCGTAGGCATGGTGCTCATCCTCTCACCACTTCGCCGACGGCGGGGCGACTCGCGCCACGTCGTCAGGACAACGGAAACCGCCTCGCGACTGGCGCTCGGGCACAAGTAGCCTTGCCCGCATGATCCTTCGGATGTCCCAGCTCTTCGTCCGCACGCTTCGCGACGACCCCAACGACGCAGAGGTGCCCAGCCACCGCCTGCTCGTCCGGGCCGGCTACATCCGCCGCGCCGCGCCGGGCATCTACACCTGGCTGCCGCTGGGCCTTCGGGTCTTCCGCAAGGTCGAGAACATCATCCGCGAGGAGATGGACGCGATGGGCGGCCAGGAGCTCCAGTTCCCCGCGCTGCTGCCCCGCGAGCCCTACGAGGCCACGAACCGGTGGACCGAGTACGGCGACGGCATCTTCCGCCTCAAGGACCGCAAGGGCGCCGACTACCTGCTCGGCCCCACCCACGAGGAGATGTTCACCCTCGTGGTGAAGGACCTCTACTCGTCCTACAAGGACCTGCCCGTCTGGCTCTACCAGATCCAGACGAAGTACCGCGACGAGGCGCGCCCCCGCGCTGGGCTCATGCGTGGTCGCGAGTTCACCATGAAGGACGCCTACTCCTTCGACACCAGCGACGCCGGCCTCGACGCGTCGTACGCCGCACACCGCGCGGCGTACATCAAGACGTTCGACCGGCTCGGCTTCGACTACGTCATCGTCAAGGCGACCAGCGGCGCGATGGGCGGATCGAAGAGCGAGGAGTTCCTGGCCCGCTCCGAGGTCGGCGAGGACACCTTCGTCCACTGCCCCACCTGTGAGTACGCCGCCAACGTCGAGGCCGTCGCGGTGCCTTCCCCCGCGCCCGTGTCGTACGACGACGCCCCGGCCGCGCACGCCGAGCAGACGCCCGCGACGCCGACCATCGAGACGCTGGTCAACCACCTCAACGAGAAGTTCCCCCGCGACGACCGTCCCTGGGCGGCCGGCGACACGCTCAAGAACGTGATGGTGGTCCTCAAGCACCCCGACGGCACCCGTGAGCCCCTCGCCATCGGCATCCCCGGTGACCGCGAGGTCGACCAGAAGCGCCTCGAGGGGCAGCTCGAGCCCATCGAGGTCGAGGCGATGGACGAGACCGAGTTCCGCAAGCACCCCGCCCTGGTCAAGGGCTACATCGGGCCGGGCGCGCTCGGTGAGGAGTCCGACAGCAAGATCCGCTACGTCGTCGACCCCCGGGTCAGTGAGGGCACCCGCTGGGTGACCGGCGCCAACGTCGACGGCCAGCACGTCATCGACCTGGTCGCCGGCCGTGACTTCACCGCCGACGGCACGATCGAGGCGGCCGAGGTGCGCGACGGTGACGCGTGCCCGCAGTGTGCCACCGAAGGACGCGATGGCAGGCTCGAGACCGCGCGCGGCATCGAGATGGGCCACATCTTCCAGCTCGGCCGCAAGTACGCCGAGGCACTCGACCTCAAGGTCCTCGACGAGAACGGCAAGCTGGTCACCGTCACGATGGGCTCCTACGGCATCGGCGTCTCACGTGCCGTGCCGGTCATCGCTGAGGACAACCACGACGACTCCGGCCTGATCTGGCCCCGCGAGGTCGCACCCGCCGACGTCCACCTCGTCGCGACCGGCAAGGACCCGGCGATCCACGAGGCGGCCGAGAAGATCGCCGCCGACCTGTCGCAGGCCGGCCTCGACGTGATCTTCGACGACCGGCCCACGAAGGTGAGCCCGGGCGTGAAGTTCAAGGACGCCGAGCTGATCGGCGTACCCACCATCGCCGTGGTCGGCCGCGGCCTGGCCGACGACGGCACCGTCGAGGTCAAGGACCGGCGTTCCGGCGAGCGGACCAACGTGGCGGTGGCCGACATCGTCGCCCACCTGACCGAGGTGGTCAGGAGCTGACCGGGTCGACTTGGGCTACCGATAAGTTGCGCCCATGAGCAGCGGACCCTCGAACCTTGACGCGGTGATCTTCGACTGGGGCGGCACGCTGACCCAGTGGCACGACATCGACTTCCACGCGGAGTCGCTGGCCCTGGCCCAGGCGGTGATCACGACGCCCACGAAGGACGACGACCATCACGCGCACGCCGCCTGGCTGCATTCCGCGGGCGACGTGATCTGGGGCCGCTCGCGTGACCACCAGCAGAGCGCGACGGTGGGGGACCTCTTCACCGAGGCCGGTCTCGAGCACGACCCGGAGCTGCTGGCCGCCTACCGCGAGTTCTGGGAGCCGCACACCGGCACCGACCCGCAGGTGGCACCGCTGTTCGAGGGGCTGCGCGCGCTCGGGCTGAAGGTGGGCGTGCTGTCCAACACGATCTGGCCGCGGGAGTGGCACGAGGAGTTCTTCCGTCGCGACGGGGTCGACCACCTCATCGACGGTGACGTCTACACGAGCGAGATCCCGTGGACCAAGCCCTCTCCGGACGCCTTCGCCGCAGCCCTGGGAGCGGTGGGTGCCACCGACCCGGCCCGCTGTGTCTACGTGGGAGACCGGCTCTTCGACGACGTCTGGGGCGCCCAGAACGCCGGCCTCCGGGCCATCCACATCCCGCACAGCACCATCCCGACCAACCAGGTCGGTCACACCGAAGGCACGCCGGACGCGGTGGCCCACGAACTGGCCGAGATCCTGGGCATCGTGACGGCCTGGAACGACGTCTGAAGGACCTTCATCGGACTGCAGGGATCCGCGATTCACTTTTGCAAGTTCTTGCAACGCAAAAACCTGCAACCACCAACTGCTGGGCACCAGCGAAGAACTGGGGAAGGATCATCCTTGGTGGTGTTCACACACTCGGGGTGAACCAATCCGGCGTCGGGGCAGATCTCGGGGCTTCCCCGATGCCGGGCCACCTCCGCACCAGGACTGGCTGCCGGGAGAGGGCCTTCGCCCAGCCTTGAGGGCCATCTCCGGGCCAGTCCTGGCGGGTCCGTTCTGCCGGGCCCGCCGCGGAGGGGCCCAGCCCGAGCGAGTTCAGCGCGGCTCAGGCGTCGATGCCCGGCAGGTCGGTCGGGTCGCCGTCGAAGTCGAGCTGGCGCACCGCCGACTCGACCAGCGCGTTCACGCCCCAGGCCCGTTCGTCTTCCGTGGTGCGGCCGACCAGGTCGGCGTACGCCGCGGCGCAACGTTGCTCGACCTGCAGCCCGATGGCCTTGAGCTCGGCGGGGGTGCGGGCGGCATTGGGCAGCTCGTAGGCGACCTCGGCGGCCACCGGGACCTCGTCGGCGTCACGCACCCAGCGCACGAGCTGGTCGCGGCGGCTCCGGTGGGTCACGTAGGCCGTGGTGACCGCGTCGTACAGCGCCGGCTGCGACGACTGCGAGGTCTGCCCGCCCAGCACGCCGTAGATCCAGACGGCCGCGTGCTCGGCGGCGAGAGTGGTCTGCAGTGCGTCGGTCCCGGTCATGCGTCGGCGTCCTTCGCGGTTTCGGGGAGCAGCGCGACCTGCTGGGCGACCCCGGCCGCCATCGCCGCGAGGGTGCGGGCGAGCTCCCCGCTCGACACCTCGCCGGCCAGCTTGGTCAGGGTGCGCTGCAGGCCGAGCTCGCGGCGGCGTACGGCCTTGAGGGCGGCGGTGGCGCGGGTCGGCGTGCCCATGCGCACGGTCGTCCCGGTGTCGCCTTCCTTGGCGATGAGCGCTTGGTGCGCGGTGTGCAGGGCGGTCAGCGCCGCCAGTGGCTCGGCGAGACCCACGTGATCGGCCGAGACGTCCTTCACGAAGGCGTCGGCGTCCGCGATCGCCTGCAGCGCGGCCTTCACCTGCTGCTCGTCGGGGACGGCGTTCGAGGGCTCGGCGGCCGGCTCGTCGCCGTCCTCGGCCGGTCCCCAGCGGCATCCGGCCAACGCCAGGAGGGGCGCGGCAGCGAGCGTCGTACGACGCGAGACGGGGCGTGAGGACAGTGGCACGCGGGAGACTCTAACCGGAGGTCTTGATCCCACGGGATTGCCAGTATGGTTGGGCCCACAACAGCACAAGGAGGTCGCACCCATGAGCAGCGCCAAGTCTGACGCAACCAGGGATCGCATCGAAGCGGAACTCATCGACCCCCTGTCGACCATGGGTCTCGACGTCGAGGCGGTCGAGATCACTCCCGCCGGCAAGCGTCGTGTCCTTCGCGTCGCCGTCGACAAGGACGGTGGTGTCAACCTGGACGACGTCGCAGCCGCCACCCGCGAGGTCGAGCGCGTGCTCGACGCCTCCGACGTGATGGGGGAGCACCCCTACACGCTCGAGGTCACCTCGCGAGGCGTCGACCGGCCGTTGACCCTCCCGCGCCACTGGCGCCGCAACGAGGACCGCCTGGTCAAGGTGGCCCTCGTGGAGGGCGGCGAGGTCGAAGGCCGCATCAGCAGTTCCACCGAGACCGCAGTCACCCTCACCATGGAGGGCCCTGGCAGTGACGGAGCCGACCGCGAGGTGGCGTACGCCGACATCGCCAAGGCCAAGGTCCAGATCGAGTTCAACCGAAAGAGCAAGGACGCCTGATGGACATCGACCTGAACATCCTCCGCATGCTGGAGCAGGAGAAGGAGATCAAGTTCTCCGTTCTCGTGGAGGCCATCGAGCAGGCCCTGCTCACGGCCTACCACAAGTCCCCGGGGGCGCAGCCGCGCGCGCGGGTCGTCCTCGACCAGAAGAACGGTCACGTCTCGGTGCTCGCCGCCGAGGTCGACGAGGAGGGCAACGTCGTCACCGAGTATGACGACACTCCCGACGGCTTCGGCCGGATCGCCGCGACGACCGCGAAGCAGATCATGCTGCAGCGGCTCCGCGACGCCGAGGACGAGATCCGGTTCGGTGAGTTCTCCGGCAAGGAGGGCGACATCGTCTCCGGCGTCATCCAGCAGGGCCGCAACCCCGACGACGTGATGGTCGACCTCGGCAAGCTCGAGGCGATCCTGCCGCTGGGCGAGCGGGTGCCCACCGAGAAGTACGAGCACGGCGCCCGCATCAAGTGCATGGTGGTCTCGGTGCGCAAGGGCATGCGCGGGCCGCAGATCACCCTCTCGCGCACCCACCCCAACCTGGTCCGCAAGCTGTTCGCGCTCGAGGTCCCCGAGATCGCCGACGGCACGGTCGAGATCGCGGCGATCGCCCGCGAGGCCGGTCACCGAACCAAGATCGCGGTGCACTCGCGCGTGCCCGGGGTCAACCCCAAGGGCGCCTGCATCGGCCCGATGGGCCAGCGGGTCCGCAACATCATGTCCGAGCTGCACGGCGAGAAGATCGACATCGTCGACTGGTCCGAGGATCCCGCCGAGCTGGTCGCCCACGCGCTCTCGCCGGCCCGGGTCAGCTCGGTGCACATCGTCTCGCTCGAGGAGCGTTCGGCACGGGTGATCGTGCCCGACTTCCAGCTGTCGCTGGCGATCGGCAAGGAGGGCCAGAACGCCCGACTCGCCGCCCGACTGACCGGCTGGCGCATCGACATCCGCTCCGACGAGGCTCCGCCGGTCGCACCCTGAGGTTGATCTGCGGCGGTCTGCCGGGTCACCAGGCCCGGCAGACCCAGCCGTCACCGTCGATGTCGACCTCGACGAACTCGCAGTTGCCGATGCGTCGTGCTTCGTGGCCGTCCAGACGCACCAGCGCAGGCACGCCCATGCGCAGCAGGCCGCCGTGGCTGATCACGAGCACGTCCTCACCCCGGTGCTGGTCGGCGATCTCGGACAGTGCGGACCGAAACCTCTCGATGCCCTCGGCGCCGGTCTCGGCCCCGGGCACACGTACGTCGAGGTCGCCATCGGTCCACCGGCGGTAGATCTCGGTGAACGCGTCGTCGTCGGTGAGCTCGCCCTCGCCGTACTCGACCAGCGCCCGGCGCGTGGTCACCGAGATGCCGAGCGCGGCCGCCACGATCTCGCCGGTCTGCACTGCGCGGGCCAAGGTGCTGGTGTAGACGTGGGAGACCTTGCGATCGGCCAGACGCCCGGCCAGACCGGCCGCCTGCTGGCGGCCGAGCGTGGTCAGTGACCCGCCCTCGTCGGCCAGCTCGGGCTGTTCGTACTCCGCCTCGCCGTGTCGGGCCAGGATGATCCGGCTGGCGCACTGCAGGTCACTCATGCCGTTCAGGCTACTTCCCACGGAAGCCCCTCGCTTCCCACGGAACATCTGCCGTGGGATGTGCAGGTTTCCCCGGTGCGCCGGGGAAACCTGCTGGTCCAGGGGATACCGGTTCGGCGTTGGGCGCGCCAACGGCTAGACTCTTGGATTGGTGGTTACGACTGGCAACATTCCCGCGCGCCCACGCCCCGTGCGTATGTGTGTGGGGTGTCGCAAGCGGGCCACCACGCTTGAGTTGATCCGGGTCGTCGCCGGATCGGATGACCACGGCCCCGCCGTGGTGCCCGATCCCGACGGCACGGCGCACGGCCGTGGTGCTCACCTGCACCCCACGACCGCGTGTCTCGACCTGGCAGTGCGCAAACGCGCTTTCCCCCGAGCCCTGCGGTTCGCGGGGGGCCTTGATGTGACCGCACTGCGCACGATGATCGACTCCGGCACAGACACCACACCGTGATTGACCTACAGGAACTGGAGCAGCAGCTCATGAGCACTCGATGAGTACTTCCCGATGAGTTTGCACAACCACTAACGGTCCGAATCACCTCCTCCTGCATCAGGCAGCGTCGGGGCTCGGGCCAGAAGGAGAAGCGTGGCCAAGCCCCGAGTACACGAACTCGCCAAGGAATTCGGCGTCGAGAGCAAGTTTGTTCTCGAGAAGCTGAAGGAGATGGGGGAGTTCGTCAAGTCTGCGTCCTCGACCATCGAGCCCCCGGTGGCGAACCGATTCAAGAAGGAGTACGGCGAGCAGCTCAAGGCCGCCGCCGCCACTTCCGCCCCTGCAGCGCCTGCCAAGGCTGAGACCAAGGAGGCCGCCAAGCCGGCCCCCGCCGAGGCGCCCGCAGCGGCACCCGAGGCCCCGGCCGCTCCGGCTGCCGAGAAGCCTGCCCCTGTCGAGGCACCCACCGCCGCCAACAAGCCGGCGACGAAGCCCGGGCCGCGACCCGGTCCGAAGCCGGCGCCCAAGCCGGCCGCCGAGGTCCCGGCCGAACCCGTCGCCGCCGAACCCGTCGCCGCCGAGCCCGTTGCCTCCGAGGCACCGGCTGCTCCGGAGACGCCCGCAGCCGAGGCACCCGCCGCGGCTGCTTCTGCCACGCCGAAGGCGCCCGCGCCGAAGGCGCCGGCCCCGCGTCCGGTGGGCAAGCCCAGCGGCACGCCGCGCCCCGGCAACAACCCGTTCTCGTCGAGCCAGGGCATGGGCCGTCGCCCCGCCCCTGCCGACCGTGGACCCGCGCCGAGCACCGGTGGCGGCACTGGTGCCCCGTCCGGCGACCAGCGTCCGCCGCGGCCCCCGGCCTCGCGTGACGGTGGTGCTCCGGGTCGTCCGGGCATGCCCCGTCCGAACCCGGCGATGATGCCCAAGTCCCCGGCCGCCTTCGGTGGCGGCCCCGGCGGTCGTGGTCCCGGTGGCCCCGGCGGCGGTCGTGGCGGTGCGCCCGGTCGCGGTGGTGCTCCGGGTCGTACCGGTGCTCCCGGCCGTGGCGGTGCCCCCGCCGGCGGTCCCGGTGGCGCACGCCCGGGTGGCTTCGGCCCCGCGGGTGGCGGTCGCCCCGGTGGCGGTCGCCCCGGCCAGCGTGGCCAGACCCAGGGTGCCTTCGGTCGCCCCGGTGGTCCGTCGCGTCGTGGGCGCAAGTCGAAGCGGGCTCGTCGTCAGGAATTCGAGGCCATGCAGGCCCCGACGATCGGTGGTGTGCGCGTCCGCAAGGGTGACGGCGAGACCGTTCGCCTGGCGCGTGGCGCGTCCCTGACCGACTTCGCCGAGAAGATCAACGTCGACGCCGCTTCGCTGGTGCAGATGCTGTTCTCCCTGGGCGAGATGGTCACGGCGACCGAGTCGGTCGACGAGGCGACGTTCGAGCTGCTCGGTGAAGAGCTGAACTACGTCGTCCAGATCGTGTCCCCGGAGGACGAGGACCGCGAGCTGCTCGAAGGCTTCGACATCGAGTTCGGTGCCGACGAGGGCGACGAGGGCGACCTCGCGTTCCGCCCGCCGGTCGTCACCGTCATGGGTCACGTCGACCACGGAAAGACCAAGCTCCTCGACGCGTTGCGCAGCGCCAACGTCGTCGACAAGGAGGCTGGTGGCATCACCCAGCACATCGGTGCCTACCAGGTCGCGACCGACGTCGACGGCGACGAGCGTCGCATCACCTTCATCGACACCCCCGGTCACGAGGCGTTCACCGCCATGCGTGCCCGTGGTGCCCAGGCCACCGACATCGCGATCCTCGTGGTCGCGGCCGACGACGGTGTCATGCCGCAGACGGTCGAGGCGTTGAACCACGCCAAGGCCGCCGGTGTCCCGATCGTGGTCGCGGTCAACAAGATCGACAAGCCGGAGTCCGACCCGACGAAGGTCCGCGGACAGCTCACCGAGTACGGCCTCGTGCCCGAGGAGTACGGCGGCGACACCATGTTCGTCGACGTGTCGGCGAAGTCCGAGCTCAACCTCGACAAGCTGCTCGAGGCCGTCGTCCTCACCGCCGACGCGTCGCTCGACCTGCGGGCCAACCCCGACCAGGACGCCCAGGGTCTGGTCATCGAGGCGCACCTCGACCGTGGCCGTGGCCCGGTTGCCACCGTGCTGGTCCAGCGCGGAACGCTCCGGGTCGGCGACTCGATCGTCGCCGGTGCGGCTCACGGCCGGGTCCGCGCGATGCTCGACGAGCACGGCAACAACATCGAGGAAGCCGACCCGGCTCGCCCCGCCATGGTGCTCGGTCTGAACGCCGCCCCCGGCGCCGGTCAGACGTTCATCGTGGTCGACGACGACCGCATGGCTCGCCAGATCGCCGAGAAGCGTGAAGCCCGTGAACGCGCGGCCATGCAGGCCAAGCGCCGCGTGCGTCGTACGCTCGAGGACTTCATGGCCTCCATGGAGAAGGGCGAGAGCCAGGAGCTCAACCTCATCCTCAAGGGCGACGTGTCCGGTTCGGTCGAGGCCCTCGAGGACTCGCTGGCCCAGATCGACGTCGGCGAAGAGGTCTCGCTGCGCGTCATCGACCGCGGTGTCGGTGCGATCACCGAGACCAACGTCGACCTGGCCGCCGCCTCCGACGCCATCATCATCGGCTTCAACGTCCGCCCGCAGGGCAAGGCGAGCCAGATGGCCGAGAAGGAAGGTGTCGAGATTCGTTACTACTCGGTCATCTACCAGGCGATCGAGGAGATCGAAGCAGCGCTCAAGGGCATGCTCAAGCCGGAATACGAAGAAGCCTCCCTGGGCAAGGCGGAGATCCGCGAGATCTTCCGCTCGTCCAAGGCCGGCAACATCGCAGGCTGCATGGTCATCGACGGCACCATCCGCCGCAACGCCAAGGCGCGTGTCCTGCGCGACGGCGCCGTGGTGGCCGACAACCTCGACCTCTCCTCGCTCAAGCGGGAGAAGGACGACGCGTCCGAGGTCCGCGAGGGCTTCGAGTGTGGTCTGGTGCTGAAGAACTTCCAGGACATCAAGATCGGCGATGTCGTGGAGTCCTTCGAGATGCGCGAGATTCCGCGGGGCTGATCCAGCATCATCGGTGAGGCGGGTCCGGCTGTTGCCGGGCCCGCCTCGTCGGTGTGTACGGGGTTCGGGTTGGTGCGGCCTGCGCCGCACCAACCCGGGCGCTGCGGCGGCGCGTCGCGCGGGAGTCGCTCCTGTGGTTGCTCTCCGCTGCGCGCGCCGCGGCCAAGCCCCTTTACGCCGCCCGGGCAGGCCCGACTCCGGCCGCAGGTCGTCACCCCGTGCAGGCCAATGCAGTCCCGCCCACAACCGAACCCGTCAAAGCG
Source organism: Nocardioides sp. Soil796 (assembly GCF_001429525.1). Lineage (NCBI taxonomy): Bacteria > Bacillati > Actinomycetota > Actinomycetes > Propionibacteriales > Nocardioidaceae > Nocardioides > Nocardioides sp. Soil796. The sequence continues at coordinate 354,902 of NZ_LMSQ01000017.1, forward strand.
GGGACCTAGACTCATTCTTCGCGGGCTTGTCCCGCGCACGTACTTCCAGGAGGAACCATGGCCAGCCCACGGGTTCGCAAGATTGCGGACCGGATCAAGATCATCGTCGCCGAGATGCTGGAGCGGCGGGTCAAGGACCCTCGTCTCGGGTTCGTGACCGTCACCGACGTGCGGGTCTCCGGCGACAGCCAGCACGCGACCGTCTTCTACACGGTGCTCGGTGAAGAGGACTCGCTGGCCGGCACCGCCGCTGCGCTGGAGTCGGCCAAGGGGCTGATCCGTGCCGAGGTCGGCAAGCAGCTGGGCATCCGCCACGTGCCGACGCTCGAGTTCATCCACGACGCACTGCCGGAGACGGCTCGCCAGCTGGACGACGTACTCGCTCGCGCCCGGCAGATCGACGAGCAGGTCGCCGCGACCCGTGAGGGTGCGACGTACGCCGCCGGCGAGGACGCCTACAAGAAGCCGCGCGTCGACGAGGACGCCGCGGACGAGGCAGACGAGGCCGACGAGGCGTGAACGCCGCCGGTGCCGCCGGACTGGTCGTGGTCGACAAGTCCGGGGGCATGACCTCGCACGACGTGGTCGCGCGGGTACGCCGCCTGGCCGGCACCCGCAAGGTCGGCCATGCCGGCACGCTCGACCCGATGGCAACCGGGGTGCTGGTGCTCGGCGTCAACCGGGCCACCCGGCTCCTCGGACACCTGATGCTGACCCAGAAGGGGTACGACGCCACGGTGCGCCTCGGCGTCTCGACGACCACCGACGACGCCGAGGGCGAAGTCATCGCCGAGGCGGTCGCGGCCAACCAACAGCCGGGACTGGTCGAGGCCGAGTTCGCCCGTCTGGTGGGCGACATCGAGCAGGTGCCGACCGCGGTGTCGGCGATCAAGGTCGACGGCAAGCGCGCCTACCAACGCGTCCGTGACGGTGAGGCCGTCGCGCTCAAGGCCCGCCCGGTGACCATCCATGCGCTGGAGGTGCTCGATCAACGGGTCGTCGGCGACTGGCTGGACGTCGACATCTCGGTGCGCTGCTCGAGCGGCACCTACATCCGCGCGATCGCCCGCGACGTCGGTGTGGCACTGGGTGTCGGTGGACACCTGACCGCCCTGCGGCGTACGGCGGTCGGCGGCTTCGACCTCTCCGTCGCACGCACGCTCGATCAGCTGAACGACGAGTTCGCGATGGTGCCGATCGCCGACGCGGCGCGGGCCACCTTCCCGGCGTACGAGCTGGACGACGCGCAGGAGGTCGACGTACGCGTGGGCCGCAAGCTCGCCATCGACCTCGAGGGGCTGACCGCGGTCTTCGCCCCCGACGGCGAGTTCCTCGCCCTCTACGAACCGGTCGCGTCGGAGGCGTCGGGCGTGCTGGCCAAGCCGGTCGCCGTCTTCACCGGTAGTCCCTGACGTTTCGGTCCCTCCGAGGCGATACTCCCTGACGTTTCGGTCCTTGAGGCTCAAGGACCGAAACGTCAGGGAGTATCCAGGGGTGAGGGCGCAAACGTCAGGGAGTATCGATATGGGAGAGTTCTGGCTGTGCAGATCTGGCGTTCCCTGACCGACGTGCCCGACGGCATCGGTCGCACCGTGGTGACGATTGGCAACTTCGACGGTGTCCACCTCGGACACCAGCACGTCGTACGACGGGCGCGAGAAGTAGGCGACGAGCTGGGCATCGCGCACGTCGTGGCGGTGACCTTCGACCCGCACCCGATGGCCGTGCTGCGTCCGGAGCACGCACCCTCGACGCTGAGCACCATCGAGGACCGTGCCCGGCTGCTCGGCGAGGCCGGAGCCGACGGCGTCCTGGTCCTGCCGTTCGACCGCGAGATCGCGGGGTGGACTCCCGAGGAGTTCATTGACCGGGTGCTCGTCACCGCACTGAAGGCAAGGGCCGTCGTGGTCGGTGCCAACTTCCGCTTCGGCAACCGCGCCGCGGGCGACGTGAACACCCTCCGGGCGACTGGGGCGAGCCGCGACTTCGTCGCCGAGGGCATCGCCCTCGACGGCGGCCCGCAGGTCTGGTCCTCGACCTACGTGCGCACCTGCCTCGCCGCCGGCGACGTCTCGGGCGCTGCCGAGGCCCTGGGTCGTCCGGTGACCGTGCGGGGCGTCGTGGTCAAGGGCGACCAGCGCGGCCGCGAGCTCGGCTTCCCCACGGCCAACGTGCCCACCACGGGTGCAGCAGCGGTCCCCGCCGACGGCGTGTACGCCGGGTGGCTGCGCCGCCTCGACACCGACGAGACGTTCCCCGCCGCGATCAGCGTCGGCACCAACCCCACCTTCGACGGGGTGCGCGAGCGTCGTGTCGAGTCCTACGTGCTCGACCGCACCGACCTGGACCTGTACGGCGTGGAGGTCGAGGTGGAGTTCGTCGAGCGGATCCGCGGCATGGTCGCCTTCGAGGGCGTGGAGAAGCTGGTCGAGACGATGCACGGCGACGTCGACCGCACCCGCGAGATCCTCGAGCTCTGACGTGGCGGACCAGGCCGACCGGGCCGACATCGCGGCGGTCGAGGACTGGTTCGTCGCCAACGGCCTGCCCTACTTCGTCGACGGCATCCGCGAGGACGTCGGCCGGCGGATGCGCCCGTCCCGGCTGCTGGCTGTCCTGGTCGTCGGCGTCGTGCTGGCCGTCCCGGTCGGCCTGGCCGTCGGGCTGTGGGCCGACCAGGTGTCGTACGGCGTCTCCAGCGCCCTCACCACGCTTGCCGGTGTCTTCGGCCTCTACGGGCTGCTGACCCTGAAGGCGTGGCTGTGGATCCGCTGGGCGGCCGGCCAGACGCTGGGCTCGCTGAGCCTGATGGTCCCGCTGGTGACCCGGGCGCTGCCGCTGCTGCTGCTGTTCATCACGTTCCTGTTCATCAACGCCGAGGTCTGGCAGGTCGGGGCGACTCTCGACGGCGGCATCATGTGGGCGGCCGTGATGCTGTTCGCGGCGATCGCGGTGGGCTTCCTGCTCTCGCGGCTGCCGGAGGAGCTCGACGCCTTCGACCGAGACTTCGACATCACCAGACTCTCGAGCGCCTGCCGGGGCACGCCGCTCGAGACCGAGGCGAACCGGCTGCGCGAGACCCACACGCAGCTCCCCGTCCCACCGGAGGTGACCGGGTTGCAGAAGGCCAACCTGGTGCTGGTGCTCCTGGTCGCCCAGATCGTGCAGGTGCTGCTGTTGTCCCTCTCGGTCTTCGCGTTCTTCATCCTCTTCGGCGTGGTGGCCATGGACGACGCGGTCATCGAGACCTGGGTCGGCCACAGCCCCGAGACCTTCCTCGGACCGGTCAGCCGTGAGCTGGTGCAGGTCTCGGTCTTCCTCGCCGCGTTCAGCGGGCTCTACTTCGCGGTCTACGCCGTCACCGACGAGCTCTACCGCAAGCAGTTCTTCACCTCGATCACCCGCGAGCTCGAGCGCGCGGTCAGTGCCCGGGTGGTCTACCGCTCGATGCGCCGGGGTTGAGTGCTGAAGTGGTTGCCCGGGCCGCCACCTCAGCACTCGACCTTCAGACGCGTAGCCAGGCCAGCACGGCACGCACCCGACGGTTGTCGTCGTCGGCCACGGGCAGGTCGAGCTTCGCGAAGATGCTGTTCGTGTGCTTGGCCACTGCCTTCTCGGTGACGAACAGGGCGCTGGCGATCGCCTGGTTCGAGCGGCCCTCGGCCATCAGGGCCAGCACCTCCTGCTCGCGCGGGGTCAGCCTGTCGACCGGCTCCTCGCGCTTGGCCATGATCGTGGAGATCACCTCCGGGTCGATGACCGTGCCGCCGGCCACGACCCGGCGTACGCCGTCGACGAACTCGCCCACGTTGGCGACCCGGTCCTTGAGCAGGTAGCCCACCGCCCCCTGGCCGCTGGCCAGGAGCTCGCGGGCATAGAGCTGCTCGACGTACTGCGAGAGCACCATGACCGGGAACCCGGTCCGCTCGGCGCGGATGTCGATCGCCGCGCGCAGGCCCTCGTCGGTGAAGGTCGGCGGCATGCGTACGTCGAGCACGGCACCGTCGGCCTCGTTCTCACGCAGGGCGACGGCGAGCGTGGTCGCATTGTCGACGGCTGCCACGATCGTGGCGCCGTTGGCCTCCAGCAGCCGGATCAGGCCGTCCCGGAGGAGGGCGTTGTCCTCGGCAACGACAAGGCGCACGGAACCTCCAGGGTGATCAGCGTCGGACCTCCAGCGGGACTCGACACCCTCATCGTGCCGTCAAACGCAGCCAGCCGCCGCATGACCCCCCGCATGCCGGTGCCCGCGTTCACGTCGGCACCGCCCCGGCCGTCGTCGCCGACGACGGCGTGGAGGCGTCCGTCGGTCCAGCGCAGCTCGACCCAGCCGTTGGCCGCGGCCGCGTGCTTGCCGATGTTGGCCAGGCACTCGGCGATCGCGAAGTAGACCGCGGACTCGACCGGAGCCGGCGGTCGACCGGCCAGGTCGGTGGTGACCTCGACCGGGACTGCCATGTCGAGGGCCAGGGCCTGTACGGCGCCTGCGAGACCTCGGTCGGCCAGCACCGGCGGGTGGATGCCGCGCACCACGGAGCGCAGGTCGCCGAGCGCTGCGCCGGTCGTGTCGCGGGCCTCGGTGACCAGCTTGCGGGCCGCCTCCGGGTCCCGCGCGAAGAGGTCGTCGGCCATGCCCAGCGTCATGCCGAGTGCGACCAGTCGGGCCTGGGCGCCGTCGTGCAGGTCGCGCTCGATGCGCCGCAGCTCCGCTGCCGAGTGGTCGACGGTGTCCGCGCGCGAGACGGTCAGGTCGACGACTCGCTGCTCGAGCTGGCCGGTGTGGCCGCGGCTGAGCAGCGCCCGGTCGAGCATGGCGCGCAGTCGCATGATGTGCGGAGCGCCGTACCACCAGAAGGCACCGGTCACCACGACCAGCAACAGCAGCACGGTCAGCAGGCTGAGGATGAAGCCGACCGGCACGATGACCAGTGCCCAGGTGAGCTCGCGCCAGGTCATCGGGTCGCGGGCCCAGGTCTGGAGGCGGGTGAAGAGCGGCTGGCCCGTCGAGGGCAGGCGGTTCGCCGGCACGTCGTGCCCGAGCGTCTGCGCCGCCATCGACCGGTGCCGGTCGGTGATCCAGTGCAAGGACGGAAGGGCGGCCAGCAGGATCGGGATGCCCACGGTGACCACCGTCAGCACGCCGCCGAGCACGACGAACACGACCGTCACGAGCACGAGCGGAAACATCAGCAGCTGGAGGGCCGCGAATCCGGTGAGCCGCAACGGGCCTGGCTTCTCTTCCATGCCGCCATCCTCCCTGATTCCCCGACTCCGGACAGTGGTGCTGGGTCCACCCCCGTCGTGGAACCAGCGCCCCTGACCGGAGCTCGTGGGGCCACAAGGCTGGACGCAACAGACCACACTCTTGAAGGAGCACGGACATGGCAGTCCACAACCCGCTCGCCGGCCTCTCGCTGAAGGCCGCCCGGTGGAGCGCAACCCATCCCTGGCGGGCGATTCTCGCCTGGGTCGGCTTCGTCGCCGTCTCCGTCGGGCTCGCGATGGCGGTGCCGACCGTCAACGCGGACGGCGAGGACTACTACATGGGGGAGTGGGGTCGGGCCACCCAGATGATCGAGGACGCCGGCCTCGACAACCCCGACAGCGAGGTCGTGCTGATCACCGCCGACGGCGACCTCGACCAGGCGAAGGCGGAAGCGGCGGCGGCGGAGCTCACCGAGCGGATGCGCGCCACCGACGGCGTCGACGCGGTCGCCGAGCCCCAGTGGAGCGAGGACCGGTCCGCGCTGCTGGTCTCGGTGCAGCTGGCCCGCGACCAGGAAGACGTCACGGACCTGCAAGCAGTGACCGAGGACGTCGCCGCCGACCACACCGACCTGCAGATCGGCCAGGCGGGTGACAACTCCGTCGACGACGCGATCAACGACCAGGTCGCCGACGACCTCTCCTCCGCCGAGGCCACCAGTGTGCCGATCACGCTGATCCTGATGCTGATCGCCTTCGGTGCCCTGATCGCCGCCGGCATCCCCGTCCTCCTCGCCGTGACGAGTGTCGCCGCGACCATGGGGCTCACCGCGCCGCTGTCGCACCTGATCCACGCCGAGGACACGGTCAGCAGCATGATCGTGCTGATCGGCATGGCCGTCGGCGTCGACTACTCGCTCTTCTATCTCAAGCGTGAGCGAGAGGAACGCGCGAAGGGCCGCACCACCCTCGACGCCGTCGAGATCGCCGCCGAGACCTCGGGCCACTCGATCCTGGTCTCGGGCTTCGCCGTGATCGCCTCGATGAGCGGACTCTTCGTGGTCGGCGGTGCCACCTTCAACTCGCTGGCCGCGGGATCGATCCTGGTCGTCGCGATCGCCGTGCTCGGCTCGATCACGGTGCTCCCCGCCCTGCTGGTCAAGCTGGGCCGTTGGGTGGACCGCCCCCGCGTGCCGTTGCTGTGGCGGATGAACCGCCGCATCGGCGCCGGTGGCATCAGCAGCCGCGTGCTGGCACCGGTCGTACGCCGACCCGCGGCCGCGCTGGTCGTCTCTGTCCTGGCAGTCGGAGCGCTGGCCGTCCCCGCGCTCGGCATGAAGCTCCACTCAGGCAGTCTCGAGACCCTGCCCACCAAGATCGAGGAGGTCCAGACGCTGCGCGCCGTGGCCGACAAGTTCCCCAGTGAAGGGCCGGCAGCCGAGGTGGTCGTCCGGGGCGGAGGTGATGACGCCCGGGCGGCGCTCGACCAGGTGCAGGAGGCAGCCCTCGAGACCGGCCGCTTCGTCTCTGCTGGAGCCGACCCGATCCGGACCTCGAAGGACGGCGAGACCTCGGTGCTGACCCTGGCCATGCCGTACGACGAGGCCGACGACCGGGTCGACCGGGCACTGGAGACCCTGCGCGACGACGTGCTGCCGCCGGTGCTCGACGACACGGGCGCGACCTACGCCGTCGGTGGTGGGGCCGCGTCGTCGTACGACATGGTCGACCACCTCAACAGCTATCTGCCGCTGGTGATCGGGTTCATCCTGCTGCTCACCATGGTGATGATGGGCTTCGCGTTCCGCAGCGTGCCGATCGCGTTGGTCTCGACCGGGCTGAACCTGCTCTCGGTGGGAGTCGCGTTCGGCCTGATCACGCTGGTCTTCCAGCACGGCTGGGGCGCCGATCTGCTCGACTTCTCCAGCCCCGGCTTCGTGATCGACTGGATCCCGATGTTCGTGCTGGTGGTTCTGGTCGGGCTCTCGATGGACTACCACGTGTTCGTGCTCGGGCGGGTTCGTGAGTACGTCGAGGCCGGAATGCCGACGCGCCTGGCGGTGCGCAAGGGCGTCGCCGACACCGCCGGTGTCGTGACCAGTGCCGCGGCGGTGATGGTCTCCGTGTTCGCGATCTTCGCGACGCTGAGCATGATGGAGATGAAGATGATGGGCGTCGGCCTCTCGGCCGCGATCCTCATCGACGCGACCGTCATCCGGCTGGTGATGCTGCCGGCGATCCTCGTGCTGCTCGGTGACCGGGCCTGGCCCGGTCGGCCGAAGGACGCGCGCGGTGAGCAGGTGGCTGAGAACGACCCGGGCTACGCCCTGGTCTGAAGCCTGTTGGGCAGCGATGAATTCAGGGCGTGGCGGGGGTCAGAACCTCCGTCACGCCCTTGCTCACAGCTCCTGAGGTACCCCCGATTGGGGATAAGGGATCACCTAGGGGCTTTTCCTGATGCGCACCACCACCCACCGCTGGGAGTCTCGAGACATGCACCGTCAGATTGCCGGAAAGCTCACCGGCCGAGTCACCAAATGGATCGTCGTCGTCTTCTGGCTCGGCCTGATGGTCGTGGCCGCCGGGTTCGCCCAGAAGCTGACCGACGTACAGAACAACGAAGCGGCCTCCTGGTTGCCCGGGGACGCCGAGTCCACACTCGCCCTGGAGAAGCTGGACAAGTTCCAGAACCCCGACGAGATCCCGACCATCGTGGTCTACCAACGAGACGGCGGCCTGACGTCGGCCGACAAGGCCGCCATCGCCGAGCAGGCCGTCGAGCTGGGCAAGCTGAAGGGCGTCACCAAGCCGGTGGCCGACCCCTTCACCCTGCCCACCGGCGTGTCGAAGGACGGTGAGGTGGCGCAGACGCTGGTCACCTTCGACTTCGGCAAGAACGGGTGGAACGAGATGCCCGGCGCGGTCGACAAGATCCGCGACATCGCACCCGAGGGCGACGGACTCCAGGTCCACGTCGCGGGTGGGGGCGGGCAGGCCGCCGACTCCGCCGAGGCGTTCGAGGGGCTCGACTCCAACCTGCTCTTCGCGGCTGGTGGAGTGGTCATCATCATCCTGCTGCTCACCTACCGCAGCCCGGTCCTCTGGCTGCTGCCGGTCCTCTCCGCGGTCGTGGCGCTGTTCGTCGCGCAGGCGGTGATCTACTTCGCCGCCGAGTACGGCGACCTCACCGTCAACGGGCAGAGCCAGGGCATCCTGACCGTGCTCGTCTTCGGCGCCGGCACCGACTACGCGTTGTTGCTGGTCGCGAGATACCGAGAAGAGCTCCGTCGACACGAGGACCGGCACGAGGCGATGGCCTTCGCCCTGCACCGTGCTGCACCGGCGATCGTGGCCAGCGCCGCGACCGTGATCCTGGGCATGCTGTGCCTGCTCTTCGCCGACATGAACTCCACCGCCGGACTCGGCCCGGTGGCCGCGATCGGCATCGGCGTCGCCCTGCTCGTGATGATCACCCTGCTGCCGGCACTGCTGGTGGTCACCGGCCGGTGGATCTTCTGGCCCAAGCGCCCGGTCTTCGACACTGCCGAGCCGACCTCGACGGGCTTCTGGGCCCGCCTGGGCACCCGGATCTCGGTGTCGCCGCGCAAGGTCTGGATCGGTACGTCGGTCCTGCTGGCGATCGCCTGCCTCGGTCTGTTCAAGCTCGACGCCAACGGGCTGACCAACGAGGAGCAGTACACCAAGGAGTTCGACTCGATCGTCGGGCAGAAGGTGCTCAACGCCCACGACATGGCCGACACCTCGTCGCCGTTGATGGTCGCCACGAACACCGCGGAGGCACCGGCCGTGGAGGAGGCGCTCAAGGGTGTCAATGGCCTCGGACCGACATTCGTCTCGCCCGACGCCGGCGGCACGACACTGGTCAGCGCGCCGCTGACCACCGACGCGACGTCCCAGGACTCCTTCGCCACGGTCGAGAGGGCGCGTGACGCGGTGGGCACCGTCGACGGCGCCGACGCCCTCGTGGGCGGCACCAGCGCGATCCTGCTCGACATGGACCACGCCAACAACCACGACAACCAGGTGATCATCCCGCTCGTGCTGCTCGTGGTGATGGTGATCCTGATGGTCCTGCTGAGGGCGTTGCTGGCACCGCTGCTGCTGATGCTGACCGTGGTCCTGTCATTCGGGGCCGCACTGGGCCTGAGCGCGCTGCTGTTCCACTACGTGTTCGGGTTCGCCGGGGCCGACGCCTCCCTGCCACTGTTCGTCTTCGTCTTCCTGGTGGCCCTGGGCATCGACTACAACATCTTCCTGATGACCCGGGTCCGCGAGGAGACCGCGACGTTGGGCACCCGCAAGGGAGCACTGGTGGCCCTGGCCGCGACGGGTGGCGTCATCACCTCGGCGGGCCTGGTGCTGGCCGCGACCTTCCTCGTCCTCGGCACCATGCCGCTGGTCGCGTTCGCCGAGATCGGTGTGGCGGTCGCGTTGGGCGTCATGCTCGACACGATGGTCGTGCGCTCGGTGCTGGTCACCGCGCTCAACCTCGACCTGGGCAACAAGATCTGGTGGCCGAGCCGGCTGGATCGCGACCCAGCCGGTGCGTCGGCCTCGCCCGACGAGCCGGAGCTGGTCAGCGCGAAGTCATGATCGTGACGCCGAGACGGTCACGGGGACGCCGCTCAGTGCGGCGTTTCCGCTGACGTCGACGCGCTCGGGGTCCGTGAGGTCGTTGATGGAGACACCGACGACCTCACGGGCCCGTTCCATCAAGACGCCTTCACGCTGGTGGCCGTAGCCGTGGGGGAGTGAGACCACGCCGGGCATCACGTCGTCGGTGGCACTCACCTCCACCTGCACCTCGCCGACCCGCGAACGCACCGTGACCGTCGCACCGTCGGCGATGCCGCGCTCGGCCAGGTCGGCGCCGTTCATCAGCAGCTGGTGGCGGGGCCGGCCCTTGGTGAGCCGCTCGGAGTTGTGCATCCATGAGTTGCAGTCCTGCTTGTGGCGACGGCCGATCAGCAGGAGCTCGCCGGTCGCGGGGAGCGGCTCCTCCAGCAACCGGGGCAGCTCATCGAGGACCAGCGGCACCGCGGCATCGATGCGACCGTCGTCGGTCTGCAGGCGGTCGGGCAGCTGGTCTGGTTGCAGCGGCCCGAGGTCGACGCCGGACGGGTTCTTGCGCAGGTCGGTGATCGTGACACCGGACCTGCCGGTGCGCAGCAGCATGCCGATCAGGAACGTCGGACTCATGGTCAGGCGGGCGCGTTCCTTGAGCCGCTTGGCCAGGGGCTTGCGCTGGTGCAGCCGTGACGCCGTACGCAGCGCGATCTCGCGGTAGATCTCCCAGTCGTGGCGCTGGTCGCGGGCCTTGTCGAAGACAGCCGGGGTGAAGCGGGCCGTGTTGCGTACGGCGAGCAGGTGGAAGACGAGGTCGTAGTGGTCGCGCTCGAGAGCGGTGGTCGGCGGCAGGATCACGTCGGCGTGCCGGGTGGTCTCGTTGACGTAGATGTCGACCGCGGCCATGAAGTCCAGGCCGGTGACGGCCCGCTCGAGTCGGGCACCGTCGGGCGTGGAGAGCACCGGGTTGCCCGCCAGGGTGAGCAGCGCGCGGACCTGTCCGTCGCCCGGGGTCTCGATCTCCTCGGCCAGCACGGAGACCGGCAGCTCGCCGCCGAACTCCGGTAGGTCCCGCACCCGCGAGCGCCACACGTCGTGGTGGCCGCGGCCGATCAACCCCGTGCCCACGGCGTCGATGGCCGGGTTGGTGAGCATCACGCCGCCGACCCGGTCGAGGTTGCCGGTGACCAGGTTGAGCAGCTGCACCGCCCACTGGCACACGCTGCCGAACCTGGTCGTGGAGACCCCGATCCGGCCGTACGCCGCAGCACCGTCGGCGGCCGCGAAGTCGCGGGCCAGTCGCCGGATCTCGTCGGCGGGCAGTCCGCTGGCCCGTTCGGCGAGCTCGGGGGTGAACGCGGTGATCGCCGAGGTCACCTCCGGCAGCCCGTCGACGTACGCCGGGGGAGTGGCGAGCCCCTCGGCGAGCACGGTGCGCAGCATCGCCAGCAGGATCCAGGCGTCGGTGCCGGGGCGTACGAAGTGGTGCTCGTCGGCGACCCGGGCGGTCTCGGTGCGCCGGGGGTCGAGCACGACCATGCGCCCGCCGCGGTCGTGCAGGGCGCGCAACCGGGCGGGGAAGTCCGGCACGGTCATCAAGGAACCGTTCGAGGCCATCGGGTTGGCGCCGAAGACCAGGAAGTACGACGTCCGGTCGATGTCGGGGATCGGCAGCAGCAGCTGGTGGCCGTAGAGCAGGTGGGCCAGCAGCTGGTGGGGGAGCTGGTCGACGGAGGTGGCGCTGAACTTGTTGCGGGTGCGGAACGTCTTCACCATCGCGGTGCCGTGGGTCATCGAGCCGAGGCTGTGCACGTTGGGATTGCCCAGGTAGATGCCGAGCGCGTCGCGACCGTGGTCGTTGATCGCCTTCGCCAGTCCGTCGGCGACCAGGTCGAAGGCCTCGTCCCAGCCGATCTCCTCCCAGGTGTCGCCGACCCGGCGTACCGGTCGCCGGAGGCGGTCGGGGTCGGCGTGGATGTCGCCGATGGCCACCCCCTTGGGGCAGATGTGGCCGCGGGACAGGGGATCGTCCTTGTTGCCGCGCACGGCGGTGACCCGGTCGCCCTCCACCGTCAGCTCGAGCCCGCAGATCGCCTCACAGAGGTTGCACACGCCGATGCGCTTCTCGCTCATCCTGCGATCGTGCCACGTTCGCGCCGAGGGGAGGAGCGCCAGCGAGGGTGCTGGAGGTTTCCGTGCGCGGTTGAAGGACGACGACGGCGCGGTCGTCTTCACCCATGCGTTGGTGCGTGGGTCGCTGGTCGACGGCTACTACTGGGGCGTGTTCTTCGGTTTCTTCGTCGGCCTTGCGGTGCTCCTCATCTGGGTCACCGGCAGGCCGCGGGCGACGCCGTACGGCGCTCCCGGCCAGGCGACGTCCTACGCCCCGGCCGCGCACGCGACGCCGAGCGGCCAGCCGGTCGTCCAGCCGTCGACCCATGACTCCGGAACAGCATAACTGCAGTAAGTCAGTAGTGTTAATGTCTGAGCATGGATGCCCGGACCTCACGTCGTACCTTTCTGAGCGGTGCCGCAGCGGTGGGTGCGGTGATGGCTGCTCCCGGCCTGGCCGTGCGCGCGGTGGCCGGAGTGGCCGCGACCGGCCCGATCCTCAAGCCCCTGCCGGCCGACCAGTTCATCGACTTCGGCACGAACGCCGAGATGAGGTGGAGCTCGGTCGGTGCGCACGAGTACCTCACCCCCCCAGTCGCGCCTGTTCGTGCGCAACCACACGAGGACTCCGTTGATCGACGCGGACGCGTGGCAACTGAGGGTCTTCGGCGACGGACTGGCCTCGCCGAGGGGGAGGGCGACGCCCTTGCCCTGTCGTACGCCGAGCTGCGCCGGCTCCCGCACACGCGGGTCACCACCACGCACGAGTGCACGGGCAACGGACGCTCGTTCTTCGCGACCCAGCAGGGCCAGGCCCCGTCCGGCACCGCGTGGACCCTGGGCGCCGTGGGGACGGTCCGCTGGGAGGGCGTGCGGCTCGCGCACGTGCTGCGCCGTCTCGGCATCAGGCCCGACGCAGTCTCGATCCAGGCGACCGGCCTTGACGACAACTATGTCTCCGGGGGAGTCGACTACGGCCGAGTACGACGACCGTTCCCGGTCGACAAGGCGCTCGACGACGCGATCCTGGCGTGGGGGATGAACGGACGGGACCTGCTGCCCGACCACGGCTTCCCGGTCCGCCTCGTGCTCCCGGGCTGGGTCGGCATCGCCAGCATCAAGTGGCTCGGCTCCCTCGAGATCTCCACGCGCGAGCTCACCTCGCCGTGGAACACGAAGTGGTACCGCATGACCGGCGGCGACCATCCGGCGGACACGAAGCCGCTCACGGTCAACCCGGTGCGCTCTGCGTGGGAACTGGCCCGGGGCCAGGTCATCGAGCGACGTCGACAGGTGACGCTCCACGGCCGTTCCTGGAGCGGGGCGGGTGCCATCGCACGCGTCGAGGTGAGCACGGACGACGGTGCGTCGTGGCGCGACGCGCGCCTGCTGCGTCCCGAGCGTCCCGGCGGCTGGACGCAGTGGCGGTTCGACTGGGAGCGCCCCGCCCGGGGAGGCCACGTCCTGATGGCCCGGGCCACCGACTCCGCAGGTCGCACCCAGCCCGAGTCCACGCCGTACAACGACGGCGGGTACTTCTTCGACGCGGTCGTCAGGCACCCCGTCCGGGTCGCCTGATCTCGATTCGGAGAAGCCTTCGGCCCGCTGTTAGTCTTGACCGGTTGCCCGTAGGGCGACATCGCCGTCAGAACGGCCGCGGAACCATAGTGCCCGGGTGAACAGGCCCCGGCGCGCCGCGCAACGAATGCCCGTCAGGGCCGGAAGGAGTCCTCGAATGTCGATTGGTACCGACGCGGAGACCAAGAAGAAGATCATCGCCGAGTACGGCAAGTCCGAGGGCGACACCGGTTCGCCGGAGGTTCAGATCGCGCTGCTCAGCCACCGCATCTCGCACCTGACCGAGCACCTCAAGACGCACAAGCACGACCACCACAGCCGTCGTGGCCTGCTTCTGCTGGTCGGCCAGCGCCGCCGCCTTCTCAACTACCTGCAGAAGACGGAGATCGACCGTTACCGGTCGATCGTCGAGCGCCTCGGCCTCCGCCGCTGATCCCGCGAGCGGTCACCCCACCCGGGGTGGCCGCTCGTAGGCGTATTTGCCCGCATCGACCGTTGGGGTCATGCTGGTTGCAGCACAACTCAATACGTTGAACCACATCACCAGGAGCGACCCGCACCACGTCCGGCCCGGTCCTCGGTAGTGGCCTTCAGGATCTCGACCCGCTCGATCACCGAGCGAGAGATCTGCGGGCCTCGATCGAAGACCGGCCCCGTCTCACTCGAGACAGGCGGGAAGCACTTCGATGCCCCGCCAACGCGAGTGCCCCCGGGCTCAGCAGAGGCGGACGCGCGGATCGCTCCGCGAACAGAATAGGGATTGAACCCTTGTCAGAAATCAACGCGGACGGACCCGTCATCTCCGCAGTCGAAACCGTTATCGACAACGGCAAGTTCGGCACCCGCACCGTCAAGTTCGAGACCGGGCTGCTGGCCCGTCAGGCCGCCGGTTCGGTGACCGCCTACCTCGACGACGACACGATGCTGCTCTCGGCCACCACGGCCGGCAAGCACCCCAAGGACCACTTCGACTTCTTCCCCTTGACGATCGACGTCGAGGAGCGGATGTACGCCGCGGGCCAGATCCCCGGCTCGTTCTTCCGTAGCGAAGGCCGCCCGGGCGAGGACGCGATCCTCACCTGCCGCCTGATCGACCGGCCGCTGCGCCCGACCTTCAAGAAGGGCCTGCGCAACGAGGTCCAGGTCGTCATCACCGTGATGGCCCTGAACCCCGACGCTCCCTACGACGTGCTGGCGATCAACGCCGCGTCGCTCTCCACCCAGCTCTCCGGCCTGCCGTTCTCCGGCCCGGTCGGTGGCGTCCGCGTGGCCCTCATCGAGGGTCAGTGGGTTGCCTTCCCGTCGCACAGCCAGCTCGAGACCGCGGTCTTCGACATGGTCGTCGCCGGTCGGGTCACCGACTCCGGTGACGTCGCGATCATGATGGTCGAGGCCGAGGCCACCGAGGGCGCATGGGTGCTCATCCAGGGCGGCGTCCAGGCGCCGACCGAAGAGGTCGTGGCCCAGGGCCTCGACGCGGCGAAGCCGTTCATCAAGCAGCTCTGCGCCGCCCAGGCCGAGCTCGCCAAGGAAGCCGCCAAGCCGGTCCAGGAGTTCCCGATCTTCCTCGACTACGAGGACGACGCCTACGCGGCCGTCGAGGCCGCTGTGCGCGCCGAGACCGCTGAGGCGCTGACCATCGCGGGCAAGCAGGAGCGCGAGGAGAAGCTCGACGGGATCAAGGCGTCGCTGCTCGAGAAGCTCGCCGAGAGCTTCGAGGGCCGTGAGAAGGAGATCGGCGCAGCGTTCCGCTCGCTGAACAAGCAGCTCGTCCGTGAGCGCGTCCTGCGCGACAAGGTGCGCATCGACGGTCGCGGCCTGGCCGACATCCGTCCGCTGCACGCCGAGGTCGGCGTGATCCCGCGGGTCCACGGTTCGGCGCTGTTCGAGCGCGGCGAGACCCAGATCCTGGGTGTCTCCACGCTCAACATGCTGACCCTCGAGCAGAAGCTCGACACGCTCTCCCCGGAGAAGTCGCGTCGCTACATGCACAAGTACGTCTTCCCGCCGTTCTCCACCGGTGAGACGGGCCGCGTCGGTTCGCCGAAGCGTCGCGAGGTCGGTCACGGTGCGCTCGCGCGCCGCGCCATCCTCCCCGTGCTGCCGACCCGCGAGGAGTTCCCCTACGCGATCCGCCAGCTCTCCGAGGCCATGGGCTCCAACGGCTCCACCTCGATGGGCTCGGTCTGCGCCTCGACGCTGTCGCTGCTGCAGGCAGGTGTCCCGCTCCGGGCCGCCGTCGCCGGTATCGCCATGGGCCTCATCTCCGACGAGGTCGACGGCGAGACGCGCTACGTCGCGCTGACCGACATCCTCGGTGCCGAGGACGCCTTCGGCGACATGGACTTCAAGGTCGCCGGCACCAAGGAGTTCGTGACCGCACTCCAGCTCGACACCAAGCTCGACGGCATCCCCGCCGAGGTCCTGGCCGGTGCGCTGACCCAGGCCCGTGAAGCCCGCCTCGCGATCCTCGAGGTGATGGCCGAGGCCATCGACGCCCCCGACGAGATGTCGGTGCACGCGCCGCGCATCATCAGCGTGCGCGTCCCCGTCGACAAGATCGGCGAGGTCATCGGCCCGAAGGGCAAGGTCATCAACCAGATCCAGGACGACACGGGCGCGAACCTGTCGATCGAGGACGACGGCACGGTCTACATCGGTGCGACCAACGGTGAAGCGGCCGAGGCCGCCCGCGCCATGGTCAACGCGATCGCCAACCCGACCATGCCCGAGGTCGGCGAGCGCTACCTCGGCACCGTCGTCAAGACGACCAACTTCGGTGCGTTCGTCTCGCTGCTCCCGGGCAAGGACGGCCTGCTGCACATCAGCAAGCTCCGTTCGCTGGCCGGTGGCAAGCGCGTCGACGCCGTCGAGGACGTCGTCTCCGTGGGCCAGAAGGTCCAGGTCCAGATCGCCGAGATCGACGACCGCGGCAAGCTCTCGCTGATCCCCGTCGTCGAGGAGGGCGCCTCCGACGAGGCCACCTCGTCCGACGAGGATGCCGCTCCGGCCGAGGACGGCAGCGAAGGCTGAGTGTGACCAGCAGCAACAACCGGGCGACCGGCCAGCAGGGTTCTGCTGGCCGGTCGTCCGTTCCCCAGAAGGTGGGCTCCACCCGCACCCTGCTGACCGTCAAGGACGACGACGGCCAGGTGGTCTCCCGCGTGCGCCGAACCGTCCTGCCCGGCGGCCTGCGCGTGGTGACCGAGCAGATGGCCGGTGTCCGCTCGGCCTGCATCGGCGTCTGGGTCGGCGTCGGCTCGCGCGACGAGACGCCCACCCTCCACGGCGCCTCGCACTTCCTCGAGCACCTGCTCTTCAAGGGCACCCGCGAGCGTTCCGCGATGGACATCTCCGTGGCGCTCGACGCGGTCGGCGGCGAGTTCAACGCGTTCACCGCCAAGGAGTACACCTGCTTCCACGCCCGGGTGCTCGACCACGACCTGCCCCTGGCAGTCGACGTGATCGGCGACATGATCACCAACTCCACGCTGACCTCCGACGACGTCGAGGCCGAGCGCGACGTGATCCTCGACGAGATCGCGATGCACGACGACGACCCCGATGACGTCGTCCACAACCTCTTCGCGGCCCAGGCGTACGGCGACACCCGACTCGGCCGGCCCATTGCCGGCACCGAGGCGTCGATCGACGCGTTGACCCGCACCCAGATCAGCCGCTTCTACAAGAACCACTACCGCGCCGGCAACATGGTGGTGGCGGTCGCGGGCAACCTCGACCACGCCACGGTCGTGCGCCAGGTGCGCACCGCCTTCGGCCGCAACGGCTTCCTGGCCGGCAACGACGTGCCGCGGGCTCCGCTGATCAGCCCCTCGGCCCGCAAGCTGCGTGCCGGCACGATCAGCGCCCACCGGCCCATCGAGCAGGTCAACGTCGTGCTCGGGGTCAACGGCCTCACCCGCAGCGACGAGCGCCGGTTCGCGCTCGGTGTGCTCAACACCGCCCTCGGCGGCGGCACCTCGTCACGGCTCTTCCAGGAGGTGCGCGAACGACGCGGGCTGGCCTACTCGGTCTTCTCGTTCGCCAGCCACCACGCCGACGCGGGCATGGTCGGTGTCTCGGTCGGGTGCCTGCCCGACAAGCTCGACCAGGTGCTCGACGTGGTGCGTGACGAGCTGCGCAAGGTGGCCGCCCACGGCATCACCGCCGAAGAGCTCGACCGCGGCAAGGGACAGCTCCGTGGCGGGCTGGTGCTCGGCCTCGAGGACTCCGGTTCGCGGATGTCGCGCATCGGCAAGGCCGAGCTCGTGCACGACGAGCTGCTCAGCATCGACGAGGTGCTGGCCCGCATCGACGCCGTCACTCTCGACGACGTGCGCATCCTGGCGGCCGAGCTCTTCGCCCAGCCCGAGGTGCTGGCCATCGTCGGGCCGGAGACGGCCGAGGAGCCCGCGCCTACGTCATGAGGTGGGCGGTTCCGGCGCAGGCGACTGCCCAGAGCACGCTGGTGAAGGTGCCGATGATGAAGCGCTCCGCGGCCCCGGGTGTTTCGGTGCGCAGCTCGGGGTAGCGGCCGAGCCCCTTGAGGGCGAGCGTGATCGCGATGCCCTCGGGCCAGCCCGCGACGATCGTGGCGAACACCGCCCCACGCTCGAGGCCGCCGATCCAGGCACCGCCGCGGAGCACCTCGCCGGCCCGCCGCATGGACCCCGACTCCCCGGAGTCGCGGCCGTCGATCAGCGCGAAGACGCTCGAGGTCACCACGCTGCCACCGGCGATCGCGAGAAGTCCGGCCAGCACGACACCTGCCGCGAGGGGTGCGTCGGGCTCGAGCACGGTCGTGTCGCGCACGGCCAGCACCACCGCGGTGAATCCCAGCCCGGCACAGAGTGCGGCGGTGACGAGGTGCAGGCCCGCGGCGCGCAGTCGCCAGCCGGCGACGGCCAGGCCGGTGCCGACGGCCAGGACGGCAAGGAGGACGGCGCTCATCAGTCCTCCTTCATCTCCTCGAGCAGTTGTCGGACCAGCTGGCGGGCACGGTCTCCCTCGGGCAGCCCGGCCGCCCGCGCCCGCTGGGTCACCGCCGACTGGCTGATGCCGAGCCGCTCACCCACGGCCTGGTGGGTGAGCCCCTCGGCGACCAGGTCGGCGACGGCCCAGCCCCGCTCGCTGCGCCGGCCCAGCAGGGCCGCCCACAGCCAGAGGACGCCTTCCAGCTGACCGGCACGGTAGTCGTCGGCACCGACAGCGCAGATCCGTCCGGGGGAGTTCTTGGCCCGGGTCACCGCGGTGCGGGCATGGAGGTACGCAGGCCCGCGCCCGGCCCGGGCAGTCTCGGGGAGGGGCTGTTCGACGGTGCCGATGCCCACACCGATGTTCCAGTGCCCCACGCGCAGCAGCTGTTCGACGACGGTGGCGACCGCGGCGGGGTCGTCGTACACCGCCTGCATCTCGTCCCCGGCGGTGCGTTCGAAGGGGAGCAAGCCGCCGGAGTGGGCCACGACGGCGTCCGGCACCAGGTCGTCATGGGTGCGGCTGTCGCGCTGGTCGACGGTGAGCACGAAGACGGTCATCAGCCCTCCTGGAGGTCCTGTCCTGATCGCAGACTACTTCAGGAAAAAACCTTATGCAAAGACATATCAGGATGCTGGCTTATGTCAGCGACGTCCGAGCAGGCCGACCACGGCCGGGTTCTTGCTCTCGACGACACCGACCCGGAAGCCCGCCTGGACCAGGGCCGCAGAAGCCTTCTCCAGGGCGGTGGGCAGCTGTTCCGGGCGGGCTGCGTCGTAGAAGAGGGCGAGGGTGCCGCCGGTGGAGAGCCGCTCGTGGAGCAACGCCAGCTCGTCCTGGCAGTCGCGCACCCAGAAGAGGTTGACGTTGAACGCGAAGACCTTGTCCAGGCGCTTCACCGGCACCCGGAGGGTGGCCAGGTCGATGTGTCGTACGGCGAGTCGTCCGGAGGTGATGTAGTTCGCGCAGCGTCGCTTGGTGCGGTCGACGCCAGACTCGGAACGGTCTATCGCAAGCAGCTTCCCGGTCTCGAGTCGGCTGCAGATCAGCTCGGCCGCCTGGCCTTGTCCGCACCCGACTTCGAGGACCTGGTCGCCCGGTTGGACATCTATCACGTCCACCGCCCACCGAATTCGCGCGGGGATCGTCTGCAGCACCATGGGGTCAAGCCTGCCACTACCCGTGCCCATTCGTCGCCACCCTCCCCCTGTCGGACATCGCGTCGCGTAGGTTTGCCCCCGTGACAGCGACGAAATTGAGGGTGGGCGTGCTCGGCGCGCGAGGCAAGGTGGGGGCAGAGATCTGCCGGGCGGTCGAGGCTGCCGACGACACCGAACTGGTGGCCGGCATCGACGCCGGTGACGACATCGCGGCCCTGGTCGAGGCCGGGGCGCAGGCCGTCGTCGACTTCACCCACCCCGACGTCGTCATGGACAACCTCGAGTTCTGCATCGACCACGGCATCCATGCCGTCGTCGGCACCACGGGCTTCGACGACCAGCGCCTTGCCCAGCTGGAGACCTGGCTGGCCGCATCGCCCGGCACCGGCGTCCTGATCGCGCCCAACTTCTCGATCGGCGCGATCCTGATGATGCGGTTCGCCGCGGCTGCCGCGCCGTTCTACGAGTCCGTCGAGGTCGTCGAGCTGCACCACCCCGACAAGGCCGACGCGCCCTCGGGCACGGCACGCCGTACGGCGGAACTCATTGCGGCGGCGCGGCGCGAGGCCGGGTCGGCGCCGATGCCCGACGCCACCTCCACCTCGCTCGACGGGGCGCGCGGCGCAGACGTCGACGGTGTCCGCGTGCACGGCCTGCGCATCCGTGGCATGGTCGCGCACCAGGAAGTGATCCTCGGCGGTCCGGGGGAGACCCTGACCATCCGGCACGACTCCATGGACCGGGCCTCGTTCAGTCCCGGCGTGCTGACCGGCCTGCGCGCGATCGCCGGGCGACCCGGACTGACCGTCGGGCTCGAGCACTTCCTCGACCTCGACTGAGCCCTGGACCGGGCCCCGGGTCGGCGTCCGAAGGCCGCTGCGACGAGGCGGCCCGATCTGCGACGGTGCCGTCTGCACCTTTCCGTCCGGTGGAAAGTTGCAACAAATTGCAGGCCGTGAGCCCTTTCGGGTTACCTCTCGGTAATGAAAGGGTCTGCGTTGGGGAGGGAGACCCCGAGATGCACGA
The DNA here is from genome assembly GCF_001429525.1 of Nocardioides sp. Soil796. Lineage (NCBI taxonomy): Bacteria > Bacillati > Actinomycetota > Actinomycetes > Propionibacteriales > Nocardioidaceae > Nocardioides > Nocardioides sp. Soil796. The sequence goes on from NZ_LMSQ01000017.1 coordinate 375,544, forward strand.
AAGGCTCAACCACATGCGAATCACCCCAGCATGGGCAGCGCTCGGCCTGGCCACCCTCGCCACCAGTGTTGCTTTCTCAGTCCCGGCCGGAGCCGAGGCGCCCCAGCCCAAGAAGGACGACGCCGTCGGGGCGCTCAACGCCCACCCCGGCGCTGCCCGCGCGGCCGACGGCCAGGCCTTCCAGGTCGGCCGCACCATCGTCGACGCCGACGGCACGACCCACGTCCGCATGCAGCGGACCTACCACGGGCTGCCCGTGGTCGGTGGCGACCTCGTCGTCCACCAGGCCGCCTCCGGTGACCTGGTCGGCGTGAGCCAGACCCTCCGCACGTCACTCGGGCTCGACGTCACTCCTGTCGTGCCGGCCGCACGCGCCGAAGCACTGTCGTTGACCAGCAAGGCGAGCCGCACGATCAGCAAGGTCAAGCAGCAGGGGAACGCGACCCTGCTCGTCGACGCGACCCTGGCCAACCCGCGCCTGGCCTGGCGGGTGATGAGCTCCGGCCTGCAGGCCGACGGCACGCCCAGCCGCCTCGCGACGTACGTCGACGCGAAGACCGGCAAGGTGCTCCGCACCGAGCAGGAGATCGTCAACGTCGACGGCCACGGCGACACGCTCTACAGCGGCGACGTGACGATCCCGGTGACCCTGTCGGGGTCGACGTACACCCTCACCGACCCGGTGCACGGCAACTCCAAGACCACCGACATGGGCAACAAGGAGGACTCCGTCCTCTGCACCCTGCTCGGCATCGGCTGCACCAACGGCACCGCCATCAACAGTCCCGACAACACGTTCGGCAACGGCACCAACTCAGACCGGCAGAGCGCCGCCGCCGACGCGGTCTACGGCGCCGCGAAGACCTGGGACTACTTCAAGAACGTCCACGGCCGCAACGGCATCTTCGGCAACGGCACGGGTGCCCCGAGCCGGGTCCACTACGGCAACGGCTACGTGAACGCCTTCTGGGACGGCGAGAAGATGACGTACGGCGACGGCGACGGTGTCGAGTTCGGCCCGTTGGTGGCGCTCGACGTGGCCGGTCACGAGATGTCGCACGGCGTCACCGAGCACACCGCCGGCCTGACCTACTCCGGGGAGTCCGGTGGCCTCAACGAGGCGACGTCCGACATCTTCGGCACGATGGTGGAGTTCTACGCCGCCAACTCGGCCGACCCGGGTGACTACTTCATCGGTGAGCAGTTCGACCTGAAGAACCACGCCGGCTTCCGCCGGATGGACAAGCCGAGCAGTGACGGCGCTTCGCAGGACTGCTGGACCACCGGCACGAAGAACCTCGACGTGCACTACTCCTCGGGCGTGGGCAACCACTTCTTCTACCTGCTCGCCGAGGGTTCGGGCGCGAAGACGATCGGCGGCAAGGCGCACAACTCGCCGACCTGCAACGGGTCCACGATCACCGGCATCGGTCGCGACGCGGCCGCCAAGATCTGGTTCCGTGCGCTCGACGTCTACATGACCTCCGGCACGACGTACGCCCAGGCCCGCACCGCCACCCTGAACGCCGCCAAGGACCTCTACGGCCAGGGCAGCGCGCAGTACAACACCGTGGCCGCAGCCTGGAGCGCCGTCTCGGTCGGCTGAGCACACGCCCGGGCTCACTCCCCGGGCAGAACATGTACTCCCCACGGCGAATCTGACGTGGGGAGTACATGTTTCCCCGGTACACCGGGGAAACGTGCAAGGCCCTAGAGGGCGGTGTGCAGTCGGACCTGCTTGACCGTGACGCTGCCGTCGCCGTGCAGGTCGAGCTCGCGGTGCGCAGTGTCCGGCGCCCAGCCGGCACTCTCGAAGAAGGCGCGGTGCGCGTCGTCGGTGGCGTTGACCCAACTGACAGCACGCTGGAACCGGTCGGCCCGCAGCGTGTCGGCGCAGGCCTGGATCAGGCGCGAGCCGTGGCCCTTGCCCAGCTCGTCGGGGTCGACCACGAACTCCGCGACCTCGCCGTCGGCGATCGGGTCGCAGTCCGGGTCCCCGGCAGGGGAGACGACCGCGAATCCGGTGATCCGGTTGCGTTCGAGCGCGACGAGCACACGGTTGCGGGCATCCTTCGGGCGGCCGAGTGACTCGCGCCAGGCGGCGGCCACCTCGTCGGGCGTGAACGCGTCGAGCACGTCAGTGGGCAGCACCCCGTCGTACGCCGTCCGCCAGCCGCGGACCTGCACCCCGGCGATGCCGGGGGCGTCGTCGGCCCAGGCGACACGGACGGACACGTCTGCGGTGGGGGAGCTCATGGGGTCATCGTGTCAGGAGGACTCGTCAATGCCTCGGCTGGACCCCTGTTACACGCAGACACCAGAAATGCGCGCATTTGTAACATGCGCTGTTACCGTGGGTGACGTGTACGGCAACGACTTCACCACCCCCGAGCAGCAGCCGACCCCGGTCACCGCGGACCGTCCTGACGAGCCGGCCTCCTTCCGCGCGCTCCTCGAGACCGACGGCCGGGTGGAGCCCCGCGACGAGATGCCCGAGGGCTACCGCAAGACTCTGGTCCGCCAGATCGCCCAGCACGCGCACTCCGAGATCATCGGCATGCAGCCCGAGGGCAACTGGATCAGCCGGGCACCCAGCCTGCGCCGCAAGGCGATCCTGATGGCGAAGGTGCAGGACGAAGCCGGACACGGGCTCTACCTCTACGCCGCCGCCGAGACGTTGGGCGTCGACCGGGCCGACCTGCTCGACCAGTTGCACAGTGGGCGGCAGAAGTACTCCTCGATCTTCAACTATCCGACCCTGACCTGGGCAGACATCGGCGCGATCGGCTGGCTGGTCGACGGGGCGGCCATCGTCAACCAGGTGCCGCTGTGCCGCTGCTCCTACGGCCCCTACGCGCGCGCCATGGTGCGGGTCTGCAAGGAGGAGTCCTTCCACCAGCGCCAGGGCTTCGAGATCCTGCACACCCTCTCCCACGGCAGCGAGGCCCAGAAGGCGATGGCCCAGGACGCCGTCAACCGCACTTGGTGGCCCAGCCTGATGATGTTCGGGCCTCCCGACGACGATTCCCCCAACTCGGCGCAGTCGATGGCGTGGGGCATCAAGCGCTTCTCGAACGACGACCTGCGCCAGCGGTTCATCGACATGACCGTGCCGCAGGCCGAGGCGCTCGGGCTGACCCTTCCCGACGACGCGATCCGCTGGAACGAGGAGCGCGGCCACTACGACTTCACGCCGGTCGACTTCACCGAGCTCTTCGAGGTCATCCGAGGCAACGGCCCGTGCAACGAGCAACGCCTGTCCCACCGGGTCAAGGCCCACGAGGACGGCGCCTGGGTGCGTGAGGCTGCTGCGGCGTACGCCGACAAGCAGGCCGCGCGCCACGCACAGGAGGGGGCGGCATGAGCCAGGAACCCCTCTGGGAGGTCTTCATCAGGTCCCGCCGCGGCATGTCCCACGTGCACGCCGGGTCCCTGCACGCCGCCGATGCCGAGATGGCCCTGCGCAACGCCCGTGACGTCTACACCCGACGTCAGGAAGGCGTGTCAATCTGGGTGGTCCCGGCCTCGGCGATCGAGGCCAGCAGCCCCGACGAGAAGGACGCGTTCTTCGACCCGGCCGGCGACAAGGTCTACCGCCACCCCACGTTCTACGACGTCCCAGAGGGTGTGCAGCACCTATGAGCACCCCAACGGCCTACGTGCTGGCCCTCGCCGACGACGCGCTCATCTCCTCCCAGCGCCTCGGGTGGTGGATCAGCCGTGCGCCGCAGCTCGAGGAGGACGTGGCGATGGCCAACATCGGGCTCGACCAGCTCGGCCAGGCACGTGCGCTGCTGTCCCTCGCCGGTGCCGCGACCGGCCGCAGCGAGGACGACCTGGCCTACCTCCGCAACGAGCGCGACTTCCGCAACGTGTGCCTCGTCGAGCGCGAGCAGGCCGACTTCGGGGTGGCGATGGCACGGATGCTGGTCTTCAGCACCTGGCAGCACGAGCTCTACTCCGCACTCTCCGGCAGCTCCGACGCGATGCTGGCCGCCATCTCGGCCAAGGCCGTCAAGGAGACCGCCTACCACGTCGACCACGCCACCCACTGGGTGCTGCGGCTCGGCGACGGCACCGACGAGTCGCATGCGCGGATGCAGGCCGCCGTCGACGCCGAGTGGCCGTGGCGCGCCGAGCTGTTCGAGACGGAGTTCCTCGACGACTCACTGGTGGCCGACGGCGTGGCCGTCGATCCCTCCGGGCTGCAAGGACCGGTCGAACAACGCCTGGAGGCAGTGCTCCACCAGGCCACATTGAACGTGCCGGACACGACGTCGGCATACAGCAAGGGGCGGCTCGGGCGCCACACCGAGGCCATGGGATATCTCCTGGCCGAGATGCAACACCTCCACCGCTCGCACCCGGGAGTCAACTGGTGATCACCGCACACACGCAGCACACCGCACACGGAGCTCTTCTCGACCGCCCGCACGGCCGTGCCTGGGCGATCGCCGCCGCCGTCCCCGATCCAGAGCTCCCGGTCGTGACGATCGCCGACCTCGGCATCCTCCGCGACGTGACCGAGCACGACCAGGGGTCGGTGCACGTCCGCATCACCCCGACGTACTCCGGCTGTCCGGCCATGGAGACGATCCGCGAGGACATCGTCGCCGCTCTGACAGGAGCCGGGTTCCTGCACGTCGACGTCGAGTTCGTCCTCGCGCCCGCCTGGACCACCGACTGGATGACCGCCGACGGCCGCCGCAAGCTCGCCGACCACGGCATCGCCCCGCCCGGCCCGCGTGACGTGGTGGGCCTGACCCTGTCCGTGCGCTGCCCGCAGTGCGGCAGCCCGCGGACCCGCGAGAGCAGCCGCTTCGGCTCGACCTCCTGCAAGTCCCTGTGGGTCTGCTCCGAGTGCCGCGAGCCGTTCGACCACTTCAAGGCGATCTGATGCCGGCGCACGCCTCGTTCCATCCCCTGAAGGTGGCGGCCCTCGAGCCGCTGACCGACGATTCGGTCTCGCTCACCTTCGAGGTGCCGGACGAGCTGCGTGACGCCTACACCTGGCTTCCCGGGCAGCACCTCACGATCAACTGCGAGGACGGCGTACGCCGCAGCTACTCGATCTGTACGTCGCCCTCCACCGGCACGTTGAAGGTCGGCATCAAGCGGCTCGCCGACGGTGCCTTCTCGGGCGCCGTGCTCGACCGGCTGCAGGTGGGCGACACCCTCGAGGTGATGACCCCGGCCGGCCGGTTCACCCCGGCGGGCAGCGACGAGCCACGCACCTACGCGGCGATCGCGGCCGGCTCGGGCATCACCCCGGTGCTCTCGATCGTGACAGCCCTGCTGGAGTCTGAGCCGGGCGCCGCGGTCACGCTGGTCTACGCCAACCGCGACCACCGCTCGGTGATGTTCCTCGACGAGATCCACGACCTCAAGGACCGTTTCCTGACCCGCTTCCGCGTGGTGCACGTGCTCTCCCGCGAGGAGCAGGAGGTCGAGCTGCTCTCCGGCCGGCTCGACGCCGATCGCCTGCACCGGCTGCTCGACCGGGTCGTGCCCGCCAAGGAGGTCGACGAGTGGTTCCTCTGCGGGCCGCACGCGATGGTCACCGAGCTGCGCGACGAGCTCGCGAGAGCAGGCGCCGAGACGGTGCACACCGAGCTCTTCCATGCCGACCCCGTGCCGCGCTCGCGTGCCGCGGAGGAGTCCTCCGGCACCGGTGAGACGTCGCGGGTGACGGTGCGCCTCGACGGTCGCAGCTCGACGTTCGACCTCGCCGGGGGCGGAGTGCCCGTGCTGGAGGCGGCGTTGAAGGTGCGCTCCGATGCGCCGTTCGCGTGCCGCGGGGGAGTCTGCGGCACCTGCCGCGCCAAGGTCGTCACCGGCACGGTGACCATGGACACCAACTGGGCGCTGGAGCAGGACGAGGTCGACCGGGGCTACGTGCTGACCTGCCAGTCGCACCCCACCTCGCCCGAGTTGGTCCTCGACTACGACGCCTGAGCCGCCTGGCCGACCATCGGCACCCGGCCCGGATGGGCCAGCGCGACCGCACCGCCGATCGCGAGCGCGAACCCGGCGGCGACCGCCGGCCACCAGCCGGGTCGTACGCCGTCACCGAGCAACGCCACGCCGACCAGGGCCGGCACCAGTGTCTCGGACACGATCAGGGCCGCCGTCGACGTCGTCACGGCCACGCCTTCGAGCGAGACCGAGTAGAGCCAGAACGCGACCGCGCCCAGGGTGGGCACCGCCAGGGCGACCGTGATCACCTCGGGCGAGATCGACCCGGTGACGCCGCGGACGGCGATCGCCGAGCCGGCGTACCCGCAACCGGCAACGAGGCCGAGCAGCACCATGCGCGTGTGTCCGCCGCGGCGCAGGAGCCACAGCCCGACAGCCGTGCAAGCCACGACCATGGCCCAGGAGACTCCGGGAAGGAGCCAGCCGCTGGTCGTCTCGCCCGGTGCGCCGGCGCCCGCGGCCACCACTCCGATGCCGACGGTCACCGCCGCGACCGCGCCCCAGCCGAACGCTCCGAGCGGCTCGTGCAGCCGGTGCGCGGAGATGATCGCGGTGACCGGCATCGACAGCGAGATCGTGGCCTGCGCCAGGTAGAGGGGAAGCGTCCAGATGGCCACGGCGTGCAGCACGAAACCGGCCAGATAGGCCCCGATCACCAGCAACAGCAGGGGAGTGGTCAGGGCCATGCCCACGAATGCGACGGCCGACCGGGTCTCGGCCTCGTGGTCGCGCACGGCCATCGCCTGCCAGACCGCGGCCACGCCGAAGAGCGCAGCCGAGACCAGGGCGGCAGTGAGGCCGATCGCCACCTCGAGCTCAGCTGTAGTGCTCGGGGAGGGCCTGCCCGATCTTCACCTGCGGCTTGGGGAGCCGAAGGAAGCGCATGTTGACCGACCGCATCACGGCGTACCAGGTGACGCCCTTGAGCGACTCGTCGGGGAACCGCTCGACCACCTGCTTGCGGACCCGGTGGCGCATCCAGAGGATGTCGAGGACGACCAGCACCAGCGTGGTGAACCACAGCGAGTTGGCCAGGGCCATGCCCCCGGAGCCGAAGAGGCCGTAGCCCATGATCATGATGATGATCAGCATCGGCGCCAGCAGCTCGGAGAACCCGATGCGGGAGTCGACGAAGTCGCGGATGAACCGCTTCACCGGTCCGCGGTCGCGCGGGGGCAGGTTCTTCTCGTCGCCGGACCTCAGCGCTGCGCGCACATTGCGGCTGGACTCGACGCGGAGCTCGCGCTGGCGACGGGCCTGGGCCTTGCGGTCCTTGGGGAGCTTGGCCCGCGCCCGGGCGGCCGCCTCTGCCTCCTTGCGCGTGGGAGTGGGACGGCCCTTGGAGCCGGGACGGGACTCGGGCGACTCGGGGGAGTCGGGCGAGTCCTTGGAGCTACGACGGAACAACGGGGCTGCCTTCGGCGAGTGGTTTGCGGTGACCTGCCCAGACTACCGGCACCCCGTCCCTCGCCCACGCTTGTGTTTGGGCCTAGGGTTGAGCGGAAAGCACTCGACCATCACCGTCAGGTCGCCCCAGGCGACGAGCAGACCCAGAGGGGGCCGCATCCGATGAGCCTTTGGAAGCGTTTCACGTTGATCTTCCGATCCAAGGCCAACAGCGCACTCGACCGCGCCGAGGACCCGCGCCAGACGCTGGACTACAGCTACCAGCGCCAGCTCGAGCTCCTCTCGAAGGTGCGCCGAGGTGTCGCCGACGTGGCCACCAGCCGCAAGCGTGTCGAGCTGCAGGTCAACCAACTCGAGCAGCAGCAGGCCAAGCTCCAGACCCAGGCGCAGAAGTCCCTCGACATGGGTCGCGAGGACCTCGCCCGCGAGGCGCTGACCCGCAAGTCGGCCCTCAACGGCCAGATCACCGACCTCAAGACGCAGCACGCCAACCTCCAGGGCGAGGAGGAGAAGCTGACGCTCGCGCAGCAGCGGCTCCAGGCCAAGATCGAGTCCTTCCGCACCCGCAAGGAGACGATCAAGGCCAACTACACCGCTGCCGAGGCCCAGACCAAGATCAACGAGGCACTCTCCGGCATCGGTGAGGAGATGGGCGACGTCGGCATGGCGATCCAGCGTGCCGAGGACAAGACGGCCAACATGCAGGCCCGCGCCGGCGCGATCGACGAGCTCATCGCCAGCGGTGCCCTCGACGACGTGTCCAACCCGGGCGGCAACGACGACATCGCCCGCGAGCTCGACGCGATGAGCTCGCAGGCCGACGTCGAGTCCGAGCTCGCCGCGCTCAAGGGTGGCGGTGCTCCACAGGCCATCGACGCTCCCGACCAGGGTGCGATCCTCGAGCCCGAGACGCAGAAGGTCGAAGGCACCAACGAGGCCCAGTCATGATCGTCCGCATCCTGGGCGAGGGCCAGTACGACGTCTCAGACAACGCCGTCGACCGCCTCAACGCGCTCGACGCCCAGGTCGAGGCCGCGGTCGAGGCCGACGACACCGACGCGTTCACCGCTGCCCTCGCCGAGCTGTTGGGCGTCGTACGCACGGTCGGCGTTCCTCACGACGCGGAGGCGATCGACGTCTCCGACGTGGTGCTCCCGCCGGCCGACGCCACCCTCGAGGAAGTGCGCGAGCAGCTCTCCGACGACGGCTTGATCCCCGGCTGAGAAGACTCCCGTGGCGCACTCTCGTTTCATCAAGGACCGTGGTCTCACCGCACGGATGACCCTGACCATGTTCCTGCTCGGTGCCCTGTTCGTGGCGTTCATGGTCACGCTGATGGCGGTGGCCGGAGGGTCGGGCAACTCCGGCCTGATCCCGATCATCGGCATCGTGGGCCTCGGCATCGCGTTCTACCAGTGGTGGAGCTCGGACAAGGTGGCGATGCGGGCGATGCGGGCCCGTGAGGTCTCTCCCGAGGAGGCCCCGGAGCTGCACGGCATGATCGACCGGCTCTGTGCCATGGCCGACATGCCCAAGCCCCGGGTCGGGATCGCCGACATGGACATCCCCAACGCCTTCGCGACCGGACGCTCACCCAACCGGTCGGTCGTGTGCGTCACCACGGGCATCCTGCGCACGCTCAACGCCGAAGAGCTCGAGGGTGTCCTCGCCCACGAGCTCTCCCACGTGGCCCACCGCGACGTCCTGGTGATGACCGTGGCCTCGTCCGCGGGCATCGTGGCCGGCATGCTCACCCAGTCCGCTCAGTACGGCGGGCTGTCGCTCCTCGGCGGCCGGGGTCGCAACAACAACAACGGCGCGCTGCCGGCGTACCTCATCGCGCTGGTGGTCAGCCTGGTCGTCTACGCAGTCAGCTTCGTGCTGACCCGCATGCTCTCCCGCTATCGCGAGCTGTGTGCGGACCGTGCCGGCGCCTACCTGACCATGAAGCCGGCCGCGCTGGCCTCGGCGCTGCAGAAGATCACCGGCGAGATGTCCGCCATCCCGCAGAAGGACCTGCGTTCCTCGAGCGCGATGAACGCGTTCTTCATCGCCCCGGCGATCAGCGGTGTGTCGCTCAAGACCCTGACCTCGACCCACCCGCCGCTCGAGCAGCGCCTCCAGCAGCTCGCCAAGATCCAGGCCGAGCTCGGCCGCCCGATGGGCTGACATGGGGCTCTGGAACTCGATCCTCGGTCGTTCGAAGACGACCAAGGCGCAGCTCGACGCGCTGTTCATGGTGCCCTCGGCGGCGATCACCTTGCAGACCGCGGCCGGGCTCACTCCGACCGGCAGTGGCTCGGTCTGCTTCCGCGGGGCCACCGGTGCCGCGTTCGCGCAGACCCAGGCCGACATCGTCGCGCTGCTCAACGACAATCCCGATGCCCCCGACGTCGAGGTCACCCAGGACTCCTTCGGGTTCACCTGGCTGGTCGCCCAGCGCGACCCCCAGGACACCGCGGGCCTGTGCACCGACCTGCACGCGGTGAACACCATCCTCGAGGAGCAGGGCTTCGGCAGCGGGCTGCTGTGCTCGCTGATCGCGTTCGCCGACGCCTCGGGCCGCAGGGCCGGCCTGGTCTACCTCTACAAGCAGGGCACGTTCTACCCGTTCGCTCCCGAGCCGGGCTCTGGTGGCGACGGCTCGGGCCAGCAGCGGCGCGACAACCTGCTCGAGATCCAGATCCGCGACCAGCTCGCCGCCGAGCTGCCGATGGAGCAGGACCTCCAGCGCTGGCTCGCCGTCTGGGGCGCCCCCGGCCTCTAGCCGCACAACCGCATCAACAACCCACGGTTCGCGGACCTTGATGCGCGAACCGTGGGTTCTTGCGCTTCGAACCGTGGATCGTTGCGCCGTTCTGACCGATGTCGTCCGCGAACTGACCCGGCCCACTAGGGTTACGCCCACATCAACGGGGAAAGGTGGACCGCGTGATCGCGTTCCTTCTCATCGGTGCCGTCGGCATCGCGCTCTTGCTGTTCTCGCTGATCGTCGGCGACCTCCTCGACGGGCTGCTCGACTTCGGGGGTGACCTGTTCTCGGGTGCCGCGATGGCGGGGTTCCTGGGTGCCTTCGGGTTCGGGGGAGCCATCTCCTACGCGCAGAGCGACAACATGGGCCTCTCCATCGGCGTCGGCCTGGTGGCCGGTCTCGTCGTCGGAGCCGGCGCCGGTTGGGCGTCGTACCAGCTGAAGCAGGGCGGCGACGAGGCGAACGTCCGCACGGGTGACCTCACCGGCCAGCCGGCCACGGTCATCAGCGCGATCCCCGAGAACGGGTACGGCGAGGTGAGCATCGTGGCGTCGGGCCACATCACCAAGCTCAACGCCCGCTCGGAGGCCCCACTGGCAGCAGGTACGCCGGTCACGATCACGGCAGTCCTCTCCGCCACCTCGGTGCTCGTCGAGCGCCGGGGCTGAACACCACCACTCCACCCGAGCCAGGAGCTCCTGTATGTCCCCGATCCTGCTTGCCGTCGTCGGCATCATCGTCCTCGTCGTCCTTCTGGGCGCCCTGATCACCACCCGCTACAAGGTGGCCGGCCCCAACGAGGCCTTCATCGTCACCGGTCGCAAGGGCAAGGCGGTGAAGAACCCCGAGACCGGCCAGGTCTCCACCGACCTGTCCGGCCAGAAGGTCGTGATGGGTGGCGGTGTCTTCGTGATCCCGTTCGTGCAGAAGGCACACACCCTCGACCTCTCGTCGCGTCGCCTTTTCGTGCAGATCAAGGGCGCCATCTCGGGGCAGGGCGTCAAGCTCAACCTCGAGGGCGTTGCGATCGTCAAGGTCGGTGGCAACGAGGACTCCATCCGTGCCGCGGCCCAGCGCTTCCTCACCCAGCAGCAGGAGATCGAGACCTTCACGCAGGAGACCCTCGCCGGTTCGCTGCGCTCCATCGTCGGGTCCCTGTCGGTCGAGCAGATCATCCGCGACCGGGCCGCGTTCGCGCAGCGCGTCGCCGACGAGTCCGAGACCTCGCTGACCGGCCAGGGCCTGGTGCTCGACACGTTCCAGATCCAGGACATCACCGACGACGGCTCCTACCTCGCCGACCTCGGCCGGCCCGAGGCCGCCAAGCTGAACCAGGTCGCCTCCATCGCCGAGGCCGAGGCCCGCCAGGCTGCCGAGCAGGCCAGGCTGGCCGCCGAGCAGGAGATCGCCATCGCCCAGCGCCAGCTGGCCCTCCAGACCGCCGAGATCAAGGCCGAGACCGACGCCGCCAGTGCCCAGGCCGCGGCCGCCGGCCCGTTGGCCCAGGCCGATCGCGACCAGGCGATCCTCGCCGAGCAGGAGAAGGTCGCCGTCCGCCAGGCCGCCCTGAAGGAGCGCCAGCTCGACACCGAGGTCCGCAAGCCCGCCGACGCCGAGCGCTACCGCGTGGAGACCGAGGCCGAGGGTCGTCGCAACTCCCAGGTCTTCGACGCCGACGCCGCCAAGGTCGCCGCGATCGCCAAGGCCGAGGCAGAGGCCGAGCGCGACCGCCTGACGGGTGTCGGTGAGAAGTCACGTCGTGAGGCACTGGCCGAGGCCGAGGCCATCGAGGGTGCCAAGCGCGGTGAGGCCGAGAAGGCCCGCCGTATCGCCGAGGCCGACGCACTACGCGCCGAAGGTGACGCCCAGGCCGCATCGACCCTCGCGATCGGCAACGCCGAGGCCGAGGCTATGAACAAGAAGGCCGAGGCGTTCGCGCAGTACAACGACGCTGCCGTCCTGCAGATGCTGATCGAGATCCTGCCCAAGGTCGCGCACGAGGTCGCCGCGCCCATGGCCGCGATCGACAAGCTGACCGTGATCTCCACCGACGGCGCCGGCGAGCTGCCCAAGCAGGTCACCAACAACATCTTCCAGACCATGGAGCTGTTGAAGAACACCACCGGTGTCGACCTGCAGAACATGCTCGAAGGGTTCGCCGATCGCGGTGCCGGCCTCCGCGCCGAGCGCAACGGTGGGCCCGGCCAGGCCGTCGTACCCGCCGACGAGGCCTGATCCCGCAGCACTGACGCACTCGGTCCCGGTTGCCTCCTGGCGGCCGGGACCCGTGCGTCGTACGTCGGGGAGCGGGTCAGCCCTTCTTGACCACGCTGGACTTCAATTGCATCGGCCCGAAGCCGTCGACCTTGCAGTCGATGTCGTGGTCGCCGACCCCTTGCACGAGGCGGATGTTCTTGACCTTGGTCCCGACCTTGATCGAGGTGGAGGAGCCCTTGACCTTGAGGTCACGGATGACGGTGACGGTGTCGCCGTCGGCCAGGGGTGTGCCGTTGGCGTCCTTGATCACTGCGGCCTCGGCCTCGGCGGCTGCCTCCTCGGGCGACCACTCGTGGGCGCACTCAGGGCACACCATGAGGCTGCCGAGCTCGTAGGTGTACTCCGAGGCGCACTTCGGGCAGGGAGGAAGGGAGCCGCTCATCTCGCCCTCAGTCGCGGTGTGACTTGCCGGGCAGGTCGAGCATGCGCTGTAGCGCGATGTCGGCCAGTCGTGCCGTCTCGGCCTCGACCTCGATGACGTTGACCTCGTTGCCGGCGACCAGCGACTCGAGCGCCCACACCAGGTGGGGGAGATCGATGCGGTTCATCGTCGAGCAGAAGCACACGGTCTTCTCGAGGAACGCGATCTTCTTGTCGGGGTGGGCGTCGGCCAGGCGCTTGACCAGGTTCAGCTCGGTGCCGATCGCCCAGCTCGAACCGGCAGGCGCCGCCTCGATGGTCTTGATGATGAACTCGGTGGACCCGACGAGGTCAGCCTTGGTGACCACTTCGTACTTGCACTCGGGGTGCACCAGGATCTTGACGTCCGGGTCCTTGGCGCGCAGCTCGTCGACGACCTCGGGGCTGAACCGGCCGTGGACCGAGCAGTGGCCCTTCCAGAGGATCATCTTCGCGTTCTGGAGCTCTTCGGCGGTCAGGCCGCCGTTGGGCTTGAAGGGGTTCCACACGACGCACTGCTCGAGCGGGATGCCGAGCTTGAGGACGGCGGTGTTGCGGCCGAGGTGCTGGTCGGGGAAGAACAGCACCTTCGCGTCGGGCTTCTGCTCGAAGGCCCAGTCGAGTGCCACATCGGCGTTGCTCGACGTACAGACGGCGCCGCCGAACTTGCCGCAGAACGCCTTGATGTCGGCGCTGGAGTTCATGTAGGTGATCGGCACGACCTGGTCCTGGACACCGGCGTCGGCCAGCGCGTCCCAGGCATCCTCGACCTGGCCGAGGCGCGCCATGTCGGCCATGGAGCAGCCGGCGGCGAGGTCGGGCAGGATCACCTTCTGGTTCGGCGCGGTGAGGATGTCGGCGGACTCGGCCATGAAGTGCACGCCGCAGAAGACGATGTGCTCGGCCTCCGGCCGCGCGGCCGCGTCGCGGGCCAGCTTGAACGAGTCGCCGGTGACGTCGGCGAACTCGATGACCTCGTCGCGCTGGTAGTGGTGGCCCAGGATGAAGACCTTGTTCCCGAGCGCTTCCTTGGCGGCACGGGCGCGTGCGACCAGATCGGGGTCGGAGGCCGCCGGCAGGTCGCCCGGGCATTCGACGCCCCGCTCGGAGGAGAGGTCCTTGCCCATGCCCAGCGGCAGGAGGGGCAACTCGACTGTGCTCATGCGGCAATCCTATGCCCCGGCCCTGAGCCCGGACGCACCGATCTCAGCCTCACAGCAGGGAGCCGTGGTGCAGGTACGGCGAGGGTGGCTTCATGCCCCGCACCATCAGATAGCCGCGGTGATGGATCGACAGGCGCGCGGCGAGCCCGACGTCGAGTGCCCAGTGGTTCGCCGAGGTGATGTGCCCGATCTCGAGCTTGGCGCCGGGCGGTGACGAGGCGAGCGCCTCCCACATCAGGTCCGAGGCGGTACGGCGATTGGTCGCGGCGAGCAGGACCGGCGCACCGTTCGGGTCGACGTAGGCGTAGCCCGAGCCGGTGGTTCGCTCGGTCACGACGAGGCGGAAGTCGTCGGTGAGGTACTCGTGGTCGGGGCCGTGCGCGGCACCGCGGGTCTGCCGGTCGATGGAGTCGAGCAGGTCCCGGTCGCCGATCGAGCCCTCGCGCACCCGCTCGATCACCGGCAGGACCGAACGGTCGACCTCGCCGTGCAACAACATCTGGGAGTGCATCTCGAACCCGGCCACGCGGTAGCGCCTCAGCGCCTTCGGGTCGTCGGAGGCCGCGAGCATGCCGCGCAGGCAACCGTCGCCGTGCTGCAGCGCCGCGGCCAGGAGTTGCGCTCCGATGCCCCGTCCCTGCAACCCCGGCCGGACGACGTACGACGACAGGATCCACATCAGCTCGCGGGTGAACGAGGTGGCGAACCCGACGACGTCGTCTCCGTGGGTGGCCACCCAACAGCCGGCCGGGTCGGTCTCGAGCAGGTGCCGGGTGCGTTGCACCCAGCGCGACCCGCGGTCCGGGGCACGCAGTTGCGGGTCCGGCCAGCCGCGCGGGTAGGTCTCGAGGTCGAGCGCGTGGAAGCCCTCGGCCGACAGGCGCTCGACGACGGGGACGTCGTCGTACCGGAGCGGCCTGATCAGGACGTCCTGCGAACTGGCTGGCATGGGGACCACTCTGCAGGACATCGGGCCGGACGTCCTGCGTCGGGGTTGCCGGGGCAGCCGGGGTGCAGGACGTTGCGGGGGACCGGCAGGATGAGGTGCATGCGCGTGCTCATCGCCCCCGACAAGTTCGCCGGCACCCTCTCCGCCGTGGAGGCAGCCCAGGCGATCGCCGACGGCTGGCGTCGCCACGCACCCGACGACGAGCTCGACCTGTGCCCGATGGCCGACGGCGGCCCGGGCTTCGTCGACGTACTGCAGGCGTCGCTGAGTGGCGAGCTGCTCGCCGCGACCGTACGCGGCCCCTTCGGGGAGCCCACCCCGGCCACGCTCCTCGAGGTCGGCGGCACGGTGTACGTCGAGAGTGCCCACGCGTGCGGCCTCCACCTCATCGGTGACGGCGACGTCGAGAAGGCCAGCACGTACGGCGTCGGGGAGCTGCTGGCACGCGCCGTGGACGCGGGAGCCACCACGATCGTGGTCGGACTCGGCGGGAGCGGCACGAACGACGGCGGCGCCGGCCTGCTCGCCGCACTGGGTGCGTCGGCCGACGAGCCCCTCGACCAGGGCGTGCACGGCCTGGTCGGACTGACCCGGCTGGACCTGACCGGTGCGAAGGACCGCCTCGTCGGGGTCACCCTGGTCGCCGCTTCCGACGTCGACAGCCCGTTGACGGGTCTGTTCGGCGCGACCAAGACGTTCGGCCCCCAGAAGGGCCTCGCCGAGGACCGGCTGCCGGCGGTGGACGGGATCCTCGAGGAGTTCGCCGCCGTCGCCGACCGGCGCCTGGCCCTGGAGAAGGGCGCCGGCGCTGCCGGAGGGCTGGGCTACGCGCTGATGCTCCTCGGGGCGTCCCGCACGGCCGGGATCGGGCTCGTCGGGGACGCCGTCGACCTGGCCGCCCGCGCGGCCGCCGCCGACCTGGTGATCACCGGCGAGGGCGCCTTCGACTTCTCCAGCCGCTCGGGCAAGGTGCCGTACGGCGTCGCCGAGGTGGCCGCCCACGCCCTGAGGCCCTGCATCGCCCTCGCGGGACAGGTGCTGGTCGGCTCCCGCGAGATGCGCGCTCTGGGCGTGGAGTCGGCGTACTCGATGGTGGACCTGGTGGGGGAGGACAGGTCGTTCGCGGACCCCGCCGGGTCGCTGGCCACGCTGGCCGAACGCACCGCCCGCACCTGGTCGCGGTGACGCCCTGCCGCCCGACGACAGGGGTCAGGTCGAGCTGTTCGGGCGAACGGACACCAGCCGGACGCTCTCCCGTCCGCCCCGGACGGTCTCCTCGTGCACCACACCCACCCCGCGTGCGTAGTACTTGCGCTCCACCAGCTTCGGCTCCAGGGGCGTGGTGTCGCGGGTGACCACCAGTGCGCCGTACGTCGCCGGGACTTGGGGGTGTCGGCCGTCCACACGGAGCACCTGGCCGCGGTCCTCGGCCTCACCGGCGTAGAACTCCTGGGCGTACTCGTCGCCGGGTTGCGGGTCCGCCGGCATCACGATGCCCGCTTGCGCCCCGTCGACCCCCGTCTCCCACGACCCCTCCTTGCTGGAGGTGCCGTCCTCGTACGCGGTGGTGTCCTCGCCGAAGTACCAGACGTTGCCGTCGACGTCCTGTGCGTACCAGTCCCACGTGTCCTCGAGGACCTCGCCGTCCAGGGTGCTCTCGACGTCGTGGACCACCACACAGCGCACCCCCTGCACGACTCGGGAGCGGTCCGTCACCGTCGTGACGATTCGTGTCTCCTCGTCGGGACTGCTGCTCCGGAACGTCCACACCGTGCCGGGTTCCAGCGGCAGGAAGGGATTGTCGACGCCCGTCACGAACGCCGTCGGGTCGACTCGGGTCAGTGGCGTGGCGGGGAGTCCCCGTCGCTCGCCGGGTGTGGCCGAGGACGTGCCCGGGGCGGGTGTGGTGGTGTTGTCGTCCGAGCTCACCGGGTCGGAATGCGTGCCGCAGGCAGCGGCGACCAGGAGTACGGCGCTGCCGGCGAGGATTGCCGGAATCTTCATGTCCCCATCCTGCGCCCTCGTTGCTGAAGCCAGGCTGAACGCGCGCCTTTCTGCTGCGGATCGTGTGACTTCCTTCACGGTCGGCCGGAGTTCTGGGGAATAACCGCGGATGTGCGACCATTGCATGAGTAACACGCCACGAACTTTTGGGAGCTGAGATGACCGAGCAGGTCGAAACCGCCACCGAGCACCGCACCGACCAGATCAACCTGAGCCCGGTCGCCGCGTCCAAGGTCGAGTCCCTCCTCGCCCAGGAGGGTCGCGACGACCTCGCGCTGCGCATCTCCGTGCAGCCCGGCGGTTGCTCCGGACTGCGCTACCAGCTCTTCTTCGACGAGCGCACCCTCGACGGTGACGTCGTGACCGACTTCGACGGTGTCTCCGTCGTCGTCGACCGGATGAGCGTCCCCTACCTCAACGGTGCCGTGATCGACTTCGTCGACACCATCGAGAAGCAGGGCTTCACGATCGACAACCCCAACGCCACCGGCTCCTGCGCCTGCGGCGACTCGTTCCACTGAGCGAGCGCCCGCTCGTCGGCTGACAGGTCGGCGACAGGCACCACTGAACACATACGACGAAGCCCCTGCCGGAACCGGCAGGGGCTTCGTTGTGCCCAAGGGGCTTGACGAGCGCGCAAGAGGGAGGGACGCGCTCGCCGGAACGGACGCACAAGAGGGAGGGAGTGCGCCCGTTGGCTCGGTCAGCTCAGGTGCAGGTGCAGTGAACCTGCCAGGGCGGCGGCCTTGTCGGAGACCTGCCACGTGGTGGGCTTGTGCTCGGCGACGTGGCGGCCGGGCACCTGCGAGGTGCGGGTCACCGGGAGGCGCAACTGGTCGCCGACGAGCTGGCAGTCGGCGTACATCTCGTGAGGGGTCGACGGGTCAGCGTACGGGAGTCGAAGGCTCGCGAACTGGCTCATGCAAACGACGATATTCGTTACCACGGGGTACACCCAGCTGTACCGACAGGTAGTGTTCGGCAGCATGTCGCTGCTCATCGCCGGATCCATCGCCACCGACCACCTGATGTCGTTCCCGGGGAGGTTCTCGGACTCCCTGGTTGTCGACCAGCTCGACAAGCTGAGCGTCTCGTTCCTCGTCGAGGACCTCGAGGTTCGCCGGGGAGGCTGCGCGGCAAACATCTGCTTCGGACTCGGCAACCTCGGCCTCAGCCCGGTGCTCGTGGGCGCGGTCGGTGAGGACTTCGCCGACTACCGCGCCTGGCTCGAGCGGCACCAGGTCGACTGCGACTCGGTGCACGTCTCCGAGACCCGCCACACCGCACGTTTCGTCTGCACCAACGACTCCTCGCACGCCCAGATCGCGTCCTTCTACGCCGGAGCGATGAGCGAGTCCCGCGAGATCGAGCTCAAGCCGATCGTCGACCGGGTCGGCGACCCCGACTACGTGCTGGTCGGTCCCGACGACCCGGAGGGCATGCTCCGCCACACCGACGAGTGCCGCACCCGCGGCTACCGGTTCGTGGCTGACCCGTCCCAGCAACTCGCCTTCGGTGAGGGCCCGCTGATCCGCCAGCTGATCGACGGCGCGCACATCCTCTTCTCCAACGAGTACGAAGCCACCCTGATCACGCAGAAGACCGGTTGGTCGCGTGACGAGGTGCTCGAGCGGGTCGGCACCTGGGTGGTCACCCTCGGCGCCGAGGGCGTGCGCATCGACCAGCAGGGCGCCGAGTCGATCGTGGTCGCGGCCGTTCCCGAGATCGAGAAGGTGGAGCCCACCGGCGTCGGCGACGCGTTCCGCGCGGGCTTCCTGGCTGCCCTGACCTGGGGGCTGAGCACCGAGCGGGCCGCGCAGCTGGGCTGCCTGCTGGCTGTCTATGTGGTCGAGCAGGTCGGCACGCAGGAGTACACCCTCTCCCGCGCTGACTTCCTCAAGCGCTGCGAGGACACCTACGGCGCCGAGGCGGTCAAGGACATCGACCCGCACCTGCAGACCCTGCACGCGTAGCGAAGACGCGTCAGCGGATTCGGTGAGGGAGGCACCTGCCTCAACTCACCCGTCGCACCACGTAGACCGGCGTGCCGTCGTCGGCGACCGACTCGCCGACGTACTCCTGCTGGCGCATGCGGCACCAGGCCGGTACGTCGACCCGGGCAGCGACGTCCGTGGCGATGACGGCCACGAGCTCGCCGACCTCGACCTCGGTGTGGTGTCGGGCGAGCTCGATGATCGGGGCCGGGCAGCGCATGCCGCGGCAGTCGAGCTCGAGGGCCCAGTCGTCCACCGACGAGGTCACAGGCCGGCCTCCGCCCTGATCGCGGCGACCACCTCGGGCAGCACGTCGAGGAAGGCGTCGACCTGCGTGCGGTCGACGTCCCGGGTCAGTGACACCCGGACGTTGCCGTGGGTGAGCACGCCCATCGCCGCCAGCACGTGACTGGGCTCGAGCGTCGAGGCGGTGCAGGCGGACCCGGAGGCCACACCGAAGCCACGTCGGTCCAGCTCGGCGACCAGGGCCTCGCCGTCGACGTACAGGCACGAGAACGTGACCAGGTGGGGGAGCCGGTGATCGGCGGAACCGACCACCTCGACGTCCGGCACGGTGGCTGCGACCCGGGTGCGGATCTCGTCGACCAGCGCGTGCTGGCGGGCGGCCAGGTCGTCGCGCTCGGCGGTCATCGCCTGCAGCGCGGCCGCGGCGGCCAGGGCGCCGGGCACGTTCTCGAAGCCGGTCGTGCGCTCGTCGATGCGGTCGTCGCCGGGGAACGGCTGGCGCCAGCGAGCGCCCTTGCGCACCACGAGGGCCCCGACCCCGGCCGGGCCTCCCCACTTGTGTGCCGAGACCGCCGCGGCCGCCCAGCCGTCGGGCAGCGCGACCCGGCCCGCGGCGGCACAGGCGTCCATGAACAGCGGGGTCTCGCCGGCCGCCTCGGCGACCTGCTCGACGGGCTGGATCGTGCCCACCTCGTGGTTGGCGGCCTGGACGGCGACCAGCCCGAGCGGGCCGTCGGGGAGCTCGGTGGAGGACCGTCCTTCGCGGTCGACGGGGAGCTCGACGACCTCGCCCCCGCGGGCCGCGTGCCACTGGGCTGCGTGCACCACACTCGAGTGCTCGACGGCGCTGTGGGCGAGCACGGGGGACACCCGCGCCCGACCGGCGAGGAGGCCCAGCACTCCGAGGTGTACGGCGTGCGTGCCGCTCGGGGTGAACGTCACCTCGTCGGGTCGTACGCCGAGGCAGGTGGCGACCACCTCGCGGGCGTTGTCGAGCATGAGGCGCGCGTTGCGGGCCGGGCCGTGGAGGCGCCGCGGATCGGCGTACCCGTGTTCCAGGGCAGCCATCAGGGTGTCCCGGGCGGCGGGGTGCAGTGGCTCCGAGGACGCGGCATCGAGGTACGCGGAGCCGGTCACGGCTGGCTCGGGGCAGAGGCATATCTCACACCGGGAACTTACCTGCCGACCTGTCGCGCTAACGCCGTCAGGGTTCCGATAGTGTGCCAACTAACCGTTACGACTTAGAGAGAGGCTCGTTCGTGGGTCTGCAACTCCCCAAGCGCGCCCGGCAGTTGGCGCTGGGCGCGATGCTGGGCATCAGCTTCCTCATGTTGGGCGCATGTTCTGCCGAGAGCAAGGCACAGGCAAGCCGTTGGGCCATGCCTGCCGACTCGCCTGCCACTGAGCAGGGCCAGTACATCGCCGATCTGTGGAAGTGGTCCTGGGTGGCCGCGCTCGTCACCGGCATCATTGTCTGGGGCCTGATCTTCTACGTGGCCTGGCGCTACCGTCGCCGCAGCGACGACGAGATCCCGGTCCAGACGCGCTACAACCTGCCGCTCGAGATCTTCTACACGATCGCGCCGATCATGATGGTGATCGTGTTCTTCTTCCACACCGTCGACGTGCAGAACAAGGTGCTCGACGAGGTCGACAACCCTGACCAGGTCATCCAGGTCGTCGGACAGCAGTGGTCGTGGACCTTCAACCACACCGACGACCCCACCGACGTCGACGGTTCGGTCCACTACGTGGCCGGCACCGCGCGCGACATCCCGACGCTGGTGCTGCCGGTCGACCAGACCATCGAGTTCAAGCTGTCGTCGCCCGACGTCATCCACGGCTTCTGGGTCCCCGCGTTCCTGATGAAGATGGACGTGTTCCCGGGGCAGGAGGGCGAGGAGCGCAACTCCTTCCAGGTCCACACGACCAAGGAGGGCACGTTCATGGGCAAGTGCACCGAGCTGTGCGGTGTCTCGCACTCGCGCATGCTCTTCAACGTCAAGGTCGTCAGCCAGGCCGATTACGAGCAGTACCTCACCACGATCCCCCAGGCTGACCACCCGCTCCTCGGCGGCTCGGATGCCGTCACCCAGGTCGGCCTCGACGAGGCCCAAGAGCACGAGTCCAACGGAGGCGACGAGTGACCGCCACGGCAGCACATCCCACCGAAGAGCTGGCGGGCGGCCGCAAGCCGCTGGGCCAGCAGGTGGTCCGCATCCTCACCACCACCGATCACAAGCTGATCGGCAAGATGTACCTCATCACGTCGTTCGCGTGGTTCATGGTCGGCGGCCTGATGGCCATGCTGATCCGTTCCGAGCTGGCCTACCCGGGCAACCAGGTGGTCACCGACGAGGTCTACAACCAGCTGTTCACCATGCACGGCACGATCATGCTGCTGCTCTTCGCGACGCCGCTGTTCTTCGGCTTCGCCAACGTGATCATGCCGCTGCAGATCGGCTCGCCCGACGTCGCGTTCCCGCGCCTCAACATGTTCAGCTACTGGCTGTTCCTCTGGGGCGGCCTCATCGCGGCGTCCGGCTTCCTCACCCCGCAGGGTGCGGCTGACTTCGGCTGGTTCGCCTATGCGCCGCTCTCCAACGAAGTGCGCTCGCCCGGCATCGGCGGCGACCTGTGGATCATGGGCCTCTGGATGGCCGGTATCGGCACGATCCTCGGTGCGGTCAACTTCATCACCACGATCATCTGCATGCGCGCGCCCGGCATGACCATGTTCCGCATGCCGATCTTCGTGTGGAACGTCCTGATCACCAGCCTGCTGGTGCTCCTTGCCTTCCCGATCCTCGGTGGCGCGCTGCTCTCCCTCGAGGCGGACCGACTGCTCGGGGCCCACGTCTTCGACGCCGAACATGGCGGCGCGCTGCTGTGGCAACACCTGTTCTGGTTCTTCGGGCACCCCGAGGTCTACATCATCGCCCTGCCGTTCTTCGGCATCGTGACCGAGATCCTTCCGGTGTTCAGCCGCAAGCCGATCTTCGGGTACGTCGGCCTGGTCGGCGCCACGCTCGGCATCGCTATCCTCTCGGTCGCCGTGTGGGCCCACCACATGTTCGTGACCGGAGAGGTGAACCTGCCCTTCTTCTCGGGCATGACCTTCCTGATCGCGGTGCCCACAGGAGTGAAGTTCTTCAACTGGATAGGCACGATGTGGGGCGGCTCCCTGTCGTTCGACACCCCGATGCTGTGGACGATCGGCTTCCTCACCACCTTCCTTTTCGGTGGCCTGACCGGTGTCATCCTGGCCAGCCCGCCGCTCGACTTCCACGTCTCCGACTCCTACTTCGTGGTGGCGCACTTCCACTACGTGGTGTTCGGCACGGTGGTGTTCGCGATGTTCGCCGGCTTCTACTTCTGGTGGCCGAAGATGACCGGGCGCATGCTCAACGAGCGCCTCGGCAAGCTCCACTTCTGGCTGCTGTTCGTCGGCTTCCACACCACCTTCCTGGTCCAGCACTGGCTGGGTGTCGAGGGCATGCCTCGCCGGTACGCCGACTACCAGCCCGACGACGGCTTCACGGTCCTGAACCAGGTGTCCACCATCGGTGCGTTCCTGCTCGGTGCCTCGACGCTGCCGTTCCTCTACAACGTCTGGATCAGCCGCAAGTCGCGCCTGGTCGAGGTCGACGACCCGTGGGGCTGGGGTCGTTCGCTGGAGTGGGCCACGAGCTGCCCGCCCCCGCGACACAACTTCGTCTCGATCCCGCGGATCCGTTCGGAGTCGCCGGCCTTCGACCTGCACCACCCGGAGATCGCCGCCCTCGAGCTCGAGGAGAACGACTTCGACGGAATCTCTGACACCCCTGAGGTGCAGGGGCGCAAGGAAATGCTCAATGACCGCACCGATGGAACCCCGGAGGAGAACGCCTGATGAAGGCTGAGACCTGGATCTTCGTCATCACGACGATCTTCTTTGCCCTGGTCGCACCGGCGTACTGGTTCATCGCCGGTGACTGGACGGGCACCACGGCGCTCGTCATGTCCGCACTGCTGGTCGCGATGGTGTCGCTCTACCTCGGTTTCCACGCCTCGCGCATGGAGCCGCGGCCCGAGGACCGCAAGGACGCCGAGATCGCTGACGGCGCCGGTGAGCTGGGCTTCTTCCCGCCCTACTCATGGTGGCCGCTGTGGTGCAGCCTCACGATGGCCCTGTGCACCTTCGCGATCGCGCTTGCCGCGTGGTGGCTGCTGATCATCGGCGGCGTCTTCGGAACCCTGGCCCTGTGCGGCTGGATCTTCGAGTACTACCGCGGGGAACACGCCCACTGATCCCTGCCATGCAGCCCCGCCGTAGGTGACCACGTTCACGTCTCGGCGGGGCTTCGTGTTGCACTGGTCGGGGTAGCCTGTTCTCGGACCGACTGAGCTTTCCACGGGGGAGACCGACATGACTGCACTGCCCACGCGCCGTCGCGGCACGCGCGCCGCCGTCGCGCTCGCCGGCATCGCCCTGCTCACTGCGGGACTCTCCGCGTGCAGCAACGCGACCGGTGACTCCTCCTCCGACGACTCGGACAACTCCTCCGACTCGCAGGGCAGACCGGGCTCGGTTGACGGCGTCGACGACGTCGTCCTGAGCAGCAATGTCGGCCCCCGCAAGGCCGTCCCGGTGAACCACGTGGTCCGCGTCAAGGCCAGCAACGGCACCATCACCAAGGTGCTGGTCAAGGCTGCCGGAGCCGAGCCGATCAAGGGCACCCTGGCCAGCGACGGCAGCACCTGGCACGCCACGCAGCTGCTCGAACCCGGCACGACGTACGTCGTGAGGACCACCACGGAGAACGCCGATGGCGACGTCGACAACTCGTCGCGTCGGTTCACCACGGTCGACCTGACCCTCGACCAGCAGACCTACGCCGCCGTCGCTCCCCTCGAGGGTGAGACGGTCGGGGTCGGCATGCCGATCATCGTGAACTTCGACCTGCCGGTCACCGACAAGAAGGCCTTCGAGAAGCACATGACGGTCACCACGACGCCGGCCCAGAAGGGCACGTGGCACTGGATGAGCGACACCCTGGTGCACTACCGCCCCGCGGCGTACTGGAAGGCCGGCAGCGACGTCACCGTCGACCTCGACATCAACGCGCTCCCCGCCGGACAGGGCATCTACGGCCAGGACTCCCGCACCGTCTCGTTCCACGTCGGTGACGCGGTGATCAGCAAGGTCAACGCCCAGACCCACCAGATGAAGACGTTCGTGAACGGCAAGCTGGTCCGGACCACGCCGATCACCACCGGCAAGGCCGGCTTCACCACCCGCAGCGGGGTGAAGGTGATCATGGAGAAGTACCGCACCAAGCGGATGAACTCCGAGACCGTGGGCATCCCGGCCGGCAGCTCCGACGCCTACGACATCGACGACGTCGAGTACGCCATGCGGGTCACCTCGAGCGGTGAGTTCCTGCATGCCGCGCCGTGGTCGGTCGGCTCCCAGGGCTACGCGAACGTGTCGCACGGCTGCACCGGCATGTCCACCGAGAACGCCGCCTGGATCTACAACATCTCCAAGCGGGGCGACGTGGTCGAGTACACCGGCACCGACCGTCCGATGACCCTCGACAACGGGTACGGCGACTGGAACGAGTCGTTCGCGACCTACAAGCAGGGCTCCGCACTCTGACCTGTCGCCAGTTCGTGACGACCTGTCGCCAGTTCCGGTTGACCTGTCGTGAGTTCACGCCGACCCGTCGCCAGTTTTCGCCCCCATGCAGCTTTTTGCCGCAGTTGTCCACAGGTTGCTCGCTGACCGGAGCGGATGACTCCTGGATTGCCGATCCTTGCGGGCATGAACATGTTGGCAACTTACGTCGGTCCTGGTCGGCTCGTGCTTCCCGGCCGCCCGTTCACCCGTCGGGAAGCCCTGGGGTGGGGGCTCCGCGATGCTGATCTGGCCGCCGGCGTTGCATCCGGGACCCTGCAGCATCCGATGCGGGGCGTCTACTACGGCGCGCACCTGGAAGAGGACCTGGCATTGCGCATCGCATGCCTCACGTGTGTAGTCCCGGAGGATGCGGTCGTCACCGACCGTACGGCGGCATGGCTCCTCGGCGCACCTCGCGTCCTGGCACCCGGCGATCACCTGGTCGTGCCGAAGGTCTCGGTGTTTCGGCGACCAGGCTATCGACTCCGCAATGGCCTGACCCGCAGTGGGGAGCGTTCCTTTGGTCCGGACGACGTCATGTCGATCGATGGAATAGAGGTGACCACACCGTTGCGTACTGCCCTCGACGTCGGGCGCCTGCTCCACAGGGACCAGGCGTTGGGCGTCATGGACGCTTTGCAGCGGCAACACGGCTTCACCAACGACGAGTTGATTCTGGGGGCTGATCGGTTCAAGCGGGCACGCGGCGTCGTACAACTTCGGGACCTGGCTCCGCATGTCGACGGTCGCAGCGGCTCACCGGCGGAGAGTGCCACCCGCTCCAAGTGGCTCCGGATACCCTCCGTGCCGAAACCGGACCTTCAGATCAAGGTCGCCTCGCCCTTCGGGTCCTACTTCCTGGACCTGGGTGTCCCGCACTTGAAGTACGCCGTCGAGTACGACGGCGAGGACTTTCACGGCGAGGAGGACGAGCCGCATGACCGGCAGCGACGGGCATGGATCCGACGGCGGCATGGCTGGATCATCGACGTCGTGCGCAAGGAGAATCTCTTCGGAGTCCATGGAGATGTCGAGGGCATCATCATCTCTGGCATCGAAGCCGCACGGCGCCGTCTGCGGTGATCGGACCTGAACACGCGACAGGTCGACCTGAACTGGCGACGGGTCGACCTGAACTGGCGACGGGTCAGTTGAGCAGCTCACGGACCCGAGGAATGACCTCGGTGCCGTAGCGACCGATCGAGTCCATCAGCTGCTCGTGCGGCATGGTGCCGTTGCTGTACTTCAGGTCGAAGCGGCTCAGGCCCAGCGTCTCGACGGTGGTGGCGATCTTGCGGGCCACCGTCTCGGAAGAGCCGACGAAGAGCGCGCCGTGGTCGGCCTCGGCCTCGAACTGCTCCCGGGTGGCCGGAGCCCAGCCCCGCTCACGTCCGATGCGGTCGCGGTTGGCCTTGAAGTGCGGAAACAGCTGCTCACGCGCCTCGGCATCGGTGGCCGCGACAAAACCGGGGGAGTGCACCCCGATCGGCAGCTCGGGGCTGTCGAACTCGGCGAGCGCACGACGGTAGAGGTCGGCGAACGGTGCGAAGCGGGCAGGATCTCCGCCGATGATGGCCAGCATCATCGGGATGCCGTGCCGAGCTGCGCGTACGACGGACTCGGGTGAGCCTCCGACGCCGATCCAGGTGCTCAACGTGCCGCGCTCGGTCTTGGGGAAGACGTGGGTGGGCTCCAGCGGGGGACGGGTGGTGCCCTTCCACGAGACGGCGTCCTCCCGCCGCAGGGCGGCGAAGAGATCGAGCTTCTCCTCGAACAGCACCTCGTAGTCGGCCAGGTCGAGGCCGAAGAGCGGGAAGGACTCGGTGAAGGAACCCCGCCCCAGGGTCACCTCGGCCCGGCCGTTCGAGAGTGCATCGAGAGTGGCGAAGCGCTCGTAGACCCGAATGGGGTCGTCGGAGGAGAGCACGGTGACGGCCGTACCGAGGATGATCCGCTCGGTGCGCGAGGCGGCAGCAGCCAGGACCACGTCGGGGGCCGAGACGGCGAAGTCGTCGCGGTGGTGCTCGCCGACGCCGAACGCGTCAACGCCGACCTGGTCGGCCAGCACGATCTCGTCGACGACGTTGCGCAGCACTTCGGCATGACTCAACTTCGTGCCGTCGGGGTCGACGGTCACGTCGCCGAAGGTGTCGAGTCCGAGCTTGACGTTCATGGGATCTCCTCCACAGCAAGTGTTGAAGATTCAACCAAAGGTGGGGCGCGGACATTCCCGGACGCGCCCAACGGCCGGACTGGCGACAGGTCGACCGGAACTGGCGACAGGTCGATCAATGACGAACCCCGCACTACCTCCGAGGAGGTGGTGCGGGGTTCGTGTGGTGCTGATCTGACCAGTGGATCAGTGATCGCCGCGCAGGGCCTCACCGTCGACCGGGTGACGGCCGTCGAACTGGTGGCCGTCCGCCGAGTGGTCGAGACCGGCCTCGATCTCGTGGGCGTGCTCGTCGTCGGCGTGGTGGTGCGCCTCCTCGAGCTCCTGGGCGGTCGGCTTCTGCATGTTGTCGGCGAACAGGGCCGTGGACAACTTGCCGCGGACGCCGTCGAGCTTGCCGTCCTTGGAGGCCACGCCGTTGGCGTCGACACCCGAGCCCGGGACGAACACCTGGTCACGGTCGCGCGCGGTGAGCGTGTAGGCGCTGTCCGCGCTGATCGGCAGGTGACGCTCGGTGTAGCCGCCCTCCGCGGACCGCATGATGATGCCGGTCTCGTAGCCGTGCAGCAGCTTCTCGTTGTCGTGACGCTGCAGCGAGATGCACCACCGCTTGGTGAAGATGAACACGATCACCGGGATGACGAACACTGCACCACGCATGAAGTAGGTGATGTGGTTCAGGTTCAGGTGGAACAGCACGGCGAGCACGTCGTTGCCGCCGGCGGCCCAGAGCAGCCCGTAGAGGGTGATCATCGCGGACAGGAAGGCAGTGCGCCCGGGGGCGTTGCGCGGACGCTGGAGCAGGTGGTGCTCCCGCTTGTCGCCGGTCACCCAGGCCTCCAGGAACGGCCAGGCCAGCACCGTCACGAGGAGGGCCACGGGCAGGATCTGGCCGGGCAGGAAGATGTTCCACGACAGGGTGTGGCCCCAGAGGTGGGTCTCCCAGCCGGGCATGATGCGCAGCAGGCCCTCGGCGATACCCATGTACCAGTCGGGTTGCGAGCCTGCGGTCACCTTCGACGGGTCGTAGGGCCCGTACTTCCACACCGGGTTGATCGTCAGCAGGCCGCCCATCAGGGCGCACATGCCGAACACGATGAAGAAGAAGCCACCGGCCTTGGCCATGTAGACCGGGAGCATCGGGAAGCCGACGACGTTCTCCTCGGTGCGTCCGGGGCCAGGCCACTGGGTGTGCTTGTGGTAGACGAGCAGCAGCATGTGGGCTGCGATCAGGGCCAGGATCAGGCCCGGGATCAGCAGGATGTGCGCCATGTAGAGGCGCGGGATGATGTCGTCGCCGGGGAACTCGCCACCGAACATGAAGAACGACATGTAGGTGCCGACCACCGGGGTGGCCTTGACCAGTCCGTCGGCGATTCTCATGCCGGTGCCGGAGAGCAGGTCGTCGGGGAGCGAGTATCCCGCGAATCCTTCGACGATGCCCAGCAGGATCAGCACACCGCCGATGATCCAGTTGACCTCACGCGGCTTGCGGAACGCGCCGGTCAGGAAGACGCGCATCATGTGCACGAGCATCGCGGCGATGAAGAGCATGGCCGCCCAGTGGTGCATCTGGCGCACCATCAGGCCACCGCGGACGTCGAACGAGATGTCCAGCGTCGAGGCGAAGGCCTCGGACATGTGCATGCCGTTGAGCTCGGCGTACGAGCCGAAGTACTGGACCTCGACCATCGACGGCTTGAACCAGAAGGTCAGGAAGACGCCGGTGATGAGGAGTACGACGAAGCTCCACAGCGCGATCTCGCCGAGCATGAAGGACCAGTGGTCCGGGAAGACCTTGCGCAGGTTCTTCTTGGCGGCAGTGGCCAGGCCGAGCCGCTCGTCGGCCCAGCCGACGACCTTGGCACCGCGGCCGGGCTTCTTGGCCGAGGCCGCGCTCTTGCCGTTGGTGGAGGCCACGGAGCCGCCCACGTTCGCGGATGTGCTCATTTGGAGTCACGCTCCCAGTAGCTAGGTCCGACTGGTTCCCTGAAGTCGCTCTGTGCCACGAGGTAGCCATTCTCCACCCTCAGCGGGAGCTGGGGGAGGGGGCGGGCAGCCGGACCGAACACGACGCGCCCGCCATCGGCGAGGTCGAAGGTCGACTGGTGGCACGGGCAGAGCAGGTGGTGGCTCTGCTGCTCGTTCAGGGAGATCGGGCAACCGACGTGTGTGCAGATCTTGGAGTAGGCCACGATGCCGTCGACCTGCCAGTTCTGCGGGCTGCGCTCGGAGAACGTGAGGTCCTTGGGCTCCATGCGGAGCAGGATCACGGCAGCCTTGGACTTGGCGACCTGGAGGTCGACACCCTCGAGGTACTCGACGCCGCGGGCCTCACCCTCGGCGACGTCCTCCTCGTGGTGCAGGGTGACCAGACCCTCGGGCTGGGCGTTCATCAGGTCGCCGACCTCGAGCTGGCTCGGCTTGACCGGGGTGCCGGTCACGTCGCGCACGATGCGGGTGCCCTTGGCCCAGACGGTGCTCTCGAGCTTCTTGCCGGGCAGGGTGCCGAGGTCCCGCAGGCCCACGATCAGCGGCAGGCCGAGCATGCCCATGGCACCGAGCATGGTGTTGCGGATCAGCGGACGACGGGCGATGCCCGACTCCTCGAGACCGGCGGAAAGCTGCGCCAGCGTCTCCTCGCGGTCCTCGGGGGAGGACGCCGCGGGGTGGCGCATCTCGAAGATCTCGACGTCGCCCATGAGCTTGCGGGCCCAGTGGATGACGCCGATGCCGATGAACATCAGGGCCAGGCCCAGCGTCGCACCGAGGGCGACGTTGGAGGCGCCGAGGCCGATGAACGTGTCGGTCTCGTCCTTGATGTCGAGGGTGAAGTAGGCGACGCAGAACAGCACGGCGCAGATCATCGACAGGACGAAGAAGGCGGCGACCTGTCGCTCGGCACGGCGCTCGGCCTTGACGTCGACGTCGGTCGGGCGCGGCTTGTGGGCCGGGAGGCCCGGGTTCGCGATCGGCTCCTCGACGGAGGCCGGAAGGTGGTTCGACTCGGTGTCGTGGTGGTCGCTCACGCGGGCGTCTCCTCGGTGTGCTCGGTCTTCTCGGAGCGCGCGGAGTGCGCCGCGATCCAGTAGGCGAAGCCGATCAGGCCGCCGATGCCCAGGAGCCAGGCGAACATGCCCTCGCTCACGGGGCCGATGCCGCCGAGGCTGAAGCCGCCGTACCCGGGGTTCTCCTCGATGGAGTTGAGGTAGGCGATGATCGCGGCCTTGTCCTCGGGGGCGATGTTGCCGTTGGAGAAGACGTCCATCTGCTGCGGGCCGGTCAGCATGGCCTCGTAGAGGTGCTTGTCCGAGGTCTTGCGCAGGCTGGGGGCCTTCTTGCCCTCGGGCATGGCTCCGCCCGAGCCCTCGAAGTTGTGACAGGCCGAGCAGTTGGCCAGGAACAGCTGGCCGCCCTTGACGATGGCCTCGCGCTGCTCGTCCTTGCTCAGGTGGTCGATCGAGTAGTCGTCCTCGGTGGGGATCGACGGGCCGGGGCCGAGCGAGGCGACGTACGCCGAGAGGGCCTTGACCTCGTCGTCGGTGTAGACCTTGTCCTTGACCGCGGCCTGCTGGCCGGGCTGGACCATCGGCATACGGCCGGTGCCGACCTGGAAGTCGACGGCGGCAGCGCCGACACCGACCAGCGACGGGCCGAGCTGGCCGGTCTGGCTGGTGATGCCTTCACCGTTCTGGCCGTGGCAGAAGGCGCAGCCCACGAGGAACAGCTCGCGGCCCTGCGCGATCTCGGCATCATCGGTGCCGTTCTGCTTGTCGGCAGACGCCGGCGCGAACGCGGCGTAGAGGGCACCGGTGAAGAACAGCCCGAGAAGCATCACGAGCAGCCCGGCGAGGGGACGCCTGCGGTGCCGCGAGAGCCGGCCGGCCACACGGTTGAGTGGGCGATTGAGAAGACGCACGTTCAGTCCCTAGGTCCTAGATCTTTCGGGCTTACTTGATCAGATAGATGGTCGCGAACAGCGCGATCCAGACGACGTCGACGAAGTGCCAGTAGTAGGACACGACGATCGCGCTCACCGCCTGCTCGTGGGTGAACTTGCGCGCGAGGTAGGTCCGTCCGAGGACGAACAGGAAGGCGATGAGGCCGCCGGTCACGTGGATGCCGTGGAAGCCGGTGGTCAGGTAGAAGACCGTGCCGTAGGCGTTGGCCGGGATGGTGAGGCCCTCGTGGATGAGCTCGGCGTACTCGGTGGCCTGACCACCGATGAAGACGGCGCCCATGATGAACGTGAGGATGAACCACTCCCGCAGGCCCCAGCCCTTCACGTTGAAGACAGAGCCCGTGCGCCCGACCTGGCCGCGCTCGGCGGCGAAGACGCCCAGCTGGCAGGTCACCGACGAGAGCACCAGGATCGTGGTGTTCGCCGAGGAGAACGGGATGTTCAGGAGCTCCGTCTCGCTCGCCCACAGGGCAGAGCTCTGGGCCCTGATCGTGAAGTAGCACGCGAACAGCGCAGCAAAGAACATCAGCTCACTGGAGAGCCAGATGATCGTGCCTACGCTGACCATGCTGGGACGGTCATGATGCCCGTGAAGACGGGACGCCGGAATCGCAGTTGCAGTCGCCACGGGCCTCATTATGTCTGTACCGCGGCCGGAGGGCACCCCGACCCCCTGATCTTGGGCGTCATAAAGTTCACACCGTGGACTTTCCCCGTGTGATCGCGCCTTTCACGGCCGGTGTCGACCTCCCCGAATTCACTTTCGGGCGTGTCTTCACCGCCTGGACCCTGGACCCGTTGCTCTTCATTGGAGCAGTCTGGGTGACCGGGCTCTACCTGACCGGAGTCGTGGTGCTGAGGCGCCGTGGCGACCACTGGCCGATCGGGCGGACGCTGGCCTTCGTGGTGGCCGGCATGGGCGGCTTCCTCTTCGTGACCGCCTCGGGGGTGTCGACGTACGACACGACGCTGCTGAGCGTGCACATGGTGCAGCACATGATCCTGTCGATGTGGGTGCCGTTGTTCCTGGCGCTGGGCGCTCCGGTGACGCTCGCCCTGCGCACCCTGCCCGGCACGTCGAGCAGGGGTCCCCGCGGGTGGCTGCTGATCGCCCTGCACTCGCGGGTAGCGGCGGTGCTCGCCTTCCCGCCGCTGGCCTTCGCGCTCTACGTGCTCTCGCCGTGGGCGCTCTACTTCTCCGGTTGGTACGACGCCTCGCTGAGCTCGACGTACGTCCACGAGATCATGCACGTGCACCTGGTGACGGTGGGTGCCCTGTTCTTCTGGCCGCTGCTCGGCATCGATCCGGTCCCGGGACGCGTGGGCTACCCGTTCCGCCTGCTGCTGATCGTCCTGACACTGCCGTTCCACGCGTTCCTCGGGATCACGATCATGGACCAGCAGTCGATGATCGGCGGCGACCACTACCGGGAGCTCCGCGAGGGCCCGATGGGCTCCTGGCTCCCGTCCATCGCCTCCGACCAGCACCTGGCCGGCGGCATCCTCTGGGCCTCGGGTGACCTGATCGGGTTGATCTTCTTCGGGGTGCTGTTCACCCAGTGGGTGCGCGCGTCGATCGCCGAGGCGAGGCGCGAGGACCGCCGGCTGGACCGCGAGGAGGCCCGGGCCGAGAACGCGTCGAAACCACCTCGCGAGACCACCGGCACCGACGCCGGATAGCATCGACACCGTGACCGACACCACTGCGCCCCCGCTCCAGATCCTGGTCTACAGCGACGACGTCAACATCAGGCAGCAGGTGATCCTCGCCCTCGGCCGCCGTCCGCACCCCGACCTGCCCGAGTTCGAGTACGTCGAGGTCGCCACCGAGCCCGTCGTGATCCAGCACATGGACGCCGGCAACGTCGACCTCGCGATCCTCGACGGCGAGGCGGTCCCGGCGGGCGGCATGGGCATCGCCAAGCAGCTCAAGGACGAGATCTACGAGTGCCCGCCCGTGCTGGTGCTGACCGGTCGGCCGCAGGACGCCTGGCTGGCCACGTGGTCGCGGGCAGAGGCCGCCGTGTCGCACCCGATCGACCCGATCCAGCTCGCCGAATCCGTGATCGGGCTGCTCCGCTCACGGGTGCCGGCCACGTGAGCGCCCTGACCTGGCCCGACGTACTCACCACGGCGATCGGTCGCACGGACCTGTCCGCCGAGCAGACCCGCTGGGCCATGGGCGAGATCCTCTCCGGGTCGGCCACGCCGTCGCAGATCGCCGCCTTCGCGGTCGCGCTGCGCACCAAGGGCGAGACCGTCGAGGAGGTCACCGGACTGGTTGACGCGATGTTCGAGAAGGCCACGCCCCTGAAGATCCCCGGTCGCAGCGTCGACATTGTGGGCACCGGTGGTGACCGTTCCTTCTCGGTGAACATCTCGTCGATGTCGGCGATCGTCGCGGCCGGCGCAGGTGCCCTGGTGGTCAAGCACGGCAACCGGTCGGCCTCGTCGAAGTCGGGTTCCGCCGACGTGCTCGAAGCAATGGGGGTCCGACTCGACCTCGCACCGGACGCCGTCGCCGAGGTCGCGGCCAAGGCCGGGATCACCTTCTGCTTCGCGCCGATCTTCCACTCGGCCCTGCGCCACGCCGGCGTGCCGCGCAAGGAGCTCGGCATCGCCACGTTCTTCAACATCCTCGGTCCGTTGTCCAACCCGGCCCAGCCGGCGGCCGCGGCCATCGGCTGCGCCTTTCCCGACATGCCCCCGGTGCTGGCCGGTGTCTTCGCCCACCGTGGCGTCGACGCCCTGGTCTTCCGAGGCGACGACGGGCTCGACGAGCTGACCACGACGACGACGTCCTCCGTCTGGGCCGTGCGCAACGGGTCGATCGAGCAGTCCAGCATCGATCCCCGAGAGCTGGGCATTCCGCTGGCCACCGCCGAGGACCTCCGGGGCGGCGACACCGCGCACAACGCCGACGTCATTCGCCGGGTCCTCGACGGAGAGCCCGGACCGGTCCGGGACGCCGTCGTGCTCAACGCGGGTGCGGCCCTCGCGGTGCACGCGGGCGAGACCGACGACGTCGCCGAGGGCGTGGCGGCCGGCATGGAGCGGGCCCGTGCGGCGATCGACAGCGGTGCCGCCAAGGCTGCCCTGGCCCGCTGGGTCAGCGCCTGCGCCGAGGCCTGAGCCCGACACTTCGCCCCTCCGGGGCCGTTTCCGTGCTCCCATGGACGCATGGATGCCGAGGAACTGCGAGCCGCGCAGGCGCCGCTCAAGGCGCGCTACCGCACGAACCCGTCCGACGCCGTCACCCCGGTGTCGGCCGTCGCTGACTACCGGGACGACGGGGTCACCTGCACCGTCGAGGGATTCGCCGGGCCGGTCCGGGCCGGCCTGCACCCGGCCACCGGTGGCACCGGCGACGACGCCTGCAGTGGCGACCTGTTGCTCGAAGCGCTTCTTGCGTGTGCCGGGGTGACGCTCCGTGCCGTCGCGACGGCGTACGGCGTGGAGATTGCCGGCGCCCACCTGCGGGTGGACGGCACCTTCGACGCCCGGGGCACCCTCGGCCTCGACCGCGACGCACCCGTCGGGGTCTGCGACGTCGTGGTGGACGCCGAGCTGGAGACCAGCGCCGACGACGCGCTCCTCGCGAAGCTGGCCGCGGCCACCGAGCGCTACTGCGTCGTGGGTCGCAGCCTGACCACGCCGCCGACGTTCGTCGTACGTCGGGCCGGGGAGTGACCGGCTACACGTCGAGCGCGTACGACGAGCCGTCGTGGGTGAAGCCGAGCCTGTCGTAGTACGGGCCGACCATGGTGGGAGAGGTGACCACGCGCCGGATGCCGCGGTCGCGGAGCAGGCTGCTGCTGCGCCACACGAACCGGCCGGGCGAGAAGTCGCGGAATCGCGGCGTCACGTAGTCGAGTCGCACGTGGGCGGTGCCGGCGTCGACGGCCAGCACCACGACGCCGACGGTCTCCTGGCCCTTCTGGACGAGGAAGACGGTGTCGTCTGACGCAGGAGTGTCGAAGTCCGGCTGGAACCTCACGATGTCGGCCCGGTTGCCGCGCAGCACGTGGGCGACGTACGCGTCGTCGGGCCGGACCTCGAGCACCTCGAAGACTGTGGCGTCGTCACGCGCCGAGACCAGCCTCACGATGAACCAGAGGTTGATCACGCTGAGCACGATGTTCATGGCGAGCATCGGCCAGATCTCCAGGAGCCCGTTGAACACGGCCAGCACGAGACAGGCGACCAGGTTGAGCACCCGGAAGCGCAGCACGCGGGCCTGCATCAGGGAGAAGACCAGCAGTGTGCTGCCACCCCACCCGAGGATGTCGAGCCAGTGGTCGGAGAGCCAGTCCATGGGCGAAGGCTAGCGGCGTCCTCGGGTCGACGTGGGGAGATGCTGCTGGCCGCAGCCGCTGCGGTCAGTCCAGGCCGAGGGAGAACGCGGACTCGAGGTCGTGCTGGGAGTAGGCACGGAACGCGATGTGCGTCTCGGTGGCGGTGACCCCGTCGACCTTGTTGAGGCGATCGGCGACGACGTCGGCGACGTCGTCGTGGTTCTTCACGCGCACCAGGGCGATCAGGTCGATCTCCCCGGTGACCGAGTAGACCTCGCTGACCCCTTCGAGGGCGGCGATCGACTCGGCGACCTCGGGGATGCGGGAGACGTCGGCGTGGACGAAGACGATGGCGGTGATCACACGGTCAACGGTAGCGGGTGACCCGGACGGGCGTGGACCGACTCAGGGTGGATGCGGGGTCACCGGGCGGGCTGGTGGACGGTCGTGATGTCGCGGCGGTCGTCGAAGGGCACGAGGGACAACCGCGACTGGTTCACCGCGTCGTGCAGGGCGAGGTGGCGGCGCGCACCACGCAGCGGGCAGGTCCATTCGCCGTCGACGTCGACCAGGCGGATGCCGTCGGACTCGAGCCAGGTGAGCACCTTCTCGGACTCC
The DNA here is from genome assembly GCF_001429525.1 of Nocardioides sp. Soil796. Classification (NCBI taxonomy): domain Bacteria; kingdom Bacillati; phylum Actinomycetota; class Actinomycetes; order Propionibacteriales; family Nocardioidaceae; genus Nocardioides; species Nocardioides sp. Soil796. The sequence goes on from NZ_LMSQ01000017.1 coordinate 411,420, forward strand.
TCGGCCGAGGCGGCGGGCACCGGGCCGGGTGCGTCGGCGACGGCCTCGGCGGAGGCCTTCAGGTCGGCGACGAACTGGTGGGCGTCGGTGCCGGCGGGGATCACGCCGGCGGCCGCCAGGCGCCCGTGGCGCACCACGTGCACCGACCAGCGACCGTTGTCCTCGCGGCGGGCCGCGACCACCTCGGTGCACCGGGACAGGGCGGAGAGCCGCTGGGTGCGGGCCGCGGCGCGGAGGAACGAGGCCAACCGGTCGCGGTGCACCCCGGCCTCCTCGAAGCGCTCGTCGTCGGCGAGCTGGGCCATGCGTTGGTTGATCGTCTCGACGACCTCGTCGGGGTCGTGGAGCAGTGTGTCGCGCAGCCTGCTGACCACGGCGGCGTACGCCGACTCGTCGGTGCTGCCGTCGCAGGGCGCGAGGCAACGGTCCATCTCGGCCAGCACACAGGGGGAGCGGGTGGGGGTGGCGCCGAGCCGGTCGGTGCACTGGCGGATCGGGAACGCCTCGTGCAGGGCGGCCAACGAGCGCTCGGCGGTCTGCCGCGACGAGAAGGGTCCGAGGTAGTCGGCGTCGTCGTCGAGCACCTTGCGGACCAGGGACAGCCTCGGCCACGTTTCGCGGGTGAGCTTGAGGAAGTGCACCTTCTCGGGAAAGCGCGAGCGGCGGTTGTAGGTCGGCTTGTGCTCGGCGATCAGGCGCAGCTCGCGGACCTGGGCCTCGAGCACGGTGGCGCACTCGATGCCGGTGACCTTGGTGGCGAGCCGCACCATCTCACCCATGCGCGAGCGGGTCTCGGAGGCCGTGAAGTAGGAACGCACACGGGTGCGCAGGTCGCGGGACGTGCCGATGTAGAGGACCCGGTCGCTGGCGTCGCGGAAGAGGTAGACGCCCGGTGCATGGGGGAGCCGCTCGGCGAGGTGGCGCTTCTTGCGCTGCGCCGAGCTGACCCGGGAGGAGAAGGTCTGGAGCTCTTCGAGGGTGTGCACGCCGAGGGCGCCCAGGCGCTCCATCAGCCCGTGGAGCACGTCGACGGTCGCGCGGGCGTCGGAGAGTGCCCGGTGGTTGGGCGTGGTGTCGGCGTTGAACAGCACCGCCAGGGAGGAGAGCTTGCAGTTGGGGGCGTCGTCCCGGGTGATCACCCGGCGGGCCAGCTTGGCGGTGTCGAGCACCTCGAAGCGCGGCCACGGGCGTTGTTGCTGCTCGGCGAAGTGCTTGAGGAACCCGACGTCGAAGGGTGCGTTGTGGGCCACCAGCACGCAGCCGGCGGCGAACTCGAGGAACGCAGGCAGCGCGGACTCGATCGGGGGAGCGTCGGCGACCATCGAGTTGGTGATGCCGGTCAGCACGGCGATGAAGGGCGGGATGGTGTCGTGGGGGTTCACCAGGGTCTGGAACTCGCCGAGGATCTCGCCGCCGCGCACCTTGACCGCGCCGATCTCGGTGATCATCGAACCCGCCGCCGCCGAACCCCCGGTGGTCTCGAGGTCGACCACGCAGAACGTGATGTCGCGGAGGGGTCGGCCGAGCTCGTCGAAACTGCGTTGCACCTCCCATCGGGAAGGCGCACCCTGAACCGCATTGCTCATGTCCCCGACGCTAGATGTGGGCACCGACAATCCCGGCAGGGCGCGCCCCATAGGCTGGGGATGTTCGTCAAGCAACCCTGAAGGAGCCCCCGTGACCGCACAGATTCCCGACACGACCAACCGTTGGCGGTGTGGTGGGTGCGGCAACCTGACGCGCTTCGACGTGACCCGCACCCGCCGTACGGCGGAGTACTGGCACTTCGACCTGTCCGGGGAGCCGGTCGTCGAGAGCACCGAGGTGAAGGCCGAGACCGTCGAGTCGGTGTCCTGCCGCTGGTGCGGTCGCGACGACGCGATCGAGCTGATCGACCGCAACGAGGCGGCCGTGTCCGAGGACCCGGCCAAGGACTGACCCATGGCGACGGACGCAGCGGAGCGGACCGGCGGGCAGATGCCCGAGCCGGTGCGCGCCCGCGTGCTCTCCCTCGCCGCCGACGCCCTGCCGAAGGTGAGCGAGCTGCCGGCCTCCCTGCGCAAGGTCGCGTCCTTCGCCCCCAACCGCCGGGCCCGGCTCGGCGGCACCCAGATCGCGGCGGCCCTCGAGACCGACGACGACTTCCGCGGCCACCTCTCCACCCAGGTCGCGGCCACCCAGCCCGACCTCGCGGAGGCGATCGGCGACGGTGTCGCCCCCGAGGCGGCTGACCCGGTGGAGCTGGCGGCGTTCCTGTGGCTCCTGCGTCCGGAGGGGTGGGAGGCTTCGTACGCCGACGCGTGTGCGCGCACCGTCACCGGTGAGGCCACCGTCGACACTGCCCAGCTCGAGCGGCTCCAGACGAAGGTCGACCAGGCCGAGGGGCGCATCAAGCAGCTCAAGGCCGAGCACAAGGACCAGGTCGCCGAGCTCAAGACCGAGAACGCGTCCCTGCGTCGCAAGCTGGGGGAGGCCCGGGCCTCCGGACGCTCGACCAGCGCCGATGCCGAGAAGGCGATCGTGCTGGCCGAGGAGGTGCGACTCAAGGCGGAGGCCGGCCTGGCCAGTGCCGAGTCCGAGTCCCGACGCCTGCGCGCCCAGGTCGAAGAGCTCCAGGCCACGTTGTCGGCCGCCCGCCGCGAGGTGCGCACCGACAAGGACGCCGCCACCCTCCGTGCCCGGGTCCTGCTCGACACCTTGCTCGATGCCGGCCAGGGACTGCGCCGCGAGCTGGCCCTGCCGACCGTCACCGGCTCTCCGGCGGACGCCGTCGAGGCCGACCTCGCGCTCGCCGGCACGCGTACGCCGAGCGCGGCCGGCTCGCTGGGCCCGTCCAGCCCGGCGCTTCTCGAACAGTTCCTCGCCATGCCCCGGGCGCGGCTGATCATCGACGGCTACAACGTCAGCAAGACGGCCTGGCCCGACTCGACGCTCGAGGCCCAGCGGATCCGCCTCCTCAACGGGCTCGCGCCGTTGATCGCGCGCACCGGGGTCGACACCACCGTCGTGTTCGACGCGGCAGCGCAGTCCTCGCGCGGCCCGGTCAACGCGCCCCGCGGCGTCAAGGTGCTCTTCAGTCCCGAGGGCGTCATCGCCGACGACGTCATCCGCGACCTCGTCGCGGCCGAGCCCCAGGGACGGGTCGTGGTGGTCGTCTCCTCCGACCGGGAGATCGCCGGCGACGTACGCCGGTCCGGTGCCAAGCCGATGGCCTCGTCGGCGCTCGTGGCCCTCCTCGCCCGCTGAGCCCCGAGACCGCCCCGCGGTCGGGCCGACCGGCCCGCTGCCCGGTGTGTGGTCCGGCGGTCCCGGACCGTTGTCGGTGGTCCCTGCCAGAGTGCGTCACAGCCGGGAACTTCCCCTCCCGGACCGATGAGAGACGAGGACACCCATGACCTTGCGAATCGACTGTGACAGCTGCGAAGTCCGCGGCCTGGCCTGCCACGACTGTGTGGTGACCGTGCTGCTCGGGCCGCCGCCCGAGCTGGCGTTCGACGACGACGAGCAGCGGGCCCTCGACGTACTCGCCGACTCGGGCCTGGTGCCGCCGCTGCGCATGGTGACGCCGCTGGCCGGTCCTGAGGTCGAGTCCGCCTGAGCCCGCCTCCCGCCCGGCCTGCCCCGGCCGAGCCGACAGCTCCCACGCTGCCTCGCGTGGGGCTGGTGTGACGCATGACACGTCACGGCGCGCCGCCGTGGCATGAAACACCCCGCGACATCCGCTCCGAGGGTTTGCCGCGGAGTGCAACCACGTCTAATCTTGCTGCTTCAGGTGCCCGTACCAGTTGGTCAAACAGGACCGGCTCGGGTGCCACGCCGAATTCGATGCCGAGGACGGGGAAGTCCGAGGCGGAGAAACCGGGGACCCACGTATCCCTGGGGTGAATCACACGCAAGGCGGAGCGATCCGTGGAGCGTGTGTAGGGCTTCTTTGTGCCCGAACCCGTCAGCTCACCCGGTAGGCGTCGACAAAGAGGGAGTACGTCCGCTACATGCACCACGGACGGAAGCGCATTCTTGCTGGCCTGGCCAGCAGCGCCATTGCAGTCATCGGCATCACCGCCATCCCCGCAGCGCCGGGCAACGCCGAGCCTGACATCGACGATGTCAAGGCCCGCGTCGACAAGCTCTACCACCAGGCAGAGCAGGCCTCCGAGCGCTCCAACGACGCAAAGCTCAAGCTCGACGACCTCGAGGCCGACCTCGCCGCCCTGAAGGCCGACGAGAAGAAGCAGCAGGCCAAGGTCGACTCGATGACCAGCACGGTCAGCGACGCCGTGGCCGCGCAGTACGAAGGCCAGGACATCTCGACGACCGGCCAGTTGGTGCTCTCCAACAGCCCCGACGCGTTCCTCTCCGACCTCAACACGGTCTCGAGCTACAACGACGTGCAGGCCGACACGGTCGCGGACTACACCCGTGAGACCGACTCCCTGGAGATCCGCCGCGAGGCGACCCAGGAGCGCGCCGACGAGCTCGCCGACGCCCAGGCCGACCTCGAGGAGAACAAGGACGAGGCCGACGCCAAGCTCGCCGAGGCCAAGGAGCTGCTCGGCAAGCTCGAGGAGGAGGAGCGGGCCCGGCTCGACACCGAGGCCAGCCGCGGCACCACGCGTCTGCCCGCCAACGTGCCGGCCTCCGGCCGTGCCGCCGCTGCCGTGAACTACGCGATGGCCCAGGTCGGCGACGCCTACGTCTACGGCGCAGCCGGCCCGAGCGCGTTCGACTGCTCCGGCCTGACCATGATGGCGTGGGCGCAGGCCGGCGTCGGCCTGCCGCACTCCTCGAGCGCCCAGATGGGCTCCGGCACCAGCGTCTCCTCGGGCGACCTGCAGCCCGGCGACCTGGTGTTCTACTACAGCCCGGTCAGCCACGTCGGCATGTACATCGGCAACGGCATGATCGTGCACGCGGCCAACCCGGGCAGCGGCGTCACCACCGCCGGCGTCTTCTCCATGCCGTACTCCGGCGCAGTCCGCCCGGGCTGATCGGCACCACCCTGAACGACAGCTCAGCATCGAAGGCCGGTCGCCCACTCTGGTGGGTGGCCGGCCTTTCGCTTGCCCTCGTGGTGGGCGTGCTCGTCTTCTGGCTCCGCCAGGACGACGACGCCGAGACGCCGCGGGTCCTGGACTCACCGTCGGCCCGCCAGGACCTCGCCGCCGCGGCGCTGGCGGACCTGCAGACGGCGGTCGGCGCGCGTGACAGGGCGCGACTCCACCCTGACGCCGGCGAGCTGGCCGAGACCGCGGTCGACAACGCCGAGGAGCTCCGGGTCGCCGGCTTCACCGCCCGCTACGTCGACGAGGATGCCGCTCTCACCGCCACACTCCCGGACGGACAGTGGGCCGCCGCGGTGGACACCACCTGGCGGTTCGCCGGCTACGACCCGCGTGAGGCCCACGCCGAGGTCACGTTCGTCTTCGCGCGCGAGGGCGATCACGCGGTGCTTGTCGACGTCGGTGGCGGCGGTCGCCGTACGCCCCTGTGGCTTGCCACCGCGCTCAACGTCAGCCGCACTCCGCAGGCGCTCGTGATGGCAGCGGGGGACCAGCCCGTCAACCGGTTCGCGCGGCAGGCCCGGGTGGCGGTGCGGGCGGTCGGGAAGGTCCTCCCGCCGTGGCGACAGAAGCTCGTGATGGTGGTGCCGGAGTCCGACGAGCAACTCGACGAGGTGCTGGCCGCCGACCCGGGGGAGTACGCCGAGATCGCCGCGGTGACCACCACGGTGGACGGGTCGCTCTCTCCGTCGGCGCCGGTGCACGTCTTCGTGAACCCGGAGGTCTTCTCGGGGCTACGACGCAACGGCGCCCAGGTGGTCACCACCCACGAGCTCGTGCACGTGGCCACGGGCGCCGCGACCGCGTCGAACACGCCGCTGTGGCTGCTCGAGGGCTTCGCCGACTACGTGGCGCTGCGCGACGTCACCCTGCCCCTGTCAGTCACCGCGGGCCAGGTCCTGGCGCAGGTACGCCGGGACGGGGCACCCCGGCACCTGCCGGCGGGCAACGAGTTCGACACGCACACCACCCACCTCGGAGCGTCGTACGAGGCCGCGTGGCTGGCCTGTCGGCTGCTGGCGCAGACTGGTTCCGAGCAGGACCTGCTGAGGCTGTACGACGAGGTGTCGGACGGCGCACCGGTGGGTGCTGCACTCCAGCAGGTCTACGGATTCGGCGAGAAGGAACTGGTGCAACGGTGGCGCAGGGAGCTCGAGAGACTGGCACGGTGATCGCGGGGGAGCAGCGGACCAGCCTCGTGACCCGTCGGCAACTGTGGGTGCTGACCGTGGGCGGAGCGTTGCTCTTCGTGCTGGTCGCGGCCGTGCTCGTGCCGTGGCAGCCGGTCCCGGGAGGCGCTCCCGATCCCGTTCCGGCCACCGACGTGCTCACGAGGGCACAGCTGGAGCGCGGTGAGGAGTTCGCGCGCCTGTCGCGCATCCTGAGCTGGTCGTCGCTCGCCGTCTCGCTCGTGGTCTCGTGCGTGCTCGGCTTCACCCGGCTCGGCACCCGGCTCCTGGGCCGTCGGTCCTGGCCGTGGCCGGTCACGGTCGTCGGGCTCACCGCTGCCGTGCTCGTCATCGGACGGCTGGCGACGCTGCCCTTCGCGGTGGCCCTGCGCGACCACCGTGTGGACTACGGGCTCACCACGCAGGGGCTGGGCGGCTGGGCGCTCGACCAGGTCAAGGGGCTCGGCCTCGCGATCGTGTTCACCTCGATCGCCCTGCTCGTGCTCTTCGGCTGCGTCCGGCGCTGGCGCACCTGGTGGCCCGCCGTCGTGGCCGGCATCTACGTCGTCCTCCTCCTGGGCGGTTCGTTCCTCTACCCCGTGGTGGTCGAGCCTGTGTTCAACGACTTCTCGTCGATGCCCGACGGGCCCATGCGCCAGGAGATCCTGGCCCTGGCCGACCAGGAGGGTGTCGCGGTCGACGACGTGCTGGTCGCCGACGCCTCGCGTCGTACGACGACCCTGAACGCCTATGTCTCCGGCTTCGGCGGCACCCGGCGCGTGGTGGTCTACGACAACCTGGTCGACCACCAGCCCGACGAGCAGGTGCTCTCGGTGGTGGCCCACGAGCTCGCCCACGCCAAGCACGACGACGTGCTGGTCGGCACCGCGCTCGGTGCCTTCGGCGCACTGGTCGGGGTGGGCCTGCTCGGACTGATCATGGGCCGACCGGGCCTTCGCCGACGGGCCGGCATCGAGGGACTGGCCGACCCCCGCGCCGTGGCGACCGTGCTGGCGCTGCTGGCGTTGGCGACCTTCTTCGTCAGCCCGGTCGAGAACACGATCAGTCGCAGGATCGAGATGCGCGCCGACGTGGACGCACTCGCGGTCACCCCGGCCTCGGCCATGGTGGACCTGCAACGCGAGCTGTGCCTGGGCGCGGTGTGCGACCCGACGCCACCGGCGTGGTCGCAGTTCTGGTTCGGCAGCCACCCCACGGCCCTGGAGCGCGTCGCGGTGGCCCGCAAGATCGGCAAGAAGTGACCCGCCTGAAATGACCCGCCTGAAATGAACGCGGTGCCCCCGACCTGTCGGCCGGAGGCACCGCGAAGGGTGTGGATCAGTGGCCGTAGAGCGCGGCCACGTCGGCGCGGTGCTCGCGCATGACGACGTTGCGCTTCAGCTTGAGCGACGGCGTGAGCTGGCCGTCCTCCTCGGTCCAGTCCATCGGCAGGATGGTGAACTTGCGGATCGACTCGGCCTTGGAGACGGCGTTGTTGGCGTCGTCGACCGCTGACTGAACTGCGGCGCGGAGGTCCTCGTCGTCGACCAGGTCGGCGATCGACCCGCTCTTGCCGTTCTCGAGCGCCCAGTGCGGGAAGGACTCCGGGTCGATGGTGACCAGCGCGCCGATGAAGGGCTCCCCGTCGCCGACCACGATGCACTGGCTGATCAGGGCGTGGGCGCGCAGGCGGTCCTCGAGCACGGCCGGGGCGACGTTCTTGCCGCCGGCGGTCACCAGGATCTCCTTCTTGCGGCCGGTGATGCGGACGAAGCCCTCGTCGTCGAGCTCTCCCACGTCACCGGTGTGGAACCAGCCGTCGGTCAGCGCCTCGGAGGTGGCCTGCTCGTTGTCCCAGTAACCGGCGAAGACCTGGCCGCCCTTGAAGAGCAGCTCGCCGTCGTCGGCGATGCGGGCGGACGTGCCACCGAGCGGGCGTCCCACGGTGCCGACCTTCTGGGCGTCGGGCAGGTTCACGGTCAGCGCCGCCGTGGTCTCGGTCAGGCCGTAGCCCTCGAGGATCACCAGGCCGATGCCGCGGTAGAAGTGGCCCAGGCGCTCACCGAGTGGTGCGCCACCGGAGACGGCGTACAGGCATTCGCCGCCGAGGGCGTTGCGGAGCTTGCCGTAGACGAGCCGGTCGAAGAGTGCGTGCTGGGCGCGGATCCGGAGGGGCACCCGACCGCCGTCCTGCGCGCGGGACCAGGCGATCGCCGTGTCGGCGGCACGCTGGAAGATCTTGCCCTTGCCGTCGGCCGACGCCTTCTGCGACGCGGTGTTGAAGACCTTCTCGAACACGCGGGGCACGGCGAGGATGAACGTCGGCTTGAACACGCCGAGGTCGTCCACGAGGTTCTTGATGTCGGCCGAGTGGCCCATGCGGACCCGTGCCTTGACGCAACCGACCTGGATGATCCGGGCGAACACGTGGGCCAGCGGCAGGAACAGCAGCGTCGAGCCGTTCTCGTCCTTGAAGAGCCGGTCGAGCTCGTGCACCGCGGAACCCAGCTCGAACATGAAGTTGCCGTGGGTGAGCATGCAGCCCTTGGGGCGGCCGGTCGTCCCGGACGTGTAGATCAGGGTGGCCAGGTCGAGGGGCGTGGTCGCGCTCCGGCGCTTTTCCAGGGTCTCGTCGTCGATGTCGGCGCCCAGGCTGGTGAGTACGTCGACGGCGTTGTCGTCGATCGTCCACACGTGGTTGAGCTCGGGCAGGTTGCCGCGCAGGGCGGAGACCTTGGCCAGGTGGTCGGCGCCCTCGGCGATGACGGCCTTGGTGCCGGAGTTCTCCAGGATCCAGGCGATCTGGTCGGCGGAGGAGGTCTCGTAGATCGGCACGGTCGCGGCACCGGCGAACCAGATGGCGTAGTCGAGGAGGGTCCACTCGTAGCGGGTCTTGGAGAGGATCGCGACGCGGTCGCCGGCCTCGATGCCGGCGGCGATGAGTCCCTTGGCCACACCGGTGACCTCGGTGTGGAACTGGGCGGCGGTGACGTCGACCCAACCGTCGCCGGTCCGGCGACTGAACACGACCGAGTCGGCGTGGTCACGCGCATTGGTGACGACGTCGTCGGTCACGTTGCCAGTCGCGGGAATCTCCACGGTCAACGGCGTGGCGAACTCTCGCATGCCGGCCTCCTTCTGCACTGCATGGGAACGGTGTACGCCCGCACGTTACCGGCCATCCACGTACCGCGGGTATCCGGTAGGCTCGCGTGACTCGACACCGCCCATCTCCAAGGGGAAACACCGATGGCCGAACAGACCACGTCCTCCATCGTCATCGACGCCGAGGCGGCGTCCGTGATGGAGGTGATCGCCGACTTCCCGGCGTACCCCGCGTGGGCGAAGGGTGTGAAGACCGCCGACGTGCTCGGCACCTTCGACGACGGGCGTGCCACGCAGGTCTTCTTCGAGCTCGACGTCTCGCCGATCAAGGACGAGTACACCCTGGCCTACACCTGGCACGGCGACCGTGAGGTCACCTGGACCCTGGTCGAGGGCAAGATGCTGCGCGCGCTCGACGGCGCCTACGTCCTGCGGCCCCTCGGCGCCGGCTCCACCGAGGTGACCTACCGCCTGTCCCTCGACGTCTCGATCCCGTTGATCGGCATGCTCAAGCGCAAGGGCGAGAAGATCCTCATCGACACCGCGCTCAAGGGACTCAAGAAGCACGTCGAGTCCCTGTGACCGGTCCCGCCTGACCGTGCGCATCCTCCTCTTCACCGGCAAGGGCGGCGTCGGCAAGTCCACCGTCGCAGCCGGTACGTCGGCACTCGCTGCCGCCCGTGGCCTGCGCACCCTCGTGCTGTCAACCGACGCGGCGCACTCGCTGGCCGATGCCTTCGGCATGCCCGTCGGCGCCGAGCCGACCGAGGTGGCCGAGAACCTCTTCGTGCAGCAGGTCGACGCCCAGCGACGGTTCGAGCAGTCGTGGGCCGACATCCAGGGCTACCTGCTCTCGGTGCTCGACGTGGTCGGTGTCGACCCGGTCGCGGCCGAGGAGCTCACCGTCATCCCCGGCGCCGAGGAGGTGCTGGCCCTCCTCGAGCTGCGCCTGCACGCCCTCTCGGGCACGTGGGACGTCATCGTCGTCGACTGTGCGCCGACCGCGGAGACCCTGCGACTGCTCGCCCTGCCGGAGGCGCTCGGGTGGTACATGCAGCGGGTCTTCCCGTTCGAGCGCAAGGTGGTCAAGGCGCTCAAGCCGGTGCTGACCCGCGCGGCCGGCGTACCCATGCCCGGCGACTCCGTCTTCGACGCCGTCGAGCGGCTGCACGCCGAGCTCGACGAGGTGCGCGAACTGCTCTCCGGCCCCGACTCGAGCGTGCGGCTGGTGATGACGCCCGAGACCGTGGTGCTCGCCGAGGCCCGCCGCTCCTTCACGACGCTGTCCCTGTTCGGCTACCGCGTCGACGGCGTCGTCGCGAACCGGGTCTTCCCCGTCGGTGAGGGCGACGCGTGGCGGGCCGGCTGGGTGGAGGCCCAGGCCAAGGTGCTCACCGAGGTCGACCAGTCGTTCCCTGGACTGCCGATCTGGCGGTCGGTCTACCGCACCGGCGAGCCGGTCGGCGTCGAGGCCCTGCGCGGCCTGGCCGACGAGGTGTACGCCGGCACGGACCCGCTGGCACCACCCACCGGCAACGGGCCGATGAAGGTCACCCGCACCGAGACCGGCGCCGTCCTCGAGCTGGCACTGCCCAACGTCGAGAAGGCCGACGTCGATCTCGCGCGGCATGGCGACGAACTCGTGGTGACCGTGGGGTCGTATCGTCGTCTTCTCTCGCTGCCCGCCGGGTTGGCCCGGCACCAGGTCAGCGGCGCCAAGGTCAGCGAGGGCGCACTGCACGTCCGATTCGAGGAGAGAACAACGTGACCGACGGGGACGACACCCGCCCAGGGAGCACACCCGGACCGGACGACGTCGGTTCGGTCGCCGACGAGGCGGCCAAGCTGTTCGGTGCCCTGTCCGGTTGGGCCCGCACCCACGGCGCCGACCTCGGCGCCGGCGTCGGCGACCTCGCGGGCGCCGCGGCCCATGCCGCCCATGATGTGAACGAGCACCTCGCCACCGGCGCTGCCGAGTGCACCTACTGCCCGATCTGCCGGGCGGTCCACGTGGTGCGCGAGCTGAGCCCTGAGGTGAAGAACCACCTGGCCGTCGCGGGCGCGTCGTTGATGCACGCCGCGGCAGCGTTGATGGCCAGTGCGGTGCCCGACGACGCGAAGAAGCGTGACGACGGAGTCGAACACATCGACCTCGACGCGGACTGGCCGGAGGACTGAACACATGAGCCTGACCATCGGTGTGGACGTGGGTGGAACGAAGATCGCAGGCGGCCTGGTCGACGAGTCGGGTCAGGTGCTCGAGCAGGCCAAGGTCGAGTCACCGGCCCAGGACGCGGCGGCGATCGTCGAGTCCATCGCCGAGATGGTGTCCACCCTGCGCGCCGATCGCGATGTCGTGGGTGTGGGCATCTCGGCGGCCGGTTTCATCGACGCGGCCCGGGCGACGGTCTACTTCGCCCCGAACCTGGCCTGGCGTGACGAGGACCTGAAGGGGCGCCTCGAGGAGTCGTGCGGGCTCACCGTGGTCGTCGAGAACGACGGCAACTCCGCCGCATGGGGTGAGTTCACCTACGGTGCCGCGGTCGACGCCGACGACCTGCTGATGGTCGCGGTCGGCACCGGTGTCGGCGGCGGGATCGTGGTCGACGGCCAGCTCTACCGTGGCGGTTTCGGCATCGCCGGCGAGATCGGCCACATCCGCATCGAACGTGAGGGCCGCCAGTGCGGTTGCGGCCAGCGAGGCTGCCTGGAGCAGTACGGCTCGGGCACGTCCCTGGAGACCCAGGCCCGGGCGGCCGCCACGAAGGACGCGCGGGCCGCGTCCGCCGTACTCGAGCTGGCCGGCGGCGACGTGGAGGCCATCGAGGGCCCGATGATCACCGAGGCCGCCAAGGCCGGCGACGCATTCGCGATCGCCCGCCTTGCCGAGCTCGGCGGCTGGCTGGGTGAGGGTGCCGCGCAGCTCGCGGCAGTCATCGACCCCGGCGTGATCGTGCTCGGCGGAGGAGTGGCCGAGGCCGGCGACCTCGTGCTCGAGCCGATGCGCACGACGTACGAAGCGCAGCTGACCGGCAGCGGTCACCGCCCGGTCGCCGAGCTGCGGCTGGCCACCCTGGGCAACACGGCCGGCCTGATCGGCGCCGCCGACCTGGCTCGACGCTGACCCGATGAGCGGCGTCTGGGTCGGCATCGACATCGGGGGCACGAAGGTGCTCGCCGGCGTGGTGGACGCCGAGGGTCGCGTGGTGCGCACGTCGCGGCGCGCCACCCCGGGGCGTCGCGTCGAGGCCGACCAGGTCGAGGCGGCCCTGACCCGTGCGCTGCACGACGTCTCCGGCGACGACGAGGTGTTGGGCGTCGGCCTGGCCGCCGCCGGGTTCGTGGACGCGACCGGCGAGCGCGTGATGTTCGCCCCGCACCTGCCCTGGGTCGACGCACCGGTCCGGGCGATGCTCGAGGAGCGCTGGCAGGTGCCGGTCGCCCTCGAGAACGACGCCACCGCGGCCGCCCACGCCGAGGCGACGTACGGCGCTGCCCGCGACGTCGACGACGCGATCGTGGTGACGATGGGCACGGGCATCGGCGGTGGGGTTGTCCTCGGTCGCCGGCTGCATCGTGGCTGGAACGGCATGGCCGGCGAGTTCGGGCACATGCAGGTGGTGCCCGACGGTGCCGACTGCGAGTGCGGCGGGCGAGGCTGCTGGGAGCAGTACTCCAGCGGCAACGCGCTGGTCCGGTTCGCCCGGGAGCGGCTGGGCAGCGGCCCCTCGATCCTCGAGGACCTGTGCGGCGGGAACCCGGCCGCGATGAACGGCCCGATGGTCACGCAGGCCGCCGAGGAAGGTGACCTCCTCGCCCACGAGGCCTTCGGTCATGTCGGGGACTGGCTCGGTGTCGGGTTGGCCAACCTGGTGGCCGCCTTCGACCCCGCGCGACTCGTGATCGGCGGGGGACTCTCCGCGGCGGGCGACCGGCTCCTCGAACCGGCCCGCACCGCGCTGCTGCGCTCACTGGTGGGTGCGGGTCACCGACGCATTCCGCCGCTGGTGGCCGCGCAGCTCGGCCCCGAGGCCGGGCTCGTCGGTGCCGCCGACCTTGCCCGCCACCGCTGACCTGTCGCTGGTTCGGATCGACCTGTCGTGAGTTGGCGTGCGTGCGAAGAACTGGCGACGGGTCGGCAAGAACTGGCGACGGGTCGCTAGACGCGGGAGCCGTCGTCCCACGGGTCGCGGGGGTCGTCGGGCATGGTGTGCACGAGGTAGAGGAAGCCGCCGACGAACCAGCCCACAAGCAGCAGGGCGAGCAGCCCGCGGAACGGGTGGCCGAGCACGAGGGCGACCAACGCGATCACCGGGGCCAGGAAGACGCCGAGCCAGCCCAGCAACCGGGGTGGCTCGGGCAGGGGGATGCGCTCCGGCGGGGGCGGGACGTAGCGGCCCTCGTCGTTCCAGGAGCGCAGCTCCAGAGGTTCCTCGGGCTCGGGCACGGGGAGGGGAACGGCAAAGAGCTGGGGCTCGGGCTCCACCGTGTCGGAGGGCGGGCCGGACTCGGGCGCCTCGGCGACGTCCTCGGTCTGGAGGCGGCGCTCGGCCTCGGGCAGCTCGCCGTCGTCCGGAGCCGTGTCGTAGTTGTCGACGATCTCCCTCCAGAGAGCGTCCTCGTCCCGTTCCACGCTGCCCAGCCTACGAGGCACCTGGAGAAGGTGCTCAGACCGAGTCCGCACCCTCGGTGGCGCTGACGCCGCGGATGAACTCCAGGGACTCCTCGAAGATCGTCCGGGCATCGTTGTCGAGGGTGGCCACGTGATAGCTGTCGGGCAGGAGGCGCTCCTCGAAGCTGGTCGAGGACACGCCCGAGCGGACCACCTGGACCGACGACGGGTCCACGACGTGGTCCTCCGCCGAGCGGAAGAAGCGGATCGGTGCGGTGACCCGCGACAGGTCTGCACGCAGCGGCTTCCAGGCCCGCACCATCGAGTGCAGCGCGTTGAGCGGAGTGCGGTCGTAGCCGACTTCGTCACCGCCCGGCTTCTTGATGTCGTTGCCGATGCCGGGCATCGACCTCACGAACCGGCGTACGACGGGCACCGCGACCAGCTGCTTGTTGGTGGAGGCCACCGCCGCGTTCACGAGCAGGACGCCGGCCACGTCGTCGGGCCGGTCCGCCGCAAGGCGAAGGACCAGCGCGCCGCCCATCGAGAGTCCGCCGACGACGACCACGTCGTTCTCGCGGACCAGCTTGTCGAAGGACTTGGAGACCTCGGCGTACCAGTCGTCCCAGGTGGTGAGGTTCATGTCCTGCCACGTGGTGCCGTGGCCGGGAAGGCGAGGCACCTCGACGGCGTACCCGTGGTCGGCCAGGAACTGCCCCCAGGGACGCATCGACGCGGGGGAGCCGGTGAACCCGTGGCTGAGGAGGACGCCGACCCGCAGGTCCGGAGTGCTGGTGGCCTCGGGGCGGGCGGACGTGGACAGGGGAGCGACGCGGTCATCGGTGGGCACACCGGGATTGTGCCCCATTCCGGGGCCGACGGGTGGCTCCCCGGACAAATCAAAAGGGGGCTACTCTTCGACGTGGCCGCTGATCACGTGGTGGCCGCGAGGACGTCGACGAGGAGGGACAGCCGGGTGTTCTACTGGTTCCTGAAGTTCATCGCCATCGGGCCGTTGCTCCGGGTCATCTTCCGGCCGCAGGCCGAGGGCCTCGAGAACGTCCCCGAGACGGGACCGGGCATCCTCGCCAGCAACCACCTGTCGTACGCCGACTGGCTCTTCATGCCCTTGACGCTGCCGCGCCGGGTCTCGTTCGTGGCCAAGGCGGAGTACTTCACCAGCCCCGGCCTCAAGGGCTTCTTCCAGAAGCACTTCTTCCGCGGTTCCGGCCAGATCCCGATCGACCGCTCGGGCGCCAACGCCGCCGAGGGTGCCCTGCTCTCGGCCAAGGCCGTCCTCGGCCGCGGAGAGCTCTTCGGCATCTACCCCGAGGGAACCCGCTCCCACGACGGCAAGCTCTACCGCGGCAAGACGGGCGTCGCCCGGCTGGCCCTCGAGACCGGTGTGCCGGTGATCCCGGTGGCGGTCGTCGGCACCGACGTCGTGGCTCCGCCCGGCAAGAAGTTCGGCAAGGTGACCCGCCCGATCGTGCGCTTCGGCAAGCCGCTGGACTTCTCGCGCTACGAGGGCCTCGAGAACGACCGCTACATCCTGCGCTCGATCACCGACGAGATCATGTACGAGATCATGAACCTCTCCGGCCAGGAGTACGTCGACATGTACGCCACGCGCGCGAAGGAAGAGTCCAAGCGACTCGAGAAGGAAGCCGCCGCCGCGAAGGACGCGGGCGACAAGGGCACTGGCGACAAGGGCACCGGCGCGTCGAAGCAGGCGTCCTGAGCCACGCGGGGGCCCTGCCGTCCGGACGCGACGCCGGACCGCGCGACGCTGCCCTCGCGGTCGAGAACCGCATGTTCCGGGCACTGGCCGTGCTGCGCGTCGTCCTCATCGCCAACACGGTCGGGCTGACCGTCTTCCGCTTCGACAACTTCACCCATCGCGGCCTCGGGCTCACCGTGGTTGCGGTGATGGTGCTCTGGACGGCTGTCGCGATCTGGGCGTACGACGACCAGCGTCGGCGGGTCCCCGCGTTGCTGGTGGCCGACCTCGCGATCGCGTTCGGTGCGCTGGTGTCCACACCCCTGGTCAAGGGCGACGGCTTCAACGCGACCGTCCCCGGATTCTGGATCGCCGGAGCCCTGATGGCATGGGCGATCCACTGGCGGTGGGCCGGCGCGCTGGTCGCCGCGACGGTGCTGTCCGCGACCGACCTGCTGATCCGGCCGAACATCACCCAGACCAACTACGGGCACGTGTTCCTGCTGATGATCGCCGGCCCGATCGTGGGCTACATGTGCGGTTCCCTCCAGCGGATGGCCGCCGAGCGTGACCGTGCCGAGCGCGCCGCGGCGATCGCCGAGGAACGCGCCCGCCTGGCTCGCGCCGTGCACGACGGGGTGCTGCAGGTCCTGGCGTTGACCCAGCGCAAGGCCCCCGAGCTCGGCGGTGAGGGTGCCGAGCTCGGCCGGTTGGCGGGGGAGCAGGAGCAGGCGCTGCGGTCACTGATCCGCCAGCAGGACACGTTGCAGACCCCGGAGTCGGCGGTCGCCGATCTCGGCGGCGTGCTCGAACGCCTGGGCAACCGCAAGCCACCGGTGGTCAGCGTGGTCACGCCCGGCGTGGCCGTCGACCTGCCCCAGCCGGAGGTCGCGGAGATCACCGCCGCCGTGGGCGCCTGCCTCGACAACGTCGCGGTCCACGTCGGCGAGGACGCCCGGGCCTGGGTGCTGCTCGAGGACCTCGGCGACCGCATCGTGGTCAGCGTGCGCGACGAGGGGCCGGGCATCCCCGAGGGTCGGCTCGAGGCGGCGGACGCCGACGGCAGGCTCGGGGTCTCCGAGTCGATCCGGGGCCGGATCCGTGACCTGGGCGGCACGGCCGAGCTCTTCTCCACGCCGGGGACCGGCACCGAGTGGGAGTTCACGATCCCGCGACTACCCCTAGGCTCTTCGTCGTGACCATCCACCGTGAGCACCCGTTCCTGGAACCACCCGGGGAGCGTGACCCGATCCGTCGACTCCGCGGTCGTCTCGGCGGGCAGGTGACGCTGTGGACCAGCGGCTCCCCGTCGGAACGCGCCGGCCTGACCGTCTCGTCGTTGATGGTCGCCGCGGGCCAGCCCGGACGGGTCCTGGGCCTGATCGACCCGGACTCCGACCTGATGGACCTGCTGGCGGACTCAGGCACGGCGGCGGTGTCGCTGCTGCACTACCGGCACCACACCCTGGCCGACATCTTCGCCGGGACCGTCCCCGCACCCGGCGGCCAGTTCACGCAGCTCGACGAGGGCGTCACCTGGACGGACACCGAGTGGGGGCCGGTGCTGTCGACGGTCACCACGTGGGTCGGCGTTCACGTCGAGTCGGTCACCGAGGTCGGTTGGTCGAACCTGGTGACGGCCACCGTCGAGCACGCCGTGATCGGTGACGACGGCGAGCCACTCGTGCACCGCCGCGGCCGCTACCAGCACGCACACTAGGGTTCGAGCGACACGAGGAGGATGCGGATGAGCGGGGACGAGCCGATCCGGGTGATGGTGGTCGACGACCACCCGATGTGGCGTGATGCCGTCGAACGCGACCTGGCAGCAGCAGGGCTGAACGTGGTCGCGGTCGCCGCCAACGGGTCCGAGGCATTGGCCCGCTTCCCGGCAGCCCGCCCGCAGGTGCTCGTGCTCGACCTGCAGATCCCCGCGCCCAACGGCGTCGAGGTGACCGCCGAGGTGGTGCGCCAGGACCCGTCCACGCGGGTGCTGATCCTCTCCGCGTCCGGCGAGCAGAGCGACGTGCTCGATGCCGTCAAGGCAGGCGCCACCGGCTACCTGGTGAAGTCGGCCTCGCGCGAGGAGCTGCTCGACGCCGTACGCCGGGTGGCCCTGGGCGACACCGTCTTCACACCGGGACTCGCCGGCCTGGTGCTGGGGGAGTACCGCCGGCTCCTCGACGCACCCACTGACGACGGCACCCCGAAGCTCACCGACCGCGAGACCGAGGTGCTCCGGCTGGTGGCCAAGGGAATGTCCTACAAGCAGATCGCCGAGCGGCTCGTGCTCTCGCACCGCACCGTGCAGAACCACGTGCAGAACACCCTCCGCAAGCTCCAGCTGCACAACCGGGTCGAGTTGACCCGCTACGCCATCGAGCAGGGTCTCGACGAGGAATGACCCAGGCGTCCACTTGGCGCCGTGCGGCTCCTGACGAGGTGCTGGCGCTGATGGAGCTGGAGCGCGACGCCAACCTGGCCGCCCTCGGCCACGTCTTCCCCGGCCCGTTCCCCGAGGACGACGTGATGGCGCGGTGGGCCATCGTGCTCGACGACCCGACCGTCCGGGTCGAGGTGGTCGACGGCCCCGGTCGGCTGCGCGCCGTCACGGCGTACGACGACAGCTCGTTGCGGCACCTCTTCGTGCACCCCGACTCCTGGGGCGAGGGTCTGGGGCGGGAGGGTGCCGTGCGGGCGATGGCGGCCGGTGGGCTCGGGATCCACCTCTGGGTCCTCTCCGCCAACCGGCGCGCCCGGAGGCTCTACGAACACCTCGGCTGGACGCCGACCGGGCAACAGCAGGAGTCGGTGTGGCCGCCGCATCCGACGGAGCTGGAGTATGAGCTCGGGCGTCAAGGTGGAACATCACAGTCACCCCATGACCGGGATGTTCCACGTTGAAGCTCGACCAGCGACCTCAGGGAGTGCGGGCAGGATGAGGTCGGCCGGTGGCGGGGGAGTCGTCGACGAGGTCGTGCCGGACGCCGTAGCGGGAACGCAGCCGGACCTCCTGCTTGTCGCGATAGCGCTCACCCATGCGGGTGCGCATCGGCAGGGTGCCGGGGATCTTGTCGATGACCAGATTGATCATGAGGAACAGCGCGCCGACCAGCCGGATCAACGGGGTGAGTCTCGTCGCCGGCACGCCGAGCTCCGTGGCGATGTCGTTGCCGAGGAAGATGCGCTCGAGGCCGTGCACGACCGGCGGTGCGACGTCGTACAGCCGGCGTGGCAGGAGCTCCTCGATCTCGGGCACGAGGAAGTCCTCGTTGATCGCGGCCACGAGCCGGACGCAGTAGTCGTCGACCGGTGGCCGGGTCAGCAGATAGAGGTCCTCGAGCACCCCCTGCTCGGCCGCGTCGGTGGGCAGCAGCGACGCGTCGATGCCGAGCAGGTGACCGACGTAGCGCCACGTGTCGTAGTAGGCGTCGACCTCGCGGGGAAGGTACGCCGCACCGATGGCGCGCATGCCGCGCAACGGGATCAGGCAGAACTCGATCAACGTGTAGGCCAGATAGGCCTGGCAGATCGGCACGCCCCACGCAGCCGTGTCCCAGTCGGGCGAGGCGAGCAGCTGGCGGCGCACCAACGCGTGGATGATGCGGACCCGCACGGTCAGCTCGAAGCCCGGCTGGTCGCGCTCGAGGCCGTGGTCGGCGTTGATCGCCAGGAGCCACGAGCCGACCTCGATGGTGCGCATGCCCGCGTTCTCGACGTACCGACCGGTGAGCTCGAGTGGACGCGATGCGGCGGAGTTGGCGTAGCCACTGACCAGCGACGCGGCGCCGAGCACGATGCCGGCCTGCCGGGTGTAGCGGGCCAGGTGGCGTGAGTCGCGGTTGATCTTCGCCAGGTCGACCCAGCCCGGGCGGGCGTCCAGCTGCGCGAACAATGCCCGCAGCGAGTCGGGTGCGTCCTCGACCGCATCGACACCGTCGCGGCAGGCCTGCCGGAGCATGCGCATGCCGCGGCCGTGGCCGATGGTCGCGAAGTCGGCGACGAACGCATCGGCCAAGGGGTCGCCCTGCCACATGCCGTCGAAGTACGTCGTGGCGCGGTCACCGAACCGGCGCAACGCCTCGTCGCGGTTGCGCAGGCTGGACGGGGTCTTTCCGTCGACGGGTGTGGCTGCCATGCTCAACAGCATAAAAGTGGGAAAGTCTCACGTTCTATTCACTTTTTTCGGCGCGCTCCGGCAGGCCGCGAAAGGGCTCCGTCATGGCTCAACGACAGCGAATCAGGCCCACGCAGCAGCGGGCCGTCCGGATGCGAAGAGACCTCCTCGACGCGACTGTTCAACTTCTGGAGGAGGTCGGCTCCGAACGCCTGACCACCTCGGCCATCGTCGAGCGCGCCCACGTCAGCAGCGGAACGTTCTACCGCTACTTCGACGACAAGGCCGGAATCCTCGAGGTGCTGCGCCAGGAGGCCGTCACCGAGATCGCCGCAGACCTGATGGCCGGCGTCGCCCGTGCGCTCGACCAGGACCTCCGCGAGGCCGTGCGTGAGGTGGTTGCCACGTTGACCGACGCGTTCGAGCGACACGCGCCGGTGATCCTGGCGATGGTGGACGCAGTTCCCTCGGGAACGCAGTCCAACGTGATGCCCGAGATCGAGGCCGGGTTGGTGAATCTGGCGCGGGTCATCCCGATGCGCCACCTTCCCGGGGTGTCTCCGGAGCGCCTGGAGGCCCTGGTGTTCGTGACGATGGGTGTCACCCAGGCGTCCTGCCTGCGCATTGCGCTGCAGAGGCCCACCGGCAGCTCACGCGAGGAGCTGATCGACATCGCCACCGACATGCTCACCGCAGGGTTGCGGGGCACGGCGTGAGTGATGCCCGAATGGTCCGCCCGTCCGGCATCACTAGGATCAAGGCGTGACCACGCTCCTCGAGGCAGCCGACACCCTCTACGGATTGCCGCTTCCCGAGTTCACTCCCGCGCGCGACGCGCTGGCCAAGGAGCTGCGCGCCACCGACCGTCCGCTCGCCGACCTGGTCAAGGCACTGAAGAAGCCGTCCACGTCGGCGTGGGTGGTCAACCTGCTGGTTCGCCGCGACCCCGACCAGGTCGACCAGGTGCTGGTGGTGGGGGCCGCCCTGCGCGAGGCGCAGGCCTCGCTCGACGCGAGTGAGCTGCGCGCGCTCACGCGGCAGCGCCGCCAGCTGACCTCCGCGATCACCCAGCAGGCAAGGGCATTGGCCGTCGAGCACGGCCAGAAGGTCACCGGTTCGGTGGCCGACCAGGTGGAGGCCACGCTCACTGCGGCCATGGTCGACGAGGCCGCCGGCGCTGCGGTGCGCACGGGGCTGCTGGTCAACGCCATGACCTCCACGGGCATCGAGGCCGTCGACGCGGCGGCGTACGTCGCCGTGCCCGACGCCGCCGGTTTCGCGCCGAGCCAGATCGAGGCTCCGGCGTCGCACCCGCCGGAGCTGCACATCGTGCCCGACCCGGACGAGCAGGCGAAGCGGCTGGACTCGGCACGGCAGCAGCTCGCCGAGGCCGAGCGTGAGGCAGACGCCGCGAACGAGGCACTGACCGCGGCCGCCGACGAGGTGGCCGAGCTCGAGGCGCGCAGCCTCCAGATGCAGGCCGAGATCGACGAGCTTCGTCGCCGGCTCGCCGAGCACGAGGAGGAGCAGGACCAGATCGACGACCAGCTGGGCGATGCGCAGCAGGTGGTGGAGTCGGCGCGCGACGACGTACGCGAGGCCGACCTGGCCCGGCAGCGTGCGGCCGCGAAGGTCGAACGTCTCGAACGCTGAGGCGGGTTCGAGACACTCGCTCCTCGACCACTGTCAGGCGTCGGCCCAGTTCCTCGACCGGTTGACCGCGTCGATCCACTTCGCGTGGGCGGCGTCTGCCTTCTCGCGTACGCCGTCGGTGGGGGAGAAGCTGCGGTCGAGCAGCCAGGTCTCGCGCAGGTCGTCGGTGCTCTCCCAGACGCCGGTGCCGAGCCCGGCCAGGAAGGCCGCCCCCAGGGCAGTGGTGTCGACGATCTTCGGGCGCTCGACCGGTAGGCCGATCTGGTCGGCCTGCACCTGGCAGAGAAGGTCGTTGGCCGAGGCGCCGCCGTCGACCTTGAGTGAGGCCAGCGACGGCATGGTCTCGAGCACGTCGCGCACCTCGAAGGCGATCGCCTCGAGGGTGGCCCGCACGATGTGGCCGCGCGTGGTGCCGCGGGTCAGGCCGATGATGAGGCCGCGGGCCAGTGGGTCCCAGTGAGGTGCCCCGAGCCCGGTCAGAGCCGGCACGAACACGACACCCTCGGAGTCGGGCACGCTCGCCGCGATGGCCGCGGTCTCCGCGGCCGTGCCGACGATCTGGAGTCCGTCGCGCAACCACTGCACGGCCGCGCCGGTCACGAAGATCGCCCCCTCGAGGGCGTAGGTGAGCTCCCCGGACGGCGCGCGCCAGGCCGCCGTGGTCAAGAGCCCCGCGTCGCTGCGGACCAGCTCGGTGCCGGTGTTGGTGAGGATGAACGAACCGGTGCCGTAGGTGCACTTCGAGTCGCCGGGATCGAAGCAGGTCTGGCCGAACAGGGCCGACTGCTGGTCCCCGGCGATGCCGGCGATCGGCAGCGAGAGCCCGCAGAACGTCTTGGGATCGGTCACCGCGACTTCGCCCCAGTTGGGCACGAGGTCGGGCAGCGCCTCACGGGGCACTCCGAACAGCTGGCACAGCTCGTCTGACCAGTCGCCGGTGGTCAGGTCGAAGAGCAGGGTGCGTGACGCGTTCGAGACGTCGGTGACGTGCCAGGTGCCGCGCGTCATGCGGGCGATCAGGTAGGAGTCGACGGTGCCGATCGCGTAGCGCCCCGAGGTGACCAGGGCCCAGGTGTTCGGCTCGTTCTCGGCGAGCCACATCAACTTGGTGCCGGAGAAGTAGGGGTCGAGGCGCAGCCCGGTCAGCTCGGTGACCCGCTCCTCGTGGCCGGCGTCGCGCAACCGCGTGCAGATGTCGGCCGTACGCCGGTCCTGCCAGACGATCGCGCGCCGCGGAGAGCCGAGGGTCTCGCGGTCCCACAGCATGATCGTCTCGCGCTGGTTGGTGATGCCGATGCCGCTGAGCTCTCCGTCGTAGCCCGCGATCGCCGTGCGTGTGGCCTCGAGGGTGGCCTGCCAGATCTCCTCGGGCACGTGCTCCACCCAACCGGGACGGGGGAAGTGCTGACCGAACTCCTGGTAGCCGCGGGAGGCGATGGTGCCCTCGGGCGTGACCACGAGTGCGGTGACACCGGTGGTGCCCGCATCGATGGCGAGGATGCTCATGCGGGGTCCCCGTTCGAAGCGGAACGCAGTGAGCATTCGGATGGGGTGTTCATGCGGGGTCCTCGGTGGCACGCAGGATGGCCAGCACCCGCTGGTCTATCCACGACCCACTGGGCGCCACGCGCATCTCGTAGTTCTCGGTGCCGGCCCACTCGAGAAGGTCGTCGTGGCCCAGAGCCCGCACCAGTGCAGTGATCTCGGCATCGAGCTCGGGCGTGACCTCCACCTTGTCCTCCTCGCTGGTCGCGGTGAGGAAGAGGTCGTTCAGCTCGAGCAGGCGGGCCAGCTCGGTGACCGGAGCGGTGTGGTCGTCCACGCGAAGGTCGACCGCGACGTCGTCGTGGCCGCCGTACCCGGCCTCCTCGCGCACGACGAGCAGGGCCGCCGACTGCCGGCCGCGGCGGTCGCCGCCGGCCTCGTCCCCGGCGCGCAGGGCGGCGAGCAGCCGGTCCGCGAAGGGCCGGTCTGTGCCCGCCAGCCAGGCAGCCTCGATCGCCTCGACCACCTCGGGCCCGGTGAGGATGTTGCCCTGGATCGCGTAGCCCTCGCCGGTCAGCCCGCCGGCCCAGTCGAAGCAGGCCGGTCCGGTGTGGGAGGCCGCGCCGCCGTCGACGTCGACGATGCCGACCTGGCGGTGGTCGCGGTCGGGGTCCTCCTCGAGCAGTCGCTGGAGGGCGACCGAGGCGGTGGCGCCCTCGTCGAGATGGGCCAGGGCCAGGCCCTTGTAGGAGACGTTGGCGTTGGCCTGGGTGGCGATGGCTCCGATGCCCGCGACGGCCGCCGGTACGGCGTTGCCCACGGCGAGGAACTTCGACGCCACGGCGACTCCCCACGACTCGCCGTCGTCGGACCGGGCCACGATCGAGAAGGTCATGGACCAGACCCTAGCCGCGTCGAGGGTTGGGACGTCGCGGTCGGGAGAGAATGCCGGCATGTTGAACGACCTGTCGACCTTCACCCGCGCCACCATCTTCGGACAGCTGGTGCCGCTCGGCATGCTGTGGGGCGCCATTGCGGGCATGGACTCCTCGGACCCCGACGTGAACCGGTTGGTGGTCATCGCCGGCGTCAGCCTCCTGTGGATGGTCGGGTGGGGCGTGTTCGTGGCGTGGGTGCCGGGTCGTGCCGCCCGTCGACTCCACGCCGAGGTCGAGCGCGGGAGTCGCGAGATCATCTCCGGTACGACCACCGCACCGATCGCCCCGGCGCGTGTCGTGCGCGAACGCCGTTGGAAGAAGAACCCCCCGCTGGCCCTCGGTGCCGAGGAAGGGCGAGGCGCTGCGGCGTACAGCGTCGCGTTCACCGTGCTCCCACCGGACGGTCCGCCGCGACGCGTGGCCACGCTGAGCCCGGTCTCGCTGTCGAAGGGCACCTCCGCACTCGTGGCACTGCACCCCGACCTGCGCGAGGTCGGCGTACTCGACATGCGGGTGACGAACGCACAGGTGGAGACGTCGGCCCGGGACCCGCGCTGGCGCACCGATCGACTGCCCACGGACCGCACGGTGGTCGGTGGCTACCTGATGCTGGTAGTGGCGCTCGTGGCCGGGATCGCCGCGGGGTTCGCGATCGGCTGGTTGCTCTGGTTGATCTGACCGAACGATGCAAGGGTGGGGGACATGCGAGTCGGAGTGCTCACCGGTGGTGGCGACTGTCCAGGCCTGAACGCGGTGATCCGGGCCGTCGTGCGCAAGGGCATCACGGTTCACGGGTTCGACTTCGTCGGCTACCGCGACGGATGGAAGGGCCCGCTCGAGGGACACACGATGCCGCTCGGCATCGAGCAGTGCCGCGGGATCCTGCCGCGCGGCGGCACGATCCTGGGCTCCTCGCGGACGAACCCGTTCGCGATCGAGGGCGGTGTCGAACGGATCCGTGAGAACCTCGCCCGTGACGGGATCGACGCCCTGGTGGCGATCGGCGGAGAGGACACCCTCGGCGTGGCCACGCAGTTGGCCGGCTTGGGCGTCGACGTGGTCGGCGTGCCCAAGACGATCGACAACGACCTCTCCGGCACCGACTTCACGTTCGGCTTCGACACCGCGGTCAACATCGCCACCGAGGCCATCGACCGGCTGCACACCACCGCGGAGTCACACCACCGCGTGCTGGTGGTCGAGGTGATGGGACGTCATGCCGGCTGGATCGCGCTGCACTCCGGGTTGGCCGGTGGCGCCAGCATCGTGCTGATCCCCGAGCAGCCCTACGACATCGCCGAGGTCTGCCGGTTGGTGGAGCGCCGGTTCGAGAGCGAGTACGCACCGATCATCGTGGTCTCCGAGGGAGCCACGCCACGTGAGGGCGATGCGTCGCTGCAGGAGGCCGACCTCGATGCGTTCGGGCACGTGCGTCTCGGTGGCATCGGCGACCGACTGGCCCGCCAGATCGAGGAGCGCACCGGCAAGGAGGCGCGTTCCGTGGTGCTGGGCCACATCCAACGCGGTGGCACACCGACCGCCTTCGACCGCTGGTTGGCCACCAGGCTGGGCCTGCAGGCCGCAGACGCCGTGGCGGAGGGTGACTTCGGCACGATGATGGCGCTGCGTGGCACCAGGATCGTGCGCATCCCGTTGGCCGAGGCGACCGGCGAGCTCAAGCTGGTCAGCCCCGAGGAGTACGCCGAGGCGCAGGTCTTCTTCGGCTGAGCCGATCTTTCCTGGCCCCGCACAGAACCCCACAGCCTCCGGATCCGTAATCAGGGGTGACGACAGGGAAGAAGGGGGACCGGATGCGCGGGTCTGACCAGGACCATGAGTTCGACGAGTTCGCGGTGGCGGCGTGGCCGCGACTGCGCTGGGCGGCGTACCTGCTGACCAGTGACCACCACCTCGCCGAGGACCTTGCACAGACTGCTCTGGTGCGCACCTACTCCTCATGGCGCAAGGTGCGCCACGAGGACGCGATGGCCTACACCCGCAGGGTGCTGGTGAACCTCAACATCGACCGCCTGCGACGGCGGCGGGTGCACGAGGTCGGCGACGAGCATCTCGGTGACCGACCGGAGCCCGAGACCGGTGACCCGCTCGGCGACCGCGACGAGCTGGTGCGGTTGCTGGCGACCCTCACCGAGAAGGAACGTCGGGTGCTCCTGCTCCGGCACTACTTCGACCTGTCCGAGGCGGCTGCGGCTGCCGAGCTCGGCATCGCACCCGGCACGGTCAAGAGCACGTTGTCGCGTGCCCTGGCCAAGCTCCGTGCGACCGCCACGGAAGCAACGACGGACACCATCACCACGGGGAGAAACCGATGACCAACGAGATCGAACACCTGGAACAGGGACTGGCGACGCCGCGGAGTGAACTGCTCGGCCGCCCCGACCTCGACACCATCCACGCACTGGGGCGACGACGTCGCACCGGGCGCCGCCTTGCCGTCGGGCTCGGGGGCGCACTCGCGGTCGCCGTACTCACCGCCGCCGCGGTGAACGGCATGCCCGGCGCCGACCAGGACCGGCCTGCCGACGACCAGGTCGCCAACGATGCACAGGCCGACCAGCTGCGCCCGATCGCCCAGCGCGCGCTGGACGAGATCCCCGGCGCGGTGCAGGTCTCCCCGAGCCAGGTCGTGGTGCCGGGTCCCGGCACGGCACCTGGCCCGGGCGAGGAACAGGCGCTCGGACCGGAGCGCTTCGTGGGCGACCCGATCACGATGGGCAGCCACTACTACACGGGTGTGACCAGGTACGCCGCTGACTCGTTCCCCGACTGGCTCTATCGGGGCGTCGAGGAGATCGAGCAGGGCGAGCTCGCCGGCGAGGACGGAAGCTACCCGGTCGGATCCACCGAGATGGGCATCCTGGTCGACGGCGGCAGCGTCGAGCTCGCCTGCATGCGGGCCTGGGACTGGAACGCCGACAAGCCGGTCGACGGTCCCTGCGACCCCGCCCTGATCGCCGACGACGGCGCCCACCGCTACTACATGTGGGGCATGGGCACGGACGACTTCCTGAAGCCCGGCTCGCAGCTGGAGATGTTCAGCTCCGACAACTACTCCACCGGCAGCCCGACGACGCTGTGGGTCGGTGGCGCGGACGGCACCGACGTGGCGCGGGTCGAGTACGTCGCGACCGACGGCACCCGCACCGATGCACAGGTCTCGTCCGATGCGCTGGTCCCGGGAGAGACGATGTTCTGGGCCGACATCACCGGCACCCTGGCCAAGGTGGTCACCTACGACGCCGCAGGCAAGGTCATCGAGGACCACCCGATCCGGCCCTGCGACAGTCCGACCGACTGCGAGGTCCGCTGACCCTGCACAGCAACGGCGCCGTCCATCCCTGACGGGAGGGCGGCGCCGTTCTGCGTGCGACCGGGCGGCGGAACGACGTACCCCGGGAAGGGCGAGGGTTGTTGCCAAAGTTGCACCGTCGGGCCAGAGTGAACAGGGTCAGATCGAGGTCGCCTTGCCGACCGCGGCTCGTCCGGAGTCGTGAACCCGCCAGTGGAGGTCTTCATGAGTACGACGCCCGACGAAATGTCCGAGGTCTCACCCGGTGACGAGGCCACGGAGCTCCACCGGGCGATCGGACCCAGGCTCCTGCTGCTCTTCATCGTCGGAGACATCCTCGGCACCGGTGTCTACGCGCTGACCGGCGACGTCGCCGGCCAGGTCGGTGGCGCCGCCTGGGCGCCGTTCCTGGCCGCCTTCATCGTCGCCACGATCACCGCCTTCTCCTACCTCGAGCTGGTCACGAAGTACCCCCAGGCTGCCGGAGCCGCGCTCTACACGCACAAGGCGTTCGGCATCCACTTCATCACCTTCATCGTGGCCTTCACGGTGATGTGCTCCGGCATCACGTCGGCATCCACCGCGGCCAACGCGTTCGCAGGGTTCCTCAGCGACGGGTTCGAGCTCGGCTACGAAGCCGGCAGCACGCCGATCCTGCTGATCGCCCTCGGCTTCATGGTCCTGATCGCCGCGGTCAACTTCCGCGGGGTCAGCGAGAGCGTGATGACCAATGTGGTGCTCACGATGGTCGAGGTCTCCGGCCTGCTGCTGATCATCTTCGTCGGGTTGTACGCCGTCACGCAGGGTGATGCCGACTTCTCACGTACCGTCGTGTTCGAGTCACCCGAGGACAAGTCGATGTTCATCACCATCTCGACCGGCACCGCGTTGGCGTTCTTCGCGATGGTCGGCTTCGAGGACTCGGTGAACATGGCCGAGGAGTGCAAGAACCCGGAGCGTGACTTCCCGAAGATGATGCTCACCGGGCTCGGCATCACCGGGCTGATCTACGTGCTGGTCGCGATCACCGCGGTGGCACTGGTCCCCGTCGGCGACCTGACCAACGCAGACAAGGGCAGCGCCCTCACCCAGGTCGTCGCCGCGGGCGCGCCCGACGTCCCGTTCGACCGGATCTTCCCGTTCATCGGCATGTTCGCGGTCGCCAACTCGGCACTGATCAACATGCTGATGGCCAGCCGACTGCTCTACGGCATGGCCAACCAGGGCGTCCTGCCCAAGCCGCTCGGACGCGTGCACAAGGTCCGCCGCACGCCGTACGTCTCGATCCTCTTCACCACCTTGATCGCGCTCGGCCTGATCACCTACGTGGTGATCGAGAGCGGCAGTGAGGCCGGGGCGAACACCGTGTCGCTGCTGGGCGGCACGACCGCCCTCCTGTTGCTCGCGGTCTTCACCGTGGTCAACATCGCGCTGATCGTGCTGCGCAAGGACGTGGTCGATCGCCCCCATTTCCGCACTCCGACGGTGATGCCCTACATCGGTGCGATCACGTGTGCCTATCTCGTCGGGCCGTGGGCGCGCACCGAGAAGCAGATGGACCAGTACCAGATCGCCGCGATCCTGATCGGGCTCGGTGTCGTGCTCTGGGCACTCACGTGGGCCGTCACCCGCAGGGGCAAGGAAGTCGAGTTCACGGGGGAGTAGTCCGGAGCGGATGCGGTCGAGGGTCACCCACGTCGTAGTCTTGAACCGTGATTCCCGACCTCGCCGCCCTGCACGCCCAGGGTGCCGCCCAGCAGCCGACGTACCCCGACTCCGAAGCGGTCGACGCCGCTGTCGCGCGGCTGCGTCACTTCCCGCCGTTGGTCTTCGCCGGCGAGTGCGACGAGTTGAAGACCAAGCTGGCCGCGGTCAGCCGGGGCGAGGCGTTCCTGCTCCAGGGCGGTGACTGCGCGGAGACGTTCGCCGGGGTCACGGCCGACAACGTGAAGAACAAGCTGCGGGTGCTCCTGCAGATGGCGGTGGTGCTCACCTACGCGGGCTCAGTGCCCGTGGTGAAGCTCGGTCGCCTCGCCGGTCAGTACGCCAAGCCGCGCTCCTCGGACACGGAGACCCGCGGTGACGTGACCTTGCCGGCGTACCGCGGCGACGCGGTGAACGGCTTCGACTTCACCCCCGAGGCCCGTACGCCGGACCCGCAGCGGCTCGTCGACGTCTACAACGCCTCGGCCGCCACGCTGAACCTGATCCGTGCCTTCGTCAACGGTGGGTACGCCGACCTGCGGCAGGTGCACACCTGGAACAACGACTTCGTCCGCGAGTCGCCCCACGCCCAGCGCTACGAGCTGATGGCCGGCGAGATCGAGCGCGCGCTGACGTTCATGAAGGCGATCGGCGCCGACCCCGACGAGTTCCACCGGGTCGACTTCCACTCCAGCCACGAAGCGTTGGTGCTGGAGTACGAACACGCGATGACCCGTATCGACTCGCGCACCGAGCTGCCCTACGACGTGTCGAGTCACTTCGTGTGGATCGGCGAGCGCACCCGCCAGCTCGACGGCGCCCACGTCGAGCTGCTGAGCCGCATCCAGAACCCGATCGGCGTCAAGCTCGGGCCCACCTCGACCGCGGATGACGCGCTGGCCCTGGCCGCCAAGCTCAACCCCACCAACGAGGCCGGCCGACTCACGTTCATCACCCGCTTCGGCGCCGGCAAGATCCGTGACGGACTGCCCAGCCTGGTCGAGAAGGTCACCGCTGCCGGCGTCAACGTGGCCTGGGTCTGCGACCCGATGCACGGCAACACCTTCGAGGCGTCCTCTGGCTACAAGACCCGCGCCTTCGACGATGTCATCGAGGAGGTGCAGGGATTCTTCGACGTCCACCGCTCCCTCGGCACCTGGCCCGGCGGCGTCCACGTCGAGCTCACGGGTGACGACGTGACCGAGTGCGTCGGCGGTGGCGAGGAGCTTGCCGAGATCGACCTCGGCAACCGCTACGAGTCGGTGTGCGACCCGCGCCTGAACCGGGTGCAGTCGCTCGAGCTGTCCTTCCTCGTCGCCGAGATGCTGCGCAAGGCCTGACTTCCGCTCGCCGGGCCGCCGGGGAGCCTGCTCGGGAACCCGGGGCGGGACGTCCTGCGTCGGGGTTGCCCCGGCGACCGGTGTGCAGGACGTTGTTCGGGACGTCCTGCGTCGGGGTTGCCCTGGCGACCGGTACGCAGGACGTTGCGGCAGGATGGCCGCATGAGTGACGTCGTCGACCTGCGCAGTGACACCCTGACCCGCCCCACGGCGGCGATGCGGGCGGCGATGGCCGACGCCGAGGTGGGCGACGACGTGTACGGCGAGGACCCCACCGTGCGTGAGCTGGAGGAACGGGTCGCCGACCTCTTCGGTCATGAGGCGGCGCTCTTCACCCCCACCGGGTCGATGGCCAACGTGCTCGCCGTACGCACTGTCGCCGGTGTCGGGCAGGAGGTGCTGTGCGACGCACGGGCCCACATCGCCCGCGCCGAGCTCGGTGCCCACGCGGCGTACACCGGCATCACGATGCGCACCTGGAGCCACCCGCTCGGAGGCGTCGACCTGCCCGCGATCAAGGAGCTCTTCGCACCCGACATGGGTCCGTTCTTCGTGCCCACTGCCGCGATCGCCGTCGAGAACACCCACAACTTCGCCGGCGGCACGGTCGTGCCGATCGAGGACCTGCAGGCGCTTCGGGCGTACGCCGACTCGGTCGACGTCCGCATCCACCTCGACGGCGCCCGGATCTGGAACGCGCACGTCGCGACCGGTGTCCCACTGCGCGACTACGGGCAGGTCGCCGACGTGCTGGCCGTCTGTCTCTCCAAGGGACTGGGCGCGCCGGTCGGGTCGCTGGTGGTGGGCAACGCCGCGGCGATCGAGGAGAGCCGGGTGTGGCGCAAGCGCATGGGAGGCGGCATGCGCCAGGTCGGCATCCTGGCCGCGGCCGGTATCCACGCGCTGGACCACCACGTCGAGCGACTGGCCGAGGACCACGACAACGCCAGGTTGCTCGCCGAGGCGCTCGGCGTCGACCCGGCCACCGTGCACACCAACATCGTGGTGGTCGACCGTGAAGACGCCGCGGCGTTCGTGGCCGCAGCGGGGGAGTCCGGTGTACGCATCTCGGCAGTCGGGCCCACGGCCGTGCGCCTGGTCACCCATCTCGACGTGAGCCGCCAGGACGCCGAGCGCGCAGCACTCGTGCTCACACGACTCTGAACATCGACAAGAATGCGATTCACAGGCACCAGGTGACTGCAGATCGCATCCTTGTGCGCGATCAAGCGTGAAACGACGACAGCCGTCGATCCGGAATCCGGACCGACGGCTGTCGGAGTGCAATGCAGACCTACTGCTGGGGCGGCTGCCAGCCACCCTGCGGGTTCTGCGGCGGCTGCTGGCCGTACGGCGGCTGCTGCTGACCCCACTGGTCCTGCTGAGGGGGCTGCCCCTGCGGAGGCTGGCCCTGAGGAGGCTGGCCCTGAGGAGGCTGCGGCTGGCTCCACTGCTGCTGACCGGGCTGGCCGTACTGCTGCGGAGGCGGCTGGGTGCCCCACTGCTGCTGGCCCGGCTGCTGACCCCACTGCTGCTGACCCGGCTGCTGGCCGGGTTGGCTCTGGAAGTTCGACGCCTTCGCCTTCAGCGCGTTGACGTCGAGCTTGCCCGTCACCACGAGGATCACGGCTGCCGCCACCAGGGAGAAGACCATGAAGAGCAACAGGGTGGTGCCGCCGGAGAGCCCGCCGGCGATCGTGTAGTTCTCGCTGTCGAACTCGCTGGTCACGTGAACGTTCGAGAGGCGGACGAGCAGCGGAACGACGATCAGCATCGAACCGATGTAGACGCCCACGTTGTAGAGCGGGTTGGCGGTTCCGGTCGAGCGCTTGATGACCATCCACACCGCGGCGGCGAGGGCCGGGATGCCGACCAGAAGCGCGACCCAGAAGATGGCGCCGTGGTCGCCGGCGAAGTCGCCGACCCAGGCGGGAGCGCCGCCGGCGTCGTCGATGGCTTCCTCGAGCTGGTCGGCGATGTCGTCGTCGCTGGACGAGGAATGGAAGCCGAGCTTCGACAGTGAGCCGAGGCCGATCATGTGCAGGCCGATGCCGGGCAGGTTGCCGAGCAGGCCCATTGCGGGCGCGAACCCGCGGGCATCCTTCTCGCCGGCGATGATCGCCACCATGTAGAGGAGCCCGGCCGGGATGGTGGCCAGGATCAGGGTGGTGAAGCCGATGATCGGCGCGGCCACGAAGTCGTGCACCTTGGCCAGCACCTTGTCGCCCAACCAGTCGCGGCGGACCAGGCAGGTCAGGGCCAGGACCAGCGCGAGGATGATCAGCGGCAGAAAGATCGACCCGCCGATGGACAACGTGAACTTGCCGTTCGCGAGGCCCACGGGCGCGCCGAGGAAGTCGAAGTCCTCGCTCTCGCCGCCGGAGCTCTCGTAGCCCTTGAGCTTGGGCTCCCAGATCTTCATCACGATGGCCAGCACCGTGCTGAAGACGGCAAGGATCAGCGCCGCACGAACGGCGTCGATCAGGGCTTCCTTCACGCTGGTGTAGTTGGCCGTCGAACGGCGGAAGAGATAGACCGCCGCACCCAGGGCGAGGAGCGTGGCGAGCAAGGGGTACTGGCCCAATGACGTGGTGGCGTCGCCGTCGTCCTGGATCAGGTCGGCGCCGAACGTGGCACCGGTCAGCAGGAAGGTGGCGCCAATGGCGCTGGCCACATCGAGCTTGTCGGCAGTCGTGAACGCCAGGATCAGGGAGATCACGAACGCGACGCCAAGGGCCGCACCGGCCACCATGGCCATGCCGGCCCAGTTGCCGACGAGCAGCTTGCTGAAGTCGAAGTTCACACCGTTGCCGCCACCCTGGGGGCCGCCGTACTGCGGCTGACCCCACTGCTGCCCGGGCTGCTGACCCTGGGGAGCACCGTACTGCGGCTGCTGCGGGGCGCCGTACTGCTGGCCCTGGGGTGCGCCGTACTGCGGCTGCTGTGGGGCGCCGTACTGCTGCTGGCCCTGGGGTGCGCCGTACTGCGGCTGCTGTGGGGCGCCGTACTGCTGGCCCTGAGGGGCGGGCGGCTGCTGAGGCTGGCTCCACTGCTGCTGCTGGGGCTGCTGGGGCGGCGGCTGCTGAGCCGGGAACTGTGCGGTCGGCTCCTGGCCCCTGATCTGGGTCTGGCCCTCGTCAGGGGTGGGCGCCTCAGCGGCCGGTGCGAGGGTTGCCCCACACGCACCGCAGAAGGGCTGGCCCACCGTCGTCGCCGTACCGCATTGCGGGCACTGGCTCATGGTGATGACTCCGATCGTTGTGTCTCTCGCGACAACTGTTCAGTGACAGCACCCTAATGGTCCCCGGGTGCGGGCGCGCGCAGGCGCTGTCGTCGCGTCCGCGATACCCGGATCCGCGGGATTCAAACAACCAGGAGCAGGAGTCAGTCGGTGCTGCCCCGCAGCACGACCTCGCTGATCGCCGTGACGTCCCACAGCGGCGGACCCTTGTGGCCGCTCACGGACACGATGCGCATGCGGATCGTGCCGGTGACGGCGTCGTCGATGCGCATCACCTGCATGTCCGTGGTGTCGCGCAGCGTCTGCTCGACGGTGGTGCCGTCGTCGAAGAGCCACTCCACCTTGGTGATCTTGCGGTTGCGGTCGTACCAGTTGGCGCCGGGGTCCAACTTGGCGTAGCCGTTGATCATGCCGACCTCCTTGATCGTCGCCTCCTCGGGCAACGAGAAGGTGACGGTTCGGCCGGAGGCGTCCCCGGCGATGCGGTACGCCGTGGTGGGCGAGCCGTCGAACATGTTCGTCAGGGGGTAGGCGACCCGTTTGCCATTGACGTCGGTGCCGGGACGGCGCGGCTTGGGGCCGGAGGCGGTCGCTCCGGCGCCGAGGTCGACCGCGTCGGCGTCCTCGGGCGGCGGAATCGTCGGGGAGGGGTCCGTGCTCTCGGGAGCCGAGGGGGAACCGCCGTCAGTGGCGGCCTGCGACGAGTCGTCGTTGCCGCTCGTGTCGGTCGAGTCGTCGCCGCGGGTGCCGAGCCAGACACCGATGCCGGCCGCGATCACCATGGCCAGCAACAGCGGCACCATCCAGACCAACGGTGAGCGTTTGCGGCGGTCGGTCCCGGAGCGGTGGCTGCCACCCGCGTCGGCAGGCTCGGCGGGCGGTTGCCAGTCAGGAGCGAACGTCTGGTCGGTGTACGCCCGGTCGGCGAAGGGCTGCACCGCTGGGGTCTCGTCGTCGCGGATCCGGGTGGCGTTCTGCTCGGGCGAACGCGTCGGCACCTCGTCGGCGAACAGCGGCGGGGGAGACGGGGCCTGCGGAGGAGGCGGAGGCGTCGAGTACAACGGGAAGCGCGAGCCGGTCGCGGCATCGGGTTGTACGGCGGGCAGGCGCACCGACGTCTTCTCTGCAGGGGACTCGTCGCCGTGTCCGCCGGCCGCCGGTGACGGGGCGACAGGCGCGCCACAATTCGTGCAGAAGCGGCCCGGGCCGAGGCCCGCGCCGCAGTTCTTGCAGAAATTCATGTCTCTCCCTCGGACTGTCGCGCCGAGAATCCTAACCGAGGACGCCGCTCAGGCCTCTTGTCGGGCCAACTCGGACTTCCACTCGCGGAAGCCCTCCTCGGTGCGACCGCGGCGCCAGTAGCCGGAGATCGAGACGTCTGCCCTGGGAATTCCGCGCTCGTTGAGGAGCAGCGGGCGGAGGCCGTGCATGACGGCGGCGGCCTCTCCGTGCACGAAGGCCTGCACCGTCCCGGGCAGCCATTCGAGGTCGCGGACCGCCTCGACCAGGGGTGCCGCCGTGCCGGCACGCTCGTCGGGTACGTCGTGGGACGGCGCGCCACGGAGCACCCACGTCACCTCGACGTTCTCACCCTCACCGAGCTCGATGACGTCGTCCTCGGCGGCGACCTCGACCAGGACCCGGGCCACGGCGTCGGGCGCCAGCGCGTCGAGCGCTGCCGCCACGGCCGGCAGGCCGGCCTCGTCGGCGACCAGCAGGTGCCAGTCGACGTCGGCCCGGGGTGCGTAACCGCCCCCCGGTCCGTTGGCGAGCAGCTCATCGCCCGCGGATGCTGCGGCTGCCCACGGACCGGCCACACCCTCGGTGCCGTGCACGACGAAGTCGATGGACAGCGTTCCGGCCGGTACGTCGAGGGTGCGGACCGTGTAAGTGCGGACGACGGGCTGGTCCTCGGCCGGCATCGACCGGACCACCTGCATGTCGAAGGGTTCGGGGTAGACGACGCCGGGCTTGCGGAAGACCAGCTTCACGTAGCGGTCGGTGTCGGTGCTCTCGGCGAAGTTGGCCAGGTCGCCGGTGAAGTGGACCCGCACCAGGTGCGGGGTCAGCTGCTCGGAGGTGGTGACGGTGAGCAGGGTGGGGGCTGGCAAGGGATCTCCTGGGGCGAGCGTGCGACGCCTCGACGTGACCGGGTCACGGGACGTGGGGACACCCTCGTTCTATCCGACCGGGCGAAATCCGTCGGGCAGCGTCAGCGAATCATCGTGCCGGCGTCGACCCGGCCGACGACCTTCGGCAGCTTGCGCACGGCCTGGGCCAGCTCGCGCAGGTCGTTGCCCAGCAGGGCCTGCGGACCGTCACAGAGCGCGACCTCGGGTTTCGGGTGGACGTCGACGATCACGCCGTCGGCGCCGACCGCGATGCCGGCCCGGGCGAGGGGTACGACGAGGTCCTTGCGCCCGGCGGCGTGGGACGGGTCGATGATGATCGGCAGGTGACTGGTGGCCTGCACCACCGGGACGGCGGAGATGTCGAGGGTGTTGCGGGTCGACGGCTCGAACGTCCGGATGCCGCGCTCGCACAGCACGATGTCGAGGTTGCCGCGCTGGGCGACGTACTCGGCGGCCATCAGCCACTCCTCGATGGTCGCGTTCATGCCGCGCTTGAGGAGCACCGGCTTGCCGGCCTCGCCGACCGCCTGGAGGAGTCCGAAGTTCGCGGCGTTGCGGGTGCCGATCTGCAGCATGTCGGCGTACTCCGCGACCACGGGGACATCGCGGGCGTCGACCACCTCGGTCACCACCGGCATGCCGGTCGCTTCTCGCACACCGGCGAGGATCTCGAGGCCGGCCACGCCCAGGCCCTGGAAGGCGTACGGCGAGGTGCGCGGCTTGAACGCACCGCCCCGCAGGATCGTGGCGCCGGCGGACTGGGCCATGCGGGCCGCCTCGACGGTCTGCTCGGCGGACTCGACGGCGCAGGGGCCGGCCAGGAACGTGAACGAGTCGGGGCCGATCGGGACACGCCTGCCCTCGGGGCCCACCCAGACGGTCGAGCGTTCGGCGTGGTGCTGCCGGCTGACCAGCTTGTAGGGGTCGGAGATGCGGTGCACGTCGGCGACACCCCGGAGGGTGCGCAGGTTGAGGTGGTGGAACGACTCGATGTCGCCGACCAGGCCGATGATGGTGCGCACGACACCCTTGGACACGAAGGCCTCGCCACCGACGCCTTCGACCCGCGAGACGACCCGCGCGATGTCTTCGTCGGTGGCGTCGGGGGACATGACGACAACCATGAACTGAGACTAGTGGCGGGCCCCGGTGCCGTCAGGGAGTATTCAGGATGCGGAACCGAGTCGTGACCTGCCGCCGATGCGCTGCTCGGCCTCGGCCTTGATGTCCTCCAGGTCGTGGGTGAGCATCCGCCGGGTCGCGTCGAAGCTGAAGCCGCCCCAGATGTTCCACATCAGGGACTCGGCCCGGTTGCGCTCGCCGATGTCGATGTTGGCGGTCAGCAGCAGCTTGGTGCGCTCGCCGGTGTGCGACTGCAGCGAATAGGCGGTGCGGATCCGGTCGTGGCCCAGCCTCGTCTCGTGGATCGTGCGGTGTGGCGCCTCGGCCACGGTGACCTCCAGCTCCTCTACGCCGTGGTGGCCGAACATCGTCCGCTTCTCGCGCCACGTGGTGCCAGCGGCGTACGGGCCGTCGCTGGTCAGTTCGACCGAGTCGACGCTGCGGAGGATGTGGTCGGCGTGGACCAGGTCGGTGAGCACTTGCCACACCGTGTCCGGATCGGCCTCGACCTCCGTGTTCAGGTGGATCACGTGTCCAGTCATGATGACCTCCTCGTGACTCCCATGGTCCTCTTCGGGCACCGGGCTGTCGAGGCCGCGACGACCCTGCCGGCCCCTGCAGCCACCGAACAGTCAGCAGGTTCTGGGGCACCGAAACGTGCGGACTGTTCGGTAACGGGGGTCAGACGGCGATGTGGGTGACCTCGGCCTCGATCTTGCGGCGCGGCATCAGCTCCACCACCAGCATCGCCGCGAAGACCAGCAGCCCGCCGGAGAGAAGTCGCGCGGTGAGGTGCTCGCCGCCGGCCAGCACCGCGAAGACCGCGGCAAAGACCGGCTCCATGCTCATGATGATCGCGCTGCGCGTGGGAGGCAGGTGGGCCTGCGCCCAGGTCTGGCCGGCCATCGCGAAGGCGCCCGCGCCGAGCGCCATGTAGACGATGCTGAGCCAGTCACGGCCGTTGTCCGGCAGGGTGATCCCGTTCGGCACCGCGCCGAGGAAGCAGACCACCGAGATCACCGCGAGCTGCACGATCGCCATGCCCATCGCCTCGTCGGCGTTCGACCAGGCACCGAGCCCCACGATGTGCAGCGCGTAGATCAGGGCCGCGATCAACGTGATGCCCTCGCCGTACCCGAAGGCGAGCCCGCCGGGCTGCAGGGTCAGCAGGGCGATGCCGCCGATCGCCATCGCGACCGCCACCCAGGTCAGCTTCCCGATGCGGGTGCGAAGCAGTACGGCGGCCAGCAACGGCGTGCACACGACGTACAGCCCGGTGATGAAGCCGGAGACCGACGCGGCGGTGTGGGCCAGCCCGACGGTCTGCAGCACCTGTGCGCCGGCATAGAGCACACCGAGGACGACGGCCTGCCGGCGTGACTGCGCGGAGAGGCGGCCGAGCGCCTTGGGGAAGATCAGCAACAGTGCGACCGTGGCGATCGGGAAGCGCACCGCCAGGAAGTCGAGGGCACTGATCCGCTCCGAGAGGTCCTTGATCAGGAAGAACGTCGAGCCCCACATGGCCGTCATCGCCAGCAGGACGACGGTGGCCAGCCGGGCGGTTCGGGTCTCGTTCACGCCCCGTCCCCGGCGCGGGCCTGCTCGCGCAGCTTCTTGAGCAGGTCTGCGTCGGGGTTGCCCGGGTCGCGGGAGCCGGGGGTCTCCAGGATGAACGGCACGCCGGAGGTGGCGGGGTGCGCGAACAGGTCGCGGAAGGAGTCCTCGCCGATGTGTCCGGCGCCGATGTTCTGGTGGCGGTCCTTGAAGGCTCCGCGCACGTCCATGGAGTCGTTGGCGTGGATCAGGCGGAGTCGGCCGGGCCCACCGATCTCGACGATG
Organism: Nocardioides sp. Soil796; assembly: GCF_001429525.1. NCBI lineage: Bacteria > Bacillati > Actinomycetota > Actinomycetes > Propionibacteriales > Nocardioidaceae > Nocardioides > Nocardioides sp. Soil796. The sequence goes on from NZ_LMSQ01000017.1 coordinate 449,967, forward strand.
CGGTCGACGGTGGCCGCCGTACCACCCTCTTCGTCGAGCGGTGCCCCGGCCGCGAAGACGTGGCAGGTGTCGAGGCAGATGCCGGCCTTGGGGTGGAAGTCGAGTGCGGCGAGGTAGGGCTGGAGGTCCTCGACGCCGGCACACAGGGAGCGGCCCTGGCCGGCGGTCGGCTCCAGCAGCAGCCACGGGGCGTCGTCGTCCTCGATCGCCTCGAGCAGCGGGAGCAGGCCCTCGCGGACCTGGCGCATCGCCGCGTCGTACTTGTCGCTGCTCTCGGTCGGGTCGACGAACGAACCTGTGTGCACCACGACGCCCTCGGCGCCGATCTCGGCGGCCCGCTTCAGGTTGTGGGCCACGGTGGCCACCGACTTCTCGTACGTCGCGGACGTCGGCGAGCCGAGGTTCACCAGGTAGGGAGCGTGGATGAACGAGCGCGTGCCGCTCTCGGCGCATGCCTCCCGGAACGCCTTGTCCTGTGCCGGATTGCCGGCGCTGGCGGCCCAACCCCGCGGGTTGCCGACGAAGACCTGGAGCGTCTCGTAGCCGAGCTCACGGGCATCGGTCAGGGCTCCCGCGGCGAGGCCCTTGCCGACCGCGACATGGGAACCGACGGGATTGCGAAGCGCGGCGTCAGACATGCGGCCAAGGCTATCCGTGGGCCCACCACGCTGGTTGAGGAGGTTGCGCAGCAACCGTCTCGAAACCACCAGGGCGTCAGACGATGGTGATGGTGACCGTGCTGCCCCTGGGGACCATCTCGCCGCGGCCGGGCGAGGTGCTCAGCACGTAGCCCAGGCCGATGTAGTTCTCGTGGTGCTCGACGTTGACCTTGAACCCGGCGTCCTCGAGGGTGTCGCGGGCCGCGTCCTGGCCCATGCCGACCACGCGAGGGACCTCGATCAGCTCGGGTCCCTTGGAGACCTTCAGCTCGACCGTGTCGTCCTTGAAGAGCTCGCCGGTGCCGGGGCTCTGCGAGATGACGTTGCCCTCGGGCACGTCGTCATCGAACTCCTCGGACCGGTCGACCTTCAGGTCCCTCTTCGAGAACCAGGCCTCGGCCTTGTCGGCGTCCTTGCCGGTCCAGTCGATCAGCTTGATCGGCCGCGGTCCCTGGCTGAGGTAGATGTCGACGGTTGCGCCGGGCTTCTGGGAGGTTCCCGGCTTCGGGTTGCTGCTGATCGCCTGGCCCGCGGGGATGGTCGGGTGGTAGCGCGGGATCGACCGGCCGAACTCGAGATGCGCGTCCTGGATCGCCGCCTGGGCGTCGTCCTCGGACCTGCCGCGCACCTTCGGGACGTCGTACCGCTCCTTGCCCAGCGACAGCACGACCGTGACCGTGCCGTCGTCGAGCACCCGGTCGCCGGGGCCGGGGTCGGTGCTGATCACCGCGCCCTTGGCGACGCTCTCGGAGTATTCGGGGTCGCCCTCGGCGTACTCCAGGCCAGCCTTCTCGATCTTCTGCTGAGCCTCGGCGGCGGTGAGCTCGAGCACCCCGGGCGCCGTCGTGTAGCGGGCGACGCCGAACCAGTACGCGCCTCCGCCGATGACCAGTGCGGCGACCAGGGCGAGCACCAGCAGCAGTGGACCGCGTCGCCGGCGCGGTCGGTCTCCGTCGTCATCCCGCTCGCCCTCGTTCCACGGCGGTACGCCGGACGGGTCGGCCGGTCGTGCGATGGGGGGCTGGCCGCCGGCTTGAGCGGCCATCACCTCGTCGCGGTCGATGTGGCTGGTCATCGGGAACTGCTCGACGGCTTGCGCCGGCCGGATCTGGGTGTCGGTGGCGCTCGGACCGGCCTGCTCCAGCGGGTCCTGGGCGGTGTCCTCGCGGAACTGGTCCTCCTCGAGCGCGCGCGCCGACGGAGGTGCGAGGTCGGCGACCAGCTCCGGGTCGTCGACGACGCCCTCGGCCAGCGCCTGGGCCACCCGGTGCACCTGGTGCAGCAGCACCCGGGCGTCCGCTGGCCGGTGCGAGCGATCGCGTGCGGTGGCGCGGGCCACCAGCGCGTCGACGTACGCCGGGATGCCGGGCACGCTGCGCGACGGTGGAGGGACGTCCTCGTGCACGTGCTTGTAGGCGACCTGGATCGGCGACTCGCCCTCGTGCGGCTTGCGGCCGGTGAGCAGCTCGTAGAGCACGACCCCGGCTGCGTAGACGTCGGCGCGGGTGTCGGCCCGGCCGTCGACGACGAGCTCGGGGGCGAGGTAGGAGACGGTCCCGATCAGCACCCCGCCGGTCGCCGTGTGCTGCGTGTCGGCGCTGATCGCCTTGGCCAGGCCGAAGTCGGCGACCTTCACCCGGCCGTCGTCGGAGATCAGCACGTTCTCGGGCTTGATGTCGCGGTGGATCAGCTGCGCCTGGTGCGCGGCGCTGAGTGCGGAGAGCACCGGCTCGATCAGCGCAAGCGCCTTGCGCGGAGCCATCGGCGCTTCCTTGCGGATCACGTCTCGCAGGGTGTGGCCCGGGACGTACTCCATGGCCAGGTAGATCGTGCCGTGGTCGCGGCCCTGGTCGTAGACGCCGACGACGTGGGGGTGCGAGAGCTTGGCGGCGTGCCTGGCCTCGCGGACGAACCGTGCCGCGAAGTCCTCGTCGTCGCCCATGCCGGGGTGCATCACCTTCAGCGCGACGGTGCGGTCGAGGCGGTCGTCGTGGGCCTCGTAGACCGAGGCCATGCCGCCGCTGGCGATGCGCGGCCCGACGCGGTAGCGGTTGTCGAGGAGTCGCCCGATCAACGGGTCGCTGAGGTCCCGTTCGTTGCGTGGCTCCACTGCTCGACCTCCGTGCACGGCTGGATGGGGAAGGATCCGCCGCACCCAATCCTACGGAACCCGGCGTGATCCGCCCCGCCACCGCTCATTCCGGCGTGGCGATGTCAGGGGTTGCCGGACTTCTCGAGGCGTCGCTGGATGGCCTGCACGTTGTCGACGTACGCCTTGGTCTCGCCGTACAGCCCGTGCTCGCGGACCGCTCCGAGGCCCTGGTAGTAGGCCCCGACCTGCTGCCGCCGGGTCTTCGTCATGTCGTCGAGAAGGTCGAGCAGGAGTACGCCGGCCAGCACGTTGTCGTGGGTGTGGCGCAGCTTGAGCGGGCGCCCGGCGTAGAGCGACATCCACTCGCCGGTGTCGGGGAGGACCTGCATGGCGCCGATCGCGTCCGCGCTCGAGACGTGGTGCATCTGCCAGCCCGACTCCTGCCAGGAGACGGCCAGCGCGAGGTGCGGGTCGACGCCGTGGTTGCGGGCGGTGCGCTCGATGATGTCGCGCACCTTCGCGCGGCTGGGATGCGCGGGCCTCGCGGTGCTCTTCCGGGGAGTGGCCCTGGCGGGCTTCCCGGCCTTCTTCGCGTGCTTCGTCTCGTGGGTGCCGGAGGTGGACTTGCCCGCCTTGGGCCGCTCGCCCTTGGGCAGGGCAGCGAGTACGACGGGGATCCGGATGCGGTCACCGACCTGCAGTGCGGCGGAGGGTCCGAGGTCGTTGAGCGAGATCAGCTCGGCGGTCCAGGCGTGGTACTTCACCGCGAGCTCGGTGGCGGTGTCGCCGGAGCGCACCGTGTGGCTCACGACCTTGCGGCCGGCCGGAAGGTCGTCGTCGGCCAGCGCGGGGGCGGCGGTCGCGACGAGTCCGGCGGTGACGGCTCCGGCGGTCAGGCGGCAGAGCCAGCGCAGGGGATGACGGGAGGTGCGGACGGGGGAACGGAACGTGGGTCGCAGGCGACTTCGGGCGGGGGTGGGGAAGGTCATGACGACTGGTCCCTTCGTCGAGCTGCCCGGTGCCCGGAGCTCCGAGTGCCCCGTGGGTGGCGGTCGGGCAGCCACACGACGGTAACCGCAGGTATCCAAGTTACTCAAGTGACAGGTGTGACTGGTGGGTCGAAATCGCGGAAGGGATTTCCGTCAACCCACCCGGGATGGAAGAGTTGGCGGAATGAACGACGCCGCCGCTTCCGGACCTGAGCTGGACACCCTCGTCGACGCCTGGCTGGACTGGTCGGAGACCGCCACAGCCCTCGGTGTCAGCGTCAACAAGGTCCGCACGATGATCCGCGAGCACGAGCTCGCCGCCGCCGTACCCACGCCGGGTGCCGGCCAGCAGGTGCCCGCCGCCTTCGTGCAGGAGGGCGAGGTCGTCAAGGGCCTGCCCGGCCTGCTCACGATGTTCCACGACGGCGGCTGGGACGACCGCGAGTGCATCGAGTGGATCTACACCGACGCAGACCTGCCCGGGCGCCCGATCGACGCCCTTCGTGAGAACCGCGGCTCCGAGGTCAAGCGCCGCGCCCAGGCCATCGCCCTCTGAGAGGTAGACCCGTGCGGCTGAGCAGGTCCCAACGGCAGATTCTCAGCCTGATCGCGTTCGTCGTGGTCGCCGGGCTGTGGTGGTGGTCGCAGCAGGGTTCGAGCGACACCGACAACGACGGCGGTACGACGACCGGCCGCGACTCCCAGACGTCGAGCTCGCCGCGCAGCACCCCGCGGGCCGACAGCAGCGGGGCCGACAACGGCTCGGGCACCTCGTCGGAGGTTGACCCCGAGTCGGGCCTGCACTGGATCAGCGCGAGCGACCTGCCCGCCGAGGCGCAGCAGACGCTGGACCTGATCGACGACGGCGGTCCCTACCCCTACGACCGTGACGGTGTCGTGTTCGAGAACCGCGAACGGATCCTGCCGCAGCAGCAACAGGGCTACTACCACGAGTACACCGTGCCGACGCCCGGTGAGGACGACCGCGGCGCCAGGCGCATCGTCACCGGTGACGACGACGAGTTCTTCTGGACCGCCGACCACTACGACTCGTTCGAGAGGATCGACCGATGAGCGGACTGCACTCATGAGTGGCTTGGCAGGAATTCTCGCCGGTCACCACGCGACCGGGGTGTTCACCTGGCACGCGGGCTTCGAGGTCGACGACGTCAGGCACGCGGTCGAGCACGCCGGCTGGCAGTTCGGGCACGTCGACGGCTGGGTCGCCACCACGAAGGCCGAGGTGCTCATCGCGCTGGGGGAGTCCCTGGCCTTCCCCGACTACTACGGCCGCAATTTCGACGCGCTGGCCGACTGCCTGGCCGATCTCGACCGCGACGTGGTGTTGCTCTGGGACGGCTGGAGCACCCTGGCCCGCGCGGACTCCACGGCCTTCGACATCACGCTCGACGTACTCACCGAACGTGCGCAGGCGCCTGGGAAGTTCGTCGTCCTGCTGCGCGGCGACGGCCCCGAGCTGCCGGCAGACATCGCGTCGCTCGACTAGCTCTCGCGGTGTCCCTCTGCTGGTTGAGCAGGGCGTTCTGCGCCCGGTGTCTCTCGGTGGTTGGGGAGGGCGTTCTGCGCCCGTCTCGAAACCATCGTGCGCCGATCGCCTCGCGGCGACTAGTGCGCGCGCTGCGTGACCGCCGACGACAGGTCACGCAGGGCGGCCTTCGCCTCGTCGAGCAGGTCGGCCTTCTCGAGCGCCTCGAGTGAGAGGCGCGACAGCTCGTCGATCATCGCCTCGACCTGCTGGTCGGCGCCGGACTCGATGATCAGCGCGCGCAGGTCCTCGACCTGGGCGGGCGAGAGCGCCGTGCCCAAGGCCTCGTCGAGTACGGCGGCGCGTTCGGCAGGCACCCCGTCGAGAGCCAGGGCGACGAGAACGGTGCGCTTCCCCTCGACCAGGTCGTCGCCCGCAGGCTTGCCGGTGACCTCGGGGTCACCGAAGACGCCGAGCTGGTCGTCGCGCAGCTGGAACGCCTCACCGAGCGGGAGGCCGAAGCCGGTCAGCTCGGAGAGCACGTCGTCAGAACCACCGGCCAGCGCCGCACCGACGTGCAGCGGGCGCTCGATGGAGTATTTCGCCGACTTGTAGCGCAACACCGTCATGGCCGTGTCGACGTCGGCGCGGCCGCGGGCCTGCACCGAGACGTCGAGGAACTGGCCGGCCACGACCTCGGAGCGGCAGATGTCGAAGACGTCGAGGGCGGGGGAGACCTTCTCGAGCGGCAGTCCGCAGCGCCGCAACAGCTCGTCGGCCCAGGTCAGCAGCAGGTCGCCGAGCAGGATCGCGGCGGCAGCGCCGTACTGCTCGGGGTCGCCGGTCCAACCGGCCCTGCCGTGCTCGGCCTCGAAGGCCCGGTGCGTGGCTGGGCGTCCGCGGCGGGTGTCGGAGGCGTCCATGAAGTCGTCGTGCACGAGCGCGCTGGCGTGCAGCAGTTCGAGCGCGGCGCAGGCACGCAGCAGTGAGCGTTCCTCGTCGGCGTTCGGCGTGGCCACCGCGCGGTAGCCCCAGTAGCAGAACGCGGCGCGGAACCGCTTGCCTCCGGCGACCGCGAGGCGGGCCTCGGCAAGCAGCCGCGCGGCATCGTCGCCGAGGGGCGCCAGTCGGATCGCCTGTTCGGCGAGGAAGTCGTCGATCACGGCCTGGAGGCCGGCCCTGAAGGCCGCAGGGTCGAGGGGATCCGCAGTCACGCCATGAGACTAGTCATCGGGTTCTGCTGGGTGGACGGCGGCCACCCAGCGCACAGGTGGAACCTAGACTTCCGCCATGGACCAGCAATCGCCGCGTGGCATCGGGCAACTCATCCGTGAGGGTGAGCGGTCGTTCTCGTTCGAGTTCTTCCCGCCGAAGGACGAAGCCGGCGAAGCGCAACTGTGGCAGGCGATCCGCGAGCTCGAGCCCTACCGGCCGACCTTCGTGTCGGTGACGTACGGCGCCGGCGGTACGACGCGCGACACCACCGTGGCGATCACCGCACGCATTGCCCGCGAGACCTCGATGGTCCCGATGGCCCACCTCACCTGCGTCGGCCACACCGTCGACGAGATCCGCGAGGTGCTGAAGTCGCTGACCGAGAGCGGAGTGCGCAACGTGCTCGCGCTGCGCGGCGACCCGCCGGGCGGCCCCGGCACCGCGTGGGAGGCCACCGAAGGCGGCGTCAACTACGCCTCCGAGCTGATCGGCGTGATCAAGGAGATCGCCGACGTGAGCGTCGGTGTCGCGGCGTTCCCCGAGGGTCACGTCGACGCGGCCAGCCTCGATGACGACGTGGCGGTGCTGCGCGCCAAGCAGGACGCCGGTGCCGAGTTCGCGGTCACCGAGATGGTGTTGCGCGCGGCCGACTACTTCGGGCTCGTCGAGCGGGCCCGGGCCACCGGCGTGGAGATCCCGATCATCCCCGGTGTCATGCCGATCCTGAACATCAACTCGATGCGACGCATGGTCGAGCTCTCCCGTCGAGAGCTGCCGACCGAGGTCGTCGACCGTTTGCGCCCCTTCGAGGAGGACCCGGCCGGGCTGCGTGCCGAGGGCATCCGCATCGCCACCGAGCTGTGCGAGGCGATGCTCGACGGAGGCGCCCCGGGGCTGCACTTCTACACGCTCAACCGCTCCAAGGCGACCCGCGAGATCTTCGAAGGCCTGCGCATCACCGTCTGAGCAGCCTGCAGCGTCTCGAAGCCGCGCATCACCAGCGGCCAGTACTGTCGTCGCATGGATCGCACAGTCACCGTCACCGGGCAGGGCACCGCCACCGCCGTGCCCGACAGCGCCGTGGTCCGCGTGGCGATTGCGCAACGTGCAGGCACGGTCGCGGCGGCGTTCCGAGCCGTGGCCGACGGGGTGGCCGTGGTGACCGCACGTGCTGCGGACTTCACCGAGCAGCGCCGCATCGCCTCGCGTGACCTCAACGTCTGGCCGGCCCACGACAACGAGGGACGCCAGTCCGGGTTCGAGGCCCGCCACGCGCTCGAGATCGGGTGCGCCGACCTCGAGTCCGCGAGCGCCCTGCTCGAGGCGCTGGTCGAGGCCGCAGGTGACCGCCTCCTGGTCGAGGGCGTCTCGCTCGAGGTCGCCGACCAGGCGGCGGCCGTGACCGCGGCCCGCGAGCTGGCGTACGCCGACGCGGTGGCACGGGCGACTCACGTAGCCGAGCTGGTCGGTGCCCGTCTCGGGCCGGTCGTGTCCGTGACCGAAGGCGGTGGCTTCCCGGGCCCGGTGGCCGGACTGCGCGCCGCCAAGGCCGACCTGGCGTTCGCGCCGGGGGAGGCCTCGATCGGCGTCACCCTCCAGGTCTCCTGGCAGCTCGAACTCGACTGACGTCCTGCGTTCTGGTCGCCGGGGCCGCCGCACCGCAGGACGTCCCGCACAATGTCCTGCGTTCTGGTCGCCGGGGGTGCCGCACCGCAGGACGTCCCGCACGAGGTCAGGCCGGTCCGACCTCCTGGGCGACCAGGGCGGCGGAGAGCCCGACGAACGGTATGCCCGCACCAGGGTTGGCGTGCGCGCCCGCGGCGTACACCCCGGGCACCGGCGTGGTGGTGGAGAGACGTTCCTTCAAGGTGCCGCGGCCCTGCCAGAGCACGCCCATCGGCGACCCGCCCCACTGTTCCACCTGGGTGCGCGGTGAGCGGTCGACCCGCACCTCGACGTACGGCCGCAGGTTGATGCCCTTGCGCACCAGCCCGAGCACGATGTCCTCGGCGAGGAGTCCGCGTCCGAAGAGCGTCACCGCCTTGCCGCCGTCGGGGGCGGTGCCGCCGGTGCGCACGACGATCATCGGGTCGCCGTGGAAGACGGACTCGGGCGGCAGGTCCGGCACGTCGCCGGTGAGCCCGAGGTGGCACACGACCGGCGGGATGGCCGGCATGGTGCGGCGTACCCGCTCGGCCATTGTGGGCAGGCGACGCGGGTCGGAGGCGCAGACCACCACGTCGGCGTCGATCTCGCCGGCGCTCGTGGACACCGCGACCGCGCGTCCCTCGCGCACGACGATGTCGGTGACCGCGGTGTCGAGCAGCACGGTCACCTTGCGGGTGGCGAGGCGTTGGGCGAGTACGCCGGACAGGCGGCCGAGTCCGCCGTCGATCGTCCAGGCGCCGAACCGCTGCTCGACGTACGACACCATGCCCATCCAGGCCGGCACGTCGCGGGCGTCGTGGCCCTCGAAGACGAAGGGGTGCGCGGCGAGCAGACGGAGCCGGTCGTCCTTGAACGACTTCTTCAACCGCTTGGCCAGCATGTCGCGGGTGAAGATGCGCGACGTGGTCTCCTTGGCGGCGATCTCGGGGATCCACGGCCGCTCGAGGAAGTCGCGGCGGATCATCTCCCAGTCGTCGGCGAACCCCTCGACGTACGCAGCCCACTGGTCGCCGAGGCCGGCCCCGAGACCATCGAGGGCCTCGATCTGCGCGGCCCGCGAACTGCCGGGGAGTGCGACGGTGGTGTCGTCCTCGAAGTGGTGGGTCCGGATGATCGGCTGCTGCACGAGGTCGACCTCGCGCTCGAGCGGGCGGCCGGTCTTGCGGAACAGGTCGCGTACGACGGCCGGCAGCAAGGTTGCCGACGGGCCTGCGTCCCAGGTGAAGCCGTCCTTCTCGACGACGCCCATCGCGCCCCCGAGCTGCGACATCTGCTCCACGAGGGTCACCTCGTGACCGAGCTTGGCCAGCCGAGCGGCCGAGGCCATGCCTGCGAAGCCTCCACCGATCACCACGACGCGCGCCATGTGCCGACCCTAGACGAGACATTCCAAGGGGACGTGCCGGGCTCACGGTGCCCCGCATCCCGACCGGCGGCGTTGTCCTCGACTCGACAGGACTCCGTCCCGCCTTCGCTCATCCGCCTTGCCGGATCGGGCGCGGATGCCCCGCGAGCTGATCCGGCACCCCTTGGAACATCTCGTCCAGTGGTGGAGGCGTCGCGACCCTCAGGCAGTCGGTCCCTGGGTGCGCACGTCGGCGACCTTCGCCATGGCGCCGCGCAGCTCCTCGAGCCAGTCCTGCTCGTGCTGCCCGACCAGGCGGACGCACCAGGCCAGGGCGTCGGCGCGTGAGCGGGCCACGCCGGAGTCGACGAGGGTGTCGAGGACCAGGCGCTGGGGCTGCCGCAACCGGGTCATCACCGGGACCGCGACGTGGGTCCACAGCTCCTCGTGCTCGCCGACGCGGACGCCCCACGCGACCTTGCGCTCGAAGCGGTGCTCGGCCTCGCGGGCAATCTTCATCCGTGCCTTGCGGGTGTCCTCGCGGAACCCGGCGGCTCGGCCGGCGCGCGCCTCGGCGGCCTCGGCCTCCGAAGGTGCGTCGTCGCCGGACGTGGTCTCGATGTCGGGGATCGTGAGAACGACCGTGATCTCCTCGCGGTCGATCGTGGTGCGGGCAGGCTCGGCCTGCCACTCGTCGGGGAGGCGGCCGGCGAACCAGCCGCGGACCCGCTCCCTGTTCTCGTCTGTAATCATGTAATCAAGATTACAACCGTGCGCCAAGGGCGTGGCCGATCGGTTTCGCGGCGGAGTGCGGTCGTGCTGGCGCGCAATGAGGATGTCGAGCAGAACCGGTCAGGCGTACGCCGGCGGCCGGGGCTCCCGACCCTTCCAGCGTCGCCAGAACTTCCGGATCAGCCTGGCCACGAAGTAGAGCATCACCAGTCCCAGCACGAGGAACACTGCGGCGATGATCGCGGCGGCTTCGGGGTTCTCGATCGCGAACCACACCACGCCCAGCACCGCGAAGTCCTCTCCGACGCTGGCGGCGATGTTGGTGACCGGCTCGGGGGAGGAGTTGATCGCCATCCGGCCGCCCATCTTCACCAGGTGCGAGGCCAGGGCGCTGCCGCCACCGACGACGGCCGCGACCGCACCGTTGAGGGAGTCGGCCTCGCCGGCGACCAGGACGCCGAGCACGGCGCCGACGGTCGGCCGGATGCCGGTCGAGATGGTGTCCCAGGTGGAGTCGATGAGCGGGATCTTGTCGGCCACGAACTCCATCGCATACATGAATCCGGCGATGCCGAGCACTTCCCAGCGACCCAGCACATGGGGGATCCCGTCGGCCCCGAGTCGCTCCGAGATGCCGAGCACCAGCACCACCAGGTAGCTGTTGATGCCACTGGCCCAGCCATTCGAGAACACCAGCGCGAGTGATTCCACGAGACGGACTCTAGTGGCCCCGGAGCCTGACGCCGGGTATTCGCGCCCGTACTCCGGGGTGGCACGCGCGGCCACTCGGACGTACGGGCGTCGAGTCGGGAACTACGGCCCCTCGACTGCGTCGGCCTGCGCCATGCACCCGGCCTGGTCCACGCCGTTCGACGTGCCGGTGATCGGGAGGGACCACACGCAGCCGTCCTTGTCGGTGGGCGGCGCGGGGATGTCGAGCTCCGGGTCAGTGACCAGCGAGGTGAGGTCGTCGATCGGCGCGTTCCAGTCGGCCGCCTCGACGGAGGATGCCTTGACGACCTCGGTGGCCGTCACCACCAGCGTCTCGGAGCGGACGTCCTCGACCATGTGCGAGAACCACAGCTTGTCGGGGTCGAAGGTCGCGAGCTTCTTGTTCGGCACGACCGCCCACCCGTCGCCGATCCGTCGCAGGGCCATCGTCTGGCTGATCACCGTGCGCCCGTCGACGTCGAACGTCTCGCAGGCGACGGAGTAGTCACTGGCGAGCTCGGCCTGGCAGTAGGTGTCGCGGTCGCCCTCGGCCTCACTGCGCGCGTGCAGCAGGCTGATCCGGAACTCGCGGCCGGCCATGGTGTAGTCGACGGTCATCTGGGAGGCCTTGTCCCAGAACTTCTCCGGCAGCGCGGTGCCCTGGCTGTCGGTGACGCTGCGCACGCCGTCCGGCAGGCCGGGCGTCGTCTTCGCGAACACGACCCGGGCGTGCTCGTCGATGATGCGCGGCATCTGGCTCGCGTCGTAGTCCGGGCTGCCGGCGACCACCTTGTTGCCGGAGGACCCGTTGCCCGAGTCGATCAGCTGCGGCACGGTCACCGCGCCGATCGTGGCCAGGGCAGCGGCACAGACGCCGCCGGTGATCGCCCGGCGGCGACGGAGAGTACGGCGACCGCGGGTGATCGTGTCGTCGGGAGTGAGCTGGAACGGCGGCTCGTCGCTGTTGACATGGTCGCGGACGAGGGTGTGGAGGTCGTGCTCGGTCATCGGAGCTCCTCGGTCAGGGCGAGTTCGGGAAGGTGGGCGCGCAACGTCTCCAGTGCCCGGGAGGTCTGTGACTTCACGGTTCCCTCGGCAACGCCGAGGGCCTGCGCCACATCGGCGACCGACAGGTCGTCGAGGAAGCGCAGCGCGATGATCGCCCGCTGGCGGTCGGGCAGCAGCCCGAGCGCGTGGCCCACGTCGAGCGGCGTCGAGTGGTCGTCCGAAGCCTTCTCGGGCAACTGGTCGACGACCGACTCGGGCTTGCGCCGCCGCAGGTGCGACAGGCACTCGTTGACGACAGCCTTGCGGGCATAGGCGTCGCGGGTCTCGGGGCGGATCCGCGACCATGCGGCGTACACGTTGACCAGCGCGAGCTGGGTGACGTCCTCGGCGGTGTGCCAGTCGCGCACGACGAGGTACGCCGTACGACGCAACGCGGGACCGCGCGCGATGAAGTAGTCGGTGAACTCGCGTTCCCGGCGGTCACGACGCATGGGGTGCCTTCCGGTGTGGAGAGGTTGACACCCTGACTACGTCACGAGCGGCCGACGAGGTTCGCATGAGGGGCCGAGAATATTCCTAGGGGGCCACCGGTGGCACGAACTCGAACGTCATGCCGAGGAGCCAGAGCAGCAACAGCACCACGGGCAGGTGGAAGAGGAACTGGAGGAACGTGAACCCCACCAGGTCCCGAGCACGCAGGCCGAGCACCGCGAGCAGTGGGAGCATGAAGAACGGGTTGACCAGGTTGGGGAGTGCCTCGGCGGCGTTGTAGATCTGCACCGTCCAGCCGAGGTTCATGTGCACGTCGGTCGCCGACTGCATGACGTACGGCGCCTCCACGAGCCACTTGCCGCCGCCCGACGGGACCAGGAGTCCTAGCAGCGCGGTGTAGAGCGCGATCACCACGGCGAACGCCCCGCCACCGCCGATGTCGGTGAAGAGCTCGGCGAGGTGGCCCGAGACCGAGACGCCGCCGAACCCCTCGGCACGGGTGAGCACGGCAGCCATCGCGGCGTACAACGGGAACTGCACGAGCACGCCGGCCGTGGAGGGGACGGCCTTCATGGTCGCGTCGAGGAACTTGCGTGGCGTGCCCTGGAGGACGAGGCCGAGCACCAGGAAGACCATGAGGTAGCCGTTGAGGCTGCTGACCACCGTGAGCACGGGCAGGTCGACGAACTGGAGCACCAGCCAGCCCAGCGTCAGCAGGCCGATCAGGATCGGCAGGATGCGGGAGTGCTCGAGCCACTCGCCGGGGCGGGTGCGGGCCTCGGTCTCGGCCACCGTGTCGTCGAGGTCGACGCCCATCTCCTCGGCGGTCCTGATGGCCTGGCCCTGGGGCGCGGAGAACCACGAGACGGCGACCGTGAGTGCGATGAGGACGGCGGCCAGGGTGAGCGACTGCCAGGTGAGGATGGTCGCGCCGAAGTCGAGCACGCCGGTGATCTCCAGCAGCTCGGGCGGCAGGGACTCGGGCGTTGCCTGCAGCTGCGCCGCCGAGGACGAGAGGCCCAGGGCCCAGACCGCGCCCAGTCCCATGTACGCGGCGGCGCCGAGTGCGCGGTAGTCGACGCGCAGGTCGGTACGCCGTGCGATGGCGCGGGCGAGCAGTCCGCCGAAGACCATGCTCAGTCCCCAGTTCAGCATCGAGACCAGGCAGGCGAGCAGCGCCACGAAGGCGACCGCCCCGCGTGCCGTCCTGGGCACGGTGGCGATTCGTTCGATCAGCCGGGCGACGGGCGGCGAGGACGCCACGATGTAGCCGGTGAGCACGACCATCGCCATCTGGAGTGTGAACGCGGTCAGGTCCCAGAATCCGTCACCGAACGTGCGGGCCACGTTTGCGGGGCTGGCACCGTTGATCATCGCAGCGGCGCAGATGATCACGACCCCGGCGAGGGCGAAGACGTAGGCGTCGGGGAACCACTTCTCCGTCCACGCGGCGCTTCTCTGGGCGAACCGGGCCAGGCCCTTTTCCTGGGCGGGTGCAGCGGGTGACGTGCTCATGAGGGGAGCCTCCTGGGTCGGGGACGACCCTGAGGCTAGTGGAGCCTGTCCCTGCCGCGGCCGGCAGGCAAGGGCCTGGTTCGAGACGGTGGCCGACACCTGCCAGTGCCGAACCACGCCAGCGGGAACTCCTTCCGGAGCGGGTGCGCTGGCACCCAAACTCCTCGGCAGTACGACGGTTCGATCCGGATCACCTCCGACTCCCGGGCATGCGGCCGTCTCGACACACATGGGGAGAAGCATGAAGAAGCGCCTTGCGGTCACCGCCTCGTTGGCGGCGTCGCTCTGCCTGGTCCTGACGGCCAGCCCGCAGGCCGTCGCCGACGACAAGGACGAGATTCCGCAGTCCACGTTGGTCTCCGCGCCGGACTCGATCGCAGAAGGCGTCACCCTCGGCGAGGCCAGGGCCGCCGTCAAGGGTGACGCGGTGAGGGAGGCGCGGCTCGAGAAGCTGATCGCCACGCTGCCGGCCGACTGGCAGAAGCACCGCAGCAGCGCCCTGCGCCACCTGGGCCTCGACGCCACGCAGTGGACCGACGCGATCTCCGGGGTGATCAACCCCGACGACTACGAGTGCACCGAGAGCCCGTTCAACCAGTGGGTGTCGGCCGAGGTCGGGAAGATCGGCCAGGGCGACCTGATGGTGCTCAGCCTGTTCGGCGTGCTCGACTTCCCGACGTACGACGCGCTGATCTACGAGACCGACGCGACCAAGCAGTACTTCGGCACCCACGGTGAGTACAACAAGGTGCTGCCGCGCGACTTCGGCACGCTGCAGGACTTCTGGGACATCAAGTCGTTCGACATCCAGCTGCTGGCGATGCACGGCGAGATGTTGAAGGACCGTGCCCGCGTGGCCCGCGCGGCCACCCTGCTGCTCGGCGTAGAGGGCGACGAGGCCCTGGAGTTCGCCGACCTGGTCATGGAGATCCTCAGTGCCAATCCCGTCCTCGACAGCGGCGAGCACCCGATCTTCACCCTCAACGCGTTCGCCTTCACCGCCGAGGGCGACCCCGACCCGGTGGTCGACGGCGTGCCCGACAAGATCGTGATGGGCGACGGCGTGCTCACCGCGCTGCACGAGATCGGGATGTCGCAGGTCAGTGGCCGCTCGGTGCTGTCGCACGAGTTCGGCCACCATGTGCAGTACGAGAAGGGCCTCTTCGAGTCCGACCTCACCGGCCCGGAGGCCACCCGGCGTACCGAGCTGATGGCCGACTCGTTCGGCAGCTTCTCGACCTCGCACGAGCGCGGCCTCGCGTTCAGCCACAAGAAGTACCTGGAGGCGCAGCGCGCGTCGTACGAAGTGGGCGACTGCAGCTTCGACTCCGACGGTCACCACGGGACGCCGAACCAGCGCATGCGTGCGGCGAAGTGGGGCTACGAGAAGGTGCAGGCCCTGACCAACCCGATCCGCATCACGCCTTCGGCGAAGCTGGCCAAGCAGTTCGACCGCTTCCTGCCCACCCTGGTCTCACCGGACGCCTGACCCCCGTCGTCCGGTGACGGGTGTGGGTTCGGCCTGCAGGCCGGACCCACACCCCTTCTCTAGTTCTTCAGCACCCGGGCAAGCGTCTCGTCGTCGCGCGCGACCACGGCGGTGCCGTCGTCCAGCGTGATGATCGGGCGCTGGATCAGCTTGGGGTGCGCGGCCAGCGCGGCCACCCAGTCGCCGCGGTGTGCGTCGTCCTTCGGCACGTTCTTGAGCTCGAGCTCCTTGGCGATCGGCTCGTTCATGCGGGCGATGTGCCACGGCTCGAGGCCCAGCTTGGTCAGCACGTCCTCGATCTCGGCGACGGTCGGCGGGTCGTCGAGGTAGCGACGCTGGGTGTATTCACTGCCGGCCTCGTCGAGCGCGCCCACCGCCGTACGGCACTTCGAGCAGGCCGGGTTGATCCAGATCTCCACTGTCACTCCACCTCGATCTCGGTTGCGCCGGTCATCGTGACCAGCTCGTCGTACGTCGTGCTGAACACCGCCGCCGGGTGGCCCGCGGCGGCCCACACCACGTCGTACTTGCGAAGCCAGGGGTCGATGTACGTCGGCACCGGCGCGGGGTGGGCGATGGGGGAGACCCCGCCGATCACCTGCCCCGTGTGGTGCCTGACGAAGTCGGGCTTGGCGCGCTTGAGTGGACCGGTGGTCGCCTCGACCTTGGTCGTGTCGACCCGGTGGGCGCCGCTGGTCAGGATCAGCACCGGGCTGCCCTCGGAGTTGAACAGCAGGCTGTTCGCGATCGCGCCGACCTCGCAGCCGAGCGCCTCGGCGGCCAGAGCCGCGGTGTGCACCGAGTCGGGGAGTACGACGATCTCGCCGGTGCCGCCCTTCTCGGCCAGGACCGCGCGGAACTTCTCGATGGAGGGGTGTTCTGCCATGTCGGAGACCCTACTCAGCGGGCGGGCAGCGCCCGGCACAGTGTCCGGGGGAACGACGGCACGGAGGCGACGTCGGCGCAGCCAGCTGCGGTGCCCGTCGCGACGGCGTTCCAGCGTTCCCCGGTGAAGTGGGCGAAGAACCGGGTGTGCGTGCCCTTCCCGACGCAGCCCGCGGGAGGAGTGGAGCCGTCGACGGACTGGCATCCCGTCATGACGGCGTCGACCTCGGCCACCATCCAGCTGCCCTCGCACGCGAGTACGTCGACCTGCTGTTCGGGCGGGATCTCGACTCCCTGCAGCAGGGTGCCTGTCCACGCGGGGTCGCAACGGTCGTTCGGTGGGTAGCAGCCGACCTGGTCGTCGCAACGCACGTACGACGGCCCGTTGCCCGGTTTCCATTCGACGGAGTTGTCGGTGACCAGCGTGCGGCCGTCCAGCTCCGGGATGTCGACCGACAGCTCATGGGGCTGCATCTTCGGGCAGGCATGGGCGTCGTAGTCGAGTGTCGCGGCGAGCGACTGGAACGTCGCGGTCAGGAAGACCGCGTGCTTCTCGGCCTCGACGGTCGCCTTCGGGTGCCGGGCACATCCCGGTGCCCCGGCAGGCAGGTCGAGGGTGACCGTGACCCTTCCGGGCCCGCTCTGCGTGAGGGCTGTGATGTCGGCTGCGTAGGTCACCGGACCGGAGGGTCGGTCGGTCATCCCCGTAGGGCCACCGGTCGCCGGGTCATCGGCATCGGTCGCGGTGCCACAGGCGACGAGGACGGGAACCAACAGGGCCGAGGCGAGCAGCCCGAGGCGGGACAGGGTCATGGTCGAAGAGCCTAGGTAGTCCCGAGGGTCGGGCGCATGAGTCGACGTACTCACCTGTTGCGCGACTGTCGGTGTCAGCCGTCGGCATCGCACTTAGACTCCGCTTCGTGGTCAACGACTTCACACGTGGCTTGGCGATGATGCGCAAGCGTCCCGCACAAGTGCGGGAGGACGGATTCGGGTTGGTCAGGCGCGTCGCCGCCGATCACGTGGCGGAACTCAGCGGCGCCTACGCCGCCGAGAGCGACCACGGCTTGCGCTGCTGGCTCCTGGAGTTGCTCGGTGACGCCCGCTCACCCGAGGCGCTCTCCGTGTTCGCGGGCGCGCTGACCAGCCCAGACGAGTCCATCCGGTACTGGAGCGAGAAGGGCCTGGAGAAGTTGGATACCAAGGAGGCTCGGCGGTTGCTCTGGGAGCACCGGCATCGCCACGCGTAGTACACGGCTACAGCCGCGATCCGTGGGCAAGTGCCTCGACAGAAGTGAAACGACGGCTCTGTGGACGAGGCCAAGGACACTGCCAAGAGTCGAGAGCATCAGATCGAGATTGTTCAGGGCAGCAGACGACCAAGGATCTCCGCTCGCAGGCGTCCGCTCATGCCGATGAGAGAGCGCCAGCGTCTTACCGCAGAGGGTCACCGAGCCGCCGCCGCGGAGCCGTGACTCAGCTCCCGGGAGCACTCGATCGCCGCCATTGAGTCATCGCTGGCGGTCAGAGGCACACCGCGACGCCGGCGAGGTGGCTGGTGGAAGCTAGCCCTCAACTAATCAGCGGGAGAATGTGGTCCCTGATGAGCGTCCTCGACGCAGGTGTGTCGGACACCCTGGTCAAGGTCTGGCGGTACGACGACGGAAGCGTGACGGGCGCTGATCGAAGGTCACGCACCCAATCCACACCGACCCGGTGGCCGTCAGTTGAAGGCTCGGTCACGACACCGATGGCTTTGACGAGCATGGTGCGGAAGTCGTTGTTCATCTGCTTCGCGACGAGCACGTCGCCGTGCTCCATGAGGTCGAGGTTCGGGGCCTGCTTCTGGTAGCTCGGGTCCGACTCCATGTTGTGCCAGCCCAAGACCCACTCGCCCGCTTCGATCCAGTCGGCGAGCATCTCCCGTGCTCCGTCGCCGTGCCAACCACCGTGAATCGTCCCCACCATGAAGTAGTTGGTCATGCGGGCATCACCTCGACAGTCTCACCGGTCTCTGTGCGGAGTCGATGCTACCGGCCGGAATCGGGCGTACGCGTAGCCTCGCGAACGTCCGCAACTGCCGCATTTCGCGCTGTCTTGCCGATGAGCGAGCGGCGGACTAGAGGCCAGCTAAAGCGCCGCGAGTCGCTGGGTGAGGGAGTGGCACAGGTCCGCGGTCGCGCTGGCGTCGAGGTCGTGGGTGACGGCTCCTTCGATGGCGAAGGTGACGACCGCTACCTCGGCAAGGCGTCGAGTTTCCGAGAGCTCGATGGTCAGCTGGTCCTCGAAGAGGGCTTCCATCTTCCTATGGAACCTGGAGTGCCACTCCGCGATCCGCGGCGACCGTGCCACGCGGGCGTGCACGGTGGCAACCAGGTGACGCACTGGCCGCAGGTTGTCGACGAGCCACGCGAACTGTTCCGCCAGGGGTTGCTCGGCCACGGTTGTGTGCTGCTCGAGGAGCAGGTCCAGGTACAGGTCGGCGACAGCAACGAACAGCTCATCCTTCTCGCCGAAGTACCAATAGAGGGTGTTCGGCGTGAGTCCGGCCGCGGCGGCGATCTTGCCCATCGACGCGCCGTCATAGCCCTCGGAGACGAACAACGAACTCGCCGCGGCGACGATCTCGTCGCGCTTGGCTTCTTTGGTCTGGTCGTGGCGGATACGTGGCACACCTCATCTTGACAGCCATTCAAGAGCGCCGGCAATATCTCTTGTATGCCAATCAAGAGGAGGCTGTCATGAGTGACCGTCGAGAGCTGTTCTTCCCGTCCGGCGAAGATCGGTGCCACGCATGGCTGTACGTACCCGAGGGTGCGACTGAGGCGACCCCAGCACCCGTCCTGGTGATGGGACACGGTCTGGGAGCCATCAAGGAGATGCGCCTGGCCGCGTTCGCCGAGCGCTTCCAGGCCGAGGGGTACGCGTGCCTGGTGTTCGACTACCGCCACTTCGGGCAGAGCGGTGGCGAACCACGGGAACTGCTGAGCATCCCCCGGCAGCGGGAGGACTGGCGGTCTGCGGTGGCGTTCGCGCGCACCCTGCCCGAGGTCGACCCCGACTCCGTGGTGGCCTGGGGAACCTCGTTCGGTGGCGGACACGCCATCGTCACCGCCGCCGCCGACCCCTCCATCGCGGCGTCGATCTCCCAATGCCCCTTCACCGACGGGTTCGCGGCATTGATGAAGATCCCGCCGAAAGTGGCTGCTCGTCTGACCGGCGCAGCGGTCCGCGACCTGTTCGCAACGGCGATCGGACGCGAACCCGTGCGGGTGCCGGTCGCCGCCCGCGCCGGCGAAGTCGGCCTGATGAGCGCAAACGACGTCTCCGAAGGAGTGTTGGAACTGCTCGAAGCCTCCGGCCTCACCGAAGCCGAGTACAGGTCCCAGGTCCCGGCCCGCATCGGGCTCGCCGTGCCACTCGACAGACCCGGACGGCGAGCCAAGGACCTCACCAAGCCAGCACTCTTCTGCGTCTGCGACGGCGACACCGTCGCCCCGGCACCGGCCACACTGCGGCACGCCGCCAACGCACCCAGGGGAGAGGTCCGCCGCTACGACGCCGGACACTTCGACATCTACATCGGCGACGACTTTGACCGCGTCATTGCAGACCAGATCGCGTTCCTGCGGCAGCACGTGCCGTCGCGTCTCAACACGTCAACCCCCGGTAACGACGCCTAGGAGCGCGGGCCGGCTAGCTCCTCCAAAAGAAGCGACCGCACATGCCGCTGATGGTGCACGGGCCTTCCGATCAGCGGGCGGCTTAGCCGCTGCGCAGAACCTGGTAGATCGACTCGGATGACGGGCCAGGGCGAGGAACGTCGTTCCACCGAATTTCAAGCGCCTTCATGGCAATTGCAGCCTTGACCTCGGCAACGTCCACGTCGTCCTGGAAGAACGCGATCGACAGGCCGTTTCCAGTCGCCTCGTCGACCAAGTGGTAGGCGTTCAGTACTCCTGGGACGGTCTTGGCCGCGTCGATCACCCACTGGCGATCATCGTCTGGCATGGGCTCCCAGACTGCGATTCGTGCGAACACGGGTTTCACCTCCGTTGATCTCTGGGACATCAGCATGCCGCGATCACCAAGGCGAGGTCTTGCGTTCTGCCAGATGCGCCCGAGTCTGCCGCGGACAGGGCGCACCCTGTCGATGTGCGGTCGCCTGCTCACCCCTGCGGCTGCCGAAGGCAATCAGCTTCTCCGGCACCTCGGCGCCGAAGCACTGGGTGGATTCCACAACGTCGTGTAGGAACTGCAACCGCTGCTCGTGTTTACCGCAGGTCAGTTGCCTCCAATAGGGACAGAGACCCATAGCGAGTAGAAGACGACAGTTGTGGTCGCTACTCCGAAGGCTCCCGCGATCAAACTCGAACCCAGGAGGCTGTTGTGTTGATGGGTTCTCCAACCTAGGAATGCCATTGCCAGCGCGATACCGAGTTCCAGCAATGTGAGACCGCCGGGTCCGGCGACACCAAAAAAAGGAGTTCGCCAAGGGAGGGCAGTAGCAATCAGGCAGATGCCAAACGCCAGCCCATTGGCAGCGAAGCCTGCGGCTCTCTTCACAGTGCACTTAGTAGGCGACGTGAAGCCAAGACATGTCCCCGGATCCTTCAGATGAGTATCCCGAGTGTGAGGCTTCGATCGAGCGGTTGTCTGGCGAACGGCAAATTGTCATCCGGTGGAGGCCAAGGTCCCGTGTCGCGCCCAACGGTGCTCATCATTCTTGAGGGCAGGATCGGTGACAACGCACTGTTACGTCTCCTCGTTCCGGTACCCCAGCACAGCGCGTGTCATCTGGTTACGGGTGTCCAGGAGTTCGTCCAGCGCAGTATCGAGGTCGTCGGCGGTCACCTTGAGAGCATTCTCGATCGACTCGTCACGGTCGGCCGCCACGACCGCCGAGCGTCGGAGGAGTTCCTTCAGGAAGGATGCGGTCACGCCATCGGTCCGATCAAGGACGGCGTCGACGCGACTCAGATCCACGTCAAGGGTGCTGCGGTACAACTCAACGAGTCGGCGACGCGACTCGCGGTCGGGCACCTCGATGTGAACCGCCTGATCGACACGACCGGGCCGGGATGCCAGAGCGGGCTCAAGGAGGTCGGCGCGATTGGTGGTGAGCAGGAAGACGACGTCGGCGTCTTCGTCGAGGCCGTCCATCTCGTTGAGCAAGGTGAAGAGCAGCGGGGTCTCCCCGCCGTAGCGGCTGCGCTCTTCAGCGATGAGGTCGACGTCCTCGATCACGATCATCGACGGTTGCAAGGCTCGCGCCACCGAGCATGCCTCGCGGATTCCGTGGAGGGACTCGCCGGTGAGCTCAACCACGGTGGTGTCGACCAGTTCGCTGACCAGGTAGCGGACCGAGTGTGTCTTGCCGACCCCCGGAGGTCCATAGAGCAGCAATCCGCGCTTGAGGTGTTGCCCGGCCGCGCGTAACCGTGCGCTGTTGCGTGCGACTCCTACGACTTGACGTCGCAAGTCCTCGAAGGTCTCCGCAGGCAGGATGAGTTCGTCGGACGACATCGTGGGTCGTTCCTGGAACCGCAAGAGTGAGTCGCGCTCCCCGAACATGCTGTGACCGAAGGAGACCACGTGGCCGCGGTACACGTTGTGCTTCAGTGCCAGGTCACGCAAGCGGTGTCCTAGCTGCTCACCGAGGGTTGGGGCAGTCGAGATGATCTCGACGGTCACCTCCATCGAACCGTCCTCAGGGTCCGGGCCCCGGAGAAGCAGTGCGGTCCGTTCCCCGCCGTCCTCGAACAGCACCACAGCGATGCTCAGGCACTCGCGTGTCTGCCCGGCGGGTCCACTGGGGAGGCTCATGCGTGTGACGTTTCCCGGGCGTGGACCGTGTCGTCCGAAGCCGTCGCTGTCACTCAGCAGATCCGCGAGGCCAAACGGTCCGCGGTGCCGATGATCGGCGACTCCGACGACGGTGGCGGCGTCTCCGTGCTCTTCCAGGACTACGTCCAGGGCGCCCTGCACATTGACATGCTCATACGCAGGCCATCTCTCGCGGGTGATGGGCAGGTTCTCGGTGGGGACCTCGAGATGGTCAGCGATCACAGACCGGAAGGTGGGCTGGTCGAAAGCGCGGGCCTGTGCCACGAAGCGGCGTACGAAGTAACGCCCAACGCGAGCGACGTCGGAGAACTGAGGTCCTTGACCGTCACCACCTGGCGCGACGTCGGACATCACGGAGACATGCATCACCGGAGCGTAGACCGAGGTCGAGGGCATTGACCTTCGAATGCAGGAAGAGCGTCACCACAAACTGCGCACATCATGCCGTGATCCGCGCGCGGCGGCGGGCAGCATGCCGACCCACCCGCAGGGTCCGACTCGTCGCGCTTCCACATGTCGCCTCGTGAGTAGCAGCAAGTTGCGCTGCTAGCGGCTCTTCACAACGAAGTGCTCGACCACGATGGTGCGTTGCTTCACGTAGGCCTCACGTCTGAGGTCATCGAGGGTTCGGATGCCGCCCAAGAACTCTTCGTACCCTTGGTCAGTGGCCGGAAATGCGATCGTTTCGTCAGGATGCACCTCGCCGAGCGCAGTTTCGTTGGCGGCCAGCCGGAACGACTCGGGGTTGGATGCCACGCTTCCCTGGCTATCGAGAATGACGAGAGCATCGTCCATTGCCTTGAGGCCCTGGATGTAGTCAGCCGGGTCGGCGTCTGGTGAGATCGTGATGATGAACCGAACCTCGTCCCGGTCGCGCACTGCTGACCCCCATGCCTCGGCCTCGGCCACGGTTGCCGTGAGTTCACGCCAGTCCGCATCCTCCGCGTCGACGTCGACTCGCTCATCGGCCGGAGCTTCCTCGTCGCCGTTCATGGCGTGACGGCCTGCTGCAGTGACCTGGACGTCAACGACGGAGCCCCGAACGATCCCGTCGGCCACAGGTACGGGATCCGCCCCGTCAATGACGATCTCCTGGCCGGGCAGGTAGTCGGTGAGGTCCTCGGCGTAGATGAGGGACTCAGTGCCCTCGCTGGCGCCGGCCATCGAATCTAAGAGGGCGGTGGTCGCGTCTTCGTCTGTCAGTTCAGGCTTGGAGTCGCTGGCACAGCCGGCGGTCCAGGTGAGAGCACAGCCCGCCAGCGTGGTGGCGACGAGTGCTTTCCTGCGCATGGTGTCCCCTTGGATATGGGGTTGAGGCCGGGGGTGGAGCTGGGGATGAGACGTGGCCAGGTCGCCGTCGGTTCCCCGGGCCATCAGCACACCCGCTGACGTGAGCGCGAACGTGGTCTGAGTAGGTGCCCGAAGCCAGTGGATACGTCGCAAGCATGCACCCAAATGTTGCCGGTCCCACGTGAGCCTTGCAGCAGTTCACTTTCTCGTGGCGGCAATGGCATGGCTCTGGGCGTGGCTCGACGCATCGGCGTCGTGAAGCCGCCGGCCGGGGAGCGGGCGGACGCGGGCCTTCCGACGGCGAAATCTCGTGAGTTCAGGTCGGTCTGAGCCGACTGTCGGTGGTCAGTCGTAGGTTCGATCCAGGCCGCTCGACGCGGGTCTCCGGAAACCAGTTCCACACGGTTTCGGACAGAGGTTGACGCGTTGTCGGGGGCCGGGTGTACCTTTGACTTGTTCGAACAAATGTTCGATCAAGCCCGGCGGAGGCGACCTCGACCCCCGCCTTCGCCGGGATCACACAGCGGCACCAGGGGTCGAGAACGAGGGGTCGAGAAGCACACATCAGCAGGGGTCGAAACCGTCACGAAAGCTCTGGGGAAGGAGCAGGACATGCGTCGGTACGACGACCCCGTGGAAGTCCGTAGGGGAATGGTGGGACAGGCCGGCCGCCAGGTGGAGGCTCCCGAGCAGTTCCTCTGGCGAGGCAAGTTGTGGAAGGTGCGCGACGTCGTCGCGCACTGGGTGGAGACCGGGCCGTGGTGGCAGTCGGCCGGCGTCCGCGCCGTCATCGGCAGCGACGACGACGGTGCCGAGGGAGACCTGGCCACTCTCGGGGCCGACCTGCTCGCCGAGCGTGAGATGTGGCGGGTCGAGGCCGGCAACGGCATGACCGGCGGGGGAGTCTTCGACCTCGCCTTCTCATGGGCCGACGGCAACTGGCAGCTTCTCGGCTGCGCGGACTGAAGGAGCGACGACATGAATCCCTACTGCCTCCCCGCCACCACCCACTCCTACCTCGAGCGGGCCGCCGAGTCCCTGCGTGAAGCGATCACCGCGACCGAGGTGCCCACCCGCTATGCCTGTGCGCACGTCGCGGCGTTGCGGGCGGCCGCCGCGCTGATCGCGGCCAAGGCTGTGCCGACACCGACGACCAGCCGCCGCCGTGCCCAGAAGAACGCCTGGGTGCTGCTCACCGAGGTGGCCCCCGAGCTCGGCGAATGGGCGGCGTTCTTCGCCGCCGGTGCCTCCAAGCGGGCCGCTGCCGAAGCCGGTTCGACCCGGGCCGTCACTGAGCGCGAGGCCGACGACCTGGTCCGCGAGTCCGACCGGTTCCTGGCCGTCATCGAGCAGTCGCTGGGCCTCTCCCCGCACGTCCCGGTCGAGCGCCAGCTGCCCTGGCGTGCCGGAAACGCGCATTCGATGGAGCGTGCCGGCACCCTGGACGAGCGAGCTGGGAGAAGTGCCTGACCCGTTCGTCCATCTCCACGTGGCCTCCGGCTACTCGCTCCAGTACGGCGCAAGCCATCCCCACGTGCTGGTCGAGCGCGCCGTCGAACAGGAGATGGACACGCTCGCGTTGACCGATCGCGACGGCACCTACGGCGCCGTCCGGTTCGTGAAGGCCTGCCAGCGGGCGGGCGTCCGTCCGGTGCTGGGAGTGGACCTGGCGTATGCGGCTTCATGGTCGCCTGGTTTCGAGATGGTTCCTGAGGGGGTCGCGCAGCACCCTTCTCGACCAGCGGGTTCGTCACGGACGCCGGTGCGGGGCGGGGCGTTCCGCGAGCAGGGGCTGCCCCGGGCGGTGTTCCTGGCCTCGGGCAAGGCTGGGTGGGGGGCGATCTGCCGGCTCATCTCGGCCACCCATCTGGCCGGCGAACGCGGCCGACCGGTGACCACGCCCGAGCTGATCGCCGAGCACCTCGGCGACGACGTACTGGTGCTGCTCGGACCGTCCTCGACCCTCGGCGATGCGGCCACCCTGCGTCGTGACGACCACGCCCGCGACGTACTCAACCGCTGGCGCGAGATCGTCCCGGCCGGCAACCTCCTCGTCGAGGTCACCTCCCACCGGCTGCCCAGCCACGGTCCGGGCTCCTCGGCCCACGCTGCCCGCATGGCCGGGGTGGCGCGGGCTGCCGGGCTGCCGGTGCTGCTGACCAACGCGGTCCGGTACGCCGACCGGCTCGACGCGCCGACCGTCGACGTGCTCGATGCCGCCCGCACCCTGGTGCCCCTGGGCTCGGCCGGGCTGTCCCGCATCGGACCGGGCGGGTTCCGCGGCAACGCCGAGGGCTTCCTCAAGTCCGGCAAGCAGATGCACGACGTGGCCGACGAGATCTGCCGGCATGCCGGACTGGGTGATCGGGAGGCTCGCGACCTGCTGGCCCGCACCCGGCAGACGGCGGACCGGTGCGTGCTCGACCCGAAGCGGGATCTCGGTCTGGGTGAGGTGCACTTCCCGGAGTTCGAGGTCGTCGGGTCGGGGTCTCGATACGGTCGCAGAGCGACCTACTCGACCAACGAGAGGGAGCGCTCCTCGACCGCCGAAAGGCAGCGCTCCTCGGCTGGCGAAAGGCAGCGGTCCTCGACTGCCGAGATCGCCGACGCGGAGCTGCGGGCGCGGTGCGAGTCCGCGATCGGACGGCGATATGGGAACGCACCACGGCAGCGCATCTGGAAGCGGCTCGACGACGAGCTCGAGATGATCCGCGAGCTCGGCTACGCGTCGTACTTCCTCACCGTCGGCGACGTGGTCGACCTGATCCGCGAGATGGAGGTGCGGGTGGCGGCGCGCGGCTCGGGCGCCGGCAGCTTGGTCAACTACCTGCTCGGCGTCTCCGGTGTCGACCCGATCCGCCACGGCCTGCTGATGGAGCGGTTCCTCTCGCCGCTGCGCCAGGACCTTCCCGACATCGACGTCGACGTGGAGTCGGCGCGACGGCTCGAGGTCTACGACGCGATCCTCGACAAGTACGGCGGCGAGCGGTGTGTGGCGGTCTCGATGATGGACACCTACCGGGTGCGCCATGCGGTGCGCGATGTCGGGGCGGCGCTCGGCATGCCGCCCGGCGAGACCGACGCGATCGCCAAGGCCTTCCCGCACATCCGGGCCAGGGACGCCCGCATGGCGCTGAAGGACCTGCCCGAGCTGCGGGCCAGCGGGTTGGGGGAGGAGCGCCTCGACCTGATGTTCCGACTGGTCGAACGACTCGACGGCCTGCCCCGCCACATCGCGATGCACCCGTGCGGCGTACTCCTCTCCGACGCGACCCTGCTCGACCGCACGCCGGTGGAGGCCAGCTGGTCGGGCTACCCGATGAGCCAGTTCGACAAGGACGACGTCGAAGACCTCGGCCTGCTCAAGCTCGACGTGCTCGGCATCCGCATGCAGTCGGCGATGGCGCACGCCCTCACCGAGATCAAGCGGGTCGACGACGTCGAGATCGACCTCGACAACGAGGCGGAGGTGCCCTTCGACGACGACCAGACCTTCGAGATGATCAGCGAGTCCAAGACGCTGGGGGTCTTCCAGATCGAGTCGCCCGGGCAACGCGAGCTGGTCGGCAAGTCCGGCATCGAGTCCTTCTCCGACATCATCACCGACATCTCGCTGTTCCGCCCCGGGCCGGTCAAGAGCGACATGATCACGCCCTACCTCAATGCCAAGCAGGGCTGGAAGATGCCGTCGTACCTCCACGACGACCTCAAGCCGATCCTGTCCCAGACTCATGGGGTGGTGGTCTTCCACGAGCAGGTCATCGAGATCATCGCGCAGTTCGCCGGGGTGACCCGGGCCGAGGCCGATGAGAAGCGGCGGGCGCTCGGCGACACCGAGGGCATGGCCGAGACGAGGCTCTGGTTCTTCCCGCGGTGCCTGGGGCTGGGCTACACCACCCGGGTCGCCGAGCAGATCTGGAAGATCCTCGAGGCCTTCGCGTCGTTCGGCTTCTGCAAGGCCCACGCGGCGGCGTTCGCGCTGCCGACCTACCAGTCGGCCTGGCTCAAGGCGCACTGGCCGGCGCACTTCCTCTCCGGCGTGCTCACCCACGACCCCGGCATGTATCCCAAGCGGCTGATCCTCGATGACGCCCGCCAGTTCGGCATCACCGTGCTCGGCCTCGACGTCAACCGCAGTGAGAAGGCGTACGTCGTCGAGAAGCTCGACGACGGCTACGGCATCCGGCTCGCACTCGCGGAGGTGAAGGGCATCAACGAGGGCGAGGTCGAGCGCATCATCGCCGCCCGGGGCGGCCAGGGTGGTGAGCTGCCGGTGCCCTACCAGTCGCTGACCGACTTCTGGCACCGCGCCCACGTCTCCCGGCCGGTCTGTGAGCGGCTGGTGCTGGCCGGCGGCTTCGACGACCTCTACGGCATCGGGTCACCCCTCGTCGTACGCCGCCGCGGCACGGTGACCCGTCGTGACCTGTTGCTCCAGGTCGCCGAGCTCGACCGGATCGCCCGGTCGGTGGCCCGTTCGTCGACCCGCGGCCGGGGCCTGTCCTCGAAGGGGCTGAGGCCCGCGGCGCGCACACCCGCGCAGGAGCGGGCCGACCAGGCCGCCGAACGCAGCAGCAGCGACCCGCTGGTCAGGGAGGAGGCTCCGGCCGTCGAGCGCCACGCGCTGGCCTCGGCCGGGGTGTGGGCCAAGGCGGCCGCCCAGTCGAGGGCGACGAAGAGCCCGCGGCCGGTCACCAGCGTCCAGCTCACCCTCGAGCTGGGCGACGAGCCGGGAGAAGAGGCCAGCGGCTTGCCGGAGATGAACGTCGAGGAGCGCATGAAGGCCGAGCTCGAGATCCTCGGCCTCGACGTCAGCGCCCACGTCGTCGACGACTACGCCGCCTTCCTCGACGAGCTCGGTGTGGTCCGCAGCAAGGACCTGCTGTCCCAGCGCAGCCGGTCCGAGCTGCTGGTCGCAGGGGTCAAGGTGGCCACCCAGACGCCGCCGATCCGCTCCGGCCGCCGGGTCATCTTCCTGACCCTCGACGACTCCACCGGCCCGGTCGACGCCACCTTCTTCGAGGACGCCCAGGGCCCCTACGCGGCCACGGTCTTCCACTCCTGGCTGCTGGTCGTGCGCGGCGAGCTGCGACGTACCGGCCGGCGCGGGGTCTCGGTCCGCGCCACCGGTTGCTGGGAGCTCCCCGAGCTGTACGCCGAGTGGCGGGCCGGAGGCGTCGAGGCAGTGCGCGAGACGATGGCGCAGGTGCCCGGCGGGTTCGAGAGCACCGGCCCCAAGCGGGTCCTCGTGCACACCAGCGGGTTCCGGATGTCGCCGTACTCCGACATCAAGCCGGCCGGCGAGCAGACCCGCGACGTGGCCCGCAAGCTGTGGCACCGCAGCCCCGGGAGTGCCGGATGAGAACCTCCGTCGCCAAGACACGCCAACCAGTGCAGGGCTTCCGGCCCCGACCACCAGGACCCCGACCACTAGTCTGGGAGCCATGTCTGCCAGTGAACGCCGAGGCGCCACCCGCACAGCTGTCGTCTGGGAGTCCCTGCGCGACGTACTCGCCACCCCTGGCGACGTGCTCGACATCGGGGGCGGCACCGGCGGCTTCGCGGTGCGCGTCGCCGAGCTCGGCCACCGCGTCTCCGTGGTCGACCCCAGCCCCGACGCCCTCGCCGCGCTCAGCAGGCGGGCCCAGGAGTTCGGCGTCGCCGACCGGGTCACCGGCCAGCAGGGCGAGCTCTCCGGGCTGCTCGACGTGGTCGGCGAGGCCAGTGCCGACGTGGTGCTGTGCCACGGCGTCCTCGAGATCGTCGACGACCCGGCCGCCGCACTCGCCACACTGGCCCGGGTGCTCCGCCCCGGTGGCACCCTCAGCCTCCTGGTCGCCCAGCGCCATGCGGCCGTGGTGGCCCGGGCGATGGCCGGCCACTTCGCCCAGGCCCGCGCCGTGCTGGCCGGCGACTCCACCGGCAAGGCCGGGCACCGGTTCACCAGTGACGAGCTCACCGCGCTGCTCGACGGTGCCGGCTTCGCGACCCGCTCGATCCACGGCATCCGGGTCTTCGCCGACCTGGTCCCGGGGTCGCTGCTCGACCTCGAACCCGGTGCCACCCAGGCGCTGCTCGAGCTCGAGCAGGATGTCGCCACCCGCCCCGAGTACCTCCCGCTGGCCACCCAGGTGCACGTGCTCGCCACGCACTGACTCGAGTCGAGTGCTCAGGTGGTCACCAGAGCGACCATCTGAGCACTCGACCCAGGGAGCGTGGTCGCGATGAGCGACCGCACCGATCTCTCCGCCGGCTGCCACCTGCTGCACGTCGACATGGACGCGTTCTACGCCTCCGTGATGATCCGCGACCGCCCCGACCTGACCGACGTACCCGTCATCGTCGGCGGCGGCCACCGCGGCGTCGTGCTCTCGGCCAACTACCCGGCCCGGGTGCACGGGGTCCGCTCGGCGATGCCGATGACCAGGGCCCGGCGCGCCTGCCCGCAGGCGGTGGTGATCAGCCCCGACTACGACGCGTTCAGCACGGTGTCGTCCTCGGTGATGGAGACGTTCCGCCGGATCACCCCGCTGGTCGAGGCGATGTCGCTGGACGAGGCCTTCCTCGACGTCAGTGGCGCCACCCGGCGACTGGGCTCACCACTGCGGATCGCGGAGATGCTCCGAGCCCGGGTGTACGACGAACAACGCATCACGTGCTCGGTCGGCATCGCCGGCTCGGTGTCGGTGGCCAAGCTGGCCAGCCGGCGCGCCAAGCCCGACGGCGTGGTGGTGGTGCCCGACGACCAGGTCACCACCTTCCTGCACCCGCTCGACGTCGGAGAGCTGTGGGGCGTGGGGGAGAAGACCTCCGAGATGCTCCATCGGCTCGGCCTGAACACCGTTGGCGACCTGGCCCACACTCCGTTGCGCACCCTGCAGCGCGCGGTCGGCACCGGCCTGGGCAGCCAGCTGCACGACCTGGCCTGGGGGAGCGATCGGCGGGCGATCACCCCGCGCCGGCACACCGACGATCCCGACAAGAGCATGGGAGCCGACGAGACGTTCGGTCGCGACACCGACGACCGCGAGCTGATCCTGCGCGAGGTGCTGCGGCTCTCGGCCAAGGTCGCCGGCCGCATGCGCACCGCCAGGGTGGCCGGTCGCACCATCACCCTGCGGGTGCGCTTCGCCGACTTCACCACGATCACCCGGTCGAAGACGCTGCCCGAGGCGACCGACGTCACCCAGGAGATCCACCGCACCGCGACACGGTTGTACGACGCCCTCGGCCTGCAACGTGCCCGGGTGCGGTTGGTCGGCGTACGCGTCGAGGGGTTGGTGCCGCGGCAGAGCGTCCACCGACAGCTGGTGCTGGGGGAGCGGGAGCACGGCTGGGCCGAGGCCGACCGGGCCGTGGACCGGGCCGCGTTGCGCTTCGGATCTGCCGTGGTGCGCCCCGCCAGCCTGATCGGAGGCGCATGAAGAATGAACAATTTTGCCCTCCGGGTACCACCTTTGCGCTGCGCTGCCTAGACTTGGTGCAAAGACCACAGGTCCGTTGCGATCAAGGGAGGAAACGTGCCGCTCTCGGAAGAGGAACTTCGTCTGCTCGAGCAGATGGAGCGCGCCCTTGTCGAGGAGGACCCCAAGTTCGCCTCGACGCTGCGCGGCACCTCGTTCAGGCGTGCGGCGCGACGCCGCGCGATCCTCGCGGGTGTCGTCTTCGCGGTCGGAATCGCCGTGCTGATGTCCGGTGCGATCTTCCAGATGATCCCGGTCGGCGTGCTCGGCTTCGTGATCATGCTGGTCTCGGCCACCTACGGCCTGACCACCCTGCGCGGTCGTGCCGCCCCCGCCTCCGGTGAGGGCGACGTGAAGGAGACCCGCCACGGGTTCGGTGTCGTCGACGGCGGCAGGGTGCACCGGCCGAAGGCTCGTCGTGGTCGTTCCTCGGCTCCGTTCATGGAGCGTCTCGAGGAGCGGTGGCGTCACCGCCGCGACAACGGCGGCCTCTGACCCGTCGCAACTCCGATCGACCCGTCGTGAGAACGTGTCGACGTACGCCCCGAACCTCCAGCGGTTCTTCACCGGCGACCTGCCCTGAGCGCGGCAACCCGGCGGACCGTTCAACATGCAGTTCGCGCCAGGGCGCGCGTCCGTGAGCGTGCGTCGTACGACGGACTGACCGAACTGCATGTTGAACGGTCCGTTCGCCGCGGGGGCGACAGTGTGAAGAACTCGCGAGGGGTGGGTTCGCGCCGACCCGTCGCGAACTCGCTGGAGGACGCCAGCGGGTGCACCTCGGGTCAGAACTGGCGACGGGTCACCATGAACTGGCGACAGGTCACCATGAACTGGCGACGGGTCGCCACGAACTGGCGACGGGTCGCGATGAACTGGCGACGGGTCACCATGAACTGGCGACGGGTCAGGACATCTGGTCGATGGGACCGGTGCGGTGCCGGCGTCCGGCTGCGGCGCGAGCCGAGGCGCTCGACGGGGCCGGGGAGAGCAGCGACGCCGGCAGCCAGTCCGCGCGCCAGCGAGCGCGCTGGGTGACCCCGCCACGCAGGGCGCCGATGCAGTGGTCGAGGTGCGAGCGGGCCTCGTCGACATCCATCAGCGTCGGCGTGGCCGCATAACGGGACTGCTCCAGGGCGGCCACCAGAGCGGTCAGCGACCGCATCGCAGCCGGGTTGGTCTCCGGACCGGTCGGCGGAATCACTTCGCTCGCAGAGCTGACCTCGGCACCGAAGAACTCGGCGATCTCGCGCCCGGTCGCCCGTGGGGAGCGGCCCGACGGCCAGGCACGGCCGACATCGACGACCACGTCACGCAACTCGACCCACGCCACCTCGGCCGGGTCGCCGCCCGCGTGCCAGCGACGGGTGGCACGGGTCCGGCGCAGCATGCGCGGGGCCAGCGCGAGCCCGATCAACAGCAGCAGCCCGCCCCCACCCCAGAGGAACGGGACGACGGAGAGGCCGGTGTCCTTGTCGCCGTCGGACTTCTTGTCCTCCTGCTGCGGGGCGGTCGACGGCTGGTTCCCGGAGGGCCGGCGCGTCGGTGCGGAGGAGCTGGTCTGGTTGCTCGGGTCGTTGTCGGGGTTCTCGCGGTCGATCCGGTCGTTGGTGTACGACGGTACGGAGCCGATGTGGGACGACGGGGTCGGCTCGAACTTCACCCAGCCTGCGTCCTCGAAGTAGAGCTCGGGCCAGGCGTGCAGGTCCTTGGAGCTGAATTCGTACTCGCCCGATGACAACTCGTCGGCCTGGAAGAACCCGACGGCCACCCTCGCCGGAATGTCCACGGACCGCGCCATCACCGCCATCGCGGAGGCGAACTGCTCGCAGTAGCCCACCTTGTCCTGGAGAAACTCCACCAACGCGTCGTTCCCGTTGCCCGGGTCGGGTGTCGTGGAGTAGCGGAAGTCCCCGCCGCGGAAGTAGCGCTGGATCGCCTGCGCCTTCTCGAAGTCTGTGTCGAAGTCCTTGGTGAGGTCGTGGGCCAGCTGCGTGACCTCGTCCGGGATCTGGGGAAGGGCCGTGAAACGGGTCTGGATGCTGGACGGCGGAGCCCCCGCGTCGGCGAGCTCCTGCCCGCTGAAGTCGGGGATCAACTCGGTCAGGGAGTAGTTGAGGCCTCGGGTGTCCTGGTCCTCGTCGGCGGTGTAGAAGTCGAGGATCTCCGCGTCGTAGCGCCATTCCGAGCCGGCCTCGATCGAGGCGACGTACATCGGCGTCGGCAGCCACCACGACTTGAGGTTGTCGGAGATGGAGATCTTCCAGTCGCGGGTCCGCGTCGGATAGACGTTGCTGAGCCCAATCGGGTACGGCATCTCGCCCGTGGCACCCTGGTCGCCCTCGAGGTCGCGGTTGCCGGGCGTCCAGGCCTGGCCGGTGAACGTGGTCAGCACCGACGTGCGGAGGTATTCCGGCGCCGGACCGGGGGAGTCGACCCGGACCAGGGGTACGTCCGCGCCCTGCACGAGGTCGCGCTTCAGGTCGGTCATCGGGTTGGTGATGCGGACCTCGCGGTCGCCGTCGCCGCCGGGACCGTCACCACCGATGAGGTTCAGGTCGAGCGTCGGGATCAGCAACGGCACGAACAGGGCCAGCGCGGTGGCACTCGCACCCAGTGCGACGGGGTGCCGGCGGGCATCGCGTCCGCCGAACACCGACATGCGTTCGGCGTCGACCGGCGCACCGAACTGTCGACCCCAACGCGAGATGCGGCCGCCCTCCTGGAGGGCGAGCATCATCAGGAAGCCGGTGACGGTGAGCACGAAGACCAGCCAGTTGACCGACTTGTCGAGAATGCTGACCGGCAACGTGTAGATGATCAGCAGCGGCAGTCCGGCGACGGGAACGCGGGCCAGGGTCACCGCGCACAGGTCGACCAGGACATGACAGACGAGTCCGCCGAGGACCAGGACCGGCCCCACCTCACGCACGTGCGTGGGCACCGGGGCGGCGTACTGGCGCATCGCCTCCAACGAGTCGGCGAAGGCCTGCGCGGCGGCGGTCACGGATCCTCCGGTGGGGATCACCGACGTGCCGTAGACCGCATTCGCGAAGAGGAGTACGCCGAGCAGCTGGGCAGCCACCACGACGATGATCGGGAACCGCACCCACCGGGTGAGCACACCGATCGCACTGATGAACGGGATGCCGAAGAAGAGCGCCGGCAGGTAGGACGTGGAGGCCTGCACGAACCCGCCCCAGGACCACAGGGCGAACCACGACGTGACGGCGGTGGCCATCACGAGTGGCAGTGAGACAGCGGCGTGCGCGCGCCCGGTCATGACTCGGCCCCGCGGGTGAAGCCGGTGAGTCCGGTCAGCGGACGGGCGGAGGGGTGGCTCTCCAGCGGGATGTCGGCGCCGGTGATGGCGCGGCGGCCGAGCTCCTGCCAGAGGGTCGGCAGTCGGTCGGTGGGTCCGCAGGAGACCGCGCGCCAGCCGAGCGCGTTGAGCCAGTCGGCGGTGGCGGCGGTGCTCTTGCCGACGGTGGAGCGCGGGGCCCGACCCCACGCGTCGACGTCGAGGGCGATCGCCATCGGCGAGGAGCCGTGCAGCCTCATGCGGCGCAGCACGGCCTGGTCGTGGTCGTCGAGACCACCGAGCACGCCGACCAGCAGGCTGGAGTGGGTGGAGTCGCCGAGCCAGTCGGTGGCGAGGTGCGAACGCTGGGTCGGCGCGATCACGGCCAGCGCCTCGAGGAGGGGACCGGTGTTCTGCGCGGAGCCGCGGTCGTGCCAGGCCGTGTTCGGGTCCTCGCCCTCGGCGGTGACCAGGCGGACGGTGAACCCGCGCTGCGTCAGGTGCACGGCGATCGATGCCGCCGCGGAGACCGCAGCCTCGAGTGACGAGGCGACCCCCTGCCCCCGATGGGCGGTCAGCCGGTTGTCGATGAAGACCGTGGCCCGCGACTGCCAGGGCTGTTCCTCGCGACGCACCATCAGCTCGCCGACCCGGGCACTGCTGCGCCAGTGGACCCGGCGCAGGTCGTCGCCGCGGCGGTACTCGCGGACGGTGACGTCCTCGGCGCTGCCGGTGGCGAACGCGCGCGGCCGGTTGTCGCCGGAGCCGGTCCAGGCCCCGGACAGTGGAATCGTCGGCAGCGCGACGGTGCGCGGGGTGACGGTCACCGGCACCGTGGACTGGAAGGCCCGGCCCAGCTCGACCAGGCCGAAGGGGTCACTGACGCGGACCGTCATCGGGCCGATCTCGAACCTGCCGCGCACGTCGGAGCGCACCTGGTAGGTCACCCGACGGTGCACGTCGTGGCGGATCCCGTCGACCACGAACCGTGGCCGGGTGCCGAGCACGAACGGCACCTGGTCCTCGAGGAGCAGCAGGCCGGTCCGCGTGCGGCCCTGGTTGTTGAGCTCGAGGCTGACCTGTGCCGGCTGTCCGGCGGCGACCAGTTGGGGACCGACCGTGCGCACCAGCGACAGCTGGTAGCGACTGCGGCCGATCAGGAAGGCCGCGATCAGCGGCAGGGCCACCAGGAGCACGCCGACCCTGGTCAGGGCCCCCTGTCCGAGCAGTATCGCGCAGACCACGGCTGTCGTGCCCGCGGCCAGGAACGCCCTGCCCCGACTGGTGAGTCCTGCGAGTCCCGTGCGCATCGTGTGGTCTGCTTCGCTCTCGTCAGGCCGTCGGAACCGGTACTGCGGCGACCAGCGAGTCGAGGATGGCGCCGGTCGTGCGGCTGCTCATCGCGGCCTCGACGCTGGGCAGCAGGCGGTGCGCGAGCACCGGCCGGGCCATTGCGTGGACGTCGTCGGGCAGCACGTAGTTGCGTCCGTGCACCGCGGCGTACGCCTTGGCCGCACGGATCAGGTGGAGGGACGCGCGCGGCGAGGCCCCGAGGTTGAGGTCGGGGGTGTTGCGGGTGGCCGTGGTCAGTGCCACCGCGTAGCGCAGCACGGCGTCGGCGCAGTGGATGCCGTTGACGATGCCGATCATCTTGCGGATCTCGCTGGCGTCGGTGACCGGCTCGAGGTCGTCGAGCGGGTTGCGGCTGGTGTGGGAGGCGAGCATCGCGATCTCGGCTGCGTGCACCGGGTAGCCCATGGAGATGCGGGCCATGAACCGGTCGCGCTGCGCCTCGGGGAGCGCGTAGGTGCCCTCCATCTCGATCGGGTTCTGGGTGGCGATCACCATGAACGGCGACTCGAGCTGCCAGGTGTTCCCGTCGACGGTGACCTGGTGCTCCTCCATGCACTCCAGGAGCGCGGACTGCGTCTTGGGGGAGGCCCGGTTGATCTCGTCGCCGACCACGATGTTGGCGAAGATGCCGCCGGGCCGGAACTCGAACTCCCGCGTGTCCTGGTTGAAGATGCTGACCCCGGTCACGTCGGAGGGCAGCAGGTCCGGGGTGAACTGGATGCGGCGCACCGTCGAGTCGATCGACCGGGCCAGCGCCTTGCTCAACATCGTCTTGCCGACACCCGGGATGTCCTCGATCAGGAGGTGGCCCTCGGCAAGCAGCACCGTCACCGCCGTGGTGACCACCTCGGTCTTGCCCTCGATGACCGCGTCGATGTTGTCGCGCACCTTCGCTGCCACCCGCGCGACGTTCTCGACGTCACCTGTTTCCGCCGCCACCGCGTGCCTCCACGTCCCTGTTCGCGGGCGCTCCCGAACCGGCGCCCCGTTCCCCGACCAGTCAAGCGTATGTCTGGTTGTCCATACCTCAGACGACGCGGGATCGGGATCGGTTCGTGACCTGCGCGGTTTTTCTCCACCTTTTCCTCCACTTCGCTCCACCACCGCGCGCCGATCTGCTCCACCGGCGCACCACCGAAGTCGGCTCCCGAGTCGAAAAGTGGCGCTGACCTGCGCAAACGAGATGGCCACCGGTTTCCCGTCGTACGACGACCGCCCGGCCGCCTGGTCGCCGTACGGCCCAAATCGGTGGGAGAAACGCGCGGGGAATGGTTGACGGTGGATGAGAGTGGAGTAATGTGGGGCGAAGTGGAGGACAGTAGGACCTGACAGGGGAGGTGCCGGATGTTTTTCGGCACCTACACGCCCAAGCTCGACGACAAGGGCCGCCTGTTCCTCCCGGCAAAGTTCAGGGACGACCTGGCCGAGGGGCTTGTCGTCACGCGGGGGCAGGAGCGCTGCCTCACCGTGTGGTCGATGGAGGACTTCAGCCGACTGACCGACCGGCTCCGCGAGGCGCCGGTCACCAACAAGGGCACTCGTGACTACGTCCGCATGCTGTTCGCGGCGGCGTCACAGGAGGTTCCTGACAAGCAGGGCCGGATCGGCATTCCGTCGGTGCTGAGGGATTACGCCTCCCTCCGCAAGGACGTGATGGTGATCGGGGCGATGAACCGGATCGAGATCTGGGACCCCGCCTCGTGGCAGGAGTACTCCGAGGAGCAGGAGCAGAAGTTCTCCGAGCTCAGCGACGAAGTGTTCCCCGGCATCTGAGCCAGCAGCACCGGCACGACGACGAACTCAACAGCTGGATCGCAGGACGAGGTCTCGAGCCCGCTCCCTGACTGTCATCTGGGGTCACTTCCCCGATTCCAGACGACAACTTCCCCCTTCGAGGGGAGCGGGCAGGGACCTGGCCCTGCGATCCAGCACCCGCAGCACCAGCACCACACGCAATCAATGAGCCAGGGGTCGAACCATGAGCATGAGTGTCAGCGGCACGCCGCACGCGACACCTCGGGTGCGCGACCGGGCCCGCGACGTGGTCGCGTTGATGGCCTTCTCCGCCGGGGTCTCGGTGACCCTGACCGTCGCGCTCCTACTCCTGATGTCACTCGGTCGGTAGGCCAGGGATTCCATGACCAGCCCCCGCCACGTCCCGGTCCTCCTGGATCGGGTCGTCGCTCTGATGTCGCCTTCCCTCGATCGGCCCGGCGCCACGTTCATCGACGCCACCCTCGGCCTCGGCGGACACAGCGAGGCCGTGCTCGAGGCCTGCCCGCAGGCCCGGTTGCTCGGCATCGACCGCGACCCCAACGCCCTGGCCATGGCCGGTGAGCGACTCGCGCCGTACGGCGACCGGGTGACGCTCGTGCACGCCGTGTACGACGAGATCCCGCGGGTGCTCGACGAGCAGGGACTGGACCATGTCGACGCGGTGCTCTTCGACCTCGGGGTCTCCTCGATGCAGCTCGACGTCCGGGAGCGCGGCTTCGCCTACGCCCAGGACGCGCCGCTCGACATGCGGATGAACGACACCGAGGGCCCCACCGCCGCAGACGTGCTCAACACCTACCCGGTGGAGGAGTTGACCCGCATCCTGCGCGACTACGGCGAGGAGAAGTTCGCCCGCCGGATCGCCCAGCACATCGTGCGCGAGCGCGAGAAGGAGCCGTTCACGACCTCGGCCCGACTCGTCGAGCTGCTGTACACCGCGATTCCGGCACCTGCCCGGCGGACCGGCGGACACCCCGCGAAGCGCACCTTCCAGGGCCTGCGCATCGAGGTCAACGACGAGCTGAACGTGCTGCGCCGTGCCATTCCGGCCGCGATCGACGCGGTGGGAGTGGGCGGTCGCGTGGTCGTCGAGGCCTACCACTCGCTGGAGGACCGGCTGGTCAAGCACGCGTTCACGGCGGCCACCAGCACCGACGTACCGCCGGACATGCCGTTCGTCCCCGCCGGCCACGAGCCCACCTTCCGGACCGTCACCCGCGGCGCCGAGAAGGCCCGTGAGCCCGAGCTCTCCGACAACCCGCGGGCCGCATCGGTCCGCCTTCGTGCCATAGAACGACTTCGAGACACAGGAGCCTCCTCATGAGCAGCCCTCTTCCCCAGAGCCGGGTTCGTGTCCAACGCATTGCCGAGGCCGCGGTCGAGCGCGCCCGTCTCAGCGTCGTACCCCGGCTGCGCACCCGCACCCCGCGGGTGCCGTTCGTCACCCTGGTCAGCCTCCTGCTGGTGGCCGGCGTGGTGGGGCTCCTGATGTTCAACACCAACATGCAGCAGAACTCGTTCGCCGCCACCGACCTCGAGCAGCAGGCCAGCGAGCTCACCGCCCGCGAGCAGGGACTCCAGATGGAGCTGGAGGAGCTGCGCGCGCCCCAGCGCCTGGCCGAGGAGGCCCAGCGCTACGGCATGGTGCCGGCGATGAATCCCGCGTTCATCAAGCTGCAGGACGGCAAGGTGATCGGCAACCCGATCCCGGCCTCGGCCGCCGACGCGTACGACGTGCGCCCGCCCGAGGCCCGCAAGCCGAAGGCGCTCGACCCCGATCCGGTGATCATCAAGGTGAAGCGGAAGACCGCGGCGGAGCGGCGTGCCGAGGCAAAGCGGAACAACGGCTCGGGTAGGAATGACTCGTCGACCACCAGCCAGGGAGACGGGAGCACCCGTTGAGCCTTCGACCCCAGACCACACGGGCACCGGCCCGCGGGTCCGCCCTGTTCCGGCTGCGGTTCGGCTTCGTGGTGATCGCGATGGTGCTCTCCGCGTTCGGTGCCCGGCTGCTCCAGCTCCAGGGCATCGACCCGCACGCGTACGCCGCGATGGCCGCACGCGAGGGTGTCCAGACCGTCGACCTGCCCGCCGCGCGCGGTGCCATCGTCGACCGCAACGGGGTCGAGCTGGCCAGCACGGTCGACGGGTTGCGGATCATCGCCGACCCGCAGATGACCGAGGAGAACGCCGGACCGATCGCGTCCTACCTCTCCCAAGAGCTCGGCATCGACTACTTCGCGACGCTGGGCAGGCTCCGCAAGGACGACACCCGCTACCAGTACATCGCCCGGCGGGTGCCCTCCACCAAGGCCCGCCGGGTCGTCGACGCGCTCGAGGAGAAGGGCTACAAGGGACTCACCACCGAGCGTGACCCGATGCGCGACTATCCGGCCGACGACATCGCCGCGAACCTCATCGGGTTCCTCGGCGAGGACGAGGCCCTGGCCGGTTTCGAGCGCACCTTCGACAAGCAGCTCTCCGGCGTCGACGGCGAGACCACCTACGAGGTGGGTGGCGGCAACCGCATCCCGCTCGGCACCAACAACACGGTCAAGCCGGTCGACGGGCAGGACCTCCAGCTCACCATCGAGCGCGACGTGCAGTTCTTCACCCAGCGGGTGCTGCGTGAGGCGGTCCGCGGCGCCAAGGCCGACTCGGGCACCGCGATCGCGATGAACGTCGAGACCGGCGAGATCCTCGCCGACGCCGACTACCCGTCGTACAACGCGAACGAGCCGCTGGAGTCGCCGAAGCGCAACCTCGGCTCACGGGCCACCAGCGACCCCTACGAGCCCGGTTCGGTGGAGAAGGTGCTCACCTTCGCCTCACTGATCGACGCCGGCAAGATCACCCCGCGCACGCCGATCACCGTGCCCCCGGTCCTCGAGAGCCAGGGCGCGCCGATCCACGACCACTGGGACCACGAGACGATCCACCTGACCGCCGCCGGCGCACTGTCGAAGTCCTCCAACATCGGCACCGCCCTGTCCGCGCGCCAGTTCACCCCGGAGCAGCTGCACGCCTACCTGACCGCGTTCGGCCTCGGCCAGCGCACGAACATCGGGGTGCGTGGCGAGAGCGGCGGCCGGCTCCCCGACCCCTCCACGTGGGGGCAGCTCGGCCAGGACAACATCGCGTTCGGCCAGGGCCTGAGCGTGAACGCCGTCCAGATGGCGGCGGCGGTCAACACCATCGCCAACGGCGGCATCCACGTCGACCCCAACATCATCAAGGGCTCGGCGGTCACCGACGACGGTACGAAGGTCGGCACCTCCACCTCGACCACCCGCCGCGTCGTCAGCGAGGACGCCGCACGGCAGACCTCCGAGATGATGGAGCTGGTCACCGACCCGGTGGACGGCATCGCGCCGACCAGCGCCATCACCGGCTACCGGGTGGCCGGCAAGACCGGAACCGCCCAGCGCGTCGGCAAGGAGTGCGCCTGCTACGACGGCACTTTCACCGTCTCGTTCGGCGGGTTCGCCCCCGCCGACGCCCCGCGCTTCACCGTCTACGTCGTCATCCAGAACCCGCGCAACGGCCAGGGCGGTGGCGCGGCCGCCGGCCCGGTGTTCCGCAAGGTGATGACCTACCTGCTGCGCAAGTACGGCGTCGCACCCACCGGCACCAGCCCCACCACACTCCCGGTCGAGTGGTGACCTGCGACGGTGACGTCGCGGAGGGCCGGCCAGCGCTGCGCGATAGCCTCGCGCCGTGGTGAGCGACAAGGAACTGAGGGCGACGCGGCCCGCTGAACCGCGACAGACCCCGCTGTCGGAGGTGGCCGGCTGGCTCGGCGTCGAGGCGACCGATCAGTCCGCGGTCACCGGCATCTCCCTGAGCTCCCACCGGGTCCTGCCCGGCGACCTCTACGCGGCCCTCCCCGGTGCGCGCGTCCACGGGGCGTCGTACGCCGCCGACGCGGTGGCGGCGGGTGCCGTGGCGGTGCTGACCGACGAGGCAGGGGGAGCGCTCCTGGCCGACCTCGACATCCCGGTGCTGATCGTCGACGAGCCGCGGGCCCGCCTCGGTCGGCTGGCCGCCCGCCTGCACGACGAGCCCGCCCGGAGCATGCGGATGATCGCGGTCACCGGCACCCAGGGCAAGACCACCACCACGCGCCTCGCCGAGGTGGCGCTGCAGGGCGCGGGCGTGCACGCGGCGGTGATCGGCACCGTCGGCACGCGCGTCGACGGTGACGAGATCAAGACCTCGTTGACCACGCCGGAGGCGCCCGACCTGCACGGCCTGTTCGCGATGATGCGCGAACGCGGGGTCGAGGCCTGCGCGATGGAGGTCTCCAGCCACGCCCTCGTGATGGGGCGGGTCGACGGCGTCGTGTTCGACGTCGCGGTCTTCACGAACCTGGGTCGCGACCACCTCGACTTCCACCACGACGTGGAGAGCTACTTCGCCGCCAAGGCGTCGCTGTTCACGCCCGAACGTGCCCGCCTCGGCCTGGTCAACCTCGACGACGAGCACGGCCGACGCCTGCTCGCCGAGGCAACCATCCCGATGCGCTCGTTCAGCCTCGTCGACCCGAAGGCCGACTGGCGGGCCGTCGACATCGACCTGGCCCCCGACGGCTCCTCGTTCACGGTGGTCGGCCCGGGCGACCTACGTGTCCGCACGTCGGTGCCGATCCCCGGCGACTTCAACGTCGCCAACGCGCTCGCCGCGATCGCGGCCACCGCCGAGGTCGGGTACGACGTCACCACGGTCGCCGGCGCGATGGCCCGGGGGAGCGGCGTGCCGGGACGGCTCGAGCAGGTGGCGGTGCCCCACGGCTACAGCGTGGTCGTCGACTACGCGCACAAACCGGACGCCGTCGAGGCCGCACTGCGCACCCTGCGGCCACTGACGGACGGGCAGCTGATCATCGTGATCGGGGCCGGCGGCGACCGCGACACCGGCAAGCGACCCGTGATGGGCGAGATCGCCGCGCGGCTGGCCGACGTCGTGATCGTCACCGACGACAACCCACGCTCCGAGGATCCCGCGGCGATCCGGTCCGAGGTGCTGGCCGGCACGACAGCAGGCCCTGCCGAGGTGCTCGAGATCGGCAACCGCCGCGAGGCCATTCGCGAGGCACTGGCCCGGGCCCGCTTCGGCGACATCGTGCTGGTCGCCGGCAAGGGCCACGAGACCGGCCAGGAGGTCGACGGAGTGGTGCACCCCTTCGACGACCGCGAGGTCGTCCGCGAAGAGGCCACCCGATGATCGCCCTCACGCTGGCCCAGATCGCCGAAGCCGTCGACGGCGAGGTGGCCGGCGACCCCGCCGTGGTCGTCTCCGCCCCCGCCTTCCTCGACAGTCGGCAGGTCGAGCCCGGCGGACTCTTCGTCGCCGTCGTCGGCGAGCGGGTCGACGGCCACGACTACGCCGCCGGTGCGGTGGCGGCCGGTGCCGCTGCGGTCCTCGGCTCCCGGGCCACAGATGTGCCGACGGTCGTCGTCGCCGACCCGGTGGTCGCCCTGGGTCGGCTGGCCCGGCACGTGCTCGACGCGCTGCCCGGCCTCACCGTGCTCGCGATGACCGGCAGCCAGGGCAAGACCGGCACCAAGGACTACCTGGCCCAGGTGCTCGCCGCGGCCGGACCCACCGTGGCCACCCTCGGCAACCTCAACAACGAGCTCGGGGTGCCGCTGACCGCACTGCGGGCCACCACCGACACCCGGTTCCTGGTCGTCGAGATGGGTGCCCGGGGCATCGGCCACATCACCTACCTCTGCGACGTCGCACCGCCCACGATCGCGGCCGTGCTCAACGTCGGGACCGCCCATGTGGGGGAGTTCGGCTCGCGCGAGGCGATCGCGGTGGCCAAGGGCGAGATCCTCGAAGCGCTGCCCGCCGACGGGGTCGCAGTGATCAACGCCGACGACGAGCTGACCTCCGTGATGGGCCCGCGCACGGCCGCCCGGGTGGTCCGCTTCGGGCTCTCCGGTGCCCCCGACGTCACCTGGCACGACACGACGTACGACGACCTCGACCGCGCGTCCGCCGTACTCGAAATCGCCGGTGAGCGGCATCCGGTCACCCTGCGCCAGACCGGGGAGCACCAGCTCCACAACGCAGCCGCCGCGGCGGCCATGGCCCACGCGGCAGGACTTTCGGCGGTCGACATCGCGACCGGGCTGTCCGCGGCGACCAGCCTGTCGCCGTGGCGCATGGAGCTGCACGAGCTGCCCGACGGACCGGTGGTCGTCAACGACGCCTACAACGCCAACCCGGCCTCGATGCGCGCCGCGATCTCCGCACTGCTGGCCATTGCCGGGCGTCGCGGCGGGCGGAGCATCGCCGTGCTGGGGGAGATGCGCGAGCTCGGAGCCGGTGCCGAGGCCGACCACCGCGACCTCGGGGAGCATGCCGCCCGGGCCGGCGTCGACGTACTGCTCGTGGTCGGTGAGGGTGCCCGGGCCGTGCTCGAGGGAGCGGCGAACGTCACACCCGGCCCCTCCGCGGCGTT
This sequence comes from Nocardioides sp. Soil796, assembly GCF_001429525.1. Lineage (NCBI taxonomy): Bacteria > Bacillati > Actinomycetota > Actinomycetes > Propionibacteriales > Nocardioidaceae > Nocardioides > Nocardioides sp. Soil796. Next base: position 493,752 of record NZ_LMSQ01000017.1, read on the forward strand.
GTACGTCGCGGACCGGGCTGCCGCTCTGGCATGGTTGCGCGAGAACATGGTCGCCGACGACGTCGTGCTCGTGAAGGCCTCGCGCGGGGCGGCGCTCGAATGGATCGCGCAGCAGTTGGGCCCTAGAGTCACACGCCGGTCCTCACCGGACCAGCCAGGACAGGACACCGGGCCGGAGCCCGAACACGTGGAGGAGAAGCAGGAATGAGAGCGATCCTGCTCAGTGGAGGGCTCGCGCTGCTGCTGTCCCTGATCGGCACCCGCTACGCGATCAAGGTGCTGTCGTCCAAGGGCTACGGCCAGGAGATCCGCGAGGACGGCCCGACCAGCCACCACACCAAGCGGGGCACCCCGACCATGGGTGGCACCGTCATCATCTTCGCCAGCGTCATGGGCTACGCGTTCGCCAAGCTGGTCACCCAGGACCTGCCCTCGGCCTCCGCGCTGCTGCTGCTGTTCCTCTTCGTCGGGCTCGGCCTGGTCGGCTTCCTCGACGACTTCATCAAGATCTACAAGCAGCGCAACCTGGGCCTGCGCAGCAAGGCGAAGATGATCGGGCAGACCCTGATCGCCCTCGTCTTCGGTGTGCTGGCGCTCTCTCCCTGGCTCGAGGACGACCGCGGACGCACGCCCGCCTCGACGCACATCTCGTTCATCCGCGACACCGGCTTCGTGCTGCCCTCGATCCTCGTGATCCTGCTGATCTGGGTGATCGTGACCGGCACCAGCAACGCGGTCAACCTCGCCGACGGGCTCGACGGCCTGGCCGCGGGGGCGTCCGTGATGGTCTTCGGTGCCTACACGCTGGTCAACATCTGGCAGAACAACCAGTGGTGCGGGCAGAACGACATCACCTACGGCCGCTGCTACGAGGTGCGTGACCCGCTCGACCTGGCCGTCATCGCCGCGGCCATCACCGGCGCCTGCTTCGGGTTCCTCTGGTGGAACGCCTCGCCGGCGCAGATCTTCATGGGCGACACCGGCTCCCTGGCCCTCGGCGGCGCCCTCGCCGGCCTGGCCATCCTGACCCGCACGGAGCTGCTGCTGCTGATCGTCGGTGGGCTCTTCGTGGTGGAGACGCTCTCCGTGATCATCCAGGTGAGCGTCTTCAAGGTCAGCCGCGCCAGCGGCCTGTTCCGCTCGGTGTTCCGGGTCAAGGCCGGTCACCGGGTGTTCCGGATCGCGCCGATCCACCACCACTTCGAGATGATCGGCTGGGAGCAGGTCACCGTCGTGATCCGCTTCTGGATCATCACCGGTCTCTGCGTCGCCACCGGCCTCGGCATCTTCTACGCCGAATGGGTGGCCGGCACGTGAACCTCGACACCCTCGGCCGTCACGACTCCTGGCAGGGGGTCCGCGTGGCCGTCGCCGGGTTCGGCGTCTCCGGTTTCGCGGCCGCCGACAACCTGCTCTTCCTCGGTGCCACCGTGATCGCGATGGACGAGAAGCCCGACGGCAAGGAGGAGAAGGCCGAGCTGTTGCGCAGCCTCGGCGCCGACATCCGCCTGGGTGCGGGCACCACGGCCACCCTGCCCGACGACGTCGACCTGCTGGTCACGTCGCCCGGATGGCGTCCGGACGCCCCACTGCTGGCCCAGGCGGGGGAGCGCGGCGTACCCGTCTGGGGCGAGGTCGAGCTGGCCTGGCGGCTGCGCGACCCCGCCCACGCGGCGCCCTGGCTGGCGGTGACCGGCACCAACGGCAAGACCACGACCGTGCAGATGCTCGACTCGATCCTGAAGGCGGCCGGGCTGCGCAGTGTCGCGGTCGGCAACGTCGGTCTGCCGATCGTGGAAGCCGTCATGGACCCTGAGCCGTACGACGTGTTCGCCGTCGAGCTCTCCAGCTTCCAGCTGCACTACACGTCGTCCATGCGGGCCGAGTCGTCGGTGGTGCTCAACCTCGCCGAGGACCACCTCGACTGGTACGACGGCGACGACCCGATGGCCGACTACGCCGCCGACAAGGGTCGCATCTACGAACACGTGCAGAAGGCCTGCGTCTACAACCTCGCCGACCCGGCCACGGAGGAGCTCGTCCGCGAGGCCGACGTCGAAGAAGGCGCCCGCGCGATCGGGTTCACCCTCGGCATGCCTGGCGTCGGGATGCTCGGGGTGGTCGAGGACATGCTGGTCGACCGGGCCTTCATCGAGCAGCGCGGGAGCAGCGCCGCCGAGCTCTGCACGATCGCCGACCTCGCCTCGCCGGCGCCGCACTTCGTGGCCAACGCCCTCGCCGCCGCGGCCCTGGCCCGGGCGCACGGAGTCTCGCAGACCGCCGTCCGTGACGGGTTGCGCGCCTTCCGGCCAGACGGGCACCGCATCGCCCTGGTCGCCTTCCACGACGAGGTCGAATGGGTCGACGACTCGAAGGCGACCAACCCGCACGCCGCCGAGTCCTCGCTGCAGGCCTATGACCACGTGGTCTGGGTGGCTGGAGGGCTGGCCAAGGGGGCCCGGTTCGAGGACCTCGTGAAGAAGGTGCACCCGCGCCTGCGTGGCGTCGTACTCCTCGGAGCCGACCGCCATGTGATCGCCGACGCCCTTTCGCGACACGCACCGGATGTGCCCGTCATCGAGATCGGTGCCGGGGAGACTGGGGCGCAGGATTCACCCATGGACGAGGTGGTGGCTGCCGCCGTGGGCCTGGCTCAGCCGGGCGACACGGTGCTGCTGGCACCGGGCTGTGCCTCCATGGACATGTTCGCCAACTACGGCGAACGCGGAGACAGGTTTGCAGAGGCGGTTCACCGCCACGTCGCACGACAGGAATGACCGGAGGGGCACAGGTGGCCAGTACGACGACCGAGCGTGAGTCGGCTGTCGGGTCGCCGGCCCGCCAGTCCCGTCGTACGCAGTCCCGTCGTCGTTCCGGCCCGGCCCGGTTCATCGAGGCCCTGGCCGACCGGATCAGCCTCATCCGCGGCGCCCTGGACCGGCCGTTGACGTCCTACTACCTGCTGCTCGGTGCGTCCGCACTGCTGCTCACCATCGGGCTGATCATGGTGATGTCGGCCTCGAGCGTCTACTCCTACCGCGAGAACGGCGACTCCTACGCGGTCGTCAAGCGCCAGCTGATGTGGGTGGTGATCGGGCTGCCGGTGGCGTTCGTCGCCTCCCGCATGCCCCAACGGTTCATCCGCAAGATGGTCTGGCCGGCACTGTTGGGCTCGATGCTGCTGCTGGCGCTGACCCGCACGCCGCTGGGCCTGACCCGCAACGGACAGACCAACTGGCTGGCCGTCGGACCGATCGCGATCCAGCCCTCCGAGATCGCCAAGCTCGCGGTGATCCTCTGGGCCGCGCACGTCTACGCCAACAAGCAGCGCCGGCTCCCCGAGCTGCACCACGTGATGATGCCGGTGGTGCCGGGCATGGGCCTGGTCATCGCCCTGGTCCTGCTCCAGCGCGACCTCGGCACGGCACTGGTGCTGATGGCGATCATGCTGTCCATGTTGTGGGTGGTGGGGGCCCCGGCCCGGCTGTTCGCCCTGGCCATCTCGGTGGTCGGCGTGGGCGCGTTCTACCTGGCCACCACCAACGAGGAGCGCCGCGGCCGGCTGCTCAACTTCGTCGACCCGTTCAAGGAGTACCACGACGCGGGCTGGCAACCGGCCCACGGACTCTATGCGCTGGCCACCGGCGGCTGGTTCGGTCAGGGCATCGGAGCCAGCCAGCAGAAGTGGGGCGACCTGCCCGAGGCGCACACCGACTTCATCTTCGCCGTGCTCGGTGAGGAGCTCGGCCTGGTCGGCACGCTCCTGGTGCTCTCCCTCTTCCTCACCATCGCGTACGCCGCGATCCGGGTGGCCACGCACACCCGCGACCCGTTCGTGCGCTACACGTCCTTCGGCATCACCATCTGGCTGCTCGGCCAGATGATCATCAACGTCGGCATGGTGCTGGCCATGCTGCCGGTCGTCGGCATCCCGCTACCGCTGGTCTCCTATGGTGGTTCCGCACTGCTGCCGTCGCTCGTCGCGCTGGGTCTGCTGATCGGGTTCGCCCGGTCCGAGCCCGACGCTGCCAAGGCGCTGGCGGCACGCAAGCGAAACCGCTCGGCCGGGCTGTCGGCCGGTTCAACTCGTCGAGGAAATTGATGCGCGTCCTTCTCGCCGGCGGAGGTTCTGCCGGCCACACCTCACCCCTGCTCGCAACCGCCGATGCGCTGCGCCGCCTCGACCCGGCCACCGAGGTCACCTGCCTCGGCACCCGTGAGGGCCTCGAGGCCCGGTTGATCCCCGAGGCCGGGCTGCCGCTGGAGTTCGTGCCGCGGGTGCCGCTGCCCCGTCGTCCCGGCAAGGCCCTGCTGCGTACCCCGGGCAAGCTGCGCGCCGCACGCGCCGCGGCCCTCGAGGTGATCGACCGGGTCCGTCCCGACGTCGTGGTCGGGTTCGGCGGCTACGTCTCCGTCCCGGCCTACCTCGCCGCACGCAAGCGGCACGTGCCGATCGTGGTCCACGAGGGCAACGCCCTGCCAGGCATCGCGAACCGTCTCGGTGCCCGTCTCACCATCCACGTGGCCACCTCGTTCCCCGACAGCGAGCTGCGCCACGCGACGTACGTCGGCCTGCCGATCCGGCGGATGATCGCCACCCTCGACCGCCAGGCCCTGCGCGCCGAGGGCCGGGCCACCTTCGGCCTCGACCCCGACCTCCCGACGCTGATGGTGACCGGTGGATCGCAGGGCGCGACCAGCCTGAACGACTCCGTCGCCGCGGCCGCCCCGGCCTTCGCCGCGGCCGGCGTCCAGGTGCTCCACATCGTCGGCCCCAAGCACACGCTCGCCCAGCCGCAGACCTCGACGCCGTACGTCGTGGTCAACTACGTCGACCGCATGGACCTCGCGTACGCCGCCTCCGACGCGGTGCTCTGCCGCTCGGGCAGCAACACCGTCACCGAGGTCTCGGGCGTCGGCCTGCCCGCGATCTACGTCCCGCTGCCGATCGGCAACGGCGAGCAGGCACTCAACGCCCGGCCGGTGGTCGACGCCGGAGGTGGGCTGCTGGTCAGCGACGAGGCACTCACGTCCGAGTGGATCTCGGCCACCGTCCCGGCACTGCTCACCGACCCGGAGCGGCTGGCGCAGATGGGCGCCGCCGCGGCACACGTGATCCCGCTGGACGCCGACGAGAAGCTGGCCCGCATGATCCTGGAGGCCGCGCGATGAAGATCCCGGTTCCCGACGTGCTCCTGCCCGCCGACCAGCTCGGCCGGGTCCACTTCATCGGCATCGGCGGCGCTGCCCTGTCCGGCATCGCCAAGATCATGGCCCAGCGCGGCCTCCACGTCACCGGCAGCGACGACAACGACACCCCCTTCCTCCCTGCCCTGCGCGCACTCGGTGTCACCTGCCACCTCGGGTACGCCGCCGAGCACGTCGGTGACGCCGACACCGTGGTGGTCACCACCGCCGCGCGTGAGGACAACCCCGAGGTGCTCGAGGCGACCCGCCGCGGCCTGCGCATGCTGCCCCGGTCGGCCGGACTGGCGTCCGTGATGGCGGCCAAGCAGGTGCTGGCCGTGGCCGGCACCCACGGCAAGACCACCACCACGTCCCTGCTGACCATGGCCCTGCTCGAGGCCGGCGCCGACCCGACGTACGCCATCGGTGCCGTGCTCGTGCAGACCGGCAGCAACGCCCACGACGGCGCCGGACACCTGTTCGTCGCCGAGGCCGACGAGAGCGACGGTGCGTTCCTGGTCTACCGGCCACGTGCCGGCATCGTCACCAACGTCGAGGCCGACCACCTCGACGTGTGGGGCACCGAGGAGGCCTACCGCGCGGCGTTCGTCGAGTTCGTCGACACCCTCGACACCGACGGATTCCTGGTCTGCTGCGTCGACGACGAAGGAGCCGCGTCCCTCGCCGACCTGGCACGCGACAAGGGCCGCGAGGTGATCGGTGTGGGCGAGTCCGCGGCGGCCGACCTGCGGGCCGTCGACCTCGTCTTCGAGGGCAGCAACTCACGCTTCACCGTCGTGCAGGGTGACGAGACGCTCGGCACCGTCGAGCTCCAGATCCCCGGACGCCACTACGTCCTCGACGCACTGGCCGCGCTGGCCCTGGGCCTGAGGCTCGGGTTTGCCTTCGACGCGCTGGCCACGGGGCTGGCCGGCTTCACCGGGTCGCGCCGCCGCATGGAGCGCAAGGGCGAGGTCGCGGGGGTGCGTGTCTACGACAGCTACGCGCACCACCCCGTCGAGATCGCCGGCGACCTCCAGGCCGCGCGCGCTGTCGCGGGCAAGGGCCGGCTGATCGTCTGCTACCAGCCGCACCTGGTCTCCCGCACCCGCATCTTCGGTACGGCGATGGGGGAGGCCCTCGGCGTCGCCGACGAGGTGGTCGTGCTCGACGTCTACGTGGCCCGCGAGGACCCCGACCCCGACGTCACCGGACGGCTCGTGGCCGACGCGGTCCCGCTGCCGGCCGAGTCGGTGCGCTTCATCCCCGACCGGGTCGACGCGGCGGCCGTGCTCGTCGAGATCGCCCGACCCGGCGACATGGTCCTGACCCTGGGCGCCGGTGACGTCACCGAGGTCGGTCCGCAGGTCCTCGAGCTGCTCGCTCCCCGGGAGGGAAACGGCAGTGCTTGAGTCCTTCCGCAGGGACCTGCCGGAGGAAGAGCTGAGCCGCCGGCGGTTCGCGCGCAGGCAGTGGGCTCGGCGATGGCTCCGGCTGCGCCTCGTGGTGATCTCCGCCGTCCTGGCGCTCGCCCTGGTGGTCGGGGTCTGGCTGGTCTACTTCTCCTCCGTCCTCGCCGTGAAGGGCGTCGACGTCGAGGGCAACAAGCTGCTCACCGAGGAGCAGGTACTGGCCGCTGCCGACGTACGCTCCGGTGAGCCGTTGGCCCGCGCCGACATGGGCGCGATCAAGGACCGGCTCGAGGACCTGCCCGCCGTGGCCTCCGCCGACGTCTCACGCGAGTGGCCCGACCGCATCCTGGTGCGGGTGACCGAGCGGGTCGCGGTGGCCGTGGTCGAGCGCGGGGGCACCTACCGGGGCATCGACGCGACCGGGTTCGCGTTCCGCAGCTACCCGAAGATGCCCGGGAACCTGCCGCGGCTCAAGGTCGACGACGACACCGTCGACGAGGCCGTCGCCGAGGGCGCCAACGTCCTGGCCAGCCTGCCGACGACCATCGCTCGCAAGGTCGACTACGTCGAGCTGCACACCGTCGACCAGATCTCCCTGAAGCTGCGCGACGGCCGCACGATCGTGTGGGGGAGCGCGGAGCAGTCCGAGGACAAGGCGAAGGTGATCGCCATCCTGCTGCGCCAGAAGGCCGACGTGTACGACGTCTCCGTGCCCGGTCAGCCCACCACCCGCTGACCCGGTCTCCCTCCCCGCCCGACACGTCCTTGACGTCTCCGTGGCAACCGGATCCCCACGGAAACCTCAGGGAGTCTCGGAAATTTCTGCGTGTCGGGCGTGTCCAGCGTGAATGTCCGCACTGGTCTGCCTACTGTCTTCGACAACGAGAGGTTGACATAACTATAACCCTCCAGTTCAGGGTTAAGGTTTCAGGTCGACTGATCGGAACTTCCCCAACGAGCACCACCGCCAGTCGCAACCCGGCTGGCACAGCACAGACAGGCCCATCGCTCTCACCCGGAGCGGTCGGGCGACACCGATCAGGGAGAGGCACAGCCGCCGTGGCAGCAGCACAGAACTACCTGGCCATCATCAAGGTCGTGGGTATCGGTGGGGGTGGCGTCAACGCCGTCAACCGGATGATCGAGGTCGGCCTCAAGGGCGTCGAGTTCATCGCGATCAACACCGACGCCCAGGCGCTCCTCATGAGCGACGCCGACGTCAAGCTCGACATCGGCCGCGAGCTCACGCGCGGACTCGGAGCCGGCGCGAACCCCGAGGTCGGGGGCAAGGCCGCCGAGGACCACGCCGACGAGATCGAAGAGGTCATCAAGGGCGCCGACATGGTGTTCGTGACCGCTGGCGAAGGTGGTGGCACCGGCACCGGTGGCGCTCCCGTCGTGGCCCGCATCGCGCGCTCACTGGGCGCGCTGACCATCGGTGTCGTGACCCGGCCGTTCTCCTTCGAGGGCCGCCGTCGCGCCAACTCGGCCGAAGAGGGCATCGCGCAGCTGCGCGAAGAGGTCGACACCCTCATCGTCATCCCCAACGACCGGTTGCTCTCCATCAGCGACCGCAACGTCTCCATGCTCGACGCCTTCAAGCAGGCCGACCAGGTGCTGCTGCAGGGTGTCTCGGGCATCACCGACCTGATCACCACGCCCGGCCTGATCAACCTCGACTTCGCCGACGTGAAGTCCGTGATGGCCAACGCCGGCTCCGCCCTGATGGGCATCGGCTCGGCCCGTGGCGAGGACCGCTCGGTCGCCGCTGCCGAGATGGCGGTGTCGAGCCCGCTGCTCGAGGCCAGCATCGACGGCGCCCACGGCGTGCTGCTCTCGATCGCCGGTGGCTCCGACCTCGGCCTCTTCGAGATCAACGAGGCGGCCGCCCTGGTCGCCGAGTCGGTGCACCCCGAGGCCAACATCATCTTCGGTGCCACCATCGACGACGCCCTCGGTGACGAAGTGCGGGTCACGGTGATCGCGGCCGGCTTCGACGGCGGCATGCCGAAGCGCCGTGACGAGGGCACCGTGCTGCGTCGCCAGGAGCCGCCGCAGCAGACCCAGCAGGAGACCCGCAATGCTGCGCAGGCGCTCGCCAACCAGCGCAACGCGCAGCAGGCTCCCCAGCAGCAGTCCCAGCCGAGTCGTCCGGCGGCCCAGCCGGCCGGACAGCCCGCCCAGCGGGCACCCCAGTCCGGTCAGTCGGCGCAGTCCGGTCAGCCTGCCCAGTCGGGTCAGCCCTCGCAGCCGCAGCAGTCGGCTCCGCAGCGCCCGGCCCAGGCTCCGCGCCAGGTGCAGTTCGACGATGACGATCTGGACGTCCCCGACTTCCTGAAGTGATCGAGACAGCACGCGTGTTCGCCTTCCGCGAGTCACGTGGAGGCGAGGCCGGTGGCGCGTCCATCGACCTCGCCTTCACGGACCGCACGCTCGACCTGTCGTTGCCGGCCGCGGGCGACGACGGAGTGGTGGGTGAGGTCGACGAGGCCGCTGCCACGGCACGTCTGGCCACGCTGGCCGGCGAGTTCGCCCCGGGGGAGCACGGCCTGCGCATCGTCGGGCTCCGGCAGGTGCACGGTGCTGAGGTCGCCGTGCTCGATGCGTCGTACGACGGGCGCGAGCTGGTCGCCGACGCAATCGTGACGACCCAGCCAGGCGTCGCACTCCTGGTCCGTGCCGCTGACTGCGTGCCGGTCCTGCTGGCCGACGAGCGTCACACGGTCGTCGGCGCGGTCCACTCCGGCAGGCCCGGACTCGTGGCGGGAGTGGTTCCAGCGGCGGTGCGCGCCATGCGCGACCTGGGCGCCGGGCCGATCGCCGCCTGGATCGGACCCCACGTCTGCGGGAGCTGCTACGAGGTGCCCGGCACGATGCGCGCCGACGTGGCCGCTGTCGTGCCGGAGTCCTGGGCCGAGACCTCGTGGGGCACCCCCGCGCTCGACATCGGGGCCGGTGTCCGGGCCCAGCTCGTCTCCGAGGGTGTGACGATCGTCGACGCCTCGCGCTGCACGCGCGAGGAGGCCGACCTCTGGTCCTACCGCCGCGACGGCGCGGCAGCCGGCCGACTCGGCGGACTGATCAGGATCCGGCCGTGACGGGGGAGCGGGCCGCCGAGCTCGCCGCGAACCTCGCCGCCGTCAACGAGCGCATCGTCGCAGCGTGTCGCACCGCTGGCCGCGACCCCGGCGAGGTCACGCTCACCGTGGTCACCAAGTTCTTCCCGGCCTCCGACGTCGAGCTGCTGGCCGGTCTCGGGGTCACCGACGTCGGCGAGAACCGCCACCAGGAGGCCGAGCAGAAGGTGGCCGACTGTCGTGCCACCGGTCTCCGCTGGCACTACATCGGCGGCCTCCAGTCCAACAAGGCGGCCGCCGTGGCGGCGTACGCCGACGTGGTGGAGTCGGTCGACAGGGCCAAGCTCGTCGGCGGCCTGGCGCGTGGCGCTGCCACCCGCGGACGAGTCCTCGACGTACTGCTCCAGGTCAGCCTCGACCCACCGGGTGAGGCACAGGGCAGGGCGGGTGTCACCGAGGCGGACCTCGGGCCGTTGGCCGACCAGGTGGCCGCCTCCGACGACCTCAACCTGTGCGGCCTGATGGCCGTGGCGCCCCTGGGTGCCGACCCCGAATCGTCCTTCGCCGAACTTGCCGGGATCGCCGAACGATTCCGCCACCAGCACCCGGAGGCCACGCTCCTGTCCGCGGGGATGAGTGGCGACCTGGAAGCAGCGATTCTCCATGGCGCGACACACGTGCGGATTGGCCGCGCGGTGCTCGGTGAGCGCCCGAAGATCAAGTAATGTCCCATCACAACAGCGCTCCTACAGGAGCGCAGGAGTTCCGGAGGAAACACTCATGAGCGGCGCGATGCGCAAGATCGGTGAGTACCTCGGCCTGCTCGAGGACACCGGCCGGTACCCCGACGAAGAAGGCTACGACGAGTACGCCGACGAACCGACCCGTCCCGCGAGGGAAGAGCCCCGCCCGGCCTCGGTGGCCAGCATTTCCGAGCGCCGCCGCCCGCAGGCGGTTCCCACAGCAGGAGTTGTCGCAGAGTTGTCCCGAATCACCACCCTCCACCCGCGCACCTACAACGAGGCGCGCACCATCGGTGAGAACTTCCGCGACGGCGTGCCGGTGATCATGAACCTCTCCGAGATGGACGACACCGACGCCAAGCGCCTGGTCGACTTCGCTGCAGGCCTGGTGTTTGCCACCCGTGGCACCATCGAGCGCGTGACCAGCAAGGTGTTCCTTCTCTCACCGCCCAACGTCACCGTTGCGGCAGAAGACAAGGAACGCATTGCCGAGGGCGGATTCTTCAACCAGAGCTGACCGGGGCTGGAGCCGACCTCACATCCGTGCCGAACTGACACAGAGCTGACCTGAATACATGCGCACCATCGGCTACATCCTCGAGGCGATCCTCTGGTTCTTCCTCGCCCTTCTGTGGATCCGTTTCGTCTTCGACTGGGTGCAGGTCTTCGCTCGTTCCTGGTCTCCGCGAGGGCCCTTGCTGGTCTTCCTCGAGGTCGTCTACAGCATCACTGATCCGCCCATCAAGGCACTGCGGCGCGTCATTCCACCGCTGCGCCTGGGCAGCGTCGCACTCGATCTCAGTTTCCTTCTGGTGCTCGTGGGCACGTACCTTCTTCTACGTCTGAACCAGATGGTGTTCCTCTCGGGTTGAGGTTCCCCAACGGTTCCGACAGGGCTGCCCGTGCAAATTGGGCGCCTAACTGAACTTGCGCCCCAAGCGCTATTGTTCGACAGACAGACTTTCCGTTGACTAGAACGAATGGGTGAGAGCATGCCGCTGACGCCTGAGGACGTGAGCAACAAGCGCTTTACTCCTGTCCGGCTCCGCGAGGGCTACGACATGGGTGAAGTCGACCAGTTCCTCGACGAGGTGGAGGCAGAGCTCGCTCGCCTCACCAAGGAGAACGACGACCTGCGGTCGAAGCTCTCCGCGGCCCAGTCCGGTGCCCCCGTCGCTGTCGCCGCGCCGCCGGCTCCCGTCGAGGAGAAGAAGCCCGAGCCGAAGCCGGAGCCGACCCCGGTTCCCGCAGCTGCTCCGGTTGCTGCCGCTGCCGCGCCCGAGACGATCCGGGTCGAGACGGTTGCGCAGGCTTCCAACGCCGCTGCGCGACTTCTCGAGATCGCCACGCGCAATGCGGACGAGCTCGTCGAGGACGCCAAGAACGAAGCAGACAAGATCGTCGGCGAGGCACGTACCAAGGCCGAGCGCCTCGAGTCGGAGTCGAAGGTCAAGTCCGACCGTCTCGAGTCCGACGCGCGCAGCCGCTCGCAGATGCTCGACTCCGAGACCGCCGAGCGTCGCCAGCAGATGTTCGGTGACCTGGAGAAGGAGCGCGACAAGCTCAACACCGAGGTGGAGAACCTGCGCTCCTTCGAGCGCGAGTACCGCTCCCGCCTCAAGAGCTACTTCACCCAGCAGCTCGAGTCCCTCGACTCGGCTCCTGAGGGTGGCCAGCCGGCCGGCGACACGCCGGCCCAGGCCCCCAAGCGGCTCCGCTCGATCCTCGGCGAGGACGAGGGCTGAGTCCCCGCTAGCGAAGAACTCTCCAACGGCTGGATCCCTCGGGATCCGGCCGTTGGTGTCTCCATGTGGGCACCGCCGGAAGTTCTTCGAGTGGCCGACAAACTTCCGCCGGTACCCACTGTGCGTGGCAGGTTTGAGTAGTGCTCACCGAGTGGACTACCCTCCGACCACTTGACTGTGGCTCCCACCACATCGGCTAGGCCTGAGGAGGCCCACCCATGGCACGCAGCACGAGAAGGTCGTTGGCAGGATCCGCTGCGGCTGCCGCGAAGAAGGTCATCTCCCGCAAGCCCAAGGGCGCCTCGGCCACCGCTGAGCCCGCCAAGAAGTCCGCGCCGGCCAAGAAGGCTTCCTCCAAGCCCACCGCGAAGAAGGCTCCGGCTGCGAAGAAGGCCGTGAAGGCGCCCGCCAAGAAGGCCGCCGCCAGCAAGGCTCCCGCGGCGAAGAAGGCCGTGAAGGCGCCCGCCAAGAAGGCCGCCGCCAAGAAGAGCGCTCCCGCGGTCAAGGCGCCTGCCAAGAAGGCCCCGGCCAAGAAGAGCGCTGCGAAGAAGACCGCGGCTGCGCATTCTGCTGCGAAGAAGGCGCCGACCAAGAAGACTGCTGCCAAGAAGGCCCCCGCGACGCCGGCACCTGCCAAGAAGGCGCCTGCAAAGAAGGGGCCGGCCAAGAAGACTGCTGCCGCCACCAAGGCGCCTGCCAAGAAGACCACGACCTCGAAGACCACGACCAAGAAGGCGGAGCCCGTGAAGAAGGTGGCTGCAGCCACGTCAACGACTGCGAAGAAGACCGTGCCGGCCCAGAAGCGCCCCGCCAAGAAGGCAGCCGCGGCGAAGGGTCGCTCGGCACTGGCCGTGCGCGACGACGAGACCGCCTGGACCAAGGCCGAGCTCAACGAGGTCCTCACCGACCTCAACGAGCACGCCGACCGTCTGCGCGAGGAGCTGCGCGAGCAGGAGGAGGAGCTGGCCGGCCTGATGAGGGACGCCGGCGACGGTGCCGGCCACGACCAGGCCGACATGGGCGCCACCAGCTTCGAGCGCGACCACGAGCTGACTGTCGTCGCCAACGCCCGCGAGATGCTGGCCCAGATCGAGCGGGCCCTGGGACGCATTGACGACGGCACCTACGGCGTCTGTGAGTCGTGCGGCAACCCCATCGGCAAGATGAGGCTGATGGCCTTCCCGCGTGCGACACTGTGCATGTCATGCAAGCAGCGCGAGGAACGTCGCTGAACACCAGCGATACACCGGTCTCCGGAACAGTCGACCACTCCCGTCGTACCCGCTCCCTGCAGATCTTCTGGGGCGTCGGCCTCATCGGTTTCCTGGCCGATCTGCTCAGCAAGAACTGGGCGCTCGAGTCGCTGGAGGGTCGTGGCCGCGTCGACGTGGTCGGTGACCTCTTCGGCTTCCGGCTGACCCGCAACCCCGGCGCCGCGTTCAGCACCGGTACGGCGTTCACCGAGGCGCTGACCGTCTTCGCGATGCTTGCCGTGTGCGTCGTCGTGTTCCTCTCGTTCCGGGTGCGCAGCACCGGCTGGGCGCTCGGGTTCGGCTTCCTGCTCGCCGGCGTGGGCGGCAACCTGGCCGACCGGCTGACCCGCGACCCCGGCGTCATGCGCGGGCACGTCATCGACTTCCTCGAGCTGCCGCACTGGCCGATCTTCAACGTCGCCGACATCCTGATCAACCTCGCTGCGCTCACCATCATCGTGATGTCCATCCGCGGCCGACGCCTCGACGGAACCACGCATGACTGAGCACCGCACTGTCCTGGTCCCCGAGGGCCTGGCCGGCGAACGCGTCGACACCGCCATCGCGCGCATGTTCGGCGTCTCGCGCACCCGCGCCGCCGAGCTGATCTTCGAGGGCAACGTGCAGGTCGACGGCGGCGAGGTCGGCAAGTCCGATCGGGTCCACCCGGGCGCCATGCTCGACGTGACCTTCCCCCGGCGTGCGGACCCTCTCCAGATCAAGGCCGAGATCGTCGAGGGCATCAAGATCATCCACGACGACGACGCCATCGTGGTGATCGACAAGCCCGTCGGAGTGGCCGTGCACCCGAGCCCCGGCTGGTCGGGCCCGACGGTGGTCGGCCACCTGGCCGGCGCCGGCTACCGGATCGCCACCAGTGGCGCGTCCGAACGCCAGGGCATCGTGCAGCGCCTCGACGTCGGTACGTCGGGGGTCATGGTGATCTGCAAGTCGGAGCACGCCTACTCGGTGCTCAAGAACGCCTTCCGCCGCCGTACGGTCGACAAGACGTACCACGCGCTGGTGCAGGGCCACCCCGATCCACTGACCGGCACCATCGACGCACCCATCGGACGGCACCCGAAGTCCGACTGGAAGTTCGCGGTGATGGCCGACGGCAAGCACAGCGTCACCCACTACGAGCTCCTCGAGGCGCACCGCTTCGCCAGCCTGATGGAGATCCACCTCGAGACCGGCCGCACCCACCAGATCCGGGTGCACATGTCGGCGCTCAAGCACCCCTGCGTCGGCGACATCACCTACGGGGCGGACCCGGTGCTCGCCAAGCGTGTGGGTCTCGAACGCCAGTGGCTGCACGCCGTCAAGCTCGGCTTCGAGCACCCGGAGTCCGGCGACTACGTGACCTACGAGTCCGAGTACCCCGACGACCTGGCCGCCGCGCTCGAGGTCATCCGGGGCGCACACTGAGTCCTCGGGCACGACAAAACCCGGTGACGCACCCGCACGCCGGGTGGCACAGTGCGCGGCGATGACTCTCGAACTCGATGCACCCCACGTTGACCTGACCTTCCTGACCGCCCTCTCGGAGGAGCGAGCCGAGCGCCTGGTGGCCTTCCTCGCCGCCGGCCTCGACGGCACTGTCGCCGACATCGGCTGCGGCTGGGCCGAGCTCCTGCTGCGCACCCTGGAGGCGGCTCCAGGTGCCAACGGCATCGGCGTCGACCTCGACGCCGCCTCGATCGCTCACGGTGTCGAGCTCGCCGCGAAGCGCGGGCTGGCCGACCGCGTCGAGCTGGTGGCCGGCGACGCGAAGAAGGCCCTGCCGCCGCGCGCCGACGCGGTGATCT
This sequence comes from Nocardioides sp. Soil796, assembly GCF_001429525.1. NCBI lineage: Bacteria > Bacillati > Actinomycetota > Actinomycetes > Propionibacteriales > Nocardioidaceae > Nocardioides > Nocardioides sp. Soil796. The sequence continues at coordinate 508,977 of NZ_LMSQ01000017.1, forward strand.
GCATCGGCGCGAGCCAGATCTGGGGACCGCCTGTCGAGGAAGACCAGCCCCTCGACCACCGATCGGCGCTGCGGGCCCTGCGTGCGCTGCTGGAGCCGGGTGGGCGCGCGGTGTACGGCGAGGGCATCTGGTCCACCACACCCACCGAGGCGGCGATCGCTCCGCTCGCGGGTCGCCTCGACGAGTTCGTGAAGCTGGGCGACCTGCTCGAGATCGCGGTCGAGGAGGGCTTCATGCCCGTGCAGGTCCACGAGGCGAACCAGGACGAGTTCGACGAGTTCGAGTCCGGCTACTCGGCCTGCTACGCCCGCTGGCTGGCCACGCATCCCGCCGACCATCCCGACGCGGCCGGCGTACGCGAGCAGGCGGCGGCCCAGCGCGCGGCGTACTACGGGGGCTACCGGGGCGTCCTCGGGTTGGCCTACCTGGCCCTCGTCGCGGTGTGACCGCCTTCATCAGTGACCAGTTCGACCAGTGACCGTGCTCCGGACCGGCGCTGCCGACCCTGCGAGGATGGACGCATGTCCTCCGAGCTCACCCTGAGGCCGGCGACCGGCGACGACCTGCCCGACATCGCGCAGCTGTACCTCCGGGTGCGCGAGGCAGCGGTGCCGGCCATGCCCCCGATCGTGCACAGTGCCGACTCGGTCGTCGCCTGGGTCACCGGATGGGACCTCTCCGAACGCGACGTGTGGGTGGCCGAGCAGGACGAGCTCCTCGGGTTCAGCACCCTGACCCCCACCTGGCTCGACTCGTTGTACGTCGACCCGGGGACACAGCGCTCCGGCGTCGGCACCGCCCTCCTCGACGTGGCCAAGGGCCTGCGGCCCGACGGGTTCGCGCTGTGGGTCTTCGAGAGCAACGAGCCGGCCCGCGCGTTCTACCGCCGGCACGGCCTGGTGGAGCTGGAGGGCACGGACGGATCGGCGAACGAGGAGCGCTCGCCGGACCTGCGCATGGCCTGGTTGGGCAACGATCCGCTCGACTTCCTGAGGCGCCAAATCGATGAGGTCGACCACGACCTTGGCCTGCTGCTGGCCCGCCGGGCGGCGCTGACCTCCGCCGTCCAGGACCACAAGCCGGTCGGTGGGGCAGCCGGACGCGACCCTGTGCGCGAGCATGCGATCGCCGAGGCCGTGGCCCTTCAGGCGCCCGCACTCGGGGTGGACCGGGTGGCCCGGATCGTGGACTCGATCATCACCGAGTCCCTGGACGCGCACGAGCGATCCCGCGGCTGAGTCCGCGCAATCAGCGACTGTCCGTGCGCCCTGTCAGAATGCCTTCAACGGGTCACGTAGTCTGGCGTCCTTCCCCCGGCCCTCGAACAGATGCTGTGAACAAGCTCTGTGAAGAGGCGCCGTGATCGCCGCCGGGCTGCTGCCTCGGCCCGTTCGACCCTGCCCATTGCTGACTGTTGGGAGACGCTCCACCGATGACGTCCGACTCCTTCGTGCACCTGCACGTGCACACCGAGTACTCCATGCTCGACGGAGCCGCGCGACTCGGTGACATGGCGGAGCGGACCGCCGAGCTCGGTATGCCGGCGATCGCGATGACCGACCACGGCAACGTCTACGGCGCCTACGACTTCTACCGCAAGGCCAAGGCCGCCGGGGTCAAGCCGATCATCGGCATGGAGGCCTATTTCACCCCCAACATCTCGCGCTTCGAGCGCAAGGGCATCAACTTCTACGACGGCGGCTCCGACGACGTCTCGGCGCGCGGTGCCTACACGCACATGACGCTGCTCTCCGAGACCACCGAGGGCATGCACAACCTCTTCCGGCTCTCCACCGGCTCGTGGCGCGACGGGTTCTTCAAGCAGCCGCGCGCCGACCGCGAGCTCCTGCAGCAGCACGGCAAGGGCCTGATCGGCACGACCGGCTGTCCGTCCGGCGAGGTGCAGGTGCACCTGCGCTACGGCAAGTACGACGAGGCCCGCAAGGTCGCCGGGGAGTTCCAGGACATCCTCGGCAAGGAGAACTACTTCCTCGAGCTGATGGACCACGGCCTCTCCATCGAGAACCGCGTCCGCGACGGGCTGCTCAAGCTGGCCAAGGACCTCCAGATCCCGCTGCTGGCCACCAACGACTCCCACTACGTGCGCAAGGAAGACGCGAAGAGCCAGGAGCACCTGCTCTGCATCAACTCCGGGTCCACGATGACCATCCCGGCCGGCGACGGCCCGGGCCAGCGCTTCGCGTTCAGCGGCGACGGCTACTACATCAAGTCCCCGGCCGAGATGCGCGAGCTCTGGGAGGGCAAGTACCAACTCCGTGAGGCCTGCGACAACACCCTGCTGATCGCCGAGCGGTGCAACGTCGAGTTCACCGAGGGCAACGGCACGTTCATGCCGCGCTTCCCCTGCCCGCCCGGAGAGAACGAGGACTCCTGGCTGGTCAAGGAGGTCGAGACCGGCCTGCAGTTCCGCTACCCGAACGGCATCCCCGACGACGTCCGCAAGCAGGCCGAGTTCGAGCTCGGCGTCATCACGCAGATGGGGTTCCCGGGCTACTTCCTCGTCGTCGCCGACTTCATCAACTGGGCCAAGGACAACGGCATCCGGGTCGGTCCGGGCCGTGGCTCGGGTGCCGGCTCGATGGTCGCCTACGCGATGCGCATCACCGACCTCGACCCGCTCAAGCACGGCCTGATCTTCGAGCGCTTCCTCAACCCCGACCGCGTCTCGATGCCCGACTTCGACATCGACTTCGACGAACGTCGTCGCGGTGAGGTGATCAAGTACGTCACCGAGAAGTACGGCGACGACCGGGTCTCCTACATCATCACCTACGGCACCATCAAGGCGAAGCAGGCCGTCAAGGACTCCTCACGCATCCTCGGCTACCCGTTCGCGATGGGCGACCGCATCACCAAGGCCATGCCGGCCGCGGTGATGGGCAAGGACGTCCCGCTCCAGGACATCTTCAAGCCCGACCACAAGCGCTACGGCGAGGGCGGCGAGTTCCGCGCACTCTACGACGGCGACAACGACGTCAAGACGGTCGTCGACACGGCCATCGGCATCGAGGGTCTGAAGCGGCAGTGGGGCGTGCACGCGGCCGGCGTGATCATGTCGAGCGAACCCCTCCTCGACATCATCCCGATGCTCAAGCGCCCCGCCGACGGCGCGATGATCACTCAGTTCGACTACCCGACGTGCGAGGCGCTGGGCCTGATCAAGATGGACTTCCTGGGGTTGCGCAACCTCACGGTCCTCGACGACTGCGTCAAGAACATCAAGGCCAACCGCGACGAGGACGTCGTGCTCGAAGACCTCGAGCTGACCGACCCGGCCACCTACGAGCTGCTCCAGCGTGGCGACACCCTCGGCGTCTTCCAGCTCGACGGCGGGCCGATGCGCGCCCTCCTGCGGTCCATGCGACCCGACACGTTCGAGGACATCTCGGCCGTGGGCGCGCTCTACCGCCCCGGCCCGATGGGTGCCGACTCCCACAACAAGTACGCCCGCCGCAAGACCGGCCGCGAGCCGGTCGAGGCGCTCCACCCCGAGCTGGCCGAGGCCCTCGAGGACGTGCTCGGCGAGACCTACGGCCTGATCGTCTATCAGGAGCAGGTCATGGCGATCGCCCAGAAGCTCGCGGGCTACACGCTGGGCCAGGCCGACATCCTCCGCCGGGCGATGGGCAAGAAGAAGAAGGAGGAGCTGGACAAGCAGTTCGCCGGCTTCTCCGCGGGCATGACCGAGCGCGGCTACAGCCACGGGGCGATCAAGGCCCTGTGGGACACCCTGCTGCCGTTCTCCGACTACGCGTTCAACAAGGCCCACTCGGCGGCGTACGGCGTGGTCTCCTACTACACCGCGTTCCTCAAGGCGAACTACCCGGCCGAATACATGGCCGCCCTCCTGACGTCCGTCAAGGACGACAAGGACAAGATGGCGATCTACCTCAACGAGTGCCGGCGGATGAAGATCCAGGTGCTGCCGCCCGACGTCAACGAGTCCGCCTCCAACTTCACCCCGGTCGGCAACGACATCCGCTTCGGCCTGACCGCCGTCCGCAACGTCGGCAACAACGTGGTCGACGGCATCGTGGCGGGCCGCGAGGAGAAGGGCCGCTACACCGACTTCAACGACTTCATGGAGAAGGTCCCGGCGCTGGTCTGCAACAAGCGGGTCATCGAGTCGCTGGTCAAGGCCGGCGCGTTCGACGAGATGAAGCACAAGCGGCGCGCGCTGGTCGCGATCCACGAGACCGCCGTCGACCAGTACGTCGACATCAAGCGCAACGAGGCGATCGGGCAGGACTCCCTCTTCGGGGGCCTCGACGACGACGCCGGCGGCGGGTTCGGCATCTCGGTGACGATCCCCGACATCGACGACTGGGACAAGATGACGCTGCTCAGCCACGAGCGGGACATGCTGGGCCTCTACGTCTCCGACCACCCGCTGCTCGGCCTCGAGCACGTGCTCTCCCAGGGCACCGACTGCACGATCGGCCAGCTGATGCTCGACGAGGAGCGTCAGGACGGGTCGCCGATCACGGTGTCCGGCCTGATCACCTCGGTGCAGCGCAAGATCACCAAGCGTGGCGACACCTGGGCGATGGTCACCCTGGAGGACCTCGACGGCGCCATCGACGTGCTGCTCTTCCCGAGCTCCTACCAGCTCGCCTCGACGTACCTCACCGAAGACGCGATCATCACCGTCAAGGGGCGACTGTCGCGGCAGAAGGACCAGCCCGAGATCCACGGTCAGGAGGTCACGCTCCCCGACCTGAGCGACGGCCCCAGCGGGCCCGTGGTGATCAGCCTGCCGGCGACCCGCTGCACCGCACCCGTGGTCGAGCAGCTCAAGGAGGTGCTGGCCACCCACCCCGGCATGTCCGAGGTGCAGCTCAAGCTGCTGGCGCGGGCCTCGACGACCGTGATGCGGCTCGACGACCGGTTGCGGGTCACTCCCAACTCCGCGTTGTTCGCCGACCTCAAGCAGCTCCTCGGGCCGGGTTGCCTTGGCCAGTGAGCGCAAGGCCCTGATCCGGGACGCCCTGGTGATCGTGGCCGTCTTCGTCGTCGCCGGCGCCGTCGGCGGCTGGTTCTGGCACCACCTGTGGGCGCCGGCCCCCAAGGGCTTCGCGCTCGAGGGTGTCCCGCACTTCGAGGACGACGCCGACTTCCGCGGCACCGGCCTCTATGTCGCGATCGCCGCGGGCCTCGGCCTGGTCATCGGGATCGTGGTCAGCTTCGTCTTCGAGCGCGACGAGCTGGTCACCCTCGGCTCTGTGGTCGTGGGCGCGCTGCTGGGCGGCGTGGTGCTGCTGGCGGTCGGCCAGGCCCTCGGTCCCGACTCCGCCATCGAGGCCGCGAAGCACACCAAGGACTGGGATCCGGTGACCGGTGACCTGCACGCCTCGTGGCTGCCGGTGCTGGTGTCCTGCCCGGGTGGTGCGCTGCTCGGCACGGTGGTCGTCCTGACTTGTTTCAATCGCAGGCGTGAAACGGAACCAAGCGGGTAGGGTCACCGTCTGATTCGACGTGATGCCAGACGAGAAGATGGGGGAGTCACGTGACTTCTGAGTTTCCCACCGGTGGGCGACCGGACCCGAGCCAGGACCCGTACGGCCAGCCGGGCTTCGGCGGCCAGCAGCCAGTGCCGTCCTACGGCCAGGGCCAGCCGCCGTACGCCGGTCAGCCCGGCCCCTATCCGTCGAACCAGCCCTACGGCCAGCAGCCCCCGCAGCAGGGGGCCGGCCCGGTCTACGAGCAGATGAGCACCGGCTCGGGCGCACCCGTGCCGCCGGGACCGCCGTCCGGCAAGCGCGGGCGCAAGGGCCTGGTGATCGGCCTGGTCGCCGGTGCCGCCGTCCTCGCCGGGGGCGGGGTCTGGGCCTGGCAGGCGTTCATGTCGCAGGGCCCGCAGCCGGCCGAGGCGCTCCCCGACGACACGCTGGCCTACATCTCCGTCGACCTCGACCCCTCGGGCGAGCAGAAGATCGAGGCGCTCAAGGCGCTGCGCAAGTTCCCCGCGTTCAAGGAGAACGTCGGCCTCGACACCGATGACGACGTACGCAAGAAGATCTTCGAGGAGATCCAGAACTCCGGTGCCTGCAAGGAGCTCGACTACAAGGACGACATCGAGCCGTGGCTCGGTGACCGGGCCGCCCTGGCGGTCGTCGACCAGGGTCACGAATACCCCGACCCGGTGTTCGTGGTGCAGGTCAAGGACCAGGACGAGGCCGAGGACGGCCTGAACAAGCTGGTCAACTGCGGCAACGAGATGACCGGTGAGAGCGAGGACATCGGCGGCTACGCCTTCAACGGCGACTGGGTGATCCTGGCCGAGACCGAGAAGATCGCCGAGAAGGTCGTCTCCGACGCCAAGGACGCCAGCCTCGACGAGGACGGCGACTACAAGAAGTGGACCAAGGCCGCCGGCGACCCCGGTGTGATGAACTTCTACGCCTCCGCCGAGGGCGGTGACGCGCTGGCCGAGCACGCCGACGAGCTCTTCGGGGCCGGTGAGGCCATGGCTTCCTCCGACGGCACCGGGACTGACGAGGCGCTGCCCGACGCGGTGTCCACGGAGGCCACCGACGAGCTCACCGCCGCTCTCAAGGACTTCGAGGGTGGCGCCGGCACCGTGCGCTTCGACGACGGCAACCTCGAGGTCGAGTTCGCCACCGGCCAGCTGAACACCTCGACCAGCAAGATGATCAGCGGCGACCGCGGCGACGACACGCTCTCCACCCTGCCGGCCAGCACGGCGGTGGCACTCGGTGCCGGGTTCGAGGACGGCTGGGGCGACGTACTCCTCGAGCAGCTCAAGCCGCTCATCGAGAGCGAGTCCGGCATGTCGTACGACGAAGCCATCGCCGACCTCGAGTCCGAGACCGGCCTGAGTGTGCCCGACGACGTCGAGGTCCTGCTCGGCGAGTCATTCGTGGTGGCCCTCGACAGCAACTTCGATGCGAACCAGGTCGAGAGCATGGGCCCCGAGGGGCTCCCCGTCGCGGTGAAGGTCAAGGGTGACGCCGACAAGATCGAGGCGGTCCTGGACAAGATCCGTGCCCAGCTCGGCACCGATTCCGACGTGATCAGCTCCACCGCCAAGGACGGCTACGTCGTGGTCGGCCCGAGCCAGGACTACATCGACAAGGTGTCCGAAGAGGGCGACCTCGGTGACGACAAGACCTTCAAGTCCGTTGTGCCGCACGCCGAGGACGCCTCGGCGATCCTCTATGCCAACTTCGACGCCGGAGACTGGCTCACCGAGGCGCTCGAGGCCGCGGGGGCGCCGCACGAGGTGCTCGAGAACGCGGAGCCGCTCGAGGCCTTCGGCTTCAGCTCCTGGACCGACGGCGACGAGGTGCACACCCTGCTCACCGTCACCACCGAGTGACCCCACCAACCTGCAGTTCTTGATGCGCGAACCGCGTGCTCTTGATGCGCGAACCGGCAATTCTTGATTTCCGCACCGCAAGGATTGCCGGTTCGGCGCGCAAGAACTGCAGGCTCGTGGGTCAGCGGGCGATGGGCGCCACGCTGGCCGGGACCACCCGGACCAGGTCGGCGGGCGTCAGCTCGAGGTCGAGGCCACGCCGGCCACCGGACACGAAGACGGTCTCGTGGGCCAGGGCCGACTCGTCGATGACGGTGGTGTGGGGGCGCTTCTGGCCGACGGGAGAGATGCCACCGACCACGTAGCCGGTGGCCCGCTCGGCCACTGCCTGGTCGGCCATCGCCGCCTTGCCGGCGCCGACCGCGCGGGCCAGCGCCTTGAGGTCGAGCTGCGCGGTCACCGGGACGATGCCGACGACCAGCACCCCGTCGGCGGTGGCCAGCAGCGTCTTGAAGACTCGTTCGGGCGGTACGCCGAGTGCCTCCGCGGCCTCGAGTCCGTAGCTGGCCGCGCGGGGGTCGTGGGTGTAGGGGTGCACCGTGAACGCGATGCCGGCGGCGGTCAGGGCCACCGTGGCCGGCGTACCACCGGCTGTTTTCCTCTTCGCCATCGTCAGCGGGCGCTCAGTTCGGTGACCAGCCGGTGCGCGCCACCTCGGTGGCGGGCAGGGAGGGGAGGGCGATCATGGCGGAGATCTCCTCGCGCATCAGGTCGATGAGCATCGCCAGCCGCAGCGTCGTCGGCTCGGCCTCGAGCAGCAGCTGGCGATCGCGGAGGGTGAGCAGGCAGGTGCCGGCCAGGCTCCAGGAGAGGTACGCCGGGTCGCGCGGCAGGTCGCCGGTGAGGACGTCCTCGCCGCGGATCTGCGACAGCACCCCGCGGTAGTCCTCGAACGTGTTGCGGGCCAGCTCGGTGATCGTGTGGTTGGCGTCCTCGTGGTCGTCGTCGGGCTCGTCGAGGAGCGCGACATGGCCGGCCAGGAACTCGCCGCCGGTCTCGAGGGACTCCAGCCGGAGTCGCCCGCGGCCGACCGCGACGATGTCGAAGGTGCCGTCCTTGTGGGACTGGACCTCGGTCAGCTGCAGCACGCAACCGATGCGGTGAAGGGACTGGCCGCCGCGATCGCCGACCTCGTAGCCCTCCCGGATCGCCACCGACCCGAACAGCCGCTCCTTCGGGTCGTCGATGCGCAGCAGCTCGTGGACCAGTGCGCGGTAGCGGTCCTCGAAGACCCGCAACGGCACCGAGAGGCCCGGGAACAGCACCGTGTTCAGCGGGAACAGCGGCATCGTCGCGGTCATTCCTTCACACTATCGGCTTGCTCCGGATGCGGGCAGGATGTCCTCGACGAGGAGGTCGGATGAGACGAGTGCTGTGCGTGGCGGTCGGCGTCTGGCTGCTCGTCGACGTGCTCCGGGTGTGGACACCGTCATTGATCACGATCTTCGGGCAGGCCGCCTCGACGCCGGCCGAGCTGATGGGTGCGTTCGCCCTGGCCGTGGTCGTGGCCGGGTGCCTCCCGCTGCTCGTGGTCCGGTTCACGGCTGTGCCCGAGCCCACCATGGCCGCAATCATGCTGGTCTGTGTCCTCCTCAGCCGGGTGGCCCTGCAGGTCGTCGGCGGCGGTCAGCCCCAGCTGTGGTGCGCGTCGATCGGCGTTGCCTGCGCGGTTGCCTGGTGCTGCCTGGCCACCCGGGTCCTCGGCGACGCGGTCGTCGAGGGGTACGCCGCCGGGCTGGCGTTGGCCGCGGCCACGCACGCCGCCCTCGGCTCCTGGGGTGCGGTGTGGCGTGACGACGTCTGGGGGTGGGGCCTGTTGCTCGTGCAGGTGGTCCTCGTCGTGGGGGTCCTGCCGGGGCAGCCGGAGCCGCGGTCCGCCCCGCGCATGCTTGCCTTCGCCCTGCTGCCGACGTACCTCCTGGCCGGCACGTGGGCCGCGAACCCGGCACGAGCGTCATCGACCGATCAGGGCTGGGGGCCGGTGCTGGTCGTGGTGGGCGCAGTGGCCGCGCTCGTGCTCGTTCGCCTCGATCGACCCCCGCGTGGGCTCACGCTGGGTGCCGGCGTCGTCCTGACCGGTGCGACGGCGGCGGTGATGATGCCCGACGCGTCTTCGTTGTGGACGCTGCCTGCGTTCGTGCTCGGGATGCCCGCCCTGGTCGTGGTGCTGGGCGCGCTGGCGGAGTCGCCGCCTGCTGGCAGTGAGGTTGCACCGGTGTTCACCGCGGCCGGCGGAGCGGTGCTGTGGGTTGCCCTGTTCTTCGCCTACTACGCCGGCTACGACCTCGGCTACCGGGCCGATCTGCTGCTCGTCCTGCTGGCGGCTGCGCTGGCTGCGGCCGCGGTGCGCGTCACGCTGCGTTCGCAGGGGCCCGCACCCGGGCCCGGCTTCCGGCTCGCTGTCGGTCGCACCGGGGGAGTGCTGGTGGCCATCGGTCTCGTCGCCGTACTCGCCGCGGGTCTGGGGCCGCGCGCGACCGTGTCGCAGGTCGAGGCGACCAGCGACGACCACGAGGGGCTGCGCGTCGTGGCGTGGAACCTTCGGATGGGCTACGGCATGGACGGCACCTTCGAACCACGCAAGGTGGCCGAGCTGATCGCCGACCTGCACCCCGACGTCGTGCTGCTCAGCGAGATCGACCGCGCCTGGCTGCTCAACGGCGGGCAGGACCAGCTGGCGATCCTGGCCCGCCTGCTCGGCATGGACGCGTACTTCGGCCCGGCAGCCGACCCGGTGTGGGGCGACGCAGTGCTCACCGACCTGCCGGTGTCCGGTGTGGACGCGCACCCGCTGCCGTCGTACGACGCGGTGACGGGCGCGCAGGCCCTGGCGGTCACGGTGACCCTCGACGGGCTGGCGTACGACGTGATCTCCACGCACGTGCAGCCGCACGACAGCGACGGTGACGGGTCCCTGGAGCAGGCCCGTGACATCGCCCGGTTCGCCGTCGAGCGTGCGAAGGCCGGGAACCCGGTGATCGTGGCGGGCGACTTCAACCTGCAGCCAGGCGACCCGTCGTGGCAGGCGCTGCTCGACAGCGGACTGCGCGACGCACTCGGGGAGGAACGTCCGGTGCTGACCTCACCGGCCGATGACCCCGACGAGCAGATCGACCACGTCTTCGCCACCGTCGACCTGGTGGCGGACACTCCACGTGCCGTGCCGTCGGAACTCTCCGACCACCTGCCGGTCACGGTGACGCTCCGCCCCGCCGGGTGAACGGTGTCGCCCACCGAAACCGGTTCGGTGGGAACCAGCGTGACAACTAGACTTGGCCGCATGATCCGCCGTATCGACCTCCGTGGCCGCACCGAGCCCGTCGACTACCGGACCGCAGTTCCGCGGGCCGAGTTCGACGTGGAGGCCGCGCTGCATGTGGTCCGGCCGATCTGCGACGACGTCCGCGACCGTGGTGTCGCAGCGATCACCGACTACTCGCTCAAGTTCGACGGCGTCGAGCAGACCGACATCGTCGTGCCGCCCGAGGCGCTCTCCGAGGCGCTGGCGGCGCTCGACCCGGCGATCCGGGCCGGGCTCGAGGAGTCGATCCGCCGGCTGCGGCTCACTTGCGAGGCCGAGCTCGAGCACGACGTCGTGACCGAGCTGGGCAACGGCGCCACGGTCACCCACCGCATGGTGCCGGTGCAGCGCGTCGGCCTCTACGTGCCCGGCGGTCTCGCGCCCCTGGTCTCGTCGGTGATCATGAACGTCGTTCCCGCCCAGGTGGCCGGGGTCGCGTCGATCGCCCTGACCTCCTCACCCCAGAAGGACCACGGCGGACTGCCGCACCCGACGATCCTCGCCGCGTGCGCGCTGCTCGGCATCGACGAGGTGTACGCCGTCGGCGGTGCCCAGGCGATCGCCATGTTCGCCCACGGCGCCGGTCCGTGCCGCAGGGTCGACCTGGTGACCGGGCCGGGCAACATCTACACGGTCTCCGCCAAGCGGCTCCTCAAGGGCATCGTCGGCATCGACGCCGAGGCCGGCCCCACCGAGATCGCCGTACTCGCCGACGACACCGCCGAGGCGTCGTTCGTCGCGGCCGACCTGATCAGCCAGGCGGAGCACGATCCGCTGGCCGCAGCGGTGCTGGTCACCCCGTCCGAGCGACTGGCCGACGACGTGCTCGCTGAGCTCGACAAGCAGGTCTCGGTCACGCGCCACGTCGAGCGGATCCGCACCTCGCTGGCCGGACAGCAGTCCGGCATCGTGCTGGTCGACGACCTCGAGCAGGGCCTCGAGGTGGTCAACGCCTACGCGGCCGAGCACCTCGAGATCCAGACCGCTGACGCGGCCGCGCTGGCGGCCCGTGTCTTCAACGCCGGTGCGATCTTCGTCGGGTCCTACGCACCCGTCTCGCTGGGCGACTACTGCGCGGGGTCCAACCACGTGCTGCCTACGGCGGGCTGTGCCTGCCACTCCTCGGGCCTGTCCGTGCGCGCGTTCCTCAAGGCGGTGCACGTCGTCGACTACTCGCGCGACGCGCTGGCCGAGGTGGCTGACCACGTGGTCACCCTCGCCTCGGCCGAAGACCTCCCGGGCCACGGTGCCGCCGTGAGCGTGCGCTTCGCCACGGACCCCACGCGCGACCAGGACGCGTGAGACGGATGAGCGCCAGAGAGTCCGCGAGCGCGCCGTCACTGTGGCCGCCGCTGCGCGAGGAGCTGCGCGGCATCGAGCCGTACGGCGCACCACAGCTCGACGTCCCGGTCCAGCTCAACGTCAATGAGAACCCCTACGGTCCCTCGCCGGAGGCCGTGGCCGACATCGCATCGTCGGTCGCAGCCGCTGCCTCGACGCTGAACCGCTACCCCGACCGGGAGTTCACCGAGCTGCGTACGGCGCTCGCGGCGTACCTCAACACCGACGGTGGGCAGGGCGTCACACCCGACCAGGTGTGGGCGGCCAACGGGTCCAACGAGGTGATGCTCCAGCTCCTGCAGGCCTTCGGTGGTCCGGGGCGTACGGCGCTGAGCTTCGCCCCGACGTACTCCATGTATCCGGAGTATGCCCGCGACGCCATGACCGGCTGGGTGGTCGGGCGCCGCGAGACCGACTTCTCCCTCGACCTCGACGCCGCGCGTGACCTGGTGCTGGAGCACCGGCCCCATGTCGTACTCCTGCCGTCGCCGAACAACCCGACCGGTACGGCGTTGCCGCCCGAGGCGGTCTCGCTCCTGTGTGAGGCGGCGGCCAATGATGAGCACTGTGGCGTCGTGGTCGTCGACGAGGCGTACGGCGAGTTCCGTCGCGCGGGCACCCCGAGTGCCCTGGAGCTGCTGCCCGAGCACCGCAACCTGGTCGTGTCGCGCACGATGAGCAAGGCGTTCGCGTTGGCCGGTGCCCGGCTGGGCTACTTCGCCGCCGCGCCGGAGATCTGCGACGCGGTGCGGGTGGTGCGCCTGCCGTACCACCTCTCCGCGGTCACCCAGGCGACCGCGCTGGCCGCCCTGCGCCACGCACCCGAGCTGCTCGGACGCGTCGACGAGCTGCGTCGTGAACGCGACGAGACCGTAGGCTGGCTCCGCGAGCAGGGCCTCGAGGTGGCTGAGAGCGACGCGAACTTCGCGTTGTTCGGCACCTTCGACGACCGGCACGCGGTGTGGCAGGCGCTGCTCGAGAAGGGCGTGCTGATCCGCGAGACGGGCCCCGACGGCTGGTTGCGGGTCTCGATCGGCACCGCAGACGAGATGACGGTTTTCAAGAACGCACTGACCGAGGTCATGAAGGAGATCCAGGGATGAGCAGGACCGCACGGATCGACCGTGAGACCAAGGAGTCCAAGATCCACGTCGAGCTCGACCTCGACGGATCGGGCAAGAGCCAGGTCTCCACGGGCATCGGCTTCTACGACCACATGCTCACCGCGTTCGCGCGGCACTCCCTGGTCGACCTCGTCGTGCACGCCAGCGGAGACACGCACATCGACTCCCACCACACCGTCGAGGACACCGCGATCGTGCTCGGCCAGGCGATCCGTGAGGCTCTCGGCGACAAGGCCGGCATCCGCCGCTTCGGCGACGCCACGGTGCCCCTCGACGAGGCGCTGGTGCAGGCGGTCGTCGACGTGTCGGGCCGGCCCTACTGCGTGCACACCGGCGAGCCCGAGGGCCAGGAGCACGTGATGCTGGGCAACCCGTCCGGCAACTTCTACCTCGGCTCGCTGACCCGTCACGTGTTCGAGTCCCTGTCGTTCCACGCGCACATCGCCCTGCACGTGCGCGTCCTGGCCGGCCGCGAACCCCACCACATCGTCGAGACCCAGTTCAAGGCGTTCGCCCGCGCGTTCCGCGACGCGATCGCTCTCGACCCGCGCGAGTCCGGGGTCCCGTCGACCAAGGGCACTCTCTGATCCATGAAGAATGTCGTCGTCCTTGACTACGGGTCAGGGAACCTCCGGTCGGCGGTGCGTGCGCTCGAGCGCGCCGGTGCCTCCGTCACGCTGACCGCCGATCGCACGGCTGCCCAGGACGCCGACGGGCTCCTGGTTCCCGGTGTCGGTGCGTACGCCGCGTGCATGGCCGGACTGCGTGCGGTCAAGGGCCATGAGGTGATCGGCCGACGCCTGTCGGGAGGACGCCCGGTGCTCGGCATCTGCGTCGGCATGCAGATCCTGTTCTCCCGCGGTGTCGAGCACGGTGTCGAGACCGAAGGCTGTGACGAGTGGCCCGGTGTCGTGGAGCGGCTGCAGGCTCCCGTCGTACCGCACATGGGTTGGAACACCGTCGACGTCCCCGAGGACTCGGAGCTGTTTGCCGGGGTCGAGGACCAGCGCTTCTACTTCGTGCACTCCTACGGCGTCCGTGACTGGACGCTGGTCACGAACAACCGCACGCGCGCCCCCAAGGTGACCTGGGCGGAGACTGGTTCGATCTCTGGTGGCGGCGACCGGTTCGTCGCCGCCGTGGAGAACGGCCCGTTGAGCGCCACCCAGTTCCATCCGGAGAAGTCCGGCGACGCCGGCGCGCAGCTGCTGCGCAACTGGGTGCAGTCACTCTGAACTGAGGGCGCTCGGTACGACGACCTCGCCCGTTGCCCGGCCGTTCTCGCCCACCAGCCAACCCATGCGCTTGAGAGTGCGGAGGTTGACCACGCTCTCCACGACGTTCAGCCACGGCAGCTTCTCGCTCACGAGTCGCTCCACGCGCAGGAGATCCGTCAGCGAGCGGGTCCACACGGTGATCAGCATGTTGGTCTCGCCGGTCGTCGTCACGCACAGTCGTAGCTCGGGCAAGGTGGCCAGCGCCGCCAGCGTGCGGTCCCATTCGGTCGTCGGCACGCGCGCCAGCCAGTCGCAGTGGATCGGCCAGTACGACGTCTCGCGGGCCACCTCGCATCGGAAGGACAGAGCGCCGGACGCGATCACTTTGGCAAGTTGGCGACGTACTGTCGCGGGGTTGCGACCGGTGACTCTGGCCAACTCGGCCGCAGTTGCCCTCCCGTCCTTCGCCAACTCCTCGACGAGTGGCCCCGAGCCGGCCGGCAACGGAGTGACGGTGGTCGGACGGGTGGCCCGACCGATCTTCTCCAGCGCCGTGCGCTGGCCCGGAGCGAGCGCGTCGAGCCGCCAGTCGTTGCCCTGACGGTGGACTCCCGTCGCGAGACGGGTGCGTTGGCGTTGGACTCCGGGTCGGTGCGCCAGCTCGTCGAGCAGGAAATGCGTCAGTGACGGCAGATCGGGCGTCATCACGGTCACGACGAAGTCGCGACCGCGTGCCGACTGGTCGATCGTGACCGCGCGGGGATCGCGGCAGAGCCAGGCCAGGACCTCGTCCGTCGCGCCCGGTTCGCAGTCGACCTCGACGAAGCCGAGCCCGACGGTCTCCCCACGCGCCGACGGGTGCGCCGTCACCCAGGCGAGGCCCCGCGATCGGAGTCGGTCCCAGCGCTGAGCGAGTGTGGTCGCCGT
Organism: Nocardioides sp. Soil796; assembly: GCF_001429525.1. Classification (NCBI taxonomy): domain Bacteria; kingdom Bacillati; phylum Actinomycetota; class Actinomycetes; order Propionibacteriales; family Nocardioidaceae; genus Nocardioides; species Nocardioides sp. Soil796. Next base: position 524,247 of record NZ_LMSQ01000017.1, read on the forward strand.
CGTCCCGAGCACACCCGCGACCTCGGTCCACGTGGCTCGTGGCGCGATCTGGAGAGCGTGGATGAGGACGAGGTCGGATTCCTCGAGGACGGGCTCTTGCACGGAATCTCTCAAGTCTCAGGCAAATCTGCACGATTCCTTGAGAAATCATGCATCGGATGGCCATCTTTGCACACTGGTGAGCGCCAAGAGACCCCCATCACATGGAGTCCGGATGAACCTGCTCGACGACGCCCGTGGGCTCGCGCCTGACCTGCGCCAGTTGCGTCACGACCTCCACCGCGAGCCCGAGGTCGGTCTCGACCTGCCACGCACGCAGGAGCGCGTTCTCGGTGCACTCGCCGGCCTGCCGCTCGAGGTCAGCACCGGAACGGACACCACCTCGGTCACTGCGGTGCTCCGCGGGACGGCTGACGTCGCGACGCCCGACGAGCGCCCAGTGGTTCTCCTGCGTGCCGACATGGACGGCCTGCCGGTGCAGGAGCGCACCGGCCTCGACTACGCCTCGCGGGTCGACGGCGTCATGCACGCCTGCGGCCACGACCTGCACACCTCGATGCTGGTCGGGGCAGCCCGGCTCCTCTCCGCACACCGCGAACGTCTTGTGGGCGACGTCGTCCTGATGTTCCAGCCGGGGGAGGAGGGCTGGGACGGCGCGAGCGTGATGATCAGCGAGGGCGTGATGGAGGCCGCCGGCCGACCCGTCGACGCAGCGTACGGCCTGCACGTCTTCTCCTCGGTCCGGCAGCACGCCGAGTTCGTCACCCGCCGCGGCACCATGCTGGCAGCCTCGGATGCCCTGCACGTCACCGTGCACGGCGCGGGTGGCCACGGCTCGACGCCGCACCTCGCCAAGGACCCGGTGACCGCGGTGGCGGAGATGGTCACGGCCCTGCAGACCATGGTCACCCGGCAGTTCGACGTGTTCGACCCGGTCGTGGTCACGGTCGGCAGCCTGCACGCCGGCACCCGTCGCAACGTCATCCCTGACACCGCGACGTTCGAGGCGACGGTGCGCACGTTCTCGGCCGAGGCACGCGACAAGGTCGCGGCTGCGGCTCCTCGCCTCCTGCGCGGCATCGCCGCCGCACACGGAGTGGACGTGATGGTCGACTACACCGCGGAGTATCCGCTGACCGTCAACGACGTCGACGAGACCGACTTCGCCGCCCACACCATCGCTGAGCTCTTCGGCGGTGAGCGGCACGCGGACCTGGTCCATCCGTTCAACGGCTCCGAGGACTTCTCCAGGGTCCTGGACCTGGTCCCCGGAAGCTTCGTGGGCCTGGGCGCCGTACCGGTCGGCGTCGACCCCGCCACCGCGCCCTTCAACCACAGCCCCTACGCGGAGTACGACGATGCCGTGCTCGCCGACGGCACCGCCCTGTACGCCGAGCTGGCGCAGCGCCGCCTTGCCCTCCCCGCCACCCACAACTGAGCCCGACGGAGATCGACATGACCGCACTTGCTGAGAAGCCGACGCCTGGCACGATCGCGGAAGCGCCCACCCCGCCCACCCCGCCGACGCAGAGCCGGAGGAAGACTCTCTTCGGCACGGGCGTGGGCAATGCCCTGGAGTGGTTCGACTGGGGCGTGTTCGCGATCTTCACGCCGTTCTTCGCGACCCAGTTCTTCGACCCGGGCGACCCGGTCTCGGCGTTCCTGGCGACCTTGATCGTGTTCGCCGTCGGGTTCGCCGCGCGCCCCATCGGCGGGCTGCTCTTCGGCTACCTGGCCGACCGACGTGGCCGCAAGTTCTCGATGTCGGTCACCGTGGGTGCCGCCGCCGCGGGCTCTCTGGTCATTGCGTGCTCACCGACCTTCGAGTCCGTGGGCGTGCTCGCCTCGGTGGTGCTGGTGCTGGCCCGCCTCGTGCAGGGTCTCGCCCACGGTGGTGAGATGCCTTCGGCCCAGACCTACCTGTCCGAGTGCGCACCTGCGGAGCGCCGCGGTCTGTGGGCCAGTCTCATCTACGTCTCGGGGACGTTGGGCAACGTGATCGCGGTGATCGTCGGCGCGGTGCTGGTCGGCGTACTCGACAACTCCCAGATGGTGGCCTGGGGTTGGCGGATCCCGTTCGCGATCGGCGGACTTTTCGGCCTGTACGCACTGGTGATGCGCAGCAGCATGCACGAGTCCGACGTGTTCGAGACGACGGAGCGGGTGCGCATCTGGCCCGAGATCATCCGTCATCGCCGTCAGGCACTGCAGGTGATCGGTCTGACCGTCGGCCTCACCGTCACCTTCTACGTCTGGGGAATCGCGGCGCCCGCGCACGCCATCCATGACCTCGGCGTCGACCCGGCCCACGCGTTGTGGGCAGGCGTGGTGGCGAACGTGGTCTTCATCGCCTCGCTGCCCCTGTGGGGAATCCTGTCCGACCGCATTGGGCGGAAGCCGGTGCTGCTCTTCTCCGCTGTGTCGCTGGCTCTCGCGGCCTTCCCGGTCAGTGCCTTCCTCGGTGACAGTGCAGTCCGGCTCGCTGTCGCGATGTCGGTCACGCTCGTGCTGCTCGGCGGCAGTGCGGCGATCCTGCCTGCCGTGTTCGCGGAGATGTTCCCGACGAACATCCGCACGGTCGGGGTCGGCATCCCGTATTCCGTCGCCGTTGCACTGTTCGGTGGCACCGCGCCGTACCTCCAGTCCTGGTTCGGAACCCACTACGGTGCGAGCGCGTTCACGACGTACGTCGTCGTACTCCTCGGCGTCAGCGTGGCCGTGATCTGCACCGTCCCCGAGACGCGTGCGAAGGACCTCGCCGAGTCGGATTAGGGTTTGCGCCATGAGCGACTACCTCGAACTCCTGCCCGCCGTGGACGTCAAGGGCGGCCAGGCCGTCCAGCTCGTGCAAGGCGTCGACGGTTCGGAGAAGCGATTCGGCGACCCGGTCGAGGCCGCCCTTCGCTGGCAGAGCGCGGGCGCCGAGTGGATCCACCTCGTCGACCTCGACGCCGCGTTCGGGCACGGACACAACCGCGACCTGCTCGCCACGATCGTGGGCACGCTCGACATCGACGTGGAGATGAGCGGCGGGATGCGCGACGACGAGTCGCTCAAGGCGGCGATGGACGCCGGTTGCCGCCGGGTCAACATCGGCACCGCCGCGCTCGAGAGCCCCGAGTGGTGTGCCAAGGCGATTGCCGAGTACGGCGACCGCGTGGCCATCGGCCTCGACGTACGCGGCACCACCCTCGCGGCGCGCGGCTGGACTCGTGAGGGCGGTGACCTGTACGAGACCCTCGCCCGTCTCGACGCCGAGGGCTGCGCCCGCTACGTCGTCACCGACGTCAACAAGGACGGCATGCTCCAGGGCCCCAACCTCGACCTGCTCCGCGACGTCTGTGCGCGGACCGACAAGCCCGTTGTCGCGTCCGGTGGCGTGACCACCATCGACGACATCCGGGCACTGATGGAGCTCGTCCCCCTCGGCGTCGAGGGCGCCATCGCCGGCACCGCGCTCTATGAGGGCCGCTTCACCATCGAGGAAGCCCTCGCCCTCACCAAGGGCGCCTCGTGACCCTCGCCGTACGCGTCATCCCGTGTCTGGACGTCGATGCCGGGCGCGTGGTCAAGGGCATCAACTTCAAGGAGCTGCGTGACGCCGGAGATCCGGTGGAGCTGGCCCGCACCTACGACGCCGAAGGCGCCGACGAGCTGACCTTCCTCGACATCTCCGCCTCCTTCGAGGGGCGTGCGACCACGATGGAGATCGTGTCGCGCACCGCCGAGGAGGTCTTCATCCCGCTCACGGTGGGCGGGGGAGTCTCGAGCGTCGAGGACGTCGACCGCCTGCTGAGGGCCGGCGCGGACAAGGTCGCGATGAACACCGCGGCGATCAACCGTCCCGAGCTGATCGCGGAGGTGGCCGACCGGTTCGGGAACCAGGTGCTGGTGCTGTCGGTCGATGCCCGCCGGGCCCCGAACACCGACTCCGGCTTCGAGGTCACCACGCACGGCGGCCGCACGTCGGCCGGGCTCGACGCCATCGAGTGGGCGGCCCGCGCGACCGACCTCGGCGCCGGCGAGATCCTCCTCAACGCGATGGACGCCGACGGCACCCAGGACGGCTTCGACCTCGAGCTGATCCGGGCCGTACGCCGCGAGGTCAGCATCCCGGTGATCGCCTCGGGCGGCGCCGGTGCCGTCGACCACTTCGCGCCTGCCGTCGACGCGGGCGCTGACGCCGTACTGGCTGCCACGGTCTTCCACTTCGGCACCCTGCGCATCTCCGACGTGAAGAACGCGCTCGCGCAGACCGGCCACCCCGTGCGCTGAGCGACCCGTGGGCGAGCCGGCGCGCGCCGCCGCAGTCAGAGTCCGAGCGACGCCGAGCGGAAACGGCGTACCCGCTCCTCGGGCCCGCCGACCTCCACACCGCTGACCTCGGAACGGCCGAACAGCGACATCAACACCTCAGACGGCTGGCCCACGACCAGCACCGGGTCGCTGCCGTGCCGCAGCGTGGCCTCCCTGCCGGTGAGTACGTCGCGCACCAGGACCGGCACTCCGGCCGGCCTGACCAGCCCACGTCCGGTGGTGGTCACCACCCGCCACAGGCTGTGCTGCTCGGCGGCGGACATCTCGCGGGGCACCCAGGACGGCTGTGCACGGCGGATGTCCTCGTGGTGCACGAAGTACTCCGCGGTGTTGAACAGTCGGTCCACGGCGGGCAGGGCGGCCCACGTGAGGCGTGGTCGACGCAGGTCCTCCACCAAGTCCGTGAAGTCACGGCGGCCGACGCGTTCGGTTGCGCGGTCGATCAGCCCGGAGAGCGCCGGAACCAGGATGCCGGGGGAGGCGAGGGTGCGCTCCCGCACGATCATGTGGACGACGAGGTCCTTGACGGTCCAGTCACCGGAGAGCGTGGGGGCCTCGGCACCCACCTCGAGCGCAAGGTCGCAGAGACGGTTGCGTTCGGCGTGGGCCAGGGTGCTCATGTCGCGAGCGTACGGCGTATGGCGCGACCTGGAATCGGTCAGCCGGATTTGTGCATGGTGGGAATGTCGGTGCCCCGTCCTAGTGTTGGCCTCGCTGTCAGGTGGAGAGATTCGAGGAGACGTGAGCCGAGTGGGTGCCCCGCGGTCGACGATGCGTGAGGGCTTCGCAGTCCTCGGTGTGGCGATCCGGCGAGAGCCGTGGATCTTCACCGTCTCCACCTTGGGCAGCGTGCTCTTCGGCGCGCTCACCGTGGCCGACGCCTGGGTCCTCGGCTGGTCGACCGAGCACGCGGTGATCCCCGCCTTCGAGAACGGCGAGATCGGCGCCGGCGTCCTCTGGGCGGTCTTCGGCCTGTTCGTCGGTGTGGCGATCCTGCGCGCGGTCGGCATCGTCGCGCGACGCCTGGGTGCCGGCATCATGCAATACCGCATGCAGGCGCACTCCCGCCGTGAGGTCACCCGCCAATACCTCGACCTGCCGATGGAGTGGCACCAGCGCCACCCCACCGGCCAGTTGCTCTCCAACGCCAACTCCGACGTCGAGGCGGCGTGGTTCCCCATCGCGCCGCTCCCGATGGCGGTCGGCACCGTGGCGATGATGGTGATCGCCATCGTGCAGATGCTGCTCGCCGACGTCGTCCTGGCCCTGGTCGGGCTGCTGGTCTTCCCGGTCGTGGTGGTCGCCAACGTGGTCTACCAACGCACGTCCTCACCCCTGATGACGCGCGCGCAACAGTTGCGCGCCGAGGTCAGCGAGATCGCGCACGAGTCCTTCGACGGGGCGATGGTGGTCAAGACGCTGGGCCGAGAGGGCGAGGAGACCGAGCGGTTCGCCGAACGCGTCCACGAGCTGCGCGACGTGCTGATCAAGGCCGGCCGCATCCGCGCGATGTTCGACCCGACCATCTCCGCCCTGCCCAACATCGGGGTGCTCGTGGTGCTCGGCACGGGGGTGGCCCGGGTGCTCGACGGGTCCACTGACGCCGGTGCCGTGGTGACCGTCGCCTACCTGCTGACCATCGTCTCGTTCCCGATCCGCTCGATCGGCTGGCTGCTCGGAGAGTTCCCGCGCAGCGTGGTCGGCTACGAACGGGTCCAGGCCGTGCTCGACGCGCGCGGCGACATGGCCTACGGCACCGCTTCCGTCGAGGCGGCCGGCGCCGGTGCCGATCTGCAGGTCGAGCGCCTCGCCTACGCCTACGACGAGGAGCAGCCGTTGCTGCGCGACGTCACGTTCGGCGTCGCCCCGGGTCGTACGACGGCACTGGTCGGCGCGACCGCGTCCGGCAAGAGCACCCTGACCAACCTGATCACTCGGCTGGTCGACCCCGACGAGGGAGCTGTGCGCATCGACGGCACCGACCTGCGCGACCTCGACCGGGGCGAGCTGGCACGGGTCCTGTCCGTCGTCCCGCAGACCGCGTTCATGTTCGACGACACGGTGCGCGGCAACATCACCCTCGGCGGCGACTTCACCGACGACGAGGTCTGGGACTCCCTGCGCACCGCCCAGGCCGACGGGTTCGTGGCCGGCCTGCCCCATGGGCTCGACACCGAGCTGGGGGAGCGGGGCACGTCGCTCTCCGGCGGCCAACGGCAACGCGTCTCACTGGCCCGGGCCCTGATCCGCAGGCCACGGCTCCTCGTCCTCGACGACGCGACGTCCGCCGTCGACCCCGAGGTCGAGGCCCGCATCCTCGGCGGACTGCGACAGAACGGCTCCGACACCACGCTCGTGGTGGTGGCCTACCGCAAGGCCACCATCGGCCTGGCCGACGAGGTGCTCCACCTCGCCGACGGCCGCATCGCGGGGCGCGGCACCCACGAGGAGCTGCTCGAGCGGAGCCCCGACTACGCCACGCTCGTCAACGCCTACGAGCAGCAGGCAGCAGGTGAGACGGCATGAGCACCACGACCAGCGTCGACAGCGGCGACGAGATCAAGGCCCTCGCGACGATCCGCCGCGGCATGCAGCTCTCGCCCGAGCTCAGCAAGGGACTCGGCGTCACCCTGTTGCTGGCGGTGCTCTCCACGGTCGGCCAGGTGGTCATCCCGATCGTCGTCCAGCAGACCCTCGACCGCGGGCTCAACGGACCCGACGGGCCCGACACCGGCTTCATGCTCCGCATGGGCCTGATCGCCGCCGGTGCGATCGTCCTGACCAGCGGGGCGTCCTATCTCATGACCGCCCGCCTGTTCCGGGCCGCGGAGAGCGGCCTTGCCACGCTGCGGAGCAAGGCGTTCCGCCACGTCCACGACCTGCCGCTGCTCACCCAGAACACCGAGCGCCGCGGCGCCCTCGTCTCGCGGGTGACCAGCGACGTCGACCAGGTCAGCCAGTTCCTGGTCTTCGGCGGGGTGATGATGATCGTCAGCCTCGGGCAGATCCTCGTCGCGACCGTGATCATGGTCTTCTACTCGTGGCAGCTGGCCCTCGTGGTCTGGATCTGCTTCGCCCCGCTGATGATGTCGCTGCGGTTCTTCCAGCAGCGCCTCTCCGCGGCGTACGGCGTGGTCCGCCAGCAGGTCGGCATCATGCTCTCGGCCGTCTCCGAGCCCGTGGTCGGGGCCGCCGTGGTCAAGGCGTACGCCGTCGAGGCCCGCACCCAGCAGCGCATCGACACCGCGATCCGGGCCAACCAGGACGCCGCCACCAAGGCCCAGGGCTTCACCGCGTTCTCGTTCTCGCTCGGCGGCCTGTCGGGCGGGCTGGCCAACGCCGGCGTGATCATCATCGGCATCTGGCTCGGCTTCGCCGGCGACATCACCGCAGGTGAGGTCGTGGCCTTCGCGTTCCTGGTCACGCTGTTCGTCTCGCCCGTGCAGATGGGCACCCAGATCCTCACCGACGCCCAGAACGCCATCGCCGGGTGGCGCCGGGTGATCGGCATCCTCGACACCCCGGCCGACCTGGTCGACCCCGGAGAGTCGGGCGAGGTGCTGCCGCGCGGCCCGATCGACGTCGCGCTGGTCAACGTCAGCTTTGCCTACCCGAGCGGGCCGACCGTGCTCCACGACGTCTCGATGCACATCGAGGCCGGCACCCGCGTCGCCATCGTGGGCGAGACCGGATCGGGCAAGTCGACCTTCGCCAAGCTGCTGACCCGGTTGATGGACCCCGCCTCCGGCGAGATCCGGCTCGACGGCCTCGACGTCCGCAACATCCGCCAGGACTCCCTGCGACGATCGGTGGTGCTGGTTCCCCAGGAGGGCTTCCTCTTCGACGACACGTTGCGGGCCAACGCGCTCTACGGGCGGCTCGACGCCAGCGACGACCTGGTCCTCGCGTCCGCCGCCGAGCTCGGCCTGGCCGACTGGGTCGACGGCCTGCCGCACGGCCTCGACACCCGGGTCGGGCAGCGCGGGGAGTCGCTGTCGGCAGGAGAGCGGCAGCTCGTGGCACTGCTCCGGGCGCACCTGGTCGACCCCGACCTGCTGGTGCTCGACGAGGCAACCAGCGCGGTCGACCCGCAGCTCGAGATGCGCATCGGTCGGGCCCTCGAACGCCTCATGCAGGGCCGCACGTCGGTCACCATCGCGCACCGCATGAGCACCGCCGAGAACGCCGACGAGGTCGTGGTCGTCGACCGCGGACGCATCGTGCAGCGCGGGCCACACGCGAGCCTGCTCGAGGACCCCGACAGCGTGTACGCCGGCCTCCACGCCTCGTGGGTGGCCCAGCAGGGCAGCACTGCCTGACCCCGGCTGTCCGGAGGGCGCGTGGACCGTCGCCGTCCGCCTTGTCCGGTGGGCGCCGCGCCGACGATCCCCGACCGCACGGCCGATAGGCTGGTTCCTTGTGACCACCCTCGACCCCGACATCGCCGCCAGGCTCAAGCGCACCGCAGACGGGCTGGTCCCTGCCGTGGTGCAGCAGCACGACACGGGCGAGGTGCTGATGCTGGGCTGGATGGACGACGAGGCCCTGGCCCGCACCCTGACCACCGGGCGCGCGACCTACTGGAGCCGCTCGCGCGAGGAGTACTGGATCAAGGGCGACACCTCGGGCCACGTGCAGTGGGTCAAGGACGTCCGGCTCGACTGTGACGGCGACACGCTGCTGGTCAAGGTCGACCAGGTCGGGGCAGCCTGCCACACCGGTGACCGCACGTGCTTCGACGCCGACCGGCTGGGACCCACCGATGTCTGACCCCACGGAGCCCACGGAGCCTGCCGGCGCCGTCGAGCCCACGGAGCCCACCGAACGCAAGCCCCGGTCCACGTTCGGGCCGGTGCTGTTGCTCGGCCTGGTCGGCGCCGCGCTGGCCGCGGTCGGTGGGGCCAAGGCGTGGTACGCCGTCCCGGATGCCGCGGACACCATCGACGCGCCGGTGGCCACCACCGACCAGTTCGCCCTCGACATGCCGCTGGCCGGCGCGTTGGGGCTGGTGCTCCTCGCCTGTTGGGGCGTGCTGCTGGTCACCCGTGGGTGGGTCCGCCGCGCGGTCGCCGTACTCGGCCTGGTCAGCTCACTCGGACTGGTGGCCACCTTCATCCAGGGCTGGCGCACCCTGCCTGACGACCTCGCCGACAAGCTCACCGAGACCGGCACGGGCCAGTTGGCCGGCAGTCTCGACGCCGGCTTCACCGGCTGGTTCTGGGCGGCCGGTGTCGGCATCGTCATCTCGGTCGTGGCCACCCTGCTCGCCGTACGCCTGGTGCCGTCGTGGCCGGCCATGGGAAGCCGGTACGACGCGCCCACGGGCGCCCAGTCGGGCCCGGTCGACGTCGAGCGGGCCAACGACGGCGAGCTCTGGAAGGCCATCGACGAGGGCCACGACCCGACCCTCTGACCGACTGAATAGACTGTCGCCAGATTTCACCGCGCACTAGGAGCCACGCATGTCTGACAACCACGGCAACACCCCCGCAGCATGGACCGCGGTGATCATCGGCCTGGTGGCCTTCGTCATCGCCGGTGTCGGTCTCATGCTCAGCCCGATCAGCATGCCCGTCTTCTGGATCGGCATGGCGTTCCTTCCCCTCGCGCTGGTGGTCTTCGTGGTGATGACGAAGATGGGCCTTGGCGACGCTCACTGAGACCCGCCCGTCCCGAGGGACGCGCCTGCGGCCACCGCTCCTGCTGGGTGCGGGGCTCGGCGCCGCGACCCTGGCGCTGCACCTGCGTGACCCGCACGCCAGCGGATCCTGGGGCCTGTGCCCGTTCAACTTCATCACCGGGCTGCAGTGCCCGGGCTGTGGCGGCCTGCGCGCGGTCAACGACCTGACGAACTTCGACCTCGTCGGCGCACTCTCGAGCAACCTGGTCGTGGTGCTGGGCATCCCGCTGGCCGTCCTGCTCTGGCTGCGCTGGGTCCGCGACGCATGGGTCGGGGCTCCCGTCACCGGACCGTCGCAGGGGCTCTCCACTCCCGTCGTGGCGGTGCTCCTGGGCACGGTGCTGGTGTTCGGCGTGCTGCGCAACCTGCCCTTCGGGGCGTGGCTGGCTCCCTGAGCCTGATTCACCGCTCGGCCCCTTCGCCGTCCGGGCCCGGTTCCACCGCCGAGAGGCGCCTCGGGGACCTGACCACGAGGGTGACAAACTGACTCCGTCCCAACCTGGAGGTGTGCTGCATGTCCGTGCTCGACGACATCGTCGCGGGTGTCCGGATCGACCTTGCCGAACGCGAGGAACGCGTCCCCTTCGCCGAGGTCGAGGCGCTGGCCGCCTCCGCGGTGCCGGCACGCGACCCGATGCCGCACTTCCGGGCCGAGGGCATGAGCGTCATCTCCGAGGTGAAGCGCAAGAGCCCGAGCAAGGGCGACCTCGCCGACATCCCCGACCCCGCGGTGCTGGCCTCGGCCTACGCGCGCGGGGGAGCGGCCGCGATCAGCGTGCTCACCGAGCAGCGTCGGTTCAACGGCAGCCTGGACGACCTGCGCGCCGTACGCGCCGCGGTCGACACGCCGCTGCTGCGCAAGGACTTCATCGTCACCAGCTACCAGCTGCACGAGGCCCGCGCGGCCGGAGCCGACCTCGCGCTGCTCATCGTCGCCGCCCTGCCGCAGCCCGAGCTCGAGCGGTTGTACGCCGAGGCGCGCGCCCTCGGCCTGACCGTGCTGGTCGAGGTGCACGACGAGGAGGAGACCCGGCGCGCGGTCGACCTCGGTGCCGACCTGATCGGTGTCAACGCGCGCAACCTCAAGACCCTGGCGGTCGACAACGACACGTTCGGCCGCCTGTCCGCACTGATCCCCGACGACAGGGTGAAGGTGGCCGAGTCCGGCATCACCGGCACCGCCGACGTCGAACGCTTCGCGGCCGAAGGCGCCCGCGTCGTACTCGTGGGAGAGGCCCTGGTCAGGGACGGCGACCCGGAAGGTGCCGTGCGGGCGATGACAGCGATTGGGAGACAGGCATGAGTGAGCTCAGGTTCGGCGCGGACGAACGCGGTTTCTTCGGCAACTTCGGCGGGCGGTTCATGCCCGAGGCGCTGGTCGCCGCGCTCGACGAGCTGACCGTCGCCTGGCAGGAGGCCATGGCCGACCCGGAGTTCACCGACGCGTTCGAGAAGATCCTGCGCGAGTACGCCGGCACCCCGAGCCTGCTCTACGAAGCCGAGCGACTCTCCAAGCAGGTCGGTGCCCGCATCCTGCTCAAGCGCGAGGACCTCAACCACACGGGTGCGCACAAGATCCGCAACGTGCTCGGCCAGGCGATGCTGACCAAGCGGATGGGCAAGACCCGAGTGATCGCGGAGACCGGCGCCGGACAGCACGGCGTGGCCAGCGCCACCGCAGCGGCCTACTTCGGCCTCGACTGCACCGTCTACATGGGTGCCGTCGACACGAAGCGCCAGGCGCTCAACGTGGCCCGCATGCAGCTCCTCGGCGCCAAGGTGATCCCGGTCGACTCCGGCTCGGCGACGCTGAAGGACGCGATCAACGAGGCCCTGCGCGACTGGGTGGCCAGCGTCGACCACACGGCGTACCTCTTCGGCACCGCCGCCGGACCGCACCCGTTCCCGAGCATGGTGCGCGACTTCTGCCGCGGCATCGGCGACGAGGCGCGCCAGCAGTGCCTCGACCAGTACGGCGTGCTCCCCGACGCGATCGCGGCCTGCGTCGGCGGCGGGTCGAACGCGATCGGCCTGTTCACGGCCTTCCTCGAGGACGACGACGTCGCGATCTACGGCTTCGAGGCCGGCGGCGACGGTGTCGAGACGGGCCGTCATGCGGCCACGATCGGCGCGGGGGAGAGCGGCGTGCTGCACGGCGCCCGCACCTACGTGCTCCAGGACGAGGACGGCCAGACCATCGAGTCCCACTCGATCTCCGCCGGGCTCGACTACCCGGGCGTCGGACCGGAGCACTCCCACCTGTCCGAGATCGGTCGCGCGACCTACCTGCCGGTGACCGATGCCGAGGCGATGGACGCGATGGCCCTGTTGAGCCGCACCGAGGGCATCATCCCGGCCGTCGAGTCGGCCCACGCCCTGGCCGGGGCGTTGAAGATCGCCGAGCAGCTGGCCGCCGAGAAGGGCCCCGACGCCACCATCCTGGTCAACCTCTCCGGACGCGGCGACAAGGACATGGGCACCGCCATCGACTGGTTCGGCCTGGGCGGCACCGAGGGCGAGACCGAGGGAGACGACAAGTGAGTGCCAAGAGCGCCTTCGAGAAGGCCCGGTCCGAGAACCGCGCCGCCCTGGTCGGCTACCTGCCCGCCGGCTTCCCGGACGTCGACGGCGCCATCGAGGCGATTCGCACGATGGTCGAGGCCGGGGTCGACGTGGTCGAGATCGGCCTGCCCTACAGCGACCCCGTGATGGACGGCCCGACCATCCAGGCCGCCGCCCAGCAGGCGCTCGACGGAGGCGTCCGCACCCGCGACGTGCTGCGTACGGTGGAGGCGGTGGCCGCCACCGGCGTGCCGACGCTCGTGATGACCTACTGGAACCCCGTCGAGCGCTACGGAGTGGAGAAGTTCGCCGCCGACCTGGCCTCGGCCGGTGGCGCCGGGCTGATCACCCCCGACCTCACGCCCGACTCGGGCGAGGAGTGGATCGCGGCCGCCGACCGGCACGACCTCGACAAGGTCTTCCTCGTCGCGCCGTCCTCGACCGACGAGCGGATCGCGATGACCACGGCCGCCTCGCGCGGGTTCGTCTACGCCACTGCGGTGATGGGCGTCACCGGCGCCCGGTCGACGACCAGCGACCTGGCCGGGCCCCTGGTGGCGCGCACGAAGAGCACGACCGACCTGCCCGTCGGTGTTGGCCTGGGCGTCTCCAACGGCGACCAGGCCGCCGAGGTGGCGTCGTACGCCGACGGTGTCATCGTCGGCTCCGCGTTCGTCCGCACGCTGCTCGACGCCGGCGCCGACCGGAAGGCCGGGCTTGCCGCCCTGGCCGCGCTGACCCGCGACCTGGCCGACGGCGTACGACGTGGGTAGGGGGTCTTTCGCCGCTGTGGCACTCTCCGCGGCGTTGGTGCTGAGCGGGTGCGCCAGCGGCGAGCAACCCGTCGGCGAGGAGGGCTTCCACGGCACCGCGCTGAAGGACAGGTACGCCGCACCGGTCGCCGCCCTGACCGACACCGACGGGGCCGACTTCTCGCTCGCGGAGCAGACCGAGAAGCCCGTGACCCTGGTCTTCTTCGGCTACACCAATTGCCCCGACATCTGCCAGATGGTGATGTCGAACGTCGCCTCCTCGCTGACCCGGCTCGACGACGACCAGCGTGACGACGTGCAGGTGGTGTTCGTGACCACCGACCCGGCGCGCGACGACGAGAAAGCGCTGCGCACCTACCTCGACCGCTTCAGCGACGACTTCGTCGGCCTGACCGGCGAGCTGTCGACCATCGCGGAGCTTGCCAAGTCGTTCGGCGTGTTCATGCAGCGTGAGAAGAAGCTGCCCTCCGGCGGGTACGACGTCACCCACGACACGCACGTGTTCTCGATCGACTCCCACGACGAGGTCCCGGTGATCTGGAACCAGGACACCTCAGCCACGGACCTCGCCGACGACCTCACGAAACTGCTGAAGGCGGATTCATGATCCTGCAGACCATCCCCAGCCCCTCCGAGGGCGTCTGGGAGCTCGGACCGTTCCCGATCCGGGCCTACGCGCTGTGCATCATCGTCGGTGTCATCGCGGCGATCTGGATCGGCGAGAAGCGGTGGGTGGCCCGCGGCGGCAAGCCCGGCCAGATGTCCGACATCGCGCTCTGGGCGATCCCGTTCGGCCTCGTGGGCGCCCGGCTCTACCACGTGATCACCGACTACCACCTCTACTTCGGCGAGGACAAGAACCCGGTCACCGCGCTCTACGTGTGGCGCGGCGGGCTGGGCATCTGGGGCGCCATCGCGCTCGGTGCGGTCGGCGCGATGATCGGCGCCCGCGTGATGGGCATCAAGATCCTCCCCGTGATGGACGCCCTGGCACCCGGCGTCATCGTCGCGCAAGCCTTCGGCAGGTGGGGCAACTGGTTCAACCAGGAGCTCTACGGCCGACCCACCGACCTGCCGTGGGGCCTGGAGATCGACCGTGACCACCGGCTCGCCGGGCACCTCGAGGACGCGACGTACCACCCGACGTTCCTCTACGAGTGCATCTGGAACCTCGGCATCTTCGGTCTGCTGATCTGGGCCGACGCGAAGTTCAAGCTCGGCTTCGGCCGCGTGATGGCGCTCTACGTCGCCGGCTACACGCTGGGCCGTGGATGGATCGAGACAATGCGCATCGACGACGTGCAGATGGACGACGTCTTCGGGCTCCGCCTGAACGTCTGGACCTCGATCGTCCTGTTCGTGGCCGCCGTGGCGTACTTCATCTGGTCGAGCAGGCGTCACCCGGGTCGCGAGGAGAGCGTCTTCCGTGACCCGCAGGACGACGACGCGGCCGCGACGGGCGAAGCAGCCGCGACGGGCGACGCAGCCGCGACGGGCGACGCAGCCGCGACGGGCGACGCAGCCGCGGTGTCCGACTCGGCTGTGCTCGACAAGCAGGACGCGGACGGCGAGGTGGCCGTGGACGGTGCCGACCCGGATCCCGGAGCAGACGAGCCCGCCGGCACCGAGTCGGCGGAGGAGGAGCCGGCGGATGACGCCGCCGAGACCGACGAGGCCGAGGACGCCGACGGGACCAGGGCCGGCTCCGACACCGACAGGTGAGCCTGTCCTTCGGTGCATTCGGGCATCGCACTCACTAGGTTCAGTTCCATGAGCACGACCCACGAGACCCCTGAGATCGAGCACGACCACGGTGACGTCAACGGCGGCTGGCTGCGTCCGGCCGTCTTCGGTGCCATGGACGGCCTGGTCTCCAACGCCGCGCTGATCGCCGGCGTCGCCGGTGGAACACGGGGAGCCCCGGACACCTCGGCCGTCGTACTCGCCGGTCTGGCGGGCCTCGCCGCAGGCGCCTTCTCGATGGCGGCGGGGGAGTACGCCTCGGTCGCCAGCCAGGCCGAGGCGGCCGAGTTCGAGGTGGAGAAGGAACGCAAGGAGATCATCGCCAACCCGGAGGGCGAGACCGCCGAGCTGGCCGAGATGCTCACCGACCGGGGCCTTGACGCAGACCTCGCCGCCGAGGTCGCCGCCCAGGTGCACCGCGACCTCGACAGCGCGGTCGCCGTGCACTCCATGCAGGAGTTCGGGATCGACCCCGACGAGCTGGCCAGGCCGGGTGTCGCCGCGGTCTCGTCGTTCGTGTCGTTCTCGCTCGGGGCGTTCATCCCCGTCCTGCCCTACCTGCTCGGCGTCGAGATCCTGTGGCCGTCGATGGTGCTCACCCTGCTCGCCCTGTTCGGGTGTGGAGCCGTGGTGACCCGGCTGACGAACCGGCCCTGGTGGTACGGCGGCGGACGCCAGGTGGTGCTCGGTGCCGCGGCGTTCGCGATCACGTATCTGGTCGGCATCGCGGTCGGCCAGGGGGTCGGCTGAGCCCACCCGACGAGGGTTGCCACAGCCTGAGACGGACGTCACGAACGTGTCCGGCGACGGGTTCTGGCTCGTGGGGCAGCCGAATTGGGTGTTAGTCTGGGCGCTCCGCGAGGGCCAGTGTCGTCCCCTGCCGTAAATCAGTTTTTCTTGCACTGACCAGTTCGCCTTCCCGCTCAGCCGGGTCGGCGCAGATGACGACGGGAGAATGCCCATGCACGCATTCCCGCCGCCTCAGGGGTTGTACGACGGAACCAGCGAGCACGACGCTTGCGGTGTCGCGTTCGTGGCAACCCTGACGGGCGTGGCCAGCCATGACATCGTTTCGAAGGCGCTGACTGCCCTCCGCAACCTCGAACACCGCGGTGCCGCGGGTGCCGAGCCGAACTCCGGTGACGGCGCCGGCATCCTGATGCAGGTCCCCGACGCGTTCCTCCGTGAGGTCGTCGACTTCGACCTCCCGGTCGCCGGGTCGTACGCCGTGGGCACCGCCTTCCTTCCCGGTGACGCCGAGAACGTCGCCAAGACCCGGCAGCTGATCGAGCAGATCGCCGCCGAAGAGGGCCTCGCCGTCCTCGGCTGGCGCGAGGTGCCGACCAACGACGCACCTCTCGGCACCACCGCCCGCGACTGCATGCCCGCCTTCGTGCAGCTGTTCGTCGCCGGCAAGGGCTCCCGCATCGCCGGCATGGCCCTCGAGCGCCTGGCCTTCTGCCTGCGCAAGCGCGCCGAGCGCGAGACCGACGTCTACTTCCCGTCGCTCTCCTCGCGCACCATCGCCTACAAGGGCATGTTGACCACCGACCAGCTCGACCAGGTCTTCCCCGACCTCGTCGACGAGCGGGTGGCCTCGGCCGTCGCGGTCGTGCACTCGCGGTTCTCGACGAACACGTTCCCGAGCTGGCCGCTCTCGCACCCGTTCCGCTTCATCGCGCACAACGGCGAGATCAACACGGTCATGGGCAACCGCAACTGGATGCGCGCCCGCGAGGCCCTGCTGTCCTCCGACCTGATCCCCGGCGACCTCGAGCGGCTCTACCCGATCGTGACCCAGGGTGCCTCCGACTCCGCGTCCTTCGACGAGGTGCTCGAGCTCCTGCACATGGGTGGCCGGACGCTGCCGCACTCGGTCCTGATGATGATCCCCGAGGCGTGGGAGAACCACACCGAGATGGACGACAAGCGTCGTTCCTTCTACGAGTTCCACTCCGCGATGATGGAGCCGTGGGACGGCCCCGCCTGTGTCGTGTTCACCGACGGCCGCCAGGTCGGCGCGGTCCTCGACCGCAACGGGCTGCGCCCGTCGCGCTACTGGGTCACCGACGACGGTCTCGTGGTGCTCGCCTCCGAGGTCGGCGTACTCGACCTGGACCCGGCCACGATCGTCCGCAAGGGCCGTCTGCAGCCGGGCAAGATGTTCCTCGTCGACACCGACGAGCACCGCATCATCGAGGACGAGGAGATCAAGTCCGAGCTGGCCGCGGAGCACCCGTACGACGAGTGGTTGCACGCCGGGCTGATCCACCTCAACGACGTGCCGCAGCGTGAGCACATCGTGCACACGCACGCGTCGGTGACGCGTCGCCAGCAGATCTTCGGCTACACCGAGGAGGAGCTGCGCGTCCTGCTCACCCCGATGGCCAACACGGGAGCCGAGCCGATCGGCTCGATGGGCACCGACACACCCATCGCCGCCTTGTCGGAGAAGCCGCGCCTGCTGTTCGACTACTTCGCACAGCTCTTCGCCCAGGTCACCAACCCGCCGCTCGACGCGATCCGGGAAGAGCTGGTGACCTCGCTCAACGGCACCATCGGGCCGGAGTCCAACCTGCTCGAGCCGACCCCGGCCTCGTGCCGCCAGGTCGTGCTGCCGTTCCCGGTGATCGACAACGACGACCTGGCCAAGATCCGTCACATCAACCGTGACGGTGACATGCCCGGCTTCATCACCCACGTCTCGCGCGGCCTCTACGAGGTCGAGGGCGGCGGCGCGGCGATGGCCACGCGGATCGACGAGATCTGCCAGGAGGTCTCCGACGCGATCGCCGACGGCGCTCGCATCATCGTGCTCTCCGACCGGCACTCCACCGCCGAGCTGGCGCCGATCCCGTCGCTGCTGCTCACCGGTGCGGTGCACCACCACCTGGTCCGCGAGAAGACCCGCACCCAGGTCGGCCTGCTCATCGAGGCCGGCGACGTGCGCGAGACACACCACGTGGCGCTGCTCGTAGGTTACGGCGCGGCCGCGGTCAACCCGTACCTCGCGATGGAGTCCGTCGAGGACCTCGCGCGCGAGGGCTACTACGTCAAGATCGAGCCCCAGGTCGCGGTCAAGAACCTCGTCAAGTCGCTCGGCAAGGGCGTCCTGAAGGTGATGAGCAAGATGGGTGTCTCGACCGTCGCGTCGTACACCGGTGCCCAGATCTTCGAGGCCGTCGGACTCTCGCAGAGCGTCGTCGACAAGTACTTCACCGGCACCACCTCCAAGCTGGGCGGCATCGAGCTCGACGTGATCGCCGAGGAGGTGGCCCGCCGCCACGCCACGGCGTACCCGCGCGGCGGTATCGCGCCGGCCCACCGTGAGCTCAACATCGGTGGCGAGTACCAATGGCGTCGCGAGGGCGAGCCGCACCTGTTCGACCCGGAGACCGTCTTCCGCCTCCAGCACGCCACGCGTGCCGGCCGGTACGACGTGTTCAAGCAGTACACCGAGCGGGTCAACGAGCAGTCCGAGCGGCTGATGACGCTGCGCGGCCTGTTCAAGTTCAAGGAGGGCGAGCGGGAGCCGATCTCGATCGACGAGGTCGAGCCGGTCTCCGAGATCGTCAAGCGCTTCTCCACCGGTGCCATGTCCTACGGCTCCATCAGCATGGAGGCCCACGAGACACTCGCCATCGCGATGAACCGGCTGGGCGGCAAGTCCAACACCGGTGAGGGCGGCGAGGACCCGGAGCGCCTCTACGACCCGGAGCGTCGCTCGTCGATCAAGCAGGTCGCCTCGGGACGCTTCGGCGTGACGAGCGAGTACCTCACGAACTCCGACGACATCCAGATCAAGATGGCGCAGGGTGCCAAGCCCGGTGAGGGTGGCCAGCTGCCCGGTCACAAGGTCTACCCGTGGGTGGCCAAGACCCGGCACAGCACGCCCGGCGTGGGCCTGATCTCCCCGCCGCCGCACCACGACATCTACTCCATCGAGGACCTCGCCCAGCTGATCCACGACCTGAAGAACGCCAACCCGGCGGCCCGGGTCCACGTGAAGCTGGTCGCCGAGATGGGCGTCGGCACCGTCGCTGCCGGTGTGTCGAAGGCGCACGCGGACGTCGTACTCATCTCCGGCCACGACGGCGGAACCGGTGCTTCTCCGCTGACCTCGCTCAAGCACGCCGGCGGACCCTGGGAGCTCGGCCTCGCCGAGACCCAGCAGACGCTGCTGCTCAACGGACTGCGTGACCGCATCGTCGTGCAGACCGACGGCCAGCTGAAGACCGGTCGCGACGTCGTGATCGCCGCCCTCCTGGGCGCCGAGGAGTTCGGCTTCGCCACCGCTCCGCTGGTGGTCTCGGGCTGCATCATGATGCGGGTCTGCCACCTCGACACCTGCCCCGTGGGCGTCGCGACGCAGAACCCGGTGCTCCGCGAGCGCTACTCCGGCAAGGCCGAGTACGTCGTGAACTTCTTCGAGTACATCGCCGAGGAGGTCCGCGAGATCCTCGCCGAGCTCGGTTTCCGCACCCTCGACGAGGCCGTCGGCCACGTCGAGAGCCTCGACACCGAGAAGGCCGTGAACCACTGGAAGGCGGCCGGTCTCGACCTGTCGCCGGTGCTGCACCTGCCGGAGCTGCCCGAAGGGGCGGCCCGACGCAACACCACCGGTCAGGACCACGGACTCGACAAGGCGCTCGACAACGAGCTGGTCCGCATCGCGGCTCCGGCGCTCGAGAACGGCGAGCCCGTGCGCGCCCAGGTTCAGGTGCGCAACGTCAACCGCACCGTCGGCACGATCCTCGGCCACGAGGTGACCAAGCGCTACCGCGGCGAGGGCCTGCCCGACGGCACGATCGACATCACCTTCACCGGTTCGGCCGGGCAGTCGTTCGGTGCCTTCGTGCCGCGCGGTGTCACGCTGCGCCTGGAGGGCGACGCCAACGACTACGTCGGCAAGGGCCTCTCGGGCGGTCGCATCGTGGTCCGTCCGGACCGCAACGCCACGTTCGACGCGTCCCAGCAGATCATTGCCGGCAACACCATCGGGTACGGCGCCACGTCGGGGGAGATCTTCCTCCGTGGGCAGGCCGGCGAGCGCTTCTGCGTGCGCAACTCGGGTGTCTCGGCCGTGGTCGAGGGCGTGGGCGACCACGGCTGCGAATACATGACCGGCGGCAAGGTCGTCGTACTCGGCCAGACCGGGCGCAACTTCGCGGCCGGCATGTCCGGGGGCTACGCGTTCGTGCTCGATCTCGACGAGGGCCGGGTCAACCCCGAGCTCGTCGAGCTCAGCGAGGTCAAGGGCAAGGCCGCCGACGAGCTCAAGGAACTGGTCACCAAGCACCTCGAGGAGACCGAGTCCTCGGTCGCCGGCGACCTGCTGGCCGACTGGGACAGCGCCCTGTCCCGATTCACCCAGGTCATGCCGAGCGACTTCAAGCGAGTCCTCGAAGCGCGCGAGGAAGCGCTCGAAGAGGGTCTCGACGAAGACCAGGCAGCGGCCCGCATCATGGAGGTGCTTCATGGCTGACCGCAAGCCTCGGAACGGTTCGTGCAGCGGTGCGGTCGTCACGCGCATCATGGAGCAGGCTCTGCCACCTGTGGCTGATCGCATCCCCGGAACTCACCAGGAAGGGGCCAATCATGGCTGACCCCAAGGGCTTTCTGAAGGACGGCCGCGAGGTCGCGACCCGTCGTCCCGTCGACGAGCGGGTCAAGGACTGGAACGAGGTCTACCCCGACGGCGTCGGCCGCGCCCTGCTTCCGATCATCACCAAGCAGGCCGGCCGTTGCATGGACTGCGGCATCCCGTTCTGCCACCAGGGCTGCCCGCTGGGCAACATCATCCCGGAGTGGAACGACCTGGTCTGGCGTGACGACTGGGAAGGCGCGATCGACCGTCTCCACGCGACCAACAACTTCCCGGAGTTCACCGGTCGGTTGTGCCCGGCGCCGTGTGAGACCGCCTGCGTCCTGGGCATCAACCAGGACCCGGTGACGATCAAGAACGTCGAGGTCTCGATCATCGACAAGGCGTGGGAGTCCGGCTTCGTCCGGCCCCAGCCGCCCGAGTGGCTCTCCGGCAAGACCGTGGCCGTGATCGGCTCCGGTCCGGCCGGTCTGGCCGCCGCCCAGCAGCTGACCCGGGCCGGTCACACCGTCGCGGTCTACGAGCGCGCGGACAAGATCGGTGGGCTGCTGCGCTACGGCATCCCCGAGTTCAAGATGGAGAAGAAGCACCTCGACAAGCGGCTCGAGCAGATGCGTCGCGAGGGCACGGTGTTCCGCGCCGGTGTCGACGTGGGTGCGGAGATCACTGCCGACGAGCTGCGCGGTCGGTACGACGCGGTGGTCATCGCCGTGGGTTCGACCAAGGCCCGTGACCTGCCGGTGCCCGGACGCGAGTTCGGTGGCATCCACCAGGCCATGGAGTTCCTGCCCCAGTCGAACCGGGCCTCGCTCGGCGAGCCTGCGACATCGGATGGCTCGGACCAGATCCGCGCCGACGGCAAGAACGTCGTGATCATCGGCGGTGGCGACACCGGTGCCGACTGCCTCGGCACGTCGATCCGCCACGGTGCTGCCTCGATCACCCAGCTCGAGATCCTGCCGCAGCCGCCCGAGGCACGGCCGAGCAACCAGCCGTGGCCGACGTACCCCATGACCTTCAAGGTCTCCTCGGCCCACGAGGAGGGCGGCGACCGCGTGTACGCCGTCTCCACCAAGGAGTTCCTCGGTGACGACGACGGCAACGTCAGGGCCCTGGTCCTGGTCGACGTGGTCTTCGAGGGCGGCAAGCTGACCGAGATCGAGGGGACCGAGCGGGAGATCCCCGCCGAGCTCGTGCTCTTCGCGATGGGCTTCGTCGGACCCGAGCAGGACGGCCTGATCGACCAGCTCGGTGTCGAGCTCGACGAGCGCGGCAACGTGGCCCGGGACAACAAGTACGCCTCCTCGGTCGAGGGTGTCTTCGTGGCCGGTGACGCCGGTCGCGGGCAGTCGCTGATCGTGTGGGCGATCGCCGAGGGCCGTGCCGCGGCCGCCGGCGTCGATGAGTTCCTCACCGGATCGACGACCCTGCCGGCGCCGATCCCGCCGACGGCCCGTCCGCTCGTCGTCTGACCCGTCGCCAGTTCTGACCGACCCGTCGTGAGTTCTCGAAACTCACGACGGGTCGGTCATTTCCTGGCGTGGTCGGATGCAGCCTTCGACGGCCTCGTGTGTGCACTGCCTGATCGTCCGGTGTGAACGAGCCGTTGCTCCCACGTTCACGCCGACCGGTAGGTTTGGTTCGTGCGTAGAGCAAAGATCGTGTGCACCCTCGGGCCCGCCACGTCGTCCCCCGAGTCCATCCGCCAACTCGTCGACGCCGGCATGGACGTGGCCCGGCTCAACATGAGCCACGGCACCCACGAGGACCACCGTCGCAGCTACGAGCTCGTCCGCAAGGCCTCCGACGAGAGCGGGCACGGCGTCGGCATCTTCGCTGATCTCCAGGGCCCCAAGATCCGCCTCGGCCTGATCCCGAACGGTCCGGTCAAGCTGAAGAAGGGCCAGGCCTGGGCAATCACCACGCGCGAGGTCCCGGGCAACAACGAGATCGCGTCCACGACGTACGCCGGACTGCCCGGTGACGTGTCGGCCGGCGACCCGATCCTGATCGACGACGGCAAGGTGCGGTTGAAGGTCGTGTCGGTCGAGGGCGACACGGTCAACACCGAGGTGGTCGTCGGCGGCAAGGTCAGCGACCACAAGGGCATCAACCTGCCCGGCGTCGCGGTGTCGGTGCCGGCACTGTCGACCAAGGACATCGAGGACCTCCGGTTCGCGCTGTCCCTCAGCGTCGACTTCATCGCGCTGTCGTTCGTCCGCAACGCGAAGGACGTCGAGGACGTTCGCGAGGTGATGCGGGAGGTCGGCGTGCTCGTGCCGGTGATCGCCAAGATCGAGAAGCCGCAGGCGATCGACAACCTCGACGAGATCGTGAAGGCCTTCGACGGGCTGATGGTGGCGCGTGGCGACCTCGGCGTCGAGTGCCCGCTCGAGGACGTGCCGTTCCTGCAGAAGCGGGTCATCGACAAGGCCCGTCGCAACGCCAAGCCGGTGATCGTGGCGACCCAGATGCTGGAGTCGATGATCTCGGCTCCGGCGCCGACGCGGGCGGAGGCGTCCGACGTCGCCAACGCCGTGCTCGACGGCACCGACGCGGTGATGCTCTCCGGTGAGACGAGCGTGGGGGAGTACCCCATCATCACGGTCCAGACCATGGAGCGGATCCTCGGTTCGGCGGAGGACCATGGCCTCAAGCACATGACCGCGATCGACTGGAACCCCAAGACCCGCGGTGGCGTCATCGCGAAGGCCGCCGCCGAGGTGGGGGAGCGGGTCGGGGCGAAGTACCTCGTCGCGTTCACCCAGAGCGGTGACTCCGCCCGTCGTCTGGCGCGCTACCGCGGGCACATCCCGATCCTGGCGTTCACCCCCGAGGCCAAGGTGCGCTCCCAACTGTCGATGACCTGGGGTGTGGAGACGTTCAAGACTGCCGCGGTCGAGCACACCGACGAGATGGTGCGCCAGGTCGACGAGGCCTTGCTGTCGATCGGCCGGGTCAAGGAAGGCGACCTCGTCGTGATCATCGCCGGTTCGCCTCCCGGCATCCCCGGCTCGACGAACGCCTTGCGGATCCACCGCATCGGCGATGCCATCAACGAGGTGGCCCCGGCGTACAAGCGCACGCGCTGACCACGGTCGGCCCGCGCACGACCCGGATCATGCACGTGCATGATCCGGGTCGCTTCTGCGCGAAAATCGGTGTCACAACTCGACACCTGCACGATCGTGGTCGCTCGTGGAGCACCCCGAGGAGATGATGGGCCAGGTCAACATGATGGCGCCGGCGTACCAGCGCAAGCGCTGACCAGTTCAACACTTCAGCCCGATCGCTTCGTCAAGGGCGGCGACTGCGTCACGTCGTGACACCGAGAGATGAAACTTTCCTGACCGCCTCCACGGGATGTCGAGTCGGTCGAGGGCCGCGCCACACAGGGCGTGGATGTCGTCTGAGCGATTGCTGAACTCCCACCGGGGGTAGTCATAACGCTTCTTCACTCCTGCGACGATCTTCGAGGCCCAGTTCTTGGACCGACAACCGTCGGAGTGGAACAGGCCGCGCAGGAAGTCGGCCGGGTGGGTGTCCACGATCTCCTGCTGCCACGACTCGAGGGTGATGGAACGTTCATGCTTGCGGCCGGGTCCGTGCTGCGGGAACAGGCACAGCCAGTGCTTCCACCCCATCGCCGTGATGAGACAGCCTGGTCTTTCCCTGGTGTGCGGGCGTCCGCCTGGCTTCACTCGCCGCATGAGGTCGAGAAGACGAGCGTTTGCCTGGGTGTATTTCAGGTCGTTGAAAATGGCTAAGGTCCAGACGCCGCGGCGGGCGAGGATGAGGTGACCATCGCCCAGGTACCACCCGAGAAGTTCCGCGTAGGCAACTTCATCGAGGACTTCTGATCCGCACCTGGGGCACGGAGCGATGGTGTGGCCCTGGCCGCGCGGAAGTCCTCGCCTCTGGTAGAGCCGCCGCCAGCGGCGGATGGTCTTGATCGCAACGCCGTGGAGCAGCGCGTTCTCGGCGTCGCCCATGCCCGCATCTGAGGCGCGCAAGGCGCTCTCGACGGTCTCGATGGGGCGGACGTGAACCATACGTCCAGCATGGAGTTGACCACCGACAGCGAGGACGCCGAGTCAACGAATTGTGTGCCCCGGGTGGGATTCGAACCCACACTGTATCGGTTTTGAGCCGATCTTCTCTGCCGGTTGGAATACCGGGGCCTAAGCGTGCACAGGTTACCCGACGGAGACGCGGGCGTTCCGGCGGGCCGCCACTCGTGACCAGTCTGATTTCGACGTGGCGCGGCCGAGCGCCCGAGTGGGCACCACCGGAGGTTCGTCGTGTGTCCCGCACCCTGTGCACGCACCTCGCGGCGTTGTCGGAGACTCGACGGGGCTCCGCCCCGCCTTCGCTCCTCCGCCTTGCGATGCACGCACCCAGAGCACGGGCCACCCCCAACGAACCTCCGGCGATACCCACTAGTCTTGACGCCGTGACCGAACAGCCCAGCGCCAGCCCCGCCCGCCGCGTCGTCATCGCCGAGGACGAAGCGCTGATCCGCATGGACCTCGCCGAGATGCTGGGTGAGGAGGGGTACGACGTCGTCGGTCAGGCCGCCGACGGCGAGCAGGCCGTGGCCCTGGCCGAGCAGCTGCGCCCCGACCTGGTGATCCTCGACGTGAAGATGCCCAAGCTCGATGGCATCTCCGCCGCCCAGCGCATCGCCGAGCAGCGCATCGCGCCATGCCTGATGCTGACCGCCTTCTCCCAGCGCGACCTGGTCGAACGGGCCCGTGACGCCGGTGCGATGGCCTACCTGGTCAAGCCGTTCTCCCGCAACGACCTGGTGCCGGCCATCGAGATGGCGGTGAGCCGGTTCACCGAGCTGGCCGCCCTGGAGTCCGAGGTCGCCGACCTGACCGAGCGCCTCGAGACCCGCAAGTCGGTCGAGCGCGCCAAGGGCGTGCTCCAGAAGGAGCTCGGACTCAGCGAGCCCGACGCCTTCCGGTGGATCCAGAAGACCGCGATGGACCTCCGGCTCTCGATGAAGCAGGTCTCTGACGGCGTGGTCGAGCACGGGCCGGGCTCGAGCTCCTTGTAACGACGGGTGTCGCGCAGGTCACAACTTGGCAACGAGGTTGCGTGCTTGGTCGCCAGTGTCCTGTTTGGCGCTAATTTCGTTACAGATTCGGCGGCGGTGTGCCGTCGGCGCCACAAAGATGAACCGGAGGCTTCATGAAGCGCCCCACACAATTCGCGCGTCTCGCTGTACTTGCTCTCGTGGGCTCGCTGGCACTGGCTGGCTGTGGCAGCGACGACAGCGGCGATGACAAGACCGCCAGCGACGACAAGTCCTCGACTGGTGCCAAGAAGGGCGACGGGACGCTCACCATCGGCACCCTGCTGCCGCAGACCGGCGACCTCGCGTTCCTCGGCCCGCCGGAGTTCGCCGGCGTGCAGCTCGCAGTCGACGACATCAACGCCGCTGGCGGGGTCAACGGCAAGAAGGTCGTCCAGTCCAAGGCCGACTCGGGCGACGGCACACCCGACATCGCGGGAGCCGAGGTCGACAAGCTCCTGAGCGCCAAGTCCGACGTCATCGTCGGGGCGGCCGCTTCGGGTGTCTCGGTCAGTGTCATCGACAAGATCACCGGCAGCAACGTGGTGCAGTTCTCGCCCGCGAACACCGCGGCCGGGTTCGACACCTACGACGACAACGGCCTCTACTTCCGCACCGCACCGTCCGACATCCTGCAGGGCGAGATCCTGGCGAACCGGATCATCGAGGACGACCACAGCAACGTCGCCATCATGGGTCGGCAGGACTTCTACGGCGAGGGCCTGTCGAAGCGCATCGAGGAGGTGCTGAAGGAGAAGGGCGCCACGGTCAGCGAGAGCACGCTCTACTCGGCCGACGCGCAGAACTTCACCGCCGAGGTGAACAAGATCGCCGCCTCGAAGCCCGACGCGATCGTCCTGGTGTCGTTCAACGAGACCTCGAAGATCATCCCGCAGCTGATCGCCAAGGGCTACGGCCCCCAGGATGTCCAGATCTACTTCGTGGACGGCAACCTGTCCGACAGCTACAAGGGCTTCGACCTCACCGGCGTTCTGGCCACCTCGCCGGCGCCTGCGTCACCGAACGCGGAGTTCATCGCGCGACTCAAGAAGCAGCCCGGTGTCAAGGACACGCTGACCTACGGCGCCGAGTCCTACGACGCCGTCGTGATCAGTGCGCTCGCGGCGATCGCCGGCAAGGACGACTCCGGTACGACGATCGGCGCCAACATCGTCGACGTCACCCGCGAAGGCACGAAGTGCACTGAGTTCAAGGAGTGCGCGGAGCTGCTGGCCGACGGCGAGGACATCGACTACGACGGCAAGTCCGGTGCGGCCGACATGACCGACTCGGGCTCGCTGGTTGCCGGTTCCTACGGCATCTACGAGTACAAGAAGGGCAACAAGTACGACGAGATCGACAACGTCTCCGGCGTCGTGCCGCAGTCGAACTGATTCGTCACAGCACCAAGCACTGAGGGGCCCGGCCGATTCGGCCGGGCCCCTCTTGTGTGCTCGCGGTGTGCGAACGGTGTGTACGGCGTACGTGACCGTGAGGTCAGGTCAGTGCTTGGCCAGGGTGCCCAGGTAGAGCTCGATGACCTTGGGGTCGTTGGCCAGGGCCTGGCCGGTGCCGGTGTAGGCGTTGCGACCCTGGTCGAGCACGTAGGCCCGGTCGCAGATCTGTAGGCATCGTGCGGCGTTCTGCTCGACCATGACCACGGACACGCCGGCACGGTTGATGCGGCGGGTCTGCACGAAGACCTCGTCCTGCATCACGGGGGAGAGACCCGCCGAAGGCTCGTCGAGCAGCAGCACCGACGGCTCCATCATCAGCGCTCGCCCCATGGCCACCATCTGGCGCTCACCACCCGACAGCGACCCGGCCCGCTGAGCGCGGCGGTCCAGCAGGGCAGGAAAGAGCTCGCCGACGAACTCGAAGCGCTTCTTGAACGACTTCGGACGCTGGAAGGAGCCCATCTCGAGGTTCTCCTGGATGGTCAGCGACGGGAAGACGTTGTTGGTCTGGGGGACGAACCCGATGCCGGCGGTGACCAGCTTGTCGGCCCGCTGGTTGGTGATGTCGTCGCCGTTGAGGACCACCTTGCCGGTCGAGACCTTCACGAGACCGAAGAGGGCCTTGAGCAGGGTTGACTTGCCGGCGCCGTTGGGGCCGATGATGCCGACCAGCTCTCCCTTGTGGCAGTAGAGATCGGTGCCGTTGAGGATGTTCACCCCTGGCAGGTATCCCGCGATGAGATCGTCCGCACGCAGCACCGCCCCATCGGCGGCCGCCAGGTGCTGGCTGCGTTCGGGGGTCACGGTGTCGTCAGTCATTGTGCTCCTCCTGCTCGATCTCTGCCTCGGCCGCGGCGAGGATCTCCTCCTCCGCCTCGAACGTGAGGGCCACGTCGTGGTGTGCGCCCAGATAGGCATCGATCACGCGCTGGTCGGCCATGACGGAGTCAGGCGGGCCCTCGGCCACGATCCTCCCCTGCGCCATCACGATGACCCAGTCGGAGATGTCACGGACCATGTCCATGTCGTGCTCGACGAACAGGACCGTGCGGCCTTCGTCGCGCAGCGACTTCACGTGCCCCAGCAAGGACTGCTTGAGCGCCGGATTCACACCCGCCATCGGCTCGTCGAGCATGACCAGCTCGGGCTCGGTCATCAGCGCCCGCGCCATCTCGAGGAGCTTGCGCTGACCGCCGGACAGCGAGCCGGCGAAGTCCTGGACCTTCTTGTCGAGGAGGAACCGGGCGAGCAGGTCGTGTGCCCGCTCGGTGTTCGCGGCCTCCTGGCCGGCCCATCGAGGCTGGAGCATCGCGGAGAGCAGGCTCTCGCCACGCTGGCCGGTGGCGCCGAGGCGCATGTTCTCGAGCACGGTGAGCCGGGCCAGCACCTTGGTCAGCTGGAAGGTGCGGACCATGCCCATGCGGGCCACCTTGTAGGCGGGCACCCGGTTCAGCTTCTTGTCGTTGAACCACCACTCGCCCTCGTCCGGACGGTCGAAGCCGGTGAGCAGGTTGAAGAAGGTGGTCTTGCCGGCACCGTTGGGGCCGATCAGTGCGGTGATCACGCCACGTTGAACCTCGAGGTGCTCGACATCGACGGCCCGTAGGCCGCCGAACTGACGGACGATGCCGTCGGCGCGCAGGATCGGGTCCGGTTTGGCGGCGCCGGGCTCTGTCTTGACGTCGGCGAGGGCGGCGCGGGCCGCCTTGGAGCGGGCCAGGCCTTCCTCGTTCGAAGCCTCGATGTTGGTGGGCAGGCTGGTCTCAGCGGGCATCGATGGCCAACTCCCTTCGATCGCCGAAGATCCCTTGTGGTCGGAAGATCATCAGCAGCATCAGTCCCAGGCCGAGGAAGATGAAGCGCATCAGGCTGGCCTGGGTGGAGTCCATGATGCTGGCAGGGATCAGCGGGTCAGTGCCGCCGGTCGCCTGGCTGAAGAAGATGCCGAGCGCGGAGATCAGGAACCAGAAGATGATCGACCCCACCACAGGACCGAGCACGCGGGCAGCTCCGCCGATCAGCAGCACCGTGTAGGCGAAGAAGGTCACATCGGTTGCGAAGAACGACGGACCGATCGAGGCAGACCGCAGCGCGGTCATGAAGCCGGCGAGCGCGCCGAAGAGGCCGCCGATGATCAGCGCCTGCATCTTGTAGGAGGTCACGTTCTTGCCGAGGGAGCGTACGGCGTCCTCGTCCTCACGGATCGACTTCAGCACGCGGCCCCAGGGGCTGCGCATCAGCAGCCACACCACCACGCAGCTGAGCGCCACGAGCAGCCAGCCGACGGTCATCACCCAGAAGTCGAAGGCGCTCCACGTGACCACGCCTGGGATGCCCTTGGTGCCGCTGAAGGGGTTCGCATCGCGGAACGGCTGGATGAAGCCGGTGAGGCCGTCCTGGCCGCCGAACTTGTCGGAGAACTTGGCAGCACCGATCGTCTGTCGAACGATCTCGGCCGCGGCGATCGTGACGATGGCAAGGTAGTCCGCCCGGAGTCGCAGGGTGGGCAGGCCGAGAAGCAGCGCCAGGATGACTGTGAGGACCAGCCCGACCAGGGTGCCGAGCCAGAGGCTCAGCCCCCATTCGGTGGCCACGAAGACCATGCCGTAGCCGGCGACCATCATGAAACCGGCCTGGCCGAAGTTGAGCAGCCCGGTGTAGCCGAAGTGCACGTTGAGTCCGATTGCGGCCAGCGCGTAGATCACCGCGGTGGGCCCGAGGGCCTGCTGCAGGGACAGCGTCAGAAGATTGTGAAAGTCCATGTCTTCCCTCCTCAGCCGACTCGCTCGGCGCGGCCCAGGAGTCCCTGTGGCCGGATCAACAGGACAACGATCAGTACGAGAAGCGCACCGACGTACTTGAACTCGGCCGGGATGAACAGCGTGGTGAGCTCGGTGAACAGCCCGATCACGAACGCGCCGACGATGGCTCCCCAGATCGTGCCCAGCCCGCCCAGCACCGTGGCGGCGAACACTAGGAGCAGGAGCTTGAACCCGATCTGATAGTCGAAGCCCTGGGTGACGCCGAGGAGAGCACCGGCCATGCCGGCCAGCGCCGCTCCGCCGATCCACACGATGCTGATCACGCGCTCGACGTTGATGCCGGTCGCGGAGGAGAGTGCCGGGTTGTCGGCGACCGCACGGGTCGCCTTGCCGAGCCGGGTGTAGCGCAGGAGGCTCGTGGTCAGGATCAGGACGCCCATGCCGACGACGAAGACAACCACGTCACGGCTGGTGACGGTGAGCGATCCGAACTCCCAGGGCTCGATGGCGGCGTACTGGGAGTAGTTGCGCGCCTGCGCGCCGGCAAAGTACTGGTAGACGTTGCGCAGGAAGATCGAGAGGCCGATGCTCACGATCATCATCGCGACAAGGCTGCTGCCGCGTCGGCGAAGAGGTCGCCACAGCCCGGCGTCATTGACCCAGCCGAAGAGCCCCGACACGAGGAATGCGGCCAGCACGCCCACGATGATCGTGACGTTGGCACCCCCCACGCGTATCTCGCCGTCGAGGTTGTCGACCGCGAAAGCGACCAGCGCACCGAACGTGATCAGCTCGCCGTGGGCGAAGTTCGTCAGACCCGTCGTGCCGAAGATCATCGAGAGGCCGAGGGAGGCCATCGCCAGGAGCACCGAGAAGACCAGGCCGGTGATGGTCAGCTGGATGGCCTGGATCAGCTTGCCCTCGGCGCCGGGCCCGGCCGCCCCGACCGGGAAGATCACCGGTTGGTCGGTGTCGGTGTTGATGGCGATCTTGAGGTCGGTCTTCTCGGGCTCGGTGTCGTCGGGGAGCGTCGCCTTGTCCACGCTGACCGCGTAGGTCTTGCCGAGGTAGTTGATCGGCTCACCGGGGAGATCGATCACGAAGCTGCCATCCGGGCCGGAGACGCTGCGGCCGATCTCGTTCCCAGAGGTGTCCTTGACGAGCACGGTGACGTCGGGGACCGGTACGCGTGGGCTCTCGCGCCGGTCGCAGATCAGGCCGTAGATCGACAGGGTCTCGTCGTCCGGCGGCTTCGTCAGCTGACAGCCCGTCTCCGCGTTGTCCGATGCGACCGGGGATGCGTCCGACGCGGCGGTGTCGTCCGCGGACGGGCTCGCCGAAGCGCCGGAGAGTCCCGTTCCCAGGAGCAGCATGAACAACATGGGAAGGATGAGCAGCGACACTCGCAGCAGTCGCACGTGCATGGGGCTCCTGTCGGCGTGGCCGAGATGGGGGTCAGATGATCTGCGGGGACTATAGCGTGACCCGGGTCACACTCTGAACGGATCGCTGAGTCACAGTAGACCGGTTCGTGACGGCTGCGGCACCCTCCTGAGGCAACGACCTTGCAACGAATCCGCATCGATCACCCGGTCAGGCGACGGCGTGGGCGACCGTGACGAGGAGCGGAGCCACCAGGAGCGCCGGCAGGAGGTCGGCCACGGCGAGCTCGCGGATCCTCAGCAGGCGCAGTGCCACACCGACGAGGAGCAGGCCGCCGGACGCGGTGATCGCGGCCAGGTGCGGTTCGGGCAGTACGTCGCCGAGCGCCACCCCGAGTCCGGTCAGGGAGCCCTGCACGACGACCACGGTGAGCACGCTCGCCGCCACACCCCACCCGAACGCAGCCGCGAAAGCGATGGCGGCGAATCCGTCGAGGGCGGACTTGAGCAGCAGTTGGTCGGCGCCGTTGCCGAGGCCGTCGTTGAGCGCGCCGAGGATGGTCAGCGGCCCGGTGCAGAAGATCAGGGACGCGGTCACGAACCCCTCGATGAAGCGGTGCCGCTCCGCGGTGGACCCGCTGCCCTGCAGGCGCCGCTGAAGGTAGCCGCCCAGGCCTTCGACGCGCTGCTCCAGCCTGAGCAGCGACCCGATGATCCCACCGACCAGCAGGGAGCCGAGGACGATCAGCAACGGTGCGCCCTTGCCGGTGTGGTCGGCGAGGGCGGGGGAGAAGGCCGCGCGTGCGCTGTCGGCGGCGATGAGGAGCGTGACCAGGCCGAGGGCGTCGGTGACCAGGTCGCGGGTGCGTTCGGGCAGACGGTTGCCGAGCAGCACGCCGATGCCCGCCCCGAGGAGGACGGCAAGGACGTTCACGACGGTGCCCGTGCCCGGGCCGAATCCGGTCAAGTGGGGACTCCTATGACAATGATGGGTTGCTGAGCGTAGTCTCCAGACGTTCGGGGTGTTGGGGTGAGGAAGGCAGGACCATGAGTCGATCGCAGGTAGTGCTGCGTGACGCCACGACGGCGGACGCCCACGATCTCGTCGGGCTGTGGGCGGATCTGATGCGGCGACCCTCCGTGGGAACCGCCACGGATGACATGGTCGCCATCATCGAGGCCGCGACCGCCAGTGACGACGACCGGGTCGTCGTCGCGGAGTGCGACGGAGCGGTGGCCGGCGCGATCTACCTGCGCCTGAGCGTGCTGTCGCCGATCAATCTCGAGCCGGTCGTGCAGGCGATCTCGCCCCACGTGCACCCCAGTTTCCGGCGTCGCGGCGTCGGCCGTGCGCTCATGGAGTCCGCGGTCCAGTACGCCGAGGAGCGCGGCATCGGCCACGTTGCCGGCGCGTCACTGAGCAACTCGCGCGACGCACACCGCTTCCTCGCCCGCATGGCGCTGGCCCCCCAGGCAGTGTTGCGCGTGGCGCCGACCCACGTCGTACGCGCGAAGTTGACGGTCCGCCGCCCGGCGGCCAATGCCGTCGGCCACCGCCAGCCGCTGGGACAGGTGCTGGCCCAGCGCAGGTCGCTGCGCCGCCAGCGCGAGTCCGTCTGAGGGTCGTCAGACCCGGTCAGCCGGGATCAGCGCGCAGGTGATCCGCGAGGTGCAGACCCGCTTGCCTGCTTCGTTGGAGATGACGATCTCGAAGGCGGCCATGCTCCGGCCCTGATGGATGGGCGTGGCCACTCCGGTCACCACTCCGGAGGTCACGGCGCGGTGATGCGTGGCGTTGATGTCGACGCCCACGGCGACCTTGTCGGGCCAGGCGTGGATCGCCGAGCCGATGGAGCCGAGGGTCTCGGCGAGGACGACGGAAGCGCCACCGTGCAGCAGTCCGTAGGGCTGGGTGTTGCCGGCGACCGGCATGGTCGCGACGATGCGGTCCTCGGAGATCTCCTTGATCTCGATGCCCATCGTCTCGTTGAGCTTGCCCATGCCCTGGGGCATGGCAGCCACGAACTCCTCGATGCTGAGATCGGCCAGGGACTTCGGTGCGGTCGCGTCGCTCATGCGGCCATTGTGCCCATGGGCCCGACCGTCCCCGCCACTGGATAGAGTCGACGCGTGTCCGAGACTGCTGCCTCCAGCCCTGCCCGTCCCCGTCTGCTCCTGCTCGACGGTCACTCGCTCGCCTACCGGGCGTTCTTCGCGCTCCCGGTCGAGAACTTCTCGACCGCCACGGGCCAGCACACCAACGCGGTCTACGGGTTCACCTCGATGTTGGTCAACGTGCTGCGCGACGAGCAGCCGACCCACGTGGCGGTCGCGTTCGACAAGTCCCGACAGACGTTCCGCCTCGCGGAGTACGCCGAGTACAAGGCCAAGCGCAACAAGACTCCCGACGAGTTCCGGAGCCAGCTGCCCCTGATCCAGCGGGTGCTCGACAGCCTGCGGATCATCCACATGGAGCTCGACGGCTTCGAGGCCGACGACATCATCGCCACGCTGACCACGCAGGCCCTGGCCGAGGGCATGGAGGTCCTGATCCTCACCGGCGACCGTGACTCGATCCAGCTGGTCACCGACGACTCGACGGTGCTCTACCCGATGCGCGGCGTCAGCGACCTGGCCCGGCTCACGCCCGCCTACGTCGAGGAGAAGTACGGCGTACCGCCGCAGCGCTACCCGGAGTTGGCGGCGATCGTGGGCGAGACCTCCGACAACCTGCCCGGCGTACCGGGCGTCGGCCCGGGCTTCGCCGCCCGCTGGATCAACGAGTACGACGGCCTCGACAACGTGATCGCACGGGCAGACGAGATCACCGGTAAGAAGGGGGAGGCGCTGCGCGCGCACCTCGGCGACGTGATCCGCAACCGCCACCTCAACGCGCTGGTGCGCGACCTGACCCTCCCGGTGCGGCCGGGCGAGATGGCGCGTCAGGGCTGGGACCGCACGACCGGGCTCGAGCTGCTCGACGAGCTCGAGTTCCGGGGCGAGCTGCGCACCCGACTCATCGACACGATCGACCCCGAGACCGAGCAGGAGGTCTCCGAAGAGGGCTTCGAGCTCGAGGGTGAACGGCTCGCGCCGGGCAGCGTGGCCGCGTGGCTCGAGGAGCATGCCGGCGGTGCGGAGCGGGTCGGGGTCTCGGTCCAGGGCAGCTGGCGGGCCGGCACCGGTGACGTCGTGTCGGTCGCATTGGCCACCGCCTCAGGGCGGGCGGCCTGGGTCGACGCCACGGAGGTTGCTCCCGACGACGACGCGGCGCTCGCCGCATGGTTCGCCGACGAGTCGCGGGCGAAGGTGCTCCACGACGCGAAGGGCCCCGCGCTCGCCCTCGCCGCACGCGGGTGGGAGCTGCGCGGGCTGGCCGTCGACACCGCGCTGGCTGCCTACCTCGTGCAACCCGACCAGCGCTCCTACGACCTGGCCGACCTGACCCTGCGTTACCTCAAGCGCGAGCTGCGGCAGTACACCGGCGACGCCGACCAGCTGAGCTTCGACACGATCGACGACGGCGGTGCGAGTGACGTCGCGATGCTGACCGCCCGCGCGATCCTCGACCTGGCCGACGCGCTCGACACGTCCGTCGAGGAGCACGGTGGCACCGCCCTTCTCGCCGACGTCGAGCTGCCGCTGGTCCGCACCCTCGCCCGCATGGAGCAGACCGGCATCGCCGTCGACACCGACTACCTCGAGGGCCTGGAGTCCGACTTCGGTGACCAGGTCAGGGCAGCCGCCGACGACGCCTACGAGGTGATCGGCAAGGAGATCAACCTGGGCTCGCCCAAGCAGCTGCAGGTGGTCCTCTTCGACGAGCTCGACATGCCGAAGACCAAGCGCACCAAGACCGGCTACACCACCGACGCCGACGCGCTGCAGTCGCTCTACGAGAAGACCGAGCACCCGTTCCTCCAGCACCTGCTGCGTCACCGCGACGTGATCCGGCTGCGCCAGACCGTCGAGGGCCTGCTGAAGACCGTGGCCGGAGACGGCCGCATCCACACCACCTACAACCAGATCATCGCGGCGACCGGGCGGCTCTCGAGCACCGACCCGAACCTCCAGAACATCCCGATCCGCACCGAGGCCGGCCGCCGCATCCGCGAGGCCTTCGTCGTCGGCGACGGGTTCGAGTGCCTGATGACCGCCGACTACAGCCAGATCGAGATGCGCATCATGGCCGACCTGTCCGGCGACGAGCAGCTGATCGAGGCGTTTCGTTCCGGTCGTGACTTCCACTCGATCACCGCGGCCAAGGTGTTCGAGCTGCCCGCCGACGAGGTCGGGGTCGAGCAACGGGCCAAGATCAAGGCGATGAACTACGGGCTCGCCTACGGGCTCTCCGCGTTCGGACTCTCCCAGCAGCTGCGCATCACGCCGGGTGAGGCGCAGGGCCTGATGGACGAGTACTTCGAGACCTTCGGCGGCATCCGCGACTATCTCGGTGGTCTGCGCGACGAGGCCCGCGGATCCGGGTTCACCGAGACGATCATGGGCCGCCGCCGCTACCTGCCGGACCTCAACAGCGACAACCGGATGCGGCGGGAGGCCGCGGAGCGGATGGCCCTGAACGCCCCGATCCAGGGCTCGGCGGCCGACATCATCAAGGTGGCGATGCTCAACGTCGACACCGCCATCGCCGACGCCGGCCTGGCCTCACGCATGCTGCTCCAGGTGCACGACGAACTCGTCTTCGAGGTGGCCACGGGGGAGAAGGACGCGCTCGAGGAGCTCGTACGCCGCGAGATGGGCTCGGCCGCCGACCTGGCCGTCCCGCTCGACGTCTCCGTCGGTACCGGCCGCAGCTGGCACGAAGCCGCGCACTGACCGGGCGGGCCACAGTCGGGTCGGCCGCGCTGGCCGCGATCGAACCGGCCGCGCGAGCTCAGACCTGCGCGGGCTCCTCGACCGGGGTGCGCACCAGGTAGAGGCTGAGCGCGAAGAGCACGGTGAGCAGCACGGCGTCCGTGGCGACCACGACCGCCAGCAGGCCCTCGAGGCTGCTGACCGCGGTCATGCCGAGGCCGACGAGGACCGCGAGCGCGGCCCAGACCAGGTAGATCGAACGCTGCCCCTGGCGGGCCAGCACCGAGTAGACCAGCAGCTGAAGCATCGAGAGTGCCGTGCCGAGGATGGCGAACAGCCAGAGCTTCGACTGGATCTCCGAGTAGTCGTCGCCACCGACGAAGACCATCGCCAGGCCGGACAGGACGACCGAGCCGATGATGGCGACCGCGCCGATGAGCGCGACCAGCGAGAGGCTGCGGGTCAGGGCGCGTCGTCGTTCGCTGGCCGAGGCCATTGCAGGGAAGGCGAGCACCACCACGAACTGCGGCAGGAACAGCACCGCCTTGGTGAGGATCAGCCCGCCGGCGTAGAGACCGGCGTCGTGGGAGTCGAGCACGTTGCGGGCCACGATCACGTCGGCGTTGGAGAGCGCGAAGAACGCGAACAGGGCCTGGGAGTTGTGGATCGCCTCGCGGGCCATCGGGCGAGCCGCGTGCCGGTCGCTCTGCTCGCCCGGGTGGCGCACTTGGCGCAGCGCGAACCAGCCGACCACGACGGGGGCGAACTGGCCGATGACCACGGCCAGCATTGCGTTCAGCTCCGTCGGCTCCCAGGCGACCAGGGCCAGGCCGATCAGCAGGCGGGGCACACCGTTGGCGACGTACACCAGGGCCAGCGGCAGCCAGCGGCGCTCTCCCTGGAGGATGCCGGCCTGGCCGCCCATCACCGTCATCGGCACGGCGGAGACACCCACCAGTGCGGAGACCAGGAGGTTGTCGAGCCGGAGCACGTAGTTGATGACCGGCGTGAGCACGAGCAGGAGGAGGCCGAGCAGTAGCGCGGCACGGTAGGTGACCCGCATGATCGTGTGCTCGATCTGGCCGACGTGGCCGGGATCGGCGGAGATGCGACGGGCCGCGGTGGCCTGGAGCCCGAGCTGCAGCACGCCGAAGACCAGCAGGGTGGCCATCAGGCTGGCGAGTGCGCCGTACGGCTGGGGCCCGAGCAGTCGCGCGGCGACCATCGTGAAGCCGTACGTCGCGACATTCATGATGCCGATGGCGACCGCGATCGAACTGCCACCCACGAGCCACTTCGGCAGGCTCCCCGTTTTCGTCACCACGCTGGGGAGTGTTTCACACGGCTGGTGGTTGCGATTCCAACGGTCCGAGCGTGCGATTTCTCACATCAGGTTACCTGTGGGTTACCCTTTTCCGATTGGTCTGGGGAAGGCCAACGGCCGACGGGTACCTGGGAGGTCCGTCGGTTGGCTGCCTGAGATGCGGATGCATCCAGGTTTTGGAGGGAGAATGCGCGTGCGCACCAATTTGTTAACCGGTCTGGCCCTGCTTGTAGCAGGGGTTCTGATCGTTCTCTTGAGTTCCGGGCTCGACCTTGAGCTGGAGTCCACCGCACTTATGGGGGCCGCGCTCGGCGCGGTCATGGCGTTGGTGCCTGATCGGACACCCCTCGCGCGGATGACCTCATTCTTGGGTGGATTCCTGGCGGCTTGGGTCGGCTATCTCGTTCGGGCGGCACTCATGCCGGACACCGCAACAGGGCGGGCTGTCGCCTTGGCCTTGGTGATTGCGTTGTGCGTCGCTCTCGTCCTGATCACCCTGAACCGCCTTCCGCTCTGGGGAACTCTTGTGGGAGCCGCAGCGATGGCCGGAGGTTATGAAGCCAGCTACGCACTGGCGCCTTCGGAGGTTGTCGACACGTCGATGACCGCTGTGACCACGATCCTGATCACTGTGGCCGTTGGTTTCCTCGCAGCCT
The DNA here is from genome assembly GCF_001429525.1 of Nocardioides sp. Soil796. Taxonomy (NCBI): domain Bacteria; kingdom Bacillati; phylum Actinomycetota; class Actinomycetes; order Propionibacteriales; family Nocardioidaceae; genus Nocardioides; species Nocardioides sp. Soil796. Next base: position 562,403 of record NZ_LMSQ01000017.1, read on the forward strand.
CATTGGTTGCACCGGTAACCAAGTCTTCCGGGAACGGTGGGCTGCGCAGGCAGACGCGTCCCTCACCGGGCGACGACGAAGTCGAACTGAACTCGATGATGGAGAACGCACGATGAACGCCCTCAACAGCCGCACCTTTGTCCGCTTGGGCATGGGCCTTGCTGCCCTGACCCTGGGAGGCGCCTCGTTGCCCAGCGGTTCCGTCGCCGCGGCGCCGACAGCCGCCGACTCCGACGTTGATGTGGTCAACACAGAAACCGTGCAGGTCTACACGGACGCCGACGGCAAGATCGAGACGAAGCGTCTCTACGAACAGCTCACGCTCGCAGGCAAGGGCCGCGTCGTCCTCGACAACCCCATCGAGGAAGACGGTCTCCGCAATCTCGACGACTTCAGCGGTGTGGACACCAAGGACGGCAAGCAGCACGTCGATGCAGACGTCGACGGCGTGGAGCGCCGTCGCACGGTCAGCGACTTCAAGGGCGACTTGCCGCTCGAGGTCGACGTTGACTACAAGCTGGACGGCAAGAAGGTCAAGGCCGGAGACGTCGTAGGCGAAGACGGAGACCTCGAGGTCACCTACACCGTCACGAACGTTACTGGTGAAGAGCAGGAGATCTCCTTCCCGGACGGCAAGGGCGGCATGGTCACGGAGACCGTGGACGTCCCCATCCCCATGGTCGGCTCGTTGACCACGACGCTTCCGGAATCATTCACTGAGGTTCACTCTGACCAGGCCAACATGGCCGGCGACGGCCGCGGCGGCACCAAGATGTCGTTCACGATGACTCTGGTGCCGCCGATCGGAACCGACACGGCGACGTTCGGTTACACCGCCAAGATCGAAGACGGTGTTGTCCCGCGTGCCTCCCTGTCGGCCCTTCCCGTAAACCCACTCGAAAGTCCGACCTTCAAGAGCGCCGCGACCAGCTACAAGGGCGGCGCGGACACCGGTGCAGAACTGGTCGCCGGAGCTACTGAGATCGACTCGAACCTTCTGAAGCTCCGTGACGGCGCCGGCGACCTGCTTGCCGGTCTCATCCAGCTCAGCGATGGCGCTGACCAGTTGAACGCCGGCCTCAGCGGTGAAGCCGCACCAGGTGCGCGAAAGCTGGCGAACGGTGCCGGCGAGCTGTCCGATGGGCTCGGCACCCTCAAGAATGGTGCAGGTGCTCTGGATCGCGGTGCCGGTCAGCTTGATGACGGTGCTGACCAACTTGCCGATGGTGCCGACAGGCTCTCTGGGGGCCTGGGCGAGCTCGACAGTGGAGCGGGTGATCTCTCCAGCGGTGCGAAGCGCCTCGCCGCGGGCCAGAAGGCCCTGGCCAAGGGTCTCAAGACGATGTACGAGGGTGTCCAGTTGCTGCCTGACAATGTTCAGGAGGAACTCAAGAGCAATGTGGACTATCAGACCCTCCTCGGTGCGCTGGACAAGGTCGTCGCCGGAGTCGGCACTCGCGATGATTCGCCGACCGCCGGCACGTTGCTGGGCGGAGTGAACCAGATCCAGTACGCCATGCGGTTCCCAGGCCCGAACGATTGCGCGCTCGCGCTGACCGGTGGCACTCCGACCAAGTGCGGCGCCATGGACGCGGTTCAATTGGTTGCGAATCAGCTGAGGGCCGGAGCAGCAGGCCTGCCGGACGGCCCCCGTCAACAAATCGAGGGTGCCGCGAACGCATTGACCGGCGTCTACAGCAAGGTCGACGCCCAGCTGCTGGGCGCGGGCGCCGGGCTCGACTTGCTGCGGGGCGGTCTGTCCAACGGCGACGTGACCAACTGCGCGGCAGCAGCACGGACTCCTGAGCGGGCGGACGATTGCGGTATCAAGCAGGCCGCCCAGGCTGTCCGAGCCGGGGTTCCGGTACTGGTCAGCACGCTGGTGACCAACATCCAGCAGACACTGCTGGATGCACTCGGAAAGCCGACGCCTGGCTGCGATCCGAAGGCCACGCTCCGCTGCGCGGCAGGTGCCCTCGCCAACGGCGGCGGCGACCTGGTCGCGGGTGTCAACACGCTCGTGGAGGGCGTCACGCTGCTCAACCAGGGAGGACTCGATTTGTCCTCGGGCGCCGGGCGACTGTCGGCCGGTCTCGAGACGCTGTCCGCGGGAACCAGCGAGCTGTCGGCCGGAGCAGGTGCAGCGAATGACGGCGCCGGCCAGATCTCAGAGGGCGCCGGCACCTTGGCTGACGGCCTCGACGAAGCCGCCGACGGCTCAGGGCGTCTGGCCGAGGGCCTGGAGAAGGCGAAGACCTCGGCACCTGCACTTCCCGAGGGCGCCAATCGCCTGTCGAAGGAAGGCACCAAAAAGCTGGTTGCCGCGGGCGAAGCGACGACGCAGCAGTACGGCAAGCTCTACGCGATCGTCGAGGCGGGCTCGAAGCGTGCGAACGCGGGCAGCATGGCTGAAGGCGCACCGGAGAACGCGCGCGGTCTCACTGCATACTCGTTCGAGATCAAGGGCGAGGACGGTGAAGGCGGACGCAATGTCCAGCGTGCACTGGGCGCGGTCGTCCTTGCCGGGCTCGGTCTCGGAGCCTTTGCGCTGAGGCGCCGCTTCATCTGAGCAAGGTCGTAGATAGGGACGGCCCCCACGAGCTTCGGCTTGCGGGGGCCGTCTCTCTCTATGCGTTGAGGACCGCCACGAAGATCGCCGTCCCGGGAGTGAGCAGGCCGCGGGTGCGGGACCATCCGCCCCAGGTGCGGTCGTGGTCGGCGGGCCACTCCGGCTCCTCGAACCGGATCAGGGCCATGCCCTCGGCAGCGAGCAGGGCGACCCAGTCGCCGATCGTGCGGTGGTGCTCGACGTAGTTGACCATGCCGGTCTCGTCGTCCACCTCGACGTACGGCGTGCGGTCCCAGTAGGACTGGTTGGCCACAAGGCCCTCTTCGCCCGGATCGTCCTGGAACATCCAGCGCGTCGGGTGGGTGACCGAGAAGACGAACCGGCCACCGGGGCGGAGGACGCGGGCGGTCTCCGCGACTGCGGCCGCACCGTCGGCGACGAACTGCAACGCGCCGAACGAACAGAAAACGACGTCGAAGGAGCGGTCGGCGAACGGGAGCTGGGTCGCGGTTCCGCAGACCTGCGGCACGGTCACACCGGTCTCGGCGTCGATCCGCCGCGAGTGCTGGAGCTGGCGCATCGAGAGGTCCAGGCCGACCGCGCGGCCGCCTTGGCTGTTGACCCAGCGCGAGCACTGCCCGGCGCCCGATCCCAGCTCCAGTACGTCGCGCCCGCGGACGTCGCCGAGCAGTTTGAGGTCGGCCTCGGACTGGCCCTCGGGTCCCCAGACGAAGCCGGCGTCACCGAGGAAGGAACCGTGCGTGGCCTGGTACTCGTCGGCGTACCGATCCCAGTCGCGACGGTTGGCGCGGCGGGAGTCGTCCTCGCCCACCGGAACCCTGAGGGCGCGCACGCTGTTCATGCAAGGACAGTAAATGACGAAGGGGCACCGGGTTTCACCCGGCGCCCCTTCGGCCTCCCTCAGGAGATCAGCGTCCCAGCGGACGACCCGGCGACGACCGGACGTTGCTCGGGTCGCTGTGGGCTGCGATCTCGCGCCCGTCGGTGTTGCCGCCGCGGTCGGTGTCGTAGTTGACCGGACTGGACTTGTGACTGTTGAACCGCTTGTTCCTCGAGCCCGTGCGCTCCGCGTTGTCCTGGACGCCGTCGGCGTCGGTGTCCTTCTTGCGCGGGTCGCTGCGGACCGTGCCGATCGTGTAGGTCCTGATCGGGCCCGTCTTCGACACGATCACCTTCTGCCTGATCACGTAGCCGCGGACCTCGAGGCCGTCCCTGATGCCGTCGGCGTCGGTGTCGACCCTGAGCGGGTTGGTCCTGACCACGCCGATCCGGCGGACGTTCTTGCGACCCAGCTGCACCTTCTGCGTCATGTTGATGCCGAGGACCTCCTGGCCGTCGGTCAGGGAGTCACGGTCGGTGTCCTTGACCTTCGGGTTGGTGCGAGTGGTCTTGACCTCGCGGCCGTCCAGCAAACGGTCGTTGTCGGTGTCGCTGTCGTTCGGGTTGGTCGTCGAGGTGACCTCGGCGCTGTCACTGAGCCCGTCGTTGTCGGTGTCGGCCTTCAGCGGGTTGGTCGCGGCGCCGTTGAACGGGTTGCCGTCACCGGTGACCTCGTCACCGTCCTTGATGGTGTCGCCGTCGGTGTCGGGATCGGCCGGGTCGGTGCCGTGGGTGGCTTCCTCGTCGTTGTCGAGACCGTCGAGGTCCGGGTCGTCGTCGCCGGGAGTGGAGACGGGCTCGGTGCCGGCGGCCACCTCGTCGCCGTCATTGGTGCCGCCGCCGTCGGTGTCGGCCTCGTTGGGGTCGGTCCCGTGGTCGTCGACCTCGGCGCCGTCCTGGAGCCCGTCGCCGTCGGTGTCGGGATTGGCCGGGTCGGTGCCCAGGTCGTCCTCGCGGCCGTCGGTCAGGCCGTCGTCGTCACTGTCGAGGAGGTCGTCGGAGCCGACCAAGGGGTCGGTGTCGTCGGTGTTGACCTCCTCGCCGTCCGTGCGACCACCGTCGTCGGTGTCGTCGTCGTTCGGGTTGGTGGTGTGGGTGTTCTCTTCGGCGTCGGTGAGGCCGTCGCCGTCGGTGTCGGCCTCGAGGGGGTTGGTGGGGGTGGCGTCGAAGTCGTTGCTGGTGCCGTCGTGCTCGGCGCCGTCCTGGAGGCCGTCGCCGTCGGTGTCGGCGACGTCGGGGTCGGTGCCGAGGTCGGTCTCCTCGTCGTTGGTGAGGCCGTCGGCGTCCGGGTCGTCGTCGCCGGGAGTGGAGACGGGCTCCGTGCCGGCGGCCACCTCGTCGCCGTCATTGGTCCCGCCGTCGTCGGTGTCCGCGTCGTGGGGGTCGGTGCTGTTGGTGTTCTCTTCGGCGTCGGTGAGGCCGTCGTTGTCGGTGTCGGCCTCGAGGGGGTTGGTCGGGGTGGNGCCCGGGTCGGTGCCGGCGTCCGCCTCCTCGCCGTTGGTGAGTCCGTCGCCGTCGGGGTCGGCGGTGAGGTCGTCGGCTCCGACCTTGGGATCGGTGCCGTCGGTGTCGACCTCCGTGCCGTCGTTGACGCCGCCGTCGTCGGTGTCGGCGTCGTTCGGGTTGGTGGTGGCCGTGTTCTCCTCGGCGTCGGTGAGGCCGTCGTTGTCGGTGTCGGCCTCGAGGGGGTTGGTCGGGGTGGTGTCGNCTGGGGGTCGGTACCGAGGTCGGTCTCCTCGGCATTGGTGAGTCCGTCGCCGTCGGGGTCGGCATTGGGATCGACCGGGCATTCGACGCCGCCCGCGGGGGCGGTGGCCTTCACGTGCAGCGGCACCAGGCTGAGGTCGACGTTGGCAGCATCGGGCAGGCCCGGCAGGGCGCCGAGGACCTTGAGCTGGACACGGAGCAGAGACTGCAGGTTGGCCTCACCGGTGGCACCCGTGGACTGGTCGGTCGGGCTGAAGCCGGTGATGGTCAGGTCCACCAACGCTTCGAGTGCGATCGGCAGGCCGATCTGGACGGGGCTGCCGTTGAGCGGGATCGGGATGTCGGCGCCGCCGACGTGGACCACGACTGTGGCGGGGTCCGCGAACCCAGCAGTTCCGGTGGTGCCGTCGGACGACGCCTCCACCTTCACGGGTGAGGTCACCTCGACCTGGACCTGGTTGCCCAGCAGTTGGATGTCGCCCACTGTGGCCTCGACGGTGGAGGTCACGTCGGAGGCTCCGTCGGCATCCGTGTCGGTGAGCGCTGTGGTGGAACGGACGCTCGACGCGCCCACGTTCACGAGATTGCCCAGTCCGGCGACGCCCAGGACGGTCAGCGAGGCGAGATCGGTCTTCGCGTCGGAGACCACCCGCTGGGCACCGGACGCCGGAGGGCACGTGTTCGCGTCGACGTAGTTGGCCTCGGTGTCCCCGGTGATCACTCCGACGTTGGCGACGGGGGAGAGGTTGAGGGGAAGCAGGCTCTCGGCCGGCGGGTTCATGGGCGCCGGGGAGGTGCTGGTCTGGTCGTCGACCGTGATCGGGAAGCCTGCGACGGAGACCTCGGCGTTCTTGGAGACGCCGCTGGCAGTGCCGGCGGTGCTGTCAGCCGTCGCCTGTGCGTGGCCGACGACCAGCCCGGCCAGGTTTCCACCGAGCAGGTTCGCGGACAGCGAGGCCACGTCGGCGTGCGCCTGGGCGTCGTACGGCGCGGGCAGTGGATCGGCCTGCGCAGGCTGTTGGAGGAGCATGACGGAGTAGAGCGAGGCGGTGGTGAGTGACAACGCGGCAGCTGTGCGTGCGCGATATCCCATGGAGGAGCTCCTGTACCCGGGGCAGATGAGGACGATGAAAGGGAGACGAATGGGAAGGACTGGTGCCTGAGCACCCGGCGCGATCGTAGGGTCGCACCGGCGCCGGCGTCCCCGGAATTGGGTAAATGACCCAAGTGGGCTATGCGGCCGGTGTCAGTTGTGCATGGGCGGGTGGGTGCCCCAGTTGGACGGGGCGACCTCCGGGCACGTAATCTTTAGGTTGCGCCTCAGGTCTGCCTGCGTCCCGGACGGAGTGGATCCTCGCTCGCTATCAGTCCGACGTACGTCCCGAACTTCCAGGGGCGGTCGCCGGCCGTGCTGAATCGGTAGTGAAACCGGCCTGTCGCGTGCCCGCACGACCTTCATCCATCCAAGGAATCACTTCCCTTATGACGAGCACCATCTCCACTCTTCCCGATTACGACGCGCCCCAGGTTGCGGTCAACGACATCGGTTCTGAAGAGGACTTCCTCGCGGCAATCGACGCGACCATCAAGTACTTCAACGACGGAGACATCGTCGCCGGCACCATCGTCAAGGTGGACCGCGACGAGGTCCTGCTCGACATCGGCTACAAGACCGAGGGTGTCATCCCCTCCCGCGAGCTTTCCATCAAGCACGATGTCGACCCGTCCGAGGTCGTCGCCGTCGGTGATGAGGTCGAGGCCCTGGTCCTCCAGAAGGAGGACAAGGAAGGCCGCCTGATCCTGTCCAAGAAGCGCGCCCAGTACGAGCGCGCCTGGGGCACCATCGAGCAGGTCAAGGAAGAGGACGGCGTCGTCGAGGGCACCGTCATCGAGGTCGTCAAGGGCGGCCTCATCCTCGACATCGGCCTGCGCGGCTTCCTGCCCGCGTCGCTCGTCGAGATGCGTCGCGTCCGCGACCTGCAGCCGTACGTCGGCCAGACGCTCGAGGCGAAGATCATCGAGCTCGACAAGAACCGCAACAACGTGGTCCTGTCGCGTCGTGCGTGGCTCGAGCAGACCCAGTCCGAGGTTCGCCAGGGCTTCCTGACCCAGCTCCAGAAGGGCCAGATCCGCAAGGGCGTCGTCTCCTCGATCGTCAACTTCGGTGCCTTCGTGGACCTCGGCGGCGTCGACGGTCTCGTCCACGTCTCCGAGCTGTCCTGGAAGCACATCGACCACCCGTCCGAGGTCGTCACGGTCGGCGACGAGGTCACCGTCGAGGTGCTCGACGTCGACATGGACCGCGAGCGCGTCTCGCTGTCGCTCAAGGCGACGCAGGAAGACCCGTGGCAGCACTTCGCCCGGACCCACCAGATCGGCCAGATCGTGCCCGGCAAGGTCACCAAGCTGGTTCCGTTCGGTTCGTTCGTGCGCGTCGAAGAGGGCATCGAGGGCCTGGTCCACATCTCCGAGCTGGCCGAGCGCCACGTGGAGATCCCGGAGCAGGTCGTCCAGGTCAACGACGACGTCATGGTCAAGATCATCGACATCGACCTCGAGCGTCGTCGCATCTCGCTGTCCCTCAAGCAGGCCAACGAGACCGCCACGGCCAGCGAGGCCGAGGAGTTCGACCCGACGCTCTACGGCATGACCGCGTCGTACGACGAGCAGGGCAACTACATCTACCCCGACGGCTTCGACCCCGAGACGGGCGAGTGGCTCGAGGGCTTCGACGAGCAGCGCGCGGCCTGGGAAGAGCAGTACGCCAAGGCGCACGCCCGCTGGGAGGCCCACGTCAAGCAGCAGGCCGACGCGAAGGTTGCCGAGGCCGAGGCTGGCGAGGCCACCTCGTACTCCAGCGGTGGCACCGAGTCCGCTGCTCCCGAGGCCGAGACCGGCGGTTCGCTGGCTTCCGACGAGGCGCTGCAGGCGCTTCGCGAGAAGCTCACCGGTGGGGGCGCCTGACCCACAGGCACAGCGCCAGCACACTCAGCACGCACGAAGGGCCCGGACATCAACTGATGTCCGGGCCCTTCGGGCATTTTCGTTGGGAGGGTGGTGGGCTCACACGCGGGCGCCTTGCTCGAAGACGTCGCTGGGGTGACTGCGGGGCAGGCCCGAGGAGGACCGACTGCCGTAGCCGTCGTTGCGGATGTAGGCCGTGAGGTAGGCGACGTACGCCGCAGCGGCCAGGACCAGGAGGACTGTCAGGAAGAGGTTCATGGCAGTAAGTCTGTCTTGCCTGAGATCCTGCCACGAGTGGCAGTAAAGACATTCGACATTGATTTTCTGCCAACATGGGTGCATGCTCGTCCCATGCGCAAGGTGGCGGTCGTCGTACAGGACGGAGCCGAGCCGTTCGGGCTCGGCGCGATGTGTGAGGTGTGGGCCGAGCCCTACCACCCCGAGGACGACAACCCGGTCTTCGACTTCGTGGTCGTCACTCCACGGCCGGGCCGGGTCGCCGGTGCGTCCGGCTACGACCTGCACGTCGAGCACGGCCTCGACGAGGCGGAGGACGCCGACCTGATCTGTGTGGCCCCCAAGCGCGACTTCCTCGACCCGTCGCCCGAGGTGGCGGACCTCCTGGCCCGCGCCCACGCCCGCGGCGCCTTCGTGTTCGCGCACTGCACCGGTGCCTTCGTGCTGGGCGAGGCCGGTCTGCTCGACGGCCGCAGGTGTACGACGCACTGGCGCCACGTGGACGAGTTCACCCGGGCCTTCCCCGAGGCGAAGGTCGACCCCGACGTGCTCTACGTGCAGGACGGCACGATCGTCACCGGTGCCGGATCGGCCGCCGGCCTCGACGCCGCGCTCCACCTGATGCGCCAGCAGTTCGGCGCGAAGGTCGCCGCCACCGCTGCCCGCCGCATGGTCGTCCCGCCGCACCGTGACGGCGGACAGGCCCAGTTCATCGCGAGGGCCGTGCCCGACTGCGCCGCCGAGACGCTGGGTCCGCTGCTGACCTGGATCCTGGAGAACCTCGCGGAGGACCTCAGTGTCGATGCCCTGGCCGCACGCAACCACATGTCGCCGCGCACGTTCGCCCGACGGTTCCGCGACGAGACCGGCACCACGCCTCACGCGTGGGTCACCGCGCAACGCGTGGTCGCGGCCGAGGAGCTGCTCGAGCTCACCGACCACCCGGTCGACTGGATCGCGTCGGAGGTGGGCTTCGGCAATGCGGCCACGTTGCGCCACCACTTCACCCGGTCGCGCGGGGTGAACCCGCAGCGCTACCGCCGGCTGTTCAGCTCGCGCCAGGACGAGGCCACGGCATAGCACCAACCCGCAATTGTTGCGTCGCGAACCTGCAAGTCTTGATGGCCGAACCGGCAGTTCTTGATGTCTGGACCGCAACGACTGCAGGCTCGAGCATCAAGGACTGCTGGTTCGTGAGAGTTCCTGGCGACGCACCTTGCCGGTGAGCGTGCGGGGGAGCTCCGGCACGAAGCGGTAGTCCTTCGGTCGCTTGGGTGGTGCGAGACGCTGCCTGGCGAAGGCGTCGAGGTCGGCCGCGGTCGTCGTACCCACCACGGCGGCGACCACCCTCTGCCCCCACTGGTCGTCGGGCACTCCGAAGACGGCGATGTCGTCGACGCCGTCGAGCTCGCGCAGCGTGTTCTCGACCTCGGTCGGGTAGACGTTCACGCCGCCGGTGATGACGAGGTCCTCGCGCCGACCGTCGAGATGGAGGTAGCCCTCGTCGTCGAGGCGCCCCAGGTCCCCGACGGAGAACGCCGGGCCCTCGGGAGTCTCGCGCCAGGCCTGCGCCGTCTTCTCAGGTGAGGCGAAGTAGGTGAACCGTGCGTGGGCGGGTACGACGCACCAGATCTGGCCGTCGTCATCGACGCTCAGGGTGCGTCCCGGCCGGGCCCGCCCTACGGTGCCGGGGTGCTCGAGCCACTCCTCGCTGCGACAGGCGGTGAACTGGCCCTCCGTGGAGCCGTAGAACTCCCAGGTGGAGCCCGGGGGGAAGATCTCGATGAGCCGGTGCTTGACGGCCGGCGGGCAGGGCGCACCTGCGTGGGCGACCATCCGGAAGCGGCTCAGGTCGGGCACTCCGACGCGGTCCCAGTGGGCGAAGAGCCGCTGGAGGTGGGCAGGGACGCAGAACATCGTGGTCGGCCGTTCGTTGTCGATCGCCTGCGTGATGCGCTCGGGATCGAAGGGGCCCGGGACGACGATCCGGCCGCCGGCCAGGAGCGTTCCCATCGCGAAGCGCAGGGGTGCCGAGTGGTAGAGCGGGCTCAGCACGAGGTTCACGTCGTCGGCCGCGAACCCCCACAGGTCGCGCTCCTCGGCGACCAGTGCGGCGGCCGCGTCGTCGCCGAGCAGTCCGCTGTGGACGCCCTTCGGCGTGCCGGTGGTGCCGCTGGTGACATGCATCGGCCGAGCCCGGGGGAGTGCCCGCCGGGTCTCTGCGGGGAGCTGTGCCAGGAGGCGGGCCACCTGTGCCTCGTCATCGACCACGAGATGGGGCCGTACGTCGGCGAGGATCCTCTCGCGTTCAGCAGTGGTGAGTCGCGGGTCGAGGGGCACCGGGAAGACGCCGGTGGCCAACAGTCCCATGACCAGGTCGACGTACGCCGGTGAGCCGGGAACGAGCAGGGCGATCCGGGACCCCTCGTGCAGTTCGGCCTCGTCCATTCCCCCATCATCGCGGTTCCGGACCAAGGGTTCCGTTCCGGCCCGGGCCCCGGGATGCCTCCGGAGACTCCCGACCCGTTGTGCCCGTACCGGAGAACGGGCACAACGGCCCGATTCCGGTCAATGTGGCGCTGAAAGCGTCCGTTGTGCCCGTTCGTCGGTACGGCCCTGGCCGTGGTGAGCGCCCTCCGGGTTCAGGCGGCCAGCGGTCATCCCGCGCGGACCAGGGTGTGCGCGATCCGGGAACCCTCGTGACGCGCTTCATCGTCGCGGGGCCAATGCTCCTGTTCGGGCCCGTAACCCGGATGCTGCGTCTAATCTCAGCGGATGCTCGTGTTGCTCCGGTCATGCCTCGTGTTGCTGCTGATGGGACCCGGCCTGTTCCTCTCGGGAGCGTCTCCCGCAGCCTCTTCACCGAGTGACGAGGCGGAGCCCACGAGGATCCTCATCGTGGGTGACTCCGTCACGCACGGATCCTCCGGCGACTGGACGTGGCGCTATCGCCTGTGGCAGCAGCTCGTTGCTTCCGGCGCGACGATCGACTTCGTGGGACCCCGCGACGACCTCCATGGACTCGGGCCCCACGGCGAAGGGTCACAGGACTACATGGACCCCGACTTCGACCGTGACCATGCGTCATTGTGGGGGCTGTCGTACGCCTTCCCCGACACGCCCATCGACCAACTGGTGGAGGCCTACCGCCCTGACGTGGTGGTCGTCATGCTCGGGGTCAATGACCTGACCTGGCTCCAGATCCCTCCCGCGGGCGTGGACCAGTTGGCGCGTGACTTCATCGCGAAGGTGCGGGCGGCCGACTCGTCGATCAGATTGGTGGTCTCGCGGGTTCCCCAGCACTGGGTCCCGGGCGCCGTGGAGTACAACGCGATGCTCAGCGACACCGCAGCCGAACTGACGACCGAGGTGTCGCCGATTCGGGTCGCCGATGCGGACAAGGGCTTCGAGTTTCGACAGCACACCTGGGATCCGGGGCATCCGAACGCAGCGGGGGAGTACGTCCTTGCGGCGGCCGTCGAGGACGCCCTGTCAGGGCTCGGTGTCGGCTCCCCGTTCTCGCGGCCCTTCCCGGACGTCCCACTGGGGCCACGGGGAGCGCCGCCGCTGAGTGGATCGGCGGCGGACGGCTCGGTCGCACTGAGTTGGACGCTGAGCCCCCGGGCCACCAGCCAGATCGTCGAGGGGCGTGACCGGACCAACGGGACGCCGTGGCGGCAATGGGCAGAGGTCGCCGATGCCACCTCGTGGCACGGGCCAGCGGCCAACGGGCATCGGTATGAGTTCCGGTTGCGACCGGTCAAGGGCTACTGGGCGGCGGAGCCCGACATCCGGTCCAACGTCGTCACCGTGACGCCGCGACCGGCAGCGCCGGGCAGCCTGACGGTCTCCCTGTCACCGTTCGGACAGGCCTCGCTCGCGTGGACGGCAGTGTCGCGTGCCGACGCCTATCAGGTGCGTTTCCGGAAGGTGGGTGCAGTGACCTGGTCGATGCGCCCGCGCGTGACGACGCGTCGTGCAACGCTGAGCGGGCTCAGGAGCGGGGCCAGATATGAGTTCTCGGTGCGGGCCTGGCGCGACGGGATTGCCGGCACGTACCGGGCTCGAGGGCCGCTCACCACTCCGCTGCCCAGGCCGGTGCACGCGGTGCAAGCGACCTCGCCGCGTCGCGACGTCGTGGCGGTGTCAATGCGTCGGGTGCCGGAGGCGACCCGGTATCGGATCAGTGCGGCGGCCGCGCGCAACTGCCGCTCCGCGCCGACGGACTCGGCCTTCCGCATCGCACGCAGGGTGTCCACCACCTCGGCCGTGTTGACCTCTGCCGCCAGCCACCTGTGGGTCCGCGTCGTCGCGGAGCGCGGCGGCGTCGCGGGCAGGTTGGCTGCCGATTCCGCGGCGTGCGTCCGCGTGAGATGAGCCGGCACGCGCTCGGCTGAGCGGACCTGTGGATCAGGCTGCCAGCGGCTCCGCGGTCAGCCCGCCGCGGACCAGGGCAGCGTAGCGGCCACCCGCGACGAGCAGCTCGTCGTGCGTGCCGAGCTCGACCACACGACCCTTGTCGAGGACGGCGATCTGGTCGGCGTTGCGCACCGTGGAGAGGCGGTGCGCGATCGTGATCGTGGTGCGACCGATGCTGACCTCGTCGAGCGCGCCCTGGATGGCGCGTTCCGTCTCGTTGTCGAGGGCGCTGGTGGCCTCGTCGAGCACGAGGATGCGGGGGTCGCGCAGGAGCGTGCGGGCGATGGCCAGGCGCTGCTTCTCACCACCGGAGAACCGGTGGCCCCGGGCGCCGACCACGGTGTCGTAGCCCTGGGGGAGCGCGGCGATCACGTGGTGGATTCGCGCGGCCCGGCAGGCCTCCTCGATCTGCGTGTCGGTGGCGTCGGGCCGCGCGTGGAGCAGGTTGTCCTTGACCGATGCGTGCAGGAGATAGGTCTCCTGGGTGACCACGCCGACCAGTTCGGCCAGGTCGGTGAGTCGCAGGTCCCGGAGGTCGGTGCCGTCGATGCGCACGCGACCCGACGTCGGGTCGTGCAGCCGTGCCACGAGTGAGGCCAGGGTGCTCTTGCCGCTGCCGGTCTCGCCGACGAGCGCCAGCGTTGTGCCAGCGGGCACCGCCAGGTCGATGCCCTCGAGGACGGGCGCTCCGTCGTCGTACGCGAACGTGATGGCGTCGAAGGTGACGTCGCCGCGCACCGCCTCACGCCGTACGTCGGCCGGAGCGGCCGGGTCGTCGATCTCGACGGGGAGGTCCTGGTACTCGAAGATGCGGCTGAAGAGCGCGAGCGAGGCGGTGATGTCGACGCCGACGTTGAGCAGCGCCATCAGCGGCCGGAACAACGTGCCCTGCAGGGCGGTGAACGCGACCAGGGTGCCGATGGTCATGCCGCCCGACGTGGCCGGGAGCCCGGCGGCCAGGTAGATCACGGCCGGGATGGTCGCGAAGATGATGTTCATCGTGGCCATCCGCCAGCGGCCCGCGAGCCGGGAGCGGATCTCGAGGCCGACCAGGTCGTGGGAGGTCTCCTCGAAGCGGCGCGTCATCGCGGGTGCGGCGCCCAGGGTCTTGCTGAGCAGCACGCCGCTGACCGAGAGGCTCTCCTCGACCTGCACGTGCATGTCGGCCAGGCGGCGCTGGCGCTCCGCGGTGATGGTGTGGCGCATGCGGGCCACCTGGCGGGTCAGCCAGACGGCCGGCGGGAGGACCACCAGCGAGAGCAGGGCAAGTCGCCAGCTGAGTGCGGCCATCGCGACCGCCGTGCCGATCACGACCGTGACGTTGGCCGCGATCGAGGTGGCGGTCGAGGTGACCACCGACTGCATGCCGCTGATGTCGTGGGTCAGGCGTGACTGCACCTCTCCGCCGCGGGTGCGGGTGAAGAAGCCGACGGACTGGCGTTGCAGGTGGGCGAACAGGTCGGTGCGCAGTCGGTGCATGACCTGCTGTCCGACGGCGGTCGACATCCAGGTCTGCACGACGCCGATCGCGGCGCTGGCCACCGCCACGGCGACCATGCCGCCGACGCACCAGAGCAGCAGTCGAACGTCCTGGCGGGGGAGCGCAGCGTCGATGACGTGCCTGACCAGGAACGGCTGGGCCAGGCCGATCACGGAACTGGAGACGATGAGGGCGATGATGACGCCCAGGCGCGCGCGGTACGGCGTGAACAGCCGCGTGATGCGGCGCAGGGAGACAGGGGACTCGGCGAGCTGGCGACGGTCGGCCGGGTCGGGACGGGTCGAGCGGCCGCCCTTGCGGCCACCTCCGTCGGTGAGTGTGGGGGTATCCATGTGACCACCCCTTCCTTTGGTCAGTTCATATGCTGAGGTTACCTCACTATGAGCATGCCCGTCCAATCCGGTAGGGTGCGCGCATGGGTGACAACACCGGCGACCTTCTCCAGTCGACCGCGCGTTCGCTGCGCCGGCGGTTCAGCGCGGCGCTCTCCGAATGGGACCTCGCGCCGGGCCAGGCCCGGGCGCTCCGACTCATCCGCGACCTCGAGGCGCCTCGGCTGTCCGTGCTGGCCGAGCACCTGCGCATCGCCCCGCGCTCGGCCACCGAGGTGGTCGACGCCCTCGAGCGCCGGGGCCTGGTGCTGCGCTGCGCCGACCCCCACGACCGTCGGGCCACGTGCGTGACGGTCACGGACACCGGCAGCGAGACGTGTGGCCTGATCGACGACGTCCGGGCCCGTGCTGCCCGTGAGTTCCTGTCGGTGCTGCCCGCGGCGGACCGCAAGGAGCTCGACCGCCTGCTGCGCCGGCTGCTCGAGGCCAACGACTAGCAGTCGCCGGCAACGGTTAGGGTTCCGGGCATGAGGGTTGGACTGACCGGGGGAGTCGCCTCGGGGAAGAGCACCGTGTCGGCGATCCTTGCCGAACTCGGTGCGGTGATCATCGATGCCGACGCGCTGGCGCGCGAGGTCGTCGAGCAGGGTACGCCGGGGCTCGCGGCCGTGGTCGCCGAGTTCGGGGACGGCCTGCTGACCCCGCAGGGCGACCTGGACCGGCCCGCGATGGGCCGTCTGGTGTTCGGCGACGAGGCCGCCCGCAAGCGGTTGGAGGCGATCGTGCACCCGCTGGTCTTCGAGCGCATCGTCGAGCTGGAGTCCGCGGCCGGGCCCGACGACGTCGTGGTGCACGACATCCCGCTGCTCGCCGAGAGTGGTCGTGCCGACACGTTCGACGCCGTGATCGTGGTGCACGCGCCCGCCGACGTACAGGTCGAGCGCATGGTGCGTGACCGCGGCTGGACGGAGGAGGAAGCCAAGTCACGCATCGCCGCCCAGGTCGACGCCGAGGAGCGCCTCGCGATCGCCACCCACGTCATCGACAACACCGGGACGCACGAAGACCTCCGCCATCGGGTGGCAGAGGTCCTCGCGGAGCTTGTCTCCGCAGTCCACTGAGCGGAGCTTGCCGGGGCTAGGGCAGCGTCACGCGGCCAGGTCGGGGTCGGCGAAGGTGCGCAGCTTCTGCAGCGCCTCCCGCTCGAGCTGGCGCACCCGCTCGGCGGAGATGCCGTGCTTGGCACCGATGTCGGCCAGCTTGTGCTGGCGACCGTCGACCAGGCCGTAGCGCGACCGGATGATGTCGGCGGCGCGCTCGTCGAGCTGCCCCACGAGTCGGTTGAGACGGTCGCGGCTCTCGGTGTCGAGCACCTCGAGATCGGGGCTCGGCGTGGTCTCCTGGGCCATCAGGTCGCCCAGCGAGGTGTCACCGTCCTCGTCGACAGGTGTGTCGAGGCTGACGTGGTCACGCCCCCAGCGCAGGAGGTCGATGACCCGGTCGAGGTCCATGCCGAGCTCGAGGGCGATCTCCTGCGGCTCCGGGTCGCGGCCGAGCTGGCGCTCGAGGGTGCGACGGGCACTGCCCACCTGGTTGAGCTCCTCGACGACGTGCACGGGCAGGCGTACGACGCGGGCCTGCTGGGCGATGCCACGCGTGATCGCCTGGCGCACCCACCAAGTGGCGTAGGTGGAGAACTTGTAGCCCTTCGCGTAGTCGAACTTCTCGACGGCGCGGATCAGGCCGGTGTTGCCCTCCTGGATCAGGTCGAGCATCGGCATCTGTGCCCGGCCGTACTTGCGGGCGATCGACACGACCAGGCGCAGGTTGGCGTTGATGAACGTCTGGACGGCCTTGCGGCCCTCCTCGGCGATCCATTCGAGCTCTTCCTCGGTGGCACTCTTGGGGGCGCCACCCTTGCGGCGGCCGATGCGGCCCTCAGCGAGGAGGCTCTCGGCCATCAGGCCGGCTTCGATCGTCCTGGAGAGTTCCACTTCGGTGGCTGCGTCGAGCAGCGGATTGCGGGCAATCTCGTCGAGGTAGAGCCCGACGCTGTCGCGACCCTCGATCTCGCGCATCGCGGTCCTGCTGGCCATATGAACCCCTCCTTGTTCGGTGGGGCCGTTGGGAGACCGCCCCACACATCTGATCCAACAAACCTCGACCGGGGGAGATTCCCGCCGGGGCGGACCGTTCGTGGTTACACATGGATAGACGCGTGGCGAGTTCCGAAAGTTGCCGTCTGAGCCACTTCTCAGGGACTTCTCAGGGGCCCTCAGGGAAATCCGCCGAGGGACCGGTACCCGTCTCGGCCAGGTTCATCCGGTCCAGGATCCAGGCGAGGGAGAACGCGCGGTCGGTCCAGGACTTGTAGCGCCCGGAGACTCCGCCGTGGCCGGCCGACATCTCGGTGCGCAACAGGAAGTCCCGGCGGCCGGTGGCGGTGGCGCGCAGGCGGGCCACCCACTTTGCCGCCTCCACGTAGAGCACCCGGGTGTCGTTGAGGGAGGTCTCGGCCAGGATCGGCGGGTAGTCGACCGCGGCCACGTTGTCGTACGGCGAGTAGCCGCGCATGTAGTCGTAGACCGCCGGGTCCGCCTCCGGGTTGCCCCACTCCTCGTACTCCACGACGGTCAACGGGAGGGTCGAGTCGAGCATCGAGGTGAGGGCGTCCACGAACGGCACCTGGGCGACGAGCCCGGCGAAGAGCTCGGGGGCCTGGTTGGCCACGGCGCCGATCAGCAGGCCGCCGGCGCTGCCGCCCTCGGCGACGAGACGGTCGGGGCTGGTCCAGCCGTCGTCGATGAGGTGCCGGGCACAGGCAATGAAGTCGGAGAAGGTGTTCTGCTTGTGCATCAGCTTGCCGTCGTCGTACCAGTGGCGGCCCATCTCGCCGCCACCGCGCACGTGGGCGATCGCGAAGCCGGCGCCGCGGTCGAGCATCGAGAGCCGGGCGATCGAGAAGTAGGGGTCGATGGACATCTCGTAGGCGCCGTACCCGTAGAGCAGCACCGGCACCGAGCCGTCGCGGGGCGCGCCGGCGGGCACGACCAGCGAGATCGGTACGCGTACGCCGTCCGGGGCGGTGGCCCACACCCGGTGCTCCTCGTAGTGGGCGGCGTCGTAGCCGCCGAGCACCGGGGCCTGCTTGAGCAGGGTCAGCTCGCGGGTGCGCACATCGTAGTTGTGGATCGCCGCGGGCTTGGCCATCGTCGTGTAGCCGAGGCGTACGACGGGTTGGTGGAACTCCGGGTTTCCTCCGGAGCCGATCGTGTAGACGGCGTCCTCGAAGCGCACCCGGTAGTCGTCGGAGATGCCACCCGCGTCGAGCTCCAGGATGCGCAGCTGGGTGAGTCCCTCGCTGCGCTGGTGCACCACGAGGTGGCCGGCGAACGCGTCGACGTCCTCGACCCGGACCGCCTCGTCGTGGGCGATCAAGGGCTCCCAGCCGGCCTTCGGGGTCGGCGTGACCGGGGCGCGCCCGATCTCGAAGTTGGGGCCGTTCGCGTTGTGCAGGACCAGGAAGACGTCATTGCCACCGATGACGGCGTGCTCGAGCCCGTAGTCGACGCCGTCCTCGCGCTCGGCGTACACCGCGAAGTCGGCGTCGGGGTCGGCGGTGTCGAGCACGCGGTACTCGGCCGTGGTCTTGGCCCCCGAGGCGATCATCAGGAAGCGGTCGGAGCGCGACCGGCCGATGCCGACCCAGAAACGCGGGTCCGTCTCGTGGAAGACCAGCTCGTCGTCGGCCTGGGGCGTGCCGAGGGTGTGCTTCCAGATCTTGTCGGCGCGCCAGCTCTCGTCGACGGTCGTGTAGAAGAACGCGGTTCCGTCGGGGTGCCACGTGGCGCCGCCGAGGGTGCCGGTGATCTCGTCCTCGAGGAGCTCGCGGGTGGCCAGGTCGAGGACCCGGACGGTGTAGCGCTCGTCGCCGACCACGTCGACCGCGTAGGCGAGGAGCTTCTCGTCGTTGGTCACCGACGACCCGCCGAGGGAGAAGAACTCGTGGCCGGCGGCCAGCTCGTTCAGGTCGAGCAGCACCTCTTCACCGGGCAGGGCCGGCTGGTCCGCGGCGGCGTGCTCGGCCGGGCGCGGCGGGGTCCAGTCGTCGGGGTCGGAGACGGCGATGCGGCACGAGGCGCCGTACTCCTTGCCCTCGAAGGAACGTGAGTAGTACCAGTGACCGCGCATCCGGGCCGGCACCGACAGGTCGGTCTCGAGGGTGCGGGCCTTGATCTCGTCGAAGATCGACCGTCGCAGGTCGACCAGGTGGGCGGTGCGGTCCTCGGTCCAGGCGTTCTCGGCCTCGAGGTGGGCGATGACCTCGGGGTTGTCCTTCTCGCGCAGCCACTCGTAGTCGTCGACCACGGTGTGGCCGTGGACGGTGTGCTCGGAGGGGACGCGTGCGGCGACAGGCGGTTGCATGCCCCGGACTCTAGTTCCGGTGGCCCAACACGAGATATTCCGCGGGACGTGCCGGGCTCACGGTGCCCCGCATCCCGACCGGCGGCGTTGTCCTCGACTCGACGGGACTCCGTCCCGCCTTCGCTCNCGCGCGGATGCACCGCGAGCTGATCCGGCATCCCGCGGAACATCTCGTGCAGGCACTCACTCGGGATCGGGGACGAACCGCGCCAGCGCCGGGTCGTCCACCTTGAAGCTGCGCACCGGACCGGGACCGGTCTCCGCGGTCTCGAAGCGCACCGTCACCACGCCCTTGCCCGAGCCCCACACCCAGCCGGCCCCGAACTCGTCGTGCGTGACGTCGCTGCCGGGCGCCCAGGCGCGTTGCCGGGCGGTCGGTACGTCGGGCGCCGGCTCGGGCTCCACGTCCTCGGGTTCGGGACCGAAGAGGTCGTCCTGCACCCAGTCGGCCAGGCCGGAGACACCGACACCGAGCAGGCGGACCCCGCCCGAGACGTCGAGGTCGACCAGGAGCGAGCGTGCCACCCGGCCGATGACCTGGGCGCTGTCGGTGGGGGAGGCGAGGGTGTTCGAGCGGCTCAGCGTCGTGAAGTCGTGCAGGCGCACCTTGATGGTGACGGTGCGTCCCGACATGCCTTCCTTGCGCAGTCGGTCGGCCACGTTGGCGGCCTGGCGGGTGAGCAGGCCGTCCATCAGCCGTCGATCGGTCAGGTCGTCCTCGTAGGTGCCTTCGACACTGACCGACTTGGTCTCGCGCACCGGTTCCACGGCCCGGTCGTCCATGGCCCGGGCGAGCCGCCACAGGCCGACCCCGTGGGCCTTGCCGACCAACCGCACCAGCTCGTCCTCGTTGATCCTCTCCAGCTCCGCGACCGTGTGCACGCCCGCACGTCGCAGCCGCTCGGCGGTGGCCGGGCCCACCCCGGGGATCACGCTCACGTTCATCGGCCGCAGCAGCTCCTGCTCGGTGCCGGGCGGCACCACGAAGAGCCCGTCGGGCTTGTCGAGGTCGCTGGCCACCTTGGCGATGAACTTCGACGAGCCGATGCCGACGCTCGCGGTCAGGCCGCCCGAGGCCTCACGCACCCGCTCGCGGAGCTCCTCGCCGAACGCGGTCACCGCCTCGACGTCGTACGTCGTGAGGTCGCTGGCGGCGAGATCGACGAACGCCTCGTCGATGGAGAGGGGCTCGACCAGGGGAGAGGCCTCGCGCAGCACCGCCATGATGCGCGCGGAGGTCTCGCGGTAGGCGTGGAACCGGCCGGAGAGGTACGCCGCGTGCGGGCACTTCGCCCGGGCCTCGCGGGTCGACATGGCCGACCTCACGCCGAAGGCCCGGGCCTCGTAGGACGCGGCGGCGACCACACCTCGCCCGCCGGTGCCTCCCACCACGACGGGCTTGCCGCGCAGGGACGGCTTGTCACGCTGCTCCACGGAGGCGAAGAACGCGTCGAGGTCGATGTGCAGCACCGATGCCTGCGCCCTCATGCCTCCCACTCCATGACCGGAAACCTACCGCCGGTGCGCCGCTAACCGTGCACGTGGAATTTGGTGTCGGCGTATTCCACAGGGGCATCCTCGGGGGCCGGACAGCGTCCCCGGAGCGGCGCAGCCTTGACCGCATGAAACCACCCACCACAGCCCCGACGACCCTGACCGCCCGCACCCCCGAGGACCTCCTCGCGTTGGTGCCCTACGTGCTGGGCTTCCGGCCCGAGCAGTCGATGGTGATGCTCACCTTCGGCGCAGACCAGCCGACGTTCCACGCCCGGGTCGACCTGCCCGACGCGCCCGACGACCTGGCCGACATGGTGGCCTGCCTGCTCGACCCGGTGCGGCGGCACCGGGTGCCCCGCGCGGTGCTGATCGCCTACGGCGACGATCCGGGCCCGAGTGCCGAGGCGTTGCACGCACTCGGTGCCGCCCTGGTGGCCGAGGGGGTCGACGTCGTCGAGATGCTGCGCGTCTCCGGGAACCGCTGGTACCCCATGCTGGGCGGCGCCGACGACCTGGCCGACGGCATCGTCTACGACGAGAGGAGCCATCCCTTCGCGGCGCAGGCCGTGCTCGACGGGCGGGTCACCCACGACTCGCGTGACGACCTGGTCGACTCACTGGTCGGCACCGACCTGGTGGCCATCGAGGCCGTGGAGTCCGCGATCCTCGAGGCCGCAGTCCGGCGCGGCAGGTTCGACCCGGTGGCCGAGGCCCGATGGGTGCAGCAGGTGGTGGTCACCCACATCGAGGACGAGACGCCCCTGACCGCCGCGGAGGCCGGCCGACTCGTGGTGGCCTGCCAGGACCGCGACCTGCGCGACGTGGCGTGGGGTCTGATGTCCCGCGAGACGGCCGCCGCACACGTCGACCTGTGGCGCGACCTGGTGCGCCGCACCCGCGACGACCTCCAGCTCGTGCCCGCCGCCCTGCTGGCCTTCGCGGCGTGGCTGACCGGCAGTGGCGCGCTGGCCTGGTGCGCCCTCGACCGTGCTGCCCTGATCGACCCCGACTACGGCATGGTGCGGTTGCTCGGACAGGCACTCGAGCAGGCCCTTCCGCCGGCCGCCTGGGAGCCGGTCAACGCGCTGCCCGCCCTCCTGGACGGCGCCTGACCCCTTGGGCGACTGCCGGCTCAAACCGGCCCGCCAACCACCACACGACGTCGGCCAAACCCATTACGCTGCCTGAATGGGCGAAGAAGTGGTGGCACAGGAGTTCTCCCGGGCCGATCGCACGCGCCACCGCGAGAAGGTGCGGCAGTGCCTCGACGTGTTCGCGCGGATGCTGCGCGAGGCGCGGTTCGACACCGACGACCCGATGACCGGGCTCGAGATCGAGCTGAACCTCGTCGACGAGTCCGGTGACCCGGCGCTGAAGAACGCCGAGGTGCTGGCACAGATCGCCGACGCCGACTTCCAGACCGAGCTGGGCCAGTTCAACGTCGAGATCAACGTGCCGCCACGCCACCTGCGCGACGGTGGCCTCACGGCGTACGAGCAGAACCTGCGGGTCAGCCTCAACGACGCCGAGTCGAAGGCGGCGGCGGTGGGCGCCCACATGGTGATGATCGGAATCCTGCCGACCCTCTCCGAGGGCCACATGAGCCCCTCGTCGTTGAGCAGCAACCCGCGCTACCAGCTGCTCAGCGACCAGATCCTCGCCGCCCGCGGCGAGGACATCGTGATCGACATCAACGGAGTCGAGCGCCTCAAGGCCACCGCCGACTCGATCGTCCCCGAGGCGGCCTGCACCAGCACCCAGGTGCACGTGCAGACCACGCCCGACGAGTTCGCGGCCTACTGGAACGCGTCGCAGGCAATCGCGGCGATGCAGCTCGCGGTCGGCGCCAACTCGCCGTACCTCCTCGGCAAGGAGCTGTGGCGTGAGACCCGGATCCCGTTGTTCGAGCAGGCCACCGACACGCGCAGCGAGGAGCTGAAGGCGCAGGGCGTGCGGCCCCGGGTGTGGTTCGGCGAGCGCTGGGTCACCTCGGTCTTCGACCTCTTCGAGGAGAACGTCCGCTACTTCCCGGCACTCCTGCCCGTCACCGAGGACGAGGACCCGCTGGCCGTCCTCGAGGCCGGCGGCGTCCCCGAGCTGGCCGAGCTGCGGTTGCACAACGGCACGATCTACCGCTGGAACCGGCCGGTCTACGACATCGCCGGGGGAGTGCCCCACCTGCGGGTCGAGAACCGGGTGCTCGCCGCGGGCCCCACTGTGGTGGACACGATGGCCAATGTCGCCTTCTACTTCGGGCTGGTGCGCAGCCTGGCCCACGCCGAGCGTCCGCTGTGGTCGCAGATGTCCTTCAGCGCGGCGGAGGAGAACTTCCACGCGGCCGCCCGCCAGGGCATCGAGGCGCAGGTCTACTGGCCGGGGGTCGGGCAGGTGTCGGCGTCCGAGCTGGTGCTGCGCCGGCTCCTGCCGCTGGCCCGCGAGGGACTGGCCGACTGGGGTGCCTCGACCGAGGAGTCCGACCGGCTGCTCGGCATCATCGAGCAGCGCTGCCTGATCGGCACCAACGGCTCGGAGTGGTTCGCGCAGCGCTGTGCCCGCCACGGCGCGTCGATGGACCGGGCCGACGCCCTGCGTCACACGCTGGTCGACTACCGCGAGCTGATGCACAGCAACGAGCCCGTGCACACCTGGGAGGCGTGAGCCCGTCGGCGTCGCCTCAGACGGCGCCGCGCACCCGCAGGCGGGTCCACGTTGCCCGGTCGTCGCCGAGCGGTTCGAACCACCCGGCCTTGGTGACCACGACGATGCAACGCGGCTCGATGCCGGCCTCGGCACTGACTCGGTCGAGCACCGGTGCCCACGCCAGGTCGAGGTCATGCGGCTCGGGAACCCCCACACGGGTGAGCCACCACGCGGGCCGGTCATGGTCGAGGAGGGCCCGGCTCAGCAGCGCCGACGCGATCTCGGCCCGGAGTCCGGCGTCGGGGGCGGGGGAGTCGTCCTCCAGTGGCCAGTGCACCGCGGGACCGGTGAGGGCGCCGACGTGCAGCACCGGTGGGAAGACCCGACGCCGGTTCGACCGACGGAACTGGTGCACCGTCAGGCGCAGGTCGGCGCGGGTCTCGGTGTCGGCCATGTGCCCACCCTGCCGCATCGACGGGCTCCACCGACACCGTCCTCCACAACCGGGCGGTGGCAAGATGGGCACATGGCGATCCACATCACCGGTGATCCGGCGGCCGACAAGGTCCTGACCGACGACCCGTTCGCACTCGTGTGCGGCATGCTCCTCGACCAGCAGTACCCGATGGAGCACGCCTTCATGGGCCCGGCCAAGGTGCTCGACCGGTTCGGCAGTCTCGACGTCGTCCGCATCGCCGAGGCCGACCCGCAGGAGTTCGCTGACATGTGCGCCACCACGCCGGCGGTGCACCGGTTCCCGGGCTCCATGGCCACCCGCATCCAGGCGCTTGCCGCGCTGGTCGTCGAGAAGTACGACGGCCGCACGGAACGGCTCTGGGAGGAAGCCGCCGACGGCTCGGACCTGTTCAAGCGGATCCAGGAGCTCCCGGGGTTCGGCAAGCAGAAGGCCCAGATCCTCGTCGCGTTGCTGGCCAAGCAGCTCGACGTACGACCGGACGGGTGGGAGGCGGCCGCGGGCGACTACGCCCTGCCCGGGCGACGCTCGGTCGCCGACGTGGTCGACCCGCAGAGCCTGCAGGAAGTCCGCGACTACAAGAAGCAGAAGAAGGCGCAGGCGAAGGTCCAGTGAAACGATTCCCGGGTGCCCGATGCGGGGGTCGAGGCTTGGTTTGCTGGGTCGCCGTGGCAGAATACGAGAGCGGCTCTTGACGTTACCGGGCTTTGCCGCGCCCCAATTGCTGTTTTCGAGAGGTGTTCGTGTCTTCGAGCTCGCGCAAGTTGCTCCCCGCTGAGGTTTTGGCTCACCCCGAGATCGTCGGCCTGCTGGAGCAGGCAGCCCCCACTGGAACCCTCAGTCCGGAGGCGGTCCGACGAGCCAGTGAGGCAGCCGCGATCGAGCCTCGTCACCTGCGCGCGCTGATGGTTCACCTGGGCAGCCAGGGCATCACCGTCGCGCTCAACGCCGACGACCACGCGAAGGCCGTGGCGGCCAGTGCGCCCCGCAAGAGCACCACCACCTCCAAGACTGCTGCCAAGCCGGCTCCGGCGAAGAAGGCTGCGGCCGAGGCGCCGGCCGCCAAGACCGCTGCCAAGAAGGCCCCCGCCAAGAAGGCTGCGGCCAAGAAGGACGACGCTGCGGTGGTCGAGGTCGAGCTGCCGGCCAAGGCTGTGGTCGGCCCCGACGGCAAGAAGATCCTCCCCGACATCCCCGACGAGCAGTTCGAGAAGGACGTCAAGGTCGACCCGACCATCAAGGAGGACGAGGAAGAGGCCACGGCCACGTCCTCGTTCGTGGTCTCGGCCGCCGATGACACCGACGAGCCTGCCCAGCAGGTCATGGTGGCCGGCGCCACCGCCGACCCGGTCAAGGACTACCTCAAGCAGATCGGCAAGGTCCCGCTGCTCAACGCCGAGATGGAGGTCGAGCTCGCCAAGCGCATCGAGGCCGGCCTGTTCTCCGAGGAGAAGATGGCCAAGGGCGGCAAGATCACGCCGAAGATCCTCGAGGAGCTCGAGTGGATCTCCGACGACGGTCGCCGCGCCAAGAACCACCTCCTCGAGGCCAACCTCCGCCTCGTCGTCTCGCTGGCCAAGCGCTACACCGGTCGCGGCATGCTCTTCCTCGACCTGATCCAGGAGGGCAACCTCGGTCTGATCCGTGCGGTCGAGAAGTTCGACTACACCAAGGGCTACAAGTTCTCGACGTACGCCACCTGGTGGATCCGCCAGGCGATCACCCGCGCCATGGCCGACCAGGCCCGCACCATCCGCATCCCCGTGCACATGGTCGAGGTCATCAACAAGCTGGCCCGCGTGCAGCGCCAGATGCTCCAGGACCTGGGGCGCGAGCCCACGCCCGAGGAGCTGGCCAAGGAACTCGACATGACCCCCGAGAAGGTCATCGAGGTCCAGAAGTACGGCCGCGAGCCGATCTCGCTGCACACGCCCCTGGGTGAGGACGGTGACTCCGAGTTCGGTGACCTCATCGAGGACTCCGAGGCGATCGTGCCGGCCGACGCGGTCAGCTTCACGCTGCTCCAGGAGCAGCTCCACGCCGTGCTCGACACCCTCTCCGAGCGTGAGGCGGGCGTGGTCAGCATGCGCTTCGGCCTCACCGACGGCCAGCCGAAGACCCTCGACGAGATCGGCAAGGTCTACGGCGTGACCCGCGAGCGGATCCGCCAGATCGAGTCCAAGACCATGTCGAAGCTGCGTCACCCGAGCCGGTCCCAGGTGCTGCGCGACTACCTCGACTGAACGATCAGCGCGCACAGCCCCCGTCGTACGACGGGGGCTGTCGCCATTTCCGGCCATGGCAAGTGCAAGTCGCTGGTTGCACATATCCAGATGAAGTGCAATGATCGAGTTGCACATTCCAGCCAATGACCCGAAGGAGACAGTCATGACCCAGACCGACCAGGAGCTCGACCGGATCGAGCGCAGCATCGACATCGATGCCACCGCCGAGAAGGTGTGGACCCTTCTCGAGCAGCCGGGGTGGTGGATCAATGAAGGCGAGATCGACCCTGAGCCCGACGTACGGCGCGAGGGCGACGCCGACGTCGTGGTGCACCCGAAGTACGGCGAGTTCCGGCTGCTCACCTTGGCCTCCGAGCCGCCCCGTCACCTTGTCGTCACGTGGCTCGATGGTGACGCCTCGGCGGGCACGCGCGTGGAGTTCACCGTCGCGGACCGTGCCGGGGGAGGCATCACGCTCACGGTGGTCGAGTCCGGGTTCGCGGGTCTCGGCAAGGCCCGCGCCGACGTGGTCAAGCACGTCGAGGAGAACACCTCCGGGTGGGAGGCCGAGCTCGACCTGGCGCGGCGCCACGTGACCGGGGCGAGCGCGTGAGCCAGGCGCTGGCGCCGGTGTTCGCGGCCCTCGGTGACGACACCCGCTGGGCGCTGCTGGCACGGCTGGGTGAGGCGCCCGCGTCGGCGTCCGCACTGGCCAGGGAGTTCCCGATCTCGCGCCAGGCCATCGTCAAGCACCTCGACGTGCTCCGGGCTGCCGGGCTGGTCGAGTCCGAGCAACAGGGCCGTGAGCTGGTGCATCGCGCGCTGGGCGGTCGGCTGAGCGACGTGGCCCGCGAGCTCGAACGCATCGGACAGACATGGGATGCCCGACTGACCCGCATCAAGAAGCTGGCCGAGGGCTGAATCACCTTCCCGGACCGACAACCATTTCGCCGCGACGTGCATCTGAGGGTGTGACAGGACCTCCTCACCCTCCGAGGAGTTCGCACCACGACAGAAGGAGCACATCATGACGAGGTCCACTCACCGCATCGCCGGGCTGGTCGCATCAGCCGCACTCGCCGCCGTCGCACTCGCCCCGGCGGCCGCGCACGCGGATTCGACCACCGTGCGCGACGGGGCCGACGCCACTGCGTCCCTCTCCGACATCTACCGGGTGACCGCGAACCACGGGTACGCCCGGCTGGCGGTGACCACGACGTTCGCCGACCTGCGGCGCCGCAGCACCGGGGGTTCGTCGAGCGCCGCGATCTACATCGACACCAGACCGGCCCGCACCGGACCGGAGTACGCGCTGTTCACCGGTCTGCAGGAGGGCACCGACTACCAGCTGCTGCGCATGCGCGACTGGAAGCCGTTCGGCGACCCGCTGTCCTGTGACCACACGCTCGCCCTCAACTACCGCACCGACGTGGCCCGCTTCAGTGTGGCCCGTTCGTGCATCGGTTCGCCGGCGTTGGTGCGGGTGGGAATGCGCATGGTCGACTACTACGACGGGTCCCACGTGATCCGCGACTGGATGACCGGCCAGCGGCGCTACACCACCTGGTTGGCCCGCGGCTGACGCCAGACCCGTCCACTCGGATCAGGACGCGCCGGCGACCAGGGCGACGGCCACCACGCACAGTGCGAGGCCGACGCCCTGGCTCCGGTGGATGTGCTCGCGCAGCACGGTGGCCGCGAGCAGGATGGTGAACGCCGGGTAGAGCGAGGCGAGGATGGCGGCCACCGTCAGGTCGCCGTGATGGGTGGCCAGCAGGAAAGCGATGGTCGCTGCCGCACCGAGCACCCCGCTGACGGCTCCGACGAGGGCCATGGGCTCCCGCGGCACCCAGGGCCGGCCCACCGTGGTAGCCACCACTGCCACCATCGCGCAGGCCACGACCTGGTTGACCGTGAGGGGCAGCAGGCCCGCCTCGTCGGGGATCTGGGCCAGGGCGGCGAACAGGGAGCCGAACCCCAGCCCGGCCAGGGCTCCGTCGAGCACGGCGGTCAGATTGCGTTCGGCCGGCTGCACGCCCATCTTCGCGACCGGCTCGCGGGCCACCAGCCAGATGCCGGGCAGTGCGGCAGCGATCCCGAGCCACACCAGGGCGTTGGGCCGTTCGCCGGTGGCGAGGCCGACCACGACCGGGACCAGGGCCGCTCCGACTCCGGAGATCGGCGCGACCACACCCATGCGGCCGCCCGAGAGACCGCGATAGAGGAAGGCCGTCCCGAACCCGTTGCCGATCCCGCCGACCGCACCCCAGAGGAAGTGGACGGTGGCGGGCTCACCGCCGAGCACCAGGCCCAGGCCGAGGGTCAACAGGCCGCCGGTCACCGACGCGACGAACGCGACCGCCCAGGGCGACGTACGGCGTGAGGTCAGTCCGCCGACGAAGTCCGACAAGCCATAGCTGAACGCCCCGAGGAGGGCGAGCAGGCTGGTCACGTGAGGATCACGCCGACCGCGAAGGCGAGGGCGGCGAGGAGGCCTGCGGCCAGCTCGATCAGGATCGAGAGTCCGGCTGCCTTCAGCGCCGTCACGGTCGTACGGCGGGCAGCGGACTCACCCACGCGTCGTACCTCGGCGGCGTACACCCCGAGGACGAAGCCGATCACGAGGCCGAGCACGGGGATCACGAAGAACCCGACGATGCCGGCCACGGCGCCGACCATCAGGGTGGAGTTCGGCACCCCGGCCTGCTTCATGTGCTTCCCGGGAACCGAGAACTTCACGATGGTGCCTGCCGCGAGCACGACCGTGGCCACGGCGAAGACCACCCACGCGGTCGTGTCGCCGACGCTGACGGCCCACGCCAGGAGTGCGGCCAGGATCAGCAGGGTGCCGGGCAGGACGGGCACGAGGATGCCGGCGAGTCCGATGGCGATGGCCAGGGCGGCCAGGATGTCGACGAGCGTCACGGCGTCACCTTCCCACATGTGATCTCCCGGAACGACGAACGACCCCGACCGCAGGCGGTCAGGGTCGTTCGTCTCTGGTGAAGTCAGTCGGAGGAAGCCGTGGGCTTGTCCTCGAGCTTGTGCGTCTCGTCGATGACGTTGACGGCCACTTCGCGCAGCTTCTCGCTGTGCTCACGCGCGTGGTGAGCACAGAACAGGAGCTCGAGCCCGGAGGAGAGCTCGACGCGAAGGTAGGCCTGGGCGCCGCAACGGTCGCAACGGTCAAGCGCCGTCAGTGCGGCGGAACTGGGGGCAACTGCTGTAGTCACTTCGGCCTCTCTCTCTATCGTTGTCCGGTTCAACGAGCCAGGGAGTCAATTGATTCCCGGCCCACCGTGTCACCTGACACAGTCATCCAACCATGGTGCCCGTCTACCCGGTGTCGTGGTTTCCCACACACTGGACTTGCCTTCTTCTGGTGAAACGATCGAACCCTGACAGTGTGACGCGACAGGGGCACTTCCCGTTGCGTCTTCGCCACGGAAACCCCTGATCGTGTCGCATTCGTGACCGGGTCCACGCCTCAAACATAGGCCGGGGGCGGGTGAAAGCCGGGCAGCCCGACGATTTGGGACACCTCGTGGCGTCTCACAGGCGTGGCAGTGCGTGTCGCGGAGTCGCTCGGGATAGATTCGGGGGAGTAGGACGAGCGACTAGGAACCTGTCATCGACAACACGTACAACGCAGCACACCTGTTGGTGCTGGAGGGACTCGAGGCGGTCCGCAAGCGGCCCGGCATGTACATCGGCTCCACCGACACCCGCGGGCTGATGCACTGCGTCTGGGAGATCATCGACAACGGCGTGGACGAGGCGCTGGCCGGAGTGGCCCAGCGCATCGAGGTCACCCTCCACCCCGACGGCTCCGTCGAGGTGTACGACGACGGCCGCGGCATCCCCACCGACAAGGAGCCCAAGACCGGCCTCCCCGGTGTCGAGGTGGTGGCCACCAAGCTCCATGCCGGCGGCAAGTTCGGCGGCGGCTCGTACGTCGCCACCGGCGGCCTGCACGGCGTCGGGCTCTCGGTGGTGAACGCGCTCTCCTCACGCATGGACATCGACGTCGACCGGGCGCCGTCCGCCCAGGGCATCTCGTTCCAGCGCGGCATCCCGGGCGTGTTCGACGGTGACTCGCCGACCGCGAAGTTCGAGCCGAAGTCCGGCCTGAGCCGCAAGGGAAAGCGGGTGGCCAAGGGCAAGACCGGCACCCGCATCCAGTTCTGGCCCGACCGTCAGATCTTCACCAAGGACGCCGGCTACGTCTACGACGACCTGATCACGCGCGCCCGGCAGACGTCATTCATCGTGCCCGGACTCGAGCTGGTGATCCGCGACCAGCGCGGCCCCGACCCGGTCGAGGAGAAGTTCCGTCACGACGGTGGCATCGCCGAGTACGCCGAGTTCCTCGCCGAGGGCGACCCGGTGACCGACGTGTTGCGCCTCCAGGGCAGCGACACCTTCACCGAGACCGTGCCGATGCTCGACGCCGCGGGTCACATGACCCCGCAGGAGGTCGAGCGTGAGCTGGGCGTCGACGTGGCCCTGCGGTGGGGCATGGGCTACGACACGACCCTGCGCTCCTACGTGAACGTGATCGCCACTCCCAAGGGCGGCACCCACGTCAGTGGCTTCGAGCAGGCCATCACCAAGACCTTCAACGACGTCATGCGCGCCTCCAAGGCACTCAAGGTCAACGACGCCGACGTGATCAAGGACGACGTGCTCGAGGGCATGACCGCCGTGGTCACCGTGCGGCTGGCCGAGCCCCAGTTCGAGGGCCAGACCAAGGAGATCCTCGGCACCTCGGCCGCGCGCACCGTCGTACGCAAGGTGGTCGCCGCGGAGCTGAAGAACTTCCTGACCTCGACCAAGCGGGCCGAGAAGGCGCAGGCCAAGCTGGTCATGGAGAAGGTCGTCGGTGCCTCCAAGACGCGCATCGCGGCCCGTCAGCACAAGGAGACCCAGCGCCGCAAGAACGCGCTCGAGTCGTCGGCACTGCCGGCCAAGCTGGCCGACTGCCGCTCCAGCGACGTCGACCGCAGCGAGCTCTTCATCGTCGAGGGGGACTCCGCGCTCGGCACGGCCAAGCTGGCCCGCAACTCGGAGTTCCAGGCCCTGCTGCCGATTCGCGGCAAGATCCTCAACGTCCAGAAGGCCTCGGTCGGCGACATGCTGAAGAACGCCGAGTGCGCGTCGATCATCCAGGTGGTGGGCGCCGGCTCGGGCCGCACGTTCGACATCGACGCCACGCGCTACGGCAAGATCATCTTCATGGCCGACGCCGACTCCGACGGCGCCCACATCCGCACCCTGCTGGCCACGTTGTTCTTCAAGTACATGCCCGACCTGGTCATGCAGGGCCGGGTCTACTCCGCCGTGCCCCCGCTGCACCGCATCGAGATCACCCGGCCCAAGAAGGGTATGGACAAATACGTCTACACCTATTCCGACGCCGAGCTGCAGCGCAAGCTCGCCGAGCTCAAGCGCAAGAACGTCCCCTGGAAGGATCCGGTCCAGCGTTACAAGGGGCTCGGAGAGATGGACGCCGACCAGCTGGCCGAGACGACCATGGACCCCCGCCACCGCACCCTGCGCCGGATCACCGTCGACGACGCCGACGCGGCCGCCAAGGTGTTCGAGCTGCTGATGGGCTCCGAGGTCGCACCGCGCAAGGAGTTCATCGTGCAAGGCGCCTACGACGTCGACGTGGAGTCGCTCGACGCCTGACCGAGCGCGGCACGGTCACGCGGCGTGGCGCCAGGTGCGGCTCCGCCCACGGTCCCTCGGACCGTGGAACATGCAGTTCGGCCTGCGCCGGCGATGCCTGAGCGTCAACGCGCGGCTGGGATCTTGAACTGCATGTCGGACGGTCCGCTGTCGGCGTACGCGCGCCGTCGGTGCAGGCGCTGTCGGCGTACGCCGGGGCTCACCGACAGCGGCCGGTCAGAACTTCTGCTCGAGCAGGCCGGTGTCGACGTCGTAGATGAACCCGCCGACCTTGACCGTGTCCGGGATCAGCGGGTGCGCGGTGAGGGCGCGGATGTCCGCGGCCAGACTGGCGACCTGGTCCTCGACGACGTGGAAGTACTGCCAGGAGGCGTCCTGGCCGGCCGACTTGCTGATCGCCTCGCGGAGCTCCTGCTCGCTCTTGCTGGCCATCGCGCACCGGGTGTGCGGGACCACCAGGATGCGGTCGACGTTGAGCAGGTGGACGCCGAGGACGAGTGCCTCGAGGGCGGCCTCGGTGATGCGGCCACCGGGGTTGCGGAAGATCTTCGCGTCGCCGGCCTTGAGGCCGAGCATGTTGAGCGGATCGATGCGCGAGTCCATGCAGGTCACGATGGCGACGCCGGCATGGGCGACACCGTCGAAGCCACCCAGCTGGAAGTCATCGGCGAAGGAACGGTTGGCAGTCAACAGGTCATCGAAATCGCTCACGTTTTTCAACCTAGCGGAGCCGGCACGGTCGTCGTACGCAGGGTCGCAAATGTGGGACGAAGGTCACGGTTGGTGCATCAAGAATCCACGGCTCGCGGCGCAAGAATCCACGGTTCGCGCATCAAGAACTGCAGGCTCGTGGGTCAGCCGGCGGCGCGGAGGAGCTCACGGGTGTCCATGCCGCGGGTCTGGGCCCCGCGAAACAGCCACAGGGCGAGTACGGCGGCCGCCAGTGCGCACCCCGCGGCGCCGAAGAAGACCGTGTGCTCCTGCGCGAGGGCTGCCTGGGTGCCGCAGTAGCCGGTCTTGCCCGGGTGGTCGTCGAGGCAGTCGAGGTTGGCCTGGTAGAACCAGCGGACGCCGATCGTGGTCAGCGCCGAGATGCCGACCAGCATGCCGATCATGCGGGCCACCACGACCAGGGCCGACGCAACTCCGTGCACCGCATCGGCGGTGCTGGCCAGGAGCGCCGCGTTGACCGGGGCGAGGGCCAGCCCGAAGCCGAACCCGGCCAGCACCAGCGCCACGTTCGCCGTCGGGTGCTCGAGCGCGTTCTCGTCCCAGCGGGTCATCAGCAGGAATCCCGCAGCGGCGGCGACCATGCCGACCGCGGTGACCAGCCCGGCCGACCAGCGGCGGGTCAGGTAGCCGCCGATCACCGCGCCCACGGGCAGCGCGACCAGGAACCGCACCAGCACGAGGGCGGAGAGCAGTTGTGAGTCACGGTAGATCGTGGTGCGCGCGAAGATCGGGATGTCGATCAGTGCCGCGATCAGGGCCGAGCCGATGAAGAAGCTGACCAGCAGCGAGCCCCAGGCGGGCCGGTCGGTGATCGCGCCGCGCGGGATCAGCGGGCGTTCGGCACGGCGCAGGTGCATCAGGAAGGCGACCGTGGCGAGCGCCGCACCGAGGAGGTACCACGGGCCCTGCTCGGAGAAGACCTGCACCTCGGGGTCGGCGGTGGCGAAGGCGAGGATCACGCCGCCGAGTGCCACGGCCAGGAGCAGGGCACCCACCAGGTCGGCCTCGACGAGGTGGCGCAGCCAGGCGCGTACGTCGACCAGTGGCCGGCGCGCGAACAGGCAGCGCAGCAGCAGCACGAGTCCGGCACCCATGGCGACCACGCCGATCGGGGTCAGCCAGCGCCCGTCGCCCGTGTAGGGGATGAACAGCTGCCCCCACGTCAGGTCGCGTTGGAGCTCGCCGGGCCGGGTCATCGCGATCGCCGCGGCGACGGTGGCCACGACGGCCGCCAGCAACCCGATCAGGTCGGGCAGCCCCCGGGGTCGTGGCGTCGACTCCGGATGGTGCCCGCCGGCAACCGCCCGGATGGCCAGGGCGAGCACGACGCCGACGGCCAGGTTGATCGCGAAGATGTACTGCCACGGTGCGAACGCCAGGACGAGCGCGCCGAACAACGGACCGAGGACGCTGCCGAGCTCCTGGACGCCGGAGACGATGCCGAGGGGAAGCCCGCGGCGCTCGGCGGGGTAGATGTCGGCGACCAGGGCAAGGGTGGCCGGCACCAGCCCGCCACCGCCGACGCCCTGGAGGAACCGGCCGGTGACCATGCTGGGCAGGTCGTAGGCCAGTGCGGTGATCAGGGACCCGACCGCGAAGACGGCCAGCGACATCACCAGCACCGGAACCCGGCCGCGGAGGTCGGCAATCCGGCCGATCAGCGGCAGCATCGCGACGTACCCGAGCAGGAACCCGGAGATGATCGGGGCCGCGCGCTGCAGCTCGGAGATCGGGATCTTCGCGGTGCCCATCATCTCGGGCAGGGCGAGGACCACGACGTACGTGTCGGCGGCCGCGAACGCGACCGCGACGGAGGCGAAGACGAGCAGGAGCAGGCCCCTGCGCGCCGTCGTGCCGTCAGGGGCCTCTCGCGGGTCGCCGCCCACGGCGTCAGGGAGCCTTGACGTCGGACTCGTCGTACTTGCCGTAGTCGGTCAGCTTGATCGTGTAGGACATCGAGTCCACGTCGGGGTAGAACTGGCCGGTGATGTCGACCTGGCGCAGCTCGCCGTCCGAGTTGATCTGGTAGGTCACGTCGAAGGTGCCCTCGGCGCTCGGGATGATGCGGGTGACCTGGTCGCCCTCGAGCGTGCCGGTGTACTCGGTGAGCACCTCGCTGTTGTCGTCGCCGCCACGGACGTCGTCGCCCTGCTCGAGGTCGCCGGTCTCGACCAGCAGGTCGGAGACGCCGCCCTCCTCGGCCATCAGCACCGCCGGGTCGGGGGCGCCGTAGTCGGCAGGGTCGACCTCGGAGAACCCGGCGCCCAGGATGTCCATCCAGACCTTGCCGTCGAGCGCGACCACGTCGACCGGCACGGTCAGGCCGCTGCGCGAGGCGGTGAACTTGCCGTCGAAGCCGGCCGGGTGCACACCGATGCCCTCGCCGTCCTTGAGGCCGGACACGCCGTCGGGCAGGCCCTTCGAGGTCAGCGCGAGCTTCACCCCGGAGGTCTCGTCGAGGGTCTTCTTCGCCAGGGCGAGTGCCTCGTCGGGTTTGTTGCCCTTGCTGATCGGGTCGTCCTTGTCGTCGCCCGCACAGCCGGTCAGGGCGAGCGCGGCCGCGAGGACGATCGAAGTCAGGGCGTGTCGCTTCGTCAACATGGGCTCAGCCTTCCACAGGGGTCACGGGGTCAAACCGGGAGGCAACCGGGCCGGCGGCGGCCGCGATCGGCTGCGAAGCCGGTACGCCGGAGCCGTCGCGGCGGCCGGTCGCCTCGGGGAGGTCGATCGGAGAGCCACTGGCGGCGGCGGCGCGGGCCGGAGTCGGTCCGGCCCAGGCGAAGACCAGGGTGTCCTCGCCCTTGAGGAAGCGGTGGCAGCGCACGCCGCCGGTGCCGCGTCCCTTGGCGGGGTACTCCTCGAACGACGTCACCTTGACCGAGCCGGACTCGGTGCCGGGCAACGCGGTGCTGGACCCCGACGAGGTGACCACGACGGCGTCGCCGGTGACCGCGCCGAACCACACCGCCTGCTGGCCGATCGCCAGGCGTACGCCGGCCACGCCGCCACCGGATCGGCCCTGGGGGCGCACCAGGTCGGCGGCGAAGTGCAGCAGCTGGCCGTCGGTCGTGATGAAGCAGAGCTCGGCCTCGGGGTCGCCCAGCTCGAGGGCGCCGACCACCTCGTCGTCGTCCTTGAGCGCGATGACCTCCCAGTCGTCCTTGTTCGGGACGTCGGGGTTGACCCGCTTGACCACGCCGTTGCGGGTGCCCAGTGCCAGGCCGAGGCCCTCACCGGACAGCGAGGTCAGGCCGAGCACGCGCTCGCCCGACTCGAGCGAGACGAACTCGCTCAGCGGCAGCCCGCCGCTGAGGTGCGGGTCGTTGGCGGTCGGAGGCAGGGTGGGCAGCTCGAGCACCCCGAGGCGCACGACGCGACCCCGGTTGGTGAGCACGCCGACGTCGCCGCGGGCCGTGCTGCGCACGGCGGAGACGATCACGTCGTGCTTGGCGCGTCCGCCGCCGGTGCCGGGCGCGTCGTCGCCGTTGGTGCGGGCCAGCAGCCCGGTGGAGGAGAGGAAGACCAGGCACGGGTCGTCGGCCACCTCGAGGGGCGTGGCGGTCGCCTTGGCGGCCACACCGGAGGACTCGAGGAGGACCGTGCGGCGCGGCGTGCCGTAGGTCTTGGCGACGTCGGCCAGCTCGTCGGAGACCACCTTCCGCAGCAGCTTCTCGTCGGCCAGGATCGCGTCGAGCTCCTCGATGGTGCGGCGCAGCTCCTCCTGCTCCTTCTCGAGCTCGAGCTTGCTGAACTTCGTGAGCCGGCGCAGCGGCATGTCGAGGATGTAGTCGGCCTGGATCTCGGAGAGGTCGAAGATGTCGATCAGGCGTTCCTTCGCGGCACCCGCGTTGTCGGAGCCGCGGATCACCTGGATCACCTCGTCGATGTCGAGGATCGCGATCAGCAGCCCGTCGACCAGGTGCAGCCGGTCGGCCGCCTTGCCGCGGCGGTAGACCGTGCGGCGGCGTACGACGTCGAAGCGGTGGCCGAGGAAGACCTCGAGCAGCTCCTTGAGTCCGAGCGTGCGGGGCTGGCCCTCGACGAGGGCGACGGTGTTGATGCCGAAGGAGTCCTCGAGTGGGGTCTGTCGGTAGAGCTGCTCGAGCAGGGCCTCGGGGTGGAAGCCGTTCTTCACCTCGATGACCAGCTGCAGGCCCTTCTGACGGTCGGTGAGGTCCTTGATGTCGGAGATGCCCTGGAGCTTCTTGGTCTGCACGAGCGTCTTGATCCGCTCGATGATCTTCTCGGTGCCCACGCCGTACGGCAGCTCGGTGACCACGATGCCCTTGCGGCGGGCCGTGACGTTCTCGACCCGGGCGGTGGCCCGCATCTTGAACACCCCGCGGCCGGTCTCGTAGGCGTCGCGGATGCCGTCGAGCCCGACGATCTTGCCGCCCGTGGGCAGGTCGGGGCCGGGGATGAACCGCATCAGGTCGTCGACGGTCGCCGCAGGGTGGGTGATCAGGTGGCGCAGCGCCTGCACGACCTCGATCAGGTTGTGCGGCGCGATGTTGGTGGCCATGCCGACCGCGATGCCCGTGGTGCCGTTGACGATCAGGTTCGGGATCGCCGCGGGGAGCACCGACGGCTCGAGCTCGCGGGAGTCGTAGTTGGGCTTGAAGTCGACGGTGTCCTCGTCGATCGAGGTGGTCATCGCGACCGCTGCCGGCGCCATGCGGGCCTCGGTGTAGCGCATGGCGGCGGGGGAGTCGTCGGGAGAGCCGAAGTTGCCGTGCCCGTCGATGAACGGCACCCGCATCGACCACGGTTGCGCCATCCGCACCATGGCGTCGTAGATCGCCGAGTCGCCGTGCGGGTGGAGGCGACCCATCACCTCACCGACGACGCGGGCGCTCTTGACGTGGCCCCGGTCGGGACGCAGGCCCATGTCGTGCATCGTGTAGAGGATGCGGCGCTGCACCGGCTTGAGCCCGTCGCGCGCATCGGGCAGCGCGCGGGAGTAGATCACCGAGTAGGCGTACTCGAGGAACGACGCACGCATCTCGTCGCCGACGTCGATGTCGAGGATGTGCTCCTCGAAGTCGTCGGGCAGGGGTGGTTGCGTCGTACGTCGTGCCATGGCGGCCATTCTTCACGGTCGCCCTTGCGGAATCGCACTGGCCACGCCGCCTGCGTGCTACAACCCTTCCCGGACAGGCTAGATTTCAGCCGTGACCGTCTCCGGAACCGCCGCGCCGAAGCCGCCCAGGCACTGGGCCGCCGATGTCCTGCTCCTGGACGGCAGTACGGCGCACATCCGGCCGATCTATCCGTCCGACGCCGAGCTCCTCGTGGAGTTCTACGCGCGGGTCTCCGACGAGTCGAAGTACTACCGCTTCTTCTCGCCGATGCCGAACCTGTCCGAGAAGGACGTCGCACGCTTCACCAACGTCGACTACGTACGCCGCAACGCCTTGGTCATGATGCTGGCCGACAAGATGATCGCCGTCGGCCGCTTCGACGTGATCGAGCCGGGCGAGGCCGAGGTCGCCTTCCTCGTCGAGGACCAGCACCACGGCCGCGGCATCGCGCAGGTCCTGCTCGAGCACTTGGCGCAGGCCGGTCGCGAGCTCGGGGTCGAGCGCTTCGTGGCCGAGGTGCTCCCCGACAACCGGCGCATGATCAGCACCTTCAAGGACGCCGGCTACCACGTGGTCGGCGGCTTCGAGGACGGCGTGATGAGCCTCGAGTTCCCCATCGACCCGAGCCCCACCGCGATCGGGGTGATGGAGAACCGCGAGCACCGCGCCGAGTCCGCCTCGATCGAGAAGTTCTTCAACGCCCGTTCCGTCGCGGTCGTCGGAGCCAGCCGCCGCCAGACCACCATCGGCCAGGCGCTGGTCCGCAACCTGATCACCGGCGACTTCACCGGCGTGGTCTACGCGGTCAACCCCACCTCCGAGGCGGTCTCGGGGCTGCCTGCGTACTCCTCGGTGACCGAGATCCCCGGTCCGGTGGACGTCGCGATCGTCGCCGTACCCGCCACGTCCGTGCAGGACGTCGTCCTCGACTGCGCCGCCAAGGGCGTGCACGGCCTGATCGTGATCTCGTCCGGTTTCGCCGAGACCGGTGACGAGGGCCGTCGCCGGCAGCGCAAGCTGGTCGGCCTGGCCCGGTCCTACGGTCTGCGGCTGATCGGCCCGAACTGCCTCGGCGTGATCAACACCGACCCCGAGATCTCGCTCAACGCCTCATTGTCGGGCCTGATGCCGCCGCGCGGTCGTGCCGGGTTCTTCTGCCAGTCGGGCGCGCTCGGCTCCGCGATCCTGGAGAAGGTCTACAACCGTGGCCTCGGGCTCTCGACGTTCGTCAGCGCGGGAAACCGTGCCGACGTCTCGGGCAACGACCTCCTGCAGTACTGGGAGGAGGACGACTCCACCGAGGTCGTGCTGCTCTACCTGGAGTCGATCGGAAACCCGCGCAAGTTCTCCCGTATCTGCCGTCGCGTCTCGCGCCGCAAGCCGATCGTGGCGGTGCGGTCCGGGCGCACCACCCAGGGCGTCCCGATGGGCCACTCCGTGCGCACGATCGCGGCGCCGCAGCAGTCGGTCGACGCGATGTTCCGCCAGGCCGGCATCATGCAGGTCGACACCCTCGAGGAGATGTTCGACGTCGCCCAGCTGCTGGCCCACCAGCCGCTGCCGGTCGGACGCCGGGTGGCCGTGGTCGGCAACTCCGACGCCCTCGGCCTGCTGGCCACCGACGCCGCGGCCTCGGTCGGCCTGGTGGTGAGCAAGTCCGTGGCGCTGGGGGCCGAGGCCACCGCGGAGGACTTCGAGGACGCCCTCGACGCGGCCATCGACGACCCCGACGTCGACTCGGTCGTGGCGGTCTACATCCCGCCGCTCAACGTCAGCGGCGAGGAGGTCGCCAACGTGCTGGCCGCCGTCGGCGAGCAGTCCGACAAGCCCCTGGTGTCGACCTTCCTCGGCGCCGAGGGCGTGCCCGAGCTGCTGCGCGTGCCCGACGTCGCCGGCTCGACCGCCGGCCGCGGATCGGTGCCGTCCTACCCGGCCGTCGAGTCCGCGGTGCGGGCCCTGGCCCACGTCGTCGAGTACGCCGTGTGGCTGCGCACGCCCCAGGGCGAGGACGACCACGTGCCCGACGTCGAGACGCTGACCGCCAAGAAGCTGGTCAACTCGGTGCTGATGAAGAGCCCCGAGGGCCGCAACCTCGAGTTCCCCGAACTGCGCGACCTGCTCGCCGCCTACAACATCGAGCTCTGGGAGCCGCGACCCGTGGGCACCGTCGACGAGGCGGTCGCGGCCGGCGTCGACCTGGGCTGGGAGGTCGTGCTGAAGGCGACCGCGGAGCACCTGCGCAACCGACCCGACCTGGCGCACGTGCGGCGCGGGATCGACGACGAGACCGAGATGCGTGAGGCCTGGCGTGAGCTCGGCGAGGTGATCAGCGACCCGTCGACGGCCGAGTTCGTCGTGCAGAAGGCGGCTCCGCCGGGTGTGCCGGTCGGGATCGCCGCGGTCGAGGACCCGCTCTTCGGCCCGGTCATCTCCTTCGGCATCACCGGGCCGCTGACCGAGCTCGTGGGCGACAAGGCCTACCGCATCCCGCCGCTGAACCTGCACGACGCCCGCGCGATGACCCGCGAGATCAAGAGCTCTCCGATGCTGTTCGGCTACCGCGGCAGCGAGGTCGTCGACGTCGACCGGATCGAGGAGCTGATCCTGCTGGTGGCTCGGCTGAAGAACGACTTCCCGCAGCTGCGGTCCATCGACCTGTCCCTGGTGCTGGCCGGACGCAGCAGCGCCACCGTGCTCTCCGCAGAGGCGCGCGTGGAGCCGATGGCCGACCTGCGTTCTGACTGGTTCGTACGCCGACTCAGCGCGCAGGTCGAGGACACCATCCCCGACTGAGCCCCGATCCGGCGAGCCCCTGCCCCGATTTCCACATCGGTGCCGGATCGAGTGCGCGTGCGCTCCGGCACCGTGACAGACTCAGACCATGCGCAACCGTGGACTGACCGACCCCTCCGACACGTTCGCCGCGTTGAGGGCCGCGATCGACCGCACCGGTTACTACCCCGAAGTGGTCGCCGACGGGGTCAACGCGGCCGTCGCCGGGGAGCAGGTGGTCTCCTTCTACGTGCACCACGAGCCGACGATCGAGCGCGACGAGGTGCGCCGCCACATCACGGTCGTCGTCCTCACCCCGAGCCGGCTGATCCTGGCCCACACCGACGAGCACGCCGGTGACGACCTGCTCCCGCAGCCCTACACGTCGACCTCCACCGAGGCCATCGCGCTGTCGTCGGTCCGCTCCGTCGTGGTCACCCGCATGGTCGCGAACCCCACGTCGGGGCCGCAGCCGGCCGCCGAGGCCGTGGTGACCGTGGGCTGGGGCGGCGTCGGGCGCATCGACCTCGAGCCGGCCGGGTGCGCCGACCCCGACTGCGAGGCCGATCACGGCTACACCGGGTTGCTCGCCTCCGACGACTTCTCCCTGCGCGTCTCGGCCGCCGCCGAGGGACATGACGCGGTGACCTCCCTGCTGGCCTTCGCCGCCGAACTGTCGGCGGCGACGCACGCCTCGCCTGCGTCGTGACCTCCGGGTTCGTCGAGCCCGCGTACTCCCGGCGCTCGCTGGGCGACGTGGTTCCGGCGGTCGCCCGCGCGTTGGGCACGCCCCTCGACGGTGACGGTCCCAGCGACCTCGAGCTCCCCGACGCCGCCGGCTACGTGGTGTTCCTGATCGACGGGCTCGGCCAGCGGCTCCTCGAGCGCTACGCCCACGCGGCGCCGTACCTCGCCGAGCTCGCGGGCACCCCGGGCACCGCCGGCGTCCCGTCGACGACGGCCACCTCACTGACCTCGCTCGGCACCGGTCTCACGCCGGGTCAGCACGGACTGGTCGGCTTCACCGCGCGGGTCCCCGGCACCGACAAGCTGCTCAACCACCTCTTCTGGGACCAGGACGTCGACCCGGTCGAGTGGCAACCGCACCCGACGGCGTTCGCCCGGCTGGCCGCGTCCGGCGTACACGTCGCGTCGGTGAACAAGCGGGCCTTCGACGGTTCGGGCCTGACCCGCGCCGCGCACCGCGGCGCGGAGTACCTGGGCGCCGACAAGGCGGGGGAGCGGATCGCGGCCGTCGTCGGTGCCTCCGGTCGGGCGCCCTCGCTGACCTACGTGTACGACGGCGACCTCGACTGGACCGGTCACAAACACGGCGTGGCCTCGACCGCGTGGCTCCAGCAGCTCGCCATGATCGATGCCGAGGCCGAGCACATGCGCGAGTCGCTGCCCGACTCCGTGCGCCTGCTGGTGGTGGCCGACCACGGCATGGTCGACAGCCCGATGTCCGCGCGGGTCGACGTCGACGAACACCTCGAGCTCCGTGACGGCCTGGCCCTGATGGGAGGCGAGGCGCGGTTCCGGCACCTCTACTGCCGGCCCGGCGCGGTCGACGACCTCGTGGCGACGTGGCAGGGCGTGCTGGGCGACCGTGCCGACGTGCTGACCCGCGACGAGGTGATCGCCAAGGGCTGGTTCGGCTCCGTCGAGTCACAGGTGCGCGGCCGGCTCGGCGACGTGATGGTGGCCTGCCGCGGCGACGCGGCCGTGGTCTCCACACGCGACTTCGCCTACGAGAACACCCTGGTCGGCCTGCACGGTTCGCTGACCCCCGACGAGATGACCATCCCCATCATCATCGACTGAGGCGGGTCACTCCGGATGGTTGTCCGTGCGCCCTCCGATCGAGAACGAGGACGTGACATCCGTGTACATCAGGTGGGTGACCAGGCCCTCCGCCGCGTGGGGGAGGTTGTGGCAGTGGTCCATCCAGAGTCCGGGGTTGTCGGCGACGAACGCGATGTCGTAGGAGTCCCCGGTGGCCACGTCGAGGGAGTCGACCCACCACGGGCTGCCGGTGGCCGGCTCCCCGTTGCGTGACAGCACCAGCACGTGGTGCCCGTGCAGGTGCATCGGGTGGGGCTCGCCGCTGCCGTTGTCGATGTGGAAGACGACGACGTCGCCCTCGCCCACCATGTACATCGGGACGTTCGGGAAGATGTGCCCGTTGATCGTCCACCAGCGCCCCGGCCTGCCGTCGAGGAACCCGAGGCGCCGACCGATGCGGTAGTCGAACTCACGGTCCGGGTGGCCGGCGTCGAGACCGGTGCCGGTCGGCTCGCCGTAGTCCAGGAGGTCGATGAGCTCTCCGGGAGGTTCGGCCTCCCGGCCTCCGGAAGGGTCGCCACCGAGGGTCAGTGCCGTCGTACCTCCGAAGTCGACGCGGGCACCGCCCGGGGGTACGACGAAGCCCAGGTCCACGCGACCTCCGGCGGTCACCTCGATCCCCTTTCCGGTCACGGGCTCGGGGCCGTTGAGGTCTGTGCCGTCGACGGCCCGCACCTCGTAGGCCGCGCCGGTGACCCAGACCGTCTGCGCGACGTTGTCGGTGTTGACCACCCGCAGCCTGACGGGCCGGCCGGGCAGGGCGTCGACCGCGGTGGTGCCGGGGCGTCCGTCGAGGGTGGCCCGGGTGCCGTACTCGTGGAGGAGCACGGTCCGGTCCAGCACTGCCGGATCGGGGTCCTCCGGGTCCACCACGAGAGCACCGAACAGGCCGTTGCGGACCTGCTCGTGGGAGACCTGGTGCGAGTGGTACCAGTAGGTGCCGATCCGGTCGACGACGAACCGGTAGACGAAGTCGTCCCCCGGCATGACCGCGTCCTGGGTCACGCCGGCCACGCCGTCCATGGCGTTGGGCACGTCCACCCCGTGCCAGTGCAGGGTCGTGCCGTCGCCGATGTTCTCGTTGACCAGTCGCACCTGCACGAGGTCGCCCACGGTGGCCCGGATCGTCGGACCCGGGCTGGTGCCGTTGACCGTGTAGCGGCCGTCCTGCCGACGCACCGTGAGGGTGACCGAGACGTCGGCCGGTCGCCCGGACTCCTCGACCAGGTCGGCCACCGCCGTCCCGGCGTGGTCATGCTGGTGGTCATGTCGGTGGCCGTGCGGGCCGCCACCGTAGTCGTGGTAGCCCATCGTGGCCATGTCGTAGGTGTCCGGGACGAGGCTGTTCTCCCACATCCAGGCGATGGGGACAGCCACGGCCAGGGTGGCGACCGTGGCGACCAACAGGCGCAACCGGCCGGAGCGCAACGCGCTGGGGGCCACCTAGACGGCCATCGGCACGGGTTCCTCGGCCCGAGTCGAGGCCACGCGGTGCCCCGCGACCACCG
The DNA here is from genome assembly GCF_001429525.1 of Nocardioides sp. Soil796. NCBI lineage: Bacteria > Bacillati > Actinomycetota > Actinomycetes > Propionibacteriales > Nocardioidaceae > Nocardioides > Nocardioides sp. Soil796. The sequence continues at coordinate 605,923 of NZ_LMSQ01000017.1, forward strand.
CGAGTCCGAACACGAGGAGTGCGTTCAGGCCGTGCACGGCACCGAAGATCGGGTACTCGTGGCCGAGCCCGGGCAGTACCTGGGACTGGATGATGACCAGGACGAAGAGGATGCCGGCGTACTTGACCCCGCCCGGGACCTTGGCGAAGAACGAGACGACCAGGAAGATCAGCGAGATGGCCGGGATGATCATGGCGCCGTTCAGCCCGTGGATCATGAACCCCCGCTCGGCGTAGAAGTTCCAACCGCAGTCGTCGCAGTCCAGCGTCGCCTTGTTGAAGACGTTGCCGTCCTCGATCCACTTGCCGAAGCCGAAGAACGCCCACGCGATCGCGCTCGCCTGGATCACGACCTCGAGGGCGATCAGATAGGCCAGTACCCGGTATGCGTTTCGCATGATGCCCCCTCGCGACAGGAAGATCCTGGTGGGGACAGCATGGCGTCATCCGGCGCCGGGGAACATGGCCCGAACGGGCTGGCCCGAATCGGGTACGACGGGTCAGCCGAAGGGGAGGGGATCGGGGGCGAGAGAGACGGCCTTGGCCCTGGCCGCGGTGAGCTTGCGTCGGTGGTGCTGGCGGCAGAGCACCTCGTAGGCCACGTCGGCGCCCGGTCCACCGCTGTCGGGGGAGTCGACCGCCTCGACGTCGCCCACGACCACGACGTCGCCCTCGGTGACCATCGCGCCGTTCTCGGTGCGGGCGTTGTGGGTGGCGCGCTTGCCGCACCAGCACAGCGCCTCGACCTGCAGCACGTTCATCCGGTCGGCCAGCTCGACCAGTCGGGCGCTGCCGGGGAAGAGACGTGACCGGAAGTCGGTGAGGATGCCGAAGGCGAACACGTCGATCTGGAGCTCGTCGGCGACCTTGGCGAGCTGTTCGATCTGCTCGGGGGAGTAGAACTGTGCCTCGTCGCAGATCAGGTAGTCGATCCGGCCGCCCTGCGTGAGCGTGTCGACGACGTACTTCCAGAAGCTGAACTCCGGGGTGACCTCGAGCGCCTCGTGGGTGAGCCCCAGTCGGGAGGAGAGCAACGCCTCGCCCGAGCGGTCGTGCGTGGTGAAGATCCGGCCGATCCGACCCCTGGCCGCGTGGTTGTGGTTCGTCTGGAGCGCCAAGGTGCTCTTGCCCGAGTCCATGGTCCCGGTGAAGAAGTGAAGTTCAGCCACGGGGCGCAATGATGCCACGCTGCACGGACGCCGTCCCGGTGGGCATGCCGACCGGGGAACCGGCAGGATGGACGCCATGACCGGCCCACTGATCACCGCCTCCGAACTGCAGGAATGCCTGCGTGAGGTCACGCTGCTCGACGTCCGCTACCGCCTCGGCGATCCGACCGGACGAGAGCAGCACGAGGCCGGGCACGTCCCCGGTGCGGCGTACGTCGACCTCGACCTCGACCTGGCCACTCCGCCCGGGGAGGGCGGTCGGCACCCGCTGCCGGAACCGGACGTGTTCGTCGAGGCGATGCGTCGGGCCGGGGTGCGCAACGACCGTGCCGTCGTGGTCTACGACGACTGGTCCGGCCACGCGGCGGCGCGCGCCTGGTGGCTGCTGCGGCACTACGGACACCCCGACGTACGTCTGCTCGACGGTGCCTGGCCGGCCTGGGTGGCCGCCGGCGGTGCGGTCGGGACCGGACCGGTCAGGCCGGTCCCCGGTGACTTCGCCGGTACGCCGGACGCGATGCCGGTCGTCGACGCGGACGAGGTGCCGGCGGTCTCCGTGCTGGTCGATGCCCGTGCCCCCGAGCGCTTCCGGGGCGAGGTGGAACCGATCGACCCGGTGGCCGGTCACATCCCGGGCGCGGTCAACGTGCCGACCGTGCGCAACCTCGACAACCACGGTCACTTCCGCGATCCCCATGAGCTCCGTGAGGTCTACGCCGAGGTCGGTGCGGTTCCTGGTGCCGAGGTGGCGGCGTACTGCGGGTCGGGCGTGACCGCGGCCCACGACGTACTGGCCCTCGAGCTGGCCGGCGTGCGAGCTGCCCTCTACCCCGGCTCGTGGAGCGGCTGGATCACCGACCCTGAGCGGCCGGTCGAGACCGGCTGACCACTGCTACCAGTGGATGCCCTTGAACAGGCGGGCCAGCATGACCTGCTCGCTCTCGCGCTTGCCACCCTCGGCGTCGGTGCCGCGGGCGGCCGCCGAGTCGGGGAACACGTGGTAGGCCATGTTCAGCAACCGGAACGACGCCTTCGGGGCGACGGTGTGCGCCACCGCCCCGGCGTTGCCGAGCATGGTGTTCAGCTCGTGCGGCTTCTCGACGAGCGCCTTGATCACCACGTCGGCGGCCTGGGCGGGTGAGATGGTCGGGAACTTGTCGTAGAGCTTGGTCGGCGCGATCATCGGCGTCTTCACCAGGGGCATGTGGATGCTGGTGAACGTGATGCCGTCCCCGACGACCTCGGAGGACACCACGTTGCTCCAGGCGTCGAGCGCGGCCTTCGACGCGACGTACGCGGAGAACCGCGGCGGGCTGGTCTGCACGCCGATGGAGCTGATGTTGACGATGTGGGAGCTCTTCTGCTCGCGCATCGTCGGGAACAGGCCCATGATCAGCCGGATCGCACCGAAGTAGTTGAGCTGCATGGTGCGTTCGAAGTCGTGGAACCGGTCGTGGCTCAGCTTGATCGAGCGGCGGATCGAGCGCCCGGCGTTGTTGACCAGGAAGTCGACCGACGGCAGCTGGCTGCTCAGACGTTCGCACAGGTCGTCGATGGCCTCGAGGTCGGAGAGGTCGCACGGGAAGACGTGGGCGGTGCCGCCGCGCATCTCGATGGTGATCTTGAGGTCCTCGAGCTTCTCCTTGCCGCGGGCCACCAGCACCGGGATGCCGCCGGCCTGGGCCACCTTGAGCGCGGTGACCTGCCCGATGCCGGAGGAGGCGCCCGTGATCACGACGTGCTTGCCCTCCAGCGCCTTGCGGATGTCGGCGTCGCGGGCGGTGGTCTGGTCGAGGTTCTCCTCCCAGTAGTTCCACAGCAGCCGCGAGTAGGACTCGAGCGTCGGCACCGAGATGCCCGACCCGGCCAGCGCCTGCTCGGTGCGACGGGAGTCGAAGGTCGCCTCGAAGGAGCTGTGCGCGAGCACCTCCGCGGGAATGCCCAGGCGGCCCACGGTCTGGTTGAGCATGGCCTGGACCGGAGCGCTGCGGATCGCAGAGTTGGCCAGGTTGAGCGGGCGCAGCGACCGGGGCAGGGCACCGAGTGGGCGCGAGGTCACCGACCGGCCGATCGGCTGGGCGAACTGGGGCGCACCGGCTGCGGAGCAGAAGGTGTTGATCATCTCGACGACCGGTTGCGGCTCGGGGTTGACCAGGTGGAAGGCCTCCCGGTCGTGCCCCGGGACGTGGGCCAGGTGGTCCATCGCCTTGGCGACGTAGTCCACCGGCACGACGTTGGTGTCGCCGAGGTCGACGCCCAGCATGGGAATCCACGACGGCATCACGTCGCGCAGCCGCTTCATCAACGGGAAGAAGTAGTAGGGCCCGTCGATCTTGTCCATCGCGCCGGTCTCGGAGTGGCCGACCACGATCGCGGGACGGTAGACCCGCCAGGGGACGCTCGACTCCCGGACCAGCTTCTCGGACTCGAACTTCGTGCGGTGGTACGGCGAGGGCAGCGCCTGGCCCTCGTCGAACATGGTCTCGTCGAACGTGCCGTGGTGGCTGCCGGCGGCCGCGACGGACGAGACCTGGTGGAAGCAGCCGACCCCCAGGGTCTCGGCGAGGGTGAGGGCGTAGCGGGTGCCGTCGACGTTCATCGCGTCGTTGGTCGCGTCGTCGGCGGTCATGTCGTAGATCGCGGCGAGGTGCACGAAGTGCTCGACCTTGCCGGTGTTCGCCGTGATCCACTCGGGGTCGACGCCCAGGTCGGGCGAGGCGAGGTCACCGATCACCGGAGTGACCCGATCGCTGCCCCAACGGCTGATCAGTCGCTCGAGCCGGGGGAGCGAGCTCTCCCGGCACAGTACGAAGATCTCACCCTCGCGGTTGTCGAGCAGCTCCTGGACGAAGAATCGACCGATGAACCCGGTGGACCCGGTCACGAAATACGACATGGCGGGAGACTAGTCCCGAAATCCCCCGCAGGGACATGGTCCGGACCGACATGTGGCGAATGTTACTCGAAGGTAACTACTCGGACTTGCCGCCGCCGAACATGATCTCGTCCCAGCTCGGCACCGAGGCCCGGCCCTTCTTGCGGGGCTTGCGTGGCGCTGGCTGCTCCGCCTCCGCCTCCCGTGCTGCGGACTCCTCGGAGACAGGCTCCGCGGTCTCAACCGGCTCGGTGTGCCTGGTGTGGGCAGCGTGGGCGGCCGGCTCGTCGGCCAGCGGCTCCGGAGTCGGGGAGAGGCTGGGTTCCTCGCGGTCGTCGGCGTCGACCGGCGCCTCGGGCTCGGCGTCGGGATCGGGCGCAGCCTCGACCTCACGGACCTGCTGGGCGGTCTCGGTCAGGTCCACGGTGGACTCGTCGGGGTCGACCGCGGCGGCCTCGTTGGCCAGCTCGATCGCATCGTCGCCGAGGGGCAGCTCCTCCTCGGGTACGGCGGACAGTCGGCGCTTCCGGGCCTGTTGCAGATCGTCACGGCGGGCGGCCTTGGGTGCCGCGGAGGTGGGCTCGCCGACCAGCCAGCGCGCGTCGTCGTTCTCCGCGACGACGTAGTTGCCGGGGGCGTCGAAGGTGAACTGGGCGGTGCCCTTGCGCTTGCCGGCGGTGTAGGTGCCGGTGAGGGTCCAACGGCCGTCCTCGCGGCGCCAGGAGTCCCAGTCGACGATCTCGGTCGAGAGGGCCATCGGGCTGAGCTGGGCGGCCACGGCCTGGCCCAGGGTGCGGGCGCCCTGGTCGCCGGCCTTGCGGCGTACGGACGCACGCTGGGCACGCTCGGCGACGTGGGCGCGCTCGGCGAGCACCGGGTTGGCGAACGGCAGGATCTTCTCGACAGTGGTGTGTGCTGCCTGGGCAACCGACTCAGGCGACTCCCCGGCGCGGATGCGGGCCTGGATGTCGCGGGGGCGGAGCGTGCTTTCCATCTGAATCTCCAACTGGCCGAGTCGTGCGTGCTCGCCGCGCAGGGCGGCCCGGAGGTTGTTGTCGATGACGAGGGAGTATTCCTCGCCCGAGTCGCTGACCAGCAGCAGGCGCTTCTTGTCCCCGCTCAATCCTGCGAGCGTGAGCTGCACCATTGCTGATCCTTGTCGTCTCGTCCCGTTCGTCTCCGGTGTCGCGCCGAGCCTACGCCAGCGGCGTGGCGCCGGGTCGCAGCGCAGGCGGCGCGCCCCTTGATCCGTCGCCGGGAAGCGCCATGAAGAGCGCTCGCGGATGGGGGCCACCCGTCATCCGTGAACCCTCTAAACTCCGCTCATGTCCTCCATGCCGTTGCTGGTCACCTTCGACCTGATCGGCATCTTCGTCTTCGCGATCTCGGGTGCCCTGGTCGCCGTACGCAAGCAGCTCGACCTGTTCGGCGTGCTCGTGCTGGCCGGCACGACGGGGCTCGGCGGCGGCTTCCTGCGCGACGTCCTGATCGACGCGACCCCACCGGCGGCACTGGCCGACTGGCGTTACCTGATCGTGCCGGTGGCCGCCGGGCTGATCACGTTCGTGCAGCACCCGGCGCTGGGCCGCATGGAGCCCTACGTCAACGTCTTCGACGCCTTCGGCCTGTCGCTGTTCTGCGTGACGGGCACGATCAAGGCCATGGAGCACGGCCTCGGGCCGGCGCCGGCGGCCCTGATGGGCATGGTCACCGGCATCGGCGGCGGCATGGCACGCGACGTGCTCGCCGGCCGCGTGCCGGTCGTCTTCCGGGGCGAGCTCTACGCCACGCCCGCCCTGGCCGGAGCGGCGGTGGCGGCCGTGCTCCACCAGTACGACCAGCCGATCTGGCTGGTGGCATCGACGGGCGGTCTGCTCTGCCTGGTCTGGCGGCTGGTCGCGCTGCGACGCAACTGGCAGGCTCCGATGCCGCGCGGTTCCGCGAGCGTCTGAACGCTTCGCCGCGTCCGTCGTACGGCGGCACTTGTGCGGTGGTGTCGACGGTTCACCCGCGTCACGACGCGTGTGGAGCGACCGTAACCCCGCGTTACTCGCGGCGGGCGGGGCGAGTCTCAGTCGCCGAGGACGCGACGCAGGTAGGTGTTGGTGAAGAGCCGGTCGGGGTCGAGCCGGTCGCGCAGGTCGAGGAACTCCTGCCAGCGCGGGTACGCCGGCGCCAGGTCGTCGGCCGTACGCGTGTGCACCTTGCCCCAGTGCGGCCGCCCGTCGTGGGCGCGCAGGATCTCCTCGACGCCGCCGAAGTACGCCGTGTGGTCGGTACGGCGGTTGACGTGGAAGGCGAGATAGATCGAGTCGCGGCCCGACGACGTGCCGAGGGTGAGGTCGTCGGCCGGAGTCATCCGCACCTCGACCGGGAAGCTGATCCGCCAGTCGGAGGCGTCGATCAGCCGACGCACCTCCCTCAGCGCGGCCAGTCCGGTCTCGCGGGGGAGGGCGTACTCCATCTCGCGGAACACCACGCGGCGCGGGGAGGTGAAGACGCGGTGCGGGACGTCGCTGTAGGTGCGCTCGGACAGGAGTCGTCCGGAGAGCTCGTTGAGCCGGGGCACCAGGCCCGGCGCCCGGTTGCCGAGCGCGTTCACCCCGGCGAAGGCGGTGTTGGACAGGAAGTCGTCGTCGAGCCAGGCCCGGAAGCGGGACAGCGGCTCGGCCTCGTCGGGCTCGAGGTCGAGGCGGTTGTTGACCTTGACCTGCATGCGGTCGGTGTGCGGGAACCAGTACATGTCGCAGTGGTGGTTGGCGTCGACGAACTCGTCGTACCGGGCCAGCGCCTCGTCCCACAGCATCGGCTGCTCGTGGGCCTCGAGCACACCGAGCGGCTCGACGTCGAAGGTCAGAGAGGTGAGCACGCCGAGCGCGCCCAGGCCCAGCCGGGCGGCGGCGAACACGTCGGGGTTCTCGTCACGAGAAGCGCGCACGAGCGTGCCGTCGCCGACCACCATCTCGAGGCCGGAGACCTGCGCCGACAACGACGCCTTGATCCCACCGGTGCCGTGCGTGCCGGTGCTGGTGGCCCCGGCCAGGGTCTGCTCCGCGATGTCGCCCATGTTGTGCAACGAGAGCCCGAGGCGGGCCAGCTCACTGTTCAGCACGTGCAGGGGCGTGCCGGCGAGCGCGGTGACCGTCATCGCGTCACGGTCGACGGCGAGGATCCCGCTCAACGCGGCGGGACTCAGCATGACGCCCTCGGGTGCGGCGATGCCGGTGAAGCTGTGGCCGGTGCCGACCATCTTCACCGTGGTGCGGCGCTCGGCGGCGTCGGTCACCGCCGCCGCCACCTCGGCCACCGAGGCCGGCGTCACGACGTCCGCGGGGTCGGAGGACTCCAGGCTTGACCAGTTGCGCCATTGCGTCATGGCGAGGAGGTTACTGGTGCCCGCGCACTCCATGCCGCCGCGGCGCCGAGCAGACCGGCTGCGGCCGGGACCACGTACGCCGGGGAGGCGCCGTGCGCGTCGATCAGCAAGCCGGCGAGTGCCGCGCCGGGCGCGACCCCGACACCGAGGCCGGTGTGCAGGATCGCCATGCCCTCCGTGAGGCGACTGGACGGAACGGCGCGTTCGGTGGCCGAGAGGGTGGCGATCAGGGTCGGTGCGATCGCCATGCCGCCGAGCAGCAGGAAGCCGCCCATCACGGCCATCGACCCGACGAAGGCCAGCGGCACCATCGTGAGCCCGAGCGCGAGCACGCCCCAGCGGGCCCGGGTGTCCGGGGGAGTGCGCCAGTTGACCGCGCCGCTGGCCAGACCGGCGACCAGGCTGCCCAGTGCCCACAACCCGAGCAGGGGCCCGGCCCACTGCTTGGCGCCCTGCTCGTCGGAGAACGCCACGGTGATCACCTCGACGGAGCCGAAGACCACGCCCAGGGCCACGCACATGACGGCCAGCGGGACCACGGTGCGCCAGGGCATCGGCGGCCGGTCGCCACTGCTCGCGTGGTGTGCCCGCGACGGTGGCTGGGTACGGCGTTGTGCGGCCAGGGCCAAGGTGCCGGCCAGGCCGCACGTCATCGCGGTGACCAGTCCGGCCACCGGGTCCCAGGCCGTGGCCAGGAACGTCACGGCGGTGGGTCCGGTGACGAAGAGCGCCTCGTCGACCACTCCCTCGAGCGCGTAGGCGGTCTGCACCGAGCGGCCGTCGGGGAGCACGTGCGACCACCGGGCCCGCACGCAGGCGCCGACCTGCGGGAGCGCACCGCCGGCGACGACCGCCAGGGCGTGCACGACGAATCTGCTCGCGTCGGCCTCGACCGCCCAGATCATCAGGGACAGGGCGACGGTGAAGAGTGTCTGCGCCACCGGCAGCACGACGTGCTGGCCGAAGCGATCGACGAGGCGCCCCTGCAGGATTGCGAAGACCGCGTTGGAGAAGAGGTACGCCGAGGCGACCGTGCCGGCCAACCCGTAGGAGCCCGTGCTCGCCGAGATGAGCAGCACGATGCCGAGGCTGCCCATCGAGATCGGGAGCCTGCCGACGAACCCGCTCAGGCTGAACTGCCAGGCGCCGGGGGTGGCCAGCACGCGGCGGTAGGAGGACAGCACCGGTTGGTCCTTCGGGCTCACGGGGGTGGGACGTCACTGCGCAGCCTGTCAGACGAGGTGCCCTTGCGGCTCCCGGTTTTTCAGCTCTAGCCTGCGGAAGGCCGTGTGATCCACGCCATCTCTCTCGGGACAGGACCCACCATGCAACGCCAGACGTTCTCCCTCCTGGCCGGCGGCACCGCCGTCGCCCTCGCCCTCGCCGTCACGGCAGGGCCCCAACCCACGGCCGGTGCCGTCGACGGCGAAGTGCAGCACCCGGTCTTCGTCGACGGCCAGGCACAGCCGGTCTACACCGACTCCGCGAGCTGGATCCGCGAGGAAGGGTGGGCGATCGCCGACGTCGACTCGGACGGCGACGGCGCCCCGGACCGCATCCACTTCGACATCACGAGGCCGGCCGAGACCGAGGAGGGCGTCAAGCTCCCGGTGCTGATGGAGGCGAGCCCCTACTACGCGGGCGGCAACGACGTGGTCAACCACGACGTCCACCACGAGCTGTGGGAGCCGGGCAAGCCCGGCCGGCCTGACCGGGACGGGGTACGTCGTTCCGACGTCGGGCCCTCGATCATCAGCAACAGCATGGTCAACACCTGGGTCCCTCGCGGCTTCGCGGTCATGCACGTCGAGTCCGTCGGCACCGGCGAGTCCGAGGGGTGCCCCACGATCGGCGGCCCCGAGGAGACCGCCGCGGTCAAGGCCGTCATCGACTGGGTGGGCGGCCGGGCCCGCGCCGTCGACGCCGACGGCGCACCGCTGCGCGCCGACTGGACGACGACGCAGGTCGGCATGATGGGCACCTCCTACAACGGCACGCTGCCCAACGCGGTCGCGAGCACCGGCGTACCCAACCTCAAGGCGATCGTGCCGGTCTCGGCGATCGACAACTGGTACGACTACTACCGCGCCGACGGTGCCGTGGTCGCTCCCGGTGGCTACCAGGGCGAGGACGAGGACGTCCTCTTCGACTACGTCTACACACGTGCCGACCGCGAGATCTGCAAGCCCGTGCGGGCGCAGATCGCCCGCGACCAGGACCGCACGACCGGCGACCACAGCCCGTTCTGGAGCAAGCGCAACTACCTGAAGGACGCCCGCAAGGTGCGCGCCGCCGTGTTCGTCGTGCACGGGTTGCAGGACAACAACGTCAAGACCCGGCAGGCCGCCGAGTGGTACGCCGCGGTGTCGCGCCGCGTGCCGCACCGGATCTACTGGCACCAGGGCGGTCATGGGGGAGCGGCACCGGCCACCGACCTCAACAAGTGGTTCACCCACTTCCTCTTCGACGTCGACAACGATGCCGAGACCGCGCCCCACGCGATCATCGAGCGTGAGGACGGCAACGACGTGACGTACGCCGACTGGCCGGTGCCCGGATCTGGCGACGTCGTGCTGCGTGGCTCGGCACCAGGTGACGACGCCACCGGCGACCTGTCGACCGTGCGCGGCCACGGGCGCTCGTCGTACGCCACGTTCTCCGACATCCCGACCCAGACCGTCGAGGACCTCGTCGAGTCCGGGTCGAGTGAGCACGGCCTGGTCTTCACCAGTGCACCGCTCACCGGCTCGCTGCACCTGAGCGGCACGCCCACGGCCGAACTGCGGTTCAGCCTCGGGCAGGGCGCCGCCAACGTGACCGTGGGTGTCGTCGACATCGCCCCCGACGGCAGTGTCGCGCGGGTCATCTCCGAGGGGTGGCGCGACCCGCAGAACCGGCGGCGCATCGACCGGACCCTGAGGGTCAGGCCCGGCCAGGCCTATGCGATGGACGTGACGCTGCAGGCCAACGACTACGTCTTCGCGCCGGGGCACCGTGTCGGTGTCGTGGTCATGCAGTCCGAGCTGGACTACACGATCCTGCCGCCGGCGGGCAACGAGCTGACCCTCGACATGTCGCGGACCACGTTCGGGCTGCCGTTCGTCGGCGGGCCGGAGGCGTTCCTCGACGCCACGCGCTGAGGGGTGGTTCGGCTGGTGAGGTCACCCGGCGTCACCGGCGTCACCAGCCGGGGCGTCACTCCCCGGGGTTGAACCCGCAGATGCCGCCGTTGACGCTGTAGATCCACAGGCGGGCCGATGCGTCGGGGTGGTAGTCGCCGACCGCGCCACTGAACGGCGGCTGGCCACCGGGGTTGTCCTGGCAGGTGGCCTGCTCGGTCTCGGCGGGGGCGCCGCCGGTCTCGATGACGCGTCCTTCGCGGGTGACCACCCAGAATCCGCCGGACCGTCGGTCGGAGACGATGCCGACCACCCGGTCGTCGGCGGCCACGCGGCTGCGCACGGACCCGTGGTCGGTGGCGCCGTTGAGGGGCACCACCTGGCCGGCCGCCGTGACGACCCAGCCGCCACCGGACCCGTCGGCGGTGAAGGCCACGATGGGCGCGTCGACGACCGTGTCCTCTGCCGGACCCATGTCGGTGGCGTCGCCGAAGCCGAAGACCTCGCCGTTGCGGGTCACGATCCAGTAGCCCTCACCGGACTCGGTCACCTCGACGGCGACCACACCTGCGGTGGGGTAGATGTCTCCGTAGAACTCGGCGTCGGCGCCGACCGTGGTGATCCGGCCGTAGCTGGTCACGGCGTACATGCTGTGACCGGGCGCGGAGACCACGTCGACGAAGGTGTCGGCCTCGACGCCGGGGATCCGCTCGTTGGTGCCGCGGCCGTAGGCGCCGTGGTAGAGCAGGGCTCCGTCGGCGCAGGCGACGTACGCCATCGGATGCTCGACCGAGGGGGCCGCGGACATGTCGGGCGCGACGGCGACCTGGCCGCCGTTGGTCTCGCACGGATCGTCGGCCCAGGCGAGGCTGGCGACGGAGGGCGGGGAGCTGATGACACAGAGTGCTGCCGTGGTGACGGCGACGGAGACGAGCGGCGTGATGAGCCGGGACGCGCGCATGCTGGAAACCCCTTGAAGTCCAAATGGTGGGACGGGCGGTGCCCGAAGGATCACCCTTGACGGACGGCTCGGGCTACGCCTCCACGGTGGCCGATCGTGGCCACGGCCATGATCGGCCATGTCGTTGACCGAGTCCAACACAGATGCACGGTCGGGGCTCCCGGTGCGCTCGACAACGCCGGGGGGAACCCGCAAAGGTGTTCCTCGTGCCCGACTCAGTCCACGACCTCGCGATCAGCCTCTACCGACTTGCCCGACAGAACGGCGACTGGTCCGACGACCGCATGACCGAGACGCTGGGCGTGACGCCCGAGGCCCTGGCGGCCGCGCGCGAGGAGCTGGTGCAGCTCGGCCTGGTGCGAGGCACCGCCGGTGAACGCTGGACCGTCGTCGACCCGATGCGCGCCGCCGAGCAGGTGCTCCAGGACCACGGCCGCTCGGTGGCCGACTGGTCGGAGACGGCGAGCCGGCTGGCCGCCGACATCGAGTCGATGGCCGCGCTGCTGCCCGCGCTGCGTGTGGTGGTCGACGACGACGCGATGAACACCGTCCTCGAGGGCAACGAGACCGCGCGTGCCTTCCTGGCCGAGCTCGGCGACTCGTTGCAGCACCAGCTCCTCACCGCGCACTCGGGGGGCGCCCTGCCCCAGGAGGCGATCGACGCGGCCCTGCCCCAGGACCTCGCGGTGCTCGAGCGTGGGGTCGAGGTGCGCACGATCTACCTGACCAGCGCAGTGCGCAGCCTGCCGACCCTTCGCTACCTCGAGCAGCTGACCGAGGCCGGTGCCCAGGTGCGGATCCGCGACACCCTGCCCTTCCGCATGGTGCTGGCCGACGGCGTGATCGCGGTGTGCTCGATGAAGTGGGCCGAGGGGCGTTCCGGTGCGGTCGTCGTACGCGGCAGTGCCTACGTGCAGCTGCTCACCCGCATGTTCGAGTTCTGCTGGGCCGAGGCGACGCCGATGGAGGCCACGATCGGCCGGCCGGTCCGCACGAACGGGCCCGACCTCGACGACGAGCAGCGGCTGATGCTGCGACTCTTCGCCGACGGGCTCACGGACCAGGCCATCGCCCGCCAGCTTGGCGTCGCGCCACGCACCTTCACCCGCAAGACCCGCCTGCTCTTCGAGCAGCTCGGCATCGAGTCACGCTTCCAGGCCGGCGTGCAGGCCGTACGCCGAGGTCTCGTCTGACCCTCCCTCGACACTGACTGATCGCGGCCATGGCGCTTCTCGGCCAGCCGGAGATCGTTCCCCTCGTGGTGGGTGCCGCCACAAGATGTCGTGCACCACACCCCATCCGAAGGGAACAAATATGGTCGTGTCCGCATCCTCCATCCGCAAGGTGGCGATGACGACGACGCTCTCCGTGGTCGCGGCGCTCAGCCTGTCGAGCCTCGCGATCGCAGGGGCCAGCGCCTCGTCCTCGTCGGACCAGAAGGCCGATCCCACGCCGCGTGCCATGGCTGCCAGCGGCGCCAGCCAGTTCGTCAAGGGAGCACCCGCAGCGCTGCACGCGGGAGCGTCGGACAAGTTCGACGCCGGCACCGTGATCCGGTCCGGCAAGACGCAGTACGTCCCCTACGAGCGCACCTACAAGGGGCTGCCGGTCGTCGGCGGCGACTTCGTCGTGATGACCGACCTCCAGGGCAACGTGCAGGGCACGTCCGTCGCGCAGGACCGCAAGATCTCGAGCCTTGCGGTACAGCCGAAGGTCAGCTCCAGCTCCGCCCTCGACACCGCCAAGGCCCGACTCTCGAAGGTCACCTCCGACTCGGCGCCGACCCTGGTCGTGCACGCACTGGGCAGGACGCCCCGCCTCGCGTGGTCGACCACCGTGGCCGGCACGAAGTCGGGTGCACCCTCGCGACAGACGGTGTACGTCGACGCGCTGACCGGGAAGTTCATCGACAGCACCGAGCACGTCGTGGCCGGTGAGGGCACGGGTGCCTACAACGGCCCGTCGCCGCTGGCGCTGGACACGTCAGGTTCCGACGGGGCCTTCGAGATGACCGACCCCGCGGTCTCCGGCCTCACCTGCCAGGACTCCGCGACCGAGAAGACCTTCACCGGTCCCGACGACGCCTGGGGTGACGGCGACGCCACCAACAAGGAGACCGGCTGCGTCGACGCGCTCTTCGCGGCCCAGACCCAGAACAAGATGCTCGAGGAGTGGCTCGGCCGCGACGGCATGGACGGCGAGGGCGGCTTCCTGCCGATCCGCGTCGGCCTCGACGACCTCAACGCCTACTACGACGGCACCCAGGTGCAGATCGGGCACAACCAGGCAGGGGACTGGATCTCCTCCATCGACGTCATGGCGCACGAGCTCGGCCACGGCATCGACGACCACACGCCCGGTGGCATCTCCGGAAACGGCACGCAGGAGTTCATCGGTGACGTCTTCGGCGCACTGACCGAGGCCTACGCAGCGCAGCCGGAGGAGTTCGACGAGCCGGACTTCCTGGTCGGCGAGGAGATCGACCTCGTCGGGTCGGGCCCGATCCGCAACATGTACGACCCGTCGCAGGTCAGCGGTGACCCGAACTGCTACACCGACGACATCCCCAACGGTGAGGTTCACGCAACCGCCGGACCGGGCAACCACTGGTTCTACCTGCTGTCGCAGGGCAACAAGCCCGCCGAGGGTCCGGAGAGCCCGACCTGCAACGACTCCGACGTGAGCGGGATCGGCATCGAGAAGGCCGGCAAGATCGTCTACAACGCGATGCTGCTGAAGACCTCGGACAGCTCGTACCTGAAGTACCGCACCTGGACGCTGACCGCGGCGAAGAACCTCTACCCGGACAGCTGCACCGAGTTCGACGCGGTCAAGGCGGCGTGGGACGCGGTCGACGTACCGGCCCAGTCCGACGAGCCCACCTGTGAGGGTGGCGGTGACACGGACCCGACGGATCCCACCGACCCGACGGATCCGACTGACCCGCCGGCCGAGGGCGTCGACTTCACCGGCATCGCCGCGCTCGACAACTGCTCGGCCTCCGTGGTCCGCTTCGACGACTCGGAGCCGACGGACAAGGCCCTGGGCCTGACCAACGGCCACTGCTACGAGGGCGGCATGCCCGAGGCCGGCGAGGTCATCGTCGACCAGCCGTCGAACCGCACCTTCACGCTGCTCGACACAGAGGGCAACGAGGCCGGTGACGTCAGCGCGACCGACGTCCTCTACTCCACGATGACCAAGACCGACGTGTCGCTCTACCGGCTGGACAAGACCTACCAGGAGCTGGCCGACGAGTTCGACGGCTTCACGCCGCTCACCCTGGCCAAGGAGTCGCCGGCCGACGGCACGCCGATCGCGGTCGTCTCCGGCTACTGGCAGAAGGTCTACGACTGCTCGGTCGACTCCACCATCCCGCAGCTCAAGGAAGCGGACTGGACCATGGAGGACTCCGTGAAGTACCGCCAGCCCGGCTGCGAGACGATCGGCGGCACCTCCGGGTCGCCGGTGGTCGACACCGAGACCCACGAGGTCGTCGCTGCCAACAACACCGGCAACGAGGACGGCGAGAAGTGCACGATGAACAACCCGTGCGAGGTTGACGAGGAGGGCAACGTCACCGTCGAGAAGGGCGCTGCCTACGCGCAGCAGACCTCGTGGTTCTACACCTGCCTGGCCGACGACAACTCGCTCGACCTGGCGAAGGAGGGTTGCCTGCTGCCGGCAGGCTGACGCCAACCGTGGATTGTTGCGCCCCGAGCCGTGGATCCTTGATGCAGCGACGTCAAGGATCCACGGCTCGGACGTCAATGATCCGCGGTTCGCGCATCAAGAACGCACGGTTCGCGCGGTCGGTCGGGGCGGGTGTGCAGGTGGTTCCTAGGATGGTCTGCATGCACTCCGATCCCGGTCCGTACGACGCGTTGCTGCTGGTCTCCTTCGGCGGACCCGAGAAGCCAGAGGACGTCGTGCCCTTCCTCGAGAACGTGACCCGGGGCCGCGGCATCCCGCGCGAGCGCCTGGTCGAGGTGGGCGAGCACTACTTCGAGTTCGGCGGCCGCTCGCCGATCAACGACCAGAACCGTGAGCTGCTGGCCGCCATCCGTGAGGACTTCGCCGGGGCCGGCCTCGACCTCCCGGTCTACTGGGGGAACCGCAACTGGGACCCCTACCTGACCGACGCACTCGCACAGATGGCCGCCGACGGCATCACCCGGGCCGCCTGCCTGGTCACCTCGGCCTACTCGTCGTACAGCGGCTGTCGCCAGTACCGCGAGAACCTGGCCGAGGCCAGTGCCGCGGTCGAGGGCGCGCCGCGACTCGACCGGTTGCGCCACTACTTCAACCACCCGGGCTTCCTCACCTCGATGGTCGACAGCACCCTGGCCGCATTGGCCGAGCTGCGCGACACCGAGCGCGAGGATGCCCACCTGGTCTTCGTCACGCACTCCATCCCGATCGCCATGGACGACGCCAGCGGACCCCAGGGCGGGGCGTACGTCGCCCAGCACCGCAGCGTCATGCAGGAGATCGTCGAGAGGGTGCGCCTGGAGACGGGCCATCGCCACGCCCACGAGCTGGTCTACTGCTCGCGCTCCGGTGCCCCGCACGTCCCGTGGCTGGAGCCCGACGTCAACGACCATCTCGCGCGTCTGGCGGCCAAGGGGTCGGTGCCCGTGGTGGTGGTGCCGATCGGGTTCGTCTCCGACCACATGGAGGTCGTCTACGACCTCGACACCGAGGCGGCCGCGACCGCCGAGAAGCTCGGGCTCAGCTTCGTGCGCGCCGCCACCGCCGGGATCGACCCGCGGTTCGTGGCGATGGTCCGTGACCTCCTGCTCGAGCGCGCGGCAGCCGAGCGCGGGGAGGACGTCACCCGTGCCGCGGAGGGCAGCCTCCCGGCGTGCTGGGACGTCTGCGCGGCCGGCTGCTGCGCCAACGCCCGCGGGCCCGTGCCCGCCCTCGGCGGCCTCGATTGAACACCGACCTGCTGAACCTGGCCCGTGGGGTGGCCGGCGAAGCGGCCGCGTTCGTCGCGGCGCAGCGGGCCGGTGGGGTCTCGGTCGCCGCCACCAAGTCGAGCGCCGTCGACGTGGTCACCCAGGTCGACCGCGACTGCGAGGCGCTGGTCCGCGAGCGGCTGCTGGCCGCGCGGCCGGGGGACGCGTTCCTCGGCGAGGAGGGCGGCGGAGCCGGCGGTGAGACCGGGGTCCGGTGGATCGTCGACCCGATCGACGGCACGGTGAACTTCCTCTACGGCCTCCCGCAGTACGCCGTCTCGATCGCCGCCGAGCAGGACGGCCGGGTGGTGGCCGGTGTCGTGGTCAACGCCGCCACCGGTGAGGAGTGCTTCGCCTCCCTCGGGGGCGGGGCCTGGCGTGACGGCGTACGCCTCCGGGTGCGTGGCCCGGCGCCGCTGGCCGAGCGCCTGGTGCTGACCGGTTTCAACTACCAGGCCGGGACCCGGAGGGTGCAGGCCGCGGCGGTCGCGAAGCTGCTGCCCCTGGTGCGCGACATCCGACGGATGGGTTCCTGTGCCCTCGACCTGTGCCACGTGGCCTCCGGATCCGCCGATGCGTACGTCGAGGAAGGTGTCGCCGAGTGGGACTACGCCGCGGGCGCACTGATCGCCCGTGAGGCCGGTGCCCGGACCGAGGTGACGGTCGGTAGGGACGGCAAGGAGGCCCTCCTGTGTGCCCCTGCGCACGGCTTCGAGGAGTTCCGGGAGGCCGTGGTTTCGTGCGGGTTCCTGGCCCTCGATCGGGAATAGGTGGACCCCGGTGATCGTTGCAGCCGAGACATCGTGTGGAATGCGCGTGCATGTTCCCGGTTGATGGTGCACAATCTGGCGCCGGGACTCGCGCGAACAGACGACGACGCGACCGCAGTTGATTGACTGGAGAAGTTGATGGCGACCGATTACGACGCACCCCGCAAGAACGAAGAAGACCAGGGCGAACAGAGCATTGAAGAGCTCAAGGCCCGACGCCACGACAAGAACTCCGGCAAGGTCGACGAGGACGAGGCCGAGGCGGCAGAGTCCTTCGAGCTGCCCGGAGCAGACCTGTCCCACGAAGAGCTGGCCGTCGAGGTCAAGCCCCGTCAGGATGACGAGTTCACCTGCATGAGCTGTTTCCTCGTGCATCACCGCAGCCAGCTGGCCGATGCCAAGAAGCTGATCTGCAAGGACTGCGCGTAAGGCGACAGCCCCGACACACGAAGAGCCGCAACCCCGACGCGGGGTTGCGGCTCTTGTCGTTGGCCGGGGGACCGGTCAGTCGTTGATCCCTGACGCCAGGACGTCGCCCGCGTCGGAGCTGCGCGAGGACGACGCCTTGCCGTCGGCCTCGAGGCCGGGCGGCAGGTGGCCGGTCGACTTGGTGAAGTAGTTCGCGGCCTTGCGGGTGGCCAGCATCTTGACGATGGCGACCGCCGTACCGCTCACGGCCGCCCACATCACGGCCTCCCACAGGTCCACGTCGGGGTCCGCCGGATTGGCCGGGGGAGTCTTTCCCGTCGCTGCCTTCCAGCCGCCGTTGAGCGCCTTCTTGGCGACCGCCGCGCTACCGAGCGCGGCGCCGAGGGAGAGTGCCGACCATGCCTTGGAGCCGGATGCCATCAGATCCTCCTGGGGGTTGGAATGCGTCCTCACCCTAGACGAGATGCCTGGAGGGGACCTGCCGGGCTCACGGTGCCCCGCATTCCGACCGGCGGCGTTGTCCTCGACTCGACGGGACTCCGTCCCGCCTTCGCTCGTCCGCCTTGCNCCCCGCGAGCTGATCCGGCACCCCTTGGAGCATCTCGTCTGGACGAGATGCCTGGAGCAAAGGCCTACGGTGTCGTGACCGCGGCCAGCGCGGCGACCAGTCGGTCGGGGTGACGCGTGCAGACCAGCCAGTACGGCGTGGGGTCCGAGGGGTCGGTGATCTCGATCCGCACGGAACGCTTCAGGTAGGGCCGCAACAGCAGGTAGGCGCGGGCATCGGCGTCCACGCCGGCCACGCGTCTGGTCCCCTCGGCGTCGAGCGCCTCGGCCGCACCGACGTACGAGAGGTCGATCCGGGCTCGCCCGGCGCGCAGCTGGCCGTCGCCGACGACGATGCGCGCGGCGCCGTACATCAGCAGGCACGTGGCCATGAGCGCCAGCGCCCCCAAGCTGATCAGGGCGGCGGCCAGGATGGAGGGGATCGCCACCGCGATCGCGAACCAGAGGGTCGCCACGAGCATGGTTCCCTGCACCCACCAGCGCAGCGACACGGTGAGCTGTTCGACGTACTGCACGAGGACCAGCCTTTCATCCCGGTGCCCATGACACGCAGGTAGGGTCGGTCACATGTCAGTTGCACCGGTCCCGGTCCGCATCATGCGTCTCGACCAGGACCTTCCCTTACCGTCCTACGCCCACGACGGCGACGCCGGCGCCGACCTGATGACCACCGTCGAGGTGACCCTGGCGCCGGGGGAGCGGGCGATGGTCCCGACCGGGATCGCGCTCGCCCTGCCCGACGGGTACGTCGGACTGGTCCATCCCCGTTCCGGTCTCGCGGCGCGCCACGGCCTCTCGATCGTGAACGCCCCCGGCACCATCGACGCGGGCTATCGAGGCGAGGTCAAGGTGATGCTGATCAATCTCGACCCCCACGAGGCCGTCACGCTGCGCCGTGGCGACCGCATCGCCCAGCTGGTGCTGCAGCGCTTCGAGCGCGCCGACTTCATCGAGTCGGAGACGCTCGATGACACGGCGCGTGGAGCGGGGGGCTACGGTTCCACGGGTGGTTTCGCCACCGCAGACGCACAGAGGAGTGCCCAGTGAAGTTCGGACGCAAGTCCCGCACGACCGAGGAGTCGCCCGCAGCCGAGGAGAAGGCTGCGGAGTCGGGCACCGAGGTCGGAGCGGACGTCGACGAGAAGTCTGACGCGACCGCTGACGAGAACGCGGACGCCACGGCCGACGCGGAGACCCCTGACCCGGCGGGCGCGCCGCGTGACATCAGTGAGGTCGACGTCGAGAACGACGGGGTCGACCGCATCGACCTCGGCGGCATGCTGGTCGCCCCCGCGGAGGGCCTCGAGCTCCGGCTCCAGGTCGAGGAGGCCTCGGGCGAGGTCCAGAGCGTGCTGATCGCCGGGCCCACCGGCGCCGTCGAGGTGCGGGCCTTCGCGGCTCCGCGCAACGGCGACCTGTGGACCGACGTACGCCGCCAGATCGCCTCCGAGACCGCGCGTCAGGGCGGCACCGCCACCGAGCAGGAAGGCCCGCACGGCACCGAGCTGGTGTGCCGGCGCAGCGTCCGCGCCTCCGACGGCACCACCAGCCAGCAGCCCTCGCGGGTCGTGGGCTTCAACGGGCCCCGCTGGTTCCTCCGCGCGACGTATCTCGGCACCCCGGCGGTCAACGGCCAGCTGGCGGGCGCGTGGGAGGCCGCCGTGGCCTCGCTCGTCGTACGCCGCGGTGACGGGCCGATGGCTCCGGGTGACCAACTGCCGATCGTGGTGCCTCCGCAGGCACGCCGGGTCGGTTGAGTCAGTAGCCTGTTCCCATGGCCGAAGGCAAGGAGCGCAGCCGACTCCGGCGCGCGATCAGCAGCTGGGCGAACAGCACGGACCAGCACGCCCGTGACCTGCGTGAGAGCGTCGCCACGTCCGGCCTGACCACGATCGAGAACGCGCCGGACCGCGAGCGGATCCGGCTCACCGGCACCCTGCGCACGGTCACCCTGCGACCCCGTGGCGGAGTCCCCGCCCTCGAGGCCGAGCTGTACGACGGCACCGGCGTGATCACGCTCGTCTGGCTGGGCCGTCGCCGGATCACCGGCATCGACCCCGGCCGATCCGTCACCGTCGAGGGTCGCATCGGACTCCAGGAGCGCACCCGCGTCATGTACAACCCGCGATACGAACTGGCACCGTGAACGACAGCCAGCCCGCAGCGCCGGAGGGCCAGGCCTCCCGGCCCACGACCGAGACCGTCGAGGCGCTGGTGCGCAGGCAACTGTCGACCGCCCTCGGTGGCCGACGCGGCATGGTCGAGGCCGCCGTGCCCACGATCCTGTTCACGGCCGTGTTCCTCTCCACGAAGAACCTCCAGCTCGCGCTGGGGGTGAGTGTCGGTGCGGCACTGGTCGCGCTGGTGGTGCGCCTGGTGCAGCGCTCCTCGATCCAGTTCGTGGTCAACGCCCTGGTCGGGATCGGCATCGGCGCCCTCTTCGCGTTGCGTGCGGCGCGGGCCGGCGGCGACGCGAACGACCAGGCGCTGGCCTACTTCCTGCCGGGCCTGCTCTACAACGCCGGCTACGCCGTCGTGCTCTCCCTGTCGTGCCTGACCCGCTGGCCCCTGATGGGGTTCATGGTCGGCAGCGTGACCGGTGATCCGACGGCCTGGCGCCAGGACCCCCAGATCGTCAAGCTCTGCAGCCGCCTCACCTGGGTGCTCGTCGCGCCGTGCATCCTGCGCGTCGTCGTCCAGTCGCCGTTCTACCTGGCCGGACGCAGCGGGTCGATGGACAAGGACGCCGCGATCGCGGCCCTCGGCATCGCCAAGATCGCGATGGGCTGGCCGCTCCAGCTGGCCGCCCTGGCGCTGATGGTGTGGCTGCTGGCCCGCAACGCAACGCCGATGCGGGAGCCCCAGCCCGACCCGTCGTGAGTTTCGCTCGACCCGTCGTGAGTTTTTCTACGCGCCTTGAACTGGCGACGGGTCGACTTGAACTGGCGACAGGTCAACCGGAACTGGCGACGGGTCAGTCGGGGCGGGGGACCAGCATCCGCTCGAGCCGCTCCTCGACCTCCGCGGAGACCACGAACAGCAGCTCGTCACCGGCCTCGAGCGGCTGCTCGGCGTCGGGCGTGTAGACCTGACCGTCGCGCAGGATCGAGACGAGGGCGCAGTTCTCGGGCCACGGGATGAGGCCGGTCGGCTCGCCGACGTACGGCGACTCCTCGGGCAGGGTCATCTCGACGAGGTTGGCGTTGCCCCGGCGGAAGGTGAACAGGCGCACGAGGTCGCCCACCGACACGGCTTCCTCGACGAGGGCCGACATGATGCGCGGGGTCGACACGTTGACGTCGACGCCCCACGCCTCGGTGAACAGCCACTCGTTGTTGGGGTGGTTGACCCGGCCGACGGTGCGGGGGACCCCGAACTCGGTCTTGGCCAGCAGCGAGGTGACCAGGTTGGCCTTGTCGTCACCGGTCGCCGCGATCACCACGTCGCAGTGCTGCAGGCGGGCCTCCTCGAGCGAGCTCAGCTCACACGAGTCGGCGAGCAGCCACTCGGCGTCGGGGACGCTCTCGGGCTTGATCGATCCGGCGTTCTTGTCGATCAACAGCACCTCGTGGCCGTTGTCGATGAGCTCCCGGGCGATGGAGCGGCCGACTGCGCCGGCTCCGGCGATGGCAACACGCATCAGTTCTTGTCCTCCGGGCCGGATTCGATCACGGTGTACGCCGCGGCGGCGTTCTCCTCGCGGATCACCACGTGGAGGAGGTCGCCCTCCTGGAGAACGGTGTCCTTGTTGGGCAGCATGCCCTCGCCGAGCCGGTCGATCCAGGCGATCCGGACCCGCGCCTGCTCCTGCAGGTCGATGGTGCGGTGGCCGATCCAGGGCTCGCTGACCGGCAGCTGGTCGACGCGGATAGTCCCCGACGGGTCGCGGAAGTCGGGCTCGGCGCCGGCCGGGAGGATGCGTCGCAGCACCTGGTCGGCGGTCCACTTCACGGTGGCGACCGTGGTGATGCCGAGGCGCTGGTAGACCTCGGCGCGGCCGGGGTCGTAGATGCGGGCGACGACCTGCTGGATGCCGAAGCTCTCACGGGCCACACGCGCGGCGATGATGTTGGAGTTGTCACCACTGGAGACCGCGGCGAACGCGTCGGCCCGGGCGATGCCGGCCTTCGCAAGCACCGCCTGGTCGAAGCCGTAGCCGGTGACCTTGTCGCCGTTGAACGATGGTCCGAGGCGTCGGAACGCATCGGGGTTGTTGTCGATGATGGACACGGTGTGGTTGCGGTCCTCGAGGCTGCGGGCAAGCGTGGAGCCCACCCGGCCACAACCCATGATCACGACATGCACAGCGCAGACGCTACCGCAGCGAGGGCCGCGTGGTGCGGCGGTGCGTCATGTGGCCCCGGATGGGGCTAGCCTGTTCGCTCGTGGGTGTCGGTGACGTTTCCAAACGGATCCTGCTGGGCCGCAAGCTCCGCAGCTCGCAGTTGGGTGAGACCCTGCTGCCCAAGCGTGTTGCCCTGCCCGTGTTCGCCAGCGACGCGTTGTCGTCGGTGGCCTACGCGCCGGACGAGATCTTCATCATGCTCTCGCTGGCCGGCGCCACGGCGTACACGTGGTCATGGAAGATCGGGCTGGCCGTCGCCCTGGTGATGATCGCCGTGGTCGCGTCGTACCGGCAGACCGTGCACGCCTACCCCAGTGGTGGCGGCGACTACGAGGTCGCCACCGAGAACCTCGGCCGCAACGCCGGGGTGACCGTCGCGGCCGCGCTGCTGGTCGACTACGTGCTCACCGTGGCGGTGTCGATCTCGTCCGGCGCGCAGTACGCCGCCTCGGCGTTCCCTGTGCTGTCGGGCCACGAGGCCACGGCGGCCGTGGTGCTCGTCGTGATCCTCACCGCGCTGAACCTGCGCGGCATCCGCGAGTCGGGCACGTTGTTCGCGATCCCGACGTACGCCTTCATGCTGGCCATCCTCGGCATGTGTGCCTACGGCCTGCTCCGCTTCGTCATCGGCGACCTCCCGCAGGTGGAGAGTGCCGACCTGCGGATCACCGAGTCCTCGGGCTACGAGGGTCAGCTGACCACGGTGGCGCTGGTGTTCCTGCTGGCTCGGGCGTTCTCCTCCGGTTGTGCGGCGCTGACCGGTGTCGAGGCGATCTCCAACGGCGTGCCCGCGTTCCGCAGGCCGAAGTCGCAGAACGCGGCGACGACGCTGCTGTTGCTGGGCATGATCGCGATCACGATGATGCTCAGCGTGATCCTGCTGGCCCGCGAGATGGGGCTGAAGTACGTCGACCCGCACGACCTCGACCGGCTCTCCACCGCCGACGGCAAGGCCCTGCCGGCCGACTACGACCAGCACACCGTGATCGCCCAGATCGCCCGCGCCGTCTTCGACAACTTCTCACCGGGCTTCTACTTCGTGGTGACGATGACCGGCATCGTGCTGGTGCTCGCCGCCAACACGGCGTTCAACGGCTTCCCGGTGCTGGGCTCTATCCTCGCCCGCGACGGGCTCGCCCCCCGGGCCCTCGGCTCCCGCGGCGACCGGCTGGCCTACAGCAACGGCATCGTGTTCCTGGCCGTCGTGGCGATGATCCTGATCTGGGCCTTCGACGCTCAGGTGACCCGGCTGATCCAGCTCTACATCGTGGGCGTCTTCGTGTCGTTCACGCTGAGCCAGCTCGGCATGATCCGGCACTGGACCCGCCACCTGTTGACCGAGACCGACGCCGCCGCGCGGCGCAAGATGCAGCAGTCGCGGATCATCAACACCATCGGCCTGGCGATGACCGGCGCCGTGCTCGTCGTCGTGCTGATCACCAAGTTCCTGCAGGGTGCCTGGATCACGATCCTGGCGATGATCGTCTTCTTCATCCTGATGAAGGCGATCCGCAAGCACTACGACCTGGTCGAGGAGGAGCTCGCCGCCGACGACCAGGACAAGATCCTGCCGACCCGGGTGCACGCGATCGTGCTGGCCTCGAAGCTGCACAAGCCGACCCTGCGGGCGCTGGCCTTCGCCAAGGCGACCCGGCCCAACGTCCTCGAGGCGGTCTACGTCGGCACCGACACCAAGGCGACCGACAAGCTCCTCGCCGAGTGGGACGAGCGCGGCATCGACGTACCCCTCAAGGTCCTCTACTCGCCGTACCGCGAGCTCGTGAAGCCGATCGTCGACTACGCCATCGAGATCCGGCGGGCCAACCCGCGCGGCGTCGTGGCCGTCTACATCCCCGAGTACGTCGTGGGCCGTTGGTGGGAGCAGCTGCTGCACAACCAGACGGCCCTGCGCCTCAAGGGTCGCCTGCTCTTCACGCCCGGCGTGATGGTGACGTCGGTGCCCTACCAGCTCCGCTCCTCGGTGGTGGCCCTCGAGCGTGAGCAGCGTGACCTGACCCGCACCAGGGCCGGCGACGTACGCCGGGGCGCGATCGGGTCCACGACGCGCAACCCGCGCGGCCCCCACAACGACCGACAGGACTAGCCATGTCTCCCCGCAACACACGAGCACGACAAGCCAAGGGCGCCTCGCACGTCGGTGAGCGGCACGAGGTGACCGTCGGGCCGATCGCCCACGGCGGCCACTGCGTCGCCCGCATCCCTGTCGCCGGGAGCACCGAGGGGGAGACCCGCGTCGTCTTCGTCCGCCACGCGTTGCCCGACGAGGTGGTGACCGTCGAGATCACCGAGGGCACCGAGGGCGACCGGTTCTGGCGCGGGGACGCCGTCTCCGTCGCGACGCCGTCCCCGAAGCGTGTGACACCACCGTGCCCCGTCGCCGGCCCGGGACTGTGCGGCGGCTGCGACTTCCAGCACGTCACGCCCGGTGAGCAGCGTGCGCTGAAGGCGCGGGTCGTGCAGGAGCAGTTCCGCCGGCTGGCCCACATGGAGGTCGACGTCGTCGTGGAGCAGGTGCCCGGCGACAAGGCCGGCCTGGAGTGGCGCACCCGCGTCGAGTACGCCGCCACGCCCGACGGACACAGGGGCATGCGCAAGCACCGTTCCCACGGCGTCGTGCCGATCGACACCTGCCTGATCGCCGCGCCCGGTGCGATCGACACGAGCGTCTCGGGCAGCGCGCCCGTGATCGAGTCCGTGCACGGACGCGAGTTCGCGGTGGCCGCCGACGGGTTCTGGCAGGTTCATCCCGGGGCTCCCGAGAAGCTGGTCGACACCGTGCTCGACTACCTCGACCCACAGCCCGGCGAGAAGGCGCTCGACCTCTACTCCGGCGTCGGGCTGTTCGCCCGGTTCCTCGCAGAGCGGGTGGGGGAGGGCGGCCGGGTCGTCGCCATCGAGGGCAACAAGCAGGCCTGCGGCCACGCGCGCGACAACCTCGCCGAGCACCGCAAGGCCGTCGTCGGGGTCGGCACGGTCGACCGCGTGCTGGCCACGACGTACGACGAGCCGTTCGACGTCGTCGTCCTCGACCCGCCACGTGAGGGCGCGCGTCGCAAGGTGGTCCTGCAGATCGTGGACAGGGCCCCGCGTGCGGTCGCCTACGTCGCCTGCGACCCGGCCTCACTGGCCCGTGACGCCGCGACGTTCGTCGAGGCCGGCTACCGCCTGGAGAAGCTGCGCGCCTTCGACCTCTTCCCGATGACGCACCACGTGGAGTGCGTCGCGCTGTTCGTCCGCTGAGTGGGCGTTTCTGCTGGATCTTCCACTTGACGTCATGTATCTTGACATCAAGAGACATTGCATTCGGCCTCGACGTCGTGGTTAGGCAACCCTTTCTTCCCAGGGGGTTGCGCACGGCGGCAAGATGGGCGCGAGTGAACCAAAGACTTCTGAGGAGATGTGGCTGATGGCCAGTCAGGACAGCTTCGGTGCCAAGAGCACCCTGGACGTGGACGGGAAGTCCTACGAGATCTTCCGCCTCGACGCGGTCACCGGTGACGGCCTGGACGTGGACTCGCTCCCGTTCAGCCTCAAGGTGCTGCTCGAGAACCTGCTTCGCACCGAGGACGGCGCGGACATCACTGCCGACGACATCAAGGCGCTCGCCGGCTGGGACGCGGACGCCGACCCGTCCAAGGAGATCCAGTTCACGCCGGCGCGCGTGATCATGCAGGACTTCACCGGCGTTCCCTGCGTCGTCGACCTCGCCACCATGCGTGAGGCGATGGCCGACCTCGGCGGAGACCCGTCGAAGATCAACCCGCTCGCGCCGGCCGAGATGGTCATCGACCACTCCGTCATCGCCGACGTCTTCGGCACCCCCGGTGCGTTCGAGAAGAACGTCGAGATCGAGTACGAGCGCAACCGCGAGCGCTACCAGTTCCTGCGCTGGGGCCAGGGCGCCTTCGACGACTTCAAGGTCGTCCCCCCGGGCACCGGCATCGTCCACCAGGTCAACATCGAGCACCTCGCCCGCGTCGCGTTCACGCGTGAGGTCGACGGCGTGCTGCAGGCCTACCCCGACACCTGCGTCGGCACCGACTCCCACACCACCATGGTCAACGGCATCGGCGTCGTCGGCTGGGGCGTCGGCGGCATCGAGGCCGAGGCGGCCATGCTCGGCCAGCCCGTCTCCATGCTGATCCCGCGCGTGGTCGGCTTCAAGCTCTCCGGCGAGCTGCCCGAGGGCACCACCGCCACCGACCTGGTGCTCACCATCACCGAGATGCTGCGCAAGCACGGCGTCGTCGGCAAGTTCGTGGAGTTCTACGGCGAGGGCGTTTCGGCGTTGCCGCTGGCCAACCGTGCCACGATCGGCAACATGAGCCCCGAGTTCGGCTCCACGATCGCGGTCTTCCCGATCGACGAGGAGACCGTCAACTACCTGCGCCTCACCGGCCGCACCGAGGAGCAGCTCGCGCTCGTCGAGGCCTACGCCAAGGAGCAGGGCCTCTGGCACGACCCGTCGGCCGAGCCGCGCTTCTCCGAGCGGCTCGAGCTCGACGTGTCGACGGTCGTCCCGTCGATCGCCGGCCCGAAGCGGCCCCAGGACCGCATCCAGGTCACCGACGCCAAGCAGTCGTTCCGTGCGTCGCTCGCCGACTACGTCGACGAGGACGAGAAGGGGTACGACGAGGCCTCGGCCGAGTCCTTCCCGGCCTCGGACGCCCCGGCGTACCACGGCACCAACGGCTCGGAGGCTCCCAGCAACCACCTCTCGGCCGCACCGAGGGACGGTGGCCGCCCGAGCGACCCGATCGACGTCACGCTGGCCGACGGCACGAAGTTCACCCTCGATCACGGTGCGGTCACCATCGCCGCCATCACGTCGTGCACGAACACGTCCAACCCGTCGGTGATGATCGGCGCGGCGCTGCTGGCCAAGAAGGCCGTCGAGAAGGGCCTGCAGCGCAAGCCGTGGGTCAAGACGACGCTGGCCCCCGGCTCGAAGGTGGTCTCCGACTACTACGAGAAGGCCGGCCTGACGCCGTACCTCGACAAGCTCGGCTTCAACCTCGTCGGCTACGGCTGCACCACCTGCATCGGCAACTCCGGTCCGCTGATCCCCGAGGTCTCCGCCGCGGTCAACGAGAACGACCTCTCGGTCGTCTCGGTGCTCTCGGGCAACCGCAACTTCGAGGGCCGGATCAACCCGGACATCAAGATGAACTACCTGGCGTCCCCGCCGCTGGTCGTGGCCTACGCCCTGGCCGGCTCGATGGACGTCGACCTGTTCACCGACCCGCTCGGCCAGGACGCCGACGGCAACGACGTGTTCCTCAAGGACATCTGGCCCTCGCCGTCCGAGGTCGAGGAGACCATCGCCAGTGCCCTGACCGCCGACATGTTCGACAGCTACGACGACGTGTTCGCCGGTGACGAGCGGTGGCGCTCGCTGCCCACCCCCGAGGGCAAGACCTTCGCGTGGGGCGAGGACAGCACCTACGTCCGCAAGGCGCCGTACTTCGACGGCATGCCCGACGAGCCGACCCCGGTCACCGACATCGAGGGTGCCCGCGTGCTGCTCAAGCTGGGCGACTCGGTCACCACCGACCACATCAGTCCGGCCGGTGCGATCAAGAAGGACTCGCCCGCGGGCAAGTACCTCGCCGAGCACGGCGTCGAGTCGCGTGACTTCAACTCCTACGGCTCGCGCCGAGGCAACCACGAGGTCATGATCCGCGGCACCTTCGCCAACATCCGCCTGCGCAACCAGATGGCCCCGGGCACCGAGGGTGGCTTCACCCGCGACCTGCTCGCCGACGGCACGCCGGTCACCACGGTGTTCGAGGCGTCGGAGAAGTACATCGCGGCAGGCGTCCCGCTGGTCGTCCTGGCCGGCAAGGAGTACGGCTCCGGCTCGTCGCGTGACTGGGCGGCCAAGGGCACCTCGCTGCTCGGTGTGAAGGCGGTCATCGCCGAGTCCTACGAGCGGATCCACCGCTCGAACCTGATCGGCATGGGCGTCATCCCGCTGCAGTACCCCGAGGGCCAGAACGCCGAGTCCCTGGGCCTGACCGGTGACGAGACGTTCGCGATCTCCGGCATCACCGCGCTCAACGACGGCAGCACGCCGAAGACTGTCAAGGTCAAGGCCGCCAAGGAAGACGGGCAGAGTGTCGAGTTCGACGCGGTGGTCCGCATCGACACCCCCGGTGAGGCGAACTACTACCGCAACGGCGGCATCATGCAGTACGTCCTGCGGAACCTGCTCAAGGCCTGACCTCTGACCCATCGACCCGTCGTGAGTTCGCCCCTACCGGGAAGAACTCACGACGGGTCGCTGCATTTGCTGTCGCTCAGGTCTTGCGCTGCATGCGGTGCGCGGCCTCGAGGGCGCGACGCAGTGCCTCGTCGTTTCCGTGCGCCAACGAGGCCTGCACCTTGTGGTGCGCCTCCATCGCGGGCGGCACGCCGAACGTCTCCGGGTGCGCGGCGGTCAGCTCCTCGCGCAATGCCGGCGCGCACCGGATGGTCAGGGTGGTCCGGTCCTCGAGTCGAGCCACGAGCCGGTTGTCGACGTACCACGCCGGTCGTGCCGCGGTGCCCTTGCGGCGGCACCGCGGCAGCGACTCGACGAACTCGGCGACGTCGTCGGCATCCATGTGGCCGACCGTACGCCGGGGAGGGGCTCCGTCGCTTGGCCGCATTTGCTCTCCCGACGAGTGGCCGCCCTCAGGGGAGCAGCAGCATCACGTCGCCGAACTCGTGCCAGAGGTAGCGGGGTGCGCCGGGAGCGGTGATCGCGGCGTAGCCCGCGTCGACGAGGGGTCGGCCGGCGACCGCCTCGAGCAGGTCGAGGTGGCTGGCCTCGGGCTCGTGCAACCCGCTGAGCAGTCCGTCGACCACGCGGGCAGGTCGCCGCGGCCCGAGCACGAGGTCGGTCCAGCCGTCGGTGGGCACCACCCGACCCGACGAACCCGCGGTCTCGAGCGCCCGGACGACGGTCGTGCCCACCGCGACGACGCGGCGCCCGACCGAGCGGGTGCTGTTCACCAGTCGCGCGGTCGCCTCGGGCACCACGAACCGCTCCGGCTGGGGCGGCTCGTGGGTCTCCTGGCTCGACACCCCGGTGTGCAGGACGATCGGCGCCACCGCGACTCCATGGGCCATCAGGCGCACCAGGAGCTCCGCGGTCAGAGGTCGACCCGCGCTCGGCATCTCGGCGCTCCCGGGCTGCTCGGCGTACGAGTTCTGCAGCATCGACAGCGGCCACGCGCCCTCGACGTAGGGGTAGCGGATCGGCCGACCCTGCTCCCACAGGTAGTCCACCCGGCCCACCGTGGGCGTGGGCACGGCGCGCCACAGACGCGACTGACCGTCGGGATGGGGTGCCACCAGCTGCAGCCGGATCCCGCCGGGCAGCTTCAACGTCTCGCCTGCGCAGACCAGATCGGGTCCGGACTGGTCCGGGCGTCGCACCTCGACCACCCACGTCCCGTCGTCGAGCTCGGTGGAGACGTGCAGCACGGCCTCATGGCCGCGACGCCGGAAGTCGACCGCGGCCGGGAGGGTGGCACTCGTGTTGACGACGAGGAGGTCGCCGGGGTGCAGCAGGTCCGGGAGGGCCCCGGCCTTCAGGTGTCGTACGCCGTCACGGGTGACCTCCGCCAGCCGTACGGCGTCGCGGGCCAGGCCACGCAGCTCCGGAGGTACGGCGGCCTCGTGGCTGCTCGGCACGTGGAAACGCTCGGTGGGCTGCGCGCTCATGCCGGCACCTCCACGGCGAGCTGGTGGCGGCCGCTGGGTGCATCCCCGAGGACCAGGCTCACCAGCCGCGGTGCCACGGAGTCGGGCAGGGGCCGGTCGCTGATGTCCTCGCCCGGGAACGCCGCCTGGTGCATGGCGGTGCGCATGTCTCCGGGATCGACGGCCAGCACGCGCAGGTCAGGTTCCTCGGCGGCCAGGATCCGGCTCGCGTGCTCGAGCCCGGCCTTCGCGCTCCCGTAGCCGCCCCAGCCCTCGTAGGCCTCGACGGCGGCGTCGGAGGTGATGTTCACGACCGTTCCACGGCGGGCGCGCAGGGTGGGGAGAAGCGCCCGGGTCAGGGCCAACGGTGCGACGAGGTTGACCTCCAGGATGCGGGAGAACGTGGCCTCCTCGAGGTCGGCGAACCGGGGGAGCGGGCTTGTGCCGAGGGTGCTGGCGTTGTTGACCAGCAGGTCGAGTCCACCGGCCGCCTCGACTGCCTCGACGAGGGAAGTGCGGTGGCGCGGGTCCGCCACGTCACCGGCCACGGCGACGTGTCCCGTGCCGGCCAGGGAGTGCGTGGCGGCCTCGAGTGCGGCGGCGTGCCGGGCGTCGAGGACCAGGGTCCAACCCTGTTCCGAGAGTTCCCGGGCCAGGGCGTGACCCAAGCCGAGTGAGGCTCCGGTGATGAGTGCGACAGGCATGGTGCTCGTGGTCTCCTTGATCGAGTTGATCGGACTCCACAAGCCTGCAAGTTGAAGTTAACTTGAAGTCAAGGCCTTGCCCGCTGCCTTCCGGTGGTCGGCATCGAGAAGCGTCGCCAGTCGGTCGACGAGGGCACCCAGCTCGAGCTCGCGGGCCACCTCGACCATGCGCGGAAGCATGCCCGGGGTGAGGGTCGCGGAACAGTTGGCCAGCGCCGCCAGTGCTGCGTCGTCCAGGCCGGCGAGTGCGGGGAGCGCTGCGGGCCAGGCGTCGTAGGAGTGCAGCGACGTGGCGAAGGCGTCGAGGCCGGCCTGGTCCAGGGCGGTGATCAGCGGGACCAGGCGGGCGCGGCTGGTCGGGGAGACCGACGCGATCAGGGTCACCGCGTCGTCGTACAGGCCGTCCTCGTCGGCGGCGCGGATCGCGTCGACCAGGCGTTGGTCGTCGATGCGACGGACCAGCTCGTCGAGGGCGATCGGGTCCTCGGCGAACAGGGCCACCTGCAGCAGGTCGCGCCCGGTCGCCGAGGCGATCACCTTGAGCGCGGTGTCGGGCTCGATCACCGACACGAACCGGCCCAGCGCGACATACTCCTTGCGCTCGACCAGGAGTCGGCCCACCTCGACGATGAGATCGGCCTCGATGCGGCTCAGGATCGGCTCGGCCCGCACAGGGTCCAGCGCGGTGCTCAGGTCCGCGAGGTAGGTGGTCTTCAGGCTGCCGGCCAGCTTGACTGCAAGGGCGGGGTCCATGACCGCGGCGACGCGGGCGCCGAGCAACGGCGAGAGCGCCATCTGCGCGATGCGGGCGCTGAGCTGGGGTGGCACCATCGAGGCCAGCTTGGCGATCCGGCGGAACCGCGGCTCGTGCTGCGCGAAGATCGCCTCGCCCAGCGACTGGCGAACGGTGCGGATGTCGTCCGCCGGGACGGGCGCCAGGATCGCGAGATCCGTGTCCGGTACGTCGAGTGCGTGCGCGAGCTTGATGATCTCCACGCGGTTGGCCAGCGATGTCATGCGTCGTCCTCCGGGAACAGCAGTGCCTTCGCCCGGCCACGCAGGGGACGTGGGACCGCGCCGAGGGTGGCCCGCAGGCCGGACTCGACCGCCTCGTGCTCGGCCGTGAAGGCAGCCGCCACCAGGGAATCCAGGTGCGTCACGTCCGCCTGGTTGCATACGCTGAGGCCGGCAATTCGTTCCGCGCTGATGCCGAGACGTTCGGCCAGTGCGGAGACATCGGTCGGTGCCATCGAGGTCCTCTCCTTCGCTGACGAGCCCGCTCACGGTACTCGGTGCGCGGACCGGAGTGCGGTAGGACGACCATTGGCAGGCCTGGAGTCCCTGGGAGAGACGCGTGGAGCAGATCGAGACCCGACCGGTGCAGCAGGCCGACCGCGACGCCGTACGCCGGGTGGCGGCGGCCGCCTTCGGTGACGAGGGGCCGGTGATCGCGGAGCTGATCGACCTGCTGCACGCCACCGGCAGGGTCGAGCACGAGCTGGTCGCCGAACCCGGAGGCGCTGTGGTGGGCCATGTGCTGCTGAGTCGCGGCTGGGTCGACGCCCCCGAGCGACTGGCCCCGGTGCTCGTGCTCGGCCCGCTGTCGGTCGACCCGACCGCGCAGCGTGCCGGTGTCGGCAGCGCTCTCGTGCACGCGGCATTGGCGCAGGCGCAGGCCGCGGGGGAAGCGGCTGTCTTCCTCGAGGGCGATCCGGGGTACTACGGCCGCCTCGGCTTCGAACCGGCCGGTGAGGCCGGCTTCGAGCGACCGTCCACACGCATCCCGGAGCCTGCCTTTCAGGTGGTGACCCTGGCCGCCTTCGAGCCGTGGATGAGCGGACGGTTGGTCTACTGCGACGCCTTCTGGGAGCTCGACTGTGTCGGGCTCCGAGGGGAGCACCTGGCCGACGTCGAGGCGGCACTGGGGATTGGCAGCCCGACGGACGGGTAGGTTGACGCCATGATCGTGGCGTTCAGCATCTCCCCGACGACCGGCGACGAGACGGGTGGCGTGGCCGAGGCCGTCGCCGCCGCCGTTCGCGTGGTCCGCGAGTCCGGCCTGCCCAACGAGACCAATGCGATGTTCACCAACATCGAGGGGGAGTGGTTACAACGTGACATGAGTGAGGTGGTCTCGTGCTCGTAGCGTTCAGCGTTGCGCCGAGCGGCTCCGGCCGCGAAGACGGATCCGTGAGCGACGCCGTGGCGGCAGCCGTGAAGGTCGTTCGCGAGTCCGGGCTCCCGAACCGAACCGACGCGATGTTTACGACGGTTGAGGGCGATTGGGATTCCTGCCTCGACGTCGTGAAGCGCGCAACCGAAGCCGTCGCGCCGTACGGCTCGCGAGTGTCGCTTGTGCTCAAGGCAGACATACGGCCGGGGTACGACGGCGAACTAGACGCGAAGTTGGAGCGGCTCGAAGCGGCCCTCGACGACTGACGCAACGGGCAACCGCCTCACGAAGAGGGCTCAGGATCCGGAAGCGTGCTTGCGAGATCGTCCTCTACGTCGAGGCCGAAGGATGCCGCGACGATTGCGACTTGCATCCCGACGCCGGAGCGGAGTTCGCCGAGAGCCTCGCCGAACCAGTAGTCATTCATGCGCCATTGGGCGTCCCGGAAGAGGTGCCGCTTCGCACCCTCCGGGCGCTCGATCGCGCCGACCCGCTGGAGGAAGCGGACGCAGTAGCGACGCATGATCCGGAGTGGTTCCGAAAGTTCGTCGGCGACGCGCCCAGCGCCGAGTACCTCCGTCAGGACTTCCCGGATCGCGAGCACCGAAGCGACACATTCTTCAGGAACTTCGTTCGTGTACGTCGAGAAGAGGACACGCCTCGTCTCAACGAATGCGATCACCCGACGGGCGACCTCAACGTCTGCCGTCCCCGGGTCCCACGAGACTCCGAAGATCGGGCAACTGAGGCCGTTGACACGGTTCACGATCTCGCGAAACTTCATGGTTGCGAGGTTGGCACGGTGTCGGCGATCGGCGCAGCGAAACGGCCGCAATGACTTTCGAGAGCATTCCCGCAGGTCACACCCAAAGCGTCTTACGTGGGGTCTTACGAACGGCTTCACAAGCGCCGAAGAGCGGCCTAGCGTCGGCGTCTCAGACACCAACGAAGGAGCCTCCACCATGACCAGCGCCATTCACTACCGCTTCGCCGAGATCCTCAACGAGGCTTACCCGGAGATTGCTGATACCGAGTTTGCGGACCTCGTAGACGCGTGCGTCGAGCGACACCTCTCGGCGTTCGCTGAGACCGTGTAAACGCCGCAAGCCCCCGCTCTCTTCTCGAAGAGGAGCGGGGGCTTTTTCGGTTTCAGACAAGCCACGCGACCGTGTCGCGTCGCGAAGTTGGAGCGCTTCGAAACAGACTTCGATTCTCCGGCGATCGAGTGAGGGCTCCGGTAGCGTCCGGGTCATCGAAGGTGAGTGCAGGTGCGGCGGCGCCGCGTCAGTTTCCTATTGCCCACTCCATGCCACAGTTCGAGCAACTGAGCACGGCGGTGCCTTCCTTGCGGGAGAGCCCGGTTGCAAGCATCGAGACGCCGCCAGTCATGAGCGCCGCCGTGGCCTTGCCGCCGCTAACGCCCTTCTTCTTGCGGACATCGCGGCGCGTGACGCCTCCCGCAGTCTGGCAGTGAGGGCAGACGATCTTGGACTGCTGCGCCGCCGCCGCCTTCTGTTGCTCTTTCGCGCGACAGGTCGCGTATCCGTTCGTTGCCCAGTAGTGAGACGAAGACTTCGACTTCCCGCAAACGCAAAGGTCTGGCATCGGTTCCCCTCCTTGTACTCGGTTGAGTAC
The DNA here is from genome assembly GCF_001429525.1 of Nocardioides sp. Soil796. Classification (NCBI taxonomy): domain Bacteria; kingdom Bacillati; phylum Actinomycetota; class Actinomycetes; order Propionibacteriales; family Nocardioidaceae; genus Nocardioides; species Nocardioides sp. Soil796. The sequence continues at coordinate 640,716 of NZ_LMSQ01000017.1, forward strand.
GACCGTCGTCAGGCTAAGCCCCCGTACCGGGCGGGACAGTGGAAACGGCAAAACTCCACGCGACGCCGGGCTTCGGCGCTCTCGACGGCTTCCGGCGCTTCGCAAGCGCCGAACGAGCATCGCGCGTTGCGGGTCTCGCCGTTTCGCCGTTGAGGCCCGGCCGTGGGCCCTATCGTGGCGAGACCGACGGCGCTAGGCCGTCGCAACGGGAGGAGACCCATCCATGACCGACAACGTCGAGGACTTTTGCACAATCTGCTTCGCGCACGTCAAGCCGAGCCAGTTGAAGAATCACGCCGACTGGCATGCGGGCCTACTTACAATGCCGGACGTGAAGAAGGAGATCCAGCGGATCAATAAGCGCAAGGCCAACGGCTTCTTCGGAGACTGACCCCGAACCTTGCCCCGCCAACCGAGGAGTGTCGAGGATTCGCGGACCTCGTAGACGAGGCCGTCGAGCGGCACCTCTAGGCGTTCGCTGAGACCGTGTAAACGCCGAAAGCCCCCGCCCTCTTCGAGAAGAGAACGGGGGCTACTTGGTCACGCACTCACAGAATGCCGCGCGTCAGTCCTGACCTTCCTCGTCGAGGCTAAGAACGCCGTTCCATCGGCGTGTCCACCGTCTTCCGGCGGCGTCTCGGAAGGACACAAGAACGCGGATCACCTCACCGTGTTCATGTGCTCCGAGGCGAGCCGTGTTTGCGATGTGGCTAGGTACCTCGCGCGTCAGCGGTTCGGAGTCAGGCGGCAACGTGTCGAGAGCATCGGTCCCGAGCCCTTCGGCGCCTTGCCTGAAGTGGAGGACTACGTCATAGACCGGGACAGACGACGCATTACGAAGGAAGTACGTCCACGTCGGTAACCGCCTGCCCTGCTTGATGAACGTCCCGCCGCTCACGGAGGTAACACTCCCCGGAACGGCCGGACGGTAGTCGAACACTGGGCACCAAGCGGCCACCAACTCCGCCTGAGCCTGTCGCCGGTCTTCTTCGCGATCCTCGTCGCGGCGAACTTCTATGTCGTGCGCTCGCTTCGCATAGTGACCCGCGTAGATCGCTGCAAGGACGGCGACAACGGTTGCTAGTGCCGTTATCCAAGCGGCCACAGTCTCGGAGGTGCTCGTCATGCTCTCAGTGTGGGGTTGTTAGGGCGGGGCCGACGTGTAAACGCAAGAAAGCCCGACCCCGGACCGAAGTCCAGAACCGGGGCTCTTCGTCGCTCAGACGCGCCAATCCTCGAAACCGTCGACCTCCCGCGCTTCGGGCGGCCTTCGGCCCTCCACACGGCGCACGCGCAGCGGCGGCCGATCCATCCCCCGGACCTTCGCGGCCATGACACGGGCGGCGTATTGCCGGGTCGCCTCTCGGACCTCCTCCGGCGTCATCGCCCGACCACCTCCGCAACATTCACGACCTTCGCGCGAGACGGCGTGAACATAGGCAACGGCTCCGAGATCGTCCCGTGCCAGTGGCCGCGAGGGCGGGCGAGGATGTCACGCTGAGCGCGCAGCGTCTCAACGTACGTGCGCCGACGACTCGGAGCAGTCGGAGCGGGCCTCGTGCGAGCGGCAGGGGCAGCAGCAGGCGCGGCCTCCTCCGCGAGGACATAGTTAGTTCCGTAGCGGACGACACGGCCAGCCGCGATCAACTCACGAACGGCCGCACCCGCCTCGTCGTATGACAGCCCGGCGCGAGTAGCGGTCCCGCCGAGTTTGCGACCGTACTTCGAACCTTCGAGGGCCGCGAGGACACGTGCAGCGGAATCAGTGAGGGTGTTCATGGTGCCTTCTTTCGGTTGGTTGGTCTCAGAGCCACTCAGGCGAGCGGGTGAGGTTGGTTCCTGCGGTGTGCGCGGCGGCGAGTTGCTTCGCACGGCCAAGCCGCCCGCCCGCCGAGCGGTTACAACGTCGGCACGAGACGACACAGCGGTCCGGGGAGGGCACGACGGCCCCGCCACTACCGACGGGGTCGAGGTGGTCGACATCGACGAGGGACTCATCCGGAAGGGCCACGCCGCACCAGTGACACCGGAGCGGGCCCGCCCGTTTCGCCCTGTAGATCACGGCCCGGCGTACGCGCTTCCATGCGGCGGTAGAGGTCCTACTCACAGGACCATGCCGGTGAACTTCGGGCCCTCGACCTCGACGGCCGTCGTCTTCGTCATCGCGGCCCAGAGCGCCAGAGACGCGGCCACCAGAGGCCCCGATGTGTCCGAGCGGATCCACCGGAATCCGGTCGAGTCCGTGCGCACCCGAGCGGCCCGGACTGCCTCGTTCATTGCCGGTTGGTCCCGGTGTCGGACAGTGCCGTTCACGGCGGCGTCGAGCATCATCGCGGCTCCGGCCTTCACGTCGCCGAAGCCAACCTCGACGACCTTCGCCTTCCGGATCCCGGCTGCCTTCAGGTCGAGCGACGTCACGGCCAGTTCGTCGAGGACGACCTTCGCCGTCGGTCGCGCCGTCAATTGCTCACGGAGCAACGGCGAAACCCATCCGGTGCCCGGCGCGGACTCCACGAGGGCGATAGACGGCATTCCGCCCTTCACGCGCCCTACAGCGACCACCGCCGCGCGGGAGCGGTCCGGGGCGACATCGACGCCGAAGAAGACGCGCTTGCCGTCGAGGAACTTCGCGCCGTCGACGAGCGCGGCCCACGCGTCGAGGTCGAACACGGACGCCGTAGCGCCGTACTCGACCCACACACCGAGCCGCTCGCGGACGAACGTTGCGAGATCCATCGCGGCAAACTCGTCGCGGACGGTGTCCTCAGCGAGACGGACGCCCATAGCCGGGTTTGCTCTCGCCCACGTCGCCGGATCGCCGGGCGGGGCGTCGGCGGGGGCCGCGTACTCGATCCACGCGAGGCGTACGTCTTCGCCGAGAAGTCCGGCGTCGCGGATTCTCGAGAAGACGGTTCCGTCGTCGAGCGGGCCGGGCGGTGTGCCAGTCAAGATCGTGAGGGGGTTCGGGGACGCGGAGATCGTCGGCAGCAGCGCGGCGAAGACGTCCTCTGGGAGGATCTGCGCCTCGTCGCAAACGAGGACGTCGGCGGAGAGCCCACGGCCTGATGCCTTCGAGCGGGCCACGAACGCGATACGTCCGCCCGTCGTGAACTCGACCGCTTCCTTGCCGTTCGTGCGGATGATCCGCCTCACGAGCGGGGAGACGTCCGGGTGTTCACAAAGGGCGAGGACCCGCTGAAGGTGAGCGAGCGACGTCGCCACGAGGTGCGCCGTGTGAATGACCCGGTAACCCGCCAGTGCGGCGGCGAGTTCGATCACTTCGAGGATCGCGCCCTTGCCGTTCTGACGCGGGACCGACAGCCCGACGCGGGGGGAGGTCCAGCGGCCGTCCGCCGACAGGCTCAGGGTGATCCGGACGGCGTCCGCTTGCCATTGGTCAGCGGTCAGGCCGACGGACGAAGCGAGTGAGATCGCATCGTCAGCGAGGGATAAATCCTCAGCGGCCGGGGCGTGACGCACGAGCGGCGATACGTTCACTGATGGTCTTCTCCTTCTTCGGGTCTGGCAGGTCGGCGAGTTCGTCGACGACCTGGAGATAGCGAGCGGTTAGCGCGGGGAGATCGCGCGCGCCGGTCGAGGTGATCGCGTCCGCGAGCAAGTCACGAAGCGCGGAGAGTTGTGCCCGGCGATCGGTGCCGGTCAGGTCGTCTAGGTGGGCCACGAGGGGGCACTCCTTCAGGGTCAGTTGTTGTTGCCCGGCGCTTGGGCTCTGAGCGTCACGGGGAGAGGGCTCAACGCCGGGGGTGAGACTGAGATCGGGTCGAGGGGGACCCCCCGCCCACCCCCTCGACGCACGAACGCTTCGCACGGACGCCGCGCGAGAGCACGACGAACGAACGAAGCGAACGAGCGAAGCGGGGCAGGCAGGGGCCTAGGGGCTCACCAGCCGTTGCCCAAGCGACCGAGCCGACGCAACTCGGCGAGGTTCCGCGTGTCCGCCTCGTCACGTCGGACCACGGCCGCCGCGATCTCCTCAGGGCTCGCGTCTGCCTCGACGTCGAGCAGGCGCCCGCGCGTGTCCCGTGCCGGGTTCCTCGGCGTCGGCCTCGACGACGGGGCGGGCCCGTCATTCGTCGGAGTTCCGATCCAGATCACGAGGTACCTCCATCGGCGAGCAGAGCCTCGACCTCCCGGCCAATGTCTGACCGCTTCCCGGTCAGCAACTCAGCGGCCAGCAGGCGCCGTGCATCTTCCGGCGCGATCGTGCCCGTACGCCGAGCGTCGCGAAGAAGCAGCACCCGCGACCAGTCGGCCGCCTCGACGTCATCCGTACCGAGCACGGCGACGGCCCGGGACCGGGCGAGATCCGCGACGGCGGAAGGGCCCGACAATTCAGCGAGCGTGTCGAGGTCGCGATCGTGTTGCCCGGCCGCGTACGTCGCGAGGGCAGCCGTAGCGGACCGACTATCCGCGCCCATCAGTTGCCGCCCATCAGCATCCGTGTCGGGTCAGTGCCGAATGCCTCATCGAGTGTGGCGAGTTCGGTCTCCTCGTCGGCGGACAGTTCGCCGTTCAGAGCCTTGAGGAACGTCAATTCCGATCGGCGTACGCGTTGCATCTCCTGCTGAAGCTCGGCCCTCTGCCGGTCGAAGTCCGTACTACCGGACATGTCCCGGAGGGCCTTCTCGCGGTCCGCGCTCATCGCCGGGGCCAGCGCGTCGGCGAACTTCTCGCCGAGGTCGGCCTGTTGGCGGGCCTCCATACGGGCGAGGATTCGGGACAGTTCGTTAGCGGTGCTCATCAGTTCATTCCTTTGGTTGAGGGGGACTCGTCGAGCGCGGCGCTCACGAGGTGAAGCAGGCGGGCGAGGTCGGCGGCCGCCTTCTCTTCGCGCGCCTTCGTCACCGCGCGAGAGCGCCTCTTACGGCAAGCGCCGGAGCAGATCTCGGCGTCGGTGCGGGTAGCGGTGAACGGCGCGCCGCAGACGGCGCATAGACGACTCATGACGGCCACGGGCGGGCCCTCCTTACGAAGACGTGACGGGACGGGATAGGGCATAGGAGGAGCCCCTGCCCGGCCGTGGGACTCCGGAGAGGCCACGGAAGAACAGGGGCCGGAACCACCCATGCACCCATGGGAAAGAGAAGCGGCCCGAGCCGCTCCCTCTCACTAACTAGGGGCGGTGCTCACCCGTTAGAAGCCCGGGCCGATATCGACGCCGTGAACCTCGATTACCCAGCGTCGAGGCTCGTCATCGCGCAGCGAGACCGCTCGGATCACGCCGCCGTGACGGGAGCCCTCGAAGGTGCCCATACCGGCGAGATCCTCCGTTGCGTCCGTCGCGCGGTCGAGGTACGGGAAGCGGTCCCGGTCTGCGGAGTCGCGGAGGTAGCGCGGCTTCCATGTGCCCTCAACGCCGTTGATAACAACGCGATACCCGTCACGCCGGGACCCGACCGGGACAGGCGCCGGGATGCGTTGCCGGTCACGCCGGACAGCGCGACGACACTCCGGCGAGCAATACCGGGCGCGATTACTCCTCGGCGTGAACGGCTTCCTGCATCGGTCACACGTCTTCACGCCGTCACTCCTTCAGGGATTAGGTAGGCAACGCCCCGTTTAGTCCGGCGCCGCGTGCGTAGGACGCCGTCGAGGAGGGCGTAGAAGTCGCGGCGCGACGGCATCGCGGCGACGATGTGCTCCGGTTCTTCCATGAGGCTTTCGCCGGGCTCGTAGGAGTTCTCTAGGTAGGTCAGGCATGCCGCGTGTAAGTCGTCGCCAGAGCGCCAGCCGCGCGCGGTGTCCGCGTCGAGGAGTATCACCTCTAGCCAGTCGGCGACCGAGGCGAAGGCGTTTACCTTTTGCCGTTCCCGAAGCGCTTTCATGCGCTCCGCGCCGGTCTGCGCGGCCTTCGGCCCTTCACGAACGGCCCCCGCCTTCGGCAACGGGGAAAGGGCCTTCACGTAGGCCCGGATGACGTCGGTGACGTACCCGGCGAAGAGTCCGCCACCGGAAGCGGCAGCGAGACAAAGATCCTGATACGCCTGTTCGGCGTCCGGGCGCTCCGGGAGGGCGCGGAGCGCGTCGGTAAGCGCGGCGGCGACGTCGACGAGGCTCACGGGCTCCGGAGTCTCGTCGGAGCCCGTAGGGCGCGTCAGGAGGGCCCTGCCGGAGCGGTACGCGTCGACGTCGTCGAGCCGGATCCGCGTTGCGAGGCGGGCCGGGCCGGGCAACGAGACGGCGAGCGGGGTGCCGTCGGAGTCGGCGCGGTAGTTGACCGGGCGCGCTGCCTTCGAGGTGCTCGCGCCGAGGCGGGCGCGGATGGTCGCGAGCCCGTCGGCGTTGAGGGTGATTGTCGGGGGCATGGTTGGCGGTCCTCTTTCGTTGGCGGTCGTTTTGGCGGTCGAAAGGTGAAGACCCGGCACGGACCGCCAAGAACGCGCCGGGTCTTCAGATCGGGGGAGGGGGCCATAGCGAGCGGAGTTGCTCACGGCCCGAGGGAGAAGTCCGCCTACCGGCCCGCCTTTGCTCGGTGCGGAAAGGTGCTCTACAGAGTGACGATGTAGAAAAACCGTCTTCCTCTGTTGTTTGTGTTCGAGAACCAAAACCTTGAGAGGTAATAGAGGAAGACGGGTTTTCTACACCCGTCACTCTGTAGAGCACCCTTTCGGCCTCTCCTCGGCGCTTCCTCGGCGAACGCCCGGCCGGGTGTAGAGGGTGTAGAAGTTGTAGGCAGTCCTCTATTACCCCTCAAGAAACCAAACCTTGAGAGGTAACAGAGAAACGCCTACATTCCTGCACCCTCTACACCTCAGGAACGCCGAAAGCCCCCGGCCAGTACGGCGCGGGGGCTTTCGAGGGGGCGTGTAAACGGTTTAGTCGGTCTGCCCGGTGAGGTAGTCGGCATCCGCTTCGACGCGGACCCGCTCCGGGTCCCACGCGCCGCGACGCCGAGCGGGCAGTACGTCCACACGGACGCCGAGCGCGGCCATGTGCTCGCGGCGCTCTTCGACCGTCCAGCCCTCCCATGCCTCGCCGTAGGCCGTGTGCGTGCGTCGGGTGGTGACGCGGTCTTCCGACGCCGTCAGGCGGTCCTTCTCGGCGCTCAGAGCGGCGATCCGCTCGAAGAGGGTCGGGAGATCCGCCGTCGCCGTCGAGGTCGTCTCAGCGGACGCCGCAGCGAGCGCCGTTTCGATCTCGGCGAGGGCCTCCGAGACGGAGACCTCGACGACACGCTCGACGACCTCCACGCCGGAGAACGATGCGAGGAATTGAGTCACGGCCTCCGCGTCGACCTTCTCGGCGTCGACGAGGACGTGAGAGCCCTCGCCGATCCCACGGCAGCCGTAGTACGCCGTACCCTTCCGGACGCGGCGAATCAGCGCCTCGCCACACGGGCAGAATGCGAGGCCATACAGCAGCGAGCGCGGGCCCTCTAGTCCGGCCTTCGTAGCAGCCGAGCGCGCCTCGTCGAGGGCCTCCGAGGTCACGAGAGCGCGGACGGCGTCAGCGGTTGCCGCGTCGACGAGCGGAGTCCACGCGATGACGGGCGAGCCGCTCTCGTCGACGACGGGGCGCCGGGAGCGAGACCCCTCGGCAACACGCTCGGTGAGGTATCCGGAGACGTGAAGCGCGCGGGCGATGTTGAGCACACTCGCGGGTTTCCATTCGCGGCCGGTCGCGGTCGGAACTCCCTCGGCGTTGAGCGTCCGAGCGAGGCGGTTCGCCGGGACCCCTTCGAGGAGATCAGAGAAGATACGACGGATCACGGCCGCTTCGTCCTCGTCGACGCGGAGCACCTTGCCGACGCCGTCCGGCGACGGCTCCGGGCGGTAGCCGTACGGGCGCGGCCCGCCTCCCCAACGACGCATCGAACGAAGGTACGCCTTCGTTGCGCGGGCCCGTTCGCCAGTCGTCGACGATTCGAGTTCGGCGAAGACTTGGATGATCTGGACCATGGCGCGGCCCATGGGAGAAGTTGTGTCGAGAGGCTCGGTCGCCGAGACGATCTCGATGCCTTCATCGAGGAGTTGGCCCATGTCGACCACGGAGCGCGCGACACGGTCGAGCCGCCAGCAGAGGACCGCATCGGCCTTGCCCGAGGCGATCGCGTCGCGGGCCTCGGTCAGCCCGGGACGGTTTAGCCGGGACTTCGTGGCGGAGACGTCCTCGTCTTCAGCGATGCCGACCAGCGCCCATCCGCGTGACTCGGCGGCCCGCTCGATGATCTGCCGTTGTTTCGCAAGCGAGGTCGAGTCATCCATCGCCCGCGAGATCCGCGCGTAGCCGATTACCCTCATGGTGTGAGTCCTTCCGTATGCGAGCCGTCCCTCATGTCACAGAGTAGCCACTCGGGGGAGTGGGACGAGGTGATGGCCGTGGTCAAGCGGGCCGTAGACGTCGTTGCCGAGGTGTCCCCGCGGGTCGGGCTGGTCCTCAAGGCCGACATTCGTCCCGGCTACGACGGCCAGCTCACCGCCAAGGTGGAGCGGGTCGAGCGGGCCCTGGCCGAGGGCCAGTGATGGCTGCCCGCCTGCTGCTGGCCGCGATCGTGGCCGTCCTGGTGGTCTTCGGCGCCGTCGCGGTCCCGTTGGTCGTGGCCGACGACTCCTCCGCGTCCGGTGACGACCTCGCCGGGGTGATGGGACCGCCGAACGGCGTCCACGACGAGGACTTCGAGGAGGAGTCCGCGAACCTCTCCGCGGTGAAGACGTTCAAGGCCAAGGGGCTGATCCACGAGACCGGCGAGATCGACTACGACGAGTCGCCGCCGATCGGTGGCCCCCACGACCAGGTCTGGCTCGAGTGCGGGGTCTACGACCGGGAGGTGCGTGAGGAGAACGCCGTGCACGCGCTCGAGCACGGCACGGTCTGGATCACCTACACGTCCGACCTCTCCGACGACGAGGTCGGCCAGCTCGAGGACGCGCTGCCTGACGAGGGCATCCTGTCGCCGTACGACGAGCAGGAGGCGGCCGTGGTGGTGACCGTCTGGAACGCCCAGCTGGCCCTCGACGGCGTCGACGACCCGCGGCTGGCCCTCTTCGTCGAGCAGTACGGCGACGGCAGCACGTCGCCCGAGCCGATGGCGAGCTGCCACGGCGGCGTCGAGAAGTTCGAGGACGACGGCACCGGCGCCTGATCGACGTGACGCATCCGACCGACTCAATCGTCCGGACTCGTTCGAACATGTGATCGAACAGGCGTAGTCTGGTCGCATGGCCGCACACGTTCCACCACCGGGTTGGCCGGCCCGGGTCCGGCCGCCCGATGCCCCACTCTGGGAGCGCAGCGCGGAGAACTGGCTGCTCGACATCTCCCCGCCCGAGTACCGCGGCTACCCGACGTTGCGCCGCCACATCGTCGTGCTCGCCCGCTTCGCCGTACTCCACGTCGCGGGAGCGCAGCTGGCCTGCGACAGGGGGCTGAGCGAGGCCCGGGCAGAACTTCGCGACGTCGCGGACGTCGACGTCGTCGAGGCCGCCATCGAGACCTGGCACCGTGAGTCCGCGCGACTGATGCGCCTGCGCCGTGAGGTGGCGCTCGTGGAGGACGCCCTGCGGGGCAGGCGGTTCGTGGCCCGCCTGTGACCGATCGCTGCGATGTCGGGTCGACACCGGCCAGTAGCCTCGCCTGCATGACTGAGTTCTCGAGCGTCCTGTTGGTCGATGCCCGCGGCTGGATCCTGATGCAGGAGCGCGACGAGCATCCGGTGATCGACCCGGAGTGCTGGGGCTTCCCGGGCGGGGGCATGGAGGGCGACGAGGAGCCTCTCGCCGGAGCACTGCGGGAGTTCGACGAGGAGACCGGCGTCCAGCTCGACGCCGCCGACCTCGCGCTCTGGCGTGACGTCGAGGTGTTCCACTCCGCCACTGCCAGCGACGACGTCATGCACCTGTTCGTCGGCGCCACCACGCTGACCGACGCCGACATCACCTGCGCCGAGGGCCGCCGCATCGTCTTCGTCGACCCGACCCGGGTGCCGGACCTTCCCCTCACCGCGGCCACGTCCCTGTCCCTGCCCGACTTCCTGGCCTCACCCGACCACGCGCGTCTGGCCGCCGCGGCGAAGGAGCCCGCATGAGCACCCCAACGAGCATCACTGTGATCCAGGTTCCGGGCCCGGGCGCCGAGGACGTCGTCGTCGGCACCACCGGTCCGGACGAGGGAGCCGTGTTCACCGGCACCGAGGACGGCATGATCTTCCGGATCTCCCACGACGGCAGGCAGATCACCCGTGTCGCCGACACCGGCGGCCGGCCCCTGGGCATCGAGCTGCTGCCCGACGGTCGGCTGCTGGTCTGCGACGCCCACGCCGGGCTGTTGCGGGTCGACCCACGCACCGGCGGGCTCGAGACCCTGGCCGACTCGGTCGAGGGGCTCCCGTTCGTCTTCTGCAACAACGCGGCGGTCGCGACAGACGGGGACATCTGGTTCTCCGACAGCTCGACGCTCTTCGGCGTCGAACGGTGGAAGGACGACTTCGTCCAGGACACCCGCACCGGGCGGCTGCTGCGACTCTCCGCGGACGGTGCGCTCGAGGTGGTGCTCGACGGTCTCGCCTTCGCCAACGGCGTCGCCCTGGCCGGCGACGGGTCGTTCGTCGCGGTCGCGGAGACCGGCGCGCGCACCGTCGTACGCCACTGGCTGACGGGGGAGCGGGCCGGGCAGCGCGACTTCCTGGTGCAAGACCTGCCCGGCTACCCCGACAACATCGCCCGAGGCAGCGACGGCCTGATCTGGGTCACCATCGCCTCACCGACAGACCCTCTGGTCGAGCGACTGCAGACCGGGCCGATGATGCTGCGTCGCGCGGCGACCAGACTGCCCGAGGCGCTGCAGCCCAAGCCGAAGCGCACCGTTCGGGTGCAGGCGTACGACGACAGTGGAGCGCTGGTGCACGACGTGGACGTGGAGACGCCGGACTTCCACATGGTCACCGGGGTCCGCGAGCACGACGGCCGGGTCTGGCTGGGCAGCCTGCACGAGCCCGCGGTGGCGTTCGTCGACCTCTGACCGGACGCGGGGCCCGGCCCGACCTGAGGCTCAGTCGGAACAGGCTCCCGGGCCGGAACCCTGGGCGGCCATCTGGACCGCCGTCGCGGCCCCGTTCTCGTAGTCGCCCTCGACGACCACGATGCTCCCGTCGGCGGAGACCGAGCCGAGATCGAAGTAGTCCTTGTTCGGCCGAAGGCTGAACGGGTCCGTGCCGTGCTCCAGCCAGTCCTTGCGGGCGTCCGCGTCGTCCTCCGCGTCCTCGTCCGAGCCGAAGACCAGGGCGGAGACCGCGGTCGCGTCGTCGCCGTCTGCCACGACGAAGATGCCGGTGGCCTCGGGGTGACCCAGCCCGTCCGTGCCGGACTCCCGGGCGACCTGCTCCAACTGCTCGGGGGACAGGTTGCGACCGAGCCCGGGGCCGCACCGGACCCCGTCACCGACCGAGATCTCGGCGAACTCCGGGGAGTCGGCCTGGTCGAGCAGGTCAGCGACGTCGTCACTGTCGGAGAGCGAGTCGGCGTCACCGTCGATCACCTCGATGAACTCCTCGGGGCTGCCCGTGGCGATCATCAGGTGCTCGTCCTCGAGCAAGGTCACGTCACGCAGGTCCTGCGGGTAGCGCCCGCCGATCATGCCCGTCGCGGTGTCCACGACCGCCATGTCGGCGGTGTAGCGGGGGTGTCCGGAGACCTCGTCCTTGTCGTAGCCGGCGTCCTCGAGGTCGTCACCGAGGTCGCCGAAGTCGACGTCGTCGTCGAGTCGGTAGACGTTCCCGTAGCCGTCGTCGTTGTTGCGCCCGACGACGTACCAGTCGACGTCGAGCTCGTTGATCGCGGCGTCCTTCATCGGGACGAGGTACCGGGACAGGGGCGTCGCGGCCGCACTGTCCCTGGTCGCCTCGAGGTAGCGGTCGAGGTCCTTCTCCGACGCGTCGTGCCCGATGTCGCCGACTCCGGCCCGCTCCGCGAACCCGTCCCGGTCGACGTACGTGAGGTTGGTCGTGTCCGCGGGCAGCACCTCGAGGGCCGCGTCGACACCACCGGAGCCGGTGAGCAGCACGACTGCCAGCACGCCGCCACCCACGACTGCGAGTCCGGCGCCGCCGGCGATCAGGCCCACGGTGCGCTTCTGCATGGTTCCTCCGAGAGTTCGCGGCGTCGGTGGGGTCGGTGGTCATGCGCACCACCCCGGCCGGGTCAAACTACCCGAGTCCGACCGACTCACACATGGGACGGCACACGACTAGACTCGTCGGGGGCACCCGGTCATCCGGGTGCCGCGCCCACATCGCCGACAGACGTAAGGACCCCCGCATGGGATACCTGGAGTCGATCACGACCCCGAGTGACCTGCGTGCCCTCACCCCCGAACAGCTCGAGCAGCTGGCCTCGGAGATCCGGGACACGCTCGTCGGCGTCTGCTCCCGCACCGGGGGACACCTGGGCCCCAACCTCGGTGTGGTCGAGCTGACCATGGCGATCCACCGGGTCTTCGAGTCCCCGCGCGACCGCATCGTCTTCGACACCGGGCACCAGACCTACGTGCACAAGCTGCTGACCGGTCGTCACCCGCGGTTCGACACCCTGCGCCAGGAGGGTGGCCTCTCGGGCTACCCCAGCCAGTCCGAGTCCGACCACGACATCGTCGAGAACTCCCATGCCTCCACGGCCCTCTCGTACGCCGACGGGTTGGCCAAGGCCTACGCGATCCGCGGCGACAACCGTCACGTGGTCGCCGTGATCGGTGACGGCGCCCTGACCGGAGGCATGGCCTGGGAGGCGCTGAACAACATCGCGATCGCCAGGAGCAGTCGTCTGGTGATCGTGGTCAACGACAACGAGCGTTCCTACACGCCCACCATCGGCGGGCTGGCCACCGCGCTGACCTCGCTGCGCACCAACCCCCGCTACGAGGCCGTGCTCGACCAGGTCAAGCGCCGACTCACCGCGGTCCCCGGCGTCGGCCCCGCGGCGTACGACGCCCTGCACGCGATCAAGAAGGGGATGAAGGACGCCCTCGCCCCGCAGGGCCTCTTCGAGGACCTCGGCCTGAAGTACGTCGGTCCGGTCGACGGCCACGACCTCACGGCAATGGAACAGGCACTGAGCCAGGCCAAGCGCTTCGGCGGACCGGTCATCGTCCATGCCCTGACCCGCAAGGGCTACGGCTACGACGCGGCGGAGCAGCACGAGGCCGACCAGTTCCACTCACCCGGCCCCTTCGACATCGAGTCCGGCGAGGAGCGCCCCAAGGGCCGCATCTGGACCGACGTGTTCGCCGACGAGATCGTCGAGATCGGCGCGCGCCACAAGGAGGTCGTCGCGATCACGGCGGCGATGATGCACCCGGTCGGGCTGCACCACTTCGCCGACCGCTTCCCCGAGCGCACCTTCGACGTCGGCATCGCGGAGCAGCACGCCGCGACCTCTGCTGCGGGCCTGGCCATGGGCGGCCTGCACCCGGTGGTGGCGCTCTACGCGACCTTCCTCAACCGGGCCTTCGACCAGGTGCTGATGGACGTCGCGCTGCACAAGTGCGGCGTGACGTTCGTGCTCGACCGCTCCGGTGTCACCGGCGACGACGGCGCCAGCCACAACGGCATGTGGGACATGTCGATCCTGCAGGTGGTGCCGGGCCTGCGCCTGGCCGCACCGCGTGACGCTGCCAGGCTTCGCGACCTGCTGAACGAGGCGATCGAGGTCACCGATGCACCCACCGTGGTGCGGTTCCCGAAGGGCCCGCCACCCGATGACATCCCCGCCGTGGGCAGGGCCGGCGGGGCCGACATCCTGGTCCGCAACGGCACCAAGGACGTCTTGGTCGTCGCCGTCGGCTCCATGTGCGCGACGGCCGTCGAGGTTGCGGATCGCCTTGTGGCACAGGGGATCGGCGTCACCGTCGTCGACCCACGCTGGGTCAAGCCGGTCGATCCGGCGATCGTCGAGCTGGCCCGGGAGCACCGGCTCGTCGTCAGCGTGGAGGACAACGGTGTGGTGGGCGGATGCGGTGCGGTGTTGCTGCAGACGCTCAACGACGCCGGTGTGGAGACCCCGTTCCGGCTGCGCGGCATCCCGCAGGAGTTCCTCGACCATGCGAAACGCACCGCGATCCTCGAACGCATAGGTCTCACTCCACAGGCGCTGGCCCTCGGGATCGTCGAAGACATCACCGCGGTCACTCATGGCAGGGCATTGGTCGATGCGGACCGGAGTCTCTAGCGCGTTCCGGGAGGGAATCGCGCAGATCATTACGGTGGTCGTCCTGTTCGCGGGACTGGCCGCATGTTCCTCGGGAGGGGACGAACCGGAGCCGGGCGGAGCGACCGAGCAGGTCGCCGACCAGGTCACCCAGATCAAGCAGCTGCTGCACCGTCGCGCTGCCGCAGTCGACGCCGGCGACCGTTCGGCGTTCCTGGCCGACGTCGACCCGGGGCGCAAGGCGTTCCAGCGCACGCAGTCCCGCTACTTCGACAACCTGCGGGAGCTGCCGCTCGAGCGCTTCGCCTACGCGCTGCCGGCCGGCGGCGTCACGAACGCGTCCGGGGGCAGGCTCCGGGCAACCGTCGCCCTGAGCCTCGAGCTCGAGGGGTTCGACGCGGTGCCGGTCGAGACACCGGCGCACTACTCGTTCCGGCACACCGACGACGGCCGCCTCGTGCTCACCGCCGTCCGCGATCGTGCCTGGGAGAAGCAGAACAACGTCGACCCGGCGCCCTGGGACCTCGGCCGGATCGAAGTGGAGTCGACACCCCACGTGCTCGGGATCTTCGACCCGGACAGCGTCGACGCGGCCTACCAGATCATGGACTCGGTCGAGGACGGCATCGCGGTGGTCGACCAGGAGGTCCCGTTGAAGTGGTCCGGCAAGGTCGTGGTCTACGCCCTCTCCGACATCGACGTGCTCCGCGAGCTCGACAACCTGCCCGGCGGCGATCCGGACCGTCTCGACGGTGTCGCCTTCCCCGTGCGCGCCGGCCCGGGATCGCGCAAGCTGGCCGGCACGCGGTTCATGCTGCATCCGCGCATGATCTACCGCAACGACGCCACCCGTGACCGGCTGATCCGGCACGAGCTGACGCACGTGGCCATCGGGCGACGCGACGACTCGGTGCCGACCTGGCTCTCCGAGGGGATCGCCGAATACGTCTCGGTGCAACCGATCGCCACCTATGACCGGATGATCTCGCGTGAGGCAGTCGACGCGGCTGGCCGCGGCCTGGAAGCCCTGCCCACCGACGCCACCTTCAACGGTGCGGAGTCCGGGGCCAACTACGGAATCGCGTGGTACGCCTGCGAGTACATCGCGGCGACGTACGGCGAGGAGGCGCTGTGGCGACTCTTCGACGCGATGCGCCACGGCAACGGCACCGCCGAGGCCGGCCAGGACGCCGTGCTCCGCTCCGTGCTCGGCATCGACTCCCACGAGTTGGCCAGGGGAGCCGGCCAGAAGATCGTCAGCACGTTCGGCTGACCCGCTGCGGCTGTCAAAATCGACGTGACGCCCGTCACCGCATAGTTTGTCCGCATGAACGTCTTCCGTACCAAGTCCGTCGAGCAGTCGATCGCCGAAACAGACGAACCCGAGCACCGGCTCAAGAAGAATCTCGGTGCCCTTGACCTCGTGGTTTTCGGTGTCGGCGTCATCATCGGCGCGGGCATCTTCGTCTACACGGGGCAGGTGGCCGCGTCGAACGCCGGCCCGGCGATCGCGCTCTCGTTCCTGATCGCAGGTGTCGCCTGCGCGCTCGCCGCACTCTGCTACGCCGAGTTCGCCTCGACCGTGCCGGTCGCCGGCAGCGCCTACACGTTCTCCTACGCCACGCTGGGGGAGTTGGTCGCCTGGATCATCGGCTGGGACCTCGTGCTGGAGTTCACGGTCGGGGCCTCCGCGCTGGCGGTCGGCTTCTCGGGCTACCTCCAGAACGTCCTGTCCGACACCCCGTTCGCGATCCCGGAGCAGATCGCCAGCGCCGACGCCGGCGTGGTCAACCTGCCCGCCGTGGTCATCTCGCTGCTGGTGGCCTGGGTGCTGATCATGGGCATCAAGCTGTCCAGCCGGATCAACCAGGTGGTCGTGGCCATCAAGCTGGTCGTGGTGGCCGCGGTGATCATCGTCGGCATCGGCTTCATCAAGGTCTCGAACTACACGCCGTTCATCCCGGCGTCCCAGGACCCCGGTGACAGCAAGGGCGGCTTCATGGACCTGCCGCTGGTGACCAGCGTGTTCAACCTCGAGCCGGCCGTCTTCGGGGTGGCCGGCATGATCGCCGGTGCCTCGATCGTGTTCTTCGCCTTCATCGGCTTCGACGTCGTGGCCACCACCGCGGAGGAGACCAAGAACCCGCAGCGCGACGTGCCAATCGGCATCCTCGGCTCGCTCGCCATCGTGACCGGGCTCTACATCGCGGTCAGCCTGGTGATCACCGGCATGCAGCCCTACACCGAGATCGACCCGACCGACGCCGCGCCTCTCGCGACCGCCTTCGACGCGGTCGACATGTCGTGGATGGGCGACCTGATCGCGGTCGGTGCCTGCATCGGCCTCACCGTCGTCGTGCTGATCCTGATGCTGGGCCAGACCCGGGTCGCGTTCGCGATGGCCCGCGACGGGCTGCTGCCCCAGGGACTGGCCAAGGTGCACCCGACCTACGGCACGCCGTACCGCGTCACGATGATCACCGGCGTCCTGGTGGCCGGCATGTCCGGCTTCGTCTCCTTCGAGACGCTGGGCCACCTGGTCAGCATCGGCACGCTGTTCGCGTTCATCCTGGTCAGCATCGGTGTGGTCGTGCTCCGTCGCCAGCGGCCCGACCTGCCGCGTGTCTTCCGCACGCCGGCGGTGACTGTCGTGGCCACCCTGGCCGTGCTGCTCTGCCTCTACCTGATGCTCAACCTGACCGGCGGCACGTGGGTCCGGTTCGGGGTCTGGATGCTGATCGGCCTGGTCGTCTACTTCGCGTACGGCGCCCGCAACAGCCGTGTCGCGAAGGGCGAGACGGCGCCGGTCCCGGCACCTGAGAACCTCTGAGACCGGATCCAGTCCGAGACCCACGAACGCGCCCCGGCCCGCACACCTGCGGACCGGGGCGCGTCGTGCGTCAGGGGTCAGACCACGCGCACCGGTGTACGGCCGGCAGCGGTGAAGTCCCAGACCTTGAACGACATCGCCCGGCTGAGCCGGATGCAGCCGTGCGAGGCCGCCATGTTGGTGCCGAGCAGCCAGTCGGCGTGGATCTGCGCGCCGCTCGACATCGACCGGGGGATCTGGTGGAAGCCGAAGCCACACGGCGCGAACCGGACGAAGTTGTCGAGCCAGACCGAGCCGCTCCGGTTCAACCGGACGCGGGCCGCGCGCCCGCAGTAGGAGCCGGTGCCGTAGGAGCCGTGGGCCAGCTCACCCGCGTTGTCGATCATGCCGCCCTGGGCGATGGTGCGGCCGGCCGGACCGACCAGCCAGACCCAGTTCTGCGCCTGGCTGATCACGATACGGCGCCCCGTGCCCGAGCGTGCGGGAACCGGTCGTACGTCGCACCGTCGGGCACTGTCGGCGTACAGCCGGGTCCTGGTGGCCGGGTTCAGGGTGCCGGTCTGGGCCAGGCCGTGCCGCGACTGGAAACGGACCACTGCTGACTTCGTCCAGCTGCCGGCGTTGCCGTCCACGGGGCCGGCGTTGCAGCCGAGCGAGTTGAGCTGGCGTTGGGCGCGCTCCGTGGCGGTCAGGGCAGCGCCGCTGGAGGCGGGCGTCGGACCGACGAAGCCGGCCAGGACAACGAGTGCCAGTACGGCGAAGAGCTGCTTCATGTGCGTACTCCCGGAGACGTCGAAGGGGTGCCCGGTGGAAGTCCGGACACCCCTTGTGACGCTCGATCAGGGCAAAAGGTTGCGTGGATCAGTCGCCGATGTTCTCGCCGACCGGCAGCTCGACCTTCGAGAAGTCCAGGCCGGGCTGCACGACGTCGCAGGTGCGGGCGGCGGCGTCGCACCGCAGCAGGTCGGTCGGCATGGGCGGGGCCGCCTTTCCGGTGCCGTCGCCCTGCGGCAGCTCCTTGATCCCGAACGCCATGTAGGAGGAGTCGTCGATCCAGGCATAACCGGTGAAGAACGCGTAGTCGCCCTTGGCCGGCGGCGTGAGATCGGCGCCCGTGCCGACCTCGATGAGGGTGAAGTCGTCGGAGCTGTCCGCGCTGTTCTCGCTCATCACGAAGCGCTTGTCGGGGGAGAGGTCGCCACCGTCGACGGCCAGGGCCGGCTCACGCTCCGTCACCTCTTCGCTGGCAACGGTCGGACCACGCTCCGCCTCGGCGTCGAACGTGTGCAGCACCAGGCCCTGCTCGACGTCGTCGATCCGGTCCCTGATCCCCGGGTCGGCGAGAAGGGTCTCCGGGGTCCGCGTGCCGAGATCCAGGCGCACGAGGCCGTTGCTGTCTCGCAGGTAGGCGCCGTCGCCGTCCAGCGCGAACAGCTCGGCCTGGCTCCCGGAGTCCTCGCCAGCTGAATCAGGTGTCACACCGTCGCTGTACTCGACCTTCTCGTCGCCGGCCTGGTCCATGAAGCTGAACCGCGCCGGCTGCCCCGGTTGGCTTTCGATCCAGCCGGCCCATGAGCCGTCGGCGACGAGCTGCCGGCCGTATTCGGGGGTGCCCTCGCCGACCTGCTCGGTCCTGCCGTCCCGGGTGGACCAGACCTTGCCGTCCGGGTCGGTGCTCACGAACCCCGCCGTGGTCACGACGAACGAGTGGACCGGGTGTCCCACGTCGACGGTGGCGTCACCGACGTGGATCACCGAGCCCTGCGCCCACGTGGACGGGGCAGACTCGGTGACCGCGACGTTGGTGTCCCGCGAGTCGTCCGGCGAGCCGCCGCCCACGAGCTGCGGCACGCCGAGCCCCACCGCGAGCACGACGGCCACACCCGCGCCCGCCGCGCCGAAGCGACGACTCCGGAGACGCCGCCGACCGGCCCCGGTGATCGCGTCGATGTCGGGGGAGAAGGGCTCGAGCTCGTCGGCCTGTCGGGTCATCATGGTCTTCAGTTCTTCCGTCATCGGGTCATCACCGCTTCCTCGGGCGACACCAGCTCGATGTCGTTGCCCAGTCGTTCCCGTAGCTTGCGGAGCCCGGCGGACACCTGGCTCTTGACCGTGCCGATCGCACACGACATCGCCTCGGCGGTCTGTGCCTCGGTGAGGTCCTCGTAGTAACGCAGCACGAGTGCGGCGCGTTGCCGTGGCGGCAAGGCCTGCACCTCCTGCCAGATCGCCAACCGGTCGGTGATCGCGTGGGAGTCGCCGTCGTCGCGCCGGTCGTGCAACACGTCGGTGGGTCTCTCGTTGTTCCAGCCCTTGCGCCGGAACCAGGTGATCGCCGTGGTGGTGATCGCCTTGCGGGTGTACGCCTCGGCACGCGACGTGTCGCGCAGGCGCGGCCACGCGACGTACGTCTTGGTGAGCGCCTCCTGCACCAGGTCCTGGGCCAGCTGGGAGTCACCGACCATCAGGTAGGCCGCCCGGTGGAGGGCCGCGCCGCGCGACTGCGCGAACTCGGCGAACGCCTTGTCTCGCTTGCTCACGAGGGTCCTTTCGTCATGTGCCGGCCCGGTGCTGGTGTCCGGCACACCCTTACAGACGAGGCGGGCCGCGAGAATGGTTCGGCACGCTTCTCGTCAGATTCGGCGACCGGACTCGTGGCGTGACGTGTGGCACTGGGCACGTGCGGATCGGGGAACACATGACCCGCATGAGAGGTTGCGGCACTAGGCTCCGTGAAGACCGCTGATGTGGGAAGGAAAACCGTGAATTTCGTACACGTTGTGGACGAGGTGCCCGATCTCGAACCCGGCGTCCGCCTGCCCATGCTGCTGGCCCTCCACGGATTCCTCGACGCCGGCAACGGAAGTGTGGTCGCCTCCGACCACCTGGGCAGCCACTCGTCCGGCCCTGTGGTGGCGACGTTCGACGTGGACGTGTTCCACGACTACCGGGCCCGCCGTCCGGCGGTCACGTTCGTGCGCGACCACTACGAGGACTACGACGCCCCGCGGCTGGTGGTCCGGCTGATGCGCGACGCCGTCGACCAGCCCTACCTGCTGCTCAGCGGTCCCGAGCCCGACACCCGGTGGGAGGGGTTCGCCGAGGCGGTGCGTGTGGTGGTCGAGCGGTTCGACGTCGACCTGGTCGTCGCGATGGGGTCGGTGCCGATGGCCGCGCCGCACTCGCGCCCGCTCGCGATCACCCAGCACGCCAACCGCACCGAGCTGATGATGCGGCGCAACCCGTGGCTCGGCGAGATCCGGGTCCCGGCCTCGGCCCAGGCGCTGCTGGAGCTGCGCCTCGCAGAGCACGGCCACGACATGACCGGGTACGTCGCGCACGTGCCGCACTACCTCGCGCAGTTCGACTACCCGTTGGCCGCCCAGCGGCTCCTGGAAGGCGTGGAGGAGTCGACGGGCCTCTCCTTCGACCTTGACGCGCTCAAGGTGGCGGCCGAGGAGAAGGCCAGTGAGATCACGACCTACCTCGAGGAGAACCCCGAGGTGGCGGAGATCGTGGCCGGCCTGGAGCAGCAGTACGACGCGTTCGCTCGTTCCGAGGAGGCCGGGCAGAGCCTGCTGGCCGAGGACGGAGAGCTCCCGAGCGGAGACGAGATCGGCGCGCAGTTCGAACAGTTCCTCGCGGGCCTCGAGGGCCCCGAACCCACCAACTGACCCAGGAGCGCCGGTGCCCAGATCCGCGGAGGAGCTCAGTGAGCTCCTCGACATCGAGACCATCGACGTCAACCTGTTCCGCGGGCGTCAGCCCGAGACCGAGCTGCAGCGTGTCTTCGGCGGCCAGGTTGCGGCCCAGGCGTTGATCGCCGGTGCCCGCACCGTGCCGGAGGGCTTCAGCGCCCACTCGCTGCACTCCTACTTCCTGCGCCCCGGCGACACCGCCGTTCCGATCGTCTATGACGTCGAGAACCTCCGCGATGGCCGTTCGTTCGCCACGCGACGTGTGGTCGGTCGCCAGCACGGGCGCCCGATCTACCTCATGTCGGTCAACTTCCAGGTCGAGGAGGAGGGGCTCGAGCACCAGGACGCCATGCCCGACGTGCCCGGTCCCGAACACGGCCGCCGACTGGCAGAGATGTTCACGACGCAGGGGGTCGGCCACCGCGAGGAGTGGGAGCGCGAGTGGGCTGCCATCGACGTGCGCTACATCGGCAACACCAGGGTCGGCGGAGTCGTCGACGACGACAGCCGACCGGCGCGGGCGCAGTTGTGGGTCCGCATCGGGGGAGAACTCTCCGACGACCCGCTCGTGCACCGGGCCGCGTTCACCTACGCCAGCGACATGACCCTGATCGGGGCGGCCCTGATCCCGCACGACAAGTACGTCAGCTCGCCGGGCATGCAGGTCGCCTCCCTCGACCACACGATCTGGTTCCACCGGCCGTTCCGGGCTGACGAGTGGTGGCTATACGACCAGCACTCGCCGTCGGCCTCGGGAGGCCGCGGGCTGGCGCTGGCCCGGGTGTTTACCGAGTCCGGTGAGCTGGTGGCGACGGTCGCCCAGGAGGGCCTGATCCGCTACCACGGCGAGCCCCAATAGCATTACAACGATGTAGTTCGAGACAGACACGCCGTACGCCGGTTATCTTTGAGCGCTCCTGTGGCTGGGGACACCTGATGTTGCTCTTGTGATCTCTGTGACCAGCCACGCTCACTTCGCGGAAGGTCACCGAAATGCATCTGCCCGGGATGGCGACGGCTGTCAGGACGACGGCGGTCGGTGGCCTGTTCGCCGCGGCCCTGGTGATGGTGCCCGGCGGCGCGACCTCCGCCGTGGCCGCCACCGACTACGAGATGCCCTTCCCGTGCGGTCAGGTGTGGAAGGGCACCACGCGTGCCAACCACAGCCCCAGCAGCAAGGCGATCGACTGGAACCGGGTCGACGACGTCGGGGATCCCGTGGTGGCGAGTGCCCCGGGCGTGGTCACGACCGCCGACACGGTCGACAACAGCGGCTACGGCCGTTATGTCGTCATCGACCACGGCAACGGCACGGACTCGCTCTACGCGCACATGCAGACCGTCGCGGTGAAGGTCGGCCAGCGGGTCGACCAGGGCATGCAGATCGGCACCGTCGGCTCGACGGGCAACTCCACCGGACCCCACCTGCACTTCGAGGAGCGCACGTCGCGCACCGTCGTGGCGCCGTACCTGCACGGCGTCAAGTTCGTGTTCGGGAGCTCCCCGACCTCGGCGAACTGTGTCGACGTCCCGGTGGCCGCGAAGTGGCTGAGCCGGCGTACGGCGGCCCTGAGTGTCTACCGCCGCAACACCGTCGCCGAGTACCGCATCCGCAGGCCCGACGGAAGCACGCTGGTCAAGCGACTCGGCACCTCCACCGACGAGCCCGTGGTCGGCGACTGGGAGGGCAACGGCGTCGCGAACCCGGGCGTGTGGTCGCCCGCGACGCGCACCTTCAGCCTCCAGATCGGCACCAGGCGCACCTCGATCGTCTACGGCGCGACCACGGACAAGCCGGTCGCCGGCGACTGGGACGGTGACGGAGCCTGGGAGGTCGGCCTGCGCCGACCGTCGACCTCGACGTTCCTCATGCGCTCCGCGACGGGTGTGACCAGGAGTGTGCGCCTGGGCGACGCGAACGACCTGCCGGTGATCGGCGACTGGGACGGTGACGGGGCGAGCGACCTCGGCGTCTACGACCAGACCACGTCCACGTTCACGTTGCGCAAGGTCGACGAGGAGGGCACGGTCTGGCTCGGGACGATCCGGTTCGGTTCGGCCGGAGACCTGCCGGTGGCGGGGGACTGGGACGGTGACGGTCGCACGGACCTGGGCGTCTGGACCCCGACGACCGCGACCTTCACCCAACGCTTCGCCACCAGCGCCACGACGGCGAAGGCGCGTTCACTGACCACGGTGCGGTTCGGCAACCGACGCTGAGCAACGGAAGAGGGGACGGAACCGCCATGCGGTTCCGTCCCCTCTCCTCGTGCTTCAGAGTGCGGTGGTGCGCCCCAGGAGGTGCGGTGCGCCGGACTTGGCGCTGTTGACCGCGAAGTCGAGTCCGTGATCGTTGGTGCGGGCGCCGAAGGTCACGGTGCCGGGCAGGAAGATCGGCTTCTTGAAGCCGACCTCGATCTGCACGGCCGACGGCAGCTTGTTCTCGATCGCGGCGATCGCCCGCGCCTTGGTCCACATGCCGTGGGCGATGTGCCGCGGGAAGCCGAAGGCCTTGGCGGTCAGCGGGTAGAGGTGGATCGGGTTGCTGTCACCCGACACCGCGGCGTAGCGGCGGCCCAGGTCGCCGCCGAGCCGCCAGGTGGCCGCACCGCCGGTGACCGGGGCGAACTCCGTGCCCCTCTCGCCGTTCTCCTTGTCGCCCTTGCCGATGCGGAGGTACGTCGAGGTGCTCTCCCACACGGTCTCGCCGTCGGCCTCGACGGTGACGTTCATGTCGAAGACCCGGCCCTTGCTGTGGGTGCGGAGGTTCTCGGCCTTCGCCACCGCCGACACCGTCTCGCCGATGGCCACCGGCCGGTGGGAGAGGATGCGGTTCTCGAGGTGCACGGTGCCGATCGCGGGGAACGGGAACGCCTGGTCGGTCATGATCGCCATGTGCAGCGGGAACGCGACCATGTGAAGGTAGGGCACCGGCACGGTGTCCTTGGTGGGGAACCCACAGACCGCTGCGTACGCCGAGACCTGGTCGCGCTCGATCAGCACGTCCTCGCGGCGTACGGCGAGGTCGGGCAGGTCGCGCCCGGTCTTCTTGACGCCGGGGAGCTGGTTGACCACGGGCAGGGTCGGCAGCGCCGCCTTGAGCAGGCCGGCCACGCCGCCGCCGGAGCCGCTGAGCGTGCGCACTTCGGTGGCCATGTCAGGCACCGAGCATCATCTGGCCGCAGACCCGGACCACGTTGCCGTTGACGGCGGTGGAGGCGGGGTTGGCGTACCAGGCGATGGTCTCGGCCACGTCGACCGGCAGGCCGCCCTGGCTCATGGCGTTGAGCCGCTGGCCCACCTCGCGGGTGGCGAAGGGCACCGCCGCGGTCATCGCGGTGATGATGAAGCCCGGAGCCACCGCGTTGATGGTGATGCCGTCCTTGAGCTCACCGGCGAGGGAGTCCACGAAGCCGATCACGCCGGCCTTGGAGGCGGCGTAGTTGGTCTGGCCCACGTTGCCGGCGATGCCGGCGATCGACGCGACGCCGATGATGCGGCCGTTCTTGTTGATCGCGCCGGCCTCGAGCAGGGCGCGGGTGATCAGCTCGGGAGCAGTCAGGTTCACCGCGATGACCGACGACCAGCGGTCCTCGGCCATGTTCGCGAGCTTCTTGTCGCGGGTGATGCCGGCGTTGTGCACGACGACGTCGACGCCGCCGTGGTTCTCCTTCACGTAGTGCGCGATGCGCTGCGGCGCGTCGGTGTGCGTGATGTCGAGGGTCAGGCTGTCGCCGTTGAGCTCCTTCATCACGGCCTGCAGCTCGCTGGCCGCCTGGGGAACGTCGATGCCGAGCACGGTGGCGCCGTCGCGGTGCAGCACGCGGGCGATCTGCTCGCCGATGCCGCGGCTGGCGCCGGTGACGATCGCGATCTTGCCGGCCAGCGGGCGCTCCCAGTCGCTGATGGCGACGGCCTTCTTCTCACCCTGCGTGCCGATGCGCACGACCTGGCCCGAGACGTACGCCGACTTGGGGGAGAGCAGGAACGCCAGGGTGGAGTCGATGGCCTTCTCGGCGCCCGGGGCGACGTAGACCAGCTGGGCGGTCGAGCCCTTGCCGACCTCCTTGCCGAGCGAGCGGGTGAAGCCCTCGAGGGCGCGCTGGGCGACCTTCTCCCCACCCTCGACCAGCTCGGGGGCGGTGCCGAGGACGACCAGGCGGGCGCACGGCGCGAGGCTGCGCATCAGGGGCGTGAAGAACTGCTGCAGCGCGATCAGGTCGGCCGAGGACTTCAGGCCGGTGGCGTCGAAGACCAGGCCCTTGTACTTCTGGCCGTCGGCCGACTCCGCGGTGTTCGAGATGCCGAGGCGGTCGAGCGCCTCGGTCAGCGCCAGCCGGCCGGCGCCGCCGACGACGACGGTGCCGTCGACCAGGGGAGCACCCTCGGTCCAGCGGTCGAGCTCGACCGGGTTGGGCAGGCCGAGGTTCTTGACCAGCAGCTTCCCGATGGCGGACTTGGTGAAGGACTGGTAGCGGTCGCTCATGGGTGGTGTTGTCCTTGTCGACGTTGGGGTCGGGGCGGCCCGCGGAAGGGCCTGATGTCATTCTATGTAACTAGAGGTGTAACTCGGAGTCCACTTTTCGTGATCTCCGACTCAATGCTTTCCCTCCGGAGCCGGCAAAGGCAAGGATGAAGGCACCCGAACCAATCCAGGAGAGACACATGCAGGCCAAGACCCGCCGCGTGGCCATCATCGGTGGCAATCGCATCCCCTTCGCCCGCTCCAACACGGTCTACGCCGAGGCCTCCAACCAGGAGATGCTGACGGCGGCCGTCGACGGCCTGGTCGAGCGCTTCGGCCTCGAGGGCGAGCAGCTCGGCATGGTCGTCGGTGGCGCCGTGATCAAGCACTCGCGCGACTTCAACCTCGTGCGCGAGGTGGTGCTCGGCTCGAAGCTCAGCGCCCGTACGC
This sequence comes from Nocardioides sp. Soil796, assembly GCF_001429525.1. Taxonomy (NCBI): domain Bacteria; kingdom Bacillati; phylum Actinomycetota; class Actinomycetes; order Propionibacteriales; family Nocardioidaceae; genus Nocardioides; species Nocardioides sp. Soil796. The sequence goes on from NZ_LMSQ01000017.1 coordinate 666,315, forward strand.
CGGCCGTCGACATGCAGATCGCCTGCGGCACCGGCCTCCAGGCCGTGATCACCGTGGCGAACCTGATCGCCCTGGGCCAGATCGACTCCGCCATCGCCGGCGGCTCGGACACCACGTCCGACGCCCCGATCGCGATCAGCGAGAAGCTGCGCAAGAAGCTGATCCAGGTCAACCAGCAGCGCGACACCAAGGACAAGCTCAAGAAGCTGCTCGCGATCCGTCCCGGCGACATCGGCATCCTGCCGCCGGCCAACATCGAGCCGCGCACGGGCCTGTCGATGGGCGACCACCAGGCGATCACCGCCCTCGAGTGGGGCGTCACCCGCGAGGCCCAGGACGAGCTGGCCGCCGCCTCGCACCAGAACCTCGCCCGGGCCTGGGACGAAGGCTTCATGGACGACCTGGTCACCCCGTTCCGCGGTGTCGAGCGCGACAACCACATGCGCCCCGACTCGACGGTCGAGAAGCTGGCCAAGCTCAAGCCGGTGTTCGGCAAGGGCGAGGCCGCCACGATGACCGCCGGCAACTCGACCCCGCTCAGCGACGGCGCCTCCGCCGTGCTTCTGGCCTCGGAGGACTGGGCCAAGGAGCACGACCTCCCGGTGCTGGCCTACATCACCGCCTACGAGACCTCGGCGGTCGACTACGTCGGCGGCGACGAGGGCCTGCTGATGGCGCCGGCGTACGCCGTCTCCGACATGCTCGAGCGCGAGGGCCTGACCCTCCAGGACTTCGACTACTACGAGATCCACGAGGCCTTCGCGGCCCAGGTGCTCTCGACGCTGAAGGCCTGGGAGGACCCGGTGTTCTGCAAGGAGCGCCTCGGTCGCGACAAGCCCCTCGGTGCCATCGACCGCAGCAAGCTCAACGTCAACGGCTCCTCGCTGGCGGCGGCGCACCCGTTCGCCGCGACCGGTGGTCGCATCGTGCCCGTGTTGGCCAAGCTCCTGGCCCAGAAGGGCTCGGGCCGCGGCCTGATCTCGATCTGCGCCGCGGGCGGTCAGGGCGTCGTGGCGATCCTCGAGCGCCCCTGATCGCACCACTCGTCACGCGCAACGGGCGCCGACCTCCTCGGAGGTCGGCGCCCGTTGTCATCGACCCGTCGTTTGTTCGAGGTGACCCGTCGTTTGTTCGGAGGGCCGACCCGAACTGGCGACAGGTCGACCGGAACTGGCGACAGGTCGACCGGAACTGGCGACGGGTCGACCGGAACTGGCGACGGGTCAGCGAGTGGGGCAGCCGGCCAGTGCCAGGCTGGTGTCGACGAGGTACTGGCGCACCTGCACGACCGAGATCGGCGCGATGGTGGGGATGCCGGGGGCCAGTTCCTTGATCAGCATGCCCACGCGGGCCAGCTGGAGGGCGCCGAAGCCGGTCGCGTACATGTGGTTGGCCAGCAGGCTGGTGTCCTCGACCGCGAAGGTGCCCTCGGCGACGCCCTCGTCGAGGGTCGAGCTGAGCATGGCCAGGCACGCCGCGATGCCGCGCCCGAGCCGGAACAGGGCCGACTCGCTGATCTCGTCGAGGAGCTCGGGGCCGGGGCGGCGCATCAGCGCCTGCGCGCAGTCGACGAACGCGGGGTACTCGATGCCGTAGTCGACGAACGCCTCGACCAGGGCCACGAGGCGGTCACGCGGGGTGCCGCCGGCGTCCATCACCGCCTGCATCCGGTCACGCAGCTCGTCGAGGTAGCCGACCAGGGTCAGCGCGAAGAGCTCCTCCTTGCCGGAGAAGTGGCGGTAGAGGATGGCCCGGTTGGTGCCGACGGTCTTGGCGATCTCGTCGATGTGCACGTCGCGGACGCCGCGCTCGTCGAACAGCGCTCGGGTGGCGGCCAGGATCTCCGCCTCGCGACGGCGCCGTCGGGTTGCCGCCGCCGTACGTCGTGGCTCGGCCTGCTTGGTCTTTCCGTCGCTCATGGGATGAGTCTAGACGTAGGTGTAACTCCCTGTCGCACACTCTGTTGACGGATGTCTCGTTTCGTCGGTCGGCGTACGCCGTCGGTGTCGGGACCGCGCGATACGTTGAGCCCGTGCAGCAACGTCTCTGGCGGCCCGACTGGCCGTGCCCGGTCGGGCAGATCCTCGGTGCCAACCGGCGCGGCCCGGGCGATCCGACGTACCGCGTCGACGACGACGGCTCGCACTGGCGCGGCATCCGTACGCCGGAAGGTGTCGGCGCGCTCCGCGTCGTCACACGTGCCGCGGCCGGTGAGGTCGAGGCCACGGCGTGGGGGCCCGGCGCCGGCTGGCTCCTGGAGCGCCTGCCCGCGATGCTCGGCGCCGACGACGACTGGACCGGCTTCGAGGCACGCCATCCCGTCGTGGAGCAAGCGTGGCGCAACCACCCGCACTGGCGCATCGGCCGCACGGGACTGGTGCTCGAGGCGTTGGTGCCGGCCGTCATCGAGCAGAAGGTCACCGGCCAGGAGGCCTTCCTCGGGTTCCGGCGACTCGTACGGCGGTACGGCGAGCGTGCGCCCGGCCCGCACCCCGACCTCTGGGTGCAGCCCGACGCGGCAACCCTGACCACCGTGCCGTCGTGGGAGTGGCTGGCCATGCGTATCGACGGTGCCCGGTCCCGCACCCTCGTCGGCGCCGCGCGTGTGGCGGGCTCCCTGGAGCGCACCACTGGGGTCGACCATCCCGAGGCCGACCGTCGCCTGCGGTCGTTGCCGGGGGTCGGCGTCTGGACGAGTGCCGAGACCCGGGTGCGCGCGCACGGCGACCCCGACGCGGTGAGCTTCGGCGACTACCACGTGGCCAAGGACGTCGGCTGGGCCCTGACCGGTCAGCCCGTCGACGACACGGGGCTCGCCGAGATCCTTCAGAACTGGCCCGGGCATCGCTACCGTGTGCAGGCACTTCTCGGGCTCGACGCGATCCGTCGACCGCGACGTGGACCGCGAATGGCTCCTCGCACCCATTTACCTGGATAGCCATGCTGTCAAGTAGTGAGACTCAAGTAGACCTCGTGTCCACCTTGGCGTAACTTCGTGGCCGCACCACGCGTTTGGTTCAACAACGGTGACTTCAGAGAGCGGGAATCCATGGCTTCGCAGGCGGGTGGCTGGGTGGCTGGCACATTGCCGGCACGAATCGCCAGTGACCTGGGTGGTCGAATCCGTAAGGGGATCGAGACCGCCGGAGCGATGATCGTGCTCGCCATCGAGGCGTCGGTCAGCGCCGCCGTGGACATCGTCAGCCGGAAGTTCTCGTGGTCGGAGTTCCTCCTCCAGGCTTGGTTCATGGCCCGCGTGTCGGTGCTGCCGACCATCCTGGTGGCGATCCCGTTCGGCATCATCGTCTCGATCCAGGTCGGCGGCGTCGCGGCCCAGATCGGCGCCCAGTCGTTCAGTGGCGCGGTCAACGGCATCGGCGTGCTCCGCCAGGGCGCACCCCTGGTCACCTCGATCATGATCGCCGGCGCGGTCGGTGCCGCGATCACCTCCGACCTCGGTGCCCGCACGATCCGCGAAGAGGTCGACGCGCTCAAGGTCATGGGCATCAACCCGGTGCAGCGCCTCGTCGCGCCCCGCGTCGTGGCCGCACTCGTGGTCGCCTTCTTCCTCAACATCATCGTCGCCTCGACCTCGATCATCACCGGCTACATCCTCAACGTCGGCGGTGGTCAGGTCAGCTCGGGCACCTACATCGCCGCGTTCGTCTCCTTCGCGCAACCGACCGACCTCTTCCTCGCCAGCTTCAAGGCCCTCATCTTCGGGTTCATCGCCACGATCGTGGCCTGTCACAAGGGGCTCACCGCCAGTGGCGGCGCCAAGGGCGTGGCCGATGCGGTGAACGAGGCCGTCGTCATCAGCGTCATCTCACTGGCCGTGGTCAACGTCGCGCTGACCCAGGCCTACGTCATGTTGGCCCCGGCCAGGATCGCGTGAGGCGGGCACGATGACCGGAGTGCAAAGCGCCCTCGCCCGGTTCAGCGACTTCATCTGGTTCACCTGGACGACGTTCAGGGGAACCCGCTTCACACTCCAGCGCTACTACAAGGAAGTGCTCCGCCAGCTCGCCGACATCAGCTGGGGCTCCGGCGCCCTGCTCGTCGGCGGCGGCACCGTCGGCGTGATGATCCTGCTGTCGCTCTCCGCGGGCACCTCGCTCGGCATCGAGGGCTTCAACGGCCTCGAGATCATGGGTCTGGCGCCGCTCACCGGGTTCGTCAGCGCCGGCGTCAACACCCGCGAGCTCGCACCGCTGGTAGCCGCCCTCGCCCTCGGGGGCCAGGTGGGCTGCCGCTTCACCGCCCAGATTGGTTCGATGCGCATCTCCGAGGAGATCGACGCCCTCGAGGTGATGGCCGTGGAGCCGATGCGCTACCTGGTCACCACCCGGGTGCTGGCCTGCATGTTCGCGATCCTGCCGCTCTACCTGATCGGCCTGCTCGGTGCGTACGCCGCCTCGGAGGCCTCCGTCGTCCTGATCTTCAACCAGTCGCGCGGCACCTACGAGCACTACTTCTTCTCGTTCATCGACGGACGTGACGTCTTCCTCTCCATCGTCAAGATCGTCGTCTTCGCCACCCTGGTCGCGCTGATCCACTGCTGGTTCGGCTTCCGGGCCAGCGCGGGACCACAGGGTGTCGGTGAGGCGACCGGCCGGGCCATCCGCTGCAGCATCGTCGTCGTGGTGCTGGTCGACATGCTCTTGACGCTGGTGTTCTGGGGATCTGATCCCGGCTTCAGGGTGGCGGGCTGATGAGCGCCCCGGCATCCGTGCGTACCCAGGCCCTGCGCGGCGGCATCTTCCTCGTCGTACTCGCCGTCGCGGTGGGCCTGCTCCTGGCCAACGCATTCGGCAAGTTCGACGAGACCGTGCCGGCCACTGCCCAGCTCGACACCGCCGGCGGCGCCCTCGAGATCGGTGCCGAGGTCAAGCTCGACGGCATCGTGGTCGGCAAGGTCGATGCGATCGAGCCCGCACCCAGGGGTGTCGAGGTCAGCATGCAGTTCGACCCCGAGCAGGCCGAGAAGGTGCCGGGCAACGCCACCGTCCGGGTGCTCCCCGTCAGCATCTTCGGTGCGGCGTACGTCGAGCTGCTGCGGCCCACCGCACCCAGGGGTGTCGTCACCGCCAACGCCGCGCTGAAGCAGGACGCCTCGGCCGAGACGATCGAGCTGGGCGACCTCCTCGAGGAGACCCAGGCACTCGTCGACGCCCTCGGCCCGGCCGAACTGGCCACCATGCTCGAGACCTTCGCCTCCACGCTCGACGGCAAGGGCGACAACATCGGCACCATGATCGAGACCGCGAACCGTGCCGTGTCACGCATCGAGCCCTACATGCCGCTGATCCGCCAGGACATCCGGTTGGCCACCGTGGTGATGTCGACGTTCTCGCGCATCACACCGAACCTCTTCACGGCGCTCGACGGCGTGATGGCCGCCGGTCAGACCCTGGTCGACATGGAGAAGGAGTTCCAGTCAGTGCTTGCCGGACTGACCGACGTCAGCACGACCGTCGATCACGTGGTGACCAACAACCGGGAAGCGTTGCAGACCGGCCTGCCGTACCTCCGCCGTACCCTCCACGCCCTCTACCTCGGGCGCGGCGACATCCCGGCGCTCTTCGCCGCGGTGATCGCCCTGGCCGACAACGGTGGCAAGGCCTTCTCCTACGGCCCGTTCATGCGCATCGACGCCAACCTCCGCCTCGCTCCCGAGGACGGCTACGGCCCCGGTGACTGCCCGACCTACGCCGGCCTCCGTGGCCGGGGCTGCTGAGGAGGGCCCGCGATGAAGACGATTGCCATCAAGTTCGGCCTCTTCGGCCTCGTGTCGATCCTGCTGTTCGTCGGGCTCTACAACACGATGACGAACAAGGTCAACGGCGACTCCAAGACCCTCTACGCCGCGTTCACGAACGTCAGCGGGCTGCGGGCCGGTGACGACGTACGCATCTCCGGGGTCAAGGTCGGCCGCGTCGAGAACGTGACGGTCAAGGACAACACGCTCGCCAAGGTCGAGTTCACCGTGCAGGACAGCCAGAAGGTCAGCGACACCACGCGCGTGGTCATGCGCTACCAGAACCTGCTCGGGCAGAAGTACCTCGCCCTGACACCCGGTGCACAGCCCGGCCCGCCTTTGAAGGACGGCGACGAGATCGGGCTCAACCGCACCCGTCCCGGTTTCGACCTCACCGCGCTGCTCAACGGCTTCGAACCGCTCTTCAACGTGCTCTCGCCCAAGGACCTGAACACCCTGGCCTCCAACATCGTCTCCGTGTTGCAGGGGGAGTCCGGCAGCGTCGAGTCGCTCCTGGCCGAGACCGGCGAGCTCACCTCCTTCCTGGCCGACAAGGACCAGGTCTTCGGCGAGGTCGTGGAGAACCTCACGCCGGTGGTCGACAACCTGGCCGCGAACTCCGACCAGTTCGACACCGCCCTGGTCGAGCTGCGCAAGCTGGTGACCGAGCTCAACAAGGGCAGTGGCAACTTCTTCGGGGCCCTCGACAACATCGGCACCAACCTCGACTCGACGACCGACCTGGTCAACGACCTGCGGCCGACGATCGAGGCCGACATCCGTTCACTTCGGCGCCTGGGCGCCACCATCACGAGGGGCACGCCGGTCATCGAGAACGCCTTCGACGCCCTGCCCCAGCTGGTCGGCGCCTTCGTGCGCTCGCAGTCCTACGGCGCCAACCTGCAGGTCTACAACTGCAAGTTCGGCATCAAGCTGCTGGGCGAGAACACGACCTGGATCGGTGGCCAGAACGGCCCGTTCTCGGAGGCCTGCCGATGAACTTCGCGAAGACACCCGAGAGCTACCGCAGGATCGGCCTGATGGGCGCCGGGGTCCTGGCGATCCTCGCCGCCCTGATCATGGCGACCACGATCTTCCCGTTCGGCGCGAACACCTACACCGCCGAGCTCGAGCACACCGCCGGCCTGCGCGTCGGTGAAGAGGTTCAGGTGGCCGGCGTCGGCGTCGGTGAGATCCGCAAGATCGAGCTCGACGGGCAACACGTCCAGATCGAGTTCACCGTCGACAAGGACATCGAGCTCGGCAAGGCGACCACCGCCGAGGTGAAGGTGGCCACCCTGCTCGGCACCCACTTCCTGCTGCTGTCACCGTCCGGCAAGGGCGAGCTCTCCCACGAGCACATCCCGCTGTCCCAGACCCACGTGCCGTTCAACCTCCAGGACGTCATCAACCAGACCGGCGACCTCTCCCAGAAGCTGGACGTCGACACCATCCGGACGGCGCTCAACACGGTGGCCAGGACGATGGACCAGTCGAGCGAGGAGTTCCTGCCTGCCCTGCGCGGCATCTCCGACCTCTCCGAGATGTTCGCCAACCGCTCCGACGACCTCGGCACACTGCTCGAGTCGACGAGCACGTTCAGCGAGCAGCTGGCCAACAGCAGCGACGACATCACGGTGCTGATGAGGCAGGCCAACGTGCTGCTGACCGAGCTGGTCTCCAGGCGGCAGGCGATCCACAACCTGCTCGTCGACCTCCGGGCGATCGGCACGCAGCTGAGCAGCCTGATGAAGGAGAACCGCGACGAGATCGGGCCGATGCTCGACAACCTGAACAACACCATCCAGCTGCTCACCAGGAACCACGAGAAGCTGGGCCAGGTCGCCGACCTGCTCGGACCGACGGCGCGCTACTTCGCCAACAGCACCGGCTCGGGGTCCTGGCTCGACCAGTACATGCCCGGTGCCACGCCGGACACCATCCGGTGCCGCATCGAAGGGAAGTGCAGCTGATGCAGGCATCTCTCGGTCGCTCCCTGCGGCTGCTGGCCATGCTGCTCGCCCTCACGGTGGGGCTCACCGGCTGTGGACCTTTCGGCAAGGACAAGACCACGATCACGGTCCAGCTCACCAACAGCGCGGGGCTCTTCGTCGGCAACGACGTGGGCGTCCTCGGCGTCCCGGTCGGAGAGGTCACCAAGATCGAGCCCCACGGTGACCGGGTCGACGTCACCCTCGAGCTCGACCCCGACGTCAAGATCCCGGCCGACGCGGGCGCCGTCATCGTTTCAAGGTCGATGGCCACCGACCGGTACGTCGAGCTCACCCCGGCGTACAAGTCCGGACCGGTGATGAAGACCGGCGCCACCATCGACCAGGAGCAGACCCGCACCCCCGTCGAGTGGGACGAGCTGCTCGACTCCATCGACGTCCTGGCGGAGGGCCTGAACGGCAAGGGCAAGAACGCCAAGCCGCTCAAGCGGCTGCTCGACAAGACGGCCAACACCCTCGACGGCAACGGCAAGCAGATCCGCCGCACGATCACCAACCTGGTCAACGGCACCGGGGCCTTCGCCGAGCACAGCGACGCCTTCGCCACCACTTTGGGCAACCTCGACACCCTCACGGCGGCGATCGCCAAGAACGACAAGCTGGCCCGCCGCTTCATCAACAACGTCTCGGCCGGCACCAACCTCGTCCGCGACGAGCGGATCAACCTGCAGACCGCGGTCGACAGCCTCAGCGAGACGATCAGCCTGCTCGCCGTCTTCGTCAAGCACCACAAGGGCGACATGCGCACGGCGGTGCTGAACATCGAGGACCTCTCGCAGCGCATCCTCAAGCACAAGGGCTCCCTCAGCGAGCTGCTCGAGGTCATGCCGGTGGCGATGGAGAACCTCGGCCGCGCGATCAACGACCAGAAGCGGCTCGACATCCGGCTTCCCGTCGAGCTGCTGCTCCCGGGCACCGAGGTCGTGCACGCACTCTGTGGCCTGATCCCGGGTCCGCTGTGCGAGGCCCTGTCCGGTGCCCAGGACCTGGGTTCCGTGATCGACATCCTGCTCGGCGGGGGGAGGAAGCCATGACCGGCCTGCTGCGAATCCTCGGACTGCTGGTCGCCACGCTGCTGGTCAGCACCGGGTGCTCCGCACTGAACGCGGAGAACATCCCCGTCGGCACCGGCGTCGAGGATCCCTACGATGTCACGGTGTCGTTCCCCGATGCGCTCAACCTTGCCAACGGTGCTGCGGTCAAGATCGACGGTGCCACCGTGGGACGGGTCGAGGAGGTCGCCACGGCCGACTTCCAGGCCCGGGTCACGCTGAACATGGATGGCAAGACCAAGCTGCCCCGCGACACCACCTTCCGCTTGCGCCCGACCACCGCCCTCGGTGAGCTCTTCGTCGAGGTGATCCGGGGCAAGAGCCGAACGCTGCTCACCGACGGGGCCAAGGTCGGCATCGACCAGACCCGCTCGGCGCCGACCGTCGAGGACGGCCTGGCCGCCGCGTCGCTCCTGATCAACGGCGGCAGCCTGAGTCAGATCAAGACGATCATCAACGAGGTCAACACCGCGCTCGACGGCCGCACCGGCACCGTGCGCGACTTCATCAACAACACCGAGTCGCTGGTCGGCACGCTCAACGACAGCAAGGCCGACATCGACCTGTTCCTCAACGCCCTGGCCCGTACGTCGAAGCTGCTGAACGCGCGAGAGGACCAGATCAACCGGGCGATCAAGCTGGCCGGACCGGTGGCGAAGGTGGTCCGCCGCAACAGCGGCAAGATCACCGCGCTGCTCCAGGAGCTCGAGGGGATGAGCAAGAACGTCGACGGCCTGGTCACCGCCACCAAGGGCGACATCAGTGTCTCCGCGGCCGAGCTCGGCCCCATTCTCGACACCCTGCAGGACAACAAGGCGCAGGCGAAGTCGATGCTGGTCAAGGCCACCAACCTCGCCGCCCTGATCGACCGGGCCGTGCCGACCGAGTACCTCAACCTCTCCCTCGAGCTGCGGCTCAGCACCGGCTTCGGCATGCCTCTCCCGGGTGCCCGCACGGCCACGACGCAGGAGGCCACCCCGTGAAGAACAAGGCTGCTGCCAAGGCGTCCCTCGGCAAGCTGATCTTCGGTGCCGCCGTGCTGGCCGGCGTGCTCGTGGCCTGCCTCGTGCTGCTGTTCGCGTGGATCCTCCAGGCGCCGATCGGCAAGCAGAAGGCAGAGATCACGGTGACCATGCCGCGCACCGGCGGCCTGTTCGAGGGATCCTCCGCGAGCTACCGCGGAGTCGAGGTCGGCGAGGTCAAGAAGATCGAGCTCGACGGCTCCGGGGTGAAGGTCACCGTCGACCTCAAGTCCGGTGTCGAGATCCCCGCAGACGTCGTGGCCAAGGTGCGTTCGCTCTCACCCGTGGGGGAGCAGTACATCGACTTCCGGCCGAACAGGACCGGCGGTCCCTACCTCGCCGACGGCGACCGGGTCTCCGCGACCGCCGATGACCTTCCGGTGTCGCTGGCGAAGATGGTCAGCGGACTGCAGGCCGCGATGCGCCAGGTCGACCCCGACAAGGTCCGCACCGTGCTCCGAGAGGTCAACACCGCCTTCGCGGGCAGTGGTGACGACCTGCGGAAGCTGCTCGCGAACACCGAGACCCTGCTCGACACGGTCGACACGACGTGGCCCACCGCCGAACGCGTGCTGACCCAGGGGCGCACGACGCTGAAGATCTTCGCCGACAACCGGCAGCTCCTGGTCGACTGGGCGGCCTCGGCGGCCACGGTCGGCACCTGGTTCGTGCAGTGGAACCCCGACGTGCGCGCGATCCTGTCGCGGATGCCGGGAGACCTGGCCGACGTGATGGTGCTGATCGACGGCGTCGACCACCGCCTGCCCGGCCTGTTGAAGAACGTCAACCCGCTGACCAAGTTCCTCGCCCTGCGTGGCCCCCATCTGCAGGCGACGCTGTCGATGACGCCGTACGGCCTCGGGCGCTTCGCCAGTGTCATGTACAACGGCTACATGAACGTGACGGCGAGCCTCCAGAAGACGCAGCCCTACTGCAACTACGGCACCGATCGTGGCAGTCCCACGGAGGGCACCGGTGGGCGCGACCTCTACCTGAACGGGCACTGCACCGGGTCTGCTCCGTGGCGCGGTGCCAACCACGCGCCCGCACCGTTGACCCGCTGACCTCTCCTACGTCGACCCGTCGTGAATTCTGATCGACCTGTCGCCAGTTTCGCTCACTGAACGAAACTGGCGACGGCTCGACGCGAACTGGCGACGGGTCGACGCGAACTGGCGACAGGTCAGCGGGTGCGGCGGCGGTCGGGTTGCACGCGCAGGGCCTGAAGGGTGGTGGCCAGCATCCGGTAGTGGCCGACCAGCATGAGCAGCTCGACCGACGTGCGCTCGTCGAGGTGCTCGCGCACCCGGTGCCAGGTGGCGTCCGACAGGTCGGCGTCGCGCAGCAGCTCGTCGGTCGCGTCGAGCAGCATTGTGTCGCGCGCGGACCAGTCGTGCTCCGCGCGTCCGGCCAGGCCCTCGATCTCCGGCGTGGTGAGACCGGCCTTGCGGCCCATGCCCTCGTGCTGCGCCCACTCGTAGTCGGAGTGCGCGGTCGCGGCCACGCGCAGGATCACCAGCTCGGTCTCGCGGCGGGCCAGGCGTCCGCCGGGCATCAGGCGCCCGGCGAAGTGCAGCCAGCCCCAGAAGAGCCGCCGGTTGCGGCCCAGGGTGAGGAACACCGCCGGCGGTTCGGTGCCCGAGACCCGGCCGGCCAGCCGCGAGAACGCCCAGATGGCGGGTCCGACCTCGCGCACGCCGCCCGGGCCGAGGCGAGGTGTGGTGCTCATGCGGGGTCCCTGGGCTTGCCGCAGCGCAGCGAGGATTTGTCTGGGGTGCTCATGTGGCGTCCGAACGGCGGGCCCGACCCACTGCGGGCAGGGCCCGGTTGGCGCCGCGGTTCATCACCCGCATCGCGACGACGTACGCCGGGGAGCAGTGTCGCTGCAGCGCGTGGATCAGCCGGATGTCGTTCGAGGTGTAGACCCAGTACTTGTTGCGGCGTACGCCGTCGAGGATCGCCGCCGCGGCCTGGTCGGGTGTGGCGGCGCGCTTGCGGAACCGGGCGTGCAGCTTCTCGAAGGCGGGGGAGGAATGGTCGACCCCGGCGATCTCGACGGTCTGCGTCAACGGCGTCGCCACCCCGCCGGGGCAGACCAGGCTGACCCCGATGCGGTGCCGGCGCAGGTCGAAGCGGAGCACCTCGGACACACCGCGGAGGCCGAACTTGCTGGCCGAGTACGCCGCGTGCCAGGGCATGCCGATGATGCCGGCGGCGGAGGAGACGTTGACCAGGTGGCCCGGCCTCCCGGCCTCGATCATCGGAGGGACGAGCGACTCGATGACGTGGATGGGCCCCATCAGGTTGATGTCGACCAGCTTGCGCCACTGCTCGTGCTCGAGGGACTGGACGGTGCCCCACGACGAGATGCCCGCGACGTTCATCACGACGTCCATCGCGCCGTGCTCCTGGGTCAAGCGGGCTGCCAGCGCCTTGACCGCCGGGTAGTCGCTGATGTCGGCCGCCTCGACGAACGGGACCGAACCTCCGCCGGCCCGGATCTCCGCGGCCGTTGCCTCGAGCAACTCGGCGTTGCGATCGGTGAGGAACACCGAGGCGCCCTCGGCGGCCGCGAGGACGGCGCAGGAACGACCGATCCCGCTCGCCGCCCCGGTGATGAAGACCTTCCGGCCGGACAGGTCCCTGAAGGGCGGTCTGAAGGGGTTGCGGAACATGTGTCTCCTGGTCGTGGGGGTCAGAGCAGGGGCCGTAGCGGCGCCAGCACCGCCTCGGTGAAGCGACGGTAGATGTCACGGGACTCCCACTCGTCGCGGGTCAGCTCGGCACTGTTGGACAGGTCGACCTCGTAGATCTGCTCCATCGCGTGGGCCATGCCGGGGTCGATGATCTCGACGTTGATCTCGTAGTTGCCCTGCATGCTGAGCCGGTCGATGTTGGCCGTGCCGATGGTGGACCAGCTGCCGTCGATGGTGGCCGTCTTGGCGTGCACCATGGCGTCCTTGAACCGGAAGATGCGCACCCCGGCGGCGATCAGCTGGCCGAAGTAGCCGCGCGAGATCCAGTCGGCCACGATGTGGTTGGACTTGGCCGGCACCAGCAGGCGTACGTCGACGCCGCGGCGGGCGGCGTCGGCCAATGCGTCGACGAAGTCCTGGTCGGGGATGAAGTAGGCGTGGGTCAGCCAGATGTTGCCGGTTGCCCGGTTGATCGCCTCGAGGTACATCGAGCGGATCGGGAACATCCACAGCCGGGGCACGTTGCGCTGGAAGCGGATGCGCGGCTCCCACTGCGAGGCGGTCTCGAGCAGCAGCGGCCGCTCGCTGGCGCGGAAGCGCTTGCGGCGGTAGAGGTTCCAGAAGTCGGCGAAGGCACGCTTGAGGTCCCAGACACCGGGGCCGGTGATCCGGCAGTGCGTGTCGCGCCACTCCGTGGCGTAGGGGGTGCCGATGTTGTAGCCGCCGACGAACCCGACCTCGTCGTCGACCACCAGGATCTTGCGGTGGTCACGACCGTAGTGGCGTAGGTCGAAGAACCGCAGCCCGGCGTTGTAGACCGGGAAGCGGAGCACCTTCAGGCTCGGGCTGAACTTCTTGAACGTCGGCTTGACCACGATGTTGGCGAACGCGTCGTAGATGATGTGCACGTCGACGCCACGGTCGGCGGCATCGGTCAGCGCCTGCTTGAACCGCTCGCCGACCTCGTCGCCCTTCCAGATGTAGGTCTCGAAGAGGATCTGCCGCTTGGCCCCGGCGATCGCGGCCAGCATGTCGTCGTACAGGTCCTGGCCGAAGGTGTACGTCGTGACGGTGCCGTCGCCGACCTCGACGGTCTCGGGGGTCGTGGTCGGGAACGGCTTGGGCTTCTTGTTGCGCCGGCGGTAGGAGTCGACCAGCGTCAGCCCGATGGCCAGCAGCACCTGGACGCCGAAGAACGACAGCAGGGTGCGCCGGACGAGGGTGAGGAGCCGGGCCCGGCTGCTGTCTGTTCGGGGCACGGCGTCAATCTAGTGGACATCACCGACACGAGGAGGCAGGGCCCGCTGACCGGGTGCCACTCGTTCTCCGCTGGCGTTGTCGGTGGCGCCGTCTAGGCTTGCCGTCATGCGACCAGTGACCGATCTCGAGCGCCGGGTGGCCCCGTTCGAAGTGATCTCCGACTACCAGCCGGCGGGCGACCAGCCGGCGGCGATCAAGGAGATCTCCGCCCGGGTGCGCGACGGCGTCGACGACATCGTGCTGCTCGGCGCCACCGGCACCGGCAAGACCGCGACCGTGGCGTGGGTGGCCGAGGAGCTCCAGCGACCCCTGCTCGTGCTCCAGCCCAACAAGACCCTGGCCGCCCAGTTCGCCAACGAGCTGCGCGGCCTGTTCCCCAACAACGCCGTCGAGTACTTCGTCAGCTACTACGACTACTACCAGCCCGAGGCCTACGTCCCGCAGACCGACACCTACATCGAGAAGGACTCCTCGATCAACGAGGAGGTCGAGCGACTGCGCCACTCGGCGACGAACTCGCTGCTGACCCGTCGTGACGTGATCGTGGTGTCGACGGTCTCCTGCATCTACGGTCTCGGCACCCCGCAGGAGTACGTCGACCGCATGCTGAGGCTGCGCGTGGGGGAGGAGCACGACCGCGACTCGATCCTGCGCCAGCTGGTCTCGATCCAGTACACCCGCAACGACCTGGCCTTCACCCGCGGCACGTTCCGGGTGCGCGGCGACACCCTCGAGATCTTCCCGGTCTACGAGGAGCACGCGGTCCGGGTGGAGTTCTTCGGCGACGAGATCGAGCGGCTGATGACGCTGCACCCGGTGACCGGTGAGGTGATCACCGACGACCAGGAGCTGTACGTCTTCCCGGCCACCCACTACGTGGCCGGCCCCGAGCGCATGGAGCGGGCGATCAACGGCATCGAGGCCGAGCTCGAGGAGCAGCTGGCCACCTTCGAGCGCCAGGGCAAGCTGCTCGAGGCGCAGCGGCTGCGCATGCGCACGACGTACGACGTGGAGATGATGCGGCAGGTCGGGTCGTGCTCCGGCATCGAGAACTACTCGATGCACATCGACGGCCGCGCCCGTGGCACGGCCCCCAACTGCCTGCTCGACTACTTCCCCGAGGACTTCATGCTCGTGGTCGACGAGTCCCACGTGGCGGTGCCCCAGATCGGCGGCATGTACGAAGGCGACATGTCGCGCAAGCGCAACCTGGTCGAGCACGGCTTCCGGCTGCCCAGCGCCATGGACAACCGCCCGCTGAAGTGGGAGGAGTTCCTCGAGCGCATCGGCCAGACCATCTATCTCTCCGCCACCCCGGGCAACTACGAGCTCGACAAGGTGCAGGGCGACGTCGTCGAGCAGATCATCCGCCCGACCGGCCTGATCGACCCCGAGGTGATCGTCAAGCCGACCAAGGGCCAGATCGACGACCTGATCCACGAGATCCGCGAGCGCACGGAGAAGAACGAGCGGGTCCTGGTCACGACGCTGACCAAGAAGATGTCCGAGGACCTCACCGACTACCTGCTCGATGCGGGCATCCGCACCCGCTACCTGCACAGCGAGGTCGACACCCTGCGTCGCATCGAGCTGCTCCGCGAGCTGCGTCTCGGCGAGTACGACGTCCTCGTCGGCATCAACCTGCTGCGCGAGGGCCTCGACCTGCCCGAGGTGTCGCTGGTGGCGATCCTCGACGCCGACAAGGAGGGCTTCCTGCGCTCCGACAAGTCGCTGATCCAGACCATCGGTCGCGCGGCCCGCAACGTGTCCGGCCAGGTGTTCATGTACGCCGACAAGATCACCGACTCCATGGAGCGGGCGATCGACGAGACCAACCGGCGCCGCGCCAAGCAGGTCGCCTACAACACCGAGCGCGGGCTCGACCCCCAGCCGCTGCGCAAGAAGATCGCCGACATCACCGACATGCTGGCCCGTGAGGACGAGTCGACCGAGGAGCTGCTCAAGACCTGGCAGCACATGGACCCGAGGCAGAAGAAGGCGCCGGTCCCGGCGCTGTCCAGGCTGCACGGCGACCAGCGCACCCCCGATGCGGCGGGACTGCCCAGTGCCGAGCTGGCCGAGCTGATCCAGGAGCTGACCGACCAGATGCACAACGCCGCGGCCGAGCTGCAGTTCGAGGTCGCGGCCCGGCTGCGTGACGAGATCTCCGGGCTCAAGAAGGAGCTGCGCCAGATGATCGAGGCGACGCGATGAATGCCTGGCACGCGCGCTGGCGGCGTTCTCGTCGCTCGCAGGCCAACCCCGGGCCAGCTTCGCTCCTCGNGCCTTGCCATCACACGCACCAGACACTCATCGTCTGTGGCCGAGCGCCGGCACGCGCGCTGGCGGCGTTCTCGTCGCTCGCAGGCC
>NZ_LMSQ01000017.1:682507-912302 GCF_001429525.1 Nocardioides sp. Soil796
GAACCGGTGGCCGGATGAATGTCGCGCAGATGCAGGCGTTCGCGCTGTCGCTCCCCGGAGCGTGGCCCGACAACCCGTGGGGCCACGAGCACCCCGTGATCAAGGTGGGCCCGGGGGAGCGCGGCAAGATCTTCGCGTTCCTCGGCGAGACCGGTGTCGGGGTGAAGTGCGGTCCCGACCGCGACGTCGCCGACGAGTGGCTCCAGCGCTACCCCGACGACGCCTCCGTGATGCGTTACATCGGCCGCTCCGGCTGGAACGACCTCGCCTTCGGCGGCGCGATCCCCGACGACGAGCTGCGTGCGGCCGTCGAGGAGTCGTGGTCCACCGTGGTCTCGAAGTTGCCCAAGAAGCTCCGGCCCGACGCGCAGGGGACCACCTGATGGCCGACCACGAAGCGTTGATCGAGCGCATCAACTCGGTGATCTTCACGCCGGTCCGCGCCCAGGTCGGCTACGAGATGGGCCACGTCGACGACTTCCTCGACGGCCTCGTCGTGGCCCTGCGCCAAGGTCGTCCCGTGGAGGCACTGGTCGACATGGTGCGCTTCTCGACGGTCCGCTTCCGCGAGGGGTACGCCGTCCGGGAGGTCGACGAGTTCCTCGCCAGTGTGGTGGCGGAGTCGAAGGGGGCTCCGGCGCCGGAGCAGTCGCCGCCCCAGGAGCAGTCCCACCACACGCCTGCCGACCCCCACGTCGAGGTGCCCGGCGTGATCGAGGAGCAGCACGGCCTGTTCAAACGGCTCTTCCGCCGCTGAGCGACGGAGGCACCGGAACGCGGCTCACTCGGGCTCGGCGGGCGGGTCGAGCTCGCGCGGCGCCTGCTCATCGCGCTTCTCCAGCGCCTTGCGCTCCTTCTTCTCGAGGCGTCGGCGTTCCCGCTCGACCATCTCGTCCCTCATGAAGACCACTCGGCCCAGGTTCAGCCCGGTGCCGAGCATCACGAAGAGCGGCCACGGGAAGTTGGGGTGGAAGCCGTCGCCGCCGAAGCTGGTGGCGGCCCAGATCACCCAGCAGATCAACGACGCGGAGAGGAACGTCCACAGGGCGTCCTTGCGGTCCTTGCGCCAGGCCAGGACGGCTCGTTGGTCGTGGTCGACCAGCGCCGCCGGGGTGGTCGCCGTGACCGGCACCAGGTCGCCGATCAGTGCGGGAAGCTCGCCGAGCGTCCGTGAGCCGAGCACCCGGTCGGTGCGCTCGTCGAGCTCGGTGCGGTCCAGTCGCCCGTCGCCGTACGCCTGTTCCAGCACCCGGCGTACGACGTCGCGGTCGCGATCGGCCGCACGCAGGGCACGGTTGTCCGCGTCGCGCGGATCGTGCTCGAACTCGTCCCAGATCGCAGGCATGGACCAAGACTAGGCCCCGCCCGACGCCGGTCGGAGGCGTCACCAAAATCGGCCCGGCTCGTTACTCGGAGGTACACATCCGCGCGTCGGCATTGCCGATAATGAGAACACGTTCTAGTATTGCGGCTTCGTCACCAGTGCGTTCGCGCAGGCGGCACCGGACCAGGGAGGTAACAGAGTGGGGTTCTCCGCTGTGTCCGTGGTCCGTGGCCCCGGCGAGATCACGGCGATGGTCGTGCAGGTGACCAAGCGGATCTTCACCAGGCCGTTCCAGTTCCGCGAGTTCATCGAGCAGGCTTGGTTCATCACCAGCGTCACCCTGATGCCCACCATCCTCGTCTCGATCCCGTTCGGCGCGGTGATCTCGCTCCAGGTCGGCAACCTGACCGGCCAGCTGGGCGCGCAGTCCTTCGCCGGTGCCACGGCGGTGCTGGCGGTGGTCCGCGAGGCGGCACCGATCGCGGCGGCCCTGATCATCGCCGGAGCCGCCGGGTCGGCGATCTGCTCCGACATGGGCGCCCGCAAGATCCGCGAGGAGATCGACGCCATGGAGGTGCTCGGCATCGACCCGCTCGAGCGCCTGGTGGCTCCCCGGGTGTGCGCCACCGTCTTCGTGGCCCTGATGATCAACGGGCTGGTGATCTCCGCCGGCATCGGTGGCGGCTACTTCTTCACCGTCATCATCCAGGGCGGTTCGGCAGGTGCGTTCCTGTCGTCGTTCACCGCACTGGCCTCGCTGCCCGACCTCTACATCGCGATGATCAAGGCCGCCGTGTTCGGCTGGCTGGCCGCGGTGGTGGGCGCCTACAAGGGGCTCAACGCCGGCGGCGGCCCCAGTGGCGTCGGCCGAGCGGTCAACGAGTCGGTGATCATCGCCTTCATGCTGCTGTTCTTCATGAACGCGATCATCACCGCGATCTACTTCCAAGTCGTCCCACCGCCGGGGTTGTGATGGCGACTCTCACCTCACTCGGCACGTCGTTCGTCAAGGGCCGCCGCGACACCCTCGAGGCGTACGGCGACCAGTTCCTGTTCTACGTGAAGGCACTGAGCTGGACGCCCCGCGCCGTACGCCGCTATCGCCGCGAGATCTGGAACACCCTGGCCGAGGTCACGTTCGGGGCGGGCGGCCTGACCATGATCGCGGGCACCGTCGGGGTGATCGCGTTCCTGGCCTTCTTCGCCGGCACGGAAGTCGGCATCCAGGGCTACGCCTCCCTGAGCCAGATCGGCGTCGCCAAGTTCAGCGCGTTCATCTCCGCGTACTTCAACACCCGCGAGGTGGCCCCCCTGGTCTCCTCGATCGCGCTGGCTGCGACCGTCGGGTGCGGCTACACCGCGCGACTGGGTGCCATGCGCATCTCGGAGGAGATCGACGCGCTCGAGGTGATGGGCGTGCCGTCGCTGCCGTTCCTGGTCACCACCCGCATGATCGCGGCCTTCATCGCGGTGATCCCGCTCTACATCGTGGCGCTCTCGGCGTCGTACCTCTCGCCGCGGCTGATCACGACGCTGATGTACGGCCAGTCGGCGGGCACCTACGACCACTACTTCCTGCAGTTCCTGCCGCCGATCGACATGCTCTGGTCGTTCTTCAAGCTGCTGTTCCTGGCGATCTCGGTGATCCTGATCCACTGCTACTACGGCTACACCGCCTCGGGCGGCCCCGCCGGTGTGGGTACGGCGGTCGGCCGCGCGATCCGCACCTCGATCGTCTGGATCGTGGTGGCCGACTTCTTCCTCAGCTTCGCGATCTGGGGTTCGACGACCACGGTCAGGATCACGGGGTAGTCGCGTGCTTCTGGTCAACCTGCACCACGGCAACGCCGCAGAACACCGGCGGTTGCTGTTCTTCGGCGTCGTCTTCCTGACCCTGCTGGCCACCTTCATCGGCACCTCGATCGCGGTCTACCAGAAGGTCTTCGAACCGGTCACCATGGTCACGATCAAGGCCGACCGGGCCGGGCTGCAGCTCGCGAAGTTCGGAGACGTGCGGGTCCACGGCGTCCTCGTCGGACAGGTCCGCGGCATCGACCAGGACGGCAAGCAGGCCTCGATCAAGGTCGGCCTCAAGCCCGACGCGGCCAAGAACATCCCGTCCAACGTCTCCGTGGAGATCCTGCCGACGACGCTGTTCGGCCAGAAGTACATCTCGTTCGTCGACCCCGAGTCCCCGTCAGGGAAGTCACTCGCGGACGGCGACGTGATCCCCTCCGACCGGGTCGAGACCAACGTCGAGCTCAGCCGCATCCTGGCCGACCTGTTCCCGCTGCTCCGCTCGGTGCGCCCGGCAGACCTGAACGCGACGCTGAACGCACTGGCCACCGCACTTGCCGGCCGGGGCGAGGAGATCGGCGAGACGATGGACAAGCTGGGCTCCTACCTCGGCGCCATCGAGAGCCACCTGCCCACGCTGCGCAAGGACCTGATCCTTCTCGGCGAGGTCGCGGAGACCTACTCCATCGCGGCGCCCGACCTGATCGACGTGCTGCGCAACGCGACGGTGACCAGCCAGACCGTGCTGGACAACAAGGAGAACCTCGGCACCTTCTTCGCCGACGTCACCGGGCTGGCCGGCACGACCACGCGCATCCTCCGGGAGAACGAGACCGACCTGATCCGGATGGGCGAGGTCACCGAGCCGCTGCTCAACCTGCTCGCGGTCTACTCCCCGGAGTTCCCCTGCCTGCTGCGCGGTCTCGACAGGTACGACGACTACCTCGGAGACATGTTCGCCGGCGACCGGGTCAAGCAGTACGTCGAGCTCGGTGCCACCCAGTACGCCGGGTACACCAGCGCCGACCGGCCGCAGTACGGCGAGGTCGGCCACGGGCCGTGGTGCGCCGGACTGCCCAACCCGCAGGTGCCCTACCCGCCCGTGCCCGCCCTCAAGGACGGTGACGACCGCACGCTCGACGACTCACCGACCGCGTTCCTCCAGGACCCGAGCCGGTTGCTCGACCTGCTCGGCATCAGTGCCACCAGCCGGCGCAACGTGACGATGGGCGAGGTGGGCACCGCCGCCGACCAGAAGATCACCAGCTCGCTGCTGGCCGCCCGCTCGGGCAGTCCGGCCGACTCCTACGGCTCGATGCCCTCGCTGCTCTACGGTCCGCTGATGCGCGGGGCGGAGGTGTCCTCATGAGCCGCAACTCGGTCACCATCGCGGCCGGCATCAAGCTCGGCATCTTCACCGTGGTCAGCATCCTGGTCACCGGCCTGCTGGCCGCGATCATGGGCAACATCGGCTTCGGTGCGGGGAAGACGTACCAGGCCGAGTTCACCAGTGCGTCGATGCTCGAGAAGGGTGACGACGTACGCATTGCCGGGGTGTCGGTCGGCGAGGTCAAGGACGTCGAGCACCACGACCGCAACCACGCGCTGGTGACCTTCCGGGTCAAGGCCGACGTGCCGATGACCACCTCGACGCGGGCCGAGATCAGGTTCAAGAACCTGGTCGGCGACCGCTACCTCGCCATCGAGGAGGGCAAGGACGGCGACGCCCCGAGGCTCGACGAGGACTCCACGATCCCACTCTCGCGGACCAGTCCGGCGCTCGACCTGACGGTGTTGTTCAACGGGTTCCAGCCGCTGTTCACCGCGCTGAACCCGACCCAGGTCAACGACCTGTCGCTCAACCTCGTGCGCGTGCTGCAGGGCGAGGGCGGCACCGTGCAGAGCCTGCTGGCCAACACTGCGTCGCTGACCAACAGCCTCGCCGACCGCGACAAGCTGATCGGTGAGGTCATCACGAACCTCAGCCAGACCGCAGACACCGTCAACAACCGCTCCGAGCAGTTCACCGAGCTGATCGTCGAGCTGAAGGGCTGGATGACCGACCTGGCGAAGGACCGCAAGACGATCGGCAGCTCCCTGGACAACATCTCCGACCTCACCGAGGTGGTGGCCGGGCTGCTCAAGGACTCACGGCCCTGGCTGAAGGCCGACGTGGTCGAGCTCCGCAAGCTCGCGGAGCTGCTCACCCGCCCGGAGAGCGAGAAGGTGCTCGGAGAGCTGCTCGACCGGCTGCCCGAGTCGATGACCGACCAGACCCGTACCGGGACCTACGGCTCCTGGTACAACTACTACCTCTGCGCCGCCTCCGTGCGGATCCAGCTGCCGGTGCTCAGTGACGTACCGGGCCTGGCCAAGCTCCAGGAGCAGCTCGGCAACTTCAAGATCAAGTCCAACGCGGCCAGGTGTCAGTGATGCGCGGCTACAGCGAGCACCAGATCCTGCGCCTGGGGGCGATCACCCTCGTCGTCGCCCTGCTGATCGTGGCGGCGGCGTTCAACCTCTCCAAGTTCCCCGGGTTCGGCGGCGACAGCTTCCAGGCCGAGTTCAAGGACGCCAGCGGCCTGCGCAAGGGCAACATGGTGCAGGTCGGCGGCATCCGGGCCGGCCGGGTCCAGGACATCGAGCTCAAGGGCGACAAGGTGCTGGTCACCTTCGAGGTCGACCACGGGGTCGAGTTCGGCAGGGAGAGCCGGGCCTCGGTGCAGGTGCTGAACCTGCTGGGGGAGAAGTACCTCGAGCTCACGCCGGCCGGTCCGGGCCAGCTCGACACCGACGACGTCATCCCGGTCTCCCGCACCAAGGCCGCCTACGACATCGTCGGGGTGCTGGGCGACCTCACCGACACCACCGCGCGCATCGACATCCCGCAGCTCAAGCAGGCGCTGAACACGGTCGGCTCGACGATCGAGTCCTCGGGCCCGGAGCTGCAGGCCGCGTTCACCGGCATCTCACGGCTCTCGCAGTCGGTCGCCGGCCGTGATGCCGAGCTGCAGACCCTGCTCGAGGGCTCGGCGTCGGTCAGCGAGATCCTCGACGACCGCCGCAACGACGTCGTCAAGCTGGTCAAGAACGCCGACCTCGTCTTCAAGGAGCTGCGCAGTCGCAAGGCCGCCGTGCACCGCCTGCTGGTCAACGCCAGGGTGCTGGCCCGTGAGCTGCGCGGCGTCGTGGTCGACAACCAGTCGGAGATCGGACCGGCCCTCAAGGAGGTCGACGACCTGCTGAACTTCCTCACCTCCAAGGAGAAGGAGCTCAAGAACACCCTCGCCGCCTACGGCCCGTACGCCGACATCCTCGGCAACATCATCGGCACCGGACCCTGGTTCGACGCCTACGTGGTCAACCTGGCCGGCCTGGCCACCGGTGAGTTCAGCCAGGTAGGGACGGTGAACTGACATGACCCGTTACCTCAACCCGCGCCTGCTCGCCGTGGTGGTCGCCGTACTCCTGCTGGCCGGCACCTTCATGGCGATCCGCGGCGACGAGGAGACCAAGACGGTCACCGCCCACTTCCCACGGGCGGTCAGCATCTTCAAGGACACCGACGTCCGCGTGCTCGGGGTGACGGTCGGCAAGGTCACCGACGTGGTGCCCGAGGGCAACTCGGTGCGCGTCGAGATGCAGTACGACGCCAGCGTGAAGCTGCCCGACGACGCCAAGGCCGTGATCGTCACGCCGACCCTGGTGGCCGACCGGTTCGTGCAGCTCACCCCGGCGTACACCTCGGGGGCGGTGATGGCCGACGCCGCCGACATCGCCTTGCCCGACACCGGGGTCCCGGTCGAGCTCGACCGGATCTACGCCGGGCTGCGCGACCTGACCACCGCGTTGGGGCCGAACGGCGCGAACAAGGACGGCACGCTCAACCACCTGCTCAAGGTCGCGGACAAGAACCTCAAGGGCAAGGGCAGGCTCGGCAACCAGATGATCAACGACCTGGCCGCGGCGGCGACCACGTTCGGCAACGGCAGCGGTGACCTGTTCAAGACCGTGGAGAACCTGGCGAACTTCACCGAGACCCTCGCCGCCAACGACGAGTACGTCGTCGCGTTCATGAAGGACCTGGCCGGCGTGTCCGCCGACCTGGCCGACGAACGCCAGGAGCTGCAGCAGGCCCTGGCATCGGTGGCCGGTGCGGTCGGCACGGTCGAGAAGTTCATCAAGCGCAACCGGAAGGCGATCGGCACCGACGTGCGCAAGCTGACCCGGGTGGCGAAGAACATCGCCTCCGAGAAGGACGCGATCGACCTCGCGCTGACCGCCGGCCCCGTGGGCATCGGGAACCTCGTCCGCGCCTACGACCAGAAGTCCGGATCGATCGGCTCCCGCTTCGGGTTCCAGCAGAACGTGGCCGACTCCGACGGCTTCCTCTGCGCGGTGATCCAGCAGTCCGAGCTGCCCAAGGCCAGCAAGAACCTCGCCTGCACGCTCTTCAAGACGCTGCTCGAGCCAGTCGTCTCGCAGGCCAACCAGAGCCTCCCGAGCCGCGGCACCGGAACCAAGGGCGCGAGCCCCGACCAGCAGGTCGCCGACCAGTACGCCGGCGACACCTCGACCACGCTCTCCGACCTGACGGGGGCCCGATGATGACCCGGCTCCTGCGTGGACGCATCCTGCTGGCGGTGGTGCTGGCGCTCCTCGTGCTGGTCGCCGGCTGCAAGTTCGACGGCGCCTACGACCTGCCGCTGCCGGGCTCCGGTGTCGACGAGGACAAGTCGTTCGAGGTCACCGCCGAGTTCGACGACGTGCTCAACGTCGTACCGCGTTCGCCAGTGATGGTCGACGACGTCCCGGTCGGGGAGATCACCGACGTGGAGCGGGTCGGGTGGCACGCCAAGGTGACGATGCGCATCCGCGACAACGTCGAGCTTCCCGCCAACGCGGTCGCGATGATCCGGCAGACCAGCCTGCTCGGCGAGAAGTACGTCGCCCTCGAGCCGGACCCGGTCAAGCCCCCGGTCGGCCGACTCGGCGACAAGGACAACATCGCGCGGGCCGACACCGGTCGCAACCCGGAGGTCGAGGAAGTGCTCGGCGCGCTCTCGTTCCTGCTCAGCGGCGGCGGCGTGGCGCAGCTCGGCACGATCACCACCGAGCTCAACAATGTGATGAACGGTCGCACCGACCGCCTCAAGACCCTGCTCTCCAGCCTGGACTCGGTGGTCGGCACGATCGACGACCAGAAGGCCGACATCATCCGGGCCATGGAGTCGCTCAATGGCCTGGCCACCACGCTGAACGACGAACGCGCGGTGATCGGCGACGCCCTCGACGTGATGGGCCCGGCGGTCAAGGTGCTGGCCGCGCAGCACGACGAGCTGGTGCAGATGCTCGTCGGCCTCGACGACCTCGGCAAGGTCGGCACCCGGGTCATCGGCGCCACCAAGGGCAACCTGGTCGCCTCCCTGAAGTCGCTCAAGCCGATCCTGTCGAAGCTCAACGAGGCCGGGAAGTCGTTGCCGGCCGGGCTCTCGCTGATGCTGAGCTTCCCGTTCCCCGACGAGGCCCAGGACATCGTCAAGGGCGACTACGGCAACACCGAGATCCGGCTCGACATCAACCTCGAGAACTACCTCACCGACGCACCGATCGTCTCTCTGCCCGACCCCGGGCAGCTGGTGAAGGACCTCCAGAAGTGCCTCGCCAGCGGCAACCTGGGCGGCAAGGACTGCGCCAAGTTCCTCACCAACCTCGACCTCTTCCGCGAGCTCCGGGCCGCCTGCAAGCTGCCCGCCAACCGGGCCAAGGACGTCTGCAAGATCGTGGCGGTGCTGCCCGGCGGTGGGATCCCCAGCCTCTCCGACCTGACCGACCTCCTCGGCCTGCCGGGTCTGCCCGACCTTCCGGCGTTGTCCGGGATCCCGGGGCTCCCCGGCCTGCGCGACGCGGCGACCAGCCCGCAGGAGTCACGCGCGCCGGACATCTACGGGACGGGGCTCTCATGACCCACGGTGTGAAGGTCCGCCTGATCGCCTTCTGCATCCTCAGTGCAGTCGGCATCGTCTACGTCACCGCGAACTACCTCGGCTTCGTCGACAAGGTGCTGGGGCGAGGCATCACGGTGCACGCCACGCTGCCCGACTCCGGCGGCCTGTTCGTCGGGAGCGAGGTGACCTACCGCGGCGCCAAGGTCGGCAAGGTCTCCGGCATGCACGTCACCGGAGAGGGCCTCGAGCTCGACCTTGCCCTCGAGGACGGCACGAAGATCCCGAAGGACTCGGCGTTCTACGTGCACAACCTCTCGGCCGTGGGGGAGCAGTACCTCGACTTCCTGCCCGAGGACAACGACGGCCCGTACGCCGGAAACGGGTACACGTTCGACGGTGACGCCGACTCGCTGCCGGTCGGTGAGGACGAGGTCCTGGTGGCGTTGAACGCTTTCGTGGGCTCCGTCGACAAGGAGAGCCTCTCGTCGGTGGTCAAGGAGCTCGGCATCCTCTTCAAGGACACCGCGCCGGCGCTGCAGCAGCTTCTCGACGGTGGCACGAAGTTCATCGACGAGGCGGCCCTGCACACCGACGACACGATCCGCCTTCTCGACCAGGGCCTGACCGTGTTGCGCACCCAGAAGGGGCAGAGCGAGAACATCAAGGCGTTCAGCCGCGACCTGGCCGCGTTGACCGACTCGTTGCGGGGCAGCGACAAGGACCTCCGCACGATCCTCCAGGTCGCACCCGGGGCCGTCCGCGAAGTCGACGCGCTGCTCAAGGAGCTCGAGCCGACCCTTCCCGTCCTGCTGGCCAATCTCGTCACGACCAACCAGGTCGCGGTCAACCACCTGGCCGGCCTCGAGCAGCTGCTCGTCTCGTTCCCCCTGGCCGTGGCGGGCGGCTTCACCGGTACGCCGGGCGACGGCTGGGGACACGTCAACATCCAGCTCGCGCAGAATCCCGGCCCCTGTCGTGGCGCCGGCTACATGCCCGCCGACCAGTGGCGCCAGGGCAATGACCTGACCGACACCGCGATCTACCCGGCGCGGTGCCTGGAGCCCGGGAAGTCGGTGCAGCGCAGTCCCATGTACTCGCCCGAGCGCGGCGCCGGCACGAACTCGAGCGGCCGCGCCTACCGTGGCGCCTACGACCCGATCACCGGGCTGACCGACGGGGCCGTCGACAAGGACGGCAATCCCGTGTCCGTACATTCACCGAAGAATCTCTCGATCCTCGGTGACGACTCCTGGAAGTGGCTCCTCGTGGGGCCGGTGGCACAGCAATGAACCCAGACCAAGTGAACCCGGTCAACCAGTCCCTCGCCCGGACGCTGCGTGTCAACGTCGCGCTCTATGTGGCCGTGCTGCTCGTCGCGTTCGGCGCCGTACTCGCCGGGGTCTTCCTGGTGTGGCCCGAGGTGCAGGCCGACGACGGCCCCGGTGCGCAGAACGTCGCTTCGCAGCCGACCAAGGAGGACGTGCCCGAGGTCGTCTACCACGACGTGCTCACCGCGGCCCGCGCCGAGGCGCTCGCGTTCGTGAACCTCGACTACCGCGACATCAGCACGTCCACCGAGGCCGTCCTGAAGGGCGCCACCGGCGGGTTCGCCGACCAGTACGAGGCGTCCGAGAAGGGGTTGCGCACGCTGATGAAGCGCAACAGGTCGGTCATGGAGGGCGAGGTGCTCTCGGCCGGCGTGGTGGCGGCCTCCGAGTTCACCGCACGGGTCCTGGTGGCCACCAACGGCACGGTGCGCAACAAGAGCACCGGTGGCAAGAAGGTGGAGCGCAACCTGCGGTTGCAACTCGACATGACCAAGTCCGAGGGCCGCTGGCTCGTCAACGACCTGCAGTTCGTGGGGTGACCGGGATGCCCGAGAAGAGCTCTCCACGTCGTCCCGTTGGCGGCTCCCGCGTTCCCGCCTCCGCGCCGCGCCGGGTCGCCGGGCGCTCCGCCCGTCCGGGAACGGACGTGCCCGAGCAGACCGTCCCGACGCCGCTCGTGGGGCCGGATGCGTCCGACGTCGCCGACGCCCCGATCCGGACCGCCGAGTCGCCCGCCGAGTCGCCCGTCGGGTCGCCGGTCGCGGCTGTCCGGACGGACGAGACCGACCGGACCGACGTACCCCAGCGGCAGCCGGGAGTGCTGAGCAGCCGCGGCACCACGAAGGTGCTGGCCGGTGTGCTGGCCGTCCTGCTCCTGGTCGGCCTGGGCGAGGTCGTGACCTGGGCCGTGGCCCGCGGCGACTCCGGGGACTCCGGCAGCAGCGCGGCCGTGCTCGACTTCGGTGAGCCGTACACGGTGACCAAGGAGCCGGTGAAGGTGCCGATGGCCGACTGGCGCGACGCCACCGACTCGGCGGTCAAGTCGGTCACCGAGATCCTCAACGTGTCCTGGAAGGACTACGACCAGAACCTCGACGACGCGTCGAAGTACATCACCGACCGGTTCGCGAAGGAGTACTCCGCGACCACCAAGGACACCCGTGACCTGTTCCTCAAGAGCAAGGCGGAGTACGACTTCGCGGTCGTCGGTGCCTCGGTCGTGGAGGCGCAGCCCGACGAGGTGGCCAGCCTGCTGTTCCTCAACCAGTTCGTCTACAAGGGCGAGGGCAAGCAGCGCACCGGTCCCGAGATCTACCCGGTCCGGGTGATGGTGCGCATGGTGCGCACCGACTCCGGCTGGAAGATCGACGAGCTGCACGCACTCTGATCCGGGACATTCGTCCCGCGTGCTGGACTTTGCGGAACAGCCCGGCTAACTTGGGCAAAACTAGAACACGTTCCACCAAGTTGCTCAGGCGAGGCGCTTGAGTCCCGTGCGTCCGGAGGGGAAGGATCAGGCCATGTCGCCCTCAGAACCTGCCCCCGAACACCTCGAGACCGACCTGATCATCGTCGGTGCCGGACCCACCGGTCTGTTCAGTGCCTACTACGCCGGGTTCCGGGGCATGCGGGTCGCGGTGATCGACTCGCTGCCCGAGCTCGGTGGCCAGATCACCGCGATGTACCCGGAGAAGGCGATCCTCGACGTGGCCGGCTTCCCGACCGTCAAGGGACGTGAGCTGGTCGCGGGTCTCGTGGAGCAGGCCAACACCGCCAGCCCGTCGTACCTCCTGGGCCGTACGGCGACGTCGCTGGACTCGACCGACGACGACGTGACGATCGGGTTGGCAGACGGCAGCACCGTGCGCGGCCGCGCCGTCCTGATCACCGCCGGCATCGGCAAGTTCAGTCCGCGTCCGCTGCCCGCCGCCGATGGGTGGCAGGGACGTGGCGTCGAGTTCTTCGTGCCCAGCTTCGAGCCGTACGCCGGCAAGGACGTGATCATCGTCGGCGGAGGAGACAGTGCGTTCGACTGGGCGATCCACCTCGAGCCGATGGCCCGTTCGGTGACGCTGGTCCACCGCCGCGACGCCTTCCGTGCCCACGAGCGCACGGTGCAGAAGGTCCGCGACTCGTCGGTCGAGATCGTGACCCGCGCCGAGGTTTCCGAGCTGCGCGGTGACCCCGACCTGGCGGAGGCCGTCATCACCGTCGACGGCGAGAAGTCGATGCGGCCCGTGCAGGCCGTCGTCGCTGCCCTCGGCTTCGTGGCCGACCTCGGACCCATGAAGGAGTGGGGCCTCGAGCTCGAGAAGCGCCACGTCGTCGTCGACCCGTCGATGCGCACGAACCTGCCGCGGGTCTTCGCCGCCGGTGACATCACCGAGTACCCCGGCAAGGTCCGGCTCATCGCGGTCGGCTTCGGCGAGGCGGCCACGGCGGTCAACAACGCCGCCGTCGTGATCGACCCCGCGGCCCACGTGTTCCCCGGCCACTCGAGTGAAGGAAGCTGATGTCCGGACGTGACGCCGTACGCCTCGATGACGCGGAGCTCGACGCGTTCCTGCGCGACAACGTCAAGGTGCAGGTGGCCACCGTCGGTACCGACGGCACCGCCCACCTGACCACGCTGTTCTACGTCGTGCTCGATGACGGCCGCCTCGCGTTCTGGACCTACGGCCGCTCGCAGAAGATCCGCAACCTCGAGCGCGACCCGCGGATCACCTGCCTCGTCGAGGACGGCACCGACTACTTCGAGCTGCGCGGTGCCTCCCTCAAGGGAGTCGCGGAGCTGGTCCTTGACCCCGACCGCATCTTCGCGATCGGCAGCGCCGTGGCCACCCGCATGGTCGGTGCGGCCTCGTTCGAGCAGCTCGGCGACGTCGGCGCTGCCGAAGTACGCCGCCAGGCGGCCAAGCGGGTCGCCGTCATCGTCACGCCCGAGCGGGTCAGCTCCTGGGACCACCGCAAGATGCTCGAGCCGCAGTCAGCACCCACGGAAGGATGATCAGATGAAGATCAAGGTCGACTTCGACCTGTGTGAGTCGAACGCCCTGTGCGAGGCGCTCGCCCCCGACGTCTTCGAGCTCGACGACGACGACTACCTGGAGGTCAAGCAGGAGGACGTCACCGACGAGAACCGCGACGGCGTGCAGCGGGCGGTCGCCGCCTGCCCGCGCTCGGCCATCTCGATCGTGGAGGACTGAGTCGGTGTCGCAGGATCTCGACCTCGACGGCCGGGTGGCCGTCGTCACCGGTGCCGGTGCCGGACTAGGGCGCGCGGAGGCCCTTGCCCTGGCGCGTGCAGGTGCGCGCGTCGTACTCAACGACCTCCCCGGTGCCGCCGACGAGGCAGCCGAGGAGATCCGTTCGATCGGTGGCTCGGCCGTCGTCGCTGCCGGAGACGTGGGGGAGCGCAGCACCGCCGACCTGATGGTGGCCACCGCCCTCGGTGAGTTCGGCAGCCTCGACGTGGTCGTCAACAACGCCGGCATCACCCGCGACCGCATGCTGTTCAACCTCGGCGACGACGAGTGGGACCTCGTCATCCGGGTGCACCTGCGCGGGCACTTCCTGCTGACCCGCAACGCCGCCGCCCACTGGCGTGCGGTCTCCAAGGAGACCGGTGCGCTGGTCTACGGCCGCATCGTGAACACCGCCTCCGAGGCGTTCCTCTCCGGCTCGCCCGGCCAGGCCAACTACGCCGCGGCCAAGGCCGGCATCAGTGCGCTGACCCTCTCGGCGGCCCGGGGCCTGGCGAAGATGGGCGTGCGCGCCAACGCGATCTGCCCACGGGCCCGCACCGCGATGACCGAGGCGGTCTTCGGCGAGGACGAGTCCGGCAAGGACGTCGACCCCTACTCGCCCGAGCACGTGGCCCCGCTGGTGGCCTACCTGGCCTCCCCGGACGCCGACGCGATCAACGGCCAGATGTTCGTCGTGTACGGCGGCATGGTCGCGCTGCTCGCCCCACCTGTGGTCGAGCAGCGCTTCGACGCCAGCGGCTCCACCTGGGACCTCGACGACCTCTCCAAGCAGCTCGGCGGCTACTTCAGCGACCGTGACCCGTCCCTCAGCTTCTCCGCCGACTCGGTGATGAAGCTGACCGTCTGACCGCTCGTCATCCACGTGCCGGCGTCGTCCGGCCACTCAACCGTTCCCGTTCGAGAGGACTCACCATGGGCCGACTGGCCGGCAAGATCGCGATCGTCACCGGCGGCGCTCAAGGGCAGGGCGCGGCCATCGCGCGTGCCTTCGTCGCAGAAGGGGCGCAGGTCGTCATCGCCGACATCGCCGAGGAATCGGGGGAGAAGCTCGCCGCCGAGCTCGGTGACGCCGCTCGTTTCCAGCGCCACGACGTCAGCGACGAGGCCTCCTGGACGTCGGTCGTGGAGTTCACCGCCGCCACGTTCGGCGACGTCAACGTGCTGGTCAACAACGCGGGCATCCTGCGGTTCGGCGAGATCCACAAGATGGACCTCGACGAGTTCGACCTGGTCGTCCGCATCAACCAACGCGGCACGTTCCTCGGCATGCGCGCCGTCGTACCCACGATGCGCAGGAACAAGCAGGGGTCGATCGTGAACGCCTCGTCGGTCGAGGGGCTCGCGGGCATGGGCAGCCTGGCGGCGTACACCGGCACGAAGTTCGCGATCCGCGGGATGACCAAGGCGGCGGCGCTCGAGCTCGGCAGCCGCGGCATCCGGGTCAACTCCGTGCACCCCGGCATGATCGACACCGGCATGACGCGCGAGCACGGTGGCGACGCGGCCATGGAGTACGGCGCCAGCAAGGTGCCGATGCGACGCGTAGGAACCCCGGAGGACATCGCCCCGCTCTACGTCTACCTGGCCAGCGACGAGAGCGGCTACGTCACCGGCGCCGAGATCGCCGTCGACGGCGGCGTCACCGCCACCCACGCCTTCGGCGGCTGAATCCTCGATACTCCCTGACGTTTCGGCCCCACACGTTCGATACTCCCTGACGTTTCGGTCCTCAGGAGGGCCGAAACGTCAGGGAGTATCCCGATTCTGGGGCCGAAACGTCAGGGAGTATCCCGAGGGGGCGTGAGCAAGGGATCGGCTCAGCGCAGGAGGAGGCGGACGGCGACGGACATGGAGGTCTCCACGTCGGTGGCCGAGGAGCGGCCGGTGACCCAGCCGACGAGCGACGAGAGCCAGACGTCGCCGATGACCCGGGCGATCGCGATCTCCTCCTCGGTGGGCTCGGCGTCGCCGGTGCGGGTGCCCATCGCCTCGGTCAGCACCGAGGTGAGCATCATGCCGACGTGGTGGATCTCGGTCGAGACGCTGGCGTCGGCGAACATGAACGCGCGGGTCAGGGCCTCGGTGAGGTTGGGGTCCTTCTGGAGGATCTTGGTGGTCCGGCCGAGCACGTAGTTGACCCGCTGCTCGGCGGTGTCTCCCGGGATCGGCTTGCCGGACATCGCGGCCTGGGAGCGCTCGAACTCGCGGCCCAGGGCGGAGACCAGCAGGTGGATCTTGGAGGGGAAGTAACGGTAGAGCGTGCCGAGCGCGACGTCGGCCTGGTCGGCCACGGCGCGCATCTGTACGGCGTCGAAGCCGCCGCGGGAGGCCAACGCGATCGTGGCGTCGAGGATGCGCTTGCGGCGCTCCCTCTGGGCGGCCGAACCGAGCTCTTCCTGGCTGAGGGAGTTCAGGGCATTCATTGCTTTCCTCTCTCATCAGGAATACTCGTGTGACGCAACCCACGGGTAACTTGGGGGATCGGCGCCGCGTTCTTGAAACGAAACCGCATTCTACGGCGTTGGACTCTCCGCATACGCTACTGCCTCGTGGGCCATAATAGGAACACGTTCCACTTCTCGTGTCGTCGACGCGTGACGGGATCCGGGCCGAACAGGAAGAAGGTGACAGTGATGCGCGTGGCACTGCTGTCCTATCGGAGCAAGCCCCACTGTGGGGGTCAGGGCGTCTACATCCGTCACCTGAGCCGCGAGCTGGTCGCGCTGGGTCACGAGGTCGAGGTCTTCTCCGGCCAGCCGTACCCCGAGCTCGACGAGGGCGTGAGGCTGACCAAGGTGCCCAGCCTCGACCTCTACCGCGAGCCCGACCCGTTCCGGGTCCCGAAGCTGAAGGAGTTCCGCGACCTGGTCGACGTCGAGGAGTTCCTCACGATGTGCACGGCCGGGTTCCCCGAGCCGAAGACCTTCAGCAAGCGCGTCGCCAGGATCATCAAGGCCCGCCGTGCCGACTTCGACGTCGTGCACGACAACCAGGTGCTCGGCCACGGCATGGTCGACATCATGGACGCCGGCATCCCGCTGGTCACCACGTTGCACCACCCGATCACCTTCGACCGCCGCGTCGACCTCGCCGCCGCCCCCAACTGGCGCAAGCGGCTGACCCTGCGCCGTTGGTACGGCTTCCTGCGCATGCAGGGCAAGGTCGCCCGCCGCGCGGTCAAGGTGCTCACCCCGTCCGAGTCCTCGGCCCGCGACATCCTGGCCGACTTCGGTGTCGACCCGTCGAGGATCCAGGTGATCCCGCTCGGGGCCGACGACGTGTTCTCCCCGCCGACCAAGCCCCGCGTGCCCGGGCGCATCGTCGCGATGGCCAGTGCCGACGCGCCGATCAAGGGCGTGCACACGCTCCTCGAGGCGTTCGCCAAGCTGCGCACCGAGCGCGACCTCGAGCTGCTCATGGTCACCAAGCCCGAGGCGGGCGGCCGCACCGAGAAGCTCATCGAGAAGCTCGCGATCGGCGATGCGGTCCGCTTCGTCAACGGCATCTCGGACGCCGAGCTGGTCGAGGTGATGGGCTCCGCCGAGCTGGCCGTCGTGCCGTCCCTCTACGAAGGCTTCTCCCTCCCGACCGCCGAGCTGATGGCCTGCGAGACACCGCTGGTGGTCAGCCGGGCCGGCGCCATCCCCGAGGTGGTCGGGCCCGACGGACTCTGCGCCGACCTGGTCGAACCGGGCAACGTCGAGGAGCTGCGCGAGGCCATCGCCGCGCTGCTCGACGACCCCGAGCGCCGGGCCCGCATGGGCCGGGCCGGCCGCGAGCGGGTCCTGCAGACGTTCAGCTGGCGAGCAGTCGCTGCGGCCACCGCGGCGGCGTACGACGAAGTGATCGAGAACCACCACGCAAGGGGAACCAATGCTGACCGTTGACTTCGACCGACTGGGCCTCCGGCCCGGTGAGCGCGTGCTCGACATGGGCGCCGGGGCCGGACGCCACGCCTTCGAGATGTACCGCCGCGGTGCCGACGTGGTCGCCTTCGACCGCGACGCCGACGAGCTGTCGAACGTGCTCGACCTCTTCGGTGCGATGAAGGAGGCCGGCGAGGTGCCCGACGGTGCCGAGGCCGACATCAAGGAGGGCGACGCGCTCGCCCTGCCGTTCGCCGACGGCGAGTTCGACCGCATCGTCGCCGCCGAAATCCTCGAGCACATCACGGCCGACGTCGAGGCGATCAGGGAGCTGATCCGGGTGCTGCGCCCCGGTGGCACCCTCGCCGTCTCGGTGCCGCGCTGGCTGCCCGAGGTGATCAACTGGAAGCTCTCCTCGGACTACCACAACGCCGAGGGCGGTCACATCCGCATCTACACCGACCACGAGCTGATCGACAAGGTCACCAAGGGCGGGCGCGACAACGACGGAACCCCGGGCGACGCGATGATCTTCGAGGGCAAGGGCTACGCCCACGGCCTGCACTCGCCGTACTGGTGGATCAAGTGCGCGGTCGGCGTGAACAACGACCAGCACCCGCTTGTGAAGGCCTACCACCAGGTGCTGGTGTGGGACATCATGAAGACCCCGCGCTGGAGCACCGTCACCCGGCTCGCCGAGAAGGCGCTCAACCCGGTGATCGGCAAGAGCATGGTCCTCTACTTCCGCAAGCCGGATGCGGCCTGAGACGCCCTCGCTCCCCGGCATCCTGACCGCCGCCGAGGTCGCCCGCACGGCGGCCTCGATCGCGGCCATGCAGGAGCCCGACGGAGCGATCCCGTGGACGGTCGGAGAGCACGTCGACGTGTGGAACCACGTCGAGGGCGCGATGGCGATGCTGGTCGGTGGTGAGGTCGAGGCGGCCGAGCGCGCCTACGAGTGGTGCCGGCGCACCCAGCGCCCCGACGGCTCGTGGCCGATGAAGATCGTGGTCGGCGAGGTCGAGGACGCCAGCAGCGAGACCAACATGTCCGCCTACCTCGCGGTCGGCGTCTGGCACCACTGGCTGGTGCGTCGCGACGTGAGGTTCGTACGACGACACTGGCCGGTCGTGCAACGCGCGCTGGACTACGTGGTCTCGATGCAGCTGCCCTTCGGTGGCATCGCCTGGTCGCAGGAGTGGGCCGACGGTCGACCCGCGAAGGTGAACGCTGAGGGCCTGCTGGCCGGCTCCTCGAGCATCTACCAGGCGCTGCGCGCCGGGGTCGCCCTCTCGGAGCTGATGGACGAGCCGCAGCCGGAGTGGGAGCTGGCCGGCGGACGCCTCGGCCACGCGCTGCGCCGTCACCGCGACGACTTCCTCGACAAGTCCGAGTTCTCCATGGACTGGTACTACCCGGTGCTGGGTGGTGCGGTCCGCGGGGACGACGGTGTCGACCTGGTCAACTCACGTTGGGAGACCTTCGTCGAGCCGGGCCTCGGCATCCGCTGCGTCTCGAAGAACCCGTGGGTGACCGGCGCCGAGACCTGCGAGCTGGTGATGGCCCTCGACGCGCTGGGCGACCGCGACCGGGCCCTGCAGCTGCTGGCCGACATGCAGCACCTGCGCTCCGACGACGGCAAGTACTGGACCGGCTACGTGTTCCCCGACGACGTGAACTGGCCGGCCGAGCACACGACGTACACCGCCGCTGCGGTGATCCTCGCGGTCGACGCCCTCGGGCACGGCACCGGTGGGTCTGACATCATGCGCGGCACCACGCTGGCGGCGCACTTCGACGAGATGGCCCTCGAGTGCGGGTGCGAGCTCAGCCGACGCTCGTGACGTCGCCGGCCTGACCGCTGACGCGTTCGAGGACCCGCATGGAGCCGAGGGCGGCGTCCTCGGCGAAGGCTCCACTCGCCAGCGCGCGCTGGAAGACGTGGTACGGCGCCTGGCCGCCGTCGGCCGGGTCGGCGAAGACGTCGTGGATCACCAGCCTGCCGCCGGGCTGGACCCAGTGCGCCCAGCCGGTGTAGTCGTTCTGGGCGTGCTCCTCGGCGTGGCC
Organism: Nocardioides sp. Soil796; assembly: GCF_001429525.1. Taxonomy (NCBI): domain Bacteria; kingdom Bacillati; phylum Actinomycetota; class Actinomycetes; order Propionibacteriales; family Nocardioidaceae; genus Nocardioides; species Nocardioides sp. Soil796. The sequence goes on from NZ_LMSQ01000017.1 coordinate 702,104, forward strand.
GCCGTCGATGAAGAGCATCGACAGGGGAGTGCGCCAGTGCTGGCTGACGGTCGTGGACCTGCCGATCACGGCCACGACCTGGTCCTCGAGTCCGGCGCGGGCGATGGCCTTGCGGAAGAACGGCAGGGTGTCCATCAGGCCGAACTCGTCGTCGACGACCTCGGTGTCGTGGTGCTCCCACCCGGCCTGGTTCTCCTCCGACCCGCGGTGGTGGTCGACGGTGAACAGCACGCCACCGACCTCGCGCGCGGCGGCGCCGATGTAGATCGCCGACTTGCCGCAGTAGGTGCCGACCTCCAGAGCGGGTCCGGTGGGTAGCTGCTCGCGGGCGACGCGGTGCAGCAGGAGCCCTTCGTCCTCGGGCATGAAGCCCTTGGCGGCGCGGGCATGGTCGAGAAGTTCGGACGGCATCACGCCGGACAGCCTATTCATGGCAATATTGGAACACGTTCTAGTCGGTTGAGTGCTGAGATGGTCGCTCGGGCAACCACCTCAGCACTCAACCGCGACGAAGAAGGAGTGACTGTGTCCCTCGGTATCAGCGACGAGCACCGCGAGCTCGGCGACTCCCTGCGCAAGTGGGCCGGGTCGCTCGGTGCCATCGACGAAGTGCGCGCCGCGGAACACGACGCGTCCGCCGCCTTCGGCCAGACCTGGGCGGCACTCGTAGAGATGGGCGTCCCGGCGATCGGCGTACCCGAGGGTGCCGGCGGTGGCGGGGGTTCCGTGCTTGACGTGGCGGTGGCGCTCGAGGCCTGCGCCCACCGGATGCTCCCGGGGCCCTTGTTGGGTACGGCGGTCGCGGCGGCGCTGCTCGGCGAGACGTCGGACGTCGCCGGTGCCCTGGCCCGTGGCGAGATGTCCGTGGGTCTCGGACTCGTGCCGTCCCTCACGGTCGACGATCGGACGGTGTCCGGGCACGTCGACGTCGTCTGGGACGCCCCGTCGGTCACGCACCTCCTGCTCGGTACCTCAGGTGATCGCTGGTTCGTCGTACCGTCGACGCTGGCCGAGGTGACTCCCTCCATCGGACCGGACCTGTCCCGCCGCTTCGGCTCCGTCGACCTCGTCGCAGTGCCACTCTCCGAAGTCGTCGAGGTGCCCACGATCGATGCCGCGCTGCTGCGCCGTACGGCGGTCACGCTCGCTGCCGCGGAGGCCGCCGGCGTCTCCCGGTGGTGCCTCGACACGGCGGTGGAGTACGCCGGTGTGCGTGAGCAGTTCGGTGCGAAGATCGGCTCGTTCCAGGCGATCAAGCAGCTGTGCGCCGGCATGCTCGAGACCGCCGAGGCCGTCACCGCGGTCGCCTGGGACGCCGCCTCGATCGCGTTCGCCGACGACGACCAGTGGGCCTTCGCGGCCGACGTGGCCGGCACGATCGCCTTCGACGGCGCGGTGCAGGTCGCTCAGGACTGCATCCAGGTGCTCGGCGGTATCGGCTTCACCTTCGAGCACGACGCCCACTTCTACCTGCGCCGCGCAACCACGCTGCGCGCGCTGTTGGGCGACTCCGACACCTTCGCGGCGTCCCTCACCGACGCTGCCGAGAACGGCGTACGACGCTCGGTCCGGCTCGACTTCGAGGGCGAGGACGAGCCGGTGCGCGAGCGGATCCGCCCGCAGGCCTCGCGGTTGGCCGCGCTCGAGGGTGAGGCGCAACGCCGGGGACTGGTCGAGTCGGGCCTGTTCATGCCGCACTGGCCGACGCCCTGGGGGCAGGACGCGTCACCGCTGGAGCAGCTCGTGATCGACCAGGAGCTTGCGGCAGCGGGCGTCGCACGGGCCGACCTCAAGATCGGCGGCTGGGCGGTGCCGACCATCCTCGCGCACGGCAGCGAGGCCCAGCGCGAGCAGTTCGTGCGCCCCACGCTGCGCGGCGAGATCGTCTGGTGCCAGCTGTTCAGTGAGCCCGGCGCGGGCTCCGACCTGGCCTCGCTGCGCACCCGCGCGGTCAAGGTCGAGGGAGGCTGGCGGCTCACCGGCCAGAAGGTCTGGACCTCGCTCGCCCAGGACGCGCACTGGGCGATCTGCCTGGCCCGGACGAACCCGGAGGCCCCGCAGCACAAGGGAATCACCTACTTCATGCTGGACATGTCCAGCACCGGCATCGACGTACGACCCCTGCGTGAGCTGACCGGCGACGCGCTCTTCAACGAGGTCTTCCTCGACGACGTCTTCGTGCCCGACGACTGCGTTGTAGGCGAGGTCGACAACGGGTGGCGGATGGCGCGCACCACACTGGCCAACGAGCGTGTGGCGATGGCCGGCACCAAGCTCGACCTGAGCGTCGAGCGGGCCGTCGCACTGGCCGGGGGAGTCGGGGCTGCGCAACGGGCGCGGGTCGGCCATGCGGTCGCACTCGCCACAGTTTGCGCACTGCTCGGCGTGCGTACGACGCTGCGCTCGCTGGCCGGTGCCGGACCGGGCGCGGAGTCGAGCGTGGCCAAGCTGCTCACCGTGCGCAACCGTCAGGACGCGTCCGAGCTGGTCGTCGACCTGCTCGGGGACCGGGTCGTGCTCGGCGGCGAAGAGGTCGACGCGGCCGTGCACGAGATGCTGCTGACTCGCTGCCTCTCGATCGCTGGAGGCACCACGCAGATCCTGCGGAACGTGGCGGCCGAGCGGATCCTCGGCCTGCCGCGCTGACTCGGGTTGGACTCAGCCGCGGTGCACCCGGGCGCCGTACGCCGGACCGGCGTTGCGGAACTCTCCGGCGCGCCCGGCATCGTCGACGAACATGCGGTCGAAGTCAGCGGGGCTCCGGAAGGTGCCGATCCCGGCACGCACCCAACGTGGGTTGCTGAGGCAGGAGCGTGGCACTCGCAGGCGCAGGGTGTTGGCTCGGTAGTCGATAGCAGTCCGCAGGCCGCTGCACTTCACGACTTTGCTGGCGCCTGTGGTCATCTCCACGTCTCCCTGGAGGCTGGACGAGGCGAAGACGAACACCGTGATGTCGCGGCGGATCCTCTCGTTGGTGATCAGCGAGATGAAGTGCCCCTGCATTTCATCTCGCGGCCTCAGGTCGACGTACCTGACGGTGACGAACACGTTGTCACGGCGGTGGTCGACCACAGTCGCGGTGATGTCGCCCGCCGTCGTGTTCGGGGTCGGCGTCTGTGTGTCCTTGCCGCTCTCGTCGGAGTAGTCGACCCGGATGACGTCGCCGCGGGCATCGCGGTGGACCACCTTCTCGGCGTGAGCGCTCGACATGGTGCCGGCAGTGAGACAGACGGTGGTGGCAAGGGCGAGGGCCGCCCCGATGATCTTGTGCACGTGTTCCTCTNCGGGCCTTGTTGCCCGCGCACAGGCTAGGAGAGAAACGACGCCGCTGGAGGCGGAACGGACCAGATCGCCTCAGCCGCGACGAACGCGAGGGCCGTGGACCGGTCCGGCATTGCGGATCCGTCCGTTGAGGTTGGCGTCGTCGACGAAGGCGCGGCTCCAGTCCCGGCCGGTGTGGAAGGTGTAGATTCCCGCGCGCACCCAACGGGGGTTGCTCAGGCAGGATCGCGGCACCCGGATTCGGACGGTGTTGGCGCGGTAGTCGATCCGGCCGCGCAGGCCGATGCACGTCACACGCCTGCCGGCTTGGGTGACCAACTTGACCTCGCCCTGGCGGCTGGTCGAGGGACTGACGTGCAGCACGACGGTGCGTCCGAGCCTCTCGTTCGTGACCAGTGAGAAGAGGTAGCCGTGAAGGAGGTCGAGATGGCTGTCGAGCTCGGCATGCCTGACCGTGACGAAGACGTTGTCGCGTCGATGGTCGACCACGGTGCTGGTGATGTCACTCGACTTCACGGTCGGGACTGGCGTCTCTGTCTCCGTTTCGGTCTCAAAGGAGTAGTCCTGTCGGATGACGTCGCCGCGGGCGTCCCGGTGCACGACCTTCTCCGCGTGAGCCGCAGCCGCAGTGCTGGCGGTGAGACAGACGGTGGTGGCAAGGGCGAGGGCCGCCCCGATGATCTTGTGCACGTGTTCCTCTNTGGGCCCGTTGCCCGCGGACAGGCTAGGAGAGAACCACGTGCGGCACAGGCGAATCGACTAGTTCGCCTCGGCCTCGGCGTTGTCGATGATCACGTCGGCGTCGACCTCGGACACGTCGAGGCCCTGGCGGTAGCCGTTCCAGTGCCAGTGCAGGTAGCGGTCGATCGCCTTGACCACGTGCCCGGCGCGCACGGACTTGAAGATGTCGTAGGCGTGCTGGGCGAACGGCAGCTCGGCGTACACCACGGAGTTGTCGGCGACCTCGCGCAACCTGGCCACGAAGAGCCGGGCCTGCTCGACCGGGACGAGAGTGTCGTTGGTGCCGTGCAGCACGAAGAAGTCGGGGGCGTCCGGGCGGATCTGCAGGATCGGCGAGGCGGCCTCGAAGGCCTCCGGATCGTCCTTCCAACGCTTCTGCAGGATGCGCGGCGCGAGGAACCGGTCACGCATCAGGATCATCGACTTCAGGCCGGTGGCGCCGGCGAAGTCGTAGACGCCGTAGTGGGGGATCGCCACCGAGACGCTGGTGTCGGCGTCCTCGAAGCCCGGCTGGAACTCCTTGACGTCGGGGGTGAGGGCGGCCAGGGCGGCGAGGTGTCCGCCGGCCGAGCCGCCGGTGATGGCGAGGTAGTCGGGGTCGCCGCCGTACGCCGCGATGTTCTCGCGGATCCACGCGATCGCCTTCTTGACGTCGATGATGTGCGCGGGGAAGGGGTTGCGTGGTGCGAGGCGGTAGTTGATGGCCACGCAGATCCAGCCCTTGGCGGCCAGGTGGGTCATCAGGGGGAGACCCTGTTCGCGCTTGTCGCCGATCGTCCAGCCGCCGCCGTGCACCTGCAGCAGCACCGGAGCGTCGGTCAGGTCCTGGTCCTTGGCGCGGTAGATGTCGAGCTGTCCGCGACGACCCGCGTCGGTGTAGGCGATGTTGCGCAGCACCTCGATGTCGGGGGTGACGATCTTGAACGGGTTGACCAACGATCGCCAGTTGGTCGCGAGCTCGGCCGGCGAGGGTGCTGCGTCGAGACGCTCCACGTAGTCGACGCCGATGCCCTCGGTCAGCGCCTCTTCGACGCCGTCCTTGACCTTGCCCGCCGTACGGATGAGGTGACCGAGTCCCACCGCGCTGGCCGCTGCGAGTGCCAGCCCGGCCTTGCTGCGCCGCTTCGGGCCCAGGTGGGTGACGGTGTCCGCGGCGGTCAGGGCCAGCAGGTGTGGCGCCAGCTCGTTGGTCATCCAGCCGGCGAAGAACGACGGGATGCCCGCGCGCAGTCCCGGAATCGGCCGGATCGCGTTGGCGGTCAGGGCTGCGGTGAGGATCTGACGACGTAGGTAGGCCACGCCCGGATGCTAGCCCGCCCGCGGTTGGGGGGAACGACCCGTCCAGAATTAGAACACGTTCTCATTTGCCCGGTAGGATGCCGCCCATGGATCGACTCAGTGGGCTGGATGCGAGCTTCCTCTACCTGGAGACTCCCGAGCAGTTGATGCACGTCTGCGGGCTGATCGTGCTCGACCCCGCGACGATCCCCGGCGGCTGCTCCTACGCCGGTCTGCGCGACACGTTGCGCGACCGGGTGATCGACGTACCCGAGTTCACCCGGCGGCTGCGACGCGTGCCCCTCGACCTCGACCACCCGGTCTGGGTGGCCGACGACCACTTCGACATCGACCACCACCTGCACCGGCTCACCCTCCCGGCGCCCGGTGGGTACGACGAGCTCGTCGAGCTGTGCGGGCACCTCGCCGGCCAGACCATGAACCGCAGCCGCCCGCTGTGGGAGATGTGGGTCATCGAGGGGTACGGCGACCGGGTCGTGGTGTTCTCCAAGATGCACCACGCCACCGTCGACGGCGCCTCGGGCTCCAACCTGATCTCGCACCTGTGCAGCCTCGAGCCCGACCAGCCGCCGCCGGCGCAGGAGCGACCCGTCCCGCCGCCGCGCAGCCCGGGTGGGCTGGAGCTCTTCGGGCGCGGCGTGCTCAACAACGCGACCAAGCCGTTCGCGATCACCCGGCTCCTCCAACCCTCCGCGCAGCTGGTCTCCCGGACGGTCGCCCGTGCTCGTGAGGGCACCGCGATGGCCGCGCCCTTCACGGCACCGCGCACCTCGTTCAACGGCACCATCACCGGCCACCGAACCATCGGGTTCGCCGACCTCGACCTGGCCGAGGTCAAGGCGGTCAAGGAGGCCACCGGCACGACCGTGAACGACGTCGTGCTGACCCTGGCCGGCGGGGCGCTGCGCGGCTACCTCGAGGGGCGCGGTGAGCTGCCGGACTCGTCGCTGCTGGCCAGCGTCCCGGTCTCGGTGCGGGGCAGGAGTCGGCGGGCCACCGGGGCCAACAAGGTCTCCGCGCTCTTCGCGCGTCTCGGCACCGACCTGGAGGATCCTCTCGAACGCCTCGAGATGATGGCCACCAGCAACCGTCACGCCAAGGACCACCACCAGGCGATCAGCGCCGACGCGCTCCAGGACTGGGCCGAGTTCGCCGCCCCGCGTACCTTCGGCCTGGCCGTGCGGGCGTACGCCGGACTGCGCCTGGCGGAGAAGCATCCCGTCGTGCACAACCTGGTGATCTCGAACGTGCCCGGGCCGCCGATCCCGCTCTACTTCATGGGTGCCCGCATCGACGCGCTCTATCCGCTGGGCCCGGTCTTCCACGGAGCCGGCGTCAACATCACGGTCATGTCGAACAACGGCCGCCTCCACGTCGGCGTGATCGCCTGCTCGGAGTCGATGAAGGACGTCGACGCGCTGGTCTCGCTGTTTCCTGCCGAGCTCGAGAGGTTGCAAGCCGCCCTCGACGGGTCGATCAGTGGGTGAAGTCGCGGGCGCGTGCGGCGGTCGTCGTACACGCTTCCAGCAGGCCGGGCACGAACGACTCGGCCTCGAGCACGCAGGCCGCGTGACCGGCCTCGATCTCGTGGATCGTGGCGCCCTTGATGCGCCGGGCCAGGTCGACCTGCCGATCGGCAGGGATCACCTTGTCGTGCCGCGTCACCACCACCGCGGTCGGCACGTCGATGCGGCCCAGCCACGGACGCGAGTGGTGCCGGCCCAGAGCGGCCACGGCCTGGCCGACCGCCCAAGGGCTGGTGGAGGTGAACTCGGCAAGTGCCCAGTCATGGATGTCGGTCCGGCCGAGATCGAGGGCACGACCCGCGGCGCGCGCCGCAGCTGAGCCGATCCTCGAGCGGGAGACGCCGCGCAGCCCGGACATGGTCAGACCCATCGACTCGTGGAATGCGCGCTCTGCCACTGTCGACCGGAAGCGATCGGTGCTCGCGCAGAGCACCAGCCCGTCGACCCGATCGGGGTGTTGTCGCCACATCCGCTGGGCCACGATCGAGCCCATCGAGAAACCGGCGAACACGGCCCGCTCCATGCCGAGCACGTCGAGCACTGCGGCGACGTCGTCCGCACAGTCGCGCAGCGAGAACTCCTCGGACTGGATGCCGCGGCCGTGCCAGCGCAGGTCGAGGGTGACCACGCGGAACCTCTCCGCCAGCGCCGGGATGGAGGGATACCAGGTGAGCAGGCCGGTCGTCCCGACGGCATGCAGCAGGACGATCGTGGGCGAGTGTGGGTGCGGCCCCGGGGTGTCGGTGACGTACGTGGAGCCGCGACCGGGCAGCTCGACCATGCGGCCCTCGGGAATCGGGGCCCATGGCAGGTGGACCAGATTGCGCAGCAACCGGCCAGCGGTGGTGAACATGTGAGCTCTCCCGTCCTGGACTGGAACAGGTTACAGTTTTGCGCCGGAGGGTGCGGGGAGGCCACGCCCGCTCTTCCGCCGGCTGAGAGACGAGCGCCAGCGGGCACTGCCCTTTTCGGTGGTTGAGGAGCGAGCGCCAGCGAGCGTCTCGAAACCACCCCAGAAAGTACTTCGAGATAGTTTCTCCGGGCCCTTGACCACCGAAGCCAAGGCCACCGACTGGCGGGCCGAACGACGCAAACGCCTCGCTCACCGGTTGTGGTCCTCACCCGGTTCCTGAACCCTTCCGTGGTGGCTGACGGCTCCCGATCCTCGTCTCGGGGACCAGTAGCCACCAACGAAGCATTCACCGGCGCCAGTGTGGTTTCGAGACGGCGCCGCGCGGGGCTCACCACGACGCGGGGCTACCGCTGAAGGAGCGCCCGGGCACGGAATCGGGGTTTCTGACAGCCGCAGCAGACGTCGTCAACCACCGAAGAGCAGGCCGCCCGTTTCAGCCGCCGGTGGATCGGGCGAGGCGGAAGGCGGCCTGCACCAGGGTGAGATGGCTGAACGCCTGCGGGAAGTTGCCGGCCATCCGGTGGTTGCCCGCGTCGTACTCCTCCGACAGGAGGCCCACGTCGTTGGCCAGGCCGGCCAGCTTGTCGAAGAGCGCGTGGGCATCGTCGAGCCGTCCCGCCGCGGTGTACGCCGAGACGAGCCAGAACGAGCACGCCAGGAACGGGTGCTCGTCGCCGGAGAGACCGTCGACGCCCGACTGTGTGCGGTAGCGCAGCAGCAGGCCGTCGCGCATGAGGTCCTGCTCGATCGCCTCGATGGTGCCCAGCATCCGGGGGTCGTCGCCCTCGATGAACCCGACCAACGGCAGCACCAGGAGCGACGCGTCGACCTCGGTGGTGTCGAAGTGCTGGGTGAAGCTGTTGCGCTCGGTGCTGAACCCGCGGGTCATCACCTCCTCGCGCACGGCGTCACGGATCCGGCGCCATTCGTCGACCGGGGCCGGCACGTCGTACTGCTCGACGGCACGGATGCCGCGGTCGAACGCCGCCCACACCATCACCCGCGAATGCGTGAAGTGGCGCAGCGGCCCACGGATCTCCCACAGTCCGTTGTCCGGCTCCTGCCAGTCGGTAGCGAGGGCGTCGACCAGTGCCCGTTGGAGCGCCCACGAGTCCTGGTTGAACGGAAGCCCGGCCTGGCGGGCCAGGTCGAGCGCGACCATGACCTCGCCGAGCACGTCGGTCTGGCGCTGGTCGACGGCGCCGTTGCCGATGCGGACCGGACGCGAGTCGGCGTACCCGGGAAGGTGGTCGAGCTCGCGCTCGGGCAGCTGTCGGGCCCCGTCGACGGTGTACATGATCTGGAGGTCCTCTGGGTCACCGGCCACGGCGCGGAGCAACCAGTCGCGCCACAGGTTCGCCTCGTCGGTGTAGCCGGCGGTCACCAGCGCCTCCAGGGTCAGCGAGGCGTCGCGCAACCAGCAGAACCGGTAGTCCCAGTTGCGCTCGCCGCCGAAGTCCTCGGGCAGTGACGTGGTCGGGGCCGCGACGATGCCGCCGGTGTGCTCGTGGGTGAGCAGGCGGAGGGTGACGAGTGAACGCAACACCAGCTCGCGGTGGGGTATGTCCGCGCGACAGCGCGCGGCCCACGACGCGCTCTCCTCGATGGTCTCCTGGATGCGGGCAGGCTCGATGATCGAGGTCGGCAGGTCGGTCCAGGACGGGACCCACGTCGTCGACCAGGTCAGCTCGTCACCCTCGTCGACGTCGAACTCGTCGGCGTGTCGATGGTCGACCGCACGCGGGAGCCGCGGCCCGCGCAGCACCAGCTTGTCGGGGCCGGCGATGGCGACGATCACGGGGTCGCCCCCGAGGTGCGTCCGGTGCACCCACGGTCGCACCTTCCCGTAGTCGGTGCGCACCACCCACTCGTGGCGCATCCGCACGCTGCCACGCACGCCGGTGATGCGGCGTACGACGTCCGCGCGGCGGTCACCGATCGGCATCACGTCCAGCATCGTGACCACGCCCGACTCGGTGGTGAACGTGGTCTCCAGGGCGGCCGAGTGGCCGACGTACTCCCGGGTCGTCTCGTAGGGATCGACCGGTTCGAACTGCCAGTGACCGTGCTCCTCAGTGCCGAGCAGCGCCGCGAAGCAGGCCGAGGAGTCGAAGCGGGGCAGGCACAACCAGTCGATCGAGCCGTTGCGGCCGACCAGGGCCGCCGTGTGCCGATCGCCGAGCAGGGCGTAGTCCTCAATCGGTTGCGAAGCCATGCATGTCAAGGTAGCGGCATGACAGCAGCGGATCCGGTCGCGGCGGCCCGTGTGGCGCTGGCCCTCCTCGACGCGCGCGGCGAGACCCTGGCCACCGCCGAGTCGCTGACTGGCGGGCTCATCGGCGGCACGCTCACCGCGATCCCCGGCTCGTCGAGCGTGTACGTCGGCGGCGTCGTGTCCTACGCGACCCGGGTCAAGGCGGACGTGCTCGGTGTGCCGCAGCAGGTCATCGACGACGAGGGCGTGGTCTCACGGGCCTGCGCGCTGGCGATGGCACACGGCGTACGTCGGGTGCTCGGTGCCGACTGGGGTGTCGCGACCACCGGTGTGGCCGGTCCGGACGCCCAGGACGGGATCCCCGCGGGCACGGTCTGGGTGGCGGTCAGCGGCCCCGACGGCGACCTCGCCGAACGACTGGAGCTGACCGGCGGCCGTGAGACGGTGCGCCGCGTGACCTGTCTGAGGGCCCTCGAGCTGGTGGCCGAATTTCAGCCCTCGGCGTAGTCGGGGCGCGGAAGAAAAGGTGAACGGGTAGCGTTGTGCCCATCAACGGAGAGAGGACAGACCCATGGTGCTGTTTCGTCGGCTGCTCGGCGAGGTGCTGCGTTCGCAGCGCATGCGACGTGGACTGACCCTGCGCGAGGTCTCCGCGGAGGCCCGGGTGAGCCTCGGCTACATCTCCGAGATCGAACGTGGCCAGAAGGAAGCGTCCTCGGAGCTGCTCGCCTCGTTGTGCAACGCCCTCGACGTGCCGCTCTCCGATGTGCTCAGCGACGTGAGTGACGCCGTGGCCCGTGAGGAGCGCGCCCTCGAGATCGCCACCACCCCGATTCCGGTCGTGCGCCGCACTGGCGACGTGGTCGCCTCCGCGGCCTGACCCCTCACCTCTGGCAGGACGGGCACCAGAAGCTCGGGCGCTCTTGCCCGGCCGGCCCCAACATGCCGGTCTGCACGGTCGTGCCGCAGCGCTGGCACGGTTGCTCGGCGCGGCCGTAGACCCAGTGCTGGTGCCCGTGCCGCGTGTTGCCGGTGGTGGTCTGAGTGCGACGTCCCTTGTTGGCCTCGAGCATTGCTTTGGCGCGCCCGACCAGGCGTTCCAGGTTGTCGACCTGACGAACCGGGGTGCCGGGCAGCACACCGGAGAGGAAGCACAGCTCGTTCTCGTAGAGGTTGCCGATGCCGGCCAGGTTGCGTTGGTCGAGCAGCGCCTCGCCGATCGGACGGTCCCTGTCCCTGCGGAGCCGGCGTACGGCCTCGTCGGGGTTCCAGTCGTCGCCGAGCAGGTCGGGGCCGAGGTGTCCGACGGCGTCGACCTCGCGGTCGCGGGTGAGCAGCTCGAGGATGCCGAGCGAGAAGCCGACCGCGATCCAGCGCGGTGTGCGCAGCACCACCCGGGCCTGGTCGACCGGCCGTTGCCAGCGGGTCTCGGCCCGGTAGAGGTGCCAGGCACCCTCCATGCGCAGGTGCGAGTGCAGGGTGTGGTCGTCGCCGATGCGGGTGAGCAGGTGCTTGCCGCGGGAGATCGTTCCGTTGACCAGCTTCCCGGTGAGGTCGACCTCTGCCAGTTGGGGGACCCGGAAGTCGCTCAGGGTGATGCGGGCACCGGTGAGTGCCTTGTCGAGTGCCTGGGCGGTTCGCCAGACGGTGTCGCCCTCAGGCACGGATTCTCAACCCTCTCGGTGTGGTCACGAAACCCGCTTCGGCCAGGGCGGCACGCAACGGTGATCCGGCGTCGCCCCGCCCGAGGAGGGGTGCACCGTCGGCCTTCTCGACCGTCAGCCGACCCAGTGTGCCCCGGCGTACGGCGTCTCCCAGTGCGGCACACGCCGGGCCGAGCAGGTCGGGCGAGTCGCTGAAGGTGAGCAGGGTGCGTCCACCGCGCTCGACGTAGAGGGTCAGTGCGCCGTCGACGAGCACGACCATGGCGCCCGCCTTGCGGCCGGGTCGGTGGCCAGCAGCCCCCTTCTCCGAGCGCTCGCCGTCGGTGGAGACCACCGGCCAGGGCAGGGCTGCGCCGAACGGGTTGGCCGGGTCGGTGGCCGCCAGGGCCACCGCGGTCGGCTTCTGTCCGGTGGGCAGCTCGACGTGGGTACGGAGCCGGTCGACGGCGCCGGCGGCCCCGAACTGTGCAGCGCCGAGGCCGGCCACGAAGTAGCCGCGTCGGCAGCGCCCCGACTCCTCGAACGCGGAGAGCACCTTGTAGACCCCGGCGAAGCCGCCGGGCACGCGCTCGCTCATCACCGCGCCCCGGGTGACCACGCCGTGTCGTTCGAGCAGGGCCTCCGCGGTCGCGTGGGCACGACGGGTGGGGTCGGTGTCGATGGCCGGCAGCAGTGCCCAGCGGCCGGCTGTCTCGGGCGGGCCGGTGCGCGAGGGCATGGCTGCGCGGCCTCGCGCGGGGGCGACCCGGGCGCGGGGCGGCGTACGGCGACTGCGGTGGGCGGAGGTGCCCGACCGGGTGAGCGCACGTAGTGGCGCGAGGGTGTCGTTGGTCAGGTGGCCTGCCCACACGAGGTCCCAGAGCGCGGCGTTGAGCTCGGCGTCGTTCGTCGAGTCGACGGCCTGGCCGAGCTGCCGGAAGAAGTAGGCGCCGCCGGGTGCCAACGCCTCGAGCACCGCGCGATGGAGGTCGCCGAGGTCGGCCGCGGCGGGCTCGGGCAAGGTCAGGGGAGCCTGGTCGGCGAGGTGCACCGCGACCCAGCCGTCGCTGCCGGGGAGTGCCCCATGGCCGGACCACACCACCTCACCAGCCGCGGTGAGCTCGTCGAGCATCGCCGGCTCGTAGTCGCTGACCCGAGCCGCCAGGACGAGGGGTTCGAGCGCCGAGGCGGGCACCGGGCAACCGGCCAGCTGGTCGACCGCGGCGAGCACCCCGTCGACGCCGCGCAGTGCACCGCGGGCGCGGCCGGTGACGTGCTGCCACGGCGGCAGGAAGCGGCCCAGCGCCTCGGGGTCGACCGGCTCGACCTCCTTCCGCAGGCGAGCAAGCGAGCGACGTCGGAGACGGCGCAGGACCTCGGCGTCGCACCACTCGTCGCCGCTGCCGGCGGGCCGGAACTCGCCCTCTAGCACCCGGCCCGACGCAGCCAGGCGGAGCAGCGTCTGCCGGGCCACGGCGACACCGAGACCGAGTCGCGTGGCGACCTCGGCGGTCGTGAAGGGACCGTGGCTGCGGGCGAAGCGGCCGACCAGGTCACCCAGCGGGTCGTCGACCGGTTCGGTGAAGGCGTCGGGCGTGCCCTGCGGGACCGGCACACCGAGTCCGTCACGCAGGCGGGCGATGTCTTCGACGGCACACCAGCGCTCGTCGCCGCCCATGCGCACCACGGCCACACGGCGTACGTCGGCGAGGCCGGTCAGCCACGCGGCGGCATCGGCGCCCTCGACACTCCGCTCGGCGACCTCGGCTGTCGACAGGGGCCCGAGCAGCCGGAGCAGGTCGGCCACTCCCTCGGCATCGCGCGCCCGGCGATCGGGCGCGAGACGTTGCAGCTCGGCCTCGACCTCGAGCAGCACCTCGGGGTCGAGCAGCTCGCGCAGCTCGGCGCGACCCAGCAGCTCGGCCAGCAACCCCTGGTCGAGGCTGAGCGCTGCGGCCCGGCGTTCGGCGATGGGGGAGTCGCCCTCGTAGACGAACTGGGCGACGTAGCCGAACAGCAGGCTGCGGGCGTAGGGAGACGGCTGCTGCGTCGCGACGTCGACGACCCGCACCTCACGACGATCGACCCGGCCCATGAGCGCGACGAGGCCGGGCAGGTCGTAGACGTCCTGGAGCACCTCGCGCACGGCCTCGAGGACGATCGGGAACGAGGGGTACTTCGACGCGACCTCGAGCAGCTGCGCCGAGCGCTGCCGTTGCTGCCACAACGGCGAGCGCCGACCCGGGTCGCGGCGCGGCAGGAGGAGTGCCCGGGCCGCACACTCACGGAACCGGCTGGCGAAGAGTGCCGACCCACCGACCTCGCCCGTGACCAGGTCGTCGATCTCGTCGGCCTCGAACACCACGACCTCACCGCCGGGCGGCTCGGCGTCGGTGTCGGGGATGCGCAGCACGATGCCGTCGTCGCTGGCCACAGCGGACGCCTCCACGCCGTACCTCTCGCGCAGGCGGGTGTTGATCGCCAGCGCCCACGGGGCATGCACCGGCGTGCCGTAGGGGGAGTGCACCACCAGCCGCCAGTCGCCGAGCTCGTCGCGGAACCGCTCGACCACGATGGTGCGATCACTGGGCAGCACGTTGGTGGCCTCGCGCTGCTCGGCGAGATAGGTGACCAGGTTGTCGGCGGCCCAGTCGTCGAGCCCCAGCTCGCGGGCGTGTGCTCCGGCCTTCACGGCGTCGAGGGACGACAGCTCACGGGTGAAGGCACCGACCGCCTCGCCGAGCTCGGCGGGCCGGCCGAGGGTGTCGCCCTTCCAGAACGGCAGCCGCCCCGGCACCCCGGGCGCCGGTGTGACCAGCACCCGGTCGTGGGTGATGTCCTCGATGCGCCAGCTGGTCGCGCCGAGTGCGAACACGTCGCCGACGCGTGACTCGTAGACCATCTCCTCGTCGAGCTCGCCGACCCGGTTCGCCTTCTCTCCCACCAGGAAGACGCCGAACAGGCCGCGGTCGGGGATGGTTCCGCCGCTGGTGACGGCCAGGCGTTGGGCGCCGGGACGGCCGGTCAGCTGGCCGGTCACCCTGTCCCACACGATGCGCGGCCGCAGCTCGGCGAACTCGTCGCTCGGGTAGCGCCCGCTGAGCAGGTCGAGTGTGGCGTCGTAGGCGCTGCGCGGCAGCTTGCTGAACGACGCACTGCGACAGACCAGGGCGTAGAGCTCGTCGACGTCCCACGCGTCGAGTGCGGTCGCCGAGACGACGTGCTGGGCGAGCACGTCGAGGGGGTTGGCGGGGATGCGCAGGGACTCGATCGCTCCGCTGCGCATGCGTTGTACGGCGACCGCGGTCTGCGCCAGGTCTCCACGGTGCTTGGGGAACAGCACGCCTCGGGACACCTCGCCGACCTGGTGCCCGGCCCGGCCCACGCGCTGCAGGGCGCTGGCCACACTGGGCGGCGACTCGATCTGGATGACCAGGTCGACCGCGCCCATGTCGATGCCGAGCTCGAGGCTGCTGGTGGCCACGACGGCGGGGAGCCGGCCGCGCTTGAGGTCGTCTTCGATGATGCCGCGTTGTTCCTTGGAGACCGATCCGTGGTGGGCCTTCGCGATGAGGGGGGCGGCACCTTCGCTGGCGCCGGACTGGGCCATGATCTGGGCTGGCGGCTTGCCGTCGCCGGCCACCACCTGGCCGGCCCGCTCGGCGGCGATCTCGTTGAGGCGGGCGGTGAGGCGCTCGGCCAGACGGCGCGAGTTGGCGAACACGATCGTCGAGCGGTGTTGCTCGATCAGGTCGACCACGCGCTCCTCGACGTGCGGCCAGATCGAGGCGTTGCGCGGTGCGGCGGAAGCCGGACCCTCGAACTGCTCGTCGAGTGGCTGGCCGATCTCGGCCATGTCCTCGACCGGGACCACGACGCGGAGGTCCCACGCCTTCGACGACGGTGGCGCGACGATCTCGACCGGTGCGGTGCCGCCGAGGAAGCGGGCCACCTCGTCGAGGGGTCGCACCGTCGCGGAGAGGCCGATGCGTTGGGCGGGCCGGTCGAGGAGCGCGTCGAGCCGCTCGAGCGAGAGCGCCAGGTGGGCGCCGCGCTTGGTGCCGGCCACGGCATGCACCTCGTCGACGATGACGGTCTCGACGCCGCGCAACGACTCGCGGGCCTGCGAGGTGAGCATCAGGAACAGCGACTCCGGTGTCGTGATCATGATGTCGGGCGGGGTGGTCTGGAAGCGCCTGCGGTCGGCCGGGCTCGTGTCACCCGAGCGCAGGCCGATGGTCACGTCACGGGCGGTCTCGCCGAGCCGGTCGGCGGTGTGCCGGATGCCGGCCAGGGGTGCGCGCAGGTTGCGCTCGACGTCGACCGCGAGGGCCTTCAACGGCGAGACGTAGAGGACCCGGCAGCGGCGCAGCTTGTCGGCCGGCGGTGGAGTGGTGACCAGTCGGTCGATGGACCACAGGAACGCCGAGAGCGTCTTGCCCGAGCCGGTCGGTGCGACCACGAGGGAGTGGCGCCCGGCACCGATCGCCTGCCAGGCGCCGACCTGTGCGGGGGTCGGCTCGGCGAAGGCGGCCTCGAACCAGGCACGCGTCGGTGCACTGAACTCCTCGAGGGCCATTCAGCCATCTTCCCCCATGCCACCGACAACCGCCCGAGTAACGCGGGGTTACGGTCGCTCCACACGTGTTGTGACACGGGTGAACCGACCACGGCACCGCACAAGTGCGGCCGAAGCTCTCAGTCGAGCAGGGGAGCGGTGAGGCGTCCGCCGACGTACGTCGCGGCGACCGACATCGAGCGCAGGTGGGCGCCGATCGCCGAGCTGTCACCGACGTCCGCCAGCGGGTCGGCGTCGAGCAGCACCAGGTCGCCGGGGTGTCCGGTCGCGACCGTGCCCCAGCCGTCGGTCGATGCGGCCAGTGCCTCACGCGCGGTCAGCGCCTGTGACGCGTTCCAGGGCTCCCGCTCGTCTCCGCTGCGGTGGACCGCGGCCGACATCGCCAGCCACGGGTCCAATGGAGCCACCGGCGCATCGGAGCCGAGGTGCAGCCGGGTGCCCGCGTCGTACATCCAGCGCAGGGCGAAGCAGCGGTCGAGACGGTCGGCCCAGCAGTGCTCGGACACGTCGCGGTCATCGAGCAGGTGGGCCGGTTGCACGCTGGCCCGCAGCCCCGACGCCGCGAGGAGTGGGACGTCGACCGGGTCGAGCAGCTGGGCGTGCTCGATCGACCCGCGCGCGCCGGTGGCACCGAAGCCGAGCAGCGCCTCGTGCACCGCGGCGTCACCGATCGCGTGCACCGCCACCTCGAGCCCGCCGGCGTGGGCACGGCGCATCAGCTCGTGCATCTCCTCGACGCTCTGGTTGGCGTAGCCGAACGGGTGGATCAGGTCCTCACCGTTCGTGTAGGGCATGCAGCACCACGCCGTACGAGTGTTCAGGGAGCCGTCGGAGATGATCTTCAGCGGGCCCATCACGCCCATGCTCGTGCCCGGCAGCGGGTCGCCGCTGCGCAGGCCGGCCGAGAGTACGGCGTCCAGGCCGGAGGCGTACGTCGCCATGCGGATGCGCAGCAGGTCGGCACCCTCGGCCCAGCGTTGGGCCCACTCCTCTGCGCCGCCGCTGAACTCGAAGTCGACGACGCCGACGACTCCGCGTGCGGCGGCCTCGGCCTCGACGGTGCGATAGGCGGCGGGAGTGGCCTCCTGACCCACCACCTCCTCGAGCCGTCCGTAGGCCTCGAACCACTCCGACTCACGGACCACGTCGTGGCGGGCGGGCAGGCCCAGTGCGCGCAGGGCCGCCGAGTTGAGCCACGCGTGGTGCGCGTCGCCGCTGATCAGCACGATGGGCGTGGTCTCCGAGACCGCGTCGAGCTCGGCGACCGTGGGCTTGCGCGGCCAGGTGGCCGAGCGGTGCCCGAACCCGACAAGGGGCTTGTCGGGCCACACGGACAGGCGTTCCTGCACGAAGAACGTGACCTCCTCGGGCGACCGCGCGGTCGACAGGTCGAGGCGGCCACTGGTCATCGCCACCTGGCCGAGGTGCACGTGGTGGTCCCACAGGCCCGGCACGATCCAGCGTCCGTCGGCGTCGTGCACACGGGCGTCGTCGACATCGGGCAGGTCGGCGCCCACCCGTCGTACGACGCCGTCCTCGACGTGTACGTCGATCGGGTCAGCGGGAGGAGCCTCACCGACGCCGAGCGGCACCGGGAAGACGTTGCGGATCAGCAGCGGTTCCATGCGCCGACACTAGGTGAGTCGACTCCCGAAATCTCATCGGGTCACTCGTCGTGTGGGGCGACTCACTACATGGAGGAGCCCTGCCCGAGCACGTTGCCGTGCGCATCGAGGACGCGGTAGTCCGCGTCGACCAGCCCGCCCGAGCCGGGGTCCTTGAGCACGAAGGCGTAGTTGCCGTCGTTGACCGGGACGGAGAACGTGGCGCCGGTGGCCAGGGTGACCTCGATCGAGCGGGCGTCGCGCGGCATCACTCCGGCAGCCGTGTAGTAGCTGGCGTTCTCCTTGGTCAGCGACTTGTTGTCGGGTCCGGACGTCGTCCCGGAGAAGGCGACCTGGTAGCTGCGCGGCAGTGCCCCGCCGGCCTCGGTGATGGCCGCGTCCGAGGTGAGCGGGGTGAGGGTGCAGGTCCAGTGCTCGCCGTCCTTGACGAGCAGGGCCGACATGATCAGGCCGGCGTCGTCGACGGCAGCCACGGTGGCTCCCCGGAGGTCGGGAGTGAGGGCGGGTGAGGGAGCCTCGGCGACTTCTCCCGACTCCGGGTCGAACGACGAAGGCGGGAGGAACATCTCACTGCACACCTCGGCGATGCGCGCGGGCTGGTCCGCCGCGGGGTCCAGGTCGGCGAACGTGACCGGCTTGTTCTCGGAGCCCTGCTCCGGGATGGCGCACAGCACCGGGTTTCCGGAGTTCAGGGCGTTCAGCGCGACGATGTCTCCGACGGCGTAGTCACGCTCATGGGACACCATCCAGTCCTTGGCAGTGAGCTTCCGGGTGTCGGGATACATCGGGTAGTCGTCGTACTTGGCCAGTTGTGGCAGGCAGCGACGGATGATCTCGTCGTGGGCGAGCGGCTTCTCCTCGGCCTGCACTGCGGAGTGGGGCAACTTGTCGCCGGCGGTCGGCACCGGCTCGCCGTCGGGAAGGGCGGCCCGCACACCGAGGGAGGTGCCGACCACGGCCGCCGCGGTGACCAGTGCTGCGCCGGCGATGCGGGTGCGGTGCCGGCTGCGGCCGGCACGGGCGCGGCCGAGCAGGTCGTCGAGGTCGGTCTTCAGTGGCTGGCCGGTGTCGTCGGCGGCCTGCCGGAGCCTGTCGTGGAGTGGATCGTTCATCGCCTGGGTCCTGTCTCGACGTCATCCGTCGCGAGGAGCGGCCGCAGCGCACGCAAGGCGTCGGAGGTCTGGCTCTTCACCGTTCCCTCGGAGCACCCCAGTGCGGCAGCCGTCTCCGCGACGGACAACTGGTGGTAGTAGCGCAGGACGACGCACGCGCGCCGTCTCGGGGTGAGCTCGGACAGGGCCCGCACCATCGCGTCGCGTTCGACGATGCCGCCGTCGGGGGCAGGGATGCCCGCGACGTGGTGGTCGTCGATGTCGACCGACCGCTCCCGGCGCACGGGGCGCCGGGAGTCGTCGATGAGGATGCGGATCGTGGTGCGCCGTGCGTAGGCGAGCAGGCCTTCCCGCCTCTCGACACGGTGCCACGAGCGATAGACCCGGATCAGGGCCTCCTGTGCGGCGTCCTCGGCCCTGTGCCAGTCGGAGCACATGAGGTACGCCGTACGCCGGAGGTCGGCGAGTGACGCCACGGCGAAGGCCGTGAACTCCTCGTCGTACGCCCTGGCCATCCAGATCTCCTTGCAACTGTCGTCGTCACCCTTGAGACGAGGCCCGTGGCGATTCGGTTGGTCACCCGCGGAAAACGTGGGTCTGCCGCGGGTCGGATCCGTGACTGACTCCATGGTCCATCCTGCCGGTCTGGGGCGCCTCGGTAGCGTGGGCGGCATGAAGCTTCCCGCCGCTGATCGTGTCCCCACCGCACCCCTGGCCGCACTGGGCCTGCTGGGCGGCTACCTCGTCGCCCGGGAGACCGGCGTACGCCCGCTCGGTGGTGCCGTGCTGGGTGGCGCGGGGCTTCTCGCCGGGCGCAGCTGGTTGGCCAAGGGCGGCCCGGCCACGACGGCCGCTCTCTCGGCGATCTACCTCGGCGGCTTCGGGGCCTCGCACCCGCTGGCGAAGAAGGTCGGCGCCTGGCCGGCCGTGATCGGTGCCGCCGCCGTGTCGGCCGGCGCCTCACACGTGCTGTCCGACCGACGCTGAGCGGCAGCCTGGTCAGGGCAGGTTGACCAACATCCGTTGGTACCACGCGACGTCGATCCACTGCTCGAACTTCCAGCCCACCTCGCGCAGCTGCCCGGTCTTCTCGAAGCCGCACGCGACGTGCAGTGCCTCGCTCGCCGGGTTCGGCAGGGCGACCAGGGCCACCGCGGTGTGCACCCCGGAGACCGCCATGGTCTCGAGCAGGGCGGGGTAGAGCATGCGGCCGACGCCCTTGCCGCGCACGGACTCGTCGAGGTAGATCGAGGTCTCGCGGGTGGTGTCGTACGCCGGGCGGGGTCGGTAGGACGCCGAGTAGGCGTAGCCCACCACGCTGTCGTCCCGGTCGACGGCCACGAGCAGGTGGTCGCCGGGGTGGTCGCCGTCGAGGCGGGCCCGCCAGTAGTCCAGGTCGGGTGGTTCCATGTCGAACGTCGCGTGAGAGGTGTCGACCGCGTGGGAGTAGATCGCCGCGATGTCGTGCAGATCGCGCTCTCGTGCGGACCGTGTGGAGTACTCACCCATCCGCCCATGATCGCAGGTGGGCCGTGCGACAGAATGGCCGCGTGGCGATCGAACCCGACATCAAGGACTGGACCTGGGTCCTCGACGAGGCCTGCCCGGAGTGCGGTTTCGACAGTGCAGGCGTCGACGTGGAGTCCCTGGGTGCCTCCGTGCGCACCAACGCCGAGGGCTGGCGGGTCGTGCTCGCCGACGATGCTTCAGCGCTGTCGCGACGGCCGTCCGAGACGGTCTGGTCTCCCTTGGAGTACGCCTGCCACGTGCGCGACGTGCACCTCGTCTTCGGTGAGCGACTCCGCTCCATGCTCGGCGAGGACGACCCGCTCTTCGCCAACTGGGACCAGGACGAGGCCGCCGTGGACGGCGACTACCTCGCCCAGGACCCGACGCGGGTCTCTCGCGAACTGGTCGCAGCGGCCGATGCGGTCGCCGCGACGTACGACGCGGTCGCGGGGGAGCAGTGGGACCGCACCGGACGCCGCAGCAACGGCTCGTTCTTCACGGTCGCCTCGATCGGTCGCTACCACCTGCACGACGTCGTCCATCACCTCCACGACGTCGGGCACGACGCGCGGCTGGCCACGGTCGCGGCGTACGACGCGCATGCGGCTGCCTACGCGTCGGCCTCGGCGGCGATGCCCGACAACGTGGCCGACGAGATCGCCTGGTTCTCCGATGCTGTCGCCTCGGCCACCGGAGCCGGCGGACGGGTGCTCGAGATCGGCACCGGCGGTGGACGCGACGCACTGGCCCTGGAAGCCGCCGGAGTTCGCGTGCGCCGCACCGACGTCTCGTCGCGTTTCGTCGACCTGTTGCGCGACGCCGGGCACGAGGCCGAGCGGATCGACCCGCTCGTCGACGACCTGGCCGACCACGTGACGGGTCTGCCGTACGACGGGGTGTGGGCCCACGCCAGCCTGCTGCACGTCGCGCGCGACGACTTCCCCCAGGTCGTACGCCGACTCGCGGAGGCCACCCGCGTCGGCGGCACCCTGCACGTCGCGCTGAAGGAGGGCGACGGCGAGGCCTGGTCGACGCACGGCACCATCGAGGCACCGCGTCACTTCGTGTTCTGGCGGGAGGCGCCTCTGCGTTCCGTGCTGGAGGACGCCGGCTGGCGGGTCGACGAGGTGCGACACGAGGACGGTGGCGGCCAGCCCTGGCTCATCGTGCGGGGGCACCGGCGATGAGGCACACGGAGTTCTGGAGCCGCATGGAGCGGGCGCTGGGCAGCGGTTACGCGCGCTCGTGGGCCGAGCAGCACGTGATCGGCGAGCTGGGTTCGCGCACCGTGGTCGAGGCGTTGTCGGCGGGGGAGTCGCCCAAACAGGTCTGGGAAGCGGTCTGGCGCACGCTCGACCTGCCGTTGCGCGACAAGTGAAAAGCTCCGATCACCTGTTCGATTCCCCGCCTGCGTGTCGCGCTTGATCGAACGTCTGTTCGGGCTAGTGTGAACGTCGTCGGCCGGGGTTCTCCACAGCCCTGCAGGTGGTCGGCACCCATTGTCGGTGGCCCGGTCTAACGTCCGGGACAACACATCGACCACAGACTCGACAAGGACGGACCATCATGGCTGGAGACCGCGACAAGGCGCTCGACGCAGCACTCGCCAACATTGAGAAGAGCTTCGGCAAGGGCTCGGTGATGCGCCTCGGCGACGAGACCCGCGCACCCCTCGAAGTCATCCCGACCGGGTCGATCGCGCTCGACGTCGCGCTGGGCCTCGGTGGCCTCCCACGCGGCCGGGTCGTCGAGATCTACGGCCCCGAGTCCTCCGGTAAGACCACGGTCGCCCTGCACGCGGTGGCCAGCGCCCAGGCGGGTGGCGGCATCGTGGCGTTCATCGACGCAGAGCACGCGCTCGACCCCGAATACGCCAAGAACCTCGGCGTCGACACCGACGCGCTGCTGGTCTCCCAGCCCGACTCCGGTGAGCAGGCGCTCGAGATCGCCGACATGCTGATCCGTTCCGGCGCGCTCGACCTGATCGTGATCGACTCGGTGGCCGCGCTCGTGCCGCGGGCCGAGATCGAGGGCGAGATGGGCGACAGCCACGTCGGCCTCCAGGCCCGCCTCATGAGCCAGGCGCTGCGCAAGATGACCGGTGCGTTGAACAACTCCAACACGACCGCGATCTTCATCAACCAGCTCCGCGAGAAGATCGGCGTCATGTTCGGCTCGCCAGAGACCACCACCGGTGGCCGGGCGCTGAAGTTCTACTCCTCCGTGCGCCTCGACGTACGCCGCATCGAGACGCTCAAGGACGGCACCGACATGGTCGGAAACCGCACCCGCGTCAAGGTCGTCAAGAACAAGGTCGCCCCGCCGTTCAAGCAGGCAGAGTTCGACATCATGTACGGCAAGGGCATCAGCCGCGAGGGTGGCCTGATCGACGTCGGCGTCGAGGCCGGCCTGGTCCGCAAGGCCGGCGCTTGGTACACCTACGAGGGCGACCAGCTCGGCCAGGGCAAGGAGAACGCCCGCACCTTCCTCAAGGACAACCCCGACCTGGCCAACGAGCTGGAGAAGAAGATCCTCGAGACGCTGGGTGTCGGTCCGAAGGTCGACGAGCCCGTTGCGGAGCCGACCAACATCGACTTCTGATGGTCGGTCCCGGCCCTTCGAGCGCGGGGCCGCCGCCCGAGTGGGCGGTGGCGCCCGAGGGCGAGCGGGCTCTCGAGCCGGATCGCCAGGAGCAGCCCGCCTGGCAGGGTGACGTGGGCGACGGGGTCGAGGCGTGGCTGCGCGCCGTGGCCGCCGGCGAGATCACCGCGTCCCCGGACGCGGAACCGCCCGGCGGCACGGAACGGCACCGAGGTGCGGGGCGGCCGCGGGGCACCAAGCGGTCCCGCCGTGCCGGGCAGTCGAACGGCCAGGAGCAGACCGCGAGTGGACTGGCCCCCGATGACGACGGGTCGGGCGACGAGGCAGACCACGAGGCGGTGGCCCGCAAGATCCTGCTCGACCAGCTCACCGGGCAGGCTCGCAGCCGCAAGGAGCTCGCCGACCGTCTGGCGAAGAAGAACGTCCCCGACGAGATCGCCGGCGCGCTCCTCGACCGGTTCGAAGAGGTCGGCCTGATCGACGACGAGGCCTTCGCCCGCTCCTGGATCGCCTCGCGCCAGCCAGGCAAGGGGTTGGCCCGTCGTGCACTGGCCCAGGAGCTGCGCCGCAAGGGCATCGACGACCTCGTCGCCCGTGAGGCCCTCGACGAGATCGACCCCGACGACGAGGACGACGCGGCCCGGCGCCTGGTCCGCAAGAAACTGCGCACCATGCAGGGCCTCGACCGGGTCAAGGCGACCCGGCGGCTGGTCGGCATGCTGGCCCGCAAGGGCTACCCGCCGGGCATGGCGTTCTCCGTCGTCCGCGACGAGCTCGCCGCCGCCGACCAGGTCGACGTCGACGATGACGACCCGGTCGGTGAAACTCCCCGCGACTGGTGAGTCAGATCGAGACCCCGTACGCCTCGTCGTAGAAGGCCGCACGAATGTAGGCCGGCTTGAGGTAGGCGAAGCCGTCGTCACCCCACGAGGTGCCCCAGCTGTTGCGGGCGATGAAGCGGCCGTCGCTGCGGTAGCCCACGATCGCGATCGCGTGGCCGCCGCGCACGGTGTTCGGCTTGAACGTGTCCACCTTGCCGTTCGTGGCGGTGGCGTTGTCCCACGACTCGTCGACCAGGAAGGCGGCCAGGATCGGTCCCTGCTCGGCCAGCCAGGTCTTCCAGTGGGTCAGGTTCAGCCGCAGGTTGTAGTACGCCGAGATCTTGCGGCGGGCGCAGCTGGCGTAGAAGACGTTCTCGCGTCCGGGGAACATCGTCGCGCCGAGGTGGAAGGGCAGGTCCTTCTCGCGGGCCACACCCTGCTTGCGGGCCACGTCCAGGGCGGCCTTGAGCGACGTACCGGCCTCCTCGATGAAGCTCTGCGGCCGTGTCGTGAACTCGTCGGTCTCCTTGGAGGCCATCCACACGTGCCGTGCCGAGAGCTGCAGCGTCTTGGTGGCCTTCCTGGCCTTGACGAGGTGCCAGCGGGCGACGCCGTCGGCGGTGGCCCATCCGACGCAGGACCCTGTTGACTCCTGGTCGTGGATGCCCCACCAGGACTCACGAAGGTCGACGCTGGCGGGCAGGGCGGCGGGGGCGCCGAGGGCTCCGGCGTCGCGGGAGTCGTCGAAGTTCCAGTCCGCGGTCGTGCCGGTCGAGGGCAGCACGTTGCAGACGAAGTGATCGGTGTCGGGGTTGGTGGTCATACCGCAGAGGAGGACGGCCACGCTCGGCCTGATACCGACTGATGGCCTAGCCTCGGGGCATGCCCGAGACCGTGCACGTCGTCGTGCAGTATGGCGGCCGTGACCTGGCCGGCGTGATCCGAGGTGACGAGTCGTGGTCGGCCGCGGCGAAACGGCTGGCGGCCACGATGAGCGGAGAGCCGGCGGCACTGGACCTCTCCGGCACCGACAAGCGTTTCGTCGTCGATCCCGACCTCCGGGTGGGGCTGCGGTCGATGACCCGCGGAGACCTTCCCGACGTGGCCCGCTGGCGCGCCGCGGACCACGTGAACCGCTGGTGGTCCGACGACGGTTCGCCGGATCTTGCGACCGTGACCGAAAAGTATGGCCCGCACATCGACGGCACCACTCCCACCCGGATGTGGGTGGTCGAGGCCAACGGCCGCTCGGTCGGCTTCGTGCAGGACTACCGTCTCTCCGACTATCCCGACTTCGCGCTGCTCACCCCCGATCCGGAGGCGATCGGCGTGGACTACGCGATCGGCGAGGAGGCCTGGGTCGGCAAGGGCCTCGGATCGCGGATGCTCTGGGCATGGCTGCTGCGCACCCGGCACCGGTTCCCCGACGCGGCAACCTTCTTCGCGGCGCCCGACCACCGCAACATTGCTTCGCTGCGCGTCCTGGAGAAGGTCGGCTTCACCCAGGGCACCTGGTTCGACGAGCCGCAGTCCGACGGGTCCAGTGCCACGGTGGTCGGATGCACCCTCGACGTACGGCGGGTCCTGGGCTAGCGCCGTGGGTCCGAAGTCGTTGTGCGCTTGGCGCACCCCGGGCACGCACCTCGCTGCGTTGTCAGAGACTCGACGGCCTGGTGGCCGCCTTCGCTCCTCCGCCTTGCGATGCACGCACCCGGAGCCCGACAACCATCACAGGACCTCGGACCCACGGCGCCAGCGACTCGTTAGTCTCTTCCCCATGGCCACGACCGAGTCCTTCCACGACCTCCTCCGGGTGCCTGCGGGTGCCGTCGACCTGGGTGACATCGACCCGCACGGCAAGCCCGGGTTCGACGACGACAAGGCGGCCGGCGAGGCCGCACTCGCGGAGCTCGGCCCGGAGCTGGCCGAGCTCCAGGAGCAGTTGTTCGCCGAGCGCACCACCGACAGCAAGCGGCGGATCCTGCTGGTGCTGCAGGGCATGGACACCTCCGGCAAGGGCGGTGTGCTGCGCCACGCCGTCGGCCTGGCCGACCCGCAGGGGGTCCGGATCACCTCGTTCAAGGCGCCCACCGAGGAGGAGCTCGAGCACGACTTCCTCTGGCGGATCCGCAACGCGGTCCCGTCTCCGGGCTACATCGGGGTCTTCGACCGCTCCCACTACGAGGACGTGCTGATCGGCCGGGTCCGCGAGCTGGTCAAGCCTGCGGAGATCGAGAAGCGCTACGACGCGATCAACGCCTTCGAGCAGGAGCTGGTCGACGACGGCGTCACGCTCGTCAAGTGCATGCTGCACATCTCCGCCGACGAGCAGAAGGAACGCCTGCTGGCCAGGCTCGACGACCCGACGAAGTACTGGAAGTTCAACCCGGGTGACATCGACGAACGCGCCCAGTGGCCGGCGTACCAGCAGGCCTACGAGGCCGCGATCGAGCGCACCAACACCGAGACGGCTCCGTGGCACGTCGTCCCGGCCGACCGCAAGTGGTACCGCAACCTTGCCGTCGCGCGACTGCTGGTGGAGGCGTTGCAGGGACTCGACCTGGCCTGGCCCGCCGCCGACTTCGACATCGAGGAGCAGAAGGCCCGCCTCGAGGACGAAGCCCCGCTGACGTGATCGAGACAGTCCCCGTCACCCGCTATGTCACGCCGCTGCGCGAGGGCGGCTCACTCCCCGGAGTCGTCGAGGCCGGCGACCTGGGCACCTACGTCTGCAAGTTCCGCGGCGCCGGACAGGGCCTTCGCGTCCTGGTCGCCGAGGTCATCGTCGGTGAGCTGGCCCGACGCATCGGCCTGGCCACCCCGCGCCTCGTCGCACTCGACCTGACCGGCGACATCGCCCGCTACGAGGCCGACGAGGAGGTCCAGGACCTCCTCAACGCCAGCATCGGGCTCAACCTCGGCGTCGACTTCCTGCCCGGCTCCTTCGGGTACGACGGACAGGCCGAGACCGATCCGGCCCTGGCCGCGAAGATCGTCTGGCTCGACGCCTTCACCGCCAACGTCGACCGCAGCTGGCGCAACCCCAACCTCCTGGTCTGGCACGGCGAGCTCTGGGTGATCGACCATGGGGCCGCGTTGTACTTCCACCATGCCTGGGGCGGTGGCGTCACGGACCCGGCCCGGTTCGCGGCGCAGCCGTGGGACCCCTCCGACCATGTCCTGCTCGAGCGTGCAGGTGACCTCGCGAAGGCGGACATCGAGATCAGCAACGTCCTCGACGAGTCGGTGCTCGCCGAGGTGGTCGCCGACGTGCCCGACGCCTGGCTCGACCCGGTGCCCGGCGCGGAAGACCCGGCGGCCGTGCGGTCGGCGTACGTCCGGTTCCTGACCGCACGCCTGACCACCCGGCAGTGGCTCCCCGGGGCGACGTCGTGAGCGCGCTCGCCTACCAGTACGTCGTCCTGCGGTGCGTCCCGCGCGTGGAGCGCGAGGAGTTCGTCAACGTCGGGGTGGTGGTCTACTGCCAGGCCACCGACTTCCTCGACGTCGCGTGGCGCGTGGACGCCGACCGACTGCTCGCGGTGCATCCCGGGCTCGACCTCGACCGGGTGTGCGCCTCGCTCGCCTTCGTCGAGGGCGTGTGCGCGGGCGACCCCCGCGTGGGTGCGGCGGGCCAGAAGCCGATCGGCACCCGGTTCGGGTTCCTCAAGGCACCACGCAGCACGGTGATCCAGCCGGGGCCGGTGCACGGCGGCATCACCGCGGACCCCGCCCGTCAGCTCGAACGCCTGGTCACCCAGCTCGTCGGCTGACCCGTCGCCAGTTCGTGCCGACCCGTCGTGAGTTTCGATCGACCTGTCGCCAGTTGCAAGTGACCTGTCGCCAGTTCCAGAAACTGGCGACAGGTCGATCAGACGGGGACCAGCTCGACGGCGCCGACGGCGTACCGCGCCAGGATCGTGCGGGCCAGGGTCGGGTGCGCACCGAGCGGGTCGGAGACGGCGACCGCGCCGGCCTCGATCGCCAGCTCGGCGGCCCGGTCGGGCAGGAAGCCCGGTGCCAGGAAGAACGAGGCGACGGCGATGTGCCGGCGTCCCTCGGCCCGGAAGGCGCGCACGGCCTCACCGGTCGCCGGCGGCGTGGCCGAGGCGAACGCGGCCTTGACGGGCAGCTTGTGGTGGGTGCCCCAGAGTCGGGCCAGTCGACCGACTGCCTGGTTGGCCAGTGGGTCGCTGGAACCGGCGGCGGCCAGCACCAGTGCGTCGAGCTCGCGGACCCGGGCCACCTTGAGTGCCTCGCGGAGCCGGATGTCGAGGATCTCGAGGAAGGCGGTCTCGAGACCGAGGATCTCGGTCGCACGGATCTGCAGGCCCTCGTGGCGGGCAACCTGCTCGGCCACGGCGGACGGCACGTCGACCTTGGCATGGAAGGCGTCGCTGAGAAGGAGCGGTACGACGACGATCTCGTCGTACCCGGCCCGGACCAGCTTGTTCACGGCGGTGGCGAAGGACGGCTTGGCGAGCTCGAGGAACGCCGTCTCGATGCGCAGGTCGGGGCGCATCGCTCGGACCTCGTTGACCAGGGCGGTGATCGTCTCGGCCGAGCGGGGGTCGCGGCTTCCGTGAGCAAGGGCAATCAGAGCAGGAGCAGTCATGAGAACTGCCTCCCTTCACGAGCGTTGGTGAACGACGCCGTTGTCGTCTGTGGAACTAAGTGGTGTCGAGCTGACCGTCTACGAGTGGATCCCGCATTCGGTCTTGTTCTGACCGGCCCAGCGGCCGGAGCGTGGGTCCTCGCCGGGTGCGACGCGTGCGGTGCACGGCCAGCAGCCGATAGAGGGGTAGCCGTCGTAGACCAGAGGGTTGACCAGTACGCCGTTCTCGGCGATGTACTGCTCGACCTGCTCGTCACTCCAACGGGCGATGGGGGAGACCTTGACCTTGCCCTTCTTGGCGTCCCAGCCGATGACCGGCGCGATCACGCGGTTGTGGGTCTCCGCGCGGCGCAGCCCGGTCGCCCAGGCGTCGTAGTGCGCGAGTGAGTCCGCGAGGGGCTTGACCTTGCGGATCGCGCAGCACCGGTCGGGGTCGGTCTTGTAGAGGTCCAAGCCGTACTGAGCGTCCTGCTCGGCAACCGTGATGTCCGGCTTGATCGTGACCAGGTTGACGTCCATCGTCGCCTCGACGGCGTCGCGGGTGCCGATGGTCTCGACGAAGTGGTAGCCGGTGTCGAGGAACACGACGTCCACGCCCGGGGCGACCTTGGCGGCCAGGTGGGCGAGTACGGCGTCCCCCATGGACGAGGTCACGCAGAACTTCGAGCCGAACGTGGCCACGGCCCATTCGATGATGTCCTCGGCGGGGGCCAGCTCGAGCTCGGCTCCGACGTGGGACACGATCTCGCGCAGCTCCTCGGGGGAGCGGTCGGCGGTGTGCGAGCCGCGGTAGGCAGCGGCCGCCGTCGTTGTTGCTGCAGTCATGCGCCACCTCCTGGGGTGGGTCGGATCATTCCGAGCATCTTGACGGTGAAGGCCCGAAGGCATGAGCGGCATTCCCAACCGACCTGCTCGCCCTCGTGGGGCCACAGGTTCTCGTCCCCGCAGTAGGGGCAGTGGAAGGGCTGTGCTCGCTCAGACACGGGCGTTCGCATTCATCAGACTGCCTCGAGTGCCTTCTCGCCGCGCAGCACCTCGTCGTCAGCGCGCTGCACCCAGTGGGCGAACAGCTCACCCTCCTCGCGCTGGGCGAGGTAGGCGCTGACCACGTTGGTGACGTAGTCGTCGAGACCCTTGGAGGTGACCTTGTGGGCACGGAGCTTCTTGCCGAGCGCGTTGATCAGGCCGATGCCACCACCGAGGTGCACCTGGAAGCCCTCGACCTGGTTGCCGTCCTCGTCCAGGACGAGCTGTCCCTTGAGGCCGATGTCGGCGATCTGGGTGCGGGCGCAGGCGTTCGGGCAGCCGTTGACGTTGATCGAGATCGGGGTGTCCAGGCCGGGGAAGCGACGCTCGAGCTCGGCGACCAGGTCGATCGAGCGTTGCTTGGTGTCGACGATCGCCAGCTTGCAGAACTCGATGCCGGTGCAGGCCATCGTCGAGCGGCGCCAGTGTGAGGGCCGCGCCGAGAGGCCGATGGTCTCGAGCTCGTCGGCGAAGGCCTCGACCTTGTCGCCGTCGACGCCGATCACCACGATCTTCTGGTACGCCGTGAGCCGGGCACCTGCCGCGCCGTACTTCTCGACGAGCTCACCCAGGCGGGTCAGCACGGTGCCGTCGATCCGGCCGACGGTGGGCGTGATGCCCACGTAGAACTTGCCGTCCTTCTGCTCGTGGATGCCGATGTGGTCGCCGTTCGCGGTGGCGAACTCGGGTGAGGTGCCGTCGACGAGCTTGCGCTCGAGGTACTCGTTCTCGAGGACCTCGCGGAACTTCTCCACGCCCCAGTCGGCGACCAGGAACTTCAGTCGGGCCTTCGAGCGCAGTCGGCGGTAGCCGTAGTCGCGGAAGATCGAGACGACGCCCTCCCAGGCATCGGCCACCTCGTCGAGCGGGATCCACACGCCGAGCTTCTTGGCCAGCATCGGGTTGGTGGACAGGCCGCCGCCGACCCAGAGGTCGAAGCCGGGGCCGTGCTCGGGGTGGTCGACACCGACGAACGAGACGTCGTTGATCTCCGGCGCCGCATCGAGCGTGGGGTGGCCGGAGATGGAGGTCTTGAACTTGCGCGGCAGGTTGGAGTACTCCGGGTTGCCGATGTAGCGGCGACGGATCTCGGCCAGTGCTGGCGTGCCGTCGATGATCTCGTCCTTGGCGACGCCGGCGACGGGGGAGCCGAGGAACCCGCGCGGGCAGTCGCCGCACGCCTCGAGGGTGTCCAGGCCGACCGTGGAGAGGCGCTCCCAGATCTCGGGGACGCTCTTGATGTCGATCCAGTGGTACTGGATGTTCTGGCGGTCGGTGACGTCGGCGGTGTTGCGGGCGAAGTCGGTGGAGATGCCGCCCAGCACCCGCAGCGCCTCCGCGGAGAGCAGGTTGCCGTCGCTGCGCACACGCATCATGAAGAACTTGTCGTCGAGCTCTTCCTCTTCGAGCGCGGCGGTCTTGCCGCCGTCCAGGCCCGGGGCGCGCTGCGTGTAGAGGCCCATCCAGCGGAAGCGGCCGCGCAGGTCGGCCGGGTCGATCGACTCGAAGCCGCGCTTGGAGTAGATGTTCCGGATGCGTGCCTCGACGTTGAGCGGGTTGTCGTCCTTCTTGGACTGCTCGTTCTTGTTCAGCGGCTCGAGGTAGCCGAGGGCCCACTGGCCTTCTCCGCGCTTGGGGCGGGGGCGGGGCGTGCGTGCTGCGGGAGCGTCGTTCATCGGATTCCTTCGGCGCTAAATCTTGACGCGCGATGCGAGGCTCCGACGCTGCGACATTGAAACGTCGGGTTGGCCTTCGACCGGCGCCCGTGGACTTGTCTGTCTGGGCGCCCGCTGCTCAGTGGTGGCTGGGCGGCGGGAGGGTCAGGACGGCCAACACATCATGCTGCTGATGCGCCCGAAGTCCACGTGGCGGCGGGCCACGAGGTGCTTGGACGTCTCAGCGCTGATCATGGGTAGGAGTCTCACCCTGCGGACGGCCTTCCCACAACCGTGAATCTCATGGTGTGGACCCGAGGTCCAGATAATGGGACGGTTCAACGGCATTTCCGCCTCCGGCCGCACGGCGACGTGGGGCAGGTCACGTTGTCCGGCGCCGGCCGGGGATGGGGTGTTCCCGGGGAGTCACTAGTGTGTGCCCCATGACCGACCTGTCTGCCACGACCAGTTCCGCCTACAAGCAGGCCCTCGAGGTGATCGCCTCCGTGGAGCCGCGCATCGCGGAGGCCACCCGCCAGGAGCTGGCCGACCAGCGTTCCTCGCTCAAGTTGATCGCCAGCGAGAACTACGCGTCGCCAGCCGTGCTGCTCACCATGGGCACCTGGTTCAGCGACAAGTACGCCGAGGGCACCGTCGGTCACCGGTTCTACGCGGCCTGCCAGAACGTCGACACGGTCGAGTCCCTGGCTGCCGAGCATGCACGCGAGCTGTTCGGGGCGCCGTACGCCTATGTGCAACCGCACTCCGGCATCGACGCCAACCTGGTCGCGTTCTGGTCGATCCTGGCGCACCGCATCGAGTCCCCGGCGCTGGAGAAGTACGGCGTCAAGGGAGTCAACGACCTGTCCGAGGCTGACTGGGAGTCGCTGCGCCACGAGTTCGGCAACCAGCGCCTGCTCGGCATGTCCCTCGACTCGGGTGGCCACCTCACCCACGGCTTCCGGCCCAACATCAGCGGCAAGATGTTCCACCAGCAGCAGTACGGCACCGACCCGGAGACCGGGCTGCTCGACTACGACGTCGTGCGCGCGAAGGCCAAGGAGTTCAAGCCGCTGGTGCTGGTCGCCGGCTACTCGGCGTACCCGCGCCGGGTGAACTTCGCCAAGATGCGCGAGATCGCCGACGAGGTCGGCGCGACTCTCATGGTCGACATGGCCCACTTCGCCGGTCTGGTCGCCGGCAAGGTGTTCACCGGCGAGGAGAACCCGGTGCCCTACGCGCACATCACGACCACGACGACGCACAAGTCGCTGCGCGGCCCGCGCGGTGGCCTCGTGCTCGCGCAGGAGGAGTACGCCTCCTCGGTCGACCGCGGTTGCCCGATGGTCCTCGGCGGTCCGCTCTCGCACGTGATGGCGGCCAAGGCCGTCGCCCTGGCCGAGGCGCGTCGGCCCGAGTTCGCGACGTACGCCCAGAACATCGCCGACAACGCCAAGTCGCTGGCCGAGGGGTTCATGACCCGCGACGCCAAGCTCGTCACCGACGGCACCGACAACCACATCGTGCTGCTCGACGTGGCGAAGTACGGCCTCACCGGCCGTCAGGCCGAGTCGGCCCTGCTCGACGCCGGCGTGGTGACCAACCGCAACTCGGTGCCCAACGACCCCAACGGCGCCTGGTACACCACCGGCATCCGCTTCGGTACGCCGGCGCTCACCACGCGCGGCTTCGGCCACGACGAGTTCGACAAGGTGGCCGAGCTGGTCGTCGACGTGCTCACCAACACCGAGGCCGGCACGAACAAGGCCGGGGCGCCGTCGAAGGCGACGTACCAGCTCGCCGACGGCGTGGCCGACCGCACCAAGGCAGCCTCGGCCGAGATGCTCGACAAGCACCCGCTCTACCCCGGCCTCGACCTGGCCTGACCCAGCGGCCCGGATCAGCGCCAGCGGTACTCGACCTCGGGGCGACCGCTGCCGCCGTACCGCGGGGCCCGGTCGACCAGTCCGGTGTCGGCCAGGTGCTCGAGGTAGCGGCGGGCGGTGACCCGCGAGGAGCCGGTCGCCGCGGCCACCTCGCTGGCCGACATGGCCGTGCCTGATCCGCGGAGGGCGTCGGTCACGTGCTGCAGCGACTCCGCGCTCATGCCCTTGGGGAGGGCGGCCGACGAGCCTGTGGTGCGCAGCGTCCCGAGCATCTGGTCGACCTGGTCCTGGGCCACCTCGTCGCTGCCGCCGGTGAACTGGCTGCGATAGGTGGCGTACTGCTCGAGCTTGCCGCGGAACGTGGCGAAGGTGAACGGCTTGAGCAGGTAGAGGACCACGCCCTGTGCCACCGCGTGGCGTACGACGTCCGCGTCGCGCGCCGAGGTCACCGCAATCACGTCGCACAGGTGGCCCGCTGCCCTGAGCCGTTGGAGCAGTCCCAGGCCGTGGCCGTCGGGCAGGTGCATGTCGAGCAGGATCAGGTCGACGTGTCGGTCACCCGCGAGGTGGCGCATCGCCTCGCCGGCTGAGCGGGCCACCCCGGCGACCTCGAACCCGTCGATGCGGTCGAGGTACTCACTGTGTGCCTCGGCGGCCAGGGCCTCGTCCTCGACGATGAGGACCCGGACTGTCATGACGTGCCTCCCAGGGTGACGACGAACGCCGCCCCGCCCAGGGACGACGGGCCGATCTCGACGCTGCCCCCGTGCCGGCGGGCAGCCTGGCCGACCAGGGCAAGACCGACGCCATGCCCGCCTTCGGCGTCCGAGGTGGCCTTCGTGGTCCAGCCCCTTTCGAGGACGTGGCGCGCGTCGTCGTCGCTGAGGCCGGGACCGCTGTCCTCGACGATGATCTTGAGCTGGGCACCCGATCCGCCGACCGTCACCGCGACGCGACGCGCGTCCCGGCCGGCCACGGCGTCGAGGGCGTTGTCGATCAGGTTGCCCAGGATCGTGACCAGGTCCCGGGCGGGTACGTCGACCGCCCCTGGCGGCACCTCCCCGTCGACCGACAGACTGATGCCGCGCTCGGCCGCCTCGGAGGTCTTGCCCAGCAGCAGCGCCGCGACGACCGGCTCGCCCACGGCGCTGACCACCCGGTCGGTGAGCATCTGGGCGAGCTGGAGCTCCTCGGTGGCGAAGTCGACCGCCTCCGCGGGTCGCCCCATCTCGATCAGGGAGACCACGGTGTGCAGGCGGTTCGACGCCTCGTGGGTCTGTGCTCGCAGGGTGTCGGTCAACCCGCGCACCACGTCGAGCTCACCCGTGACGGCCTGCAGGTCGGTGTGGTCGCGCAGGGTCACCACGGCACCCACGTCGCGATCGGCCCAGGTGGCCGGCGCGGAGCTGACGACGAGCACGTGGTCGCCGGCGACGTAGATGTCGTCGGACTGGGCGGTGTCTCCGACCGCGGCGGCCACGAGGCCGGGAGGGAGACCCAGCTCGTGGACCGACCGGCCCACCACGTCCTCGGGGAGACTGAGCAGCCGCCGGGCCTCGTCGTTGGCGAGCTGCACGATGCCCTCGCTGTCCAGCAACAGGAGTCCCTCGCGGACGGCGTGCAGCACCGCGCTGTAGTACTCGTACATCCGGGCCATCTCCCGCTCGCCCATGCCGTGGGTCTGCCTCCGGAGTCGTCGGCTGACCAGCCAGGCGCCGAGCACTCCCACGCCGAGTACGACGGCCGCGCAGATGCCGACAAGCAGGAGGTCCTGGCGCAGCTGGTCGTCGACGCGGTCGACGGTGATGCCGACCGAGACCAGGGCCACGACCTGGTTGCCGGCGAAGACCGGGACCACCGAGCGGACCGAAGGCCCGAGCGTTCCTCTGTACTCCTGCGTGAACGTGCCGCCCTCGGGCGCATCGCCGAGGTCACCCACGAACGGCTTGCCGATCCGATCCGGCTTGGGATGGGTGAACCGGGTGCGGTCGAGGTCCATCACGACGACGAAGTCGACGCCGGTGTCGACCCGCACGCGTTCAGCGTACGGCTGGAGCCGGACGGACGGGTCCGTCGACGCCAGGGCGCTCAAGGTGGTGGGGGAGTCGGCAACGGTCCGGGCCACGGCGACGGCACGGTCGGCGGCGTCGGCGCGCACGTCACGCCTGGCGTCGTACGCCGCCAGGGCAACCGCCGCGACCACCAGGGCCAGGACGACCAGCACCTGCAGTTGCAGCATCTGACGTGCGACCGAACCTTCCCGGAGGCCGCGAATGCTGGGCATGGGCGCATTGTGCCGCACTCTCTGCTGATCGGCAGTCCGGAACAGGCCTGTTCGAGGTTCTCCGCCGGGCGCGCGGACACGTGCGCGTGGGTCAGGGCAGCTTGAAGACGAGGACGTTGAAGTTGTCGCAGGGGACACCGCCACCGAACTGGACCGCCAGCTTGTCGTTGATGCTGGTGAAGCTCGTCGTCAGGTTGCCGCACGAGTGGGCCACCACGGGCACGAATCTCGTGCGGTCGAAGGGCTGGGAGAGGGTCACGAGGTACCAGCCGTTCGATGCCCACCACGTCACTGCCGGGATCCCGAATGCGTGCTGGAGGCTCGGGGTGAGTGTTCCGGTGACGTGGGCGCCGGCGACAGGCGTCGACCAGGAGGGCGCGAAGGCCGAGGCGTCCTTGCCGTCGATCCGATCCGCATTGAGGTTGGTCACTCGGCCAGTGCCGTTGACGATCATCGGAGCGCTGCTGCGGGTCCTGGTGGTGAGCCGCAGCACCGGGCCCGTCGTGGTTCGGGCGACCACGGTCTGTCGGTCCGCCGTGTTGACCTTGCCGAGGACCAGGCTTCTGCCGGTGGTGGCGAAGGTTGCGTAGTCAGCGCACGTGACCAGGACGACGGCGATGACGAGAGCCGTCAGGGTGACCCGGAAGCGGCGCATGGCAGGTCCTCCTTTCGCAAAATGGTCAGTGTCCCTGACTAAAAATAGTCAGGGACACTGACGAAAAAGTCAAGCAGTGAACTCAACGAACACAACAGTGACGGGCGTCACAGGACCGCAGAGCATGGCTGCACGGGGAAATCGACCCGGACCCACTCTGGAGGACACATGAGCACCATCACCGAGAACCAGGGGACGCCGCCCGGCGTCTCCCGGCGCAAGGACCGGACGCACTACCTCTACCTGGCGGTGATCGCCGCGGTCGGCCTCGGGATCACCGTGGGCATGGTCGCGCCCGATCTCGCGGTGGAGTTCAAGCCGCTCGGCACCGCCTTCGTCGGCCTGATCAAGATGATGATCCAGCCCGTGATCTTCTGCACGATCGTCCTCGGCGTCGGTTCGGTGCGCAGCGCCGCCAAGGTCGGCAAGGTCGGCGGACTGGCGCTCGCGTACTTCACCGTGATGTCCACGGTCGCGCTGGGCATCGGGATGCTGGTCGGCAACGTCCTCCACCCGGGATCCGGCCTCCACCTCGACGCCAGCAGCGCCGGCGCCGGTCAGGAGCAGGCGGCGGGCGCGCACGGCAGCACCACCGACTTCCTGGTCGGGATCATCCCCGACTCGATGCTGTCGTCGCTGACCTCCGGCGAGGTGCTCCAGACCCTGCTCATCGCGCTCCTGGTCGGCTTCGCCCTCCAGGCCATGGGCCGGAGCGGTGAGCCGGTGCTCCGCGGGGTCGGTCACCTGCAGCGCTTGGTCTTCCGGGTCCTCTCGATGATCATGTGGGCGGCTCCCATCGGTGCCTTCGGTGCCATCGCCGCAGTCGTCGGCGAGACCGGCGCGGGCGCCCTCAAGAGCCTGGCCGTCCTGATGATCGGCTTCTACGTCACCTGCGCGCTCTTCGTCTTCGTCGTGCTCGGCACGCTGCTCAAGGTCACCACCGGCATCAACATCTTCTCCCTGCTGCGCTACCTGGCCCGGGAGTTCCTCCTGATCGTGTCGACCTCCTCGTCGGAGTCCGCCCTGCCGCGGCTCATCGCCAAGATGGAGCATGCCGGTGTCGACAAGCCGACCGTCGGCGTCGTCGTACCGACCGGCTACTCGTTCAACCTCGACGGCACGGCGATCTACCTGACGATGGCGTCTCTCTTCATCGCCAGCGCGCTGGGGGACCCGCTGTCGATCGGCGAGCAGGTCTCGTTGCTTCTGTTCATGATGATCGCCTCGAAGGGCGCGGCCGGCGTCACGGGTGCCGGCATGGCCACCCTGGCCGGCGGGCTCAGCTCGCACCGGCCGGAGCTGCTCGACGGAGTCGGCCTGATCGTCGGCATCGACCGGTTCATGTCCGAGGCCCGCGCGGTCACGAACTTCGCCGGCAACGCCGTGGCCACGGTGCTCGTCGGCTCATGGACCGGGGGCCTCGACAGGGCGCGGATGGACCGGGTGCTGGCCGGCCAGGAGCCGTTCGACGAGACCACGATGGTCGACGACCACGAGACCGCGGAGCCGCAGGCGCCCGCCGAGCAGGCCTCGGACGTCCAGGTGCCCGCCGTACGCCGCGAGACCGCCGACGTCTAGCCAGGACGGGCGATTACGCGGACGGGCTCGACGCTCGGGGGAGACCCCGGGCGTCGAGCCCGTCGGTGCGTCAGGCCGTCGGTCGTGGACTCACTCGGCCAGCTTGCGGAACTCGATCAGCTCGCCCCGGGCCGAGAACTCCTCGCACGCCTTGCGCAGGCCGGCCTCGTCGTCGGTCTCGACAAGGTAGAAGCCCACGATCTGCTCCGCCGACTCGGTGAACGGTCCGGCGGTGACCAACGCGCCACCCGCGCCGTCGGGGCGCATCGAGGTGGCCTGGGCAGAGGGCTCGAGGGGATGGCCGAGCACCAAGGTGTGGCCGCCCTCGGCCAGGTCCATGTGGAACTGGCCGTGCGAGGCCATGCCCTTCTCGTGCACCTCGGGCGGCAGGTTGGCCCACTCCGCCTCGGGAGCGGGCAGCAGGATCAGGTAGCGGCTCATGGTGTTTCCTTCCGAGTGGGTGCGGGCCGCGGTGGCGACCTCATCACCCTGACGGACGACGACCTTGGAAATCGACAGGCCACTCCGGGGAGTTTCAGTCGGAGCCGATGCCGACGCGGTTCGGCAGCCAGCGGCCGAGGTCGAAGTCCCAGAGCAGCAGGCAGGCGAAGGAGACCGTCATCAACGCCGCGATCGCCAGGACCGCGGCCCGGGTTCCGCGATTCGGCTCCGAGTGCCGTGCCAGGAAGAGGACGGCCCACGCGACCACGGCCACGAAGCCGTAGAGCCACAGACCCTGGGCCCGATCACTGAGGCGTGCACTGTCCATCGCATTGAGGCTGGCGCCGGCGAAGGTGCCGAAGCCGAGGAAGTGGAGCAGCACCGGGCCGACGTGCCGGGGCGCGCGTCGGGCGAGGAGCACACCGCCGATGCCGACGGCGAGCCCTGCTCCGGCAATGGCGAGGTGTGCCTCGGTCGACAGGCTCAAGGGAGCGTGGGCGTCGTGCGGTCGACGATGGCGCGCAGGTCGCCACCGGGCAGCGTGCCGAACGTGCCGTTGTACGTCGTGCCGAGGCGCGACGCGCAGAACGCATCGGCGACCTCCGGAGGAGCGAAGCGCACCAGCAGCGATCCCTGAAGGCAGGCGGCCATCTGGCCGGCCAGGCGCCGGGCGGAGACCTCGAGCGAACCCGAATCTCCCAGCAGGGAAAGGGTGTTGGCCACCGCTGCGTCGAGGCGCGGGTCGGCGCCGTGGGCCAGCCCCACCTCGGTGATCCACGCGTTGAGCGCTTCGGGTTCCTTCGCCAGGGCACGCAGGACGTCGAGCGCGTTGACGTTGCCCGAGCCCTCCCAGATCGAGTTCAGCGGCGACTCGCGGAACAGCAGTGGCATGCCCGACTCCTCGACGTACCCGTTGCCGCCCAGGCACTCGAGCGCCTCGGCCACCATGAACGGAGTCCGCTTGCAGACCCAGAACTTCGCCAGGGGCAACGCGATGCGACGCAGTGCCGCCTCGTGCGGGTCGTGGGGCCGGTCGACGGCCGCGGCGAGACGAATCGCCAGTGCTGTTGCGGCCTCCGACTCCACGGCGAGATCGGCGATGACGTTCTGCATGAGCGGTTTGTCGACGAGCAGGGAGCCGAAGGCCGACCGGTGCGACACGTGCCAGGCGGCCTCTGCCAGCGAGCGGCGCATCAGCGACGCCGATCCGATCACGCAGTCGAGTCGGGTGGCGGCCACCATCTCGATGATCGTGCGCACCCCGCGGCCCTCGTCGCCGAGCCGCTGGGCCCACGTGCCATTGAACTCCAGCTCGGACGACGCATTCGACCGGTTGCCGAGCTTGTCCTTGAGACGCACGACGTCGAGTCGGTTGCGGGTGCCGTCCTCCAGCACCCGAGGTACGACGAAGCAGGTCACGCCACCGGCCGTCTGTGCGAGCACCAGGAACATGTCGTTCATCGGCGCCGAGGTGAACCACTTGTGGCCGTGCAGGGTGTACTCGCCCTCGACCGACGTGGGCCGCGCCTCGGTCACGTTGGCGCGGACGTCGGAGCCGCCCTGCTTCTCGGTCATGCCCATGCCGGCCAGGGCGCCCTTCTTGGACGACGGGGCCCGGACACCGGGGTCGTACGTCGTCGAGGCGAGCAGGGGCGACCACGCCTTGGCGATCGACTCGTCGGCGCGCAGGGCGGGGATGGAGGCGTAGGTCATCGAGATCGGGCAGCCGTGGCCCGGTTCGGTCTGCGACCACGCGAAGAAGCCGGCGGCCCGGCGTACGTGGGCGTGGGCCGCATCGGACTCCCAGGGCGCCGCGGCGAGGGCGTGGCCGACCGCGCGCTCCATCAGCCAGTGCCACGACGGGTGGAACTCCACTTCGTCGATCCGGTTGCCGTAGCGGTCGTACGGCGTCAGCTCGGGGTGGAACCTGTTGGCCAGCATGCCGTGCTCCCGGGCCTCCTCGGAGCCGGCCTCGGCACCGAGGTCGAGCAGGTCGCCGACGACCGAGGCGTCCGCGTGGCGGGTGACCGCGTCGGTGAGTGCCGTGTCGGACGCCACCACGTTGTGACCGGAAAGTGGTGGTGCCTGGTTCGTCGTTGCGCGAATGTCGGTGCCCATGTCGATACCGTAGGCCCATGTCCGCCACGATCAAGCAGGACGGGCTCACGCGTCGCCTGGCCCGGCTGTTCTGGCGACTGGTCGTGACGACGGTGTCGACCTGCATGCGCTATCGCGTGACCGGACTGGCCGCCGAGGCCGCGTTCTTCGCCGTCCTTTCCATGCCGCCGCTGATCTTCGCGCTGGCCGGCTCGATCGGCTACGTGGGGGAGAACTTCACCGACGCACAGGTCGAAGACGTGCGGCAGGCGGTGATCGATCTCTCCAGCCGGGCCCTGACCGACAGTGCGGTCAACAACATCATCGTCAAGACCTTCGACGACGTGCTGGCGGGCGGACGCTTCGACGTCATCTCGATCGGATTCATCCTGGCCCTGTGGTCGGGCTCCCGGGCGTTGAACGTCTTCGTCGACACCATCACGATCATGCACGGACTCGGCGGGCACCGCGGGATCGTCAAGACCCGGGCGCTCTCGTTCGGCCTCTACGTGCTCGGACTGGTCACCGGCGTGATCACGATCCCACTCGTGGTGGCCGGGCCGCAGTTGGTCGGTCACTGGCTGCCCGAGCGCCTGGGCTTCCTGGCCGATCTCTACTGGCCGATCGTGATCGTGCTGTGCATCTGCTTCCTCGCGACCCTCTACCACGTGTCCGTCCCGGTGCGGACGGCCTGGCGATACAACCTGCCGGGCGCCACGTTCAGCCTGGTCAGCTGGGTCTTCGGCTCCTACCTGCTCCGTTGGGTCCTCACTGTGACCGCCGCCGACTCCAAGTCCGTCTACGGACCACTCGCCGCGCCCATCGCCGTACTCCTGTGGCTCTACCTGGTCTCGATCGCCGTGCTGATCGGGGCCGCGCTGAACGCGGCGTGTGACGCGGTCTTCCCACAGAACTCCACGCAGCGGGCCCGCACCGAGCTGATGAAGCGGATCAATGCCGTGCTCCCGTCGCGCCTCACTGAGCGCTACACCTCGCCCAAGGACGAGCGCCCGGCGAAGCCCGACCAGGAGGCGCCGGCGAAGCCCAAGGACGAACGCCCGGCGAAGGCCACGCCCGAACGCCAGGCGAAGCGCCTTGTCGAGCGCCCCGTGGAGGGCACGCCGCCGCAATGAGGCCTCCGAGCCGTGTCACACTGACGCCCGTGTCCACACGATTCGACGGCGTCCCCGGGGTGGCTGCCGCGCCCTCGAGCGGGGTGTGGTGATGCAGCACGACGAGCAGACGGTCCAACGAGTGCTCCAGGGCGTCGCGCTCCCGGCCCGTGCCCGCTCCCCGTGGTGGGAGCTGGGCCGGCGTCTCCTGCTGGCCTTCGGGATCCTGGCCGGCACCGTGCTCCTGGTGTGGCTCGACCGCAAGGGATACCGCGACGCCAACGACCCGACGGGCGCCGTGGACCTGGTCGATGCGATCTACTACACGACCGTCACACTGAGCACGACCGGGTACGGCGACATCACGCCAGTGGAGACGTCAGCACGACTGGTGAACGCCTTCGTGATCACGCCGGCACGCATCGCGTTCCTGGTGCTCTTGATCGGTACGACGCTCGAGGTGCTCGCTGCCCAGGGCCGAGAGATGTTCCGGGT
Organism: Nocardioides sp. Soil796; assembly: GCF_001429525.1. NCBI lineage: Bacteria > Bacillati > Actinomycetota > Actinomycetes > Propionibacteriales > Nocardioidaceae > Nocardioides > Nocardioides sp. Soil796. The sequence continues at coordinate 743,814 of NZ_LMSQ01000017.1, forward strand.
TGCCCGGTGGAGGAAGAAGATGCAGGATCACGTCGTCGTCATCGGTTACGGCACCAAGGGCCGCAGTGCCGCCAACACGTTGGTCCAGAACGGCAGGGACCCCGAGACGATCGTGGTGGTCGACCCCAGGTCGAGCGCACGCGACGAGGCCAACGCCGACGGCCTGGCCGTGCTCGCCGGCGATGCCACCCGCCGTGACGTGCTGCGTCGCGCCGGTGTGGGCCGGGCCAGCCAGGTGATCATCACGACCGACCACGACGCCAACACGATGATGGCGACCCTCACCGTGCGCCAGATCAACCCCGACGCCTACATCGTGGCCGCGGTCCGCGAGCAGGACAACGTGCCCCTGGTCCGCCAGAGTGGTGCCGACGCGGTGGTCACCTCCAGCGAGGCCGTGGGTCGCCTGCTGGGCCTCTCGTCCATGTCGCCGACGCTGGGGGAGGTCATGGAGGACCTGATGACCTACGGCGCCGGCCTCGAGGTCGCCGAGCGCGACCTCCTGGTCAAGGAGGTCGGCAAGCAGCCGCAGTCGCTTCCCGACCAGGTCATCGCGGTGGTCCGCGACGAGCAGGTCTACCGCTACTTCGACCCGGTGGTGACCCAGCTGGCGCGCGGCGACCGGCTGATCGTCGTACGCCCGGCCAAGGAGCAGCCGTGGGCGCCGCGTCCCGGCACCCACGACGAGGACACCGCCGACGAGGACGACTGAGCCTCGAGGCTGAGTCGTCCTCGCCGGCCGGTCTCAGACCGTCGCGGCGACGCCCGCACGCAGTCCGTCGACCAGGGGCGTGGTCGGGTGGCCGATCAGCGCGCTCAGCTCGCCGTTCGTGACCCCGAGCAGCCCGTCGCGGGTGTTGCCGTCGAGGGCGACCACGAATCCGGCCGTGCCCTCGTCGAGGCCGGCGGCGACCAGCAGCCGCTGGTGCTCGTCGGGCGTGACCGACTGGAGGGCGACCTCGCGACCGGTCGCCTGCCCGATCGCGTCTGCCAGCTCCTGCTGGTCCCACGAGGTGTCACCCGACAGCTCGAAGGTCCGGCCGGCCGTGCTGTCGTCGAGCAGGACCACCGCGGCCGCCTCGGCGTAGTCGCTGCGGCTGGCGCTGGAGATGCGGCCCTCGCCGGCGCTGGTGAGGAGTACGCCGGTCTGGCGGGCCTGCTCGGCGGCCTGGAGGTAGTTCTCGGTGTACCAACCGTTGCGCAGGATGGTGGCCGGCAGTCCGGAGGCGGCGATGAGCTCCTCGGTGGCCTTGTGCTCCGGGGCCAGGACGAGCGCCGTGTCGTCGGCCTTCGGCGCGCTCGTGTAGACGAGGCGCTTGACGCCCGCTGCCTTGGCGGCGTCGATCACGTTGCCGTGCTGTACGACGCGCTGGCCCAGCTCGTTGCCCGAGATCAGCAGCACGGTGTCGTCGCGGGAGAACAGGTCGGCCAGGCTCGCGGGATCGCTGAGGTCGATCGACCGGGTGTGGACACCCCGGGCCGCGAGGGCGGCGAGCCTGTCGGCATTGCGTCCGGCGGCAACGATGTCGTGCGGCGCGGCGCCGCGGTCGAGCAGCGCGTCGACGGTGAGTGTGCCGAGCTGGCCCGTGGCGCCGATGACGATGTAGGACATGGGGTTCCTTTCGGTGGATGCTTTCACCGACTGGAACGAGCGACCGGTCGCCATACTTCCCAATCCACAGTACGCACTTTGGAGTAAGGTACTGACGTGAAAGTTAGCGAGTCGCCGTTGAGGGACATCCCGGGCCTGGAGGGCGGAGTCTTCCAGGCCCAGTGTCCGAGCCGCACCCTCCTCGATCACGTCACGAGCAAGTGGGGCGTGCTGGTGCTCCTGTCGCTGGGCACCGACACCCTGCGCTGGAGCGAGCTGCGCCGTTGCATCGAGGGGATCAGCGAGAAGATGCTCGCCCAGACGCTGAAGACCCTGGAGGCCGACGGGCTGGTCCGCCGGGTCGCGCAGCCGGTCGTGCCCCCACATGTCGAGTACAACCTGACCGAGGCCGGCCGGGAGGTCCACGGGCACCTGCTGCCCCTGATGCGCTGGGTCGGCACCAACGCCGACCGGATCATCTCTGCGCGGACCTGAGCACGAGGCCCGGGCACTGCGCGATCAGGTGACCTGCGGTGCCGACGTACGGGCTGCCTTCTTGGCGGCTGCCTCGGCTCGGCGCTCCACGAACCTGGCCGCCTCGGCGTCCAGGGCGGCGACCGCGGCCGCGAGCTCCTCGCGCGCCTTCTCCCCGTCGGCGTCGAGGCCCTCGAGATCCCAGACGCCCCACTGTCGCAGCAGCGGAGTGACGATGTCGTCGTGGTGGATCCGCAGGTCGTAGATCCCTGCCTTGGCCATCGCCACCGCCTTGCGCGAGAAGCCGGGGATGATGTTGCCGGGCATCTGGAAGCCGACGACCTCCTCGGTGATCGCGCGCATCGTCTGGCTCGGCGTGAGCTGGAGGGCCGCGGTGACGATGTTGCGGTAGAAGATCATGTGCAGGTTCTCGTCCTTGGCGACCCGGGAGAGCAGCTTCTCGGCGACCGGCTCCTCGGTGTAGCGCCCGGTGTTGCGGTGCGAGACCCGGGTTGCGAGCTCCTGGAAGGACACGTAGGCGCAGACGTTGAGCAACGGCTTGTCGACGGAGTCGTAGCCGACCTCCATGGTCTCCATCCGGGCCCGCTCGAGCTCGACCGGATCGACACCGCGAGTGACGAGGAGGTAGTCGCGGATGCAGAAGGCGTGGCGACCCTCCTCGGCGGTCCAGCGGTTGACCCAGGTGCCCCAGGCGCTCTCGCGACCGAAGGCCCGGTCGATCTCGCGGTGGTAGCTCGGCAGGTTGTCCTCGGTCAGCAGGTTGACCTCGAGCGCCGTACGAGCGATGGGGGACAGTCGTGACTGCGCGAGCTCCCACGGCTCGCCACCGAGGTCGGCGAAGTCGCGGCCGAGGCTCCAGGGCACGTACTCGTGCGGCATCCACTCGTCTGCCGTGGCCAGGTGTCGGTTGAGGTTGTCCTCGACCGTCGATTCGAGTTCTGCGAGCAGGTGGGCACTTTCGAGAGCAGCCATGAACCATGCCTACACCCACCGTGGTTCGGTGACCAGAGGCCCCGGGGCGATGTCGTGCGGGGACTCGCAGGCCGGAGCGGGCAGGGAGCCGGGGAGCACCTAGGAGCTAGATGCGCATTGAAAGTGTCACAGGTGAGCAGTATCGTGCGCACATGACTTCCACGACGCTTCCACCCTTCCATCTCGCGCTCCCGGTCCACGACATCGACGCGGCTCGTCGCTTCTACGGGGAGGTGCTCGGCTTCGATCGAGGGCGCTCGGCCGAGCGATGGACCGACTGGAACGTGGCCGGCCACCAGGTCGTCACGCACCAGGTCGACGAGCACGTGAACGCCGTGGCCGGCACCAATCTTGTCGACGGCCATCAGGTGCCCGTCCCGCACTTCGGGCTGGTCCTGGCTGTCGACGCGTTCCGCGAGCTGGCTGACCGACTCACAGCAGCGGGCACCGACTTCGTCATCGAGCCCTACGTGCGGTTCGAGGGGGAGCCCGGAGAGCAGTGGACGATGTTCTTCCTCGACCCGTCCGGAAACGCGCTGGAGTTCAAGGCGTTCCGCGACATCGACCAGCTGTTCGCGGAGTAGACGCATGGAGCACTCCGGGGGTGCGACCGATGCCGCACACCTCACCGATCACGGAGCGCTCGACGACGACCTGCTGGGTCGACTCGGCGGCAGGGTCCGGGAGCTGCGCGCCGGGAAGTCGATGACGGTCCAGCAGCTCGCCGAGCGATCCGGGATCAGTCGCCGGCTGATGACCCAGATCGAGCTGGGTCAGGCGAACCCCAGCCTCGTGACGGTGACTCGGATCGCGCGTCAGCTCGACACTGACTTCGCTGCCCTCGTTGCTGCCCGCGAGCCCGAGCAGCCGATCACGGTGCACGGTGGCGACGCGCACGTCCTGGTGTGGACCGGTGAGCCGGGCAGTGCCGCGCACCTGCTCGAGTCCGCCGACGAGCGAGTGGTCGACCTGTGGCGCTGGAGGCTGGTGCCCGGGGACAGCTACCGCGGCCACGCCGACCCCGCGCGTTCGCAGGAGCTGTTCTACGTGCTCAAGGGCGAGTTGACTGTCTTCGTCGACGACCAGCGAGTGGTCATCCGTGCGGGGGAGTCGGCTCTGTTGCGCAGCGATCGGCCCTACTCCTACGAGAACTCCGCGAAGACGCCTGTGGAGTTCGTGCGGTCCGTCCTGCTGTCCACCTGAACCCTTCAGGACAACGCTTTCGAATGGCGACTACGTCGCTGCGCGCCGCCTGGGTGACGAGTACCGAAGGCGGAATCCGAGGTCACTGGAACTGTCTCCGTCTTCGCCTCATCTCAATTCCTCATCCCGTCCTCTCCTGGGTCATGGACTCCCCGTGTGGTCAGATCGCTCGTGCCAGGTCGAAGGTGAACCAGTCCGCGTCGACGAAGAAGTGGGCAACGCTGCCGCGACAGACCAGCGTGCCGGGAGGCATCCGACGGCCGTCAGGTATCCCGATTTCGCTCTTCTTGAGACGACTCAGGTTGTCCAGGTTCCCGAGCAGAAGCGATCCGCCGAACTTGTAGTCGCCCATCAGCGCCACCTTCTCACCGGCTATAAGCAGCGCGCGCGGGCCACTGACGTCAGTCGTCGCGCGAGCGGTGGCCTGGTCGGAGGCGATCTCCAGGATCGAGAAATCCGTGTAGGGGCAAGCCCAGACTCGATCGGAATCGACGTTGAGCGCATAACAGTCGGCGAGCCAGTAGTCGTCGATCGCCTCGTACTCCCACAGCTTCTCGAACATGGGTGACCATCGGACTATGCCCGCCGATCCCAGGGGCTCGGGTCCGGGGCTGCCCCAGCCGAAGTTGCCGAAGATCCCTTCGTCGAAGTAGCCGACCCAGATCCCCCCGCTGTCGTCAACGAGCATGTGCTCGATTCCGTCGCCCAGCGTGCCCTCGTGCACGACTGCGCCGTCGTGCCCGACGATCAGGGCGTTGCGCTCTGGTCCTTCAGGACGCCACGCACACCTTGCGCCAACGACGAGGAAGTCTCCGTTGGGCAGCTCCTGTATGAGCGGATGGGCAATCGGCAGCTCCTCCAGGACCACAGCGTGCGCGGGTGCCATGGAGGCAGAGCGGTACGCGCACAGGGCCACCTGGGGCCGAGACGACGTGCGAGTCTCGGGGAAGCTGGCAGAGCCAAGGCTTTCGAAGTGCGCCTCGATATCGCTCCGGGCAGTGGCATCCGCCCAGAGAGCGACGGAACCCGATGGTCCGGCGCTCACGGTGATTAGCTCGTCGAAGCCAGGAGGTGATTGGAGCGCCCCGACGTGCTCGAACCGATGCTCGGCACGCTTGCGCTTTTGGAAGATCGCCATGACTCGAACCGTAGTGACAGAAGTCCCGATCGGCGCGCCGATTTCGGTGGCCGCGTCGCTACTCCGCAGGACGACTGGATCGAAAGTGCGGCCACTGCGGCTGGCGAGGAACGGCCGAGCCCGACCGCGCCAGGTATGCTCCCAGAATTGGAAAGAGGCCCTCGAGAGGGCCTCTGACCTGCTGTTTCTCTGTGGGCGATACTGGGTTTGAACCAGTGACCTCTTCCGTGTCAGGGAAGCGCGCTACCGCTGCGCCAATCGCCCGTGATGTCCCAAGATCCCACATTCCGGCAGATCGGGCTATCGAGGTGGAGACGGGATTTGAACCCGTGTAGACGGATTTGCAGTCCGTTGCCTCGCCTCTCGGCCACTCCACCGTGGAGGCAGAAACTCTCCGAGCGGACAACGAGACTCGAACTCGCGACCTCAACCTTGGCAAGGTTGCGCTCTACCAACTGAGCTATGTCCGCTTGCGACCTCCGGCTGACCGGCGGTGCGAAGAGAACATTAGCCGAGACCCCCAGACACGCAAAATCGGGGTCCGGAACTGCGTGTTGCCGGTCTGTCGGGTCGCCGTACGCCCCGATAGATTGCAGTCATGCGCGTATGGATCAACGGCAATCTGCTCACCGACCCGCAGGCTCCGGCGGTGACCGTGTCCGACCACGGCTTCACGGTCGGCGACGGAGTCTTCGAGGCGATCAAGGTCATGGACGGTCAGGCGTTCGCGCTGACGCGGCATGTCGAGCGCCTGGCTCGTAGTGCCAAGGGCCTCGGTCTGCCGCCGGTCGACCTCGACCAGGTGCGGGGTGCGGTCGCCGAGGCGCTCGAGGGTCAGGACCTGCCGTTGGGCCGGATCCGGATCACCTACACCGGGGGAGTCGCGCCGCTCGGGTCCGGGCGTGGCGACGCGCCCGCGACGCTCGTCGTCGTGGCGGCGTCGATGGACCCCTACCCACCGACGACGTCGCTGGTGACGGTGCCGTGGCCGCGCAACGAGCGCGGGGCGCTGGCCGGGCTGAAGACCACGTCGTACGCCGAGAACGTCGTCGCGCTGGCCCACGCGGCCGAGAAGGGGGCGACCGAGGCGCTGTTCGGCAACCTCGCCGGCAACATCTGTGAGGGCACCGGCAGCAACCTCTTCTACGTCGTCGACGGCGAGCTGCGGACGCCGACCCTGGCCAGCGGCTGCCTCGCCGGCGTCACCCGGGCGCTCGTGCTCGAGTGGTACGGCGGTCGCGAGGTCGACGAGCCGCTGTCCGTGCTGGAGGGGGCCAGTGAGATGTTCCTGGTCTCGACGACCCGTGACGTGCAGGGCGTGCACCAGCTCGACGGACGTGACTACCCGGCGCCCGGTCCGGTCACCAAGGAGGTCGCCGAGGTGTGGGCTCGCCAGGAGGTCGCTCAGCTCGACCCGTGAGTCAGCTCAGTATGCTCAGACGGCGAGCAGCTGGTCAATCAGCTCGTCGACGTCGATGCGGGTGCTCTCGGTGCCGACCGGCACGCGGGCCAGGGTCCGGTTCACGAACTTGGTGATCTCGGTCGTCGGCGCCTGCACGAGCAGCTCGCCGTCGGGGGAGCAGAGCTCGATGATGACGACCGCCCGGCCGTTGGCGTCGAGGCACGGCCAGACGTGCACGTCGCCCTCGCCGGTCGGATCGGTCAGGCCGCGGGTCAGGAGGTCGCGGGCGAAGGTCCACACGACCTCGCAGATCTCGGTGCGGAACGTCGCGGTGACGGCGTAGGGGTCGGCCGCGTCGTACCCGAGGGTCGCTTCGAGGACGACGGTCTCGCCGTCGGCGTCGACACAACGCATGGTGATCTCCTGCGTCACGGTGTCGGCTGAGCGGCTTCGGTCGAAGTGCATCTCGGGTCCTCCCTGGAACTGGGGTGTCAGGGATGAAACGCACAGCCGCGAAAATCATGACGCGTGTCAAGATGAAATCTGGGTCACATTCCGAACGGGGGTGGATTCCGTGATGCCCGGGACCATGCGCTAGTGTTTCCGGCGCACCTGCGGGCGATTGGCGCAGTGGTAGCGCGCTTCGTTCACACCGAAGAGGTCACTGGTTCGAACCCAGTATCGCCCACCACCGCAGAGGTAGCGCGGCTCTGCCGTTTGCACCGAAGAGGTCACTGGTTCGAACCCAGTATCGCCCACCACGTTCTTGCAGGTCAGAGGCCGGTTTCCCCACGGGAAGCCGGCCTCTGTCGTGCTGCGTTCCGGGTGACCTGTCGTGATTTCTTGGAGCCCGGCCGAACTGGCGACGGGTCGATCGAAACTGGCGACAGGTCGATTGGAACTCACGACAGGTCGATTGGGACTCACGACGGGTCGCGACTGACGTCGAAGGTGATGCGGACACGCTGGCCCTCGGCGTACGCCGACCGCAGCCGGACCCGCGACGACGTGATCCGGCGGGGGAGCAGCGGGGCGCCGGAGCCGAGGAACACCGGCGTCAGGTTGAGGATGATCTCGTCGAGGAGCCGGGCGTCGTCGAACTGCCCGACCAGGTCGCCGCCGCCCACGACCCAGAGGTTGCGGCCGTCGGAGGCCGCCACCATGTCGTCGTACGACGACTCGACCGGGCCGGAGACGAAGCGGATGTCGACGCCGGGGATCGGTGGCAGCTCCCGGTGCGTGAACACCCAGCACGGGCGCTCGTCGTAGAAGGACTTCCACTTCGCCGGGTCGGCCAGGATCTGGTCGTGCTCGAGGACCCACTCGTAGGTCGTCGACCCCATCGCCATGACGCCGACGCCGGCGATGAACTCGTCCCAGCCGCCGGCGTCGGCGTCCTCGTCGTGCGGGACCTCGAAGAGCCAGTCCAGCGAGTTGTCGGCGTCGGCGATGAACCCGTCGGCGCTCGTTGCGGTGTAGTACTGCGTCCGGGCCATGGCCCGACGCTACGCCCCGTGAGTGGGGCTCAGCGCAGGTTGCGCGGCAGCAGGAACTCGCACTCGGGCCCGACGCAGGTGCGGGCCCGCACGAGGATCTTGTGGAACTCGGCGAGGAGCGACTCCTGCTTCGGGTCGAGGGCCAGGTTCTTGTACTCGTTGGGGTCGCTGCGGACGTCGTACAGCTCCTGGCGGATGTTGGACTTCGGGTCGCCCGGCTCGGCCTGCCACTCGGTGTAGAGGTACTGCCCGGTCCGGATGCCGGTGACCTTGCCCAGCATCATCTCGGCGGTGCGGGCTCCGACCGGCTGCTTCGCGGCCAGGGCGTCGCGGACCGCGTTGGTCGGCGTGGTCTCGGTGAGGACGACCCGGCTCCAGGAGTCGCCGCTCGTCTCGTCGCCCAGGCGGACCACGTCGAGCATGCTGCGACCGTCGACGGCCGGGCCGACCTTTGCGTCGCCGAGGTCGGAGAACGTCGAGGCGTAGTCGATCGAGAGGAACGGGTCGGTGCGCACCTCGCCCTTGGGGATGCCCGGCCCGCGCATCAGCAGCGGCACCCGCAGGGACGGCTCGTAGGGGAGCACCTTGCCGGTGGGGATGCCCTGCTCGCCGAGGAAGTAGCCGTTGTCGCTGGTGAAGACGACCACGGTGTTGTCGAGCTTGCCGGTCTTCTTCAGGTTGGCGATCATCCGCTTCACGGCGCCGTCGACGACGTACAACGACTCGGCGCGCTGGCGGGTGAGCTGGAGGACCTGCTTCATCTTGTCCTTGGACGGGTGGCCCTGGAGCCGCTTCGGCTTGTCGGCCTGGCGGTCGGGGTCCTTCCAAGTCGCACCGGGTGCCTTCTTGATGATGTCGTCGAAGGCACCGCGCATGCGCTTGGGCCGGGCCGGCGTCTTGACGTCCGGCGGGTCGTCGGACTCGTGCGGACCGCCGTGGTGGGGTGCGGTGAACGAGACGTAGTGGAAGAACGGGTCGTCAGCGGCTGCGGACTCCGAGACCATCTCGTTGGTCATGTCGGCGTACGCGTTGGTCTGGTACTTGCCCTTGAGCGAGATGTAGCCGTCACCGTTGTTGTTGAGCGTGGTGTCCCAGTAGCGGTAGGTACCGCCGTCGTCGGGGTCCGAGGGGGAGAGGCCGCCGTCGATGGATCCGTTCCAGAGCGCCCAGCCCTGGGGCACGTACTGCGTGGACGTGCCCGTGGTCCTGCCCGGCTCGGGCTGGCTGCCGTAGCCGTTGAGGTACTTGCCGAGGTACGTCGTGCGGTAGCCGGCGGCCGTCAGCCACACCGGGAAGGTCTCCGCGTCGTCGAACGACGGGAAGCCCCACGGCGGGTCATGGGACCAGACGCCGTGGTTGTGCGGGTACTGGCCCGACATCACCGAGGCGCGGGCAGGGCAGCACAACGGGAAGCTGGCGAACGCGTTGGTGAAGTTGACGCCCTGCTTGCCGATCAGCTTCTGCACGTTGGGCATGTAGCGCAGGTCGTCGGCGCGCATGTCGTCGACCATGATCATCAGGACGTTCGGCTTCGCGGTCTCGGCCGCCGTGGCGCGCACCGGACCGGCACCGTCGACGGCCACCGAGACCTTGAGGTCCGCCGACTTCTTGACACACGTGCGGTCGAAGTCGAGGCGGGTCAGCATCGAGGTGGGCTCGGCCACCACATGCGGGGCGCAGCCGCCGAGTGGGATCCGGCCCCGCCGCAGCTCCGTGGTCCTGCCGTTGACCGTCACGGAGAGCTGGTCGGTCCACGGCTTCGTCGCCGTACGCACCGAGACGCTGACCGTCGGGCCCGAGTTGTCGACGTAGACCCGCGTCTTGCGGGGCTCGTCCTTGCCGGAGTCGTACGGCGACTGCGGCAGGACCACCTCGGTCTTCTTCACCGGTCCGTCGTCGTTGACCCTGTCGTAGACGACATATCCACCGCAGGCCACCAGGGCCACGGCGAGTCCGACCAGCAACGCGCGCTTGCTCTTCTGCATCAAGTCCTCAGTCCGCGGGATACGCCCGCACAAGTTCGCCCGAGCACATGCCGATGGTAGGCGTCCGTGGAAAGACGGAACGGCTGACCCACCGACCCGTGGACAGTCGCGCGGGTGCGCCGTCGGCGGGACGGAAACCCGAGGGCGCCACGGCTGGCCGGGCCGATACGATCGCCCTGTCGCCGGACCGGCGACACCACCGCACGCCCCACCAAGGAGAACCAGTGTCCGACATCCACGTCGTCCTCGCCCACGCCGATGCGCGCGAGGAGCAGACCGTGACGACGGGCACCCGGGCCTGGGAGCTGTTCAAGGACGACCCGACCGTGATCGCGGCCCGGGTCGGCGACGCCCTCAAGGACCTCGCCTACGAGCTCGGTGACGGTGACGTCGTCGAGGGCGTGGTCATCGAGAGCGCCGACGGCCGCGACATCCTGCGCCACTCCACCGCGCACGTGCTGGCCCAGGCCGTCCAGGACCTCTTCCCCGACGCCAAGCTCGGCATCGGGCCGCCGATCGAGAACGGCTTCTACTACGACTTCGACGTCGAGACCCCGTTCCACCCCGAGGACCTCGTCAAGATCGAGTCGCGGATGCGCAAGATCATCAAGGAGGGCCAGAAGTTCTCCCGCCGTCCGATCCCGGACGCCGAGGCGATCAACGAGCTCCAGGACGAGCCCTACAAGATCGAGCTGATCGGCCTCAAGGGCGGCGGCAAGGCCGAGGATGCGGCCGAAGGGGCGAGCGTCGAGGTCGGCGAGGGCGAGCTGACCATTTACGACAACCTGAACCGCAACGGCGAGACGGTCTGGAAGGACCTCTGCCGTGGCCCGCACCTGCCCACCACCAAGCGCATCCCGGCGTTCAAGCTGATGCGCAGCGCGGCGGCCTACTGGCGCGGCGACGAGAAGAACAAGCAGCTCCAGCGCATCTACGGCACCGCCTGGGAGACCAAGGAGGCCCTCGAGGAGCACCTCCACCGCATCGAGGAGGCCGAGCGCCGAGACCACCGCAAGCTCGGCCGCGAGCTGGACCTGTTCAGCTTCCCCGACGAGATCGGGTCGGGCCTGCCGGTCTTCCACCCCAAGGGCGGCGTGATCAAGCGGGCCATGGAGGACTACGTCCGCGAGCGGCACATCGAGGAGGGCTTCGACTACGTCGGTACGCCGCACATCGCCAAGGAGGAACTGTTCCACACTTCCGGGCACCTGCCCTACTACGGCGAGGGCATGTACCCGCCCCTCGACGTCGACGGCATGGACTACCGCCTCAAGGCGATGAACTGCCCGATGCACAACCTGATCTACCGCTCGCGGCAGCGCTCGTACCGCGAGCTGCCGCTGCGCCTGTTCGAGTTCGGCCACGTCTACCGGCACGAGAAGTCCGGCGTGATCCACGGCCTGACCCGCGTGCGCGGCTTCGCGCAGGACGACTCGCACTCCTACGTGACCCCCGAGCAGGCACCCGACGAGGTGGCGCACCTGCTGAACTTCATGTTGTCGCTCCTCCGCGACTTCGGGATCGACGACTTCTACCTGGAGCTGTCGACCCGAGACGCGTCGAAGGACAAGTTCATCGGCTCCGACGAGGACTGGGCGATCGCCACCAAGGTCCTCGAGGAGGTGGCCACGGCCACCGGCCTGGAGCTGGTTCCCGACCCCGGCGGCGCGGCGTACTACGGCCCGAAGATCTCCGTGCAGGCGCGTGACGCGATCGGCCGCACCTGGCAGATGGGCACCGTCCAGTACGACTTCAACCAGCCGTCGGCCGACCGGTTCAACCTCGAGTACGTCGCCGCCGACGGCACGCGTCAGCAGCCGGTGATGATCCACTCGGCCAAGTTCGGCTCGATCGAGCGGTTCATGGGCGTGCTGGTCGAGCACTACGCCGGCGCGTTCCCGCCCTGGCTCGCACCGGTGCAGGTGCAGGGCATCCCGATCGCGGAGCGCCACAACGACTATCTCCTCGAGGTGGCCCGCACCATGAAGGCGCAGGGACTGCGCGCCGAGGTCGACCTGTCCGACGACCGGATGCAGAAGAAGATCCGCAACGCGCAGCTGCAGAAGGTGCCGTTCATGATGATCGCCGGCGACGCCGACGTGGAGGCCGGTGCGGTGTCGTTCCGCTACCGCGACGGCCGCCAGGACAACGGGGTGCCGTTGGCCGAGGCGATCGCCCGGGTGGCCGCCGCCGTCGAGTCACGCGAACAGGTCTGAGGGGGCGCCGCGGTGGCGTCGGAAGGGTTCCACCAGCAGGGGCCGGGGGAGCAGGACGGCCTGGAACGGATCTGGACCCCCCACCGGATGGCCTACGTCCGCACGGCGACGGAGGGTGACGGCTGCCCGTTCTGCTCGATCCCGGGACTGCCCGACGAGGAGTCCCTGGTGGTCGCCCGGGGTGAGCAGGCGTACGCCGTCCTCAATCTGCATCCCTACAACCCGGGTCACCTGATGGTGGTTCCCTACCGGCACGTGGCCGGGCTCGAGGAGCTGACCGAACCGGAGTCCTCCGAGCTGATGGCCCTCACCCAGCGGGCCATCCGGGTGATCAGGGGCGTCAGCAACCCGCACGCCTTCAACGTCGGGCTCAACCTGGGCGGCCCGGCCGGCGGTTCCTTGGCCGACCACCTGCACCAGCACGTCGTACCCCGCTGGTCGGGCGACTCCAACTTCATCACCGTCGTCGGCGGCACCAAGACCCTTCCGCAGCTCCTCCAGGACACCCGACGTCTGCTGGCCGAGGCGTGGGCCAGAGCCGAATGACGGTCCCGGACGCGGAACTCGCCGCCCGGCTCGTGCGTGAGGCCGGGCAACTGGCCGCGCGCATGCGGTCCGACGGTCTCGGCTCGCAGCAGAAGACGAACGTGGCCGACATCGTCACGGCCGCCGACCACGCCGCCGAGGCCCTGATCGTCCGCGCCCTTCGCGAGGCCCGCCCCGACGACTCGATCGTGGGGGAGGAGGGCACCGACCACCTCGGTACGTCCGGTCGCACGTGGGTGATCGACCCTGTGGACGGCACCTACAACTTCTTCCGCGGCATGGACTGGTGGTGCTCCGCCGTGGCCCTGACGGACCGCGACGACGTGCTGCTCGGCGCGGTGCACCACCCGGCGCGTGACGAGGTGTACGTCGGCGGGCCGGACCTCCCGTCGACTCGCAACGGGGAGCTGCTTCCCCGGATCGAGGACAGGCCGCTGGCGGAGTCGTGCGCCTCGACGTACCTGCATCCCCCGTTCTACGCCGGCGAGGTCGGCGCCGCCTTCACACGGGCGGTCGACGGCGCCGCGACGCTGCGGATGCTCGGCTCCGGGACGATGGACCACATGGCCGTGGCCAGGGGGCAGATGGACGTGCTCTTCCAGCACTCGGTGCCCGCATGGGACTGGTTGCCCGGCTCTGCGATCGTGCGGGGTGTGGGCGGCGCCGCCCGCCGTACGACGGCAGCAGGAGTGGTCTGGTCCGTGGCCGGGGTGCCCACTGCCGTCGACGAGGTGTGCGCGGCTCTCGACGCGGGTTGACCTGTCGGGATCAGAACGGGACCGACGTGGTCAGCAGCCCCGTGCCGGTGGCCCTGCCTGAGAGGATGCGGCAGAACTCGACGGCGTCCATCGCGATCGTGTCGGTGCCGGAACGCAGCTCGTCGGACGCCCACTGACCCCCCGCTGGGCCGGTGAGTTCGAGGTGGTACGCCTGCCCGTGCCGTTCTGCCCACTCGCGCACCACGTCGTCGACGATCACACCGTCGTGCTCGGGCGTGAGCTCGAGTGCGTGGCCGGTGGCCCGGGCCAGGTCGATCCGGTGCATCCACGGGTCGCGGGTGAGGATGGTGCCCATCAGGTAGCCCACCGTCCAGTACTCGGAGCGGCCGTCGACCTGCTCCGGCTCGGGCAGCTTCATGCGGCCTCCGGCGATGGCCAGCAGTCGGCGGCCCCGGACGGCCCTGCGGCCGATCCTCTCGGCCTCTGCGACGAGCTCGGCCGGACCGCGGTCGGCGCGCTCGTCGACCTGGACCTGGGTCAGTGAGTCGATCATCTGGCCACCGCGCGTGGCGTGCACCTTCTTGGCAGCCTTCTGCTGACGGGCGACTTCCATCGGGCTGGTGACCATGCTCGCCATCCCGAGAAGGTGCGAGGCGAGTTGTCGCACATCCCATTCGGCGCAGTCCGTGCGCAGGCTCCAGTCGTCGGGCCGCAGCTCGGCGAGCATTGCGGACATGCGGTCGTACTCGGTGGCGGCCAGCTGCATCGCCGTGTGACGGGGCAGCTGTGAGCGCCGTGGGGCGCGTGTGGGGGCAAGGGGGGCCGCGTGGTTCATGGGGCGGACTTTCTCGAGGGAGGAGCGGGATCTTCGGCGGGAAGGCCGACGGCATCGGCCCACATGTCGATCGCGCGGTCGAGGAGCCCGGCGTACCTGTCGCCACCGGGGTCGTTGGCGTGGTGCTGGTTGATCAGACCACCGATCAGGGCGATCAGGATCGCGAAGTCGTCCTCGGAGGTGACCCCGAGCTCGCGGACGTTCGCGGCCGCGCGCTCGAGAACGCGTACGGCGGGGGCGTAGGACTCAGGGCTCGGTTCGAACCCCGGGATGACCCGCTGGTTCATCAACTGGTGGCGCGGGAGGTCGTCGACGGCGAAGTCGAAGAAATGGCGCCCGTACTGCTTGGCGGCGGCGCGGGGGTGCTGGGGCAGCGCGCCTTCCAAGGCCAGCACCGACGACTCGTACTCGCTCCATGCCTGACCGAACATGGCGTCGTAGATCGCGTTCTTCGAGGCGAAGTGGGAGTAGAGCGACGGTGCTCGCATCCCGACGCGAGCAGCGACGTCGCGCAGGGTCAGCTCGGCGAGACCCGACTCGCGGGCGATCGCCCATGCGGCTTCGACGATCTCGCGCCGCGTGGCCTCGCGACGTTCGGCGTTCCTATCGCGGTTAGGCGCATCTAACATAGTTAGGAGCGTGCGCCGGGATCGCCTCCGTGTCAAGGGGTGGGCGACCTCGGATGCCACGGCGGCGCGGGCCCTTCTCGAGCCCGCAGCCACCGCGGGTCCACTCAGCTGATGAGGACTCCTGCATCGGTGCGGCCCTGGAACGCCAGGATCGCCGGGTTCACGATCTGCCCGTCCTGGATCTCGATCGACCGCCGGATGGTCTCGTCGGCGGCCCAGGCCTCGGGTCCGGCCAGGACCGTGGGCACGAACGGCAGCAGCGCCTCACTGTTCTCCCACGTGGCCGAGCTCCAGAGGTACGACGGGGTGTGGTCGACCGCGTAGTAGCCGATGTGGTTGCCCACGTTGAACATCGGGTCGTCGAAGGTGGTCGGCCGGGCCCAGCTGAAGCCCATCTCCTCGTCGCACGAGACGTCGACGATCAGGCTGCCGGGCCGGAAGGCGTCGAGGTCCTCGGTGCGCAGGTAGGTCAGCGGCGCCGCGGTGTCCTGCAGCGTGCAGTTGACGACGATGTCGCTCTCCGCGAGGAACGGCGCCAGCGGCACCTTGCCGGCGTCGGTGAAGACCTGGCTGAGGGCCGGCGCTTCCGGGTCGTGCTCGAAGCGGTGGATGCGCACCGAGTGGATCGGCGACGCCACGGCGGCCACGTCACGGATGGTCAGCACCCGGACGTCGTGGATGCCGCTGGCGCTCAGGGCGGTCACCGCGCCACGAGCGGTGGCGCCGAACCCGATGACCACGGCGGTGAGCTTGCGCCCGTAGCTGCCGGTGATGCCGCCCAGCGTCAGGGCGTGGATCACGGAGCAGTAGCCGGCCAGCTCGTTGTTCTTGTGGAAGACGTGCAGGCCGACGGTGCCGTCGCGGGTCCAGTGGTTCATCGCCTCGAACGCGACCAGGGTCAGCTTGCGGTCGATCGCTGCCTGGGTGAGCGCGGTGTCCTGCACACAGTGCGGCCAGCCCCAGAGGACCTGGCCGTCGTGCAGGGCCTCGACGTCTGCCAGCTGTGGCTTCGGAAGAAGGACGACGTCGGAGGTGGCGAGCAGCTCCTCACGCGTGGCGAACCCGGCCACCTGGTCGGCCAACGAGGCGTCGGTGTGGCCGAAGCGTTCGCCGTACCCGTGCTCGAGGGTGATGCGGGCGCGCACCTCCGGGGCGAGGCGCCGGAAGTGCTCGGGGTGGATCGGCAGTCGCCGCTCGTTCTCCTTGGCGGAGGTCGCGACGACACCCAGGCTCAGGGCCTGTGGCGCAGTCACCGTTTCTTTTCGGCGAGCTTGTGCATGTCGGAGGCGGCGGCGGTCTTTGCGTGCTTGTCGGCCCGCTTCTCCTTGATGGACTTTGCGGACTTCTTGGACATTCCTTGCCGTGGCGACTTGTCGGCCATGGTGGCTCCCTGATTGAAAGCCTGGTTGGCTCCGTGCCCTCCACGCTACGCCGACGCTGCAACCCCGCCGGTGGGGCGATACCCTGCACCCGCCATGTTGGAGAGATTTCGCGCGTTCTGGACCAAGTTGCTCAACCCCATTGCGAGGTTGTTCATCAAGCTCGGCATCAGTGCCGACGCGGTGACCTTCGTCGGCACTCTCGGGGTCTGCACCGGCGCCCTGGTGTTCTTCCCCCAGGGCAAGCTGCTGACCGGGGTGCTGTTCATCACCGCGTTCGTCTTCAGCGACCTCATCGACGGCCACATGGCGCGGGTCACCGGGAAGACGAACCGCTTCGGTGCCTTCCTCGACTCGACCCTCGACCGCATCGGGGACGGCGCGATCTTCGGTGGCCTGGTGCTCTACTACGCCGGCCCCGGTGACAGCCGCCTCTACCTGGTGCTCTCCCTGCTGTGCCTGGTGATGGGTTCGGTGACGTCGTACGCCCGGGCCAAGGCCGAGGGCATGGGCTTCCATGCCAAGGTCGGCATCGCGGAGCGCTCCGACCGGCTGGTCTCGATCCTCGTGATGACCGGCTTCAGCGCGATCTTCGACCTGCCCATCCTGATGGAGGTCACCCTCTGGGCGCTGGCCGTGGCCAGCACCGTCACCGTCTTCCAGCGGGTCTGGACGGTCCGCCAGCAGGCGTACGCCGAGGCCGCGAACTCCTGATCCCACCACCGCGGAAGCCGGTCGGTCGACGGGGCCGGCCGTACCACCGGCCCGGGTGAACTGAACGGTGTACAGGCGACTAGGCTGGAGCCATGGCAACTGATTCCCCCGAAACCACCGTCGTCCCCGCGCAGCAGGCGCAGGCGACGGGCACGTCCGGCGTCAAGCGCGGCATGGCCGAGATGCTCAAGGGCGGCGTGATCATGGACGTCGTCAACGCCGAGCAGGCCAAGATCGCCGAGGACGCCGGCGCCGTGGCGGTGATGGCGCTCGAGCGCGTTCCCGCCGACATCCGCGCCCAGGGTGGCGTGTCGCGGATGAGCGACCCCGACATGATCGACTCCATCATTGCCGCCGTCTCGATCCCGGTGATGGCCAAGGCCCGCATCGGTCACTTCGCCGAGGCACAGATCCTGCAGTCCCTCGGTGTCGACTACATCGACGAGTCCGAGGTGCTCACCCCGGCCGACTACGCCAACCACATCGACAAGTGGACCTTCACGGTCCCCTTCGTCTGCGGTGCGACCAACCTCGGTGAGGCGCTGCGCCGCATCACCGAGGGTGCGGCGATGATCCGCTCCAAGGGCGAGGCCGGCACCGGCGACGTCTCCAACGCGGTCACCCACATGCGCACGATCAACGGGGAGATCCGCCGGCTCGGCGCGCTCAGCGCCGACGAGCTCTACGTCGCCGCGAAGGAGCTGCAGGCACCCTACGAGCTGGTCAAGGAGGTTGCCGCCCACGGCAAGCTCCCGGTCGTGCTGTTCACCGCGGGTGGCATCGCCACTCCGGCCGACGCGGCGATGATGATGCAGCTCGGCGCCGAGGGCGTGTTCGTCGGCTCGGGCATCTTCAAGTCCGGCAACCCGGCCCAACGCGCCGAGGCGATCGTCAAGGCCACCACCTTCTACGACGACCCCGACGTGGTCGCCAAGGTCTCCCGCGGTCTCGGCGAGGCGATGGTCGGCATCAACGTCGAGGACATCCCGCAGCCACACCGCCTCGCCGAGCGCGGCTGGTGACCTGCCGCATCACATGGTGACTCGAGGAGCCCGGCGTACGCCCGAGGAGGAGTTGGTCGACTTCGCCCGCCTCCAGGTGCGTGCCGGGCTCCTGTCATCTCCCGACATGCTGGCCGAGGTCGTGCAGGCGATCGACGCAGAGATGCCCGGCACCGACGCGACCATCCTGGCCCGGGCCTGGCTGGCCAAGGCGGGAGCCGACCTGCGCTCGGAGTCGGGCGCCTGGCCCGAGACGACGGACTTCGACCGGCTCCAGGCCGTCTTCGCCGAGTGCGCGTCGCACGGCGTACGCGTTCTGCAGGGCGTGGCCGACCACTGGGCGGCAAAGGCAGAGCTCGAGCGTGACGGAGCGAGCCTGCGCGGCATCTTGTGGTTCACACCCCCCGACGTCTGGCACGCCATCGACGAGGGCATGCTCGAGGTCAACCTCTGGCACGCCTCCACGGCCAACGCGGCACCTGGTGACCACCTGCTCGACGCAGTCCTCTCCTGCTTCTCACGCCACGGACTGACTGCCAGGTTCGACGAGGGCCGCATCGAGGTCACCGCGTTCTGGCAACGCCGCCCCGCCCCATGAATGACTAGGCACCATGGCCCGATATGACTATTTCTGCGAGTCTGGCGTCAGGAGGGGTCTAGACCACCGTTGAGTAGTCGTGACAGGGGACTGTACTTCCCTGCACTACGACTGATGACAGGGAGCAGAAATGAAGAAGTCGACCAAGGGTTCGATCGCCGCGGCGGCTGCGGCAGTGTTGTTGCTCGGTGGGGCCGGTTCGCTGGCCTACTGGAGCGACTCGACCCCGTTGAGCGGCGGTGACATCGATTCCGGGGAGCTCTCGCTGAGCGACGCCACCTGCGACGCAGGATGGGTCTACGGGCCGGGCAATGCCAAGGCCGGCCAGGCCGTGGGCTTGATCGTGCCCGGCGACACGATCGTCAAGGACTGCGAGTTCACCATTGCCGCAGCCGGTGACAACCTCACTGCGACGCTCACGACGCCGGACACCGCCGACGTGACCGTGACCAGCACTCCGGAGCCGACCACGTTGGTGCTCAACGTCGACGCCACCTACGTCGACCAGGACGACGCACCTCTTCCGGTGCAGGTCACCAGTGCGAACGACGGCGACGTCGTGACCGCGACGCTGGCCGTGGAGTTCCCCTTCGGTGACGTGGCCGCGATCAACGCCAACGACACCCAGAACCTCGCGGCGACTCTCGACGCCATCACGGTGACGTTGACCCAGACCGAAGCCTGATGGTCCGGGGCCCACTCGGGTGGGTCGGCCGGGTCCTCTCCTGGCTGGTGATCCTGAGCGTCGTGGTGATCCTGGTGGTGGCGGTTCTCATCCCCAGGCTCGGCGGGGCAACGCCGTACACGATCCTGACGGGTTCGATGAAGCCGGACATGCCGCCGGGAACGCTCGTGGTGGTCAGGCCGGTCGACGAGGACGACGTCCGGGTCGGCTCCGTGATCACCTACCAGCGCGAGTCGGGCAAGGCGACCGTGGTGACGCACCGGGTGGTTGCCAAGGGGTTCAACAGCGTGGGCGAGATCCAGTTCCAGACGCAGGGCGACGCGAACGACACAGCTGACGAGGAGTGGGTCAGACCGGTCCAGGTCAAGGGCGAGAAGTGGTACTCGGTGAGATACCTCGGCTACGTGAACAACATGCTGAACGGAAAGGAGAGGCAGATGGCGGTCTACGCCGTTGCTGCATTCCTTCTCGGGTATGCCGCGTTCATGCTGACCGGTGCCGTGCGCGACCGCCGCAAGGAACGGGCGAGCTGATGATCAGGTCCCTGGTGGTCGTCACGATGTGTCTACTCAGCCTCATGCCTTCGTCGGCTCACGCAGCCGACGAGCTCGGCGTCAGCCGGGACGGCCGAACCTGGGCCGACCATCTCGACGGTTCGCTGTTCGACTCGCGGCTGCTGTGGGTGCCGGGCGACGTGCGCACGGCGGCGTTCTACGTGCGCAACCAGGCAGACGACTCGGGCACGTTGACGATCAGCGTCGAGAGTCGTGACCCCGACAGGCTGCTGCGCGACGACGACCTGCGCATCGAGACCCGCGTGGGGGATCAAGGATGGGTCGCCCTCGAGCAGAGGGACGGGGCCTACCGGTGGGAGCACAGCGCGCTTCCGGCCGGCGACTCCCGCAGGGTGCAGGTGCGGGCCAGCTTCGATCCGGCCTCCGCCAACGACAGCCAGCGTGACCACGTCGGGTTCCGCTTCATGGTGACCCTGGCGGATGCGGATGCCGGCGCAGGGCCTGGTGACGACGGTGGTGACGGCTTGCCGGGCGCAGGGCTGCCGGACACCGGCGCGCCCGCTGTGGGCTGGACGCTCGTGGTGGCAGGGATCGCGATCGGCACGGGGCTGGCGCTGATGAAGCGTGGAAGGCGAGGGGAGACAGGTCATGGCACGGCACGCTGAGGGCAGGAGGTCGAGGACGCGGGGGGCTTCCGGGAACGGCAAGGTGCGGGCGTTGTTGAGCCTGGGGCTCTTGGTGGGGTTCGGGTCGATCGGCACGTACGCCTATTGGAGCGACACCGCCGTGGTCTCCGGGGGACCGATCACCTCGGGCGCGATGGACCTGCAGTTCGACACCACCGGTGCCGTCGGCACGGGAGCGAACTACGCGAAGACGGCAATCACGTGGAGCAACCTCGCTCCCGGGGAGCGCAAGGCCTTCGACCTCAGCGTCAAGAACGTTGGGAACCCGCCGTTCACCTACGTCGCGACCGCGACTCGTGGTGTCTCGCCCACCTGGACGTTCTCCGGAACCCCGATCACGGTGCAGGTGTACTCCGGCACGGCCGTCGCGGACACCACCTACCCGCAGCAGGACACCTGCACGGGCGCGTCGCTGGGCACTGCCCAGGCCGTCGACGCCACCAACAAGTCGGTCATCACCACCGCACAGGAGATCCCCGCGGGCGGCACCCAGGGGCTGTGCATCGTCGTGGGCCTCGACCAGGCGGCAGACAACCTCAACCAGGGCAAGACCGGTTCGATCGCGCTGACCTTCACCGCGAGCCAGAAGACGTCATGAGCGCGCGTACGACGTGGGCCGGCCGGTTGCGTGAGGGTGCGCTGTGGCTCGGCGCCGGCCTGGGAGTGCTCTGCCTCGTGCTGGGTGCACTGGCCCTGGTCCTCGACGTGCGACCGCTGGTCTTCAAGTCCGGGTCGATGTCGCCCGGGATCGAGTCCGGTGCCCTGGGGCTGGCGCGTGACGTACCCGCGTCGGAGCTCGAGGTCGGTGACGTGGTCAGCGTCATGAGTGGCCGCAACGTGCGCATCACCCACCGCATCGTCTCCATCGACCGCACCGAGGACGGCACCGTCCTCCACCTGAAGGGCGACGCCAACGCTGCGCCCGACGCCGAGGCGTATCCCGTCGACTCCGCCTACCGGGTCTTCGCCGACGTGCCGTGGGCCGGTCACGTCGTCAACGCGGCCAGTACGCCGTGGGGCCTGCTGGTGTGCGGCGGGTTCGTGACGTTCCTGCTGGTCTCGGCGTTCGGCCGGGGCCGGCGCGAGAAGGACGACGGCGACAGCGACGGCGCAGGGGACGGGGGCGGTACTCGCATCGGTGGTGTGCGCAAGAAACCGCGGAGATCCGTGCGCAGGGCGACACGAAGGGCCGCGGCTGTGAGCACGACCGGCATGCTCGTCGCCGGGGGAGTCTGCCTGGCCCCGATCAGCACCATGGCGACCTTCTCCGACACGGCCGTCGTGACGGGCGGTTCACTCACCGCGTTGACAGTTCCGGCACCGACAGCACCGGTCTGCACCCCAGGGGTCAACGCCACAGTCTCGTGGACCTCGGCCGGCCCGAACTACAGCTACTACGTGACGGCCACCCGGGTGAGCGATGGAGCCGTCGCCTACTCGGGTTTCCAGACGAGCACCAGCATCACCTTCACCACCGGGTTGCTCGGCAATTTGCTCAGCACCAACTTCGTGGCCCGCATCCGTGCCGTGCCCACCGGGACCAACGCGTGGCTCTCCAGCGGCTCGATCACCTCGAACTTCCGCACGCGCACCCTCGGTCTCGGTACGGACTGCGGTCACTTCTGATGCGCAGAGGGTCCGTCACAGCAGGGCGGAGACGATCTCGGCTGCACTCCGTCGCGTGGCCGCCGCATGTCCCGAGCCGGCCCACAGGGCCATCGCCTGTGGGTCGCCGGCCGACGCGGCCGCCGTACGGATCGGTTTCGTGAGGTGGTGCACGTTCGGGTACGCCGAGGGGGCGTGGCCGTCGTGGGCGCGGACGAAGTCGTTGACCAGCGCCCGCGCGAAACGACCACTGAATGCGCGGGTGACCGTGGCCGAGGTGAACGCGCCGGACGTCAACGCGTCCTGGTGCGCGGCCGGTGCCTTGCTCTCCTCCGCGGCGAGGAACAGCGTGCCCACGGCGACAGACTCGGCGCCGGCATCGAGGAGTGCGCGCACGGCGGCCGGTCCGTCGACGCCACCGGCCGCGATCACGGGTAGTCCCGACGCATCGACCGCCGCAGCGGTGACCTCGAGGGCGGACATTTCGTTGGGCCGGTCGGAGAGGTGCCACGTGCCGCGGTGACCGCCCGCCTCGCACCCCTGCGCGACCACGAAGTCGGCGCCCAGCCCGGTCGCCTGCTGCGCCTCGTGGGCCGAGGTGACGGTGAACCCGACCGTCGTGCCGACCTCCTGCAACCGGAAGACAGTGGCGGGCGGAACGGGCCCGAACGTGAAGGTGACGACGTCGACCGGGTGGGCAACCAGCCACGCGACCTTGCCCTCGAACGTGTCGTCGTCGAACGACGGGTCGCCCGGTGTGACGCCGTACCTGCCCGCGGTCTCGGCCACCTCGGCCCGGTAGGCGTCCAGGCGGGAGCCGAGCTCCAGCGAGCGGTCGGTCTGCGGCGTGAAGAGGTTGATCGCCACCGGCGCGTCGGTGAGTGAGCGGTATACCGTCACCTCGTCGGCCATCGCGTCGACCGACAGGTAGCCGGCGGCGAGGAAGCCCAGGCCACCGGCCTCGGACACGGCTGCCGCGAGGGCCGGTGTGCTGGCGCCGGCCATCGGCGCGCTGATGATCGGGTTCGGTCGCTCGAGGAAGCTCACCCGATCGAGGTTAGCCCGAGCAGGTCGATGATCTTCACGGCCGTGTCACTCGGTGACGACCCGACGTTCTCCACGACCGAGTGGGGAAAGTCCAGGGGGAAGTCGCCCTCCGTGTTGAACCGGTGCTTCTCGTGCATCTCCTGGTTGTGCGCGGTCGCCCAGTCCACATCGGTCTTGTACCTCTTGTGGCGCAGGCGGTTCTCGGTGCCCTCGCGGGCGAGGCAGATCTCGAGGGGAGCCACCAGCTCGACGAAGTCGACCCGCTCCCCGGCGTCGACGACCGGCGCGACCAGGTCGGCCACACCGCTGGTGTCCTCGTCGAGGTCCAGCGCCAGGACCAGCGTGAAGATCAGTCCCGGAAGCCCGGCCACCACCGACTCCTTGATGACGTCCGCGCGCAGCTGGCGGGTGAGCCGGTTGAACGACGGGGTGCCGAAGTCGAAGACGTCGAGCACCGGCTCGATCGACATGTGGTTGTGGAACAGCTTGTAGCCGGTGCGTCGCGCGAGTTCCTGGCCGACGGTCATCTTGCCGGCGGCCGGGGGACCGAAGAGTACGACGAGGTGCATGGCGCCACGGTGTCAGCAGCCGGTCCGGCGGGCAACGGGATTTACCGGCTCACCAGGGGAGATCGCCCTCCTGCCCGGTGAACGTGCCGGTCGGGCCGTCCGTGCCGATGCTCGCCATCCGTACGACGGGAACTGCCCCCGTCTCGACCGACTGCACACCGTTGTGGCCGTTGAGGTCGGTGGCTGTGTAGCCCGGGTCGACGGCGTTGATCTTCAACCAGGGCAGGGACTTGGCGTACATCGTGGTGATCATGTTCAGTGCGCTCTTCGACGACGGGTAGACCAGGCCATAGAGGGTCGACTCGAGCCGGCCCGAGTCGGTGGTGACGCCGAACGACCCCATGCCGCTGGACACGTTGACGATCCGCGGGTTGGCGGAGTCGCGAAGCAGAGGCAGGAACGCGTGCGTCATCCGGACCGGCCCGAGCACGTTCACGCCATAGACGGGGATGAAGTCCGTCGGGACGGTCTCACCCGGTGCGGCCAGGGCCCCGGCGATGCCCGCGTTGTTGACCAGGACGTCGAGGCCGCCGTCCTCGGTGATCGTGGCGACCGCCGCCTCGACCGACTGGTCCGAGGTGACGTCGACGACCAGCAGTCGTACGTCGCCGAGCGGTGCGAGCTCGGCGACGGCCTTCGCTCCGAGCTCTTCGTCGCGTGCGCCGAGCCAGACCTGCCAGCCGAGGCCGAGCAGCTGACGCACCGTCTCGAAGCCGATGCCCTTGTTGGCGCCGGTGACCAGCGCCCTTGTCGTGGTGTGTCCAGGTGTGTCGTGTTCAGTGGTCATGCGGCAACCGTGCGCGCGACGGCGGACGGGCTCCAGTGCCTGACGAGCCTGGGACGCGCAGTCCTACCTTCACGGGGTGTCTCCCGGACCGTCGTGAGCGAGACTGGTCAGGTGAACCGTCCCGAGATCGCCCGGCTGCTCAGACAGGCGCGTTCGCGGATCAGCCCCGACGACGTGGGCATGCCCTCCGGCGAACGCCGGAGGGTGCCGGGACTGCGACGCGAAGAGGTGGCCGCCCTGGCAGGAGTCAGCGTCGACTACGTCGTACGCCTCGAGCAGGCACGTGGTCCGCACCCGTCGCCCGGGGTGCTCTCCGCGCTGGCCCGGGCGCTTCGGCTCAACGACGACGCCCGGGCAGAGCTGTTCGAGCTGGCCGACGTGCGCCTGCCGCGCACGGACACGATCGACCTGCACGTGCGCCCCAGCATCCAGCGCCTGCTCGACCGGCTCAACGACCTGCCGGTCATCGTGATGAGCGCCAAGGGTGACTTCCTGGCGTGGAACTCCATGGCGTCGGCGCTCCTCGGTGACTGGACCCGGCTGCCCGTGCGAGAGCGCAACATCGTGTGGCAGCGGTTCCTGGGCGAGCAGGGACGCGTCGCCAACACCCCGGAGGAGGCGGCGCAGAGTGCCGGACAGTCGGTGGGCAGCCTGCGCGCCGCCGCCGCGAAGTATCCCCACGACGCCGGGCTGCGCGACCTGATCGACAGGTTGCGTGAGGCCAGTGCCGACTTCCGGCGGCTCTGGACCGAGACCGACGTCGCCCCCTGGCGCAGCCACACCAAGACGATCCGGCATCCGGAGGTCGGCGACCTCACCCTCGAGTGCGACTCCATGGTGCTGCCCGACACCGACCAGTCGGTCATCGTGTATTCGGCCGAGCCCGGGTCGGAGGCGGCCGAGAAGCTCGACCTGTTGCGGGTCATCGGCATGCAGTTCTCGGGTCAGTCGCGAGGCTGACCCGACCCACTCCTACGATGCGCACATGCCTTTCCCCACCATCGGCGTGTTCGCCCTCCAGGGCGACGTGCGCGAGCACCTGCGCATCCTCTCCGACCTCGGCGCCGAGGCGATCGCCGTACGCCGACCGGTGGAGCTCGACCGTTGCGACGGGTTCGTCATCCCCGGCGGCGAGTCGACCACGATGTACAAGCTGGCCCGCACGTTCGACCTGTTCGAGCCGTTGCAGGAGCGGATCCGTGGCGGCATGCCGACCTTCGGCACCTGCGCCGGCATGATCATGCTGGCCGACCGGGTCGAGGGCGGCACCGCCGACCAGGAGACCCTGGGCGGCCTCGACATCACCGTGCGTCGCAACGCGTTCGGTCGCCAGGTCGACTCGTTCGAGGGCCAGTTGGAGTTTGACGGGTTCGCCGACAAGGTGCACGCCGTGTTCATCCGGGCCCCGTGGGTCGAGCAGGTCGGTGAGGACGTCGAGGTCCTTGCCCGCGTCGAGGGCGGTGAGGCAGCGGGTAGGATCGTCGCCGTTCGCGAACGGAACGTGATGGCGACGTCGTTCCATCCTGAAGTGGGCAAGGACGACCGCATCCACCGCTACTTCGTGGATCTCGTCACGACGTCACAGCGCTGAAGCAACGGAAGAGGATCTCGCATGTCCGGCCACTCCAAATGGGCGACCACGAAGCACAAGAAGGCCGCCATCGACGCCAAGCGCGGCAAGCTCTTCGCCAAGCTGATCAAGAACATCGAGATCGCCGCGAAGATGGGTGGCCCCGACCCCTCCGGCAACCCGACCCTCTTCGACGCCATCCAGAAGGCGAAGAAGCAGTCGGTGCCGAACAAGAACATCGACTCCGCGGTCAAGCGCGGCGGCGGGCTCGAGGGTGGCGCGGTCGACTACGAGACCATCATGTACGAGGTCTACGGACCCCAGGGCGTCGCGATCCTGGTGGAGTGCCTCACCGACAACCGCAACCGTGCCGCCATGGAGGTCCGCACCGCGGTCACCCGCAACGGCGGCACGCTGGCCGACCCGGGCTCCGTCTCGCGGCTCTTCGACCGCAAGGGCGTCGTCGTGGTGCCCAAGGTGCAGGAAGCGCGTGAGGTCGGCGAGGACGACGTGCTCGAGGCCACCCTCGACGCCGGTGCCGACGACGTGAACGACCTCGGCGAAGCCTTCCAGGTGCTGTCCGAGGCCGGCGACGTCGTCGGCGTCCGTACGGCGCTCCAGACCGCGAGCCTCGACTACGACTCGGCGGACGTCGAGTTCGTGGCCAGCCTCGAGATCCCGGTCGACAAGGACGCCGCGGTCAAGGTCTTCAAGCTGGTCGACGCCCTGGAGGACCTCGACGACGTGCAGAACGTCTTCAGCAACGTCGACGTCCCCGACTCGGTGCTCGCCGAGCTCGAAGAGTCCGACGACTGATCCCGTGAACCGGGGGAGACCGCTGGCGTGGCTGGCGGCACTGGCATCAGTGGTCGGGCTGCTCGCAGCCTGTGGCAACGAGTCGGACACGGACGCGAACCCGGCCGGGCAGGTCCAGGTCGACCGCGCCGAACCTGACAGCGACCTGCCGGACTCGCCGTTCGGCAGGCTCCTGTCCTGGTCGGCACCCACGGCCGACCGGGTCTGGGCGGTGACCACGGCCGAGAAGACCTGCGCCTCGTGCGCCGCCCTGTGGTCGTACGCGCCCGGGTCGACGCGTGGATGGAAGCGGGTGCACACCTTCGCCGAGCCGGCCGAGGCCGGGCAGGACGACGGATACGGCCCGTTCCCTCCGGTGAGCGCCACGTCGCTGGTGATGGCCCCCGACGGACTCCACGGCTGGTTCCGCTGGGACACCGACGGCATCCTCGCCACCGAGGACGGCGGCCGGTCCTGGCGCCACCTGCCGTCGCCCCAGGACCCCGACGAGCGGGCCACCGGCGAGATAGCGGTCCACGAGGACCACCTCTACCTCGTCTTGCTCGCCCAGTGTGAGAGTGACGAGTGCCCGAACACGGTGTGGCGGACCGGCCTCGGCGAGAGCGAATGGACCGAGGTCACACCCGAGGGTTCCGAGGGCATCTTCGAGCTCAGCGCCAGTGACGCCGGCCTGTGGGCCGAGGACCTGGGGACCGGAGCCGTGCACACGAGCCGCGACGGTGCGGACTGGGAAAGGACTCCGCTCGGGAGGTTCGGCGGGCTGTGCCTGCCGGCCGACGGGACCCCCGACGTGCTGGCCGCCGCATGCCAGACCAGCGACCAGGGGGAGCCGGGTGGGGAGGTCGAGGTGAGTGAGGACCGTGGCCGGACCTGGCGCACGATCCACAGCACGCCGCGCAACGTCGAGGCCGTCGTGGCCGGCCCGAAGGGTCACTTCCTCGTGCTCGCCGGCGGTCAGGGAGTGCTCATCTCGGACGGGACGACCTCGAAGGTGCCGTCGACGGGAGGTCTCCACGAGTGGAGTGGCCGCTTCATCGACGAGCAGACGATCTATCTGGGTGGGCCGAGGGGTCTCTTCGCCACCCGCGACGGCGGCCGGACCTGGGACAACCTCATCAGCAAGAAGCGCGTCGGCTGAATCGCACGGCTCGGGGTGTCGCGCCGATCAGGCCGGTGGCCGGTTGCTACGTTGTGTCCGAACAGGTGTTCGGACGACATGAAGGACTCACGATGCGCGTGCTCGGGATCGACCCCGGCCTGACCCGCTGCGGCATGGGCGTGGTCGACGGTGACGTGGGGCGCCCGCTGACCATGGTCGACGTCAACGTGCTGCGCACGTCGTCGTCCGAGCCGGTGCCGATCCGGCTGGTCACGATCGAGAAGGGCATCGACGCCTGGATCGACGAGTACGCACCCGACGCGGTGGCCATCGAGCGGGTCTTCGCCCGCTCCGACGTGAGCACCGTCATGGGCACCGCCCAGGCCAGCGGCATCGCGATGGTCTGCGCGGCCCGACGAGGCATCCCGGTCGCGCTCCACACGCCCAGCGAGGTCAAGGCAGCAGTCTCCGGCAGTGGCCGGGCCGACAAGGCCCAGGTCGGCGCCATGGTCACCCGCATCCTCCGGCTGGCCGCGCCGCCGAAGCCGGCCGATGCGGCTGACGCGCTGGCGCTGGCCATCACCCACATCTGGCGCGGTGGCGCCCAGTCGCGGATCGAGGCCGCGCTGCTCAAGGCAGGCAAGCAACGTTGATCGGGAGAGCTCTGTGATCGCATTCGTCCGTGGCACCGTCGCCGCAGTCACCCTCAACACGGCCGTCGTCGAGGTGGGTGGCGTCGGCCTTCAGGTGATGTGCACGCCCAACACGCTCGCCACCCTGCGCACGGGCGAGCAGGCGACCCTGCCGACCAGCATGGTCGTGAGGGAGGACTCCCTGACCTTGTTCGGCTTCCTCGACGACGACGAGAAGTCGTGCTTCGAGCTGCTCCAGACCGCCAGCGGAGTCGGGCCCAAGCTGGCCCAGGCGATGCTTGCCGTGCTCACCCCCGACGACCTGCGACAGGCGGTCGCGAACGAGGACGTCAAGACGCTGACCAAGGTGCCCGGCATCGGCCAGAAGGGCGCCCAGCGCATCATCCTCGAGCTGCGTGACCGGCTCGGTCCGGCCATCGGTGCGGGGCAGGCCACCCGCACCGGACTCGCCGCCAGCGGTGCCGCCTGGCGTGACCAGGTCCGCGAAGGTCTTGTCGGACTCGGCTGGTCGGCCAAGGAGGCCGACAAGGCCGTCGACTCCGTCGAGCCGGACGCCGGCCCGACCCCTGACGTCGGCGCACTGCTCCGGGCCGCCCTCCAGACGCTGCGCAAGGCCTGAGCATGGACCAGTTCAGTGCCGCCGAGGAAGCCGAGATCGCCCGGCTCACCTCCGCCGACGCCACCGGCGACGAGCGCGCCATCGAGGCCGCACTGCGCCCCAAGTCTCTCGACGAGGTGATCGGCCAGCAGCGGGTCCGAGAGCAGCTCGGCCTCGTGCTCGACGCCGCCAAGGCGCGCGGACGTGCCCCCGACCACGTGCTCCTCTCCGGTCCTCCCGGGCTCGGCAAGACCACCCTGGCGATGATCATCGCCGCCGAGATGTCGGTGCCGTTGCGGCTGACCAGCGGCCCGGCGATCACCCACGCCGGCGACCTGGCGGCGATCATCTCGGGGCTCAACGAGGGCGACGTGCTGTTCGTCGACGAGATCCACCGCATGTCGCGCGCCGCCGAAGAGATGCTCTACATGGCCATGGAGGACTTCCGGGTCGACGTCATCATCGGCAAGGGACCGGGCGCGACGGCGATCCCGCTCGAGATCCCACCGTTCACCCTGGTCGGCGCCACCACCCGGGCCGGACTGCTGCCCGGCCCGCTGCGCGACCGGTTCGGCTTCACCGCCCACCTCGAGTTCTACGAGCCCGAAGACCTCGACCTGATCGTGCACCGCTCCGCCGGCCTGCTCGACGTACCCCTCACCGAGGAGGGCTCGGCCGAGATCGCCGGCCGGTCCCGGGGCACGCCGCGCATCGCCAACCGGCTGCTGCGACGGGTCCGCGACTATGCCCAGGTGCGCGCCGACGGGGTGGTCACGATCGACGTGGCGCAGCAGGCCCTCGAGCTCTACGAGGTCGACGCCTCCGGGCTCGACCGGCTCGACCGCGGCGTCCTCGACGTGCTCTGCCGGCGGTTCGGCGGGGGACCGGTGGGGCTCTCGACGCTGGCCGTCGCCGTGGGCGAGGAGCGCGAGACCGTCGAAGAGGTGGCCGAGCCGTTCCTGGTGCGCAACGGCCTGCTGGCCCGCACTCCGCGGGGGCGAATCGCCACCCCGGCGGCCTGGCAGCACCTCGGACTCACCCCGCCCACTCAGGGGGTCGTGGACTCGACTCTCTTCGAAGACTGATCGCCGGTTAGACTTCGGGCGATCAAGCCCAGACTGTCAACGCCTCGAGAGGTCGGATCCACTTGAAGGACCTGCTGTCCTTGCTGCCCATCATCGGCATCTTCCTGATCTTCTGGTTGCTGGTGATCCGGCCCGCGTCGCGTCGCCAGAAGGAGATGCAGTCCGTCCAGCGCAGCCTGGAGGTCGGTGACGACGTGATCACCAACAGCGGCATCTTCGGAACCATCCGCTCCATCGACGACGACAAGATCGGGCTCGAGGTCGCGACCGGCGTCGTCCTGACGGTCGCGCGTGCGGCCATCGTCGGCCTGCCCCGCGACGACAACGACGACGCTCCCGTCGTCGGGGACGCCGACGACTCGACGGACGACTCCGCCGTGACGGACGAGGCCGACTCGACCGGCGAGGTCGACTCGACCGGCGAGGCCGAGGAGTCCCGCGCCCCCGAGCAGGAGAAGTAGGCCTTGTCGCACCCCGGCGTCGACGTCGCGGAGGCGTTGACCCGCCTGGTCCGTGACGTCCCCGACTATCCCGAGCCCGGCGTCCTGTTCAAGGACATCACTCCGCTGCTCGCCGACCACGCGGCCTTCACCGCGGTGGTCGAGGCCCTCGCCGACGCCGGCCGCGACGACGACGGCAACGTGGTGGTCGACAAGGTGGTCGGCATGGAAGCGCGCGGGTTCATCCTCGCCGCGCCGGTCGCGCTGGCCCTCGGTGTCGGCTTCGTCCCGGTCCGCAAGGCCGGCAAGCTGCCGCGTGAGACCCACGCCGTCTCCTACGCCCTCGAGTACGCCGAGGCGACGCTCGAGGTGCACGCCGACGCGGTCGCCCCCGGTGAACGCGTCCTGCTCGTCGACGACGTGCTGGCCACCGGAGGCACCGTGGCCGCGACCCGCCAGCTGATCGACCAGTGCGGCGGTGTCTCCCACGCCGTCGCCGTACTCCTGGAACTGACTTTCCTGCCCGGACGCGAGACC
This sequence comes from Nocardioides sp. Soil796, assembly GCF_001429525.1. Classification (NCBI taxonomy): domain Bacteria; kingdom Bacillati; phylum Actinomycetota; class Actinomycetes; order Propionibacteriales; family Nocardioidaceae; genus Nocardioides; species Nocardioides sp. Soil796. The sequence continues at coordinate 775,425 of NZ_LMSQ01000017.1, forward strand.
ATCGGCGACCTGCCGCTGCTCGCGCTGGGGCAGGTCTGAACCGCACCCCCACGAAAGACCGAGGAACGCAGCCGTGACGTCTGACCACTTCGCCACCTGGAAGAGCCGTGAGGCCCTCGCCGAAGAGATGATCCCGATGATCGGGCGCCTCTACCGCGAGCGTGACGTGACCGTGCTGGTGCACAGCCGCTCACTGGTCAACAAGTCGGTGATCAGCATCCTCAAGACGCACCGCTACGTGCGCCAGATCGAGGGCCGCGAGCTCGCGATCGAGGACACCTTCCCGATCCTGAAGGCGCTCACCACGCTCGATCTCGGTCCCTGCCGCGTCGACATCGGCCGGCTCGCCGTCTCGTACGCCGAGGACTCCCAGGGCCTCACCGTCGAGGAGTTCACCGCCAAGGCCGTCGAGGGCGCCACCGGCGAGAACAAGCTGGTCCAGGAGGGCCCGCGTGACGTGGTGCTCTACGGCTTCGGTCGCATCGGTCGCCTGCTGGCCCGCCTGCTGGTCGAGAAGTCCGGTTCGGGCAACGGCCTGCGCCTGCGTGCGGTCGTCGTACGCAAGGGCGGCGAGGACGACCTCAAGAAGCGCGCCTCCCTGCTGCGTCGCGACTCGATCCACGGCCAGTTCAACGGCTCGATCCACATCGACGCCGACAACAACACGATCTGCGCCAACGGCAACACTATCAAGGTGATCTACGCCAACGACCCGACGGAGATCGACTACACCGACTACGGCATCGACAACGCCGTCCTCATCGACAACACCGGCAAGTGGCGCGACCGTGAGGGCCTCTCCAAGCACCTGCGTCCCGGCGTCTCGAAGGTCGTGCTCACCGCGCCCGGCAAGGGCGACGTGAAGAACATCGTCCACGGCGTCAACCACCTGACGCTGCGCGAGGACGACAACATCCTGTCCTGCGCCTCCTGCACCACCAATGCCATCGTTCCGGCCCTCAAGGCGATCAACGACGAGTACGGCGTCGTGCACGGGCACGTCGAGACCGTGCACTCGTTCACCAACGACCAGAACCTGCTCGACAACTACCACAAGGGCAACCGCCGCGGCCGGTCCGCGCCGCTGAACATGGTGCTCACCGAGACCGGTGCCGCCTCGGCCGTCGCGAAGGCGCTGCCCGAGCTGACCGGTCACATCTCCGGCTCCTCGATCCGCGTCCCCACCCCCGACGTGTCGATGGCGATCCTGAACCTGACGATGGACAAGGAGACGACGCGCGAGGAGATGCTCGAGTACCTCCGCCACACGTCGCTGCACTCCACGATGAAGCGGCAGATCGACTTCGTCGCCTCGCCCGACTCGGTGTCCACCGACTTCGTCGGCTCCCGCGCGGCCTGCATCATCGACGCCAACGCGCTGATCGTGAACGGCAAGCACGTGGTGCTCTACGCCTGGTACGACAACGAGTTCGGCTACAGCTGCCAGGTGGTCCGCGTCGTCCAGCACGTCACCGGCGTCGAGTACCCGCTCTTCCCGCAGGACTGACGAGATCATCGACCATCGGCCTCTAGACTGGTCGAATGACTGAGGAGACGCCCGTCGAGCCTGCCGTGCCGACGCGCGCCTCCGAGCCGATCGGGTCCCAGACCGGGCGCCGCATGCGCGCCCGGCTGGCCCGGATCGGGTCCCGCCCGCCGGTCGGGAACCCCGTCCTCGAGCCCCTGTTCCGCTCGGTCAAGGCCAACCACCCGAAGGCCGACCTGGCCCTCCTCGAACGCGCCTACCTGATCGCCGAGAAGCAGCACGGCACCCAGATGCGCAAGAGCGGTGACCCCTACATCACCCACCCGCTCGCGGTCACCACGATCCTGGCCGACATCGGCATGACCGAGCCGACCCTGGTCGCTGCGCTCCTGCACGACACCGTCGAGGACACGCCGTACAGCCTCGACGAGCTGCGCTCCGACTTCGGCGACGAGGTCGCCCAGCTGGTCGACGGCGTCACCAAGCTCGACAAGGTGCAGTACGGCGACTCCGCCCAGGCCGAGACGATCCGCAAGATGATCGTGGCGATGTCGCGCGACATCCGGGTGCTCGTGATCAAGCTGGCCGACCGGCTGCACAACATGCGGACCCTGCGCTACGTCAAGCAGGAGACCCAGGAACGCAAGGCCCGCGAGACTCTCGACATCTACGCGCCCCTGGCCCACCGCCTGGGCATGAACACCATCAAGTGGGAGCTCGAGGACCTCGCGTTCGCCACCCTGCACCCCAAGATCTACGACGAGATCGTGCGCATGGTGGCCGAGCGGGCGCCCTCACGCGACCAGTTCCTCGCCGAGGTGATCGCCGGCGTCGAGGAGGACCTGAAGGAGTCCAAGCTCAGCGCGCGGGTCTCCGGACGCCCCAAGCACTACTACTCGATCTACCAGAAGATGATCGTGGGAGGTCGTGACTTCTCCGACATCTACGACCTGGTGGGCATCCGGGTGCTGGTCGACGACGACCGCGACTGCTACACGGCGCTCGGTGCGATCCATGCGCGATGGAACCCTGTGCTGGGGCGGTTCAAGGACTACATCGCGATGCCGAAGTTCAACATGTACCAGTCACTGCACACCACGGTGATCGGTCCGCAGGGCAAGCCGGTCGAGATCCAGATCCGCACCTTCGCGATGCACCGTCGCGCCGAGTACGGCGTCGCGGCGCACTGGAAGTACAAGGAAGACGGTCGCAACGGCGTCGACACCGATCGTCGTGCCGAGGGCGACGACATGACCTGGGTGCGCCAGTTGCTCGACTGGCAGCACGACGTGGAGGACCCGGGGGAGTTCCTGGAGTCCCTGCGCTTCGAGATCAACCGCACCGAGGTCTACGTCTTCACCCCGCGTGGCGACGTGATCGCCCTTCCCGCCGGGGCCACACCCGTCGACTTCGCGTACGCCGTGCACACCGAGGTCGGGCACCACACCATCGGGGCCCGGGTCAACGGCCGGTTGGTGCCGCTGGAGTCGACGCTCGACAACGGCGACGTGATCGAGGTCTTCACCTCCAAGGCGCCGAACGCGGGCCCATCGCGCGACTGGCTGAACTTCGTGCGCTCGCCCCGGGCGCGTTCCAAGATCCGCCACTGGTTCACCAAGGAGCGGCGCGAGGAGGCGATCGAGCACGGCAAGGAGCAGATCGCCAAGCTGATGCGCAAGGAGGGGCTGCCGCTCAAGAGGCTGCTCTCCCACGAGTCGCTCATGCTGGTCGCGGGCCAGCTGAAGCTCCCCGACGTGACTGCGCTCTACGCTGCCGTGGGAGAGGGCAATCTCGGTGCGCAAACCGTCGTACGCCGGGTCATCGACCTGCACGGCGGCGACCAGGGCGCTGCAGAGGACCTCGCCGAGGGCGTCACGATCACGGGCCGCCGCGGCCGCAGCCGGCTCACCCACGGGACCGACGCGGGCGTCGTGGTCAAGGGCGCCGACGGCCTCTGGGTGAAGCTGGCCAAGTGCTGCACCCCGGTGCCACCCGACGACATCCTCGGCTTCGTGACCAAGGGTGGGGGAGTCTCGGTGCACCGCTCCGACTGCACGAACGCCGCCAGCCTGAAGGCCCAGCCCGAGCGGCTGGTCGAGGTCATCTGGGAGCCGACCACGAAGTCGACGTACCTGGTCAACATCCAGGTCGAGGCGCTCGACCGGGCCCGCCTGCTCTCCGACATCACGATGGCGCTGTCCGACGTGCACGTGAACATCCTCAGCGCCTCGCTGACCACCACCCGCGACCGCGTCGCGAAGAGCAAGTTCTCCTTCGAGATGGCCGATGCCATGCACCTCGACTCGGTGCTGCGTGCCGTCCGCTCGGTGCCGGGAGTCTTCGACGCCTATCGCATCACCCAGTGAGCCGGGCGCACTCGGGAGCGCCGAACCGGTCCTGGGCGCACGCCTGCCTCGCCGGCTGCCTCGCCTTCTGGGCGTTCGACGCCCTGGCGGTGCTCCTGTCCGCCGACGACTACTCCGCCCGGCGGGACCTGGTCTCGTCCCTGGCCGGCCGGGGCTCGTCCGTCGGCTGGCTCGGCGAGCTGGCGATCGCGGCGTACGTCGTGGGGCACACCTCGGCGTGCGTGCTGATGCTGCGCGCGTGGCGCACCAAGGTGGCCGGTGCGTTCGTCGGGCAGGGCGCCTTCCTGATGGCCGGCATCCTGCTCTTCCGCGGCAACTGCCCGCAGGGCGAGGCCGGGTGCGGTCGCGGCGCGAACCACGTGGTCGACCTCGGCACCACCTTGCACTCGGTCTTCGGCAACCTCTACCTCTGGACCATGCTTATCGGCCTGCTGGTCGCCGCGGTCTCGGCGATCCGGGAGCGCGGTGTCCACCGGATCAGCGCCCTGCTGGCGATCCCCACCTGGCTGCTCTCGACGTACGCCGCCAGCCGCTGGCTCGCGCAGGGCGGGCACTCCGACGGCCTGTGGGAGCGGGTCTGGCTCGGCTCGCACGCGGCCTGGTTCCTGGTCATCGCCGTCGTGGTGCTGGCACGCCGTCGTACAGACGCCCACGCCCCCGCCTGACGTCCTGCGGCCCGGCCGCCGGAGCGACCTCGACGCAGGCCGTCGCGCGAGAGGTCAGTCAGCCGGAGAAGTCCTGGGCGGCCTTGCGGGCCATGTCGAGGAACGCCCGCCGTGAGGCGAGGTTCTCCTCGAGGTCCTTGACCAGCTTGTCGTTCCCGTCGGAGCGTGCCTTGTCGAGGTCGGCGGAGATCTCGTCGATCGCGGACTCGAGCTTGCCGATCATGTCGTCGGCGCGCGCCGACTTCTCGGGGTCGGACTTCTTCCACTGCTCGTCCTCGACGCCGCGGATCGCCGTCTCGACCTTGCGGATACGGGCCTCGAGCGGCTTGATCTTGTCGCGGGGCACCTTGCCCGCGGCGTCCCACTTGTCGGCGATGTCGCGGAAGGCGCGCTTGGCGGCCTCGACGTCGGTGACCGGCAGCAGGGCCTCGGCCTCGACGAGCAGGGCCTCCTTGACCTCGGCGTTGGCGGCGAACTCCTTGTCGAGCTCGGCGTTGGCGGCGTCGCGGGCACCGAAGAAGGCGTCCTGGGCGCCGCGGAAGCGCTTCCAGAGCGCCTCGTCGACGTCGCGGGGCGCCGGGCCGGCGGCCTTCCAGTCACGCATCAGGTCGCGGAACCTGCCGGCGGTCGGGCCCCACTCGGTGGAGTCGGCCAAGGACTCGGCCTCGGTGGCGAGTTTCTCCTTGACCCCACGGGCGGCGTCACGCTTCTCGTGCTGCTCGGCGAAGTGGGACTTGCGGCGACGGGTGTACGCCGTACGCGCGGACGAGAAGCGGCGCCAGAGGCTGTCGTCGGTGGAGCGGTCGAGGCGGGGGAGCGCCTTCCACTCCTCCAGGAGGTCGCGGAGCCGGTTGGCGCCGTTGCGCCAGTCGTTGGACTCGGCGAGCTTCTCGGCCTCGGCGACGATGGCGTCTTTGCGTTCCTTCGACTCGGCCACCTTGGCCGCACGCTCGGCCTTGCGGGCCTCGCGCTGGGAGGCGATCACCGGGCCCAGGCTGTCGAGCCGGGCGGCGAGGGAGTCGAGGTCACCGACCGCATGTGCGTCGGCCACCTGGGCTCGCACCGTCTTCACCGAGCCCGCGGCCTCGTCGGGCGACATCGCACCCCCGCGCACCCGCTTCTCGAGGAGTTCGACCTCGAAGGCCAGTGCGTCGAACCGGTCGGTGAAGAACTTCAGGGCCTCCTCCGGCGTGCCCTCCGGGTACTGCCCGACGGACCTTTCACCCTCGGACGTACGGACGAATACGGTGCCGTCGTCGGCTACCCGACCCCATGGTGACTCCTGCTGCGCGCTCATGGTCGCCCATCGTAGTCAAAGCTCCGGGGGGCATCGGTAGGCTGACACCCACATTGCCACCGGATCGTGACTCCCGGACGGCTCCTCATCCCCAGCAACGAAGGAATCCTGACGTGTTCATTGCCGGCTTCCCCGCTGGCCAGCTGGCTGCGAACTGCTACTTCGTCGGTGCCGAGGCCGGCGGCGAGTGCGTGATCATCGACCCGGGCCAGGACTCCGCCGAGGGCGTCGACCGACTCGTCGAGGAGCACTCCCTCAAGCCCGCCGCGGTCCTGGTCACCCACGGTCACTTCGACCACATGTGGCAGGCGCAGGTCGTGGCCGACAAGTACGACGCCCCGCTGTGGATCGGCGCCGCCGACCGCCACCTGCTCAAGGACCCGATGGCGGCCATCTCGGGCCAGTCCGCGGCGATGCTGCGTGCCCAGTTCGGCATGAACGACCTGCCCGACTTCCGCGAGCCGGGCAAGGTCCACGAGGCGGTCGAGGGGTCGGTCATCGAGATCGAGGGACTCACGGTCGTGGTCGACCACGCTCCCGGCCACACCCCGGGCACCGTGCTCTACCGCATGGAGTACGCCGGTCCCGAGGACATCTCCCAGGTGATGTTCTCCGGCGACTTCCTCTTCCAGGGGTCGATCGGACGCACCGACCTCGTGGGCGGCGACCACTCCGAGATGCTCGAGAGCCTGCGCAGCAAGGTGTTGCCGCTCGCGGACAACATCGTGGTGCTGCCGGGCCACGGCGAGCAGACCTCCATCGGTCGCGAGCGCGCCACCAACCCCTTCCTCCTCGAGCTGCAGGACGACGCATGAGCCGCACCACTCCCAAGCCGATGAGCGGCTTCCCCGAGTTCCTCCCGGCGCAGCGCGAGGTCGAGCGCCAGGTCATCGACACCCTGTCGCGCACCTTCGAGCTGCACGGGTTCGCCAACGTCGAGACGCGGGCCGTCGAGCCGATGGACCAGCTGCTCCGCAAGGGCGACACCTCCAAGGAGGTCTACGTCCTGCGTCGGCTCAACGAGGAGTCCGACGAGGGACACGCCGGCATCGGCCTGCACTTCGACCTGACCGTGCCGTTCGCGCGCTACGTGCTCGAGAACGCCGGCAAGCTCGAGTTCCCCTTCCGTCGCTACCAGATCCAGAAGGTCTGGCGCGGGGAGCGTCCCCAGGACGGCCGCTTCCGCGAGTTCGTCCAGGCCGACATCGACGTCGTCGGACAGGGCGAGCTGCCGTTCCACCACGACGTCGAGGTGACCCGGGTGATGCTGCAGGCCCTCGGGCGGCTCGCCGACCCGGGCTCCATCGGCCTGCCCGGGTTCACGCTGCAGGTCAACAACCGCAAGCTGATCCAGGGTTTCTACCAGGGGCTCGGCGTCACCGACGTCGACGAGGCCATGCGCCTCATCGACAAGCTCGACAAGATGCCGGCCGACGTGATCCGCAAGCTCCTGCGTGACGAGGCCGGCCTGACCGACGAACAGGCCGACCAGTGCCTGGCCCTGGCCGCGATCAGCACTGACGACGACTCGTTCGTCGGGCAGGTGCGTGCTCTCGGCGTCAGCAACGACCTGCTCGACGAGGGGCTGGCCGAGCTGGCCGAGCTGGTCCGGGCCTGCGCCGGGGTGGCCACCGACCGCGTGCGGATCCGGGCCGAGCTCAAGATCGCCCGCGGTCTCGACTACTACACCGGCACCGTCTTCGAGACCCGTCTCGACGGCTACGAGAACCTCGGCTCGATCTGCTCCGGCGGGCGCTACGACTCGCTGGCCAGTGACGGGCGTACGACGTACCCGGGCGTCGGCATCTCCCTCGGCGTGAGCCGGGTGCTGGTGCCCCTGGTCAACAAGGGCCTCGTGGTCGCCGACCGCTCGGTGCCCAGCGTCGTCCTGGTCGCACTGCCCGACGAGGAGTCGCGCGCGGCGAGCGACGCGATCGCCGACCAGCTGCGCGCCAACGACGTCCCCTGCGAGGTCGCGGCCAGTCCGCAGAAGTTCGGCAAGCAGATCAGGTACGCCGAGCGCCGTGGCATCCCCTACGTCTGGTTCACCGACCGCGAGGGCGGCCACCAGGTCAAGGACATCCGGTCCGGCGACCAGGTGCCGGCGGACCCGTCGACCTGGGTCCCGCCGACAAACGATTTGAAGCCGACGATCGTCCACACCGACAATCAGTAGAGCAACACCCATCAACCACGCGTGGTTCGACGGTCGCAGAACGACCTCGACCACAGGAGCTAGGAGCATCACCCGTGATCCGCACCCATGACGCCGGCGCACTGCGCGCCGAGCACGTCGGTCAGACCGTCACCCTCGCTGGTTGGGTGGCCCGACGGCGCGATCACGGGGGCGTGGCCTTCATCGACCTGCGTGAGGCCAGCGGCGTCGTACAGGTGGTGATCCGCGACGAGGCCGTGGCGCACAGCCTGCGCAGCGAGTTCTGCCTCAAGGTGACCGGTGAGGTGGTGGCCCGCAAGGAGGGCAACCAGAACCCCAACCTCGCCACCGGCGAGATCGAGGTCGTGGTGAGCGACCTCGAGGTGCTCAGCGCCGCCGCACCCCTGCCGTTCCCGATCGACGACGCCGGCTCCAGCAAGGGCGGCGACGTGGGGGAGGAGGCGCGCCTCAAGCACCGCTACCTCGACCTGCGCCGCAGCGGCCCGGCGGCCGCACTTCGCCTGCGCAGCAAGGTGAACAAGGCCGCCCGCGACGTCCTCGACAACCACGAGTTCGTCGAGATCGAGACCCCCACGCTGACCCGGTCGACTCCCGAGGGCGCCCGCGACTTCCTGGTGCCGGCCCGCCTCCGCCCGGGCAGCTGGTACGCCCTGCCGCAGAGCCCGCAGCTGTTCAAGCAGCTGCTGATGGTGGCCGGCATGGAGCGCTACTACCAGATCGCCCGCTGCTACCGCGACGAGGACTTCCGCGCCGACCGCCAGCCCGAGTTCACCCAGCTCGACATCGAGATGAGCTTCGTCGACCAGGACGACGTGATCGCCCTGATGGAAGACATCCTCGCCGCGATGTGGGGACTCGTCGGCCAGGAGATCCCGCGACCCATCCCGCGCATGACCTACGCCGAGGCGATGGCCAAGTACGGCTCCGACAAGCCCGACCTGCGCATGGGCAACGAGCTGGTGGAGTGCGCCGACTACTTCAAGGACACCCCGTTCCGGGTGTTCCAGGCCGACTACGTCGGCGCCGTGGTCATGCCCGGCGGTGCGAGCCAGCCCCGCAAGCAGCTCGACGCCTGGCAGGAGTGGGCCAAGCAGCGCGGCGCCAAGGGCCTGGCCTACCTCTTGATCAAGGAGGACGGCGAGATCACCGGCCCGGTGGCAAAGAACATCTCCGACTCCGAGCGCGAGGGCATCGCCGCCCACGTGGGCGCCAAGCCGGGGGACTGCGTCTTCTTCGCTGCCGGGGCGGCCAAGCCGAGCCGGGCACTGCTCGGCGCGGCGCGTCTCGAGATCGGACGCAGGTGCGACCTGATCGACGAGGACGCCTTCGCATTCACCTGGGTGATCGACGCCCCGCTGTTCGAGCCGAGCTCCGACGCCGTCGCCAGTGGTGACGTCGCGGTGGGGGCCGGCGCCTGGACGGCCGTGCACCACGCGTTCACCAGCCCCAAGGACGAGTTCCTCGACACCTTCGACACCGACCCCGGCCCGGCGCTGGCCTACGCCTACGACATCGTGTGCAACGGCAACGAGCTCGGTGGCGGCTCGATCCGAATCCACCGTGGTGACATCCAGAAGCGCGTCTTCAAGGTGATGGGCATCGACGAGGACGAGGCCCAGGAGAAGTTCGGCTTCCTGCTCGACGCGTTCAAGTACGGCGCACCGCCGCACGGCGGCATCGCGGTCGGCATGGACCGCATCGTGGCGCTCCTCGCCGGTACCGACTCGATCCGCGACGTCATCGCGTTCCCGAAGTCCGGTGGCGGTTTCGACCCGCTCACCGAGGCCCCGGCACCCATCACCGCGGAGCAGCGCAAGGAAGCCGGCGTGGACGCCAAGCCCGTGAAGGATGTCCCGGCCGACGCCTGATCGGCGTGAAGCCGTCCGGCCTACGGGCCGGACGGCAGCAGTGGTTCTCGAGACCAGATCGTTACCGCTCAGTGACCACCGTCACCCCCTGAGTCCCTTAAAGTTGCGGACGCGGTGCCACCCGGCGCCGCAGATCCCGACTGGGTGACAGGCGGTTTCGGTGTGAAGGGAACGGTATGACTCTGCCGGTGGCGGAACTCTCCACGGAGGACCCGATTGGCCCGGTGGGCGAAGGCGAACGCAAGAAGATCGCCGGACGTTCCCCCACTCGCATTGCGATCGACCGACTGCGCAAGGACCCGATCGCCGTCGTCTGCTTCGCGTTCGTCCTGCTGTTCGTGATCATCGCGGTCTTCGCCGGTCAGATCACCGACCTGCTCGGTGTCTCGACCGAGACCGTGCGGGCCAGCACCCGCATCGACCTCGTCACGCTGATGCCGTTGAAGGGCCCGCCCAACCACGGCTTCGACCCGGAGCACCCGTTCGGCGTCGCGCCCGGTTCGGGCACCGACAACCTCGCCGTCTGGATCGAGGGTTGCCGCACGTCGATGTACCTCGCGTCCGTCTCGGCGATCCTCTCCACGATCATCGGCGTGACCCTGGGCCTGCTGGCCGGCTTCCTCGGCGGCATCTTCGACACGGTCATCTCGTTCATGACCGACCTGTTCCTCTGCTTCCCCTTCCTCCTGGCCGCACTTGCGGTCGCGCCGATCATCAACGAGCGCTTCGCCACCGACACCGAGAAGCTCAAGTTCGTCAGCTTCTACGCGCTGGTGGCGATCCTGGTGTTCTTCGGCTGGATGGGTGTGGCCCGACTCGTGCGCGGCGAGGTGCTCTCCCTGCGCGAACGCGAGTTCGTCAAGGCAGCGCGCGTGATCGGTGTGCCCACGCACCGCATCCTCATCCGCGAGATGCTGCCGAACCTGATCGCCCCGATCGTGGTCTCGTTCTCCCTCGGACTGCCGGCGTACGTCTCCGCCGAAGCCGGGCTGTCGTTCCTCGGTATCGGCGTCTTCGGGCGCGAGTCGTGGGGCCGCTCGATCGCGGCAGCCACGAAGTACTGGGAGGAATACCCCCTGTTCCTGCTCGAACCCGTGATCGGGATCGCCGTCCTGGTGGTTGCCCTCAACCTCCTCGGTGACGCGATCCGTGACGCGTTCGACCCGAAGACACGACGCTGAGTCGTGAAGACGTCGGCCACGCCCAAGCGTGCCAACGAAACAAACAGAGAAAGGCTGGACAGATGAAGCGCAATAAGGCGTTGTTCGCCGGCGTGAGCGCGATGACCCTCGTGCTCGGGCTTGCCGCCTGTGGCGGCAGTGACGATGAAGGAAGCAAGGATTCCTTCAACGAGGGAGGTACGGCGGCCGGTGGCAAGAACGCCTCGGCAGTCGGGCCCGCTCCTGCTCTCGAGGGCGCCAAGCCCGGTGGCGAGATGACCGTCCTCGCTCCGGACCCGGACGACGGCCCCACCAGCCTTGACCCTGCAGGCCTGTGGTCGGTGACCGACAACGGCATCGCCCAGGACCTCCTGTTCCGGTCGTTGACCACGTTCCGCCAGAACGGCAAGGGCGGCTACGAGCTCGTTCCCGACCTCGCCACCGACCTGGGCACGCCCAGCGAGGACTTCAAGACCTGGACGTTCACGCTCAAGGACGGCATCAAGTGGGAGAACGGCAAGCCCGTCACCGCTGAGGAGGTCGCCTTCGGCATCAAGCGCTCCTTCGACGGCGACACCTTCGCCACCGGCCCCGGCACGTCCTACTCCAAGCCCTTCTTCGAGGGTGGCGAGGACTACAACGGCCCCTACGCCAAGGGTGCCCCGGCTGACTTCCCGGGCGTCGAGGTCGACGGCAACAAGATCGTCCTCCACATGGCCAAGCCGTTCCCCGAGATGGACTTCTACTCCATCTTCCCGGCCATCGGTCCGGTCCCGCTCGACGCGCCGGCCGCCGACTACGGCCTCAAGCCGCTGTCCACCGGCCCGTACAAGATCGAGAAGTACACCCCCAACCAGGAGCTCATCCTGGTCAAGAACGAGAACTGGGACGCCAAGACCGACCCGGCCCGTCGCCAGCTGCTCGACAAGTACACCTTCAAGTTCGGTGTCGACCCGACGGTCGCCGGCAAGACGGTGCTCAGCGACTCCGGCAAGAACACGGTCGTGACCGCACTCGAGTCGCCGACGTACAGCCAGGCACGCAAGGACGGCAAGGAAGCGCAGACCCCGATCGGTCCGCAGCCCTGCACCAGCTTCGTGATGCCGAACTACACCAAGGTCAAGGAGCTCGAGGTCCGTCAGGCTCTCGCCTACGCCTACGACTACCAGAACGTCTGGGCCGCCGGTGGCGAGATCCCGGGTGTCACCCGCGCCAACGGTGTCAGCAACCCCGACCTCGGCTTCAACCTGCTGCCCCCCGGCATGGTCGGTCGCAAGGTCTGGAACGGCCCCGAGGGCCAGCCGGCCATCACGTTCGACCCGGCAAAGTCCAAGGAGCTCCTCAAGGCAGCCGGCTACGAGCCCGGTCAGTACGAAGTCTCCTTCGTCTACGACGCCACCACCCCTCAGGGTGAGGCCGCCGCCGAGCAGCGCAAGAACGGCTACGAGGAGTCCGGCTTCAAGGTGAAGATGTACCCCTACACCGCGGGCAGCCTCTACGACGTCTGGACCAACCCGGACAGCAAGCTGTACAAGAAGATCAACCTTCTCGGTACGGCCTGGTGCCAGGACTGGCCGTCGTCGGCGACGTTCCTCCCGCCGATCGTCAAGACGGGTGCTGCCTACAACACGGGCGCCTTCTCGGAGAAGGCGATCGACGACGAGATGGACGCCATCAGCGCGATGCCCCAGGACGAGCAGGCAGCGGCATGGGGTGAGCTCGAGCAGAAGGTCATGAACGAGTACCAGCCCGTGATCAACACCGGCTTCTACAACACCATCTACGGCGTCGGAAGCAACGTTGCTGGCTTCAACAACGACATCTCCGTCGGTGGAGCGCCGGACTACCGCACGATGTCCATCAAGTGAGTGCATTCGCACTGATCTGATCGTGCACTGAAAACGCACAACCCTCCGGGCCGGGCGAGGCACGCCTCGTCCGGCCCGGAGGCCGCGATCACTTCCTGAGAGGCCCCCGCATGTTCTCGTTCCTGGTCAAGCGTCTCCTGTCTGGAGCGATGATCGTGGTTCTTGTCTCGATGATGGTGTTCCTGCTGTTCTTCTACGGCCCGAAGAGCCCTGCCCTGGAGCTGTGCCGTCGTGACACCCACGGTCGATGTGGTGAGACCTCCCCACGGCTCGAGCAGTACGAAGAGCGGCTGGGCTACAACAACCCCGTCTACTCGGAGTACGGCAAGTGGGCCAAGGGACTCGTCCAGGACCGCACCATCTACATCGGTTCGACCGGCTACAAGTGCGAGGCGCCGTGCCTGGGCCTCTCCTACCGCGACCGGACCCTGGTCACCGACCAGCTCAAGGAGAGATTCCCGATCACCCTGAGCCTGGCTGTCGGGGCCTCCTTGCTCTATCTGATGATCGGCGTGCCCATCGGTGTGCTGGCCGCCAGACGAAGAGGCAGCTTCGCCGACAAGGCGCTGGTCTCTTCCACCCTCGTCTTCAGCTCCATCCCGTACTACCTGGTCGCGCTGCTGAGCATGCTGCTGCTGACCTTGAGTACGCACGTGTTCCCGACCGTCGCCTACCACCCGTTCCTCGACAACCCGTTCAAGTGGTTCTCAGGATTCCTGCTCGTGTGGCTGGTGATGGGCCTCTACGGCGCCACCGCCTACACCCGATATTCGCGCGGGTCGATGGTCGAAGTGCTCAACGAGGACTACGTCCGCACCGCGAAGGCCAAGGGGCTCAAGGACCGCGTCGTGGTAATCCGACATGCCCTACGGTCCGCGCTGGTGCCGGTGGTGACCATCTTCGGCCTCGACGTGGCCTTCCTCCTGTCGGGCACCGTCTTCACCGAGCAGATCTTCGACCTCGACGGCATCGGCAAGTGGGGCCTCGAGGCGACCTACATCAAGGACCTTCCCGTCGTGCAGGCGACAGCACTGGTCCTCGCCGTGGCCGTGGTCATGGCCAACATCATCGTCGACATCGTCTACAGCGTGCTTGACCCGAGAGTGAGGCTTTCATGAGCGGCGACCCGTACCTGGAGGTGACCGACCTGAGTGTCCGGTTCCCGACCAGCGACGGACTCGTGCAGGCAGTCAACGGACTGACCTACAGCGTCGAACTGGGCAAGACCCTCGGCATCGTGGGGGAGTCGGGTTCGGGCAAGTCGGTCTCCAGCATGGCTGTGCTGGGCCTGCACGACCCCAAGGCCGCACGCATCGAGGGCTCGATCAAGGTCGGCGGCACCGAGGTGGTCGGCCTGGCCGAGGACAAGATGCGGAGCCTGCGTGGCAACAGCGTCGCGATGATCTTCCAGGACGCGCTGGCCGCACTGCACCCGTTCTACAAGATCGGCGCGCAGCTCGGTGAGGCCTACCAGGTGCACCACCCCAAGGCCAGCAAGAAGGAGGCCCGCAGGCGCTCGATCGAGATGCTCGAGCGGGTCGGCATCCCGCAGCCGGACCGTCGCGTCGACGACTACCCCCACCAGTTCTCCGGTGGCATGAGGCAGCGCGCCATGATCGCGATGGGCCTGATCAACGACCCGTCGCTGCTGATCGCCGATGAGCCCACCACGGCTCTCGACGTCACGGTGCAGGCGCAGATCCTCGACCTGCTCCAGGACCTCCAGAAGGAGTTCAACTCCGCGATCGTGATCATCACCCACGACCTCGGTGTGGTCGCCGAGATGGCCGACGACGTGCTCGTGATGTACGGCGGCCGCTGTGTCGAGTACGGCGCGTGCAAGGAGATCCTGACCCACCCGGAGATGCCCTACACGTGGGGCCTGCTCTCGAGCGTCCCTGACGTGACCGGTGACCCCAACGCCCGCATGATCCCGATTCCGGGCAACCCGCCGAGCCTGCTCGACCCGCCGCCCGGATGCGCGTTCCACCCGCGTTGCGTGCACAGCTCCAAGGTGCCCGGTGACCTGTGCGCGACGACCATGCCCGAGCTGACCGTGGGTGCCCGCCAGGGTCACCTGAAGCGGTGCCACCTGGTCGACTCGGAGACCATCTACGCCACCGAGGTCCTTCCCGAAGTGGCCCCCGACCTCGCCATCCACCTCGCTGAGGAGAACCGATGACGCCCGAGCTGCCGGCCGACGACCTCACGAAGAGCCCGGCGGGCACCGTGTCCTTCGAGAGCATCGTCGGACACGCCCACGCGGCTGCCACGCTCGACCCGACCGCCGAGCCTGTGCTGACGATGGACAACGTGCGGATGTACTTCCCGATCCGCAGCTCGCTGATGCGGCGCACGGTCGGGCACGTGCAGGCCGTCGACGGTGTGTCGTTCCAGGTGCCCAAGGGCGGATCCCTCGGTCTGGTGGGTGAGTCGGGCTGCGGCAAGTCGACGACGGGCCAGCTGATCACCCGGCTCTACAAGCCGACCGGTGGCTCGATGATGTTCGAGGGCCACGACCTGGCGCAGATGTCCAACCGGCAGATGAAGCCGCTGCGCAAGGACATCCAGATGATCTTCCAGGACCCCTACACGTCGCTGAACCCGCGGCACACGGTCGGTTCCATCATCGGCTCTCCGCTCGCGGTGCACAACGTGGTGCCGAAGAAGAAGATCCTCTCGCGGGTCCAGGAGCTCCTCGAGGTCGTGGGCCTCAACCCGGAGCACTACAACCGCTACCCCAACGAGTTCTCCGGTGGCCAGCGGCAGCGTGTCGGCATCGCCCGGGCGCTGGCTCTGCAGCCGAAGCTGATGGTGGCCGACGAGCCGGTCTCGGCGCTCGACGTGTCGATCCAGGCACAGGTGATCAACCTCCTGCAGGACCTGCAGAAGGAATTCGACATCGCGTTCCTGTTCATCGCCCACGACCTGGCCGTCGTACGCCACTTCTGCCCCGAGGTGGCGGTGATGTACCTCGGCAAGATCGTGGAGATCGCCGACCGCGACACGCTCTACTCGCGCTCGCACCACCCCTATACGCAGGCCCTGCTCTCCGCCGTGCCCGACGTGAAGCAGGCGGCCATCGGCGGTCGCCGCGAGCGCATCATGCTCGAGGGTGACGTGCCCAGCCCGATCAACCCGCCCTCGGGTTGCCGGTTCCGCACCCGCTGCCCGTTGGCCCGTGAGATCTGCGCGAAGGTCGAACCGCCGATGCTGCAGGTCGGTCCGCGGCACAAGGTGGCCTGCCACTTCGCCGGCGAGCTGGGCAACCACCCGCACGACCCGGTGACCGCGCGCATGCTCGGCGTCGACAACGAAGGCAGCCCCGACCCCGGTGCCAGCCCCTCCGACATCGGCAACGAGCCCGGCTTCTCCGACGTGTGGTTCGACCTCAAGGAACGCCGCACCGTCAAGCCGTGACCCCGCGAACGTAGGGTGGCGGGTGTGGATGGTCTGTTCGAGGTCGATGCTCCCGCCGGTACGTCGGCCAGGGCCGGCGCAGGTGCACAGGGCAAGGGATCGCTGACCGGCAACACGCACGCGTCAGCGCCCCTTGCCGTGCGCATGCGCCCGCGCACGCTCGACGAGCTGGTCGGGCAGCAGCAGCTGCGCGCCGAGGGTTCGCCGCTGCGGCAGCTGATCGAAGGTGACCGCTCGATGTCCCTGCTGCTGTGGGGACCGCCCGGCACCGGCAAGACGACGATCGCCTCGATCCTCTCCCAGCAGACCGACCGGCAGTTCGTGGAGGTCTCGGCGGTGGCCGCCGGCGTGAAGGAGGTGCGGGCAGCCATCGACATGGCGCGCTCCGACCTCGTGCGCAGCGGCCGCGAGACCGTCCTCTTCGTCGACGAGGTGCACCGTTTCACCAAGGCCCAGCAGGACGCCCTGCTTCCGGGCGTCGAGAACCGTTGGGTGACCCTGGTCGCCGCGACCACCGAGAACCCCTTCTTCTCGGTGATCTCGCCGCTGCTCTCCCGTTCCCTCCTGCTGCGGCTCGAGTCGTTGACCGACGACGACGTGCGCGAGGTCATGCGGCAGGCCCTGGTGGACGAGCGTGGACTCGCGGGTGAGGTCACGGTCGACGACGACGCCCTGGAGCACCTGGTCCGGTTGGCCGGGGGAGACGCCCGCCGTTCCCTGACCTACCTCGAGGCCGCGGCCGGAGCCGCCGAGGCCAAGGGCTCGACCACGGTCGACCTGGCCGCTGCGGAGACCGCGGTCGACCAGGCCGCGGTCCGCTACGACCGGCAGGGCGACCAGCACTACGACGTCATCTCCGCGTTCATCAAGTCGATCCGTGGCTCCGACGCGGACGCCGCACTGCACTACCTGGCCCGCATGATGGAGGCCGGCGAGGACCCGCGGTTCATCGCCCGCAGGTTGGTGATCCTGGCCAGCGAGGACATCGGCCTCGCCGATCCGACGGCGTTGACCACCGCCGTGGCGGCCGCCCAGGCCGTGCAGCTGATCGGCATGCCCGAGGCGCGCCTCAACCTCGCCCAGGCGGTGATCGCCCTGGCCGTCGCGCCGAAGTCGAACGCGGTGATCAAGGCGATCGACGCGGCCAGTGCCGACGTACGCGCGGGCAAGATCGGCCAGGTGCCACCTCACCTGCGCGATGGCCACTACGCCGGCTCCGAGAAGATCGGTCACGGACGCGGTGCCCCGCAGCCGTACAAGTACTCCCACGACGAGCCGTTCGGGATCGCCGAGCAGCAGTACGCGCCCGACGAGATCGGTGACGCGGCCTACTACCGACCCACCAGCCTGGGTGCCGAAGCGACGATCAAGGAGCGCTGGGAACGTGTGCGCAAGTTGATCCGTGGTGCGCGATAGGGTCGGGCACCATGACCAGTGCCGACCTCCTTCTGCCCGTCGTGCTGGGCGTGGTCGTGCTCGTGCTGCTGGCCTGCCTGGCGCTAGCCGTCCTCGCCTTGCGCCGCGAGCGGGTCGGCGCCCGCGCCGAGCTCGAGGCCACGCGAGCCGAGGCCGCCCAGTTGCGTGAGCGCGTCGACGCGCTGGCCCGTTCGGTGCAGCCCCGTCACGCCCCCGACGAGTTCGTGATCACCGCCGTCGGCGACCCCACAGCCTCTGATGAACCCGTTTCTGAACCCCAGCGCATCGAGGGCCGGCTCTTTGCCGACCTGGTCCTGCGCGAGTCGGTGGTCAAGGCGGCCGCGCTGACCCACGGCGTACGCCGCGCCCTGGCCCCCGAGTCCCGCAACCGGATCCGCTTCCAGATGAAGCAGGAGATCAAGCGCTCCCGCAAGCAGCGCCGCATCGAGATTCGCGACGTACGCCGGGAGATGGCGGCCCGGCAACGCTCGCAAGAAGGCGCAGCATGACCAGGAACGACAGATGAGCCGCACACTGTGGTTCGCGGCCGGTGCCGGAGCGACGGTCTATGCGATGAACCGGGCTCGCCGACTGCGCGAGTCCTTCACCGTCGACGGCCTGCGCGACCGGGCCAGCAGCCTCGCGGTGGGTGTCCGCATGTTCCGCGACGAGGTGGCACAGGGGCGTCACGACAAGGAAACCGAGTTGCGCGAGCGACTGGGACTGGTCCCTGATGGAACCCCGGCCCTCGGCGCCGGGCCCAGCGCGGCCACCGAACCAAGAAGCATCACTCACCACGAACGCTCGGGCACGAACCAGGAAGGCACGAACTGATGGACACCGCGGAGATCCGACGGCGGTTCTTGACCCACTTCGAGAACGCCGGGCACACGGCCGTGCCGTCGGCCTCGCTCCTGGCCGACGACCCGAACCTGCTCTTCGTCCCTGCAGGCATGGTGCCGTTCAAGCCCTACTTCCTGGGCCAGGAGACGCCGCCGTACGCGACGGCCACCAGCGTGCAGAAGTGCGTGCGCACGCCCGACATCGAGGACGTCGGCAAGACCACCCGCCACGGCACGTTCTTCGAGATGTGCGGCAACTTCTCGTTCGGTGACTACTTCAAGGAGCGGGCCATCGAGCTCGCCTGGGAGCTGGTCACCAAGCCGCAGTCCGAGGGCGGCTGGGGCTTCCCCGAGGACAAGCTCTACCCGAGCGTGTACGTCGACGACGCCGAGGCGGTCGCGCTCTGGAAGAAGATCACCGGCCTGCCCGACGACCGCATCGCGCGGCTCGGCAAGTCCGAGAACTACTGGTCGATGGGCGTGCCCGGCCCCGGTGGCCCGTGCTCGGAGATCCTGATCGACCGCGGTCCGGCGTACGGCGCGGACGGCGACTTCTCCGCCGAGGACCGCTACCTCGAGTTCTGGAACCTGGTCTTCATGCAGGACGAGCTGAGCGCGGTCCGCAGCAAGGAGGACTTCGACATCGCCGGCCCGCTGCCGAAGAAGAACATCGACACCGGCATGGGCCTCGAGCGGGTCGCGTTCATGACCCAGGGCGTCGAGAACATGTACGAGATCGACGTGATGTTCCCGGTCATCGAGCGGGCGATGGAGCTGACCGGCAAGAAGTACGGCGCCAACCACGAGGACGACGTGCGCTTCCGGGTGGTCGCCGACCACGTGCGCAGCTCGATGATGCTGATCGGTGACGGCGTGACGCCCGGCAACGAGGCCCGCGGCTACGTGCTGCGTCGCCTGCTGCGTCGCGCGGTCCGCTCGGTGCGCCTGCTCGGCTACGAGGACCCGGCGCTGCCCGAGCTGATGCCGATCAGCCGCGACAAGATGGGCGAGACCTACACCGAGCTGATCTCCGACTGGGAGCGCATCTCGCGGGTCGCGTACGCCGAGGAGGAGGCGTTCCGCAAGACGCTCCAGTCCGGCACGCAGATCTTCGACCTGGCCGCGACCGACGTGAAGAAGTCCGGCGGCTCGAAGCTGTCGGGTGACCAGGCGTTCGCACTGCACGACACCTACGGCTTCCCGATCGACCTCACCCTCGAGATGGCGTCCGAGGCCGGGCTCACCGTCGACCACGACGGCTTCCGCAAGCTGATGACCGAGCAGCGCGAGCGGGCCAAGGCCGACGCGCGCTCCAAGAAGGGGCAGCACGCCGACACCGGGGTCTACCGCGGCATCCTCGACGCCAACGGTCCGACCGAGTGGCTGGCCTACGAGACCCTCGAGACCGAGTCGTCCGCTCTGGCCGTGCTCCGGGAAGGACAGCCCGTCCCCGCACTGGGCAACGGCGAGATCGGCGAGATCGTGCTCGACCGCACGCCGTTCTACGCCGAGTCCGGTGGCCAGGCCGCCGATGCGGGCATCATCGAGTTCGACGGTGGACGGCTCGAGGTGGTCGACGTCCAGCGCCCTGTGCGTGGACTGGTGGTGCACCAGGTGCGGGTCATCGACGGTGAGTTCCACCCCGGCTCGCAGCTGCATGCGCAGGTCGACCCCGACTGGCGGCTCGGTGCCCGGCAGGCGCACTCGGGCACCCACGTGGTGCACGCGGCGCTGCGTGAGGTGCTCGGCCCCACGGCGCTGCAGTCCGGTTCCTACAACCGGCCCGGATACCTGCGCCTCGACTTCGGCTGGACGCAGGCCCTGACTCCCGAGCAGTACGCCGACCTCGAGCAGGTCGCGAACAACGCGTTGCGTGCCGACCTCGCCGTCGGCTGGGACTACATGACCCTGCCGGAGGCCAAGGACTGGGGCGCCATCGCGCTCTTCGGCGAGACCTACGACAACACCAAGGTGCGGGTCGTCGAGATCGGCGGCCCCTGGTCGCGCGAGCTCTGCGGTGGCACGCACGTCGACCACTCGTCGCAGATCGGCACGATCGTGCTGACCGGTGAGGCATCGGTCGGCTCCGGCAACCGGCGCATCGAGGCGCTGACCGGCGTCGAGGGCTTCGCCTACCTCGCGCGCGAGCGTGACGTGGTGGCGCAGCTGACCGGGCTGCTCAAGACCCAGCCCGACGACCTGGTCGGGCGCGTCGGCGACCTCGTCGAGCGCCTGCGCACCGCGGAGAAGGAGATCGAGAAGGTCCGGGTCGGCCAGCTGCTGGCTGCCGCGGGAGAGCTCGCCGCCGGGGCCACGGTCGTCGACGGCGTGCACCTCGTGGCGCATCGCGCCGACGGTGCCGGCGGTGGCGACGTACGCACCCTGGCGCTCGACATCCGCGGCCGCCTGCCGCAGGGCCAGCCCGGTGCGGTGGTGGTCATCGGCGCCGCCGAGGGAAAGGTGGCCGCGGTCGCCGCCGTCAACGACGAGGGCCGCGCGCGGGGGCTGAGTGCCAACGCGCTGATCCGTGCGATCGGTCCGTTGCTCGGTGGCAAGGGAGGTGGCAAGGACGACGTCGCGCAGGGCGGCGGCACCGACGCCACCCGGATCGACGAGGCACTGGCCCTGGTCGAGTCCGAGGTGCACCGGGCCGTCGGCCAGGCGTGATGCGCAACGGCGTACGCCTCGGCCTCGACCCCGGAGACGCCCGGATCGGTGTGGCCCGCAGCGACCCCAGCGGCTTCCTGGCGACACCCGTCGAGACGGTGCAGCGTGGCGAGGGCGACCTCGCCCGGTTGCGCCAGATCGTCGACGAGGAGAACGCGTTCGAGATCATCGTCGGTCTGCCCCGTTCGCTCTCGGGTGCCGAGGGGCCGGCCGCGGCCAAGGCCCGGGAATTCGCCGGCCAACTGGCGCGGCTGGTTGCCCCGATGCCGGTGAGGCTCTTTGATGAACGCTTGACGACCGTCACCGCGGAGTCGATGCTTCGGGAACGCGGGAAGAAGGGCGCCAAGAGAAGAGCGGTGGTCGACCAGGCCGCCGCAGTCGTGATCCTCCAGCACGCGCTGGACGCGGAGCGTGCTCGGGGGAGCGCGCCGGGAGAAGTGGTCACGGTGCCACCGACAGAGGGGTTGGACCAGCAGTGACCGAGCAGCAAGGCGAGCATCAGCCCTCCCACGAGGGGATCGACCAGCTCGGGCTCCGGCACGACCCCGACGACGAGGCTGCGCATGACGAGGAGCCCGTACGCCGGGCGCCGGTCTCGCGGCGCGGCAAGCGGCGGCGTGGCCCGTTCGGCTGTCTGATCGCGCTCGTGGTGGTCGGCCTGATCGCCGCGGGCCTGGCCCTGCTCGGCGTGAAGGGCATCGACTGGGTCAAGGACCAGTTCGGGGAGGGTGAGGACTACTCGGGCCCGGGCACCGGGGAGGTCTCGATCATCGTCGAGAGCGGAGACACCGCGACCGACATCGGGCGCACCCTCAAGGACGCCGACGTGGTCGCCTCCGTCGAGGCCTTCACGAAGGCCGCCAGCGCACGCGCCGACGAGGCGGCTCGCATCCAGCCCGGCTCCTACACGTTGAAGCAGAAGATGAAGGCGTCCGACGCCCTCACCGTCCTGATCGACCCGAAGAACCGGGTCCAGAACCGGGTGACGATCCCCGAGGGGCTACGCGTCGTCGACATCGTCGCGTTGCTGAGCAAGAACACTGACTTCAACAAGAGGCAGTTCAACCGGGCGCTGGCCAAGCCCGCGGCGCTTGGGCTGCCGGCGTACGCCAAGGGCAACCCGGAGGGCTACCTCTTCCCGGCCACCTACGAGTTCGGCCCGAAGGCGAAGCCGGTCGAGATGCTGCGCGCCATGGTCGACCGCTGGCGACAGGCCGCGGACGACGCCGGCCTCGAGGAGTCGGCCCAGGCCCTGGGCTACACGCCGCACGAGATCATGACGGTCGCCGCGCTGGTCGAGGCCGAGGGGCGTGGCAAGGACATGCCGAAGATCGCCCGGGTCATCTACAACCGTCTCGAGAACCCCGGCACCGCGGGCACCATCGGGCGGCTCGAGATCGATGCCACGGTCAACTACGCACTCGGGCGCAACCTGGGCGTCGGAATCACCACCGAGGACATCGACTCGGTCGCCGGCTCGCCGTACAACACGCGGCGCCAGACGGGTCTGCCGCCGGGGCCGATCGAGGCTCCGGGTGACGACGCGATCCGCGCGGCGCTAAAGCCGGCCGAGGGCGACTGGTACTACTACGTGACGGTCGACCTCAAGACCGGCGAGACGAAGTTCGCGTCGACGTACGACGAGTTCCTGCGCTACAAGGCGGAGTTCCGCGAATACTGCGCGACCTCGGACGCCTGTTGATGGGACCGCGTTGTGGGGTCCTCGGGGACCCGATCGCGCACTCGCTCTCGCCGGTGCTGCACCGGGCGGGCTACGCCGCGTGCGGCCTCGACGACTGGTCCTACGACGCACATCGGGTCGACGAGTCCTCGTTGCCGGAGTTCCTCGCGGGGCTTGACCATTCGTGGCGTGGGCTGTCGCTGACCATGCCGCTCAAGCGCGCAGTGCTGCCACTGGCCGACGAGGTCAGTGACCGGGTGCGGGTGGCGCACGCAGCCAACACACTGGTGTTCCGCGACGGGCGGGCGTCCGCGCACAACACCGACATCCCCGGGGCGATCGCCGCACTCCGCGAGCAGTACGCCGGAGCGGTGTCGCGCGCGACGATCCTGGGCGGGGGAGCCACGGCCACCTCGCTGGGCATGGCGCTGGTCGAGCTGGGTGCCACCCACATCGACGTGCTGGTGCGCTCCGCGGACCGTGCCGCCGAGACCCTCGAGGTGCTGAGCTCGCTGCCCTCGTCCCCGCAGGTGGAGGTGGGGGACCTCGCCACCGCGGCAGTCACGGGTGACGTGGTCGCCTCGACCATCCCGGCCGGGGCCCAGACCGTCGACCTGGTGCGCCGTTGCGGCGACGTACCCGTCGTCTTCGAGGCGTTGTACGACCCGTGGCCGACGCCGCTGGCCAGCGCGGCCGCCGACCGGCCGCTGGTCGGCGGGCTCGACCTGCTCGTGCACCAGGCAGCCCTGCAGTTCGAGATGTTCACCGGGCAGTCGGTGGCGGTCGAGGTCATGCGCACGGCAGGGCTTGCCGCACTGCAGCAGTCAGACCAGATCGGGTTGCCAGAGGAAGCCGTTGAGCCGTGACCGACCGACCTGAGATCGTCTGCATCTGCGGTTCCATCCGGTTCGCGGACGAGATGCGTGCGGCAAACCGTGACCTGACCTTCGCCGGTGTCATCGTCGTCGCGCCAGGTGAGGCTGACGAGTTGGTCACCCCCGAGCAGAAGACCGCGCTGGATGCCCTTCACCTGCGCAAGATCGACCTGGCTGACCGGGTTCTGGTCGTCAACCCGGGCGGGTATGTCGGCGAGTCCACGAGTAGGGAGATCGCCCATGCCCGGGCCACCGGCAAGCCGATCTCGTTCACCGATCCGGTCTGACCACTGCACGTTTCGTGGCCCAGACCTCAGGCTGCACGGCCCAGGTCGACCACGACGATCGTGTGGTTGTCGGGCTCGCCTGCCTCGGCGACGGCCGTCGCGACTGCGTCGGCCACCTCCTGCGGGGTTCCGTCGAGCGTGAGCAGGCGGCCGAGATCGTCGATGTGGGAGTGGACCCCGTCAGTGGTCAGCACGAGCCGGTCGCCCTCGTGAAGGTCGAGCACGATCTCGTCGGCCACCACACCGGGCGCCAACGCCCGGTTGAGCAGGTTGCGGTGCTCGTGTGCGCGGGCCTCGTCCGCGGTCAGCTCACCGGCCTCGATCAGCGCCGCCACGACCGTGTGGTCGTGGGTGACCTGCCGGACCTCCCCATCGCGCACGAGCCAGACCCGGCCATCGCCGATGTGCGTGACCTGCGCGGTCCCACCCGTGAACGCGACGGCGGTGAGCGTCGTACCGGAGGCCGGCAGCTCAGGCAGGGCTGCGCTGACGTCCGCGGCGATCTCGGAGATCGCCCCGGCGAGCCCGCTCTCCGCAAAGGCGGCCAGTGCGGCCGCGGCCACGTCGTCGCGGTCACCGAAGCCGTCGGCGACGGCGATCAGGCCGGTGGTGACGAGGAGCGCGTCCTGCTGTGCGTCGCGTCGCCCCTGGCGGTGACTGGAGCCGTGTTCGGAGTGCAAGGTCCTGGTGGCTGTGGTCATTTCGTGTGCCTCGTTCCTCAACTGATGGACGAGGGTGGTGACGATGCCGCGCCGAGTCGCGGTGTCGGCCTCGATCTGGCGCCAGTACGCCTCGATCTCCCGAGCCGCCGCAGCGTTCGAACCGTTGACGACGTTCTTGATCCGCAACAGTGGCATCCCCAGGATCCTGAGCGTCGCCACCAGCCGGGCCCGCTCGAGCTGCGCCGGGGCGTACCTGCGGTACCCCGAGTGCGGGTCCACCTCGGCCGGACACAGCAGGCCGAGGTCGTCGTACAGCCTCAACGCCTTGGGCGTCAGTCCCGCAGCGCGGGCGAAGTCGCCGATCGTCATGAGCGTCATGGTCACCATCCTCCCGGTGTCGGTCACCGGTGAAACAGAGGTTGGGCCTTCCCGTTGGGACAAGGTCAAGAGTCGGCTTCGTGATGGCCCTGCCGGATGCCGTGCTGCATGAATCGGCGCAGGTAGTGGTCGATCCGGATGCCGTCAAGGGCGAGGGGGAGCGCGGCGAACCACGCCATCGTCCACTCGTCAGGCGTCGTGCTGTGGGTGCCCAGCGGCCCGCGATGGCCGGTTCCCGATGGCCTGATTGCTTGTCCACAGATGTCGAGAATCCCTTGCCAGGGTTGACGAAACTCGATAAACTCGAATACATGTTCGAAACGTCGAAGGACCCCGTCCCGGAGCAGGCCGCTCCCGGTCCTGACACGCCCCTGGACGCCGCCACAGTGACCGCGTGGATCTCAGCCCTGCAGGACATCTCGGAGGCGGTGGGCGACGACGACGCCCGCATCGACGTCATCGGGGCACTCGAAACCCTGAAGTCGGCCATCGCCGCGGCCCAGGCCGAGCTCTCGGTCGACTTCGACGAGTCGATGCGCGCCAAGGCCGCCGCCTCCGGTGTCGGGAAGCGCCGCCAGGGTCGCGGCATCCCCGAACAACTCGCGTTGGCGCGCCGGGAGTCGCCGTACCGCGGGAAGCGTCACCTCGGGTTGGCGAAGCTCCTGCGCAAGGAGCTGCCGCACACCCGGGCCGCGTTCCGGGCCGGACGGATCACCGAATGGGCCGCCACCCTGCTGGCCAAGGAGACCGCCTGCCTCGAGGTCGACGACCGGGCGAAGGTGGACAAGGAGATCGCCGGTGACCTCGAGAAGGTCGCGAAGTTGTCGGAGAAGCAGGTCGGTGACCAGGCCCGCAAGCTCGCCGCGAAGCTCGACCCCGCCTCGGTCGCGCACCGGCGGGCGAAGGCGGAGAAGGACCGCCGGGTCACCATCCGCCCGGCACCGGACACGATGACCTACCTCACCGGCCACCTGCCGGTCGGGCAAGGCGTGCAGGTGTACGCGGCGTTGAAGAAGGCCGCCGACACCTTGATCGCCGGTGGTGACGAACGCTCCCGGGCACAGATCATGGCCGACACCCTCGTCGAACGCGTCACCGGCAAGACCCAGGCCCCGGCGGTGCCGGTGATGATCAACCTCGTCGTCTCCGACCAGACGCTCCTCGGCACCAGTCACGACCCGGCGCACCTCGACGGGCACGGCACCATCCCCGCCGACCTGGCCCGCCACCTCGTCGCCACCGCACTGGAAGCCGGCGCCAAGACGGGGCTGCAGACCTGGCTACGCAAGGTCTACGCCTCACCCCACGGCGGCCTCACCGCCATGGACTCGAGGTCCCGGATCGTCCCCCACGGACTCGCCACCCTCATCCGCACCAGAGACGGCGGCATCTGCCGCACCCTCTACTGCGACGCACCCATCCGCCACATCGACCACGCCACCGGCATCGCCAACGGCGGGCAGACGGNCGCTTCTGGCCACCACTCACCCCACGGGCGACATCAAGTCACCACCACCACACCGACCGGTCACACCTACGTCTCCACCGCACCACCCCTACCCGGCTGGGCCGAACTTGAGCCGAGACGCCTGCTCGCCGTACCGGAACCGGAAGACCCCACCGATCTCCTCGCCGAGTACGAGCTCATCGACGTGGAAGCCGCCTGATCGTCACTGATGGTGGCTGCGCCTACAGTCGGGTCTGTGAGCGAGCGCAAGAGCTGGACCGTGACCACCCACGACTGGTCAAGGGATCTCGACCTCGCTCACCTTGCTGAGGTCCGGGATCACACGGATCGCTACGGCGCCGGCGGCCGACGCCACATGATCCTGGAAGTGCTCGCCTACGCGAATGACGAAGCCGAGTCCATCGGACGAGTGGGACATGCGGTGGTCACGTTCCATGACGACGGGAGGGTGCGCGTGTCCGATGACGGCCGCGGGACCGACACCCGGGTGGACTCCGTCGGCGCCGTTGTCCGCAAGCCGGTGATGGCTACCAAGGACCTCCGGTTCTTCGACGGCCTCGACGGACCCCTGTTGCCCGACGGCCTCCCGCGACGCGGAATGTCGACCGTGTCGGCGCTGAGCTCCGTCCTGGTCCATGAGAACCATCGCGCCGAAGGGTCGTGGTCGCAGACCTATCGCCACGGCGTTCCGGAAGCGGCTCTTTGCTCGCTTCGCGCGGCAAGCGACTCGGGCACCTCCGTTGAGTTCGTCCCGCGCACGAGCATTGGCGGTCCCGATTCGCTCGAGGGCTCGGATCTCCAGGCCTTCTCCTGGTTGCACATCAATCTTTTGGCCGAGTGACCGCCTCGTCGACCACGAAGGTCAAACAGAACTCACGACAGGTCGGCGCAGGCCGTAGGGTGACCAGCCATGGACTGGGCAGCACATCTCGACACGGTGATCGTCTGTGTCGTCCTCGGAGCGATCACCGGATGGTTCGTTCCACGCGTCGTGGCGAGGCTGCCCGAACCCGTCCCGTTCGCCGAGGAAGAAACCGACGGTGAGGCGCACGACGACGCGGGCGGGGAGACCACGGCCGAGCCCGAGGAACCCAAGCCGTTGTACGCCGACCTGGCTGCTGCACCACACATGGCGACGTGGACCGCGGGCTGGTCCGCCCTCGTCGCCGGCCTCATCGGCGCACGAATCGGGTGGGACTGGCCGTTGCTCTACCTCGTGCCGCTGGTGCCGATCGGCGTCGCGCTGGGGTGGGTCGACCTGCGGACCCGCCTGCTGCCGAAGCTGATCGTCGGACCCACCTACCTGCTGACCGTCGTGCTGCTGCTGGTCTGCGCCCTCGCCCAGGGCGACGCCGACGCGTTGATCCGTGCCGGGATCGGCTGGCTCGTCGCCGGCTTCGTCTACTGGTTCCTGTGGCGTTTCACGCCCGGCATGGGCTACGGCGACGTACGCCTGTCCGGCATCCTCGGCATGGCGCTGGCCTACCTCGGCTGGGCGGAGTTCGCCGTCGGCACCTACGCCGGGTTCGTGATCGGCGTGGTCGGCTGGATCCCGCTGCGAGTGCTGCGGATCACCAGCGACCGCACCTTCCCGTTCGGTCCGTTCATGTTGGTGGGCGCGGTGGTCGGCGTGCTGTGGGGCGCCGACATCGGCGGCTATCTCGCCGACCGGCAGGGCTGACGAGCGCGCGCGGGGCGCGTGAAAGACTGCACCCATGCTGCGTTGGCTCACTGCGGGCGAATCCCACGGCCCGTCCCTTGTCGCGATCCTCGAAGGCCTCCCTGCCCATGTGGAGGTGACCTCGACCGACATCGCCGACGCGTTGGCCCGGCGCCGACTCGGCTACGGCCGCGGCGCCCGCATGAAGTTCGAGCAGGACCAGGTCACCATCATCGGCGGCGTCCGGCACGGCAGGACCCAGGGCGGACCGGTCGCGATCCAGGTCGGCAACACCGAGTGGCCCAAGTGGGAGCAGGTCATGTCGGCCGACCCGGTCGACCCCGAGATCTTGGACAGCCTGGCCCGCAACGCGCCGCTCACCCGGCCGCGTCCCGGCCATGCCGACCTGGCCGGCATGCAGAAGTACGGCTTCGACGAGGCCCGCCCGATCCTCGAGCGCGCCTCCGCCCGCGAGACCGCCGCCCGGGTGGCGCTCGGTCGGGTGGCCAGCAACTTCATCGAGCAGACCATCGGTGCGCGCATCGTCTCCCACGTCGTCGAGCTCGGGGGAGTGGCCGCGCCCTACGGCAGCGTGCCCAGCCCTGAGGACGTCGAACGGCTCGACGCGGACGAGGTGCGCTGCCTCGACCCCGATGCCAGCAAGCAGATGGTTGCGGCGATCGACCAGGCCCACAAGGACGGCGACACCCTCGGCGGCGTCGTCGAGGTGGTCGTCCACGGACTTCCGCCGGGCCTCGGCTCGCACGTGCACTGGGACCGTCGCCTCGACTCGCGCCTGGCCGGCGCCCTGATGGGCATCCAGGCGATCAAGGGTGTCGAGGTCGGCGACGGCTTCGGCCTGGCCGCCGTTCCCGGCTCGCAGGCCCACGACGAGATCGTGCCGTCACCCGAGGGCATCCGGCGTACGTCGGGTCGCTCGGGCGGCACCGAGGGCGGCATGACCACCGGTGAGATCCTGCGGGTCCGGGCGGCGATGAAGCCGATCGCCACGGTGCCGCGGGCCCTCAAGACCATCGACGTCGCCACCGGCGAAGAGGCGGTGGCTCACCACCAGCGCTCCGACGTCTGTGCCGTGCCGGCCGCCGGCATCGTCGCCGAGGCCATGGTCGCGCTGGTCGTGGCCGACGCCGTGATCGAGAAGTTCGGCGGCGACTCGGTCGCCGAGACCGCGCGCAACTGTGCGTCCTACCTCGACGCCATCGCCTTCAAGTGAATCTCGACAAGCTCGATCACCGACCGCGCGTCGTCCTGATCGGCCCGATGGGGTCGGGCAAGACCACGGTGGCCGGCCGGCTGGCCCGGCACTGGGGCGTGTCGTCCCGCGACACCGACCACGACGTCGAGGTCGCCGAGGGCCGGGCCATCTCGGACATCTTCGTGGAGTCGGGAGAGGCGCACTTCCGCGCGCTCGAACGCGCCGCCGTGAAGCGGGCGCTCGAGGAGCACGACGGTGTCCTCGCACTGGGCGGAGGCGCCGTCGTCGACGAGCAGACCCGCGCGGCGCTGGCCGGACACACCGTCGTCTTCCTGCGCGTCGGACTGGCCGACGCCGTCAAGCGGGTCGGGCTCGGCACGTCGCGACCGTTGCTGCTCGGCAACGTGCGCAGCCGGATCAAGGCCCTGCTCGACGAGCGCACACCGGTCTACGAGGCCGCCGCGACCTTCGCCGTCGACACAGACGGACGCACCCCCGACGAGATCGCGGACGAGATCGTCACCCGAATCGAGGAACAGTCATGAGTGAACCCACCGTCCTGCACGTCGGCGGTGCTTCGCCGTACGACGTCGTCATCGGGCACGACCTCATCGACCGCCTGCCCGGCCTGATCGGCGAAGGTGTCGAGCGGGTGGCGCTCCTCTTCCCCGGTGAGCTCGGTGAGCTGGCCGAGCCGGTGCTGCGCGCGCTGGTCGAGGAGTACGACGTGCTCGCGCTCGGCCTGCCCGACGGCGAGAACGCCAAGACCGCCTCGGTCGCCAACGACTGCTGGGAGGCACTGGGGGAGCGCGGCTTCACCCGCTCCGACGTCGTGGTCACGGTGGGAGGTGGCGCGACCACCGACCTGGGTGGCTTCGTGGCCGCCAGCTGGTTGCGCGGCGTCAAGGTCGTGCACGTGCCGACCACGCTGCTCGGCATGGTCGACGCCGCGGTCGGTGGCAAGACCGGCATCAACACCGGCGCCGGGAAGAACCTGGTCGGCGCCTTCCACGAACCCGCGGGAGTGCTCTGCGACCTGTCGCTCCTGGCCACCCTGCCTGCCCAGGAGCTGCGGGCCGGCCTCGGCGAGGTCATCAAGTGCGGCTTCATCGCCGACCCCGAGATCCTGCGCCTCGTCGAGGACGACCCGGCTGCGGCCCAGGACCCGGCATCGCCGGTGCTGCGTGAGCTGATCACCCGCGCCATCCAGGTGAAGATCGACGTGGTGGTCGCCGACCTCAAGGAGACCGGCGGCGTCGAGGGGCACCCCGGTCGCGAGGCGCTCAACTACGGCCACACCATGGCGCACGCCATCGAGCGGGCCACCGACTACGAGATCCGGCACGGCGAGGCCGTGGCCATCGGCTGCGTCTACGTCGCCGAGCTGGCGCGTCGCGCGGGGGTGCTCGCCGACGATCTCGCCGACCGCCACGCCGCCACGTTCGGCCTGGTCGGACTGCCGACCTCGTGGTCCGGCGCCGGGTTCGACGAGCTGCACGATGCGATGAAGGTCGACAAGAAGTCGCGCGGCTCGCAGCTCCGCTTCGTCGTGCTCGACGAGCTGGCCACACCGCGCGTCCTGGCCGGCCCTTCGGAAGCCGACCTGCGCGCGGCGTACGACGTGATGACCGGAGGTGCGCAGTGACCCGGGTCCTCGTGCTCAACGGGCCCAACCTGGGCCGGCTCGGCAAGCGCCAGCCCGAGATCTACGGCCACACGACGTACGCCGAGCTGTCGGACCTGTGCGTGCAGTGGGGCACCGAGCTGGGGCTGGACGTCGAGGTGCGCCAGACCAACCACGAGGGCGAGCTGCTCGACTGGCTCAACACCGCGGCCGACGAGGCGACGCCGGTGGTGCTCAACGCGGCCGCTTGGACGCACTACTCGTGGGCGCTCTTCGACGCCTGTGCGCAGCTGACCGCGCCGCTGGTCGAGGTGCACATCTCCGACCCGTCGCAGCGCCCGGAGGAGTTCCGCCACACCTCCGTCGTGACGCCCCATGCGGTGCGGGTCATCGCCGGCCGTGGGATCGACGGCTACCGCGAAGCCCTCGAGCTGCTCGCGCCGAGCTGAGGGAACCGTTCCCGAGCGCTGCTCGTCCAAGGTTCGGCCGTCCGGCCGCGGAGGACGAGGAGAGCACGATGGACAAGTCAGTGACGCTGAGCGTCAAGGGGATCCTGCTTGCAGGCCTGGTGCTGCTCGCACTGGTGACGGCGTACCTGCTCGGCGGGGCCGGCGACTCGCCGGGGACGACCGCGCGCGCCGACGAGGGTGACGGCGCGGCGACGCAACGACAGATGACCATGGTCGGCACGGGCACGGCGACCGCCGTGCCCGACCAGATCTCGTTCACGGTCTCGGTGAGCCACCTCGACCCCGACCTGGAGACGGCGCTGGCCGAGGCGAGCGCCACGATGAAGGTGGTGCTGGACCGGCTCGAGGAACACGGCGTGACCGCGAAGGACATGCAGACCACCGGCCTCTCGATGAACCGGGAGTACGACTACCCGAGCTACGGGAGTCCGGTGTTCAAGGGCTACCGGGTCAACCAGAAGGCACGCGTGCTGGTGCCGGAGCTGAAGGAGGGCGGCAAGGCGATCACCGCGGCCGTCGATGCCGGCGGCAACCGTGTGCGGGTCAGCAACATCGACCTCGAGGTCTCCGACCGGGAGGCCGTGCTGGCCGAGGCCCGCAAGGCCGCCGTCGAGCAGGCCACCGCGAAGGCGGAGGAGTACGCCGACGCGGCCGGACAGGACCTCGGCGACGTGGTGACCCTCAAGGAGGTGTCCACCAGCACCCCGAGCACCGAGCTGCTGGACATGCAGTCCTACCGGATGGCCGCCAGCGACCTGGCCGCGAAGGTGCCGATCCGGGCCGGCGAGGACGAGCTGGCGGTGCGGGTGCAGGTGGTGTGGCAGCTCGGTTGACGCCTCGACCCGGACGCCGGGTCAGCGCCGGTGGGACCCCTGCAGAGGACGGGGTTCAGTGGCGGCGGCCAGGTGGCTGTGCCGGCGGCCGTACGCCACGTACAGCACCAGGCCGCCGGCCATCCAGATCGCGAAGTTGCGCCAGGTCTCGCCGGTCAGGTTGAGCATCAGCCAGCCGGTGGCGGTCGCGGACAGCACCGGCAGCAGGGGCATCATCGGCACCCGGAACCCACGCTCGAGGTCGGGCTGCGTGCGCCGCAGCACGATCACCGCCAGGGCGCAGAACAGGAACGAGAAGAGGGCGCCGATCACCAGCAGCTGCTCGAGCTGGAAGAGCCCCGGCCACAGCGCGAGCACGGCGGCGATCGAGCCGGCGACCAGGGCAGCGGTGCTGGGGGCCAGGAAGGTCGGGCTGACCCGGCCGAGTGACGGCGGGAGCAGGCCGTCGCGGCCCATCGCGAACAGCACCCGGCTCTGGGCGATCAGCACCACCATGATCACGGTGGTCAGCGCAAGCAGGGCACCGAGGTTGACCACCTGGGCGGCCCATCCCACACCGACCGCCTCGAGAGCATCGGAGACGGGCGCCGGCGAGCCGAGCTCGGCCGAGGGTCGCAGCCCGACCAGGACGACAGCCATCGCCACGTAGAGCAGGGTGACGATCGCCAGCGAGATCATCATGCTGCGGGGGATGCTGCGCCGCGGCTCGTGCGCGTCCTCGGCGGCAGTCGCGATCAGGTCGAAGCCGATGTAGGCGAACACGATCACGCCGGCGGCACTGAACACGCCGACCGCGCCGAACTGCTCGGTGGAACCGACCAGCATCTGCAACACGGTGCGTGGCCCGTCGGTGGCCTCGGCCTCGCGGCCCTGGGGGACGAACGGGGTGTAGTTGCCGGGAGTGACGTACGCCGCGCCGACCGCGATCACGAAGCCGATCACCGCGAGCTTGGCGGCCACGACCCAGGTCAGCACCCGGGCGGAGAGCTTGGTGCCGGTGACCACCAGCAGGCCGATCACGGCGACCGCGACGAACGCGACCCAGTTGGTGCCGGTGTCGGCCGAGGCGTGCTCACCCAGCCAGGCGGGGACCTCGAGGCCGAACCCGTCCAGGGTGGCCACGAAGTACGTCGCCCAGAAGCGACCGACCAGCGCCGCGGCGACCACGAGCTCCAGGACCAGGGCCCAGCCCACCAGCCACGCCCAGACCTCACCGATGGCGACGTAGCTGAAGGTGTAGACGCTGCCGGCCGCCGGGATGGTCGAGGAGAGCTCGGCGTAGCTGAACGCCGCGAGCAGGCAGACCAGCGAGGCGATGCCGAACGAGATGATCACCGCCGGTCCGGCCGCGGTCGCGGCCTGCTGGCCGGCCAGGCCGAAGATGCCGGCGCCGATCATCACACCGAGGCCGAGCATCACCAGGTGAGCGGTGCCGAAGACCCGGGGGAGACGATGCCGGCCGGCGTCGACGCGATGGATCGCGACCTCAGCGGGCAGCCTGCGGCCCGGGGACGTATGCCGAGTCATACTCACCTCATGGTTCGGGGGTGTCCGCTGTGCGGACAAAGAGCCTCAAGGAGCGCACGCTATCCCTCGACGGTCCGATTTGTCAGGTCCCGGTGCCGGTGGGATCACGGAGGTGGAACCGGAGGTCTGGTCCCGGGAGGACGACGAGATTGGCGGCTACGGGCAGTGGGACGTATAGAATTGGCGGCTGCTGCCCGCTGGCCTCCGGCGCGGGCGACTCCGACACCCCCGACTCGAAGAGGCTCACGCGCGCATGGCAACAACGAACGACCTGAAGAACGGCATGGTTCTCAAGCTCGAGGGCCAGCTCTGGACCGTCGTCGAGTTCCAGCACGTCAAGCCCGGCAAGGGCCCGGCCTTCGTGCGCACCAAGCTCAAGAACGTCGAGTCGGGCAAGAACGTCGACAAGACCTTCAACGCCGGCACCAAGGTCGAGACTGCCAACGTTGACAAGCGCACCATGCAGTACCTCTACAACGACGGCACGTCCTACGTCTTCATGGACACCTCCACCTACGACCAGCTCGAGGTGACCCCCGAGATCGTCGGTGACGCCGCGAACTTCATGCTCGAGAACCAGGAAGCCATCGTGGCGACCAACGAGGGCCGCGTGCTCTTCGTCGAGCTACCCGCCTCGGTCGAGCTGCTGATCAGCCAGACCGACCCCGGCCTCCAGGGCGACCGTTCCACCGGTGGCACCAAGCCGGCCACCCTCGAGACCGGCCACGAGATCCAGGTCCCGCTGTTCATCAGCTCGGGCGAGAAGGTCAAGGTCGACACCCGCGACTCGTCGTACCTCGGTCGCGTCAAGTCTTGAGCGCCCGCACCAAGGCCCGCAAGCGCGCCCTCGACGTCCTGTTCGCCAGCGAACTGCGCAACGAGGGTCCCGTGATCGCACTCGACCGGTCGATCGCCGACGGCGAGGGACCGACGAACGACTACACCGCCACGCTGGTGCGCGGCGTGGTCGAGCACCAGGAAGAGATCGACGCGCTGCTCTCGGGTGCGGCCGAGGGCTGGACCCTCGACCGGATGCCGGCGGTCGACCGCAACGTCCTGCGCATCGGCACGTGGGAGCTGCTGTACGCCGACGACGTCCCCGACGCCGTGGCGGTCTCCGAGGCGGTCAACCTCGTGCGTGACCTCTCCACCGACGAGTCGCCCGGCTACGTCAACGGAATCCTCGGCACCATCCAGCGCACGAAGGCCTGATCCGCGAACATGTGAAGGCTCTCACCGGGCCTTCACCTGCGGCTCATCGGCGGCCGTGAACCTGTTCTCCTCACTACTCGGAGGAGAACAGTTCATGAACACCGTCCTGATCCTGGCGTTCGACGTCGCGGCCATCGCCGTCCTGGCACACGGCATCTACTTCCGGCGGCACCGTCGCCGGGACATGCTGATCGCCTACACCGCCCTCAACGTCGGTGTGATGGCCGTGGCGATGGTGCTGGCCACCTCGACCGTGGCGGCGGGTCTCGGGCTCGGGCTGTTCGGGGTGCTGTCGATCATCAGACTCCGTTCCTCGGCGTTGACCCAGGAGGAGGTCGGCTACTACTTCGCCTCCCTCGCGCTGGGACTGATCTGTGGGCTGCGCCCCGACCCGGTGTGGGTGGCACCGCTGGTCGGTGTCCTGTTGGTCGCGGTCATGTACGTCGCCGACCACCCGCGGATGCACGTGCACAACCGCCAGCAGGAGCTGACGCTGGACCGCGCCATCACCGACGAACGCGTCCTGGTCGCCCGGCTCGGCGAGCTGCTCGGGGCGGAGATCCAGCGGTTCATCGTCACCGAGACCGACCTGGTGCGTGACGTCACGGTCGTCGACGTCCGCTACCGCGTGCACCCGCAACGCCGACCGCTCGACGCCGGGCGGGACGACCAGCCCGAGCACGACCGCCTCGAGCCGGAGTCGACGCCGTACCCCGCCACCGCCCTGCGCGACCAGCGGCCGGGCGTGCGATGAACCGGGGACCCGCAGCCGTTGCCCAGCGGGTCGGGGTCGGTGCCTTCGCCCCGATCACCCTGGCCGAGGTGGTGGAGGCGGCCTCGCTGCAGACCCGGGTGGACCGGAAGTACCTGATCCCTCCGGACGCCTTCGCGGTCCTGATGCAGGGGCTGGTCGGGACCTGTCGCGTGCTGGAGATCGACGGGCTGCGCGACTTCCGCTACGAGTCGGTCTACTTCGACACCGCCGGGCTGGACTCCTACCGCCGCGCGGCGACCGGTCGCCGCCGCAAGTTCAAGGTGCGCACCCGTAGCTATCTCGACTCGGGAGGCACCGTGCTCGAGGTGAAGACCGAGGGCGGCCGGGAGGAGACCGTCAAGGACCGACTGGCCACGACCGCGGCGCAGCGCGACAGCCTCGACCCGGCGGGCCTCGCGTTCGTGGACGCACGCATCGACGTTCCGGCGTGCGGGCTGCGGCCGGTGCTCACGACCACCTACCACCGGGCCACCCTGGTCGACGCGGACGCCGGCTTCCGGATGACGTGCGACGCCGGCCTCCGCCTGAGCGACCGGGCCGGCACCGTGGTCGAGATGACCGACCACGTGCTGGTCGAGACCAAGTCCCTGCGCGGGGCCGGGCCGGCCGACCGGTTGCTGTGGCGGCTCGGGCACCGACCGGTGCCGATCAGCAAGTACTGCGTCGGGATGGCCGCGGTCGACCCGCGGCTGCCGGCCAACCGCTGGAACCGGACGCTGCGGCGCTACTTCGGATGGCGTCCGGCGTGACCTGGGACACACCGGCTCGTTGAGCGGCTCGTGGAGATCTCCCGTCGTGACCTGCTGAGATCCGGACTGGCCGTGGGTGCGGTCGCCTCCTTGGGCGGTGCCGGCCTCGTCGTCGACCCCGCACGTGCGGCTCCGGGCGTGCCGATCGCGGCGGCCGGTACGACCCTCGAACGCACCTTGCTGCGCGGTCCGGCCGGTGGGGGCGGGTACCGGCAGGTCGTCCACGGGCCGGGGGAGCCGCACGTCGTGCGCACCGACCTGGGTACGCCGGCGAGCGCCGGGCGCGACGGTCGGCGCCGGGGACTCCTGGCCTTCGCCCACCTCACCGACCTCCACGTGGTCGACGCCCAGTCGCCGATGCGCCTGGAGTGGCTCGACCGCTTCGACGACCAGGACAAGCCCGGCGACCCGACGACGGGACTGGCCTCCTCGGCGTACCGACCGCAGGAGATGCTCAGCGCCCACGTCGCGGAGTCGATGGTGCGCGCGGTCAACGACGTCGGGGTCGGGCCGGTCACCGGTGCGCCGCTCGCCTTCGCCCTGCAGACCGGCGACAACTCCGACAACGCCCAGCGCAACGAGGTCCGCTGGAACATCGACCTGCTCAGCGGTGGGACCACGGTGACCCCCGACTCCGGCGACCTGACCCGGTGGGAAGGCGTGGCCGACAACGACCGCCTCCACTACGACGTCCACTACTGGCATCCCGACGGCAACCCGCCACTCACCCAGGCCGACCAACCCCGCCGGCTGTACGGCTTCCCGTCGGTCCCCGGCTTGCTCGCCGCAGCGCGAACACCGTTCGTGGCGCAGGGCCTTGGCATCCCGTGGTACTCCGCGTTCGGCAACCACGACGGCCTGGTGCAGGGGAACTTCCCGCCGGGCAGCCTGGGACTCGCGATGAGTGCGGTCGCCACGGGCGGCCTGAAGCTGATCTCACCGCCACTCGGAGTCTCCTTGGCCGACCTGATGCGTCTGCTCGGGCAGGACTACCAGGGCTTCCTGCAGGGCCTGGCCCTGACGCCGTTCGTGCGGGCGGTGACGCCCGACCCGGAACGCCGGATCCTGACCCGGGGCGAGGTCGTGGACGAACACTTCACCACCACAGGCTTCCCGGTGGGCCACGGTTTCACCGAGCAGAACCGGGCCCAGGACACGGCCTACTACGCGTTCGACCAGGGACCGGTGCGCTTCCTGGTGCTCGACACCGTGAACCAGAACGGCTACTCCGACGGCTCCCTCGACCGGCCACAGTTCGACTGGTTGGCGGCCCAGCTGGCCGCCTCGCGGGACCGCCTCGTCGTCATCTCGAGCCATCACACCAGCGACACGATGACCAATCCGCTGGTGGCCGCGGGGGGAGAGGTGACACCTCGGGTTCTCGGGCCCGAGGTCGTCACGCTGCTCCTCGGGCATCCGCAGGTCATCGCATGGATCAACGGCCACACTCACCGCAACCAGGTGTGGGCACGCCGGCAGGAAGGTCTGCCGGGTGCGTTCTGGGAGATCAACACCGCGTCGCACGCCGACTTCCCGCAGCAGTCACGACTTGTCGAGATCGTCGACAACCTCGATGGATCGCTCTCGATCTTCAGCACGATGCTCGACCACGCCGGCCCGGCGGCGTACGGCGGTCGCCTGCACGACCCGGTGGCGCTGGCCGGGCTGGCCCGTGAGCTCAGCGCCAACGACTGGCAGGAGCGGTCCCAGGACCGTCGTGGCGCCACTGACGCACGCAACGTGGAGCTGCTGATCGAGGCGCCCGCGCTGGCCTGAGGTCGAGCCGGGCGGGGTCACATCGGGCGGGGGGCGTCCAGGGAGAAGTGGACGTCGTCCAGCAGCGCGCCGGGGTGACGGCCCGACGGCAGCCACCCGGGCAGCTCGCCGACGGATGACACGTCGGCCTCGACCCTGGACAGCCGCATCCGGCCACGCGCCTTGAGCCGGGTCCCGCGAAGGGAGTGGTCCGGGAACTCCTGGGCCACGCGGGCCCTGCTGACCACAGGGAGCCGCGGCCCCTTTGCGCGGGCCGTGGCCGACACCTGCCAACCGGCGCCAGTGGCGCTGGACGCGGTGAACGGCGTTCCGTCGGCGGGGGCGCCGGAGAAGTCGGCCAGGGTCTTGGGGATCGACCAGTTGGCGCGTCCGCCGACCAGGCTGCTGGGGGAGTCGACCGCCATGAACGGGATGGTCGCCACGAGGCGTCGGCCGAGTCCCCGCCCGAACAGGACAGCGACGGCGCCGAACACCTCGTCGTAGGTGCCGACCGGGGTGTCGGCGTAACGCACGAGTCCGCCGACGACTGCGACAGCCCTACCCCGGTCGCGCACCGAGGCGGGAAGCGCTGCCGTCGCCGCGGGAGTCGCCTTCGACCACCACACGACGGCGGAGGCCCTGACGGACCAGGGAGCCGGTGCGGAATTTCCGGGAAGTGTGCCGACCAGCTCGGGTGGGAGGTCGGTCTCGGGCACGCCGTACACGTCGGTCGGGTCGAAGCTGTCCATGCCGACAGCATGACGCACCACCGGTGCCATGGACATCGCGGCCGTCACCGACTTGAGTGGAGCCATGGACGTCGACGTGATCGTGATCGGACTCGGCCCGGGCGGCGAGTCCGCGGCCACCCAGCTCGCGAAGGCGGGACTCAAGGTGGTCGGCATCGACCGAAGACTGGTCGGCGGTGAGTGCCCCTACTTCGGCTGCATCCCGTCGAAGATGATGATCAGGGCGGCTGACGTGCTCGCCGAGGCCCGGCGGATCCAGGGACTGGCCGGTTCCGCCGACGTACGCCCCGACTGGTCGGTGGTCGCCGACCGGATCCGCGACGAGGCCACCGACGACTGGGACGACCAGGTCGCCGTCGAGCGGCTGGAGGCCGCCGGCGCGGTCTTCGTGAGGGGAGAGGCCCGGATCACCGGACCTGGCCGGGTCGAGGTCGACGGCACGACGTACGTCGCGTCGCGCGGCGTGGTGCTCAACACCGGCACCGAACCGGCCGTGCTGCCGATCGACGGGCTCTCCGGGTCGCCGTACTGGACGAACCGCGAAGCGGTGCGGGTCACCGAGCTGCCGGCGTCGATGGCCGTCATCGGTGGTGGCGCCATCGGCGTCGAGCTGACCCAGGCCTTCGCCAGGTTCGGCGTCGAGGTGACCCTGCTCGAGGTGGCCGACCGGATCCTGGCCCCCGAAGAACCCGAAGCGTCGGCGCTGGTCACCCGGGCGCTGGAGGCGGACGGTGTCCACGTGCGCACCGGGGTGCGGATCGACCAGGTGCGCCACGACGGGCGGTTCCACCTCACGGTCGACGGCGACAGCGTCGAGACGGACCAGCTGCTGGTCGCCGCGGGTCGGCGCACCAACCTCGCCGGCATCGGGCTCGACACGCTCGGCCTCGACGAGACCGCGCGCAGCCTGGAGACCGACGGGCGGATGCGGGCCGGCGAGCGGCTCTGGGCGATCGGCGACATCACCGGGAAGGGCGCCTTCACCCACATGTCGATGTACCAGGCCGACGTGGCGGTGCGCGACATCCTCGACCAGGACGGTCCGGCCGCCGACTACCGCGCGGTCTCGCGCGTGACGTTCACCGACCCCGAAGTCGGGTCGGTCGGCCTCACCGAGCACCAGGCCCGCGAGCGCGGTGGCGACGTACGCGTCGGCCTCTCCGCCGACCTCGGCACTCGCGGCTGGATCGCCAAGGGCGAGGGCCTGATCAAGCTCGTCGCGGACGGTGACGTGCTCGTGGGTGCCACCGCGGTCGGGCCCAGCGGGGGAGAGGTGCTCTCTATGCTGACCACGGCCGTGCACGCACGGGTCCCGATCGCGACCCTGGCATCGATGCACTACGCCTACCCCACCTTCCACCGCGCGGTCGCCACGGCCGTGCAGGAGCTGGCCTGATCCGTTCGGCTGCACCTCACGCGCCAACACTGGTGTACTTCCTCCATGGGAGATCAGGGCGACGACCTGGGGGAGAAGGCCG
Organism: Nocardioides sp. Soil796; assembly: GCF_001429525.1. NCBI lineage: Bacteria > Bacillati > Actinomycetota > Actinomycetes > Propionibacteriales > Nocardioidaceae > Nocardioides > Nocardioides sp. Soil796. The sequence goes on from NZ_LMSQ01000017.1 coordinate 816,055, forward strand.
ACGAGCTCGGTCGGCGTGCCGACAACAGCGACACCGTCGACCACGCGGTGAGGTTCGGGCTGGTGGTCTACGGGCTCGTGTATCTCCTCGTCGCCTGGCTGATCGTCCAGCTGGCACTGGGCGAGCGGCGAGGTTCTGTCTCGACCAAGGGCGCGCTCAAGGAGGTCGCGGAGCAGCCGTTCGGCGACGTCCTGCTCGTGGTGGTCGCCGCGGGCATGGTCGTGCTCGTGCTGTGGCGGCTGCTCGACCTGTTCGTGGGGCACCGCGACGAGGAGGGCGCTGACCTGTGGCGTGGACGCGGCGCAGACCTGCTCAAGTCCGCAATTTACGGATTCCTCGGGTGGAAGGCGTTCGGACTGGCCACGGAGAGCTCGTCGAGTGGAGGCACCAAGGTGCTCACCGCACGGATCATGGACCTGCCGATGGGCCGGGTCCTCGTGGGCGCGATCGGGCTCGCGATCGTCGGCTACGGAGTCGCCAACCTCTGGAAGGGTCTCAGCAACAAGCACCGCGAGCACCTGGCGCACGAGGGCCGCAGTGGCAACGCAGGATCGGCGTACCTGCTCCTCGGCAAGGTCGGCTACGTGTCCAAGGGGCTGGTGGTCGGGCTGGTCGGCGCGCTGTTCGTCTACGCGGCGATCACGCACGAGCCGAAGGACTCCAGTGGGGTGGACGGCGCCGTGCGGGAGATCCTGCACCAGCCGTTCGGTACGCCGCTGCTGGTGGCGGTCGGCCTGGGCATCGCGAGCTACGGCCTCTTCGCCCTGGCCCGGGCACGGCACCTCTCACGATGACGTCGCGCCGACGCTGGACCGGTGCCGCGGCGTGGTCGATCGGCTGCTAGAGTTCGGGTCGTTCGACATCCTTTAACGAGCCGTCCCGTGAGGCGGAGAAGGAGGTCCGGCAAGCACATGCCTGCCCCGACCCAGCCCGGCGATGACGCCACTCCCGAGGGTCACATCGTGCTCGATGCCCGTGACATCTCCCGGGCGCTGACTCGCATCAGCCACGAGATCCTTGAACGCAACAAGGGCCCCGAAGACCTGGTCCTCCTCGGCCTGCACACCCGCGGCGTCCCGCTGGCCAAGCGGATCGCGGAGCGCATCGAGTCCGTCGAGGGCACGCCGATCGCGGTCGGCTCGCTCGACGTCACTATGTACCGCGACGACCTGCGCTCGCACCCGACCCGCGGGCCGCAGAAGACCGTGGTGCCGGCTGGCGGCATCGATGGTCGCACCGTCGTGCTGGTCGACGACGTGCTGTTCTCCGGCCGCACAATCCGCTCGGCCCTCGACGCGGTCAACGACCTGGGCCGCCCCTCGACGGTCCGGCTCGCCGTGCTGGTCGACCGCGGCCACCGTGAGCTGCCGATCCGGGCCGACCACGTCGGCAAGAACCTCCCCAGCGCCCGCAGCGAACGGGTCAGCGTGCGCCTCGACGAGATCGACGGCCACGACGAGGTCCGCATCTCCCAGATCGGAGCCAAGCCGTGAAGCACCTGCTGTCCATCAACGACCTCGACGTCGACGCGATGCGGATGATCTTCGACACCGCCGCCGAGATGCACGACGTGCAGCACCGCGAGGTCAAGAAGCTGCCCGCCCTGCGTGGCCGCACGGTGATCAACCTGTTCTTCGAGGACTCCACCCGCACCCGGTCGAGCTTCGAGATCGCCGGCAAGTGGCTCTCGGCAGACACCATCAACATCACCGGCAAGGGCTCCTCCACGTCGAAGGGCGAGAGCCTGCGCGACACCGTGCTCACCGTCTGCGCGATGGGCGTCGACGCGCTGGTCATGCGCCACCACGCGAGTGGGTCGGCGCAGCAGGTCAGCGAATGGGTCGACGCGGTCGTGATCAACGCCGGTGACGGAACCCACGAGCACCCCACCCAGGCGCTTCTCGACGCCTACGCGCTCGAGCTGAAGCTGGGCAGCCTCGAGGGTCGCCGCATCGCGATCGTCGGAGACCTCACCCACAGCCGGGTCTTCCGCAGCAACGTGCTGGCCCTGACCAAGCTCGGCGCCGACGTCACCGTCGTGGCGCCACCGACCCTGATGCCCAGTGGCATCGACGCCTGGGCGAAGGCGAGCGGCTTCTCGACGTCCTACGACCTCGACGAGGTCCTGCCCGGCGCCGACGCGGTGATGATGCTGCGCGTGCAGCGCGAGCGCATGAACGGCGCGTTCTTCCCGACCGCCCGCGAATACACGGTCCGCTACGGGCTGACCCGTGACCGACTGGCCACCCTCAAGCCGGACACCCCGATCCTGCACCCCGGCCCGATGAACCGCGGCCTCGAGATCGCCGCCGACGCTGCCGACGCCGCCCAGTCGCTGGTCCTCGACCAGGTCTCGGCCGGAGTCGCGGTGCGCATGTCCGTGCTCTACCACCTGCTCGCCGGAGAGGAAACCGCATGAGCACCCACACCAGCCCCGGCGACAAGATCGTCGTCAAGGGAGCGTCCCTGCTCGGTGAGCAGGCGACCGACCTGCTGCTCGAGGACGGCGTGATCCGCGAGATCGGCTCCGTCTCCGAGAAGGGCGCCCGCGTGATCGAGGCCGACGGCCTGGTCGCCCTGCCCGGGCTCGTCGACCTGCACACCCATCTGCGTGAGCCCGGTCGCGAGGACGCCGAGACGATCCGCACCGGCTCCGCTGCCGCTGCGGTCGGCGGCTACACCGCGGTGCTGGCGATGGCCAACACGAGCCCGGTCACCGACACCGCCGAGAACGCCGAGCGGGTCTTCGACCTGGGTCGTGCGGCCGGGCTGGTCGACGTACACCCGGTGGGCGCGGTCACCCGCGGCCTGGCCGGGGAAGAGCTCGCCGAGCTCGGCCTGATGGCCACCAGCCGGGCCCGCGTGCGGGTCTTCTCCGACGACGGCAAGTGCGTCGGCGACGCCCGCGTGATGCGCCGGGCCCTCGAATACGTCAAGGCGTTCGGCGGCGTGATCAGCCAGCACTCCCAGGACTCCTCACTGGCCGGCGCCTCCGCGTGCTGCCACGAGGGCGAGGTCTCCGGCCAGCTCGGCCTGCCCGGCTGGCCCGGCATCGCCGAGGAGGTCATCGTCGCCCGCGACGTGATGCTGGCCCGTCACACCGGCTCCCGCGTCCACGTCGCCCATGTGAGTACGGCGGGCAGCGTCGAGGTGATCCGCTGGGCCAGGGCCCAGGGCATCGACGTCACCGCCGAGGTCACGCCGCACCACCTGCTGCTCACCACCGACCTGCTCACCGGCTACGACCCGACGTACAAGGTGAACCCGCCGCTGCGTCCGGTCGAGGACGTCGAGGCGCTGCGTGCCGCCCTGGCCGACGGCACGATCGACGCGGTGGCCACCGACCACGCACCGCACGCCCGCCACGACAAGGAGCACGCCTTCGTCGACGCGGCCTTCGGCATGCTCGGCCTGGAGACCGCGCTCGGCGTGGTCAACACGGTCATGCGCGGCAACGACCTGCTCGACTGGGCCGGCGTGGCCCGCGTCATGTCGGCCAACCCCGCACGCATCGCCGGTCTCGCCGACCAGGGCCAGGCCCTCCAGGTCGGCGCCCCGGCGAACCTCACCCTGATCGACCCCGAGGCCCAGGTCACCGTCGACCGCGACGCCTCCGTCTCCCTCTCCCGCAACAACCCGTGGCACGGCCGTACCCTCGCCGGTGCGGTGCACGCCACCCTGTTGCGTGGAGTGCCCACCGTCCTGGAAGGAAAGCTCGTATGACTGAGGCTGTGCTGGTGCTCGAGGACGGCCGGGTCTTCCATGGCGAGTCCTACGGCGCCGAAGGCGAGACGTTCGGCGAGGCGGTGTTCTCCACCGGCATGACCGGCTACCAGGAGACGCTCACCGACCCGTCGTACCACCGCCAGGTGGTCGTGATGACCGCCCCGCACGTCGGCAACACCGGCGTCAACGACGAGGACCCCGAGTCCTCGCGCATCTGGGTGTCGGGCTACGTGGTCCGCGACCCCGCCCGCGTCCCGTCGAACTGGCGCTCGGTGCGCTCGCTCGACGACGCGCTCCGCGACCAGGGCGTCGTCGGCATCTCCGGCATCGACACCCGTGCGCTGACCCGACACCTGCGCGAGCGCGGCGCCATGCGGGTCGGCATCTCCTCGACCGGCGGCAGCGTCGAGGCCCTCCTGGAGAAGGTCCGCGCGTCCGGCGAGATGGCCGGCGCCGAGCTCTCCGGCGAGGTCTCGACCAGCGAGGCGTACGTCGTACCCGCGGTCGGGGACAAGCGGTTCACCGTCGCCGCCCTCGACCTCGGCATCAAGGCGAACACGCCGCGGATGATGGCTGAGCGTGGCATCGAGGTGCACGTGCTGCCGGCGAACTCGAGCATCGACGACGTGCTCGCCGTCAAGCCCGACGGCCTCTTCTTCTCCAACGGCCCCGGCGACCCGGCCGCCACGACCGGTCAGGTCGAGCTGCTCAGGACCGCACTCGAGCGCGGGCTGCCCTTCTTCGGCATCTGCTTCGGCAACCAGCTCTTCGGTCGCGCACTCGGCTTCGGCACCTACAAGCTGAAGTACGGCCACCGCGGCATCAACCAGCCGGTGATGGACCGTACGACGAACAAGGTCGAGGTCACCGCGCACAACCACGGGTTCGCTGTCGACGCCCCGCTCGACAGGGCGACCGAGACCGACTTCGGCACCGTCACCGTGAGCCACGTGTGCCTCAACGACGACGTCGTCGAGGGCCTCGAGCTGCGCGACGACACCGGCAACCTGAAGAGCTTCTCGGTGCAGTACCACCCCGAGGCCGCCGCCGGCCCGCACGATGCGGCGTACCTCTTCGACCGGTTCATCGACCTCATGGAAGGGCAGGCCTGAGATGCCGAAGCGTGAAGACATCAAGTCGGTCCTGGTCATCGGCTCCGGGCCGATCATCATCGGCCAGGCCTGCGAGTTCGACTACTCCGGCACCCAGGCCTGCCGGGTGCTCAAGGCCGAGGGCCTGCGGGTGATCCTGGTCAACTCCAACCCGGCCACGATCATGACCGACCCCGAGTTCGCCGACGCGACGTACGTCGAGCCGATCACGGCCGAGTTCGTCGAGAAGGTGATCGCCAAGGAGCGCCCCGACGCGCTGCTGGCCACACTCGGTGGCCAGACCGCCTTGAACTGCGCGGTCGCCCTCGACGCCAACGGCGTCCTCGAGAAGTACGGTGTCGAGCTGATCGGCGCCAGCATCGAGGCCATCGACCGCGGCGAGAACCGCCAGGTGTTCAAGAAGATCGTCGACGAGCTGGGCGGCGAGAGCGCCAAGTCGATCATCTGCCACTCCATGGACGACCTGCTCGCGGCGGCCGACGAGCTCGGCTACCCGATGGTGGTGCGTCCGTCGTTCACGATGGGCGGCACCGGCTCCGGCATGGCCTACAACGAGGCCGACCTGCGCCGCATCGGCGGCTCCGGCCTGGCCGCCAGCCCGACCACCGAGGTGCTCCTCGAGGAGTCGATCCTCGGCTGGAAGGAGTACGAGCTCGAGGTCATGCGCGACACCGCCGACAACGTGGTGATCATCTGCTCGATCGAGAACGTCGACCCGATGGGCGTGCACACGGGTGACTCGATCACCGTCGCGCCGGCGATGACGCTCACCGACCGCGAGTACCAGAAGATGCGCGACCTCGCGATCGGCATCATCCGCGCGGTCGGCGTCGACACCGGCGGCTGCAACATCCAGTACGCCGTCAACCCGGCCGACGGCCGCCTGATCGTCATCGAGATGAACCCCCGGGTCTCGCGTTCCTCCGCACTGGCCTCGAAGGCGACCGGCTTCCCGATCGCGAAGATCGCGGCCAAGGTGGCCATCGGCTACACGCTCGACGAGATCCCCAACGACATCACCAAGGAGACGCCGGCGAGCTTCGAGCCGAGCCTCGACTACGTCGTGGTGAAGGTGCCGCGGTTCGCGTTCGAGAAGTTCCCCGGCGCCGACCCGGTGCTCACCACGCACATGAAGTCGGTCGGCGAGGCGATGGCGATCGGCCGCAACTTCACCGAGGCCCTGCAGAAGGCACTGCGCTCGCTCGAGAGCAAGGACGCGGTCTTCGACTGGAGCCACCAGTGGGTCGACCTCGACAAGTCCGCACTGCTCGACGAGATCCGGGTGCCCCACGACGGCCGCCTGCGCAAGGTGATGGACGCGATCCGTGCCGAGGCCACCCCCGAGGAGATCTTCGAGTCCACCAAGATCGACCCCTGGTTCCTCGACCAGCTCGTGCTGATCAACGAGGTGGCCGGCGAGATCGCCGCCGCCGACGGTCTCACGCCGAGCCTGCTGCGCAGGGCAAAGCGGCACGGCTTCTCCGACGCCCAGATCGGCAAGATCCGCAACATGGGTGCCGACGTGGTCCGCGGAGTGCGCCACGCCCTCGGCGTACGCCCGGTGTTCAAGACCGTCGACACCTGTGCCGCCGAGTTCGCCGCCCAGACGCCGTACTACTACTCGTCCTACGACGAGGAGTCCGAGGTGCTCCCGCGCGAGAAGGAAGCGGTGATCATCCTCGGCTCGGGCCCGAACCGCATCGGCCAGGGCATCGAGTTCGACTACTCGTGCGTGCACGCCAGCATGGCGCTGAGCGAGGCCGGCTACGAGACGATCATGGTCAACTGCAACCCCGAGACCGTCTCGACCGACTACGACACCTCCGACCGGCTCTACTTCGAGCCGCTCACCCTCGAGGACGTCCTCGAGATCGTCGACGCCGAGCGCGCCGCCGGCCCGATCGCCGGGGTCATCTGCCAGCTCGGGGGACAGACCCCTCTCGGCCTGGCCCGCGGACTCGAGGAGGCCGGCGTGAAGATCGTCGGCACCTCGCCGGCCGCGATCGACCTGGCCGAGGAGCGGGGCGCGTTCGGCCGGGTCCTGCACGAGGCCGGCCTGCCCGCCCCCAAGCACGGCACGGCGACGACCTTCGGCCAGGCCCGCGAGATCGCCGAGGAGATCGGCTACCCGGTGCTGGTGCGGCCGTCGTACGTCCTGGGCGGCCGCGGCATGGAGATCGTGTACGACGAGGGCGCGCTGGAGTCCTACCTCGAGAAGTACGTCGCCAACGGCCTGATCAACGAGAAGCAGCCGGTGCTGGTCGACCGGTTCCTCGACGACGCGGTCGAGATCGACGTCGACGCGCTGTTCGACGGCGAGGAGCTCTTCCTCGGCGGCGTGATGGAGCACATCGAGGAGGCCGGCATCCACTCCGGTGACTCCTCGTGCGCGCTGCCGCCGATCACCCTGGGCAGCTCGGAGATCGAGCGGATCCGCAAGTCCACCGAGGCGATCGCCCGCGGCATCGGCGTGCGCGGCCTGCTCAACATCCAGTATGCAATGGCCTCCGACGTGCTCTACGTGCTCGAGGCCAACCCGCGCGCCTCCCGCACCGTGCCGTTCGTCTCCAAGGCGACCGCCACTCCGTTGGCCAAGGCCGCGGCCCGGGTGATGCTCGGTGCCTCGATCGCCGACCTGCGTGCCGAGGGCCTGCTCCCGGCCGGCGACGGCGGCCTGCTGCCCGACGGCTCGCCGATCGCGGTCAAGGAGGCGGTCATGCCGTTCAACCGGTTCCGTACGCCGGAGGGCACCATGGTCGACGCCGTGCTCGGGCCGGAGATGCGCTCGACCGGTGAGGTGATGGGCTTCGACGCCGACTTCGGCACCGCCTTCGCCAAGGCCGAGGCAGCCGCCTACGGGTCGCTCCCGCTGCAGGGCAAGGTGTTCGTCTCGGTCGCCAACCGCGACAAGCGGCACATGATCTTCCCGATCAAGCAGCTCGCCGAGATGGGCTTCGAGATCGTCGCCACCGCCGGCACGGCCGAGGTGCTGCGCCGCAACGGCGTCACCTCCACCGTGGCCCGCAAGCACTTCGAGGGCGACGGCCCCGGGGGTGAGCAGACCATCGTCGGACGCATCCACGACGGCGAGATCGCCCTGGTCGTGAACACGCCGCACGGCACCACCAGCGGTGGCTCGCCACGCGTCGACGGCTACGAGATCCGGGCCGCGGCGATCATGACCGACATCCCCTGCATCACCACGATCCAGGGCCTCGGTGCCGCCGTACAAGGCATCCAGGCGATGCAGGCCGGCAGCATCGGCGTCCGGTCGTTGCAGGACTGGGCGAAGCTCCTCACCAGCAACACGAAGAAGGAGGAGCCGACCGCGTGAAGCCTTACGCGCTGCTCTTCGACCACGTGCTGACCCGCACCGATCCGGAGCGGGCCCACCACGCGGCCTTCGCCGCGATCCGGGCGGGTCGTCCGGTGACGGGTGCAGTCCGCCGACGGCTCGTGCCCGACCAGCCGGTGACCGCGTTCGGCCTCACGTTCGCCAACCGGCTGGGGCTGGCCGCCGGCTTCGACAAGAACGCCCTCGGCATCGACGCGCTGGCCGGGCTCGGCTTCGGCCACGTCGAGATCGGCACGGTGACCGGGGAACCGCAGCCGGGCAACCCGAAGCCGCGGCTGTTCCGGCTGCCCGAGGACCGCGCGGTGGTCAACCGCATGGGCTTCAACAACGACGGCGCCGAAGTGGTCGCCCGACGACTCGCGGCTCGGCGCGCAAGAATCCACGGTTCGCGCATCAAGAGTCCACGGTTCGCGCAGGACGGATCGAGAACAGTTCTCGGGGTGAACATCGGCAAGACCAAGGTCGTGCCCGAGGACGACGCGATCGCCGACTACGAGAAGTCCACGCGGCTGCTGGCCCCCGAGGCCGACTACCTCGTCGTCAACGTGAGCTCACCGAACACCCCCGGCCTGCGCAACCTGCAGGCCGTCGAGAAGCTCGAGCCGCTGCTGGCCGCCGTACGCCGGCAGGCCGACGCGGTCACCGAGCAGCACCTGCCGCTGCTGGTGAAGATCGCACCCGACCTCAGCGACGACGACGTCCTGGCGGTCGCCGACCTCGCCAAGGCCCTCGGCCTCGACGGCGTCATCGCCACCAACACGACGATCTCCCGCGACGGACTGCGCAGCCCCCGCGACAAGGTCGACGCGATCGGTGCCGGCGGGCTCTCCGGACGGCCCCTCGCCGACCGCTCCCTCGACGTGCTGCGCCTGCTCAAGGGCCGCGTCGGCGACGACCTCGACCTGGTCTCCGTCGGCGGCCTCACGACGCCCGACGACGCGCGGGCCCGCCTCGACGCCGGGGCCGCACTGCTGCAGGGCTACACCGCGTTCATCTACGAGGGCCCGCTGTGGCCGCGGCGGGTGCTGCGAGGCCTGGCCGACTGATGAGCAGCGCACGCGATCCGCTCCACGTCACCGGCGAAGTGCTGGTGGTGAAGAAGATCGGTGCCTACCGCCACCTCACCATCGCGGCCTCCGGCATCGCCGAGCGCTACCGCCCGGGCACGTTCGTCGCGGTGTCCATCGGCGACCTCACCCCGCGCGCCCACCTCGCCCGCCGCAGCTTCTGGATCACCGGCGTCCGGCCGACCGGCAGCCACGGACCGACCATCGAGCTCGTCGTCGAGCCACGCGGCGTCGGCTCGACCTGGCTCGCCGACCGGCGCCAGGGCGACCACCTCGAGCTGACCGGACCCCTGGGCCGCCCGTTCGCGCTGCCCAAGGAGCCGGTGTCCTGCCTGCTGGTCGGTGAGGGGTACGCCGCCGGTGCGCTCTTCCCGCTGGCCGAGCGGCTCCGGGCGCGTTCGTGCACCGTCACGATGCTGCTCGGCGCACCCGACGAGGTCCACCTGCTCGGCGCACTCGATGCCCGGCGAGCCGCTCGCGCCGTCTCGGTGGTCACCGGTGACGGCTCGGTGGGCCGCCGCGGCGACATCGCCGGCGCCCTGCCCGAGGTGATGGACGGCATCGAGGTGGTCTACGCGACCGGGTCCCACGGGGCCCTCCACGCGGTCGCCGCCGCCGCGGAGCAGCACGGCGCCTGGAGCCAGGTCGCCGTCGAGACGCCCCAGGCCTGTGGCACCGGCCTGTGCCAGGGCTGCCCCCTGCCCGTCGTCGGCGAGGACGGCGTGGCTCGCGTGGTGCGGGCCTGCGCCGAGGGTCCGGTGATCCGGGGAGACCGGGTCCGCTGGGCCGACCTGGGGGTCTCATGAACCTCGGCAGCGTCACCCTGGCGAACCCGGTCATGACCGCCTCGGGGTGCGGTGGCACCGGCCGTGAGCTCGCCGACTTCGACGCGCTCGACGCGGTCGGGGCGTTCGTCACCCGCTCGATCACCCTCGACCCGCGCCCCGGGTCGCTGCCGCCCCGCGTCGTGGAGACGCCGTCCGGACTGGTGCACACGATCGGCCTGCAGAACCCCGGGCTCGACCAGTTCCTCACCCGCGAGCTGCCCTGGCTGGCCGCCCGGCGGACCCGCACCTTCGTCTCGGTCGCCGGCTCGACCCTGGGGGAGTACGCCGACCTCGGCCGCCGGCTCGGACGTTCCCCGGGAGTCACCGGCATCGAGGTGAACCTCTCGGAGCCGGGCGACCTCGGCCTGTTCGACACCCGTGAGCCGTTCCAGGCCGCCCGGGTGGTGCAGGCCGTACGCCGCGACCTGCCGCCGGGCCTCCCGGTGATCGCCAAGCTCGCGCCCGACCCGACCCGCATCGTCGAGACCGCGCGGGCGATCGCCGAGGCGGGCGCCGACGCCGTCGTGCTCGGCAACGCCGCCCCGGCCCTGATGCCCGACGGTCGACCCGCGGGGCTGAGCGGCCCGGCGATCCGCCCGCTCGCCCTGCGCTGCGTGCACGACGTCCACGCCGAGCTGCCCGACCTCCCGCTCATCGGCACCGGCGGCATCACGACCGCCGACGACGCCAGGGCCTTCCTCGCCGCCGGTGCGTTCGCCGTACAGATCGGCACCGCACTGCTCCACGACCCGACCACCGCCGCCCGCATCGCGGCCGAACTCCAGGGAGAACCCACATGACCAGCACCAGCTTCGGCGCCCGCTACCGGGCCGCGCTCGACACCCGGGGCCCGCTCTGCGTCGGCATCGACCCGCACTCCTCACTGCTCCTCGACTGGGGCCTCGACGACGACGTGGCCGGCCTCGAGCGCTTCGCGATGACCGTCGTGGAGGCGGTGGCCGGCGAGGTGGCCGTGGTCAAGCCGCAGTCGGCGTTCTACGAGCGCTTCGGCAGCCGCGGCATCGCCGTCCTCGAGAAGGTGATCAGCGAGAGCCGGGCCGCCGGCACCCTGGTGCTGCTCGACGTGAAGCGCGGCGACATCGGCTCCACGTCGCAGGCCTACGCCGACGCCTACCTCGACCCCTCCTCGCCGCTCTTCTCCGACGCGATCACGGTCAGCCCCTACCTCGGCTTCGGCTCGGTGACGCCGATGATCGAGACCGCGCTGCGCAACGAGGCCGGCGTCTTCGTGCTCGCACTCACCTCCAACAAGGAGGCTCCCGAGGTGCAGCACGCGGTCGACGCCGACGGGCGCACCGTCGCCGGGGGAGTGCTGGCCAGGCTGCGTGAGCTCAACGCCGGAGCCGACCCGCTCGGCTCGATCGGTGCCGTGATCGGCGCGACCATCGGCGACACGGGGGAGGACTTCGACTTCAACGGCCCGATCCTCGCGCCCGGTGTCGGCGCCCAGGGCGGCACCGTCGACGACGTACGCCGCATCTTCGGCTCCGCCGCGCGCAACGTGACACCCAGCAGCTCACGGCAGCTGCTGCTGCAGGGCCCCGACGCGTCGAGACTGCGTGACGCCGTACGCCGCACCAACGACGAGTTCCGGGCCCTGGCGGTCTGATGCGTCGCCTGTTGCCTGCGCTCCTCGCCGCCCTGCTGGTGCTCCCCACCGGGTGCGCGCAGAGCAAGGAGGAGGCGCGCGACGCCTACTGCAAGAAGGTGAAGGCCGAGAGCGAGTCGATCACCCGCAAGGTCGATGAGGGCGGCGCCGGTGCGGCCCTCGACCTGCTGCCGACCCTGGAGGGCCTGGCCGAGGAGTCCCCGGACGACCTGAAGGACGAGTGGCAGACCTACCTCAACGCCCTGCGTGGCTGGCGCGACGCACTGGACGACGCCGGGCTGGACCCCGAGGACGTCGCCAAGGGCCTGCCCGAGGGGCTCTCCCGCGAGGAGCGTCAGCGAGTGCTCGGGGCGATCTCGGTGGTGCAGGGTGACGACGTCAAGGCGGCCTCCGAGGGCATCGAGCAACAGGCACTCGACGTGTGCGGCACGTCATTGCTGTGAGGTGACGGGGCACCCCAGCGTTGCCGAGGCACAAGGCCTGTGACTAGATTGACCACCACGTCCGCCACCGCACGATCGATCGAGGATTCCCACCCGTGGCCCTGCCCCCGCTCACACCTGAACAACGCCAGGCTGCCCTGGACAAGGCCGCCGCTTCGCGTCGGGAACGCGCCGAGGTCAAGAACCGGCTGAAGAACTCCGGTGCCTCGATCGTCGACGTCCTCCACGAGGGCCAGTCCAACGAGGTCATCGGCAAGATGAAGGTCGTCGACCTGCTCCAGTCGATGCCGGGCCTGGGCAAGGTCCGCGCGCGTCAGCTGATGGAGCGCCTGAGCATTGCCGAGAGCCGCCGCGTCCGCGGCCTGGGCAGCAAGCAGGTCGCTGCCCTCGAGGCCGAGTTCTCCTCGCGGGGCTGAGGACTTGACGGCACCCCAGTCCAACCGGCTCGTCGTCCTGGCCGGACCCACCGCGGTCGGCAAGGGCACCGTGGCCTCGGTGATCCGCGACGACCACCCCGACGTGTGGATCTCCGTGTCGGTGACCACCCGCCCGGCCCGCCCCGGCGAGGTCGAGGGTGTGCACTACCACTTCGTCTCCGACGAGCGCTTCGACGAGATGGTCGAGCGTGGCGAGCTGCTCGAGTGGGCGGTCGTGCACAAGGCGGCCCGCTACGGCACCCCGCGCGGCCCCGTCGACGAGGCACTGGCGTCCGGCCGGCCGGCCCTGCTCGAGATCGACCTGCAGGGTGCACGCCAGGTCAAGGTGAACATGCCGGAGGCGCTCTTCGTCTTCCTGGCCCCGCCCAGCTGGGACGAACTCGTCCGCCGACTGGTCGGCCGCGGCACCGAGGACGAGCGCGAACGCGAGCGTCGCCTCGAGACGGCGCGGGTCGAACTCGCCGCCGAGGCCGAGTTCGACAAGACCATCGTGAACCGCGAAGTTCACGCTGCAGCCCACGAGTTGGTAACCTTGATGAAGGCCCCTCTGCGGGCCTGATGAAATCCAGCCATCGCTGGGTGCAATTCCAACTACTTGTGAGGCGTGTGCACGTGTCTGTCCCCACCGGCGAGGGTGTCACCAACCCTTCCATCGACGATCTGCTCACCAAGACGGACTCGAAGTACAAGCTGGTCCTCTACAGCGCCAAGCGCGCCCGGCAGATCAACGCCTACTACTCCCAGCTCGGCGAGGGCCTGCTCGAGTACGTCGGCCCGCTGGTCGACACCCACGTCCAGGAGAAGCCCCTCTCGATCGCCCTGCGCGAGATCAACGAGGACCTCCTGACCTGCACCGACATCGACCCGGCCGAGCTCGCCGCTGAAGAGGCCGCTGCTGCTGCCGCCGCCGCGGAGCCCGATCTCACTGCGTCCGAGTAACTCCCCGGAGTTCCGATGACGGAATCCTTGCACCACGACGTGGCCGCTTCCGCTGTGCGGGAGCGGCCTCGTGTCGTCCTCGGAGTCAGTGGCGGCATCGCGGCCTACAAGGCATGTGAGCTGCTGCGCCGCTTCACCGAGTCCGGCCACGACGTCACTGTCGTACCCACCGCCGCCGCCCTGGAGTTCGTCGGTGCCCCGACGTGGGCGGCGTTGTCCGGCAAGTCGGTGGCCACCGACGTCTGGACTGGCGTCGAGCAGGTGCCGCACGTCCGCATCGGGCAGTCGGCAGACCTCGTCGTGGTCGCCCCGGCCACCGCCGACCTGATCGCCAAGGCGGCACACGGCCTCGCCGACGACCTGCTCACCAACACGTTGCTCACGGCGCGTTCCCCGATCGTGTTCGCCCCGGCGATGCACACCGAGATGTGGGAGCACCCGGCCACGGTCGCCAACGTCGCCACCCTGCGGTCCCGCGGCATCCTGGTCATCGAGCCGGCCGAAGGCCGGCTCACCGGCAAGGACACCGGCAAGGGGCGCCTCCCCGAGCCCGCCGAGATCTTCGAGTTCTGCACCGACGTGCTGGCGCGCGGCGCCGTACCCGCCGACCTGACCGGCCGGCAGGTCGTCGTGTCCGCCGGCGGCACCCGCGAGTACCTCGACCCCGTGCGCTTCCTGGGCAACCGTTCCTCGGGCCTCCAGGGCTACGCGCTCGCCCGCACGGCCGCCGCCCGGGGCGCGGAGGTGACCCTGGTCGCGGCCAACGTCACGCTGCCCGACCCGGCCGGAGTCAAGGTGGTGCCCGTGTCGACCACGGCCGAGCTGCGCGACGCGGTGGTGAGCGCCACGGCGTCCGCCGACGCCGTCGTGATGGCGGCCGCGCCCGCCGACTTCCGGCCGACCAGCGTCAGCAGCGACAAGATCAAGAAGGCCGCCGACGGCTCTGCGCCGGCCATCGAGCTGGAGCAGAACCCCGACATCCTCAAGGAGATCTCGCACCACCGGACCCGTGAGGCGCAGGTGATCGTCGGCTTCGCTGCCGAGACCGGCGACGACACCGGCACGGTGCGTGAGCTCGCCCTCGCCAAGCTGGCCCGCAAGGGCTGCGACCTGCTGGTGGTCAACGACGTCAGCGGGGGAGCCGTGTTCGGCAGCCCCGACAACGAAGCGGTGATCCTGTCCCGGGAGGGGGAGGCGACCGAGGTCCCGCGCGGCACCAAGGGAGCCCTGGCCCACGCCATCTGGGACCAGGTGGCACGGCGACTGACCTGACCGTCAGGGCAAGATTGCGGTGAGACACGAGCACGTAACTCCACCGCTGGACTATCGTTTTGAGAGCACACCAACAATTCGGGAGTGAGATCCACTGTGGCTGGACGCCTTTTCACGTCGGAGTCGGTGACCGAGGGTCACCCCGACAAGATCGCTGACCAGATCAGCGACACCGTTCTTGACTACCTCATGGAGAACGACGCCGACAAGGAGAACCTGCGCGTCGCCGTCGAGACCCTGTTGACCACGGGCCTCGTCGTCGTCGCCGGTGAGGTGCGCACCAACGCCTACGCCCCGGTCGCCGAGCTGGTCCGCAAGAAGATCCTCGAGATCGGCTACGACCACTCCGACAAGGGCTTCGACGGCACCACCTGTGGCGTCCAGGTCGCGATCGGCGGCCAGTCGGTCGACATCGCCGCCGGTGTCGACGACGGCCACGAGTCGCGGGTCGGCTCCTCGGACGACGACCTCGACAAGCGTGGTGCCGGCGACCAGGGCCTGATGTTCGGCTACGCCAACGACGACACCCCCGAGCTGTTCCCGCTGCCGATCAAGATCGCGCAGACCCTCTCGGAGAAGCTCTCCGAGGTCCGCAAGGACGGCACGCTGCCCTACCTGCGTCCCGACGGCAAGACCCAGGTCACCATCGAGTACGACGCCGACAACCGTCCGGTGCGCATCGACACGGTGGTGCTCTCCACGCAGCACTCCGCCGAGATCGACCACCCCACGCTCGAGGGCGACATCAAGAAGCACGTCATCGACGCGGTGCTCGAGGGCTTCGACATCCCCTCCGACGACTACCGCATGCTGGTCAACCCGACCGGCAAGTTCGTGGTCGGTGGCCCGATGGGTGACGCCGGCCTGACCGGTCGCAAGATCATCGTCGACACCTACGGCGGCATGGCCCGTCACGGTGGCGGCGCGTTCTCCGGCAAGGACCCGTCGAAGGTCGACCGCTCCGCGGCGTACGCCATGCGCTGGGTGGCCAAGAACGTCGTCGCCGCGGGCCTGGCCCGTCAGTGCGAGGCACAGGTCGCCTACGCCATCGGCAAGGCGCACCCGGTGGGTGTCTTCATCGAGACCTTCGGCACCGGCACCGTCCCGGACGAGAAGATCCAGGAAGCCGTGCTCCAGGTCTTCGACCTGCGCCCGGCCGCGATCATCCGCGACCTCGACCTGCTCCGCCCGATCTACGCCAAGACCGCTGCCTACGGCCACTTCGGTCGCGAGCTCCCCGAGTTCACCTGGGAGCGCACCGACCGCGCCGACGCCCTCAAGGCCGCCGCCTCCGGCTGATCCGTTTGTAGCATTCCCCGGTGCACCGGGGAAACCTGCACTCCCCACGCGAGATTTCGCGTGGGGAGTGCGCGTTTTCTGTGGGGAGTCGGCTCGACCCTCGCCCCACCCCCGGCCCGTACGCCGACCAACTGCCGGCGCACGACGGGGCCTGTCGGCCGTGACTGGTAGGAATGCCCCGATGACCAAGCCGACGTACGACGACCTCACCGGGCAGCCCGAGCTGTTGCCCGGACTCGTGCGTGCGCGGGCCAAGGGCAAGGCCCCGGCCAAGAAGGCGATCGAGTTCGCCGACGTCGACCCGGTCGCGCAGGTGCTGGTCGACCTGCCGCTGGCCCACCTCGACCGACCCTTCGACTACGCGGTGCCCTCGGCGATGGCCGACACCGCCGTGCCCGGTGCCCGGGTGAAGGTCAGGTTCGCCGGACAGGACGTCGACGCGTTCGTCGTGGCCCGGGTGGCCAGCAGCGACCACACCGGCCGGCTCCAGCCCCTGCGTCGCGTGGTCAGCGCGGAGCCGGTGCTCGCCCCGGCGATCGCCGCGCTGAGCGAGCAGGTCGCCCGGAGATACGCGGGCAGTCGCGCCGACGTGCTGCGACTTGCGGTGCCGCCACGGCACGCCACCACCGAGAAGGAGTCGTCGGAGCCGGCACCGGTGCGCCGACCCGAGGGCGCTGCCGAGGCCGGCCTGGCCTGGTCCGCGGACACCCACGGTGCCGGCTTCGTCGAGGCACTGGCCGACGGCCGTTCCCCGCGTGCCGTCTGGTCCGCCGCACCGGGCACCGACTGGCCCACGAGGCTCGCCCACGCGGCTGCTGCGACGTACGCCTCGGGCCGCGGCAGCATCATCTGCGTGCCTGACGGCAAGGACGTCGCCCGGGTCGACGCCGCCCTGACGGCCGTGCTCGGCACCGGTCACCACGTCACGCTCACCGCCGACAGCGGGCCGGCCGCCCGCTACCGCGACTTCCTCTCCGTCTCCCGTGGCACCCGCCGCATCGTGGTCGGCACCCGGGCAGCGGTCTTCGCGCCGGTCCACGATCTCGGCCTGCTGGTGATCTGGGACGACGGCGACGACCTCTACGCCGAGCCCCGCGCGCCCTACCCGCACACCCGTGAGGTGCTGCTGATGCGCGCCGAGGCCGAGGGTGCCGCGGCCCTGGTCGGCGGGTTCGCCCGCACCGTCGAGGCCGAATACCTCCTCACCACGGGCTGGGCGGCCGAGATCCTGCCGACCCGCCAAGCGCTGCGCGACGGCCTCACGGTCGCGGTCACCGGCGCCACCGACCGCGAGCTCGAACGCGACCCGATGGCCCGCGCCACCCGCTTCCCGGCGCTCGCGTTCGACACGATCCGCTCGGCCCTGGCCGACGGACCCGTCCTGGTCCAGGCTCCCCGGGCCGGCTACGCGGCCTCCCTGGCCTGCGAACGCTGCCGCACCCCGGCCCGCTGCAGCAGCTGCACGGGCCCGCTGCGCCAGGCCAGCAGCGAGCAGGCCGTCGCCTGCGCCTGGTGCGGCACGGTCCACCCCGACTTCGCCTGCACCACCTGCGGTCACCGCGGCCTTCGGGCACCGGTGCGTGGCGACGCGCGTACGGCGGAGGAGCTCGGCCGCACCTTCCCGCGCACGGTGGTGCGCAGCTCCAGCGGAGACCGGGTGCTGAGCCGGGTCGACGCCAAGCCGGCGATCGTGGTCGCCACACCCGGGGCCGAACCGGTCGCCGACGGGGGATACGCCGCCGTGATCCTGCTCGACACCTGGCTCGTGCTGGCCCGCCTCGACCTCCGCACCGCCGAGGAGGCCCTGCGCCGCTGGATGAACGCCGCAGCCCTCGCCGCCCCCGGTGGGAAGGTCGTGGCGGTCGGCGACCCGGCCGAGCCGACCCTCCAGGCACTGGTGCGGTGGGACCCGGGCGGCTTCGCCCGACGCGAGATGGAGGAACGGCGCTCCGCACACCTGCCGCCGGCCAGCCGGATGGCCACGATCACCGGCTCTGCCGGAGCCCTCGACGACGCCCTGACCCTCCTGAGCAAGCCCGAGGGCGCCGAGCTGCTGGGTCCGATCGAGGTCCCGGCCGCTCCGGGCCACACGGCTCCCGAGAGTCCGGAGTTCCGGGCCGTGCTGCGGGTGCCGCGCAGTCACGGACCCGCACTCAGTGATTCACTCGGCGAGCTGCAACGGCTCCGCTCGGCCCGCAAGCTCGATGCCGTGAGGGTGCACGTCGACCCACCGGGCCTCTGACGTCACCCCCCACCGGGGGAATGCCCCCACAGGCCGCAGACGTCTACACTTGCCCGCGCACTCGACCCACCAAGGAGAACCGTGGCCATCCAGCCGATCCGACTCTTCGGTGACCCGATCCTGCGCAGCCGCGCCCTCGAGGTCACCACGTTCGACAAGGAACTGCGCGCTCTCGTCGCGGACCTGACCGACACCATGCTGGAGGCCCCGGGGGCTGGCCTGGCCGCACCGCAGATCGGTGTGGGAGTCCGCGTCTTCACCTGGAACGTCGACGGCGAGCTCGGCCACCTGGTCAACCCGGTGCTCGACCTCTCCGAGGAGACCCAGTTCGGCCCCGAGGGCTGCCTGTCCCTGCCCGAGCTGACCTACGACTGCCGACGCGCGATGTCGGTGGTGGCGTCGGGGTTCAACATGCACGGCGAGCCGGTGAGGATCGAGGGCTCCGAGCTGCTGGCCCGCGCGATCCAGCACGAGACCGACCACCTCGACGGCGTGCTGTTCATCGACAAGCTCGACACCGAGGCCCGCAAGGACGCCATGCGCACGATCCGCGAGTCCGACTGGTTCGGCCTCGAGAAGCCCAAGGTCAAGGTCTCGCCCCACGCCACGAACGGGTTCGGTCTCTGATGCGGGTCGTCTTCGCCGGCACCCCCGAGGTCGCCGTACCCGCGCTCGAGGCGATCGCGGCCAGCCCCCACGAGCTGGTCGGCGTGGTCACCCGCCCCGACGCCCCCTCGGGCCGGGGGCGCAAGCTGGTCGCCTCGCCCGTCGCCCAGCGCGCCGAGGAGCTCGGCATCCCGGTGCTCAAGCCGGAGCACCCCCGCGACCCCGACTTCCAGGAGCAGCTGAAGGCCCTCGCACCCGACTGCTGCCCCGTCGTGGCGTACGGCGCACTCCTGCCGCAGTCGGCCCTCGACATCCCCGAGCACGGCTGGATCAACCTGCACTTCTCGCTGCTGCCCGCCTGGCGCGGAGCCGCCCCGGTGCAGCACTCCATCTGGGCCGGCGACGAGATGACCGGGGCCACCACGTTCCGCATCGTCAAGGCGCTCGACGCCGGACCCGTCTTCGGCGTGATGACCGAGACCATCTGGCCGACCGACACCGCCGGCGACCTCCTCGGCCGGCTGGCCCAAGGCGGGGCGGGCCTGCTGGTGGCCACCCTCGACGGCATCGCCGACGGCCAGCTCGAGGCCCGCGAGCAGCCCGGCGAGGGCGTCAGCATCGCGCCGAAGATCCTCGTTGACGACGCCGCCGTCGACTGGACCGAGCCCGCCGTACGCGTCGACCGCCGCGTCCGGGCCTGCACGCCCGGCCCGGGTGCCTGGTCGACCCACGACGAGCAGCGGATCAAGATCGGCCCGGTGACCATCGACGCCGATCACGAGCCGCTGGCCCCCGGCGTGCTGGCCGTCGGCAAGAACTCCGTGCACGTCGGCACCGGCACCGACCCGGTGAAGCTCGGCGAGGTCAAGGCGTTCGGGAAGAAGCAGATGAACGCGGCCGACTGGGCCCGCGGCGTCCGCCTCGAGCCGGGCACCCGTTTCGGTGACGGGTGAGTGCGACTACCGTCGTTGCCATGACGCGCGGGGCCAGGCCTGAGGACATCAAGACGATCTGCCTGTCGCTGCCCGAGGTCGAGTTCGGCACGTCGTGGGGCGACCGCCCGACGTACAAGGTGCCGAAGGGTGACAAGGGCAAGGGCTTCGTGCTCCACCGCATGCCGCACAGGACCGCGATCGATCCCGAGACCGGTGAGATGTACGACGACCTGCTGGTGATCCACACCCCGACGCTCGAGGACAAGGAAGCCCTCGTCGCCGACGAACGCCTGCCGTTCTTCACCGTCGACCACTTCAACGGTTTCCGGGCGGTGCTGGTGCAGGAGTCGCGCCTCGGCGAGATCGACCTCGACGAGCTGACCGAGATCATCACCGACGCCTGGGCGTCCAAGGCGCCCAAGCGGCTGGCCAAGGAGTTCTTCGCCGAGCGGTCCACGGATGGCTGACCCGCGCCGCGGCGGTGCAGCACGTGGTGCGCGGCGTCCGACCACGAGCTCCGGCGGTCGGCCCCCGGCACCCAAGGCCAAGGTCGACCCGCCTCGGGCGGCTGCGTACGACGTGCTGAAGCTGGTCCGACTCGAGGACGCCTACACCAACCTGGTGCTCCCGCACGTCCTGGCCGAGCAGGGCCTGAGTGGCCGCGACGCCGCGTTCGTGACCGAGCTGGTCTCCGGCACGATCCGTCGGCAGGGCACCTACGACGCGATCATCCGCGCCTGTCTCGACCGCCCGAAGGTGGAGGCCAAGGTGCTCGACGCGCTGCGGCTCGGTACCCACCAGCTGCTGTCGATGCGGGTGCCGACCCACGCCGCGATCAGCACCACGGTCGACCTGGTCCGCGCCCGCGTGGGTCAGGGTCCTGCCGGGTTCACCAATGCCGTGCTGCGTCGCGTCACCGAGCACGACCTCGACGAGTGGATCCGCCTGCTCGCACCCGCTGACACCCTCGGCTTCGCCACGATCGCGCACTCGCACCCGCGCTGGGTGGTCGAGCAGCTCGGCCATGCCCTCGCCGCGGGCAAACGGCGCGAGGAGCTCGACGCGCTGCTGGCCGCCGACAACGCCTCGCCCAAGGTGACCCTGGTGGCCCGTCCCGGTCTGGTGACCGTCGACGAGCTCACCGAAGCCGGTGGCGAGGCGACCGGGCGTACGCCGTACGCAGTCGCCCTGCCCGGTGGCGACCCCGGCGCGGTGGAAGCCGTGGCGCAGGGGCGGGCCGGCGTCCAGGACGAGGGCTCCCAGGCGGTGGCCCTGGCCTGGGCCGCGGCACCCGTCGAGGGTCGCGACGAACGCTGGCTCGACGCCTGCGCCGGCCCGGGTGGCAAGTCCGCCCTGGTGGCCGCAGTGGCCGCCGGCCGCGACGCCCGACTGCTGGCCTCCGAGCGTCAGGAGCACCGGGCCGGCCTGGTGCGTCGCGCCACCGCGCAGGTCGGAGCGGGCATGGCCGGCATCGTCGTTGCCGACGGAACCCGACCGGCCTGGGCGCCGGGCACGTTCGACCGGGTGCTGGTCGACGTGCCGTGCTCGGGCCTGGGTGCCCTGCGCCGACGCCCGGAGTCCCGCTGGCGGCGCACGCCGGAAGACGTCGCCGGGCTGGTGCCGCTGCAGCGGGCCTTGCTCGAGCAGGCGGTCATCGCCACGCGCGCAGGGGGAGTCGTCGGCTACGTCACGTGCTCGCCGGTGATGGCCGAGACCCGTGAGGTGGTGGAGCACCTGCTCGCCACCCGCGACGACGTCGAGCTCCTCGACGCCCCCGCGATCCTCGGATCGGTGCCGGGCGTGCACCTCGACGACGTCGCCGGGCCGATGCCGGGGACCGTGCAGCTGTGGCCGCACCGGCACCAGACCGACGCGATGTTCCTGGCCCTGCTGCGCAGGCGTTGATCAGCTCCTCCGGCTGATCAGTTCTTCTGGCTGATCAGCTCTTCTGGGAGAAGTCGTCGAACGGCGCGAGTGCGTTGCCGGCGTCGGCGTACTGCTCGATGCCCTGGAGGCTCCACCCGTCCTGGGCGACCAGGGTGCGTAGCTGCGCCAGGGTGAGTCCGGGGTCGCCCTCCACCGTGAACACCTGCTGGCCCTTGGCGTCGTCACTGGGCTCGACCGAGTTGCTGGCCCGGATGGTCACCCGGGAGCCGTCGGCCTGCAGCGCGTCGGCGGTGCGGATCACCAGGGTGCTGCCGTCGACCTGCGGGACCTGCTCCTCGAACGTGATCACCGTGCTCCCGCTGTCCGTCACGGTGCGCGTGCATGAGCCGACGTCGTCGGAGTACTTGCCGCTCTGCCGCTGACACGTGAACAGAGTGGGGTCGGGCGCGGTCGGCTGGAACCCGACGAAGACGCGTCCGGCATCGCCGGTGGCGGTGGGCGTGAAATCGAAGGCGCCGTTCCCCTCAGCCTGGGTCCGGTTCACGTAGGAGAGGATCAGGTGATCGTCCTGGCCGCCGTACGCCTTGGTCGTCCCGGGCACCAGGTCGGACACCTTCGCGACCAGGGCCGCGGTGAGAGTGCGGGTGCGGACCACCGGGCTGACGGTGGGCGACGGCGTGGAGGGTGACGGCGTCGAGGTTGCGCTGGGGGCCGCGGCCACCGCGCCGTTCCCGGATCCACCACCCGGCAGCCCGAGTACCGTCCCGCCGACAGCAAGGACGCTGACACAGGCCGCGGCGGCGAGGCAGGTGCCGATGGTACGACGACGGCGGATTCGGGTGCCGGCGTGCGTGGCCACGTCGACGAGGGTGTCGAGGTCGAGGGAGGCACCGGCGAGCGAGTCGTGCATGCGGGTGCGCAGGTCGTGGTCATCGGAGTGCGTCATGGTCTTCCTTCTCGAGGTGGTGGCGGAGCCGGGCGAGGGCCCGACGGGAACGGGAGCGGACGGTGGCCTCGGTCAGCGACAGGTCGCCGGCGGTCTGGGTGACGCTGCGGTCCTCCCAGTAGCGGCAGACGAGGATGAGCCGGTCGGCCCGCGACAGGTGGGCAAGAGCAGCCATCAGGTCGAGCCGCTCGTCGGAGCCGGGGGAGTCGACCGGTGCCTCCGGCAGGACGTCGACCGGTCGCTCGGAGTTGCGACGCAGGCGCTTGTGCGACATGAACTCGTTGAACAGCGCGGTGCGGGCATACGCGACCGGGGTGTCGGTGCGCCGTACCCGACGCCAGGATGCGAAGAGTCGGGCGTACGTCGCCTGGGTCAGGTCCTCGGCCAGGTGGTGGTCGCCGGTCAGCAGCATCGCCGCACGGTAGAGACGCTGGCCCGTCGCACGGGCGAACTCCTCGAACTCGACGGTCCCGGGGCCCGTCCTGTCTTCCTTCACACCCACTTGACGTGTCGGGCGCCCGATCACGTGACGGTTCGCGCCGAAGTATTTCTGCGACGCCTCGGGGCTGCCGGACGCTACGTTGTGGGCATGGCCTCCTCATCGCCCGCAGTCGAGCTCGAGGTCGACGATCGCCTCGTGCGGGTCAGCAACCCCGAGCGCGTCTACTTCCCGGAGCTCGGCGCGACCAAGCTCGACCTGGTGGAGTACTACCTCGCCGTCGGCCCGGGCATCGTCAACGCCCTCTTCGAACGACCGTGCATGCTGCACCGCTTCCCCAAGGGCCTGGCCGGCGACAAGGTGCACCAGAAGCGGATCCCGCAGGGAGCACCGCCCTGGATCGAGACCGTGCAGCTGCACTTCCCGCGGTGGAACCGGACCGCCGACGAGCTCTGCGTGACCGAGCTGGCCCACGTGATCTGGGCGGTGCAGATGTCGACCGTCGAGTTCCACCCGTGGAACAGTCGCCGCGAGGACACCGAGAAGCCCGACGAGTGGCGCATCGACCTCGATCCCGGTCCGCTGTCGGACTGGCCGCAGGTGCAGCGGGTGGCCGGGGTGGCGCACGAGATCCTCGACGAGCTCGGTGCCACCGGGTTCCCGAAGACCAGCGGCGGGTCCGGCCTGCACGTCTACGTGCGGATCCGTCCCGACCACGGTCACAAGGAGGTACGCCGGGCAGCGTTGGCCTTCGCACGCGAGGTCGAGCGCCGGATGCCCGACGACGTGACCACCACGTGGTGGCGCAAGGACCGCGACCCGCACCACCTCTTCGTCGACTACAACCAGAACGCCCGCGACCACACGATCGCCGCGGCCTACTCCGTGCGCGGTGTGCCGGAGGCCCGCGTCTCGGCCCCGGTGACGTGGGACGAGATCGACGACGTCGAGCCCAACGACTTCACCATCCAGACGATGCCCGCGCGCTTCGCGGAGATCGGCGACCTGCACGCCGACATCGACGACCACGTCTTCGACATCGAGGTGCTGCGGGAGTGGGCCGACCGCGACGAGCGTGAGGGCAAGGAGACCCCCGCCGAGCCCGACGCGTGACTCAGAGGAGCCCGCGCACCTGCTCGACCGTGTCGATCTCGCCGACTGGCTTGTCGTCGCGGTAGCGCAACACGCGCGCGAACCGCAGGGCCACACCACCCGGATAGCGCGACGATCTCTGCACGCCGTCGAAGGCGATCTCCACGACCTGCTCCGGCCGCACGAACACGACGTGTCCCTCGCGGTGCGTCTCGAGCTCGAGGAACCGCTCGGTCTGCCAGGCCAGCATCTCGTCGGTCATCCCCTTGAACGTCTTGCCCAACATCACCGGCTCGCCCGTCTCGGCATCACGCGCACCGAGGTGGATGTTGGACAGCCAGCCGCGTCGCCGCCCGCTGCCCCACTCGACGGCCAGCACGACCAGGTCGAGCGTGTGCCGCGGCTTGACCTTCACCCAACCGGCACCGCGACGGCCGGCGGCGTACGGCGCCTGCGGGTCCTTCACCACGACGCCCTCGTGGCCGGCGGTGAGCCGGTCGGCGAAGAACTGTTCGGCCTCGGTGACGTCGGAGGTCAGCAGGCGGGGGACGACGTGCCTTGGTGCGACCTCCGAGAGCAGCCTCCAGCGCTCGAGCGCCGGCACGTCGACGAGGTCGCGGCCGTCGAGGTGCAGGAGGTCGAAGAAGTACGTCGACAGCGGGATCTCGGTGCGCATGCGATCGGGGTCGGCGCTGCTCATGGTGCGGGAGCCGGTGACCTGGAACGGCTGGGGGCGGCCGTCGGCCTCCGCGATCACCTCGCCGTCGAGCACTGCCGTGTCGGCCGAGAGAGCGGCCACCGCCTCGACCACCTCGGGCAGTCGGTCGGTGACGTCGTCGAGGGTGCGGGTGAACAGGCGCACGGTGCCGTGGTCGAGATGCGCCTGGATGCGGATGCCGTCGAGCTTGGAGTCGAGGGCCACCTCGACACCGTCGGCGAGCGCCGAGGCGATGTCGGGCGCCGACGCGGCCAGCATCGGACGCAGCGGGCGACCGACCTCGAGGAGCACCTCGTCGAGGGCCGCGCTTCCGCCGGTGAGCGCTGCCGCGGCCACCGGTCCGGCGAACCCGGCCAGCATCACCGCCCGGCGCACGGCCAGCTCGTCGACCTCGGCGGCGACCGCGATCGCCTTCAGCATCACGCCGTCACCCGCGCCCTGGCGCATCTCTCCGGTGATCAGCCCGCGCAACCAGGCCTGCTCATCGGCGGTCGCCCGGCCGAAGAGCTCGGCGACCGCAGCGCTGCGCTGGGCCGTCGACCCCTGCCCGGAGAGCACGCCGATCGCGGTCAGGGCGGCGTCGACCTCGGTGACGAGGAGCGACGGCGACTCGGCCGGCTCGGGCAGCTTCGCCATGCCCCGCCAGCCGACTCCGATGCGGCGCTGGGGGAGCACCCCGGCGAGGTAGTCGGTGACCACCTCGACCGGCGCGCCCGACTCCACGGCCTCACGGAGCGTGTCGGACAGGGCGGCCACCTTCTCGTTGCGGGACCGGGTCGCGGCCACCGCCGCCGACGTGGCGATCACTCGTGCGAGCTGCATGCGACCAGCATGCCCGAGTGCGCCGACAGTCGGGACTCTCGGCGCCGGTGGGGCTCAGGGGCGGTGGTACGGCCGCTGCCACAACAGGTGGACAGCTGTGTTGCGGCAGCCGGTCGTGCGGTGCGCGACGAACTGCGAGCGGTAGGCGTTCGGCACGTAGACCCGGAAGCCGTCCACGCGGGCCGGTCGACAGGTCGACTTCGAGTAGTTGCCGGCCCTGACCATCTGCAGTGAGCTGACCAGCCTCTGGCCGGGGCGTACGACGTACTGGCGCACGGCTGCCCGGTTCACCCGGATCGCCGCGTGCCCGATCTGCGTGCCGTCACCGTCCCCGACGTACGAGACGCCGCCGTAGCCGCCGGTACGGCAGGCGTGGCGCGACACGTTGGTGACGCGGATCCAGCCGTAGCTGCTGCCGGCCCCACTGTCGCTGTAGCGATAGTCGACGTGCAGGTCGGCGTTGGTGCAGGCCGGAGTGGTCTGCGACGAGGCGGCCGGGGCCGGTGCGGCCTGGGTGGGCGCGGCCTGGGTGGGCGCGGTCAGCGCGAGACAGGAGAGCGCTGCCGCGGCAGCCGCGGCGCGGATCATGATCTTCATGGTGCGGTCCTTCCGTGAGTGAGGGAGAGTCCCTTCACGGGTAGGACGCAATCGATCGCGATCCGGTTCGTCAGCGACGGTGGGACTTCACGCAGCAGAGGCCGTCCTCGGGTTCGAGGCAGGCCTCGACGCCGGTGCAACCGAGGCCGTCGGCCACACCCTGCACGTAGTCACGGTTGAGGCCGCACACGAGCTCGGTGTGCTGCTTGGCCAGGCTGTCGAACGGGCAGTTGGCCAGCGTGACGGTGTCGTCCTCGCGGCGGGCCTCGTAGCCGCGTCCGGACAGGGTCTCGGCAAGTCGGTCGAGTGGGTCCTCGACTCCCGACTCCGCGGACTGGCCGTCGACGCGGCCGTGCTCGGTGGCGGCACTGCTGAGCGCGTCGTCGAGCGACGTGCCGCGCGCCGCCTGCTCGACGGCCGACGCGAGGATGTGCCCGACCAGGTCGTAGTGGCGCTCGGGCAGCGACACCGCGAACTCGCGGGCGCTGCGCTGGTAGAGCTTGCTGGGCCGTCCGGCCCCCGGACCGGTGCGACCCGACAGGCGGCGGAACTCGGTCTCCAGCAGCCCCTCGTCGACCAGCTTGTCCAGGTGGAACTTCGCGGTGTGGGCCGGTACGTCGACCGCGCTCGCGGCCTGCTCCCGGCTGACCGGATCGGCCTGCGTGGCGACGTACTCGTAGAGCGCTCGGCGTACCGGCTCGGCGAGCGCACCGATGCTCGAGGCCTGTCCTGCCAGATCCACCACGATCGCGCCCTTCTAAAGGAGATGATCATTGACCTTACACTCCCGGAAGGTCTAACGTAGAGAAAAGTCTACTTTAGAAAACCGGAGGTCACCATGACCACTCAGCAGTCTCCCGCCCCCACCTCGCAGTGGGCCACGAACTCGCCGGTGGAGCAGGCGTTCTTCCTGCTCCGCACCGTCTTCACCATCGCCCCGATCGCCTTCGGGCTGGACAAGTTCGCCGGTCTCCTCACTGACTGGGAGGACTACCTGGCTCCGTGGATCAACGACCTCGTGCCGGGATCTGCCCACCAGGCCATGCTGGCGGTCGGTGTCATCGAGATCGTCGCCGGCCTCGCGGTCGCCCTCGCGCCGCGGTTCGGTGCGCTGCTCGTCGCGGCCTGGCTGGCCGGCATCATCCTCAACCTGCTCACCATGGGGGAGTACTACGACGTGGCCCTCCGCGACTTCGGCCTCCTGGTCGGCGCCCTCGCCCTGGCCCTCCTTGCCCGCGCCCGGCACTCGGCGACCGGCCGATGACCGCGACCCCACTGCGTCCCCGCATCACGCATGCCCGGGGCGACATCGACCCGAGGGCGGTGGAGGAGTCCTGCGCCCGCTTCCTCACCGCCCTCGGGCTCCCCATCGAGACCCCGGCCATGCTCGACACCCCACGTCGTATGGCCGATGCCTATCTCGAGATGCTGAGGGCCCGCGACTTCGACCTCACGACGTTCCCCAACGAGCAGGGGTACGACGAGCTCGTGCTCGTGCAGGACATCCCGGTCCAGTCCCTGTGCGAGCACCACATGCTTCCCTTCTGGGGTGTGGCACACGTCGGCTACCTGCCCGGTGACCGGATCCTGGGCCTCTCGAAGTTCGCCAGACTCGTTGAGTTCCATGCGCGCAGGGCCCAGACTCAGGAACGACTGACGCAGGAGGTCGCCGACCACCTGCAGCGTGCCCTGTCGCCGAAGGGGGTGGGTGTGGTGATCGAAGCCGAGCACACCTGCATGAGCCTCCGCGGTGCCCGCGTCTCGGGGGCCCGCACCGTGACGTCCGCCCTGTCCGGCAGGTTGCGCGAGGACCCGTCAGGCAGGGCCGAGTTCCTGACCCTGACCAGACCAGCGAGGGAGAAGACATGAAGATCGTGATCGTCGGGGGCGGCCTCGCTGCCGCGAACGCAGCCGCCGAACTGCGAGACCGCGGGCACCTCGGGGAGCTCACCGTCTTCGCCGACGAGGCGCACCTCCCCTACGAACGACCGCCGCTCTCCAAGGGTGTTCTCCTCGGCAAGGACGAACCCGACTCGGCCATCGTCCACACCAAGGAGTGGTACGCCGACCACGAGGTCGACCTGCGTACTGCGACGGCCGTCGACGCGCTCGACCTCGACACCGGCGCCGTCCTGGCAGGGGAGGAGCGGCTGGTGTTCGACCGCCTGCTCCTGGCCACCGGATCCCGGCCCCGTCACCTTGCGATGGCCGACGAGAGCGGTGCGCCGGTGGCCTACCTGCGTACCTTCGAGGACAGCGCCGCCCTCAAGTCGTCGTTCGGTGAGGGCCGCCGCCTCGTCATCATCGGCGGTGGCTGGATCGGGCTCGAGGTCGCCGCCGCCGCTCGCGAGGCCGGCACGGAGGTCACGATCGTCGAGTCGCTCGAGCTGCCCCTGCTTCGAGTCCTCGGCCCCGAGGTGGCCGGGCACTTCGCCGACCTGCACCGCTCCCACGGTGTCGACCTCCGCCTGTCGGCCAGCGTCACGAGCATCGACGCCGACGGCACGGTGCACCTGGCCGACGGCGAGGCGATCGGGTCCGACCTGATCGTGGTCGGCATCGGGGTCGAGCCCGTCGACGACCTGGCCAGGGCCGCGGGCCTCTCGGTCGACAACGGCATCCTGGTCGGCCAGGACCTGCGCAGCTCCGACCCGCGGGTCTTCGCGGCCGGCGACGTCGCCAACCAGTTGCACCCGACGCTGGGCAGGCGGATCCGCGTCGAGCACTGGGACACCGCGATCCACCAGGGCCGGCACGCGGCCCGCGTCCTGCTCGGCGAGGACGTCGACTACGACCGGCTGCCCTACTTCTTCACCGATCAGTACGACCTCGGCATGGAGTACGTCGGCAGCGTCGGCCCCGACGGCTACACGTCCGTGGAGTTCGAGGGCGACCCCGCCTCCGGCACCTACCGCGCCTTCTGGATCCGCGACGGGCTGGTCGTGGCGGGCATGCACGTCAACGACTGGGACGCCACCGACGAGATCCGCGCCGCAGTCGGCAAGCCGCGCTGAGCGAGGCCTCAGGCCAGACCTGTCCCGGCCGCCCAGGCCCAGAGCACCGTGGTGCCCACGAGTACGGCGACCGGCGTCACGACCGCGGCATGGAGGTGGAACAGCCGGGTGTCCACGGACGACCCGTGCCGTCGCAACGTACGCCGCCACAACAGGTTGGCCAACGATCCGGGGTAGGTGAGCCCCGAGCCGACGTCGAGCCCGATCAGTGCCGCCAGCACGGCCACCGGGCCGAGGGGCGCGACCAACGGGACCAGCAGCAACGTCGCGGGCAGGTTGTTGACCAGGTTCGCCAAGGCCGTGGCGAGGACGGCGACCAGCAGCAGGGAGACGAGGCCGTCGCTCGACGGGATGAGGCCGGCCACCGCCTCGCCCAGGAACGAGTCGGTGACCGCGAGGACCACCACGCCCAGGCACAGCACGAAGACCACGAACGGCAGATGTGCAGCATGTACGACGGCGATCGCGCGCGTGGCACGCCGTGAGAGTGCGTGCACGACAAGCACGACTGCAGCGGCGCCGGCCACCCAGAACGGGTCGACGTCGATGGCCGATCCCGCGGCGAAGCCGGCGAGCATCGCGACGACCGTGACCAGCGGAACCAGCGGCATCCGAAGAGGCTCGGCCGGGTCCGGCACCACCCCGGAAGACGAACGGCGCCGCCGGGCCTCCGGGAAGACCAGCAGCACACCGGCGTACTCGACCAGGATCACGACGACCCACACCGGTGCCATCAGCAGCACCCACGTGGTGAACGAGAGGTCCAGGTGGGGGAGTGCCAGCAGGTTCGTCAGGTTCGAGACCGGCAGCAGCAGCGAGGCAGAGTTGGCCAGCCGGACGCACGCGTGCATGCCTGCTCGCTGTGCACCGGTGCCGGTGGCCGCGGCTGCGATGACCGGAGTCAGCAGCACGACGGTCGCGTCCAGGCTGAGGACGGCCGTGACCGCCGACGCCACCACGAACGTCAGCACCACGAGCCTGCGCGGGCTGCCCCGGCCTGCTCGGCGAACTCGCTGGCCCACCGCCGCGAAGAGGCCCTCGGCCGCGCACAGCTCCGCGACCACGAGGATCGCGGCGAGGAACAGCACGACCGGCAACAGGGTCCGGACCTGGTCGCCGACCTCGGCGAACGACACGGCACCGACGGCCAGCACGGCGCCCGCGCAGGCCACCCCCGCGAGCAGCTCGTGGCGACCGCGCGGGTGCAGGAACGCCACCGCCAGCAGGGCGACCAGGCAGGCGACCCCGACGAGGTCCACGACGAACGGCACCGCCGAAGCCTAGACGCCGGCCACTAGTCTCACGTCCATGTCGCCCCTACTCGACGACCTGGACCACGAGGTTCCCCTCCGACAGCACGCGCGGCGTGTGGTCTCGCTGGTCCCGTCACTCACCGAGGCCCTGGCCACGTCGGCACCCGGCGTTCTCGTCGGCGCCACCGACTGGTGCACCCACCCGGGGGACCTGGACGTCGCACGTGTGCGCGGCACCAAGAACCCCAACCTCGATCACATCGCGAAGCTCGAGCCCGACCTGGTGATCGCCAACAAGGAGGAGAACCGCGAGCTCGACGTACGCCGGCTCCGCGAGCGCGGCATCGCTGTGTGGGTGACCGTCACCGAGTCCGTGCCGCAGGCACTCGACAGCATGGAGCGCCTGTTCGCGGAGGCGCTGGCGCTCGACGTGCCGGACTGGCTCGTGGAGGCGCGGCGGCTGTGGGGGCGCGAGGTGCCGGAGGCGGTGGCGACCGCGGCCGTGGCGATCTGGCGTGACCCGTGGATGGTGGTCGGGTCGCACACCTTCACCGGCGACGTGCTGCGCCGCCTCGGCCTGGTCAACGTCTACGACGACCATGAGGACCGCTACCCGTCGGTGACGGTGGCCGACATCGAAGGGCGCACGCCGGACCTCGTGCTCCTGCCCGACGAGCCCTACGTCTTCACCGCCGACGACGGACCCGAGGCCTTCGCCGACGCGACGACCCGACTGGTCAGCGGACGACTGCTCACCTGGTACGGCCCATCGCTGGTGGAGGCGCACACCGAGCTGGGACGACTCTGCTGAGTGCCCTCGTGTGAGCCGTGCCACGGTGGCTTTGCACAATTCCTAGGACGTCCTACTATTTAACTAGGACGTCCAACTATCTCTGTTCTGGAGCCGAAACGTGAGCACTTCGACCGACCTCCACAAGCCCGAACTCCACAAGCCCGTGAACCCGGTTCGGTTCGTCACCGCCTCGAGCCTCTTCGACGGGCACGACGCATCGATCAACATCATGCGGCGGATCCTCCAGAGCCAGGGCGCGGAGGTCATCCACCTCGGCCACAACCGATCGGTCCAGGAGGTCGTCGAGGCCGCGATCGAGGAAGACGTGCAGGGCGTCGCCGTGTCGTCGTACCAGGGCGGCCACGTCGAGTACTTCGAATACCTCGTCGAGTCGCTGCGCGAGCGCGGCGCCGGCCACATCAAGGTCTACGGCGGGGGCGGCGGCGTCATCGTCCCCGAGGAGATCGCCCGCCTGAAGAAGAGCGGCGTCGTCATCTTCTCGCCCGAGGACGGCCAGCGCCTCGGCCTCGTCGGCATGATCAACCAGATGATCCGCGAGTGCGACATCGACCTCTGGAAGGACAGCGCGGTCACCGCCGACGCCGTCATCGCCGGCGACCGCTTCGCCGTGGCCCGTGCGCTGACCGGTGCCGAGCTCGGCGAGCTGCCGGCCGACGTCCTCTCCGCACTGCAGGACGCCGCGAACGCGCGCACCGCACCCGTGCTGGGCATCACCGGCACCGGTGGTTCCGGCAAGTCCAGCCTCACCGACGAGCTCGTACGTCGCTTCCGGGTCGACCAGGAGGACAAGCTGCGGGTCGCCGTGATCGCGGTCGACCCGACCCGTCGGCGCGGCGGTGGCGCCCTGCTCGGTGACCGCATCCGGATGAACTCGCTCGACGGCGAGCGCACGATGTTCCGCTCGCTGGCCACCCGCGGGAGTCACGAGATCCCTGAAGGCCTCGCCGACGTGATCACGGTCGTGAAGGCCGCCGGGTTCGACCTCGTCGTCGTCGAGACCCCCGGCATCGGCCAGGGCGACGCGGGCATCCTGCCCTTCGTCGACACCTCCATGTACGTCATGACGCCCGAGTTCGGTGCCGCCTCCCAGCTCGAGAAGATCGACATGCTCGACTTCGCCGACACCGTC
This sequence comes from Nocardioides sp. Soil796, assembly GCF_001429525.1. Lineage (NCBI taxonomy): Bacteria > Bacillati > Actinomycetota > Actinomycetes > Propionibacteriales > Nocardioidaceae > Nocardioides > Nocardioides sp. Soil796. Next base: position 848,656 of record NZ_LMSQ01000017.1, read on the forward strand.
GCGATCAACAAGTTCGAGCGCCGCGGGGCGATGGACGCCCTGCGCGACGTCGGCCGCCAGTTGGTCCGCAACAAGGAGGCGTTCGGCAAGAAGCCGGAGGACATGCCGGTCTTCGGCACCAGTGCCGCCACGTTCAACGACGACGGCGTCACCGCGCTCTACCAGCACCTCCTGGCCTCGCTCGGCGAGCTCGGGCTCCCGGTCGCCGAGGGCGTGCTGCCGCGGGTCGACGTACGCCACTCCTCGGGCATCGCCCAGGTCGTGCCGACCCAACGGGTGCGCTACCTGGCCGAGATCACCGAGACCGTCCGCAAGTACCACGCCGAGACCGAGGACCTCGTCGCCGCAGCGCGCAAGGTGCAGCAGGTCGAGGCCGTCCAGGCAGCGCTGGCCGAAGCGAAGGCCGAGGCGGGCGGTGTGCCCGAACTGCTCGCGAGCGCACGCAAGCAGCTGCCCCACGAGGTCGCCGACCAGATCGAGAACTGGCCCAAGGTCGTGGAGTCCTACTCCGGCGACGAGCAGGTCGTGAAGGTCCGCGACAAGGAGATCCACACGCGCCTGACCAAGGAGTCGCTGTCGGGCAACAAGATCCCGCGGGTCTCGCTGCCGAAGTTCGACGACCACGGTGAGCTGGTGCGCTACTGGCGCAAGGAGAACCTGCCCGGCTACTACCCCTTCACCGCGGGCGTGTTCCCGTTCAAGCGTGACGGGGAGGACCCGGCCCGGATGTTCGCGGGCGAGGGCGACCCGGCCCGCACCAACCGCCGGTTCAAGATCCTCAGCCACGAGGGCGAGGCCACCCGCCTGTCCACCGCGTTCGACTCGGTGACCCTCTACGGTCGCGACCCCGACCTGCGCCCCGACGTCTACGGCAAGGTCGGCACCTCCGGTGTCTCGGTCGCCACCCTCGACGACATGAAGGTGCTGTACGGCGGCTTCGACCTGGTCGCCCCGTCCACCAGCGTCAGCATGACGATCAACGGTCCGGCGCCGACGGTGCTGGCGTTCTTCCTCAACACGGTCATCGACCAGCAGGTCGACGCGTTCCATGAGAAGGAGGGCCGCGCGCCCAACGACGACGAGCGCGCCATGCTCGCGGCGTACGCCCTCGCCAACGTGCGCGGCACCGTGCAGGCCGACATCCTCAAGGAGGACCAGGGCCAGAACACCTGCCTGTTCTCCACCGAGTTCAGCCTGCGCATGATGGCCGACATCCAGGAGTGGTTCATCCAGAACCAGGTCCGCAACTTCTACTCGGTCTCCATCTCCGGCTACCACATCGCCGAGGCCGGGGCGAACCCGATCAGCCAGCTCGCGTTCACGCTGGCCAACGGCTTCACCTACGTCGAGGCCTACCTCGCGCGTGGCATGGACATCGACGACTTCGCGCCGAACCTGTCGTTCTTCTTCTCCAACGGCATGGACCCGGAGTACTCCGTGATCGGCCGTGTCGCCCGACGCATCTGGGCGGTCGCGATGAAGGAGAAGTACGGGGCCAACGAGCGCTCGCAGAAGCTGAAGTACCACGTGCAGACCTCGGGTCGTTCGCTCCACGCGCAGGAGATGGACTTCAACGACATCCGCACCACGCTCCAGGCGCTCATCGCGATCAACGACAACGCCAACTCGCTGCACACCAACGCGTTCGACGAGGCGGTCACCACGCCGAGCGAGGAGTCCGTGCGCCGGGCCCTGGCGATCCAGATGATCATCAACAAGGAGTGGGGCCTCTCGATGAACGAGAACCAGCTCCAGGGCTCCTTCATCATCGACGAGCTCACCGACCTGGTCGAGGCGGCGGTGCTGGCCGAGTTCGACCGGATCAACGAGCGCGGCGGTGTGCTCGGCGCCATGGAGACCGGCTACCAGCGTGGCCGCATCCAGGACGAGTCGATGCTCTACGAACACCGCAAGCACGACGGCTCGCTGCCGATCATCGGCGTCAACACGTTCCGTCGCCCCGAGAGTGCGGGCGAGGAGGACCACACCGTCGAGCTGGCCCGCGCGACCGAGGCGGAGAAGAAGTCGCAGCTCGACCGTGTGCACGCCTTCCAGGACACGCACCGCAGCGAGGCCGACCGGGCCATCGCCCGGTTGAAGGAGGCCGCGATCGGCGGCGAGAACGTCTTCGCCGTGCTGATGGACGCCGCTCGGGTGTGCTCGCTCCAGCAGGTGACCGAGGCGTTCTTCGAGGTGGGCGGCCAGTACCGCCGCAACGTGTGAGGTGCGCCTGAGGTGTGAACAGGGGCGGCGCGGGTGAGAATGCGGGCATGAGCCACAACGTGAGCCCCTCACCCACGCCGCCGAACAACCGCAAGATCGCCTTCGTGCTCGCGGGCATCCTGGTGATCCTGTTCGGCACGGCGGCCGTCGTCTGGGCGGTCAACCGCGGGGGAGCGGAGTCCGTCCAGGACGTCGCGGACGCGGCGGTCGAGGCCGGCGAGGACATCGACGTCGACGCCGGCATCGACCTGCTCTGCGATGCGCCGACCGACGAGCAGCGCGAGAAGGTCGAGGAGTTCGTCGACGCCGGCAAGGACGAGGCCGGCACCGACGACCCGGAGATCCACGTCGAGGCCTCCGACGTCGAGGGCGAGGCCGAGGGCTCCTTCGTGCTGACCATCTGGAGCGACGACGGTGGCCTCGCCGAGGGCTACGGCGTGGTCGAGGTGGAGGTCGAGAAGGACGGCGACAGGTCCTGCATCGCCGACGTCGACATCGACCAGCGCGACGGCCCCCGCCCGTAAGGGATGTCGGGCAGCTTCCGCCTCTCCGCCACGCTGACGATCACCACTTCGGTGATCGCCGGTGCCGGTGTCCTGCGACTCGGTGGCGCACCGGGACACGTGGTCGGCACGCTGCGCGGCCTCGGTGCCGACGGCTACGCGTGGTGGTACGTCGCAGTGCTGCTCACCCCGCTCGTGCTGCTCGCCGCCGCGGTCGGCGTACGACGCACACCGTGGCCTTGGATCACCGCCGTGGTGCTCCATCTGGCCAGCGTGGTGGCGGCAACGGTCCGCGTCGAGCACTGGCTGTCGGCGTGGGCGTGGCCCGCACTGGTCGGCGCCGTGGCAGTGGGCCTCTGGTCGGTGGCCGCAGCCCTGGCCGGGCCACGGGGCACGACCGACGCGTAACGGTTGGCGATCGTGTGGCCGACTTCTGTACGCTGATCCGCGTCCGGCCCCGATTCGAAAGCAGCTGACGCACACCACTCATGGACGGTTCTCAAAGTCCCCAGCTCATTGATCCCGTGCCGAACGGGGGAGAGCCACGATGACTGCCTGGTTGTTGCTCGGCCTTGCCGTGCTCCTCATCCTCGCCTGCGGTGTGTTCGTCGCGGCGGAGTTCGCGTTGGTGACCGTCGACCGCAACGCGGTCGACAAGGCCGCCGCGGCCGGTGACGCCGGCGCGATCGGCGTGCAGAAGGCCCTGCGGTCCCTGTCGACCCAGCTCTCCGGGGCACAGGTCGGCATCACGGTCACGAACCTCGCCATCGGTTTCCTGGCCGAGCCCGCGATCGCCGAGCTGATCCGCGACCCGCTCGGCGCCATGGGGCTGCCCGACGGTGCCGTCCACCCGACGGCGATCGGCTTCGCGTTGGCACTGAGCACGGCGCTGACGATGATCTTCGGAGAGCTGGTCCCCAAGAACCTCGCGATCGCGATGCCCCTCGAGACGGCCCGGGCCACGGCCCGTCTGCAGCGCGGCTTCACGACCGCCATGAAGTACCCGATCCGGGTGCTGAACGGATCGGCGAACGTGCTGGTGCGTCGCCTCGGCATCGAGCCGCAGGAGGAGCTGCGCTCGGCCCGCAGCACCAACGAGCTGGCCTCGTTGATCGCCCGGTCCGCCGACCAGGGCACCCTCGACCCCGACACCGCCGAGCTGATGGAGCGCTCCGTGGAGTTCGGCACGCGCACCGCCGGCGAGATCATGACGCCGCGGGTGCGCACGACCAGTGTCGAGGCCACCGACCGGGCGAGCACGGTGATCGAGCTGGCCCGCGGCACCGGCCACTCCCGCTTCCCGGTGCTCGACGACGCCGACGCCGTGGTCGGCACGGTGCACGTGAAGCACGCCGTGGCCCTGCCGCTGCACGAGCGGGCCACGACCCGCATCAAGCACATCATGGTGAAGCCGATCGTGGTTCCCGACTCCCTCAAGCTCGACCCGCTGCTGGCGCTGCTGCGCCGTGACGGGTTCCAGATGGCCGTCGTCCTCGACGAGTACGGCGGCCAGGCGGGCATCGTGACCCTCGAGGACGTCGTCGAGGAGATCGTCGGCGACATCTCCGACGAGCACGACCGCCTCGGTGCGCGGGTGCGCCAGCGACGCGACGGCACGTGGTCGCTGAGCGGCCTGCTCCGGCCCGACGAGGTCGAGGACGTCACCGGGGTCGACCTGCCCGCCAACGAGGACTACGACACCATCGCCGGCCTCGTGCTGCGCGAGCTCGGCCGCATCCCGGTCGCCGGTGACGTCGCCGAGGTGCCGCTCCCGGTCGAGCTCGACGACGATGACGACGAGCTGCCGCGGAAGATCGCGGTGCTGAAGGTCGAGCACATGGACGGACTGCGGGTCGACCGGATCCGGCTCTCGGTCCGGACCGAGGAGGTGCACGATGGGTGACCTCACCGGAGTCGTGATCGCCGTGGTGCTGCTGGGCTTCAACGCGTTCTTCGTCGGTGCCGAGTTCGCGCTCGTCTCCGCACGGCGCACGCAGATCGAGCCCCGCGCCCAGGCCGGGTCCTCCGTGGCGCGGACCACGCTGCGGGCCATGGAGAACGTCTCCCTGATGATGGCCGGCGCCCAGTTGGGCATCACGATCTGTTCGCTCGGCCTCGGTGCCGTCGGTGAGCCGGCGGTGGCGCACCTGCTCGAGCCCGGTTTCCACGCCCTCCACGTGCCGGAGAACCTGCTCCACCCGGTGTCGTTCGTGGTGGCGATGACCATCGTGGTCTACCTCCACGTCGTCCTCGGAGAGATGGTTCCCAAGAACATCGCGCTGGCCGGACCCGACCGTGCCGCGCTGGTCCTGGGCCCGCCGATGATGGCCATCGTCACCGTGCTGCACCCGATCATCGTGGGCCTCAACTGGATCGCCAACGTCACGCTGCGGCTGCTCCGCGTGGAGCCGAAGGACGAGGTCTCCTCGACCTTCACCCGCGAAGAGGTGGCCGCGCTGGTCGAGGAGTCACGCGGTGAAGGACTGCTCGCCGACGAGGAGTACGACCGGCTGGCCGGCGCCCTCGGGTTCACCGAGCGGTCGATGGAGTCGGTGCTGCTGCCGATGGCCGAGCTCAGCACCCTGCCCCGCGGCTGTACGGCGGCCGACGTGGAGGACCTCTGTGCCGCCACGGGCTACTCCCGCTTCCCGATCTGCGACAGCGAGGGCGAGCCGATCGGCTACCTCCACATCAAGGACGTGCTCGAGACCGACCCGCGTCGGCGTACCCGCGTGATCGACGACAAGTGGATCCACGCCTTCGCGACGGTCCGTCCCGACGACGTCCTGCACGACGCACTCGAGACACTGCAGCGCAAGGGCGCACACATGGCCCGCGTGGTCGACACCGAGGGCCGCACGCTCGGGTTGGCCACCATGGAGGACGTGCTCGAGGAACTCGTCGGCGAGATCCGCGATGCCGCACACCTCGAAGACACCCCCGGCCAGTTAGGGTGACATCCGGCAACCCCACGGCGAGAGATGGTCACGGAGAAGTGCAGGACGAACAGCGCACCTCACGCGTCTGGACGGTGCCCAACATACTGAGCATGGCGCGGCTCCTCGGAGTCCCGCTGTTCCTCTGGCTGGTGCTGGGTCCCGAAGAGGACGAATGGGCGATCGCCGTCCTGATGGTCTCCGGGGTGACCGACTGGCTCGACGGCTACCTGGCCCGCAAGCTCGACCAGCGCTCGACCCTGGGCGAGATCCTCGACCCGGTGGCCGACCGGCTCTACATCCTGGCCGTGGTGATCGGTCTGGCCCTGCGCGACATCATCCCGTGGTGGCTGGCGCTCCTGCTGCCGCTGCGTGACCTCCTGCTCTGGGGACTGGTGCCGTTCCTGCGCACGCGCGGTTACAGCGCGCTGCCCGTGCACTTCCTGGGCAAGGCGGCCACCTTCAACCTGCTCTACGCCTTCCCGTTGATCCTGCTGGGCCACGGTGACAGCACCGTGGCGACGCTGGCCGACGTCTTCGGATGGGCGTTCGCGATCTGGGGGATCGGCCTCTACTGGTGGGCCGGCGTGCTCTACGCCTGGCAGGTGCGCAAGCTGCTGAAGGAGACCGACCGAAGGGCCCCGGTGCCCGATGGCTGAGCGTCGCCCCGCCACCGCACCCGAGCCCGGCAAGACCCTGCCGGAGCACGTCACCCTGCCCCTGCTGAGCCTGATCACCCGGCAGAGCATGGACGGCGACTACCAGCACGTCGCCGAACGCCGCAAGGCCGACGGCGAGGAGCGCGCGGGCCGACGCATCACCCGCAACACCGCCCTGGTGGTCGCCCTGTTCGGCCTGATGATCGTGATCGCCGCCGTACAGACCTCACGGGACGCCGCCGCGACCGAGGAGGGGCGGCAGGAGCTGATCCGGCAGATCAGTCTGGAGCGCTCCGACCTCGGAGACGCCCAGGACACCATCAGCGACCTGCGCGCCACCAACGGCGACCTCAGTGAGCGGGCCGACGACCTCGAACGCCTCGAGGGCAGCGTCACGCGGCGACTGCTCCAGGCCCGCGGGGCCAGTGGGTTCGCACCCGTGCGCGGCCCCGGCGTCCGGATCACCGTCGACAACTCACCCGACGGCACCGACGACGGACGGGTGCGTGACGAAGACCTGGCCATGCTCATCGACGGGCTCTGGGTGGCCGGGGCCGAGGCGATCTCGATCAACGGCCAGCGGTTGACCAGCATCAGCAGCATCCGCAGCGTGGGTGACGCCATCCATGTGCGCACCCAGCCGCTCAAGCCGCCGTACGAGATCCTGGCCGTCGGCGACCCCAACACCTTGCAGGCCCTGTTCGCCGAGTCGCGGCCCGGGCTCCAGTGGATCTCCTTGCGCAACACCTTCGGCTTCGAGTTCGAGATCGAGAACTCGACCTCCGACCTGTCCCTCCCGGCGAGCCGACGGGCGCTCCTGCGTTCCGCACGTGTCGCCGAACCCGAACCACTCAACAAGAAGGAGGCCATTCCGTGATCGCAGCACTCGGACTGCTCGTCGGAATCGTGGCAGGGCTCATCCTCCAGCCCGACGTGCCCCTGTGGCTCGAGCCCTACCTGCCGATCGCGGTGGTGGCCGCCCTGGACGCCGTCTTCGGTGGCCTGCGCGCCTACCTCGACGGCATCTTCGACGACAAGGTGTTCGTCGTGTCGTTCTTCAGCAACGTCGTCATCGCCGCGGCGATCGTGTTCCTCGGCGACAAGCTCGGGGTCGGCGGCCAGCTCTCCACCGGCGTCATCGTGGTCCTGGGCATCCGCATCTTCTCCAACGTCGCGGCGATCAGGCGGCACGTCTTCCATGCCTGAGAAGAAGCCGCCGCCAGGCAAGGGTGGGGCCGACAAGGCCCGTCCCACCAAGCCCGCGCCCGCCAAGCCCGCGCCCGCCAAACCCGCGCCTGACACGGCTGCGCCCGGGACCGCCGCGCCCGACCCGGCCCGACCCGATCCGCGCGAGCGCATCCGGGCCGCGTTCATGGCGCGACCGTCCCGCGGGCAGGTGCTGGTCGCCGTACTCCTGGCCGCGGTCGGCTTCGCCGCGATGACCCAGGTGCAGAACAACGAGCGCGACGACGACTACACCGGGCTGCGCCAGTCCGACCTGATCCGCGTGTTCGACGGCCTGTCGGCGAGCCAGCAGCGCGCGGAGAACGAGATCGACCGGCTCACCGGAATCCGCGACGACCTGCAGGACGAGTCGTCCAGCCGCGAGGCCGCCCTCGACCAGGCCCGCCAGGACACCGAGGTCTACGGCATCCTGGCCGGGACGCTGCCCGCCACCGGCCCCGGCGTACGCATCACGATCACCGACGACGAGGGCAAGGTGGGCTCCGAGATCCTGCTCGACGCCCTCCAGGAGCTGCGGGCCGCAGGTGCCGAGGTGCTCGAGTTCAACGACCGGGTGCGGGTGATCGCGCAGAGCTCCATCGAGGAGACCTCTGCGGGCATCGAGATCGACGGCCAACTGCTCGAGGCTCCGTACGTCATCGACGTGATCGGTGAGCCGACCACCCTCGCGGGCTCACTCGACTTCCCGGACGGCCCGACGGAGGCGGTCGAGGAGAGCGGCGGCACCGTCACGTTCGAGGAGTTGGAGAGCGTCGACATCGAGAGCGTCGTGGATTCCTCGGAGGGGGACTTCGCAGAGCCCCGCGAGGGCCAGTAGCGTTCCACCGAACCCAGCACCACGCACCACCCACCGCAGAGCACCACCCACCCAAGACACCGCGACAGCAGGGAGACCCCCATGTACCCCGAGGACCTGAAGTACAGCAGCGAGCACGAGTGGGTGCGGCAGCCCGGCGAGACCGAAGGGTCGGTGCGCATCGGCATCACGCACTTCGCCCAGGACGCGCTCGGCGACATCGTCTACGCGTCGCTTCCCGAGCTGGGCGAGACCATCGCCGCGGGCACCACGGTGGGCGAGCTGGAGTCGACCAAGTCCGTCAGCGACGTCTACTCGCCGGTGACCGGTGAGGTGGTTGCCCGCAACGAGGCCCTCGACGCCACCCCCGAGCTGGTCAACTCCGACCCGTACGGCGACGGCTGGCTGTTCGAGGTCGCCGTCGGCGACACCGCCGAGATCGACGGGCTCATGGACGCCAAGGCGTACCAGGCCTCACTCGACGGCTGATAGGTTGGAAACCGTCAACCTCGACCAAGTGTTGAGGGTTCGTGGATCGATGACCGGGAGGGTTGTACATGCCGTTCTGCACTAGCTGTGGCAAGCAGAACCCGGAGGACGCACGGTTCTGTGCCCAGTGCGGCCACCGCCTCGTGAGCGAGGAGCCGCAGGACCACGCGGAGAGCCCGGTGGAGTCGACCGCGACCATCACCTTCGGTGCTCCCGAGAAGGCCGAGACCGACGAACGCTCGCTCAACCCGGCGGAGTCCGCCGCGGTCGACGCACTGCCGGTCGGCCACGCCCTCCTGGTGGTCCAGCGCGGACCCAGTGCCGGGTCGCGCTTCCTGCTCGACACCGACCTGGTCAGTGCCGGTCGTCACCCCGAGAGCGAGATCTTCCTCGACGACGTGACGGTGTCGCGTCGCCATGCGGAGTTCCGACGGGTCGACGAGGGCTACTCGGTCTCCGACGTCGGCAGCCTCAACGGCACCTACGTCAACCGTGACCGGATCGACGAGGTGACACTCCAGGACGGCGACGAGGTCCAGATCGGCAAGTACCGCCTCGTGTTCTTCGCCGGCCACGAATCCGTGAACGGCTGACCGATGGCGACGCCAGCTGCTTCACAGCGTCGCCGGATGAACATCGGGGAGGTCCTCTCCCAGTTGAGTGGCGACTTCCCCGGCATCTCCCACTCGAAGATCCGGTTCCTCGAGGACAAGGGCCTCATCGACCCGGAACGCACGTCGGCCGGCTACCGAAAGTTCTCCGCCCACGACGTCGAGCGCCTGCGCTACGTCCTGCGGATGCAGCGCGACCACTACCTGCCGCTCAAGGTCATCGGGGAGCACCTCGACGCCATGGACCGCGGCCTCGAGCCGCCGGCCATCGAGGAGGTCGGGCCGCGGGTGCCGAAGGTGGCACTGGCCAACGACGGGCTGCCGTCCGTGGACTCGTTCCGGGCCAGCTCCGACCTGCGCATCTCGCGCCGCGAGCTGCTCAAGGTGGCCGAGATCGACGAGGACCTCCTCGCCCAGCTGGAGACCTACGGACTCGTCGCCGCCGGCCGCACCGGCCATTTCGACGCCGACGACCTCGTGGTCGCCAAGACCGCCTCAGAGCTCGCCGGCTTCGGATTCGAGCCCCGCCACCTGCGCGCGTTCAAGACCGCTGCCGACCGCGAGGTGGGCCTGGTGGAGCAGGTCATCGCGCCGCTGCGACGCGGTCGTGACGCCTCCGCACAGGCCCGCGCCGAGGAGGCCGTGGCCGAGATCGCAGCGCTCTCGGTGAAGCTGCACGCCACCCTGGTCAAGGCCGGCCTGCAGTCCTGACGGACTGCCACACCGGCTGCGGCGCGCGACCCACCGCAAGGCGAGTAGGGTTGCTGCATGCGTGAAGTGGATGTCATCGGAGTCAGGGTCGAGATGCCGTCGAACCAGCCGATCGTCCTGCTCCGGGAGGCGTCGGGGGAGCGTTACCTCCCGATCTGGATCGGTGCGGTCGAGGCGACGGCGATCGCGTTCGCCCAACAGGGCGTCGTGCCCCCGCGACCGCTGACCCACGACCTGATGAAGACCATCCTCGAAGAGACCGGCAACCCGTTGGCCGAGGTGCGGATCACCGAGATGCAGGGCGGTGTCTTCTACGCGATCCTGGCCTTCGAGTCGGGGCTCGAGGTGAGCGCGCGTCCTTCCGACTCGATCGCGCTGGCGCTGCGCACCGGCACCCGCATCGTCTGCGCCGAGGACGTCCTCGAGGAAGCTGGTCTCGCCGTGCCCGAGGAGCAGGAGGACGAGGTCGAGCGGTTCCGCGAGTTCCTCGACCACGTGACGCCCGAAGACTTCGAGAGCGGCGACCAGAACGAGGGCTGAACCCTCACCCTCAATCTGAGGTTTAGGGTTGCGACACGCGGCCCAGCAGATTGACCACCCTCAGGCGGGGGCCTACCTTGGAGTGTCTTCGTTGTAACTCCACCGTTGTGGTTGACCCCGGCTCGACTGCCTGGTTGATCCTGACGACCTTCCCCCGCCGGGGTTACGCTGAACGAAGTATCTGACCGGAGGGTCGACGTGGCATCAAACGAAACCGGATCGGCGGACAGGCAGTCCGCCGAACACGAGGTGGCAGCCGGCATGGCCGATGAGCAGGGACTGCTCTTCACCGATGACGTCTCGCCGCTGCCCAGTGACCAGGGCTACCGCGGTCCGACGGCGTGCAACGCCGCAGGCATCACCTACCGCCAGCTCGACTACTGGGCCCGCACCGGTCTCGTCGAGCCCACCGTGCGCGGTGCGACCGGCTCCGGCACCCAGCGCCTCTACAGCTTCCGCGACATCCTGATCCTCAAGGTGATCAAGCGCCTCCTCGACGCCGGCATCTCGCTCCAGCAGATCCGCACGGCCGTCCAGCACCTGCGCGAGCGCGGCACCGACGACCTGACCCGCGTCACGCTGATGAGCGACGGCGCCTCGGTCTACGAGTGCACCAGCAACGACGAGGTCATCGACCTGCTCCAGGGCGGCCAGGGTGTCTTCGGCATCGCCATCGGCGGTGTCTGGCGCGAGATCGAAGGCTCGCTCGCCGCACTGCCCAGCGAACGCGCTGCCGACCCCGCCGCCGAGAGCACCAGTGCGGCCGACGAACTCGCCGCCCGCCGCGCGGCACGCAAGATCGGCTGACCCAGCCCGATCCCACACCCTCCGGTCCGGCCCGCCACACTCGATGTGGCGGGNGGGTGGCTGCCAAGGCCGGGATCCGTCGCGCCGGTGATAGGTTTGCCGCGCTGACAATCCCGCACGGGAGAGTCTTCTCGGCTGCCGGCTGGTGGTCGTGGAGCGCCGAAGGGGCAACCCCTCCCCGGAACCTCTCAGGCGCCAAGGACCGTGCGGGCTGGCGACTCTGGAGTGGCGCGCGCACCCTGCGCGCGATGACAGAGGGGGAGGTGGGGTGTGCAACCGCATTCCCCCTGCCAGCCACTTGGAGTCCACGTGTCAGACCGCCAGACGCTCGCCGATCTCGACAACGCGCTGCCGTTCACCGAGCGCCACATCGGCCCGCAGGCCGACGAGATCGAGACGATGCTCGCCCGCCTCGGCTACGCCGGCCTCGACGAGCTGATGAGTGCCGCGGTGCCCGGAGGCATCCGCAGCGCCGCTGAGCTCGAGCTGCCGACCGCCGCGACCGAGTCGGCCGTCGCCAAGGAGCTGCGCGAACTGGCGGCCAGCAACCGGCCCGCGGAATCGTTGATCGGGCTGGGTTACCACGGCACCATCACCCCTCCGGTCGTACGCCGCAACGTGCTCGAGGACCCGAGCTGGTACACCGCCTACACGCCGTACCAGCCGGAGATCTCGCAGGGCCGGCTCGAGGCCCTGATCAACTTCCAGACCATGGTCGGTGACCTGACCGGCCTGCCCACCGCCAACTCGTCCCTGCTCGACGAGGGCACCGCGGCCGCCGAGGCTATGACCCTGGTCCGCCGGGCGAACAAGAAGGCAAAGGGCCCGTTCGTCGTCGACGCCGACGCGCTGCCGCAGACCATCGAGGTGGTCCGCACCCGCGCCGAGGCGATGGGCATCGAGGTCGTCGTCGCCGACCTGGCCGAGGGCCTCCCCGACGGTGACCTGTGCGGCGTGCTCGTGCAGTACCCCGGAGCCTCGGGTCGCGTGCTCGACCCTCGCGCGGTCATCGAGGAGACCCACGCCCGCAACGGCCTGGCCGTCGTGGCTGCCGACCTGCTCGCCCTGACCCTCCTCGAGTCGCCCGGCGAGCTCGGGGCCGACGTGGCCGTCGGCTCCTCCCAGCGCTTCGGGGTGCCGCTGTTCTACGGCGGCCCGCACGCCGGCTTCATGGCGGTCAAGGCCGGGCTCGAGCGCCACCTGCCCGGCCGCCTGGTCGGTGTGTCCGTCGACGCCGAAGGGCGCCCGGCGTACCGCCTGGCCCTCCAGACCCGTGAGCAGCACATCCGCCGCGACAAGGCCACCTCCAACATCTGCACCGCCCAGGTGCTGCTCGCCGTGGCCGCGTCGATGTACGCCGTCTACCACGGCCCCGCCGGCCTCAAGGCGATCGCGACCCGTGCCCACCGCTACGCGACGGTGATCGCGGCCGCGCTGGCCGGCGCAGGCGTGGAGGTCGTGCACTCCGACTTCTTCGACACCCTGACCGTGCGGGTGCCGGGCAGGGCCGCCGAGGTGATCGCCTCCGCACGCGCCCTCGGCCTGCACCTGCGCCACATCGACGACGACCACATCGGCCTGACCACCTCCGAGACCACGACCCGCTCGACGGTCACCAGCGTGCTGAAGGCGTTCGGCGCCCCGGGCGATCTCGACGCGCTCGACCGCGCGACGGACGACGCACTGCCTGCCGGCCTGCTCCGCGAGACCGGCTACCTCGACCACGAGGTGTTCAACACCCACCACAGCGAGACCGCGATGCTGCGCTACCTGCGCAAGCTCTCGGCCCGTGACTACGCGCTCGACCGCGGCATGATCCCGCTGGGCTCGTGCACGATGAAGCTCAACGCGACCACTGAGATGGAGCCGATCAGCCTGCCCGGCTTCGCCGACCTGCACCCGTTCGCCCCGGCCGCAGACGCCGCGGGCTACCAGCGCCTGGTCAACGACCTCGAGGGCTGGCTGGCCGAGGTGACCGGTTACGACCGGGTGTCGATCCAGCCCAACGCCGGCTCGCAGGGCGAGCTGGCCGGACTGCTCGCGATCCGTGGTTTCCACCGCGCCAACGGCCAGGCCGAGCGCGACATCTGCCTGATCCCGTCGTCGGCCCACGGCACCAACGCGGCCTCCGCCGTGATGGCCGGCATGCGCGTCGTGGTCGTCAAGGCCGCCGACGACGGCTCGATCGACCTCGACGACCTGCGCGCCCAGTGCGAGGAGCACTCCGACGACCTCGCCGCGATCATGGTGACCTACCCGTCGACCCACGGCGCCTACGAGGACTCCATCACCGACCTCACCAAGCTCGTGCACGACCACGGCGGCCAGGTGTACGTCGACGGCGCCAACCTCAACGCGCTCCTCGGCTACGCCAAGCCGGGCGAGTTCGGCGGCGACGTGTCGCACCTCAACCTGCACAAGACCTTCTGCATCCCGCACGGCGGTGGCGGTCCCGGGGTCGGCCCGGTCGCCGTGCGTGCGCACCTGGCGCCGTACCTCCCCTCGCACGGGCAGCACCCGGTCGAGGCGATGCGCTCCGGCATCGGCGCGATCAGCGCCGCGCCGTACGGCTCGGCCGGCATCCTGCCGATCTCGTGGGCCTACATCCGGTTGATGGGCGGCGCCGGGCTCACCCGCGCCACCGCGGTGGCGGTCCTCGCGGCCAACTACGTCGCCGCTCGACTCGGCGAGCACTACCCGGTGCTCTACAAGGGCCACGGCGGGCTGGTCGCCCACGAGTGCATCCTCGACCTGCGCGGCCTCACCAAGGACAGCGGCGTCAGTGTCGACGACGTCGCCAAGCGCCTGATCGACTACGGCTTCCACGCGCCGACCATGTCGTTCCCGGTCGCCGGAACCCTGATGGTCGAGCCGACCGAGTCCGAGGACCTCGCCGAGATCGACCGGTTCTGCGACGCGATGATCGCGATCCGCGAGGAGATCGCGCGCGTCGAGGCAGGGGAGTGGACCCCTGAGAACTCGCCGCTTCGTGGTGCCCCGCACACCTCGCGCGCGCTGGTCGCTGACTGGGACCGCGCCTACTCCCGCGAGCAGGCGGTCTTCCCGACCGGCCCCGACCCCGACAAGTACTGGCCGCCGGTGGCCCGCATCGACCAGGCGTACGGCGACCGCAACCTGGTCTGCGCGTGCCCGCCGCCGGAGGCGTTCGCCGAGGTCGCCGAATGAGCCTGCCGGTCCGGCCGGTCGAGGCGGTGACCGCGCGTCGCCTGTTGGCGAAGATCGCGCACGTCCAGGTCAACGGTCGCCTGCCCTCGATCGTGGCAGGCGTCGTCCGTGACGGCGCCCTGGTGTGGTGCGACGGGTACGGCGACGTGCCGGGTGAGCCCGCCGACGTGCAGTACAAGATCGGCTCGATCACCAAGACGCTGACCGCAGTGCTGATCCTGCAGCTCGTCGACGAGGGGTCCCTGTCGCTGGAGGACACCGCTGGCTCGGTGCTGGGCGACGTCGGCTACGGCGACCGCACGATTCGCGGCCTGCTCGCGCACAACTCCGGCATGCAGGCCGAGCCCAACGGCTCGTGGTGGGAGCGCAGCCCCGGGCTCTCGTTCGACGAGCTCGCGGCCGCCAACGCCGACTCCGCGGGCGTCCTCCCGGTCGGGCAGCAGTTCCACTACACGAACCTCGCCTACGGCCTGCTCGGCGAGGTCGTCGCCCGGCTGCGTGGTGACACCTGGTGGTCCAACGTGCAGTCCCGCATCCTCAAGCCGCTCGGCATGACGCGGACGTCGTACCAGGCCGAGGGCGTCCACGCACAGGGCACCAGCATCGATCCCTACTCCGGCGAGGCGACCGACGAGCCGCACCCCGACACCGGTGCGATGGCGCCAGCGGGCCAGCTCTGGAGCACGGTCACCGACCTGGCGACGTACTGCAGCTTCCTGCTCGAGGGTCACCCCGACGTGCTCTCGAAGGAGCGGCTCGAGACGGCCTACATCCCGCAGTCCGGCGCCCTCGCCTCGGGCCTCGCGTCCGGTCACGGCCTGGGCTTCCAGATGCACCGCGGCGGCTCGGGCACCCTGGTCGGCCACACCGGCTCGATGCCCGGCTTCGTGGCGACCTGCTTCGTCGACCGGGTGCGCCGCACCGGCGTGGTCGGCTTCGCCAACGCGATGAGCGGCATGCCCGCGGACTCGCTGGCCACCACACTGCTCGAGGAGCTCGAGGCGAGCGAGCCGACCTTGCCGCAGGCGTGGCGCCCGTCGACCGACGTGCCCGCGGAGGTGCGCGAGGTGCTCGGCGTGTGGCACTGGGGACCCAAGATGTTCGTGTTCCGCTGGGAGCACGACGAGCTGGTGGTCTCCAGGGACGGCGTGGTCGCCTACCGCTATCGCCTGCTCGACGGTTCGTTGGTCGGCACTGCCGGCTACCAGATGGGGGAGACGCTCCGGGTGGTGCGCAACGACGACGGCTCGGTCAACCACCTCGACCTGGCCACGTTCATCTTCACGCGCACGCCGTACGACCCGAACGCGCCGATTCCCGGCGGGCTTCCGTAGTCTCGAACCGGGCCCGGCCATGTCGTTTGCGAACGGGCACGGCCGCCGACAGGGTGGTCGCCATGACCCTCGCCGACCAGTTCCCGCCGTTCGGGCTCCGCATCCACTGTGGTGAACTCGAGCTGGTGCCGATCACGGACGACGTGATCCCCGGCCTGGTGGAGCTCGCGCTCGACGGAATCCATGCCCCCGACGCCATGCCGTTCTACGTGCCGTGGAGCACCGCGCCGCGCGAGGAGCTGGGCCGCAACATGGCGCAGTTCTACTGGCAGGGTCGCGCGACCTTCTCGCCTGCCGCCTGGTCGCTGCACCTGGCGGTGCGCCACTCCGGCGAGCTGGTCGGCTGCCAGGACGTCTCCACGCGCGACTTCGCCGTGACGCGCACGGCTGAGACCGGGTCGTGGCTGGCGTCGAAGCACCAGGGGCACGGCATCGGGACACGCATGCGCCAGACGATCCTCGCCTTCGCGTTCGACGAGCTCGGCGCCACCGAGATGACGTCGGGCGCCTTCACCGACAACCCGGCCTCGCTCGCGGTCAGCCGCAAGGTCGGCTACCGGCCCAACGGTGTCGAGCGCCGGCAACGGCGACCGGGTGAGCTGGCGCAGGTGCAGCGCCTCATCGTCGGCCCCGACGACTTCAGGCGCGGCGAGCCGATCACCGTGACCGGCATCGAGGCGTTCCGCTCGTTCATCGGGCTCGACCAGGCCGACAGGTGAGTGTCTTGACGCCCGGCTTGCTCAGGCTGGCGGCGGCAGGTCGGCGCGCTCGGCATCGGGAGGCAACGCGGGCGGGGCTTTCGAGCGGTAGACGTGTCCGGTGGGCGTGATGAACTCGACCTCGTGACCCCCCGGTCGCGGATCGCTCACCCTGGTGCGCCATTCGGGTGCTTCCTTGGCCAGGTTGTGGCCCTCGCAGAGCCCCTGCCCGTTGACCCGCGTGCTCTCGCCCCCGTCGGCGTGGCGCACAGGGTGGTCGATGTCGTCGATGAGTCGCTCACAGCCCGGCATGCGGCATTCCTGATCGCGATCGCGGATGAAGGCCTTGTCGGCTTCGGTGTGCCGGCGGCGCCTGGGATCGCGGTCGGTGGCGACACCGGTGACCGGGTCGGTGAAGATGCGGCGCAACCACACGGGCGCACCAGGCTGGTTGGCGAGATCGCGCGCCGTCTGCGCGGGCACGGGCATTCCGTCGTTCATGCGGGCCGGGCGATCGGAGAAGCCGAGCAGGGTGTCGGGGGTCATCACGAGACCCACCTCGACGGGCACCAGTTCGGCCGACTTCTGGCCGGTGAGCCGCTCGACGAACAGGTCGGCCATCAGCTGGTTGATCGTGCGCAGGTCGCCGCCGGCCTTGATCGCCTCGGCCGAGGCCTTGAGGTTGGCGTAGACGGAAACGCCCTTGGCCACCGGTAGCAGCCCGGTCACGTAGGTCATCGTGTTCGGGGTCGGGCGGATCGTCACCCTGCGCTGCTGCGCCGACTTCGCGGCGCGGCGCACGGCGGCCTTGGGGTCGAGCTCGTTGCCGAGGGCACGTGCCCGGTCGCCGGCTCGACGCGGTGTGAGGCCGAGGACCTCGGGGCTGAAGACCTCGCCCGTCTTCGTGTCGACGGTCGTGGCGCACAGCGACTGGTCGACAGCGGCGCGGTCCTTGAACTTGAGGATCGCGGTCTCCTTGACCAACAGGGTCGCGACCCACTCGCTGATCTGCCCGCGCGTCAGGAGGTCATGGGTGTGAGGCATCTCGGCCATCGCCTTCGCGAAGCCAAGGTGACGTGAGCCGAGTGACGTGGAGCATCCGCGGGCCAGCGCGACCTGGTCGCCGATGCCCCGGCCGAGGTCGCGTTCGATGCGCTCGGCCTTTGCCTCCAGCCCAGCTGCTCTCGCCTCATCGGCGGCGTCGCGCTGCCGAGACAGTTGCGACTGCTCGAACGCCTGCGTGATGCGGGCCTGGGCCGCGGCGGTGGCGGCCTTCAACCGTTCGAGCAGGGTCAGCTGGTCGACCCGGGCGATGTCGTTGCCGGGGCCGTCGAGCTGCGGGTCTCCGTCGAGTCGGGCGATCGCCTCGATCATGTGGTCGAGCATGGCCGGCGCGGCATGCTCGCTCACCCGCAGGACGCCGGGTGCGACCTGTTCGAGGAGCGGAGCTGCCGTGGTTGTCATGTGATCCAGTCAAGCCGTGCCCACTGACAACGGACCCTGGAAACCAGCCCTTGATCCCGAAATGTGAGACAACTCGAGAAGTATTTTTCAGGTCCCGGGCGCTTGCGCTCAGGAGAGGTCGAGACGTGGAAGCGACGGCCAGCGCTGCGATGCCCAGTGCGACCAGCTCTCGAAGGTCCGCGGTGCGGCAGGTAGCGGCTCGCCTGCCACCTCTGCCGCCGTGGGCGGCGTGAAGGACGCCAGAAACCCGTCGTGATCGTCGGAGCTCATCTCATAGGCCGACGTGGTGTCACGCTGCCAACGGACCTCGGCGCGTGCCCTGCGTTCGGCTTCCCCGACCTCGAGGTGGTGAAGCGAGAACGAGGCTTCGGCGCGCGCGGCGACATCCCGGATGGCGTAACGCTCCTCGATCGACCAGCACCCGAAGTCCAGGATCACAGAGAGTCCGCCGCGAAGTGACTGATGGGCGACCCATATGAACCGGCCCTCGAGCAGGGCGCGCTTCTCGGCCTCGTCGGTGTGACCGAAGAGGGGCACCATCCACTCGTCCGGGGTCAGTCGGAGGGCGCCCGTGTCCGCTTCGATCCTGCGGGCCTGTGCCGTCTTCCCGGCTCCGGGCAGGCCGACCATGAGGTGCAGGACGGGAGGAGAAACCATGTCTCGACCCTTGCGCACGCGAGGCTGCGGGGCCACTCACTTTCCGGGGATCCACCCACGGTCGGTGCAGACTGGCTGTCATGCCCAACCATGTGGACCCACGACGGGCACTGGTGTTCGGCCAGGTCGCCGCGGACTACGCGCGCTTCCGACCGGCCTGTCCGGACGCAGCGGTGGACTGGCTGACGGACGGCGCCTCGGTCGTGGCCGAGCTCGGTGCGGGCACCGGCCAGCTCACCGGGAAGCTGCTGGAGCGGGCCATGACGGTGCACGCGGTGGAGCCCGACGAACGCATGCTCGCCGTGCTCCGCAGGGAGTTCCCCGCTGCGCTGGCACACCACGAGTCCGCCGACAGCATCCCGCTCGCCGACCACAGCGTCGACGCGGTGGTCAGCGCTGACGCCTGGCACTGGTTCCCGGTCGAGGAGACGGTGGCCGAGGTGCGCCGCGTGCTCAGACCGGGCGGATGGCTCGGCCTGGCGTGTAACGTGCCCGCACCCCAATCCACCTGGGAGTTCGAGCTCGCGGGAGTCGACCCGGACAAGAAGGAGTCGTCACCCGCCGACCGCGCGGGCTTCGGTCCGTTCCCTGACGACGAGAGCACGCGTGAGAACTTCCCGTGGGCCTGGCCGGTCGACCCCGAGTCGTTCCGGGGATACCTGGCCACGAACTCCGCACTCATCATGATGGAGCCGGGGGAGCGGCAGGAGAGGCTCGACGCGGCCGAGGTCGTCGTGCGCCACGCCTGCCAGGCCCTCGGTACGACGAGCGTCGCGATGCATCACACGGCCGCCTGCTTCCGCTGGACCCCGGCCCCATGACCAGCACGTCGGAGGCAAGGGCGGTGGTGCTGGTCGAAGGCGACAGTGACCGCAACGCCGTGCTCACGCTGGCCGAGAGGCTGGGACGCGACCTGCTCGCGGAACGGGTCGAGGTGGTGGCCATGGGCGGCGCGACCAACATCGGTCACGCGCTCGAGGAGTACGGCCCCGGCGGGCGGGACCTCGAGCTGCACGGCCTCTACGACGAGGGCGAGGAGCGGTTCTTCCGCCGCGGCCTCGAACGCGTCGGCCTCGGCGCCGACCTGGACCGCGCCCAGTTGGCGGAGCTCGGGTTCCACTGCTGCGTCGTCGACCTGGAGGACGAGCTCGTGCGGGCGCTCGGCGTACCAGCGGTCGAGGCGATCATCGAGTCCGAGGGGGAGGCCCGGTCGTGGGGGCGCTTCCTCTCCCAACCCGACCGGGCCGGACGCCCGATGCAGGACCAGCTTCGGCGCTTCATGGGCACCAGGTCCGGCCGCAAGATCAGGTACGGCGGCCTGCTGGTCGCGGCACTCGATCTCGACCGGGTGCCCGATCCGCTGGCCGACCTGCTGGAGGGTCTTGCCTAGGCCTTCGTCAGCACGCAGTCCGCAAGCACGGGGGAGCCGTCGCGCTGCTCGTGCTCGCTGGCGATCGTGGCACTGACGAGCACGCGATCACCCTCGTCCCAGGCCTGCACACGGATCGTCTCGCCCGGGAACACGATGCCGGCGAAGCGGGCCGCGAAGCCACCCACGCGCGACGCGTCGCCGTCGAGCAGCAGGTCGGTCACCTCGCGCAGCACGATGCCGTAGGAGCACAGGCCGTGCAGGATCGGCGCCGGGAAGCCCGCGCCCTTGGCGAACGCCGGATCGGCGTGCAGAGGGTTGCGGTCGCCGCAGAGGCGGTAGAGAAGCGCCTGCTGGGGCGTGACGGCGTACGACGACTCGGCGTCGGCGTCTCGCGTCGGGAGCTCGACCTTGGTCGACGGACCGCGCTCGCCACCCCAGCCGCCCTCGTTGCGCACGAAGATGCTGGAGCGCACGGTCCAGAGGTGCTCGCCGGACTCGGTGTGGGCCTCGCCCTCCTGCACGATGACGGCGGCTTTGCCCTTGTCCCAGACGTCGGAGATCTTCGTCTTCAGGGTGGCCGAGCCGGAGGCCGGGATCGGCGCGTGCACGACGACCTCCTGCGATCCGTGCAGCACCATCTGGAGGTCGATGTCGCAGCCGGGCAGGTCGAGGGCGGGTGGGTTCGTCTCGTGGAACGTCGGCGCGACGACCCCGAACGACGGCAGCACCTGGAGGTTGTCGTCGTCGAGCGTGTAGCGCAGCGCTCCGGCGTCGGTGTTGTCGCCGGCCCGGGAGCCGGCGCCGATGCCGAGGTGGTAGAGCAGCACGTCTGACTCGTTCCACGAGAACGTGCGGTCGGGGAGGGAGGCGCCGACGGCGACCTGGGTGTCGATGGGCATGGGCAGACCTTCTCAGTGGTGGGCGAGCGAATGGAGCGGGCTCCCGATCACCGGGAAGGGGCGCGGTCGGCGCCGATGGAGTCAGCAATCGCGTTGGCGGCGATCCACCCGAACGTGATCGCGGGGCCGATGGTCGCGCCGGCGCCGGCGTACGTGTGGCCCATCACGGCCGAGGAGACGTTGCCGGTGGCGTAGAGGCCCTCGATCACCGAGCCGTCGGGCCGCAGCGCCCGCGCCTTCGCGTCGGTGACGATGCCGCCCTTGGTGCCGAGGTCGCCGGGCACCATCTTCACCGCGTAGAACGGCCCCTCCTCGATCGCGCCCAGCGACGGGTTGGGCTTGACCCGCGGGTCGCCGTAGTAGCGGTCGTACGCCGAGTCGCCGCGACCGAAGTCGAAGTCCTTGCCGGTCCGCGCATAGCCGTTGAACGTGGCGACCGTGTCAGTGAGGGCATCTGCGGGCACGCTGATCTTCTCGGCCAGCGCCTCCAGAGTGCCTGCCTTCACGATCACGCCCGACTTGAACCATCGGCCCGGGAACGGCTGCCGCGGGCCGAGCCCGGCGAAGAGGTAGCGGTTGCGGTAGCGCTGGTCGATGATCATCCAGCTGGGGAAGTGGTCGATGCCGGTGCGCTCGGCGGAGTCGTACATCGCGTGCACCGCGTCGACGTACGGCGCGGCCTCGTTGCCGAACCGCAGGCCGGCCTGGTTGACGATCATCGAGCCGGGGAGGTTGCGCTCGGCGAGGCAGAACCACGGGCCACTCGGCAGTGGGATGGAGGGCCCCCACCAGGCGTCGTCCATCAACGCCAGCTCGGCGCCGATCTTCTCGCCGGCCAGGATCCCGGCGCCGGTGTTGCCGGCCGCGCCGGTGGTCCAGTCGGAGCCGATCGGCGCACGTTGGTGCTTCTGTCGCATCTCGGCGTTGTGCTCGAACCCGCCGCAGGCGAGGATCACGCCGTGCCGAGCGGTCAGCACCTGCTCGGTGCCGTCGCGGGTGACCACGACGCCGCTCACCCGCCCGTCGCGGACCTCGAGGTCGGTGAGCGGCGTTTCGTACCAGACCGGGATGTCGCGGTCGAGGAGGCCCTTGCGCATGCCGATCATCATCGCCATGCCCATGCCGTACATCCGCTTGCCGAGGGCCATCGTCAGGATGCGGGTCAGGAGGACCTTGATCATGGTGAGCGGTCCGCGAAGGGTGCGCATGCCGAGCGAGATCTTGCGGAAGTCGGCCTGCGTGACCACCATGCCGGCCGGTGCCTTGGTGTAGGACTTCGTGAGCCGGTCGAGCTCGTCGCCGATCACCTTGCCGTCGATCGGCTTCGGCTCGACGCTGCGGCCGCTTGCCTTCCCGCCCGGTGCCTCGGGGTAGTAGTCGCTGTAGTGCGGGACCCAGGTGAAGTCTGCGGCGGAGTTGTTGCGCACGAACTCCAGGGCGGCCGGTCCGTTCTCGACGAACGCGTCGATCCGGTCGCGGGGGACCGAGTCGCCGATGATCGAGTAGAGGTACTCCTTGACCTCGGCCACGGACTGGGTCTGGCCGGCCTTCTTGAGCGCATGGTTGTTGGGGATCCAGACCCCGCCTCCCGACCGGGCCGTGGAGCCGCCGAACCCGTCGGTGCTCTCGATGACCAGGGTGTCCAGGCCACGCTCGTGCGCGGCCAGCGCCGCGGTGAAGCCACCGCCGCCGGTGCCGACGACGATCACGTCGTACTCGGTCTTCTCGCCCACACTGCCTCCGCTGTCAGTCCCGCTGTGCGGGCTCCTACACCGCAAAACTGTAACAGGTTCTACCAGTAGCGCAGAGCCCTTGGTCGACGCTTGGTGGGATCAGCGCCGGGGCAGCGCGCGTCGGATCGCGTCGGCCTTCTTGCTCTTCGCGTTCACCACGAACAGCTGCTGGGATCCGTCGTCGAGCCCGATCCGGAGTCGGGAGCGCAACCCGCCGCCGAAGAAGTCCGCAAGGCTGATCGGCGACTTCCCGACGTCGGAGATCGAGCTGAGTGGAACCTGCCAGACCCGACCGCCGAGGTTCGCGTCCAGGGCGTGCGGCTCGAAGATCAGGCGGTGTGAGGTCAGCACCAGGTGGCCGCCCAGGGCGCGCTGGCTGTGTACCGAATGGTTGGCCCGCCAGCTGGCGATGACGGTCTCGTCGGCTCGAAGGGTGCTCTTGGGTTTCCTCACGGCGGCGATCGTAGCCGCGCCGTCGAAGAGGCAGCGTCCTCGCGGAAAATGAGAACGTGTTCTAGTATTGGTCGAGAGATCCCACCAAGCCAGGAGACAAGAGATGTCGAAGGAAGTCCTCGACGGAGTGCGCGACCTGCTGCCGACGTTCCGCGAGCGGGCCGACGAGGCCGAGAAGCTGCGCCAGGTTCCCGAAGCCTCCGTGAAGGCGCTCGAGGAGACCGGCTTCTTCCGTCTCCTGCAGCCCCGGCGCTTCGACGGGCTCGAGGCCGACCCGGTCGACTTCTTCACCGCAGTGAAGGAGATCGCCTCGGCCGACGGCTCCACCGGCTGGATCTCGTCGGTGCTCGGCGTACACCCCTGGCAGGTCGCGCTCTTCCCCGACGACGCGCAGCAGGCGGTGTGGGGCTCGGACACCGCGACCCGCCTCTCGTCGTCGTACGCGCCGACCGGCAAGGCCGTGCTGACCGACGGTGGCTACACGCTCTCGGGAAAGTGGTCGTTCTCCTCCGGCTCCGCCCACGCCAGCTGGGTGCTGCTCGGCGGCCTGGTCTTCGACGCGGACGGCAACGTGGTCGACTTCAAGACCTTTCTCGTCCCGCGCGACAAGTACGAGATCGTCGACGTCTGGAACGTGGTCGGGCTCAAGGGCACCGGCTCCAACGACATCGTCGTCGACGACGTCTTCGTGCCGGAGGCGTTCACCTTGTCGATGAGCGACACCGGCCGCTGCTTCGGCCCGGGCCAGGAACAGAACCCCGGCAACCTCTACAAGCTGCCCTTCCACTCGCTGTTCACCACGACGATCAGCTCCCCGATCATCGGCATGGCGTCGGGGGCGTACGCCGAGCACGTCGACATGCAGCAGAAGCGGGTGCGTGCGGCGTACCTCGGTGAGAAGGCGTCCTCGGACCCGTTCGCGGCGGTGCGCATCGCCCGCGCCGGCTCGGAGATCGACGCGGCGTGGGCCCTGTGCATGGCCAACATCCGCGAGGAGCAGGCCCAGGTCGAGCGCGGGGAGAAGATCCCGCTCCAGCTGCGCCTGAGGGTGCGCCGCGACCAGGTGCTCGGCACGCAGCGCGCGATCGACGCGATCGACGCGCTGTTCGAGGCCTCGGGTGGCAGGGCGCTGGCCGAGGGCACGTACCTGCAGCGCGCCTGGCGCGACGCGCACGCCGGCCGCGTGCACGCGGCCAACGATCCCGAGCGCGCACTGAAGATGTACGGCGACCTCGAGTTCGGGCACAAGATCGACCCGGGGATGTACTGATCGTGACGCTGGCACAGGACGACGTACGCCGCACGGCCACGGTCGACGGGCTCACGATCAACTACTACGACTCGGCTGATTTCGAGACAGGCGCAGAAGGCCTTGCTCAACCCACGACAGGGCCGCTGCCGCTGGTGATGCTGCACGGCGGTGGACCGGGTGCCTCCGCGTGGTCGAACTTCGGTGCCGCGCTGCCCGGATTCGCCAAGGACTTCCGCACGATCCTCGTCGACCAGCCCGGCTTCGGTGGCTCCGACAAGCCGCCGGTCGAGGGCAACTACTACCGCTTCGCCGCGTCGTACGTCGTGGGCCTGCTCGACAAGCTCGGCATCGACCGCTGCCACCTGCTCGGCAACAGCCTCGGCGGCGGCACGGCGATGCGGCTGGCCCTCGAACACCCCGAGCGGGTCGCGCGGCTC
The DNA here is from genome assembly GCF_001429525.1 of Nocardioides sp. Soil796. Taxonomy (NCBI): domain Bacteria; kingdom Bacillati; phylum Actinomycetota; class Actinomycetes; order Propionibacteriales; family Nocardioidaceae; genus Nocardioides; species Nocardioides sp. Soil796. The sequence continues at coordinate 873,661 of NZ_LMSQ01000017.1, forward strand.
GTGCTGATGGGGCCGGGCGGGCTCTCGCTCAACCTGTTCCACGCCGACCCCACCGAGGGCGTCAAGCGGTTGATGGAGTTCGGCGCCGACCCGACCCGTGAGGCCCTGAAGGCATTCATCTCGACGATGGTGGTCAACCAGGCGCTGGTCACCGACGAGCTGGTCGAGGAGCGCTTCGCCGACGCCACGGCGCCGGGGTCCCGCGAGGCGATGGCGTCGATGGGCGCGTCGTTCTGGAATCCCGACACGTTCGAGGACGGCATGCTCTGGCGCGAGGCCTACAAGCTGCGCCAGCACACGCTGCTCACGTGGGGGCGCGAGGACAGGGTGAACCCGCTCGACGGTGCACTGGTGGCGCTGAAGCTGATCCCGAAGGCGCAGCTGCACGTCTTCCCGAACTGCGGCCACTGGGCGCAGATCGAGGCGGCCGAGGAGTTCCGCCAGGTGACCACACAGTTCCTCGACAACCATGTGGAGCGTGCCAAGTGACGATCGACATCAAGTCCATGGGCTACGTGCGCGTGGCCTCCACCGACCTCGACCAGTGGCGCCACTTCGCGGGCAAGGTGCTCGGTCTCGGTGAGGGTCGTGGGCCGTCCCCGGACAACCTCTACTACCGCATCGACCAGGTCTCGGCCCGGCTCGTGGTGTTCCCCTCCGACGTCGACCGGCTCGAGGCCACCGGCTGGGAGGTCGCCGACCACCAGGCGCTGCAAGAGGCCCGCGAGCACCTCGAGAAGGCGGGCGTCGCCTTCGAGGAAGGGACGCCCGACGAGCTTGCCGAGTGGCGCGTGCAGGAGCTGGTCCGTTTCGAGGACCCGTGGCAGAACGTCTTCGAGCTCTTCCACGGCATCACCTACGAGTCACGCCCGGTCGTCACGCCGTACGCCGCGACGTTCGTCACCGGCGACCAGGGCATGGGGCACATCGTCGTACCGGTCACCGACGACGTGGAGGCGCTGCGCTTCTACACCGAGGTGCTCGGCTTCCGGCTGCGCGACTCGATGAGCATGCCGGGGGAGTTCGTCGGCAAGGAGCCCGGCTCGAAGGTGTGGTTGCGGTTCCTCGGCGTGAACCCGCGGCACCACTCGCTGGCGTTCCTCCCGATGCCAAACCCGAGCAAGTGCGTGCACATCATGCTTGAGGTCGAGAAGCTCGACGACGTCGGTCGCGCGCTGGAGCGCGTGCGCAAGCACAAGGCGCCACTCTCGGCCACCCTCGGACGTCACATGAACGACGAGATGGTGTCGTTCTACGTGAAGTCGCCCGGCGGTTTCGACGTCGAGTTCGGTACCGAGGGTCTCCAGGTCGACGACGCGCGCTGGGTGGCCAGGGAGTCGACCGCGGTCTCATACTGGGGCCACGATTTCGGCGGCGGCGGTGGCTGACGGGACAATGGACACCATGACCGACCACGACATCCCGACCGGCATGCGTGCCGACGCGCGTGAGTCCTGGCCGCCGCGGGAGCTGATCGACTCCTTCCTGGGCAACTTCGACTTCGAGTTCCGCCCGGGTGAAGCGACCGACATCGCCGACACCGCGGCCGCCCAGGAAGCGGCCCGTCGGTTCCGCGACGTACTCGGTCGCTTCGCCAGTGGCGTCACCGTGATCACCTCGGTCGCCGGCGACGAGCCGGTCGGCATGACCTGCCAGTCGTTCTCCTCGATCTCGCTCGACCCGCCGCTGGTGATGTTCAGCCCGGCCAAGACGTCGCGCGCCTGGCCGCTGATCCAGCGCTCCGGTCACTTCTGCGTGAACTTCCTGGCCGCGGGCCAGGAAGACCTGTCGAACGTGATGGCCAGCCGGGGCACCGACAAGTTCGCCGGCCTCGAGTGGTCGCTGTCGAAGACCGGCGCCCCGCTGTTCGACGGCATCGTCGGGTACGTCGACTGCACCGTGCACGCCGTGCACGAGGCGGGCGACCACTACGTCGTCATCGGCAGGGTCCAGGACATGGACTTCACCGTCGGTGCATCTGGCGAGACCCCCGACCCGTTGCTCTACTTCCAGGGTGCGTACCGCACCGTCACGTGACCGCAGCCGGTGGCAGGATGACCGCGTGAGCGACACGGAGGCGGACCTCGACGGCCTGGGTGAGGCCCTCGACGACGACGTGGGTCGCGACGAACCCGCTGGTGCTGATTTCTCCGACCGCCTGGTCCGGCGGTTCCTGCGGTTGTGCGAGAACCCGATCACCCGCGACCGCATGCTGCGCATGGTGCAGGCCAGTGTCTCCGACGCCCGTTCCGCCCAGCGCTTCTACAGCTTCCTCAACAACCGGATGGGCGGTCTGGTCGGACGCCGCCGCCGGGTGCAGATCTCCACGTCGCGCATGGAGCTGATCGGCTCCCAGCTGATGGGGATGGCCATGCTGCGCTACGTGCTGAAGGTCGAGCCGATCGCCTCGATGTCGATCGATGAGCTGGCCCCGATGGTGGCCGCCGGGGTGCGTGGCGTGCTCCGTAGTCAGCCCGGCGTGCTCGCTGCAGAGGCCGCACCAGTTGAGGGAAACCCCGCCGAGGCCCTGCTGCCCTACAAGGCCACCGGCCGCCCGCTCTGACCGGGCTCGCCGTCTCGCCGTCGAGTCCTGTGTCAGGGGCGGGGTCGTGGTCGCCGTACCCTGCCTGCGTGCCAGAAGAACTCCAGATCAGCCGGGGTGACGGCGTCGTCACCGTCACCTTCAACCGCCCGGAGCGCCACAACGCCTTCACCACGGCGATGTACGCAGGTCTCCGTGACCTGTGCAGCGAGCTGCGCCAGGACACCTCGGTCAAGGTGCTCGTGCTCCGCGGTGCCGGTGGCCGCGCGTTCGCCGCGGGCAACGAGATCTCCGACTTCGTGAACGCCGACGCGGTGGCCTACGAGACCTGGATCCGCGAGCTGCTCCAGGCGCTCTTCGAGCTGCCGCAGGTCACGATCGCCGCGGTCGAGGGCGTCTGCGTCGGTGGCGGACTGGCCGTGGCCACACACTGCGACCTCCGCATCGCCACCCCGGGGTCGCGTTTCGGCTACCCGATCGCCCGCACCCTCGGCAACGCCCTGTCGGCACCGATCGTCTATCGCTGCTCGTCGGTCTTCGGGGAGTCGCTGACCCGGGAGATGCTGCTCGCCTCGCGCCTCGTCGACGCCGACCGGGCGTACGCCGTGGGCGCGGTGATGTCGGTCACTGACGACCTGGACGCCGAGCTGTCCACCCTGGTCGACGGCATCGGCAAGGCCTCCGGGGTCACGCTGCGCACCACGAAGGCCCAGCTGACCGCTCGCGCCGAGACCCTCGAAGCAGCGCCGTCGGATGACGACGACGTGCTCCGAGAGGTCTACACCGGCAGTGACTTCGCCGAGGGCGTGCGGGCGTTCCTGGCGAAGGAGAAGCCGGCCTTCAAGGCCTGACCTGTCGCCAGTTCATATCGACCCGTCGCCAGTTCCGATCGACCCGTCGTGAAGTTCACGACGGGTCGACCCAGTCAGGCGTCGAGGGCGCTGATCGCCTCGGCGATCGAGAGGGTGCGCTGGGCGGACTCGACGTGCAGGTTCTCGACCATCTTGCCGTTGTAGGTCACGACGCCGGCGCCCTTGCCGTCCTCGAACGCCTGGATCAGGCCACGCGCGTCCTCGATCGCCTGCTCCGACGGGGCGAACGCCTCGTTGGCGCCGGCGACCTGGCCGGGGTGGATCAGCGTCTTGCCGTCGAAGCCCATCTCGCGGCCCTGCTGGCACTCGGCCAGGAAGCCCTCGGTGTTCTTCACGTCGTTGTAGACGCCGTCGATCACCGCGATGCCGGCGGCCCGGCCGGCGAGGAGGGCGGTGTGCAGGCTGGGCAGGATCGGCGCGCGGCCGGGCACGTGCTCGGCGTAGAGCTCCTTGACCAGGTCGTTGGTGCCGAGCACGAACGCACCGAGACGCTCGGAGGCGCGGGCGATCGAGAGGGCGTCGAGGATCGCGATCGGGGTCTCGACCATGGCCCACAGCTTGGTGTGCTCCGGGGCGCCGGCCTTCTCCATCGCGGCGACGAGCTGCTTGACCTCGTCGGCCGAGTTGACCTTGGGCACGACGATGGCGGCCGGTCCGGCCTGCGAGGCGGCGACGATGTCGGCGTCGTGCCACTCGGTGCCGATGCCGTTGACCCGGATGGTGACCGTACGGCGGCCGTACTCACCGCTCGACGCAGCGGCCGCGGCGGACTCGCGCGCGGCCGGCTTGGCATCGGGGGCGACCGCGTCCTCGAGGTCGAGGATGAGGCCGTCACAGGCGATCGACTTGGCCTTCTCGAGGGCCCGCTCGTTGGAGCTGGGCATGTAGAGGACCGAGCGCAGCGGGGTGAACTCAGTCATGTCAGGCCTCCACGGAGATCGCGTCGTACTGCTTCTTGAGCTCGGGGTCGATGGCGGCCAGTTCCTCGGCCAGGGCGACCATCACCTTGCACTGCTTGACGGAGGCGTCGTCCTCCATCTTGCCGTCGAGCATCACCGCACCGGTGCCGTCGCCCATGGCCGCGATGACGCGACGTGCGTGGGTGACGTCCTCGACACTGGGGGAGAAGACCTTGTTCGCAATCGCGATCTGCTTGGGGTGCAGCGACCAGGCGCCGACACAGCCGAGCAGGAACGCGTTGCGGAACTGGTCCTCGCAGCCGACCACGTCGGCGATGTCGCCGAAGGGGCCGTAGTACGGGAAGATCCCGTGCATTGCGCAGGCGTCGACCATGCGGGCGATCGTGTAGTGCCACAGGTCCTGCTGGTACGTCGGACGCGGGGCGTCGATCTGGCTGTTGCCCTCGGCGTCACGCGGGGCGTCCTCGCGCACGAGGTAGCCGGGGTGGCCGCCGCCGACACGCGTGGTCTTCATCCGACGGTCCGCGGCCAGGTCGGCCGGGCCGAGCGAGAGGCCCTGCATGCGCGGCGAGGCGGCGCAGATCTCCTCGACGTTCGCCACCCCGCGGGCGGTCTCGAGGATCGCGTGCACCTGGAGCGGCTTGGTGATGCCGGCCTTGGCCTCGAGCTGGGCCAGGATCCGGTCGATGTAGTGGATGTCCTCGGCGCCCTGCACCTTCGGGACCATGATCACGTCGAGCTTGTCGCCGATCGCGGGGACCAGCGTGGTCAGGTCGTCGAGCACCCAGGGGGAGTCGAGGGAGTTGATCCGGGTCCAGAACTGGGTCGGCCCACTGGCTGAACCAAGATTGGCAACCTCCTGGCCGATCTTCACGAGGCCGTTGCGGGCCTTCTCCTTGTTCTCGGCCTTGACCGCGTCCTCGAGGTTGCCGAGGAGGACGTCGGTGGTGCCGACCATCGCGGGCACCTTCGCCGCCATCTTCTCGTTGCCGGGGTCGAAGAAGTGGATCGCCCTCGACGGGCGGGCCGGCATCTCACGCAGCGGCGCGGGTGCACCGACGGCGAGGGGGGCGAAGAAGTCCTTGGCGGTTCGCAACGATCTGCTCCTCAGTGTGCGGGCACGCCCAGAGGGACGGCGTACCGGATTCACCGGCGAACCTAGCAGGGCTGCAGGCCGGGTCGTCATGACCGGCGTCACGCGAGACGGTCGTCGCGTCTAAGGCATCTGCCCGATGCAACCAACTACCTCAGACGGTCACTCTCGATGAGTGACGTCGCCGCCCTGCACCCAGTCTCCCCACCTGTTCTTCGCCGAGCACCCGGCTGCTCTCGACCGCGCCAGGCAGCTGTGCGCACAGTGCCCCCTGGCGCTGGAGTGCCTGACCGGGGCCCTCGAGCGGGGCGAGCCGTACGGCGTCTGGGGCGGCCAGATCGTGATCGACGGTGCCGTCGTGGCGCACAAGCGCGGCCGAGGCCGCCCGCGCAAGGACGAGGCGGCCTGACCCGCCTCGGCCTCAGCCGGCGTAGGTGTACTGCGGCCGGTTCGCGCTCGCCCTCGCGACGATCGCGGTGACCAGGGTCGCCACCCAGCCGGCGACCGTGAGGAAGGCGAAGGCAGCGGCGAGCTGGCCGCTGAGGTCGATCAGCCGGTCTGAGTGGCCGAAGACCTGGGTGAGGAACGACAGCTCACTCTCCTCGCTGTCGCCGAAGTCGGGCAGGAACAGCCCGAAGCCGGCGAGGCCGACCCACATGGCCACGTGCGCGATCGACTGGGCGCTGGTGAAGCGGCGCGGACGCGTCGCGACGGTGTAGGCCACGACGTTCGAGATGATCAGGGCCACCACCACGAACGGACCCACGAGCAGCGGCAGGATCAGCAGGAACCAGCCGCCGACGCCGAAGAGCACCCGGCCGGCCCACGCCCAGAACAGGAGGGCGATGGTCAGGGGGAGGTTGGCGAAGAACAGGAACCGTCCGAAACTCTGCATGCCCCCATCCTGTCCGGTCGGCGCGTGGTTCGAACCCGGTACGCGTACTCATCCTTGCCAGGAGGATCGTCGCCGGAAAACCCGTGGCGCCGAGGGCCCCGGCAGAGGATCGTCAACGCCATGGAGATCACGCAGTTCGGCCCTGACGACAGGGTCCCGCTCCAGGGCATGGTCGACGTCGCGAACGCCACGATCGCGGTCGACGCGCCCTGGTCGCACCCCGCCACCATGACGTCGTACGACGGGATGCTGCGCAACGGCTGGGACGGCGAACCGTCGGTGCCGTTCCTGGCGACGGTCGAGGGTCTGCCCGTTGCCCACGCGACGTACGGCACGAGCGAGTGGGACAACCTCGAGCTCGCCTGGGTGGGCGTCGAGGTGCACCCGGCGCACCGCCGCCGGGGCCACGGCACCGCCCTGTTGGAGTTCCTGCTCGACCGGGCTCGGGCGGAGGGGCGCACCAGCGTCGGCTCCGACGCCTGGGAGTCCGAGGCGGCACGGGCGTTCACCGCGCGCCACGGCCTCGAGCAGAAGTCGCAGGCAATCAACCGTCGCCAGGTGCTGGCCGACGTCGACTGGAACGTCGTCCGGGGCCTGCACGACCACGCCGGGGCCGGGGCCGCCGACTACGAGCTCGTCCGCCGCATCGGGTTCACACCCGACGACGAGCTCGACAAGCTGGCCGAGATGACCGCGGCCATCAACGACGCTCCGACCGATGACCTCGAGATCGAGGACGAGGTCTTCACCGGCGAGCGGGTGCGCAACTACGAGCACGCCCAGCTCAGCAGCGGCGGCCGTCTCCGTCGCCTGATGGTGCGCAACCGGACGACGGGCGAGCTGGCGGGACAGTCGGTGGTGGTCGTGGAGTCCGAGCGACCGTGGATCGGTCACCAGCACGACACCTCGGTGGTGCGCGCCCATCGGGGCCATCGGCTCGGACTGGTGTTGAAGTCGGCGATGCTCCTGTGGCTCCACGAGGTCGAGCCACAGCTGGCCACGATCGACACCTGGAACGCCGAGTCGAACGACTACATGATCTCGGTCAACGAGCAGCTCGGCTATCGCGTGATGGGTCGCGAGGTGCAGTACCAGCGCGGGCTCTGACGCGGGTCGGGCCCGCCTGCGCACCGTGCGAAGGCGGGCCCGGTCTCGGCGCAGGATCAGAGGCGCCAGCAGCTGTTCAACGCGGGCAGGCCGGCGAATCGGGCCTCGAGGAACAGGAAGATGGTCGGGATCGACGCCACGTAGTCACCCACGTGGGTGGGTGCGAAGTTGGTGTCGAACTGCACCTTCGTGCCCTGGCCGCACCATCGCTGGGCCAGCTGCTTGCCGGTCTTGTAGGGGATCACGTCGTCCAGCGCCGAGTGGGTGATCAGCACGGGCACGTTGGGCTTGCGTCCGTTGCCGATCAGCTGGTCGGCCACCATCTGGTTGAACGGCGCCTTGGTCAACAGGTCCGTGACCGGCAGGCCGTTGGTGGTCAGGTCCTTCGACTTCACGAACGGGAAGGTGGCCAGCGAGTCCAGGGTGCACTGGGTCGACAGCGTGGCCATCATGGCCTGGCCCTTCGCGTTGAGCATCGGGGTCATGTCGATGCCATAGCTGTTCGCCAGGGCCGAGACGGCGTACCCCATGAACGAGACGTACAGGGACCCGTCGAGGTTGATGGCCACCTGGCTGAGGTCCGCGGGGACCGCGCCGGCGGCGACCGCCTTCAGGTTGATCTCCGGGGCGTACGTCGGAGCCAGCTCACCGGCGGACGCAGCGGCGCCGCCACCCTGGGAGAACCCGCTGATCGCGACCGGGTTCGCGGCGGTGACCCCGGAGCCGGGCAGGCGCTGGGCGGCACGGACCGAGTCGAGGACGGCGTGGCCCTGGGTCTCGCGCATCATGTAGGTGTGCTCGCCCTCGGTGCCGAGGCCCTCGTAGTCGGTGACGACGATGGCGTAGCCGCGGGCCAGCAGTCCGGCGATGAACGGGCCTTCGTACTCCAGGCCCTTGCCCAGCGTGCGCGACGGCGCACACTGGTCGCCCATGCCCTGGGTGCCGACGGCGTACCCGATGAGGGGGCGCTTGCCGGCGCCGACCCACGGGGTCTTCGGCGTCAACACCGTGCCGGTGACCGCGACCGGCACTCCGGTGCGGTCGGTGGAGCGGTACATGATCCGCTGCACGACGGCGTCGGCCTTGATCAGCTTGACCGGATCGACGTAGAACTCGGACGGCTCCGACCTGACGATGTCGCCGTTGTTGGCCGGCAGCGTCGTCGGTGTGTCGTAGAACGACGTGCCGTCGGCCTGTGCCGGCGACGCCGTGGCCAGCGGACTCAGTGACAACGCCAGCAGCGCGCCTGCGGCCACGCGGGCCCAGGTGTTCTTCCTCATTCGGCAACTCCCTCTTGTGTCCCCCACATGTGGACTCCCGAGGAGTTACTTTCGAGTAACGAACGTCACACGTCAATGGCCACGAGCATTTCGTGGGCGCCCCTGAGGTGGTCCACCGCCTCGGTGACGACCCGGTCGACCAGCTCCTCGCACGACGGCAGGTCGTCGAGGACGCCGACCACCTGCCCGGAGGCGAGCACTCCGGCGGAGGTGTCGCCGTCGACGAGTCCGGCCTTGAGCATCATGGGCGTGTTGGCGGCCAGCGACATCTGCGCGAGTGAGCGCCCCTGGGTCTTCTTCATGGTCCGGCCGTCGCGGGCGAGGTCGAGCCAGCTCATGCCGGACATCTTCTTGAACTCCAGCGTGCGCCTGAGCGTGGGCGTCAGCCGCTTGAGGCGACTCGACTCCTCGATCTCCTCCACGAGCTCGGTGCGCAGCATGCGGTGCGGCATGCCGTCGACCTTGTCGGTGACCACCGTGCCGTTGACGTCGTACGACAGGTAGAGCTGCTTCACCGCGTCGGGCACGGCGCTGTCACGGGTCAGCAGGAAGCGGGTGCCCATGCCGATGCCGGCCGCTCCGTAGGACAGTGCGGCGGCGAGGCCGCGTCCGTCGAAGAAGCCGCCGGCCGCGACGACCGGGATGTCAACGGCGTCGAGCACGCTCGGCAGCAGGAGGGTGGTCGGGACGGAGCCGGTGTGGCCACCGCCCTCGCCGCCCTGGATCATCACCGCGTCGGCGCCCCACGAGGCCACCTTCTCGGCGTGACGGGGGAGTCCGACCGAGGGCATCACCATGATGCCGTGGTCCTTGAGCCTGGCGATCAGGTCCTTCTTCGGGGCCAGCGCGAACGAGGCCACCTTGACGCCGTGCATGATCAGCAGGTCGCAGCGGTCACCCGCGTCGGCGGCGTCGGCGCGCAGGTTGACGCCGAACGGCTGGTCGGTGCGCGACTTCACCTCGAGGATCGCCCTCTCGAGCTCCTCGAAGCCCATGGTGGCGCTGGCCAGGATGCCGAGTCCGCCGGCGTTCGCCGTACCGACCACCAGGCGCGGGCCAGCCACCCAGCCCATGCCGGTCTGGACCACGGGGTGCCGCACCCCGGCCAGCTCGGTCAGGGGAGTGCGCAGCACCTGTGCGGTGGTCACGACGCGACCGCCTCGACCGGCGGGACCTCGCGGTCGCGCAGCGTCCTGGGGTCGAGCACCTCACGGATCAGGGTGAGCTCCTCCGCGGTCGGCGTACGCGTCTCGGGGACGTCGCCCTCGACCGCCAGGTCGAAGCCGGTCGCCGCGACCACGTCGTCGACCGTGACGCCCGGGTGCACCGAGAGGAGGCGCACGGTGTCGTCGGCGCCCAAGACGTCGAAGACGGCCAGGTTCGTCACGATGCGGTGGATGTCGTTGTACTTCGCGGCGCCGACGCCGGCCTCGCGGGCCCGCTTGGGGCCGACTCCGGAGACGATGTCGACCTCCTCGACGAAGACCCGGTCGGAGTGCTTGGGCACCCAGTAGGACGTGCGGTTGTTCACCGTGTTGCCGGGGGCGCCGCGCGAGCCGAGCAGCTGGCGCTTCGGCTGGGCGAAGTCGCCGATCGCGGAGATGTTCTGGTTGCCGTGCCGGTCGACCTGTGTGGCGCCCATCATCACGTGCCGCTTTCCGTAGGCGACCACGTCGAAGACCCGGCGGAACGGGATCCAGCCCTCGACCACGTCGGCCTTGGCGAACAAGGGCGGGACACCGCCCAGGAACAGCGACTCACCGTCGGAGAGCACGAGGTCGGGGTTGCTGGTCAGCTTGGCCAGGCGTACGCCGAGCATCGGCAGCATGCCCATCGGGGAGCCGAAGATCTCGCCGTCGTCCTTGAAGGCGTCGGCGATCGCGGTGGCGCACACCTCGGCGCGGGTGAAGTCGGTCATCGGGTCTGCTCCTCGTCGTGGAACTCGCGGACGGCGTCCTGGTAGGCGGCCTCGTCGCCGCTGAGGAAGCGCTCCTCGAACCGGGTCCACGACTCGTCGTCCTTGGCGGCCGCGGCGTACGCCTTCTGGAACTTCTCGTCACGTTCGTAGTCGGGCGCGCAGTTGGTGAAGTGCGCGCCGTTGGGGGTCTCGACGACGCCGGTCACCATCATCCGGTTCAGCAGGAGGCGCTGGACCGGGGTGTCGACGGTCAGGCCGGCGGTGTCGACGACCTGCTCGCAAGTGACGTAGGTGCGCTCGGCGGCCATCGCGAAGAGGTCGTCGAAGAAGGGATCGGGCCCGAGGTACGTCGCGTTGCCGTGCTGGTCGGCCCGGTTCAGGTGCACCAGTGCGACGTCGAGCCTGAGCGCGGGCACGGCGACGAGGTCCTCGACGTTGCCGTCCTCATCGGCGTACGGGCTGGCGACGGTCTTGATGTGCGGGTTGTTGACCAGGATGTCGGAGCCGAGTCCGGCGCGCATCGGCAGGAACGGCAGGCGCTGCGACGCGGCCAGCAGGCCGGTCTGGAACATGCCCTCGTCGAGCTCGACGATCTCGGGGATCGACTTCTCCTGGCGGGCCTTCTGGAAGTTCGGCTCGAGCGGCACGGTGTCGAGGGAGACGAACGCGTAGACCAGCTTGCGGATCTTGCCGGCGCGCGCGAGGAGGCCGACGTCGGCGCCGCCCCACGACACGATGGTCAGGTCCTTGAGGTCGCTGCGCAGGATCGCGCGGACCAGGGCCATCGGCTTGCGCCGCGGGCCCCAGCCGCCGATGCCGATGGTCATGCCGTCCTCGAGGGAGGCGACGACCTCGTCGATGGTCATCCGCTTGTCGCGTGGTGTGCCGTTCACTTGTTCCCCTTCTCGGTTCCGGCGCTCTGTGCACTCTTCGCCGTCCCGGCGAAGGCGTCCCGGAGGTCGTCGGAGACGCCCATCAGGTTCAGCTCCATGGTGAAGCCCTGCTCGAACCGGTAGCTCTTGTTGACGTCGCACGGGTCGATCCCGTTGAGGGCCTCCTTGGCCGCGCGGATCACCCGGGTGTCCTTGGCCGCGATCTCCTGCGCCACCTTCAGTGCCGCGTCGTCGAGCTGGTCGCGGGGGACCACCTCGAGCACGGAACCGTGCTGCACGAGGTCGGCGGCCTTGATCGTGCGGGCGGTGAAGTAGAGAGTGCGCATGAGGTGCTGCGGCACGAGGCGGGCCATGTGGGTGGCGGCACCGAGGGCGCCCTGGTTGACCTCGGGGACGCCGAAGTAGGCGTCGTCGCTGGCGATCACACAGTCGGCGTTGCCGACGAGGCCGACGCCGCCGCCGACGCAGAAGCCGTTCACCGCCGCGATCACGGGTACGGCGCACTCGTAGACCGCCTTGAACGCCGCGTAGCAGCCCCGGTTGGCGCCGAGGAGCGCGTCGAAGCCCTCGGAGTTCTGCATCTCCTTGATGTCGACGCCGGCGTTGAAGCCCTTGCCCTCGGCGCGCAGCACGACCACATGGGTCTCGAGGTCGCGGCTCGCCTTGTCGAGCGCGTCGGCCACGTCGTACCAACCCTGCACGGGCAGTGCGTTGACCGGCGGGTGGGCCATCGTGATGACGCGGACGTGGTCGTCACGCAGTTCAGAGGTGATCGGCATTTCTCTCCTACGGATTCTGCCCCGGGCTAACAAACCTAACGTTTGCTTGGTACCCTAGCACTTGCTTGGTCCGGTGTCCCGGACCGACGTCGGACGAAACCGCACCTGGGTGTGCGTGGAGGAGTGGCATGGCAATCGGAATCGACCTCTCCGGTCGGGTGGCACTGGTCACCGGCGGTTCGCAGGGGATCGGGCTCGGCATCGCCGAAGCGCTCGTGGCGGCCGGCGCGTCCGTGGTCACCTGCGCTCGCTCAGAGGTCACCGACCCGCCGGCGGGCACGACGCACGTGACGTGCGACGTACGCGACCCGGAGGCCGTGCGGGCCCTGGTCGACGGGATCGTGGACAGCCACGGCCGCCTCGACATCGTGGTGAACAACGCCGGGGGAGGGCCGTACGCCCTGGCCGCCGACGCCTCTCCTCGGCTGCACGACAAGATCCTCGGCCTCAACCTGACGGCACCGCTCCTCGTCGCCCAGGCCGCCAATGCGGTCATGCAGCAGCAGGAGACCGGCGGGGTGATCGTGAACATCTCGTCCGTCAGCGCCCAACGGCCCTCGCCGGGCACCGCGGCCTACGGCGCCGCCAAGGCCGGCGTCGACTCGCTCACCAAGTCGCTCGGCATGGAGTGGGCGCCGAAGGTCAGGGTCAACGCGATCAACGTGGGGCTGTGCCGCACCCCGGACACCGCCGACCACTACGGCGGGGACGAGACCGTGGCCGCCATCGAGAAGACGATCCCTCTGGGCAGGATGGGCCGGCCGCGCGAGGTCGGCAACGTGGCAGTCTTCCTGGCCTCGGACCTGGCCAGCTACGTCACCGGTGCGGCGATCGAGTGCCACGGCGGCGGCGAGCCGCCGGTCTTCCTCTCGGTCCTGAACCAGAACCAGTCCTGACCACCTTCCACACCAGGAGCAACGACGTGACCCGACTTCTCGAAGGACGCATCGCCATCGTGACCGGCGCGGGCCGTGGCATCGGCCGCGCCCACGCCCTCGAGCTCGCCCGCCAGGGCGCCACCGTGGTCGTCAACGACTACGGCGTCTCGAACAACGGGGTCAAGGAGGACTCTCCCGCCCAACAGGTCGTCGCGGAGATCGAGGCGCTCGGCGGCCACGCGGTCGCGAACGGCGCCGACGTCGCCGACTTCGAACAGTCGGCCGCACTGGTCCAGCAGGCTGTCGACGCCTTCGGCGGCCTCGACATCCTGGTCAACAACGCCGGCTTCGTGCGCGACCGGATGCTGTTCAACGCCACCGAGGACGAGTGGGACGCGGTCATCCGGGTGCACGTCAAGGGCCACTTCGCGATGCTGCGCCATGCTGCGGCGTACTGGCGTGCCGAGTCCAAGGCCGACCGTCAGCGTGCCGCCCGCGTCATCAACACCACCTCGGGCGCCGGCCTCCAGGGCTCCGTGGGGCAGGTCGCCTACTCGACCGCCAAGGCCGGGATCGCGTCGATGACCCTGGTCGCGGCCGCCGAGCTCGGGCGCGTGGGAGTCACCGTCAACGCGCTCGCCCCGGTCGCCAAGACACGCATGACCGAAGGTGCCTTCGACACCTCCGAGATGGCGCTCCCCGAGGACAACTCGCCGATCGTGGCGTGGCTCGCCTCCGTGGATGCCGGCCACGTCACCGGCCGCGTGTTCGAGAGCGACGGCTCGCTGCTCACCCTCGAGGAGGGTTGGCGCCACGGCGCCTCGCGTGATGCCGGGCGACGCTGGGACGCCACCGAGCTGGGTGAGGTCGTCGACTCGCTGATCGCCGAGGGTGCTGACCCGGAGCCGGTCTACGGCAGCTGACCCTGTCGGTCAGGGCTTGAGCAGGCGACCGTCCGCGTCGCGCTGCTGGTCGTTGACCAGGAGCAGGATGCCGTCGATCAGGCTCCAGATGCCGCACCCGCCGAGGGTGAAGAGCTGGGCGAGCGCCATGCCTGTGTGGCCGGTGTAGAAGCGACCGATGCCCAGCGGGATGAGGATCTGCAGCACGCCGGCGATGACCTTGCTCTTGTCGCCGTACGGCTCGCCGGTGCGGGGGTCGCGGCCGTACGGCGCACTCGGGTCGGCGCCGTAGTAGGCGGGCTGTCCGTACGCCGGCTGGCCGTAGGGTGCCTGCCCGTAGGGCGGCTGGCCCTGGGGCGCCTGGCCGTAGGGCGGGGGTGCTGGTTGTCCCCACCCGGGTTGCTGGGGCTGCTCGCCCTGCGCGCCGCGGTTCGGGTCGGTTCCCTCGGGCTGGTCTCCGGTGTCGCTCACATGCCAGATCGTGCCATGCCCGCGGTGACCCCGTGCGTGCGCCACGGGTTCAGCGGGTGGTCAGAGACGCTCGATGATGGTGCCGGAGGCCTGGGCCCCGCCCGCGCACATGGCGACGAGCGCCGTGGTCGCGTCGCGGCGTTCGAGCTCGTGCAGGGCGGTGGTCAGCAGCCGGGTCCCGGTCGAGCCGACCGGGTGGCCGAGCGCGATCGCGCCGCCGTTGACGTTGATCTTGTCCTCGGGCACCTTGTGCACGGTCGCCCAGGACATCACCACGGCGGCGAACGCCTCGTTGACCTCGCAGAGGTCGATGTCGGCGATGCCCATGCCGCTGTCGGCGAGCACCTTCTCGGTGGCCTGGACCGGTCCGTCGAGGTGGTAGTAGGGGTCCGCACCGACGAGGCACGAGGTGATGATCCGGGCGCGCGGCTTGAGGCCGAGCTCGGCGGCGAGCGACTCGTCCATCAGGAGCAGCGCGGAGGCGCCGTCGGAGATCTGGGACGAGGTGCCGGCGGTGTGGATGCCGTCGGGAAGCACGGGCGTGAGTGCGGCCAGGCCCTCGAGCGTGGTGTCGCGCAGGCCCTGGTCCTCGGTGACGGTGCGGGTCACGCCGGTGGCCGTGCCCTCGTCGTCGAGCACCGGTGCCTCCACGCCGAAGACCTCGCGGTCGAAACGGCCTTCGTCCACCGCGACTCTCGCCTTCTGCTGCGACCAGAGCCCGAAGGCGTCGACGTCCGCACGGGTGAAGCCACGATCGCGGGCGATGCGGTCGGCGCCGAGGAACTGGTCGGGCAGGTCGATGTTCCAGTCGTCGGGCCGGGGGCTGCCGGTGCCCTTGGGCACGTTCGCGCCGAGCGGGATGCGTGACATCGACTCGACACCGCAGGCGACACCTGCGCGAATCGCCCCGCCGGCGATCATCGCGTTGATCAGGTGCACTGCCTGCTGGGCCGAGGAGCACTGGGCGTCGATGACGGTGGAGGCCGTGTGGTTGGGCAGGCCCGCATGCATCCACGCACGCCGGACCATGTTGTTGGACTGTTCACCGGCCTGTGACACGCAGCCGCCGATCACCTGGTCGACCAGCTCCGGGTCGAGCCCGGCGCGGTCCAGGACCTCGATCTGCGCTGCACCCAGGAGTACCGCCGGATGGACGCCGGCCAACCAGCCGCGGCGCCGGCCCTGCGGCGTACGCACTGCTTCGACGATGACCGGATTGCCCATGGATTGCCTCGCTGTCCGAACGCACTCGACGTACGTCGCTCCAGTGGCGACGTACCACCCGAAAGTAGAACACGTTCTTGATCGCCGGCAAGGCGAGTCCCGGCTGGTGGGAGTTCGGGGACGAATTCGTGTGCGGGTCTTCCGAACATTCCGAGAGTATGTAACGATCGTCACTAGAACGTGTTCTAGCATCGTGGAGGAAGCAAGTGACCGTGACGACGCAGTTGCCCGATTCGTTGCCAGTGGGATTCGACCCCACCGACCCCGGGCTCATCGAGGAGCGCATCCCGCACGAGGAGTTCCGCGCGATGCGCCAGGGATCACCGGTGCACTGGGTGGCGCAGCCCCAGGAGGCGCGGGCCGGGTTCCGAGGTGCCGAGGGCTACTGGGCCCTGACCAAGCACGAGGACATCGCCGCCGTGTCGAAGAACAGCAAGTCGTTCTCGACCGCCAAGCAGGGCGCGATCATCCGCTTCGCCCCGGACATGACGCCCGAGCAGATCGACCTGCAGGGGGTGATGCTGATCAACCAGGACCCGCCGGACCACACCAAGCTGCGCCAGGTCATCTCGCGCGGGTTCACCCCACGCGCCATCGCCGCGCTGCACGACGCTCTCGAGGAGCGGGCCCGCCGGATCGTGGCCGACGCCGCGGCGAAGGGGTCGGGCAACTTCGTGGAGGACATCGCCGCCGAGCTGCCGCTGCAGGCGATCGCCGAGCTGATGGGTGTGCCCCAGGAGGACCGCGGCAAGCTCTTCGACTGGTCCAACCAGATGCTGTCCTACGACGACCCCGAGATCGAGGGAGACGCCGAGGCGGCGTCGATCGAGATCCTGATGTACGCCGCCGGGCTGGCCGACGAGCGGCGGCGCAACCCGAAGGACGACATCGTCACCAAGCTGATCACCGCCGACGTGAACGGGCACGCGCTGACCGACGACGAGTTCGGCTTCTTCGTGATCCTGTTGGCCGTCGCCGGCAACGAGACGACGCGCAACGCGATCACGCACGGCATGGACGCCTTCTTCGACAACCCTGACCAGTGGGAGCTGTTCAAGGCCACGCGTCCGGCGTCGGCGGTCGACGAGATCGTCCGGTGGGCGACGCCGGTCACCGTGTTCCAGCGGGTCGCCCTCGAGGACGTCACGCTGAACGGCGTCGACGTCAAGGAGGGCGACCGGGTCGGACTGTTCTACGCCAGTGGCAACTTCGACGAGGACGTCTTCGAGGACCCCTACCGGTTCGACGTCTCTCGTGAGGACAACCCGCACCTGGGGTTCGGCGGCCACGGCGCGCACTACTGCATCGGCGCCAACCTGGCCCGCCTGGAGATCGAGCTGATCTTCAACGAGATCGCCGACCAGGTCCCCGACATCGCCCGTGCCGGTGCGCCCCGGCGCCTCCGCAGTGCCTGGATCAACGGCATCAAGGAGCTCCAGGTCACCTACTCGCCAACCGTGGATTCTTGATGCGCGAACCGTGCATTTCTGATGCGCGAACCGTGGATTATTGACGTCCGAACCATGGATTCTTGATGCCGTCGAAGTCCGCTGCCCGTGAGTTTTCCACAGGCGGCGGACTTCGTCGTTTCATGACGACGTCGATCGGCAAGCCTCGTCGACATGTCAGAACAACCCCCAACAGATCCATTCAGATGGAGTGACTTGGCCGAACTCGGCGTCTCCGAGTTCACCCTCCGACGCTGGCTCAGGTCCGGCGTCGTACGACGACCGCTCACGGGCGTCTATTGCTCGGCGTCTGTCGAGGACACCCTCGAGCTCCGCGCCAGTTGCGCCGCCCTTGTCCTGCCAGAGGATGCGGTGGTGTGCGACCGGTCAGCCGCCTGGCTGTGGGGCGTGGACGTGCATGAGCCGGACGAGCGTTTCGCCGTACCGGACCTGGAAGTGGCGGTCAAGCCCGGGCACACGCCGCCACGTCGCAAAGCGGTGCGCGGCGTCGAGCGGGAGTTGGCCGAGGAGGAGGTGATCCAGGTTCATGGCGTGAAGGTCACGACGCCGGTGCGCACTGCTCTCGACGTTGCCTGCCTCCGTGGTCGATGGCGAGCGTTGGCCACGCTCGACGCCTTCATGCGTGAGCACGAGCTGACGCACGAAGAATTCGGAACTGCCGTCGTGCGACTCTCCGGACGGCGCGGTGTCACGCAAGCGCGAGAGCTGTACCCGTTGGCTTCTCCGTTGTCCGAATCGCAGGGGGAGTCGTGGGTGCGTGGCGCCATTCACGACTCCGGCCTGCTGATGCCCGAACCTCAGGTGGAGATCCGGGAGGACGGCGTAGTCATGGCGCGCATCGACCTGGCCTATCGGCGTCTCCGGATCGCGGTCGAGTACGACGGGGAGGAGTTCCACGCCGAGGAACAGGCAGAGCACGACGAGGCCAGGCGTGACTGGCTGCGCGAACGTGGTTGGTACGTCATCGTCGTACGCAAGCATCAGCTGGCGGGTCGGGCGCGCGAGCAGTGGCTTGACGAGCTCGGCGCGATCATTGCTGCACGCAGTGCGCCACAGAAGCGGAAGTACGCCCGGAGTCGCGTGCCCTGGGTCCCCGCGCAGTGAGTCCGGCGCGATCAGAAATGCACGGTTCGGGCATCAAGAGCACGCGGTTCGCGCGTCAAGAATGCACGGTTCGGGCATCAAGAGCACGCAGTTCGCGTCAGCGGGCGGTGAGGACGATGGGATCCGCGTCGGTGATGGCGATGGTGTGCTCGGAGTGGGCGCCCCGTGATCCGTCGGCGCTGCGCAGGGTCCAGCCGTCGGCGTCGGTGTAGATCTCGTCGGTGGTGTGCAGGAACCACGGCTCGATCGCGATGACGAGTCCGGGCTTGAGCGGGTAGCCGCGTCCGGCGCGTCCGTCGTTGGCCACGTGCGGGTCGCCGTGCATGGTGCGCCCGACTCCGTGGCCGCCGAACTGGAGGTTCACCTTGAGGTTGGCGGCGCGGGCCACCTGGCCGATCGCGAAGCTGATGTCGCCGATCTTGTTGCCTGCACGGGCCGCGTCGATGCCGGCCGCGAGTGCCACCTGCGTGGTCTCGATCAGGGCGAGGTCCTCGGGCCGCGGCGTGCCGACGACGACACTGATCGCCGAGTCGGAGACCCAGCCGTCGACGGCGCAGGCGAAGTCGAGACTGAGCAGGTCGCCGTCCTTGAGCACGTAGTCGTGGGGGAGGCCGTGCAGCACGGCGTCGTTGACGGACGTGCACAGGACCTTGCCGAACGGCGAGGCCCCGAACGACGGGTGGTAGTCGATGTAGCAGGACTCCGCGCCGCGGTCCTTGATCATCCGATGGGCCAGGGCGTCGAGCTCGAGCAGGTTCACCCCGACGTCGGCGGCGGCGGCGAGCGCGGTGAGGACTTCGCCGACGAAGACACCGGCGGGACGCATCTCGTCGATCTGGGTGGGGGTGCGGAGCTCGATCATGCGCCCAGCCTAGAGGGCGGGCTTGTCCGCCCCGACCACCCACATGGCGAAGAACTGCGAGCCGCCGCCGTACGCGTGACCGAGCGCACGTCGTACGCCGTCGACCTGGTGCTCGCCGGCCCGGCCGCGCACCTGCAGTGCGGCCTCGGCGAAGCGCAGCATGCCGGACGCCCCGATCGGGTTCGAGCTGAGCACTCCGCCGGAGCAGTTGACCGGCAGGTCACCCGTCATCGCGGTCACGCCGGACTCGGTCAGCTTCCAGCCCTCACCCTCGTCGGCGAAGCCGAGGTTCTCCAGCCACATCGGCTCGAACCACGAGAACGGCACGTACATCTCGACCGCGTCGATCTCGCGCCGCGGGTTGGTGATGCCCGCCTGCTTCCAGAGGTACGCCGCCGCATCGCGGCCCGCCTGCGGGTTCACCTGGTCACGTTCGGCGGCGGTGGTGGGCTCGGACCTCATCGCCGTGGCGTGGATCCAGGCCGGGTTGTCGACCGAGGCGGCGGTGTCGGCGTCGGCGATGACCAACGCGCACGCCCCGTCGGAGGACGGGCAGGTCTCGTCGTAGCGGATCGGGTCCCACAACATCTGTGAGGCCAGCACCGACTCGACCGTGGTGTCCTTGTTCTGCAGGTGCGCGAAGGGATTCTTCAGCGCGTTCTGGCGGTCCTTGGCCGCCACCACCGCGCCGATGTGGAGCGGGGCGTTCGACCGGCGGATGTAGGAACGGACGTGGGGCGCGAAGTAGCCACCCGCGCCGGCATGGACCGGCATGATGAACGGAACCGGCACCGAGAGTGCCCACATCGCGTTCGACTCCGACTGCTTCTCGAACGCCACGGTCAGCACTCGCTTGTGCACCCCGGACTGCACGAGTGACGCGGCGACGATGGCGGTCGATCCGCCGACCGACCCGGCCGTGTGCACGCGGAGCAACGGCTTGCCCGCGGCGCCGAGCGCCTCGGCCAGGTAGAGCTCGGGCATCATCACGCCCTCGAACAGGTCGGGCGCCTTGCCGACCACGATCGCGTCGATGTCGTCGAACGACAGGTTGGCATCGAGCAGCGCCCGGTCGATCGCCTCGCGGCACAGGCCGGCCATCGAGACGTCTTCGCGCTTGGCACGGTGGTGGGTCTGGCCGACACCGACGACGGCGGCAGGTTGCTTGCTCATTTCGTGGCTCCGTCCATGACGCAGACGAGGTTCTGTTGCAGGAGTGGACCGGACGTCGCGTGGCCGAGCGCACGCGTGACCTCACCGTTGCGGATCCGGTCGGCCGCCTCGCCGATGCGATTGAGGCCGGCGGTGAACATCGGGTTCGAGGTGAGCGCACCTCCCGACGGGTTGATGCGTACGTCGGACGCGAGGCCCAGCGCGTGACGCAGGATGAGCTCCTGGTGGCTGAACGGTGCGTGGAGCTCGGCGACCTCGACATCGTCGATGACCGCGGACTCCGCGGCCCGTGTCGCGGACTTCGAGGCGGTGAGGTCGCGGGCGCCGAGCTGGAGCGGATCGACGTTGTGCGCGAGGCCGGTGATCCATGCTGGTCGCTCGGCGGCGTCCCGCGCACGGTCGTCGGCGGCCAGCACGATCGCCGAGGCTCCGTCGGTCACGGGCGCACAGTCGTGCTTGCGCAGCGGGTCGGCGTACATCGGACGGGCCAGGAGCTCCTCGACCGACGAGCCGCCGCGGCGTACGGCGTGGGGGTTGGTCTCGGCGTCAGTGAGCGACCTCTGGGCCACCGACGCCATCGCCGTCTCGTCCCAGAGCTCGGCCTCGATGCCCAACCTGGCCTGGAGTCCGGCGAGGGACACGCTGTCGGGCCACAACGGCGTCATCGTGTAGGGATCGAGCTGCAGGGCGAGGGTGCGGCGCAGGACGCCGGCCGACGACTTGCCGAACCCGTAGACCAGTGCGGTGTCGATCTCCCCGGTCTGGATCTTCACCCAGGCCTCGTAGAGCGCCCATGCCGCGTCCATCTCGACGTGCGACTCGTTGACCGGCGGCAGGGCCCCGATCGCGTCGACCGCGGAGACGAACGAGAACGACCGGCCGGCCAGGTAGTCGGAGGATCCGGAGCACCAGAAGCCAATGTCCTTGCGGGTGAACCCGGTCTGCTCGTAGAGCTCCGCGAAGAGCGGGACCAGCAGCTCGACCATCGTGGGGGAGCCGTCGAACTCCAGCATCTGACGTTGGGCGAAGCCCACCACTGCCACGTTTCTCACAGGTGCACCTTGTAGCTCTCGAAGTCCGCGTCCGGCTCGTCGGTCGGCGCGAAGTGACTGATGTTCTCGACGGTCGTGCCCCACTCATCGCGCGGCCGCCACACCGCCTCGACCCGCATTCCCATGCGCACCTCGCTCGCCTCGATGCCGAGGATCAGGTGCAGGAAGGCGATGTCGGCGCCGTCCAGCAGGACGTACGCCGACACGTACGGCGGGGTGATCTTCTGGCCCAGGAATGGCACGTTGACGATGCAGAACGTCGTGACCGTGCCGGTGCCCGGGAGCTCGACCTCGTCGGTGGTGGGTACGCCGTCGACCGGGCACGCACCACGCGGGGGCACGTAGACCTTGCCGCACGCGGGGCAGCGCTGGCCGAGGATCCGCCCCTGCTCGAGCCCGCGGAAGAAGGCGCTCTCCTCGGGGCTGGCGGCGTAGGTGTAGTCGAGGTTGACCGGGGTGATCAGCCTGCCGTGCGTCGGTGGGTCACCTGCGGCGTCGCGCGGGGGGTCTTCCTGATCGCGAAGCTTCTCGAAACAGGCGATGTCGGTGATGGCTCCCACTGGCTCGTTCACCCAGCGTGCCCGGACTCGCATGCCGACGCGCAGGTCGTCGTACGGGATGTCCAACGCGTGGAGGAAGGGGGCGGTGGCGCCGTCCAGCAGGACCAGGGCCCACGCGAAGGGGCGGTCAAAGGGCTGCTCGGCGACCGGCTCGGGGACCCACGTCCACGACTGGACGGTGCCGGCGGGGCCGACCTCGACGAAATCGGTGACCGGTTCGTGGGTGGCAGGGTCGAACTCGGGCGGCGGAAGGACGACACTGCCGTCGGCAAGTCGGCCGGCGACGAGGCGGCGTTCGCGGAGACCCGCGAAGAACGCACCGAGCGTGGGGCCGACAGATCTGGTGTAGTCGAAGCTGACGCGCAGCGGCGCACTGAGGGTCCGGGCCTGCGAAGTGGTCATGGTCCAAAAGTGAAACATGTTCTAGTGTGGGGCACAAGCAATTCTGGTGAGGAGATGCACATGAAGCTGGGCCTGCAACTGGGGTACTGGGGAGCGCAGCCACCGACCGACGTCGCCGAGCTCGTCGCGGCTGCGGAGGACTCCGGGTTCGATGCGCTGTTCACCGCGGAGGCGTGGGGGTCCGACGCGTTCACCCCGCTGACCTGGTGGGGCCGCGAGACCAGTCGACTGCGGCTAGGCACGTCGATCGTGCAGATGTCGGGCCGCACTCCGGCGTCCATCGCGATGCATGCGCTGACCCTCGACCATCTCTCGGGTGGCCGGGTGGTGCTCGGCATGGGCGTCAGTGGTCCGCAGGTCGTCGAGGGCTGGTACGGCCAGCCCTTCTCCAAGCCACTCGCCCGCACCCGCGAGGTTGTCGAGATCATCCGGAAGGTGCTGGCCCGCGAGGCACCTGTCACCAATGCCGGTCCGCACCACCAGATGCCGTACGACGGCCCTGGGTCGGTCGGACTGGGCAAGCCGCTCAAGTCGATCGTGCACCCGCTGCGCGCAGACATCCCGATCTGGCTCGGTGCCGAGGGGCCGAAGAACGTGGCCCAGACCGCCGAGATCGCGGACGGCTGGATCCCGTTGTTCTACACCCCGAAGTCGGCGGAGATGTACCAGCCGTGGCTGGACGAGGGTTTCGCACGCCAAGGGGCTCGGCGATCGCGGGCGGACTTCGAGATCGCCGCCAGCTGCCACCTGCAGGTCACCTCCTCGGAGGAGGAGCGTCGGGCCGTGATCGACGCGATCAAGCCCACGATCGCCTTGTACATGGGCGGTATGGGCGCCAAGGAGCAGAACTTCCACAAGGCGGTCTTCGACCGAATGGGCCACGAGGCGATCTCGGGCAAGGTGCAGGAGCTCTTCCTGGCCGGGAAGCGCGACGAGGCTACCGCGCTGATCCCCGACGACCTGGTCGACGACATGCACATTGTCGGCAGCGCGGCGTACGTGAAGGAACGCGTCGCCGAGTGGGAGTCGACGGGTGTCACCGAGCTGTTGCTGAGCTGCCGTACGACGAGCGAGGTGCGCGGAGTCGCGGAGGTGCTGGCGTGACTGCGTCCAGCTCGACGGGGGCCGACCTCCACGCCGGCACCCACAACGGCCATCTGATGGTCAGCGCCCTGAAGCGGCACCGCGACGACCCGGTGATGTACCTCGGCGACGTCACCCTCACCGGCGGCGAGGTGGAGAGCCGGATCAGCCAGTACGTCCAGGCCTTCGAGGCGCTCGGCGCCGGCACCGGCTCGGCGTCGGCGCTGCTGGCGCTCAACCGACCCGAGGTGCTGTTCATCCTCGGTGCCGGCCAGACCCAGGGCTTCCGCCGTACGTCGTTGCACCCGCTGGGGTCGCTCGACGACCATGCCTACGTGATCAACGACGCCGGCATCACCACGCTGATCGCCGACCCGGCCTTCGCCGAGCGTGCCCTGGGCCTGCTCGACAAGTGCCCCGGCCTGACGCAGGTGCTGACGATCGGCCCTGTGCCCGAGGTGCTCAGGCAGGTCGGCACGGACCTCGTCGCGGCCGCTGCGTCGTACCAGCCCCAAGCCTTGACCGCACGGCTGCTGCCCGGCGACCACCTCGTGTCGATCACCTACACCGGCGGCACGACCGGCAGGCCGAAGGGTGTGATGGGCACCGCGCGGTCGATGAACACGATGGCGCAGATCCAGCTGGCCGAGTGGGAGTGGCCGGACAACCCGCGGTTCCTGATGTGCACACCGCTCTCGCACGCCGGCGCCGCGTTCTTCGTGCCGACCGTGATGAAGGGTGGCTGCCTGGTCGTGCTGCCGAAGTTCGACCCGGCCGAGGTGCTGCGCACGATCGAGGAGCAGCGGATCACCGCCACGATGCTGGTGCCGTCGATGCTCTACGCCCTGCTCGACCACCCCGACTCGCGCACCCGCGACCTCTCCTCGCTGGAGACCGTCTACTACGGCGCCTCGTCGATCAACCCGGTGCGGCTGCAGGAGGCGATCGACCGCTTCGGCCCGATCTTCGCGCAGTACTACGGCCAGTCCGAAGCGCCGATGGCGATCACCTATCTCGCCAAGGGCGACCACGACAAGGCCAGGCTGAGCGCGTGCGGACGCCCGTCGGCGTTCATCCGTGCCGCCCTGCTCGACGAGGACGGATCGTCCGTCGCCCAGGGGGAGCCGGGAGAGATCTGCGTGGCCGGTCCGCTGGTCGCGTCCGGCTACTGGCAGCTGCCCGACGAGACCGCGGCGACCTTCCGCGACGGCTGGATGCACACGGGCGACGTGGCCAGGGAGGACGAGGACGGCTTCTGGTTCATCGTCGACCGCACGAAGGACATGATCGTGACCGGCGGCTTCAACGTGTTCCCGCGCGAGATCGAGGACGTCGTCGCGGAGCACCCCTCCGTCGCCCAGGTGGCGGTCATCGGCACACCCGACGAGAGGTGGGGTGAGGCGGTCACCGCCCTCGTCGTACTCCGCGACGGCGAGGTGCTCACCGACGAGACGACGCAGTCGATCACCGCGCTGGTCAAGCAGCGCAAGGGATCGGTCCACGCACCGAAGCACGTGATCGCCGTGGACGCGATTCCGCTGACTGGCCTGGGAAAGCCGGACAAGAAGGCACTGCGGGCTCAGTACGCCGGCTGATCGTCGGCGTGCACGCCTGCTTCTTCGTCGCACTGGCCGCGCACGTCGGGTGTGGTCGTCAAGCACCAGGTAGTGGACCGCGACCGCCTGCTCTCGCGCATGCTGTGAACGCGAGGCAGGCCGGTTTGGTCAGGCCCCTTCCTTCACCTCGTAGATCTCGTCGGCGACGAGCCCGTGCGCCTCGCGGTGGACGGTGTTGGCCGCCTCGGGATCCGGTGCGTCGACCAGGCAGAAGATCTTGCCGTTGGCCTCGTCGACCCAGTACTTCAGGTAGTTCACTCCGTGCTGGTCCTGGATGGCCAGATCGGCGGCGTGGGCTTTGGCCACACCGTCGACGGTCACCCCGTCACCGACGTTGTGGACGTCCATGTAGAGCGTCATCGGCGTACTCCTTCGTTGAGGGACGCTTCAGGCTAGGAGCCCCTTGTGAGCCGCCGCATCCCCTGAACGGGGCATCTGGCGGCCACGAACGGTGCCGACCGCGCAGGCGGGGATCCCCGGGTCACCGGCCCTGGAAGCGGGGAGGACGCTTCTCGGCGAAGGCGCGGGGCCCCTCCTTCGCGTCGTCGGACGCGAACACGGCCGCGCCGACCTTCGCGTCGTCGGCCCAGCAGTCGTCCTCGTGCTTGCCTTCGGAGTCGCGGATCGTCTTGAGCACCGCCTGTACGGCGAGTGGGCCGTTGGCACCGATCAGGTCCGCGAGCTCGTGGGCCTTGGCCAACGCCTCGCCGTCGGGGACCACATGTCCCACCAGCCCGATCTCCTTCGCCTCGGGGGCCTTGATGTGGCGCCCGGTCAGCAACAGGTCGGCCGCCACGGTGTAGGGCAGCTGGCGGGGGAGTCGCACCGCCGAGCCGCCGAGCGGATAGAGGCCCCACTTGGGTTCGGAGACCCCGAACCGCGCCGACTCCCCGGCGACCCGGATGTCGGTGGCCTGCAGGATCTCGGTGCCGCCGGCGATGGCCGGCCCCTCGACCGCGGCGATCAGCGGCTTGGTGAGGCGGAATCCCTTGAGCAGCGACTTGATCACGGACGGGTCGAACTCGCCGGACTCGAACTTGTCGGAGGGCGCGGACTGAGACATCGCCGTGAGATCGGCGCCGGCGCAGAACGCGCCTCCGGCGCCGGTCAGGATGGCCACGCGCACGGAGTCGTCGGCGTTCACCCGGTCCCACGCCTGCTCCATGAGTGCGAGCATCTCGCCGGAGAGGGCGTTGCGCTTCTCGGGGCGGTTCATCGTGACGACCAGGGTGTGCCCGACCTGCTCCACGAGGCAGTGGGGTTCCGTTTCTCGAGTCATGGTGAGGACTCTAGTCAGAAACGAGAACGTGTTCTAGTCTTTCCGGCATGGCCCTGAACATCGCTGATCTCTTCGAGCACGCCGTCGACGCAGTCCCCGATCGCCACGCCATCCAGGTCGGTGACCGCAAGGTGGACTACACCGAGCTCGAGGCTTCCGCCAACAAGCTGGCGCACCACCTGCAGGCACAGGGGATCGGCGTCGGCGACCACGTCGGCGTCTACGCCAAGAACAGTGTCGAGCACGTCGTGGCACTGCTTGCGATCTTCAAGATCCGTGCCGTCGCGATCAACGTGAACTACCGCTACGTCGAGGGCGAGCTCGACTACCTCTTCGACAACGCCGACCTCGTTGCCCTGCTGCACGAGCGCACCTACGCGCCCCTGGTCTCGCTGGTCGCTCCCAAGCACGACAAGCTCACGACACTCATCGCGATGGTCGACCCGACCGACCCGACGAACGACGCCGACATCTCGTCGTACGGCGGGGTCACCTGGGCCGAGGCACTCGAGGGCCAGAGCGACGCCCGCGACTTCGGACCGCGCAGCAACGACGACCTCTACATCGTCTACACGGGTGGTACGACGGGCTACCCGAAGGGCGTGATGTGGCGCCACGAGGACTTCTGGCGCGTGCTCGGCGGCGGCATCGACTTCATGGCCGGCAACCGTCTCGAGGAGCTCGACCAGTCCAGGTCGGCGGCGGCCAACGCCCCGATGGTCACCTTCCCGCTCTCGCCGCTCATGCACGGCGGTGCGCAGGCGGCCATGCTGATGCACCTCTTCGCCGGGCACCTGACCATCCTCGCGCCCAAGTTCGACCCGCGTGAGGTCTGGGAGATCGTCGACCGCGAGAAGGTCCAGCTGATCTTCATGACCGGCGACGCGATGGCCCGCCCGCTGATCGAGGAGTTCGAGCGCTCGTCGTACGACGGCACCTCGCTGGTCGCGGTCGCCAGCAGTGCCGCGATCTTCAGTCGCCCGGTGAAGGAACGCTGGATGGGCGCCTTCCCGAACACGTTCTTCACTGACTCCGTCGGGGCCTCCGAGACCGGCTTCCAGGGCACCGGCCTCCAGGACAAGGACAACATCAAGGGGGAGGGGGCGATCATCAGTCTCGGCCTCGAGTCCGTCGTCCTCGACGAGAAGAACCGGGTGCTCGACGCGGCCACTCAGGTCGGCGAGATCGGCCGCCTGGCGCGGTCGGGCAGCGTCCCGGTCGGCTACTACAAGGACGAGGTGAAGTCCGCGCAGACCTTCATCGAGGTCGACGGCACGCGCTACTCGGTGCCCGGCGACTTCGTGCGGCTCGAGGGTGACAACAAGGTCACGTTGCTGGGCCGGGGCTCCAACTGCATCAACACCGGAGGCGAGAAGGTCTACCCCGAAGAGGTCGAGAACGCGTTGAAGGCGCACCCCGACGTGTTCGACGTACTCGTCGTCGGCATCGCGGACGAGAGCTACGGCCAGCAGGTGGCCGCAGTCATCCAGCCGCGCACCGGCACGGCGCCCGAGCTCGAGGGCCTGCGGTCGTTCCTCCGGACCAGCCTCTCCGGCTACAAGCTGCCGCGCTCGGTCACCCTGGTCGACGAGATCCCTCGTCACGCGACGGGCAAGGCCAACTACCCCAGGGCGAAGAAGCTCGCCGGCGCCACTGTCGCGGCAGCGGTCTGAGGACGACGATGCACAGCGACCTGTGTGAACTCTTCGGCATCGACTACCCGATCTTCGCGTTCACGCCCTCCGAGCACGTGGCGGCGGCAGTCTCGAAGGCCGGCGGGCTCGGGGTGCTCGGGGCCGTGCGGTTCAACGACGCCGACGAGCTCGACCGTGCCCTGACGTGGCTCGACGACAACACCGACGGCAAGCCCTACGGCGTCGACGTGGTGATGCCGATGAAGGTGCCCACCGAAGGCAAGGCGGTCGACCTCAAGGCGATGATTCCGCCGGAGCACCTCTCATTCGTGGAGCGGACGCTGCAGCAGCTCGGCGTACCGCCTCTTCCGGAGGGTGAGGGCCGCGACGGCGTGCTGGGCTGGCTGCATTCCGTGGCCCGCTCACACGTCGACGTGGCGCTGTCACACCGTCCGGTGCTGATCGCCAACGCATTGGGCTCGCCCCCGGTCGACGTGATCGAGCAGGCGCATGCCGCGGGGGTGAAGGTCGCCGCTCTTGCCGGCGCGGCCAAGCACGCGCTCTCGCACGTGCGCAACGGCGTCGACATCATCGTCGCCCAGGGCTACGAAGCAGGCGGGCACACCGGTGAGATCGCCGGCATGGTGCTCACTCCCGAGATCGTCGACGCGGTGGGACCCGACGTCCCTGTGCTCGCCGCGGGCGGCATCGGCTCTGGCCGCCAGATGGCCGCCGCCATGGCACTGGGCGCCCAGGGCGCCTGGACGGGCTCGCTCTGGCTGACCGTCGAGGAGTACGACCTGTCGGCCGGCACGGGCATCCGCGACGCGCTGCTGGCCGCCGGTTCGGGCGACACGGTGCGCACCCGCGTCTACACCGGGAAGCCCGCGCGTCTCCTGAAGACGAAGTGGACCGACGCCTGGGAGGCCCCGGACGCGCCGGAGCCGTTGATGATGCCGTTGCAGAACCTGCTCGTCGCCGACGCCCACAACCGGATGAACCGCGGCGACGACCCCGAGACGATCTCGATGCCGGCGGGCCAGATCGTCGGGCGCACCAACGAGGTGCGTCCGGTGGCCGAGGTGATGGCGTCGTTGGTCAAGGAGTACGACGAGACGGTGGCGCGGCTGCAGTCCCTGGCGTGAGCCGGATCGCGCGGCGTCAGGTCCCGCTGGCCTTGGGAAGCTGGAGCATGCCGTAGGCACGCTTCGGCGTGATGCGTACGACGGCGCGCCCCTCGTCGACCATCGCCTTGCGGTAGGCGGCCCAGTCGTCGTGCTCGCCGACGAGTGCACGGTAGATGTCGACGAGCTCGTCCACCACGGCGTCGTCCGGAGACTCGGCGACCGGTGACAGTGCGGCCTCGCCCTCGATCACCGCGTAGGAGAAGAAGGTCTCGCCGTTCACGTGGACGGCGACCCAGGGCTCACGTTCCATGTTGCGAAACTTGGCCCGTCCGGCCGTGGTGGAGATCCGGATGGTGCCGTCGTCGTCCACCGTGTGCAGCACGTTGGACTGCTGGGGACGGCCGTCGCGCCGGACCGTGGTCAGGATTGCCTCGCGCGTCGCACGGGCGGTGTCGAGAGCCTGTGTCAGTTCCATGCCGACACAAAGCCTGAGTCGCTTCGGGTATTCCTGCCCGGCGCCGTGGTCAGTTCGACGGCTCGAAGCGAGGCGTGAAGGGCATCGTCGGGGTGGACGAGAAGTCGCCGCGAGGTCCGCTGAAGTCGCCGGCGTAGTAGCCGTTGTGCCGGCGAGTGCGGCCCGAGAAGCGCCCCGACTCCTCTTCGACGGGGATCGATGCGGCGCACCTCAGGTCCAGGGGTTGTCCCAGCGGCCGTCGGCCTTCGCCGAGTCCACTTCTGCCCGGCCGCCGGGGCGCATCAGACCACGCGCGGTGAGGTCCTCGACCTTGGCGATGTTGATCCGCGACCACCTGCTCCGGGGACGCCTTCGCGTGTAGCGCTGGAGATAGGTGTCGTCGTCGCAGCGTCGGCGTACGGCCGAGATCCAGCCGTGGCACAGTCCGACGTCGACCATTTCGTCCTCGGTGACCGACTCCAGCGCGGACGACTTCTTCGCCGTACGAATCCACACCGCCCGCGACTGGGCGGGCTGGGCCTCGAGCCAGTCGTCGAACTGCTCACGCGAAGGCAGGTCGAGCACCGGCTCGCCGTCGATCGGGTCCATGCCAGCAGCCTAGGGCTCGCGGCACGTCGCTCCGCGGGAACCGTGAGAGCGCACCGACCGGCCGCACGTGACCTCGACCGTGGTCACGCGGGATCCGTGGCCAGATGGCGACCGATGGCCAGCGCCTGCTCGGTGGCACCGCCGAAGGAGAACTCGAAGCGTTTGGCGGCGGTGAAGTAGCGATGGGCCTCACCCTCGAGGTCGATGCCGTGGCCGCCGTGCACGTGCACCGCGGTGTGCGCGACCCGGTGCCCCGCGTCGGCCGCCCACAGCTTGGCGGTGGCCACCTCGACGTCGGCGGGCAGCCCCTCAGAGAGACGCCAGACCGCCTGCCACAGTGTGAGCTCGTCGAACAATGCGTCGATGTAGCCGTCGGCCAAGCGCTGCGACACGGCCTGGAAAGTGCCGATCGGGCGGCCGAACTGTTCACGCGTCTTGGCGTACGCCGCGGTCAGCTCCACCGCTCCACGCACGACGCCGAGCTGCTCGGCGGCGGCGCACGCAGTGAGCAGGTGGCCCAGCCGGTGGGCGACCACGCCGTCGAGCGCACCGAGGAGCAACCCCCTGGCCCCGTCGAACGAGACCAGGGCCACGGCGTCGCCATCGCTGGTGCGTTGTGCGGCGACCGTGACACCCGTGTCATCCGGCCGCACGAGGAAGACTCCGACTCCCTCGGGTGCAGTGGCGGTGACGAGGAACAGGGCGGCCGTCGTACCGGCCCGGACGATCGTCTTGACCCCGGTCAGCGCGAACCCGTCGCCGTCAGCGACCGCCGTCGTCGTGGGGGTCGCGGGCAGGTGCGCACGCTCCTCGGCGACTGCCGCGGTGAGCACGTGCGTGCCGGTTGCCGCACCCGGCAACCACTGCTCCTTCGGCTCGTCTGCTCCGCACTCGGCGAGGACCAGGGCGCAGGCGCCGTGCACGGCGAGCGGCACCGGCGCGACCCGACGTCCGGCCTCGATGAGCACCCGGGTCAGCTCGACCAGACCGAGGCCCGCTCCGCCGTACTGCTCGGGGACGGCGAGGGAGAGCAGCCCGGCCTCGCCCATGGCGGACCACAGGTCGCGGTCGAAGCGGTCGCCCTTCTCCTCGACCGCGCGCATCTGCGCGGGCGTGGTCTTGTCGGTGAGGATCTTCGCGGCCAGGGCGGCGGCCTCGTCCTGCTCGGGAGTGAAGGTGAAGTCCATGAGGCTGTCCTATCGCTTGGCGGCGGGGAGGCCGAGGCCGACGTAGCCGATGATGTCGCGCTGGATCTCGTTGGTGCCGCCGCCGAAGGTCATCACCAGCGACGAGCGGTAGTACCGCTCGAGGCGGCCGGCGATCACGGCTCCGGGGGAGTCCGCGGTGATACCGGCGTTCGGTCCGACGATCTCCATCAGCGCGCGGTAGACCTCGGTGGCCAGCTCGGAGCCGTAGACCTTCGTCGCCGAGGCATCGGCAGGGGACAAGGTGTCGATCTCGGAGGCGAGCTTCCAGTTGACCAGGGTCAGCGCATCCGTGCGGGCGTGTGCCCGGCCGAGAAGGATCTGCACCCATTCCTGGTCGATCACCCGCGTGCCGTCCGGATTGCGGGTCTCGGCGGCCCACTCGCGCACGAGCTTGATCGAGTGCACCAGGGCCGCCGACGAGGTCAACGCCACGCGCTCGTGGTTGAGCTGGTTGGTCATCAGGCCCCAGCCGCCGTTCAGCTCACCGACCAGGTTGGACGCCGGCACCCGCACGTCCTCGAAGTACGTCGCACTGGTGTGCACGCCGGCCACGGTGTGGACCGGCGTGTAGGAGAAGCCGGGGGAGTCGGCCGGGACCAGGATCATCGAGAGCCCCTTGTGGCGGGGGAGATCCGGGTCGGTGCGGCAGGCCATCCAGATCCAGTCGGCGTACTGGATGAGCGAGGTCCACATCTTCTGTCCGTTGATCACCCACTCACTGCGTCCGTCAGGAGTGGCCTCGCGCACGGCGCGGGTCTTCAACGACGCGAGGTCTGTGCCCGAACCCGGCTCGCTGTAGCCGATGGAGAAGTGCAGGTCGCCGGCGAGGATCCGCGGGAGGAAGTAGTCCTTCTGCTCGTCGCTGCCGTAGCGCATGATCGTCGGGCCCACCGTGTTGAGCGTCAGGTAGGGGATGGGGACGCCGGCGACGGCGGCGACGTCGGTGAAGATCAGCTGCTCGATCATGGAGCGCGCCTGGCCGCCGTACTCCTTGGGCCAGCCGATGCCGAGCCAGCCGTCGGTGCCGACCTGCTTGATCACCTCGCGGTAGATCCGGGCGTCACCGAACTCACCGGTGGCCATCGCCAGGGCCGCGCGACGCTCAGGCGTCACGAGCTGGTCGAAATAGTCGCGGAGTTCGTCGCGAAGGCGTTGTTGGGCTGGTGTCAGGGCGACTCGCATGTGGTAAAACTATAACGTGTTCTCGTTTTGGTCCAGACGCGCTGGAGGTAGTTCGCATGAGTGACACCCGTCTGCTCGACAAGGGCACGGTCCCGGAGCGGTTCGCCCGCGGCTGGCACTGCCTGGGCCTGGCCGACAGCTTCAAGGACGGCAAGCCGCACGCGGTCGAGGCGTTCGGCGGCAAGCTCGTCGTCTGGGCCGACAGCCAGGGCGAGATCAAGGTGCTCGACGGCTACTGCCGGCACATGGGCGGCGACCTCACCCAGGGCACGGTCAAGGGCGACGAGATCGCCTGCCCGTTCCACGACTGGCGGTGGGGCGGCGACGGGAAGTGCAAGGCCATTCCCTATGCCCGCCGGGTGCCGATGCGGGCCCGCACCCAGACCTACCCGACGGTGATCCGCAACGGTCAGGTTCTCGTGTGGCACGACGTCGAGGGCAGTCCCGCCGACACGGAGATCCTGCCGCCCGAGCTTGAGGGCATCGGCACCGAGCGCTACACCGACTGGACCTGGGAGGTCATCGACGTCCCGAACGCGCACTGTCGGGAGATCGTCGACAACGTCGTCGACATGGCGCACTTCTTCTACATCCACTTCGCCTTCCCGACGAACTTCCGCAACGTGTTCGAAGGCCACATGGCGACGCAGTTCATGGAGTCCACCGGGCGACCTGACATGGCCGGCGAGGGGTACGGCGACGAGGACCTGATCCTCAAGTCCGAGGCGACCTACTACGGGCCGGCGTACATGATCAACTGGCTGGAGACCGACTACAAGGGCTTCCTGACCAAGGTCATCCTGGTCAACTGCCACATCCCGACCGGCCCCAACTCGTTCAAGCTGCAGTACGGCCTCTGTGTCGAGAAGCCCGAGGGGCTCGACGAGAAGACCGCGAACTACATCGGCAAGAAGTATTCCGACATGTTCGGTGACGGCTTCCTGCAGGACGTGGCGATCTGGCTCAACAAGGCGCCGGTCCAGAATCCGTTGCTCTGTGAGGAGGACGGTCCCGTCTACCAGTTGCGGCGTTGGTACGAGCAGTTCTACGTGGACAAGGTCGACGTGGCGGCCGAGATGACCGACCGCTTCGAGTTCGAGGTCGACACCACGCGGGCCAACGAGAACTGGCGCGCCGAAGTCGAGGAGAACCTGGCCCGGAAGGCCGCCGAGGAAGCTGAGCTGGTCTCGACGGGTCCGGCCGCCGAGTCCCCCGACGAGTCCTGATGCCGTCTTTCATCCCGACACACGAGGAGACTCTCGAGGACCAGCGACTGTACACTCAGGCCCGTCTTGTAAAGGTGCAGTGCCTCGACTGTCTGGCGCGTGTGGGTGTGAAGAAGAACAGTGACCACCACACGTCCATCCAGTGGGACCATGAGGCGCTGGGCCAGTGTCAGGAGTTTGCCCGCATGTCATCGCAGCCCGCCGGCCGCGCCGTCCACACCGCCTGTCCCCGCCTGCTCGGCACCATCGAAGCTGCCGTGCGTGAGGGTGAGATCCCCATTGGAGCCGAAGATGGATACTGACTCCTTCGTTCTGCCGGTCCTCGGCGTCATCGACGAGACGGCCGACGCCTGTTCGGTGCAGCTCGGCCTCACCCCTGAGGCCGAAGGCCACTTCGACTACAGGCCCGGGCAGTTCCTCACCCTTGCGGTTCCCAGTGACGAGACCGGCCTGGCCGCGCGGTGCTACTCGCTGAGCAGCTCGCCAGCGGACGACGGCCCGCTCACGGTGACGGTCAAGCGGACCGCCGAGGGCTATGCGTCCAACTGGATCTGCGACAACCTCAAGGCCGGCGACACGATCCGGGTCCTTCCGCCCAGCGGCATCTTCACGCCCGCCGACCTCGACCACGACCTGCTGCTGTTCGCCGGAGGCAGTGGCGTCACGCCGATCATCTCGATCACGCGGACGGCGCTCGCGCGTGGCGCCGGCAAGATCGTGGTGTTCTACGCCAACCGCGACGAGAAGTCCGTGATCTTCGCCGACGAGTGGGCACGCCTCTCCGTCGAGCACCCCGACAGGCTGGTTGTCGTGCACTGGCTCGAGACCGTGCAGGGGCTGCCCACCCAGGACCAGCTCAAGGCGTTCGCCGCGCACTTCTCGACATACGACGCGTTCTGCTGTGGTCCCGCGCCGTTCATGAAGAGCGTGTCTTTGGCGCTGCGTGAGCTGGAGTTCCCGCGGGGCCGCCGACACCAGGAGAAGTTCGTCTCGCTGGGCGGCAACCCGTTCGGTGACGTCGAGGAGCTTCAGAAGGCCGAGGCCACGCTGGCTGACGCCGACGACCACGAGGACGGCGATGCGCCCTCCGCCCTGGTCGGACCAGTGCGCCTCGAGGTCGAGCTCGACGGCCAGCACTATGAGTTCGACGACTACACGGGCGACAAGCCGATCCTGGAGTTTCTCGAGGAGAAGGGCGTCGACGCGCCGTTCTCCTGCCGCGAAGGCAACTGCAGCGCCTGCGCCTGCATGGTGCTCGAAGGGGAGGTCCGTATGCGGCACAACGAGGTCCTCGACGCCACCGACCTCGCGGACGGCATCCGGCTCGCCTGTCAGTCCCTGCCGGTCACCGAGAAGCTGCGGATCACCTACAACGGCTGAGGCTTCAGGCGGAGTCATCCTGACCTGCCGCCTGGCCGTCGCGCGGTCATTTCACCCCCTGCTGACCAGGCCAACTCCTGTTACTCTCGGCTGAGATCGGTCTCGAGTTCGGGGGAACAGATGAAGACACGAATCCTCGCGGTCCTCGCCACCGCATTTGCCACGGTCGTCGCTCCGGCGATCCCGGCGGTGGCGCACCAGGCGCCCGCTGCGGCCGTCGTGCGCGCGCCGTACCTCGACGGAGGCACGCTGCACGTCAACGGTCAGGCGCTGTCGATCGACTGGGGCACCGAGCCCCCCGCTGCCGACGCCTCGATCGGAGGCCGCGGCCGCACCAGTGACGGGCGGCTCGCGGTGGTCAGTCGCGAGTATCTCGATGACGACGGAAGTGGAGACATCTGCTACCGCCAGACGATGTGGTTCATCGACACCGCTGGCACGGCAGCGCGTGCCTCCGGCCAGGTGACCTGTCTGTACGACGACGACGGCTGGGCCGTCGACCTGAGCGACTCGGGCGACACCTACTACGAGTCCTACACCGACATGTGGGGCAGCCAGGTGACAGTGACCGTCAAGAGGCTCGACGGCACCCGGTTGGCCCAGCGTTCCTTCCCGATCGGCGTGGACGTCCTCGACGTGGACGGCAATCGCGCCGTGATTGGTGGACTGGGTGGCTGGGGCTTCCCGCCGAAGCTCTACGTGTGGACCTTCGGCTCTGGTGTGCGCACCGTGGTCTCCGGAACCGTTGACGGTGCCGACCTGAAGGGCCGGGTCCAGTGGCGCAAGGTCAAGGACGGCTACACGACTGCACGCGACCTGATGAACCCGAAGGCCGTGCTGTGGAAGCTGCGCTTCCAGCCCGTTGAGGTTTCTCCCGATGGCCAGCGGGTGCTGGGACTCGCCACGAACTCCAAGGGAGTGAGCACGGGTGTCATCCAGGTCCGCCGACTGCGGACCGGGGCCGTGATCCGTTCGCTCAAGCCGGCCACGCCGTGGACTGCCGGCCGGATGGACTGGGACGGCAACGGCGCGATCTTCGGGCCGCGAGACACTGCTGCGGGCTCCTATCTGGTGCGTTGCCCCCTGGCTTCGTCGTGCGTCCGCGCACAGGACATCGAGTCCAGCGCCGGCTTCGTGGTATTCAGGGACTAGACGCCAGATCCCTTACCTGCTTGACGATTCTCACCCGTCGACCACTCTGTGGCCCCGCCGTCACGGCATCGGAATCGCCGCGAACGAGTACACATGTTGATCTCGGTATGGACGGACGCGGCTCCGTGGCGTACAACTTGGAGAGTACGGCTTTCAAGTTCAACAGTTCTCGGGGAACGGTATGAACGCGAATCATGAACGAGTTGTCTCCCAAGCGCGGCGCGGGCTGAGCCCGGTCGCGCTTCGGTTGAGCTTCGTTCTGGCCGCCGCGGCGGCCGCGTTCTTCTTCGGGATGGCCAGCGCACACGCCGACGACACGGACGGTGATTCGCCCGCTCAGGCCTCAGAAGCGCAGGACCCGGGGCGCGATGACGCAGCGCAGGACCGGGCCGGGCACGAGTCTCTGCTGCCTGGGCCGGAAGATCCTTCCACTCCGGTCCCGGAGCAGTCGCAGGAGCCCTCGCCGGCGGCGTCCAGCGAGCCGGCGGAGGCACCCGCGAAGCAGGCCACTCCCGAGCAGTCTGAAGCCTCCGAGGCTGCAGCGCCGGCCGTCATCGACGCGCCTGACGCCACGACCTCGAAGCCGGCACGCGTGAAGCCAGAATCGCCTGCTGTGCAAGGGAATTCCCACGATTTGGGCGCGTCCGAAACCTTGACCAAGGTGGCACAGGGAATCGAACGCGGAGTCACCCCCGCGATCACTTCAGTCGACGGGACGACACGTCAACTGGCCCGCGACCTCGAACCTGTGATTGGCAAGGATTCGCAGCTGACGCAGGCCGTCCGGGATCTCGAGACGGTGACCCGCAACGTTGAAACGCTCGTCGAGCAGACGACGCGGCCGGTCCAGGTGGGCGTCGAAGTGCTCAGCAACAAACTTGGGCTCTCGCCCGCGGTGGCCCCAGTAGCTCGCGCAGAGGGCGCGGCGCCCGTCGATCGCAAACGAGCCGTCGTCACAACTGTGCGCGCACAGGCCATTGCTCGGACCCACCAGACTCGCGAGGTCGTCGTACGCGACTCCGCAACCACGCACGACACTCAGGCCGTCTCCCCGCAACAGAAGGCGGGTTCCGAGACAAGGTCTGACGAAGGTGCCTCGCACGACAACGACCAACTGGCCGGGGCCACGGCCCTGTGTGCCAATGGTTCCGCTGGGGGATCCAGTGCGGGTTCGAGTGTCGCGATGACGGCCATCGTGCCCGCTGCGATCTCGTTCATCGGCGGGTCCGACTGCATCAACACAGGCGCGGATTCTGACGTCCCGCGCTCGGCTGGTCGCCAGCCGGGCGTCGCCCCTGACTGAACCTTCCTGCAGGTTCGCGGCAGCACAACCATGCCTGGACGTGTCACGTCCGGAGCGCGTGTGTAAGTCACTTGCAGCAGGGAGGCAGAGCAATGAGTACGTGGATGGCAAGGGCAGCAACCACGTCCTTCATGGCCGCCGGAATCATCGCCTTGGGCGCAGCAACGGCTCACGGGGATGAGGAACGGACGCCGGAAGGACCACCAGTCCACACGACCTCGGTCGCGGACACGAACGCGCCCACTGGCCAACAGCCAGAGGGAACGGTGGAGAAACCACACAAGGGCAATTGCATCTGCAAGGCGCTACCGGATGTGACGCCTCTGATCGATGCAGGATCGCAAGCTGTTCATACCGGGTCAGACGAGCTGGTCAAGACCGGCGAGGCGACTCGCGAGGTCCTTGCTTCGCTTGCGCGCCCGGGAAATGGCGACAACGGTGATGGCACCGACGGCGGCGGTGGGTCCGACGACGGTGACGGTTCCGGGAACGGCGGTGGCCATGACAACGGTGACGGTTCCGGGAACGGCGGTGNTGATGGATCCGACAACGGTTCCGGCAATGGCGACGGCTCCACTGATGGCGACGTCATGGAGCCAGCCCTGAGTGGGTCCGTCGCGGTGTCAGGTTTGGGAGTTATTGATGCTGACGGTAGAGGTCTTCACTTCACTCCCGAGACCTGGGATCACGGTGACAGGGCTCCAGTTCCGGCTGTCCGTGGACAACTGGCGCTGAACGGGGTTGGCGGGCTAGAGGTCGGGCCGAATGGCGTGGCGATCACTCCCGAGGACGACGGGAATGGCCCTCATGACGGAAACGGCTCCGACAACGGGAACGGCAACGGGAACGGTGACGGCTCCGACAACGGGAACGGCAACGGGAACGGTGACGGCTCCGACAACGGCAACGGTGACGGCTCCGACAACGGGAACGGCTCCGACAACGGGAACGGCAACGGGAACGGTGACGGGAACGGTGACGGCTCCGACAACG
>NZ_LMSQ01000018.1:0-32742 GCF_001429525.1 Nocardioides sp. Soil796
CGAAGCCTGCTCGAGACCGGCGGCTTCAGACCCCAACTTCTACACCCCCGATTGGGATGAGCCCGGAATCGTCCTGTTCACCAGCGACCGCGGGATCACCCCGGCCGCTGCCGCACGCGCCGCGGAGGAGCGGGGCTTCGACACGTTCTACGTGCCCGAGCACACGCACATCCCGGTCAGGCGCGAGGCCGCCCATCCCGGCACCGGCGACGAGACACTGCCCGACGACCGCTACACCCGCACCCTCGACCCGTGGGTGTCACTGGCCACCGCCGCCGCCGTCACGTCACGCATCAGGCTGTCGACGGCCGTCGCACTTCCGGTCGAGTCGGACCCGATCACCCTGGCCAAGACGATCGCCACGCTCGACCACCTCTCCGGCGGCCGGGTCACCCTCGGCGCAGGCTTCGGGTGGAACGTCGACGAGCTCACCGACCACCACGTGCCGGCCCGGAAGCGCCGTACGGTCCTGCGCGAGTACGTCGAGGCGATGCGGGCGTTGTGGACCCGGGACGAGGCGTCGTACGACGGGGAGTTCGTGCAGTTCAGGGCGTCGTGGGCCTGGCCGAAGCCTGTGCAGGACCACGTGCCGCTGCTGATCGGGGCCGGCGGTGGGCCGAAGACGTTCGCCTGGATCGCGGCCAACGCCGACGGCTGGATGACCACGCCGATCGAGACCGACATCGGCGACAAGGCCGCCGCGCTGCACAAGGCCTGGGCGGACGCCGGACGCGAGGGCTCCCCCGAGATCCACGTGCTGATCGCGGCCAGGCCGACGCCCGACGACTTCGCGACCTGGGACGCCGCGGGTGTCACCGAGCTGATCTGGGGGGTGCCCGACGCGTCGGAGGTCGAGGTCGTCGCCCACCTCGACCGACTCTCGGCCAGGCTCGGACTGCGCTGACGCCGGATCCCGGCAGGTCAGGCCCTAGGGTCGGGGCATGTTCGGCCTCACCGGCTCCGAGCGGACCACCGTCCGCAACGTCCAGCTCGCCAGCCTGCTGGCCCTGCTCGCGGGCATGCTGAACTCTGTCGGCTTCGTCGCGGTGTCGGCGTACACCTCTCACATGACGGGCCTGACCGCCACCGTCGCCGACTCCCTGGTGGTCGGCTTCGACGAGCTCGCCTGGCTGGCGGTCGTGGCGCTGGCCGCGTTCGTGGTCGGAGCCATGACCTGCGCGGTGGTGTTCAACTGGGGTCGCCGGCGGGACCTGCGCGGCCGCTACGCCAACGTGCTGGTGATCGAGGCGTTGCTGGTCCTCGCCTTCGGGCTGCTCGCCGAGCAACTCCACGGACCCCACCGTGCGTTCGTCTTCATCAGCGTCCTCGGCTTCACGATGGGCCTGCAGAACGCGATCATCACCAAGCTCTCCGGCGCCCAGATCCGCACCACCCATGTCACCGGCATGATTACCGACATCGGCATCGAGATCGGCAAGGCCGCCTACCGGGAGCGCACGCCGGGTCTCCCACCTGTCACCGCCGACGCCCGGAAGCTCGGCGTGCTCGTCCTCCTGGTGGCGCTCTTCTTCATGGGTGGGGTTCTCGGCGCGCTCGGCTACCTGCGCTTCGGCTTCCCGGTCGTCGTGCCGATGGCGCTGGTGCTGCTCGTGGTGGCCTCACCGCCCGTTCTGCAGGATCTCCGCCGCCGCGCACAGAGCGACTGAGGACAGCGCGACTGACCGCACTGCCGCGCCCCTGTGGACGCATTGCACCCCGCCAGCAGGGTGCAATGCGTCGTGGACAGCGCGTTGCACGAGGTGGGGCGGGGTCAGATGCGGGCCACGGCCACGCTGACGCGGGCCTTCTCACCGTCACCGACGACCACCTCGGTGCCCGCGACCGTCGCGTCGAGGACGACCGTCGTGGCCAGGGTCTCGCCGGCGATGAGCGCCTCGTGGGTCCGGGCCGCGGCCAGGACCGCGTCGTCGCCGCCGACGGTCAGGGTGATCCGGTCGGAGACGTCGAGGTCGGCGTCACGGCGGGCCTGCTGGACCGCCCGCACGAGGTCACGGGCCAGACCCTCCGCGGCCAGCTCGGGCGTCACGACCGTGTCGAGGACGACGAAGCCGCCGCGCGGCAGCATGCCGGTCGCCGAGTCGTCGCCACTGGCGGCCACTGTCTCCAGGGTGAACTCCCCCTCGACCAGCGCCAGCCCACCGGAGGTCACGGCGCCGTCGTCGGCCACCGACCAGTCGCCCGACTTCGAGCCCTTGATCGCCAGCTGCACGTCCTTGCCCAGGCGCGGACCGGCCGCGCGGGCGTTGACGGTCAGCTTCTGCGAGACGCCGTACGACGCGGCTTCCGGGTCGGCCAGGTCGAGGAGGCGCACCTGCTTGACGTTGACCTCGTCGGAGACGATCGAGCCGAAGCCGGACAGCGCGTCGGCGCGGTCGACCACCACGGTCAGCGTCGAGAGCGGGAGCCGGTTGCGCAGCGAAGCGCCCTTGCGCAGCGCCGACGTGGCCGAGCAGACGTCACGCACGAGGTCCATCGACGCCACGAGCGCGTCGTCGGCGGGCAGCTCGTCGGCGGAGGGCCAGTCGGCCAGGTGCACCGAACGGCCACCGGTCAGGCCGCGCCACATCTCCTCCAGCGTCAGCGGCAGCAGCGGCGCCGTGACCCGGCAGAGCACCTCGAGCACGGTGTAGAGCGTGTCGAAGGCGTCGTGGTCGAGGTCGTCGCCCGTTGACCAGAACCGCTCGCGGGAACGACGGATGTACCAGTTGGTGAGCACGTCGAGGAAACCACGCGTCGACTCACACGCACCGGCGATGTCGTAGGCGTCCATCTGCTCGGTCATCGACTCGACGTGCTGGCGCAGCTTGGCCAGCAGGTAGCGGTCGAGCGGGTCCTTGGAGTCGGTGCGCCACTGGGCGTCGTACCCCTCGCCACCGTTGGCGGCGTTGGCGTAGAGGCTGAAGAAGTACCAGCTGTTCCACAGCGGCATCAGCACCTGGCGGACGGTGTCGCGGATGCCCTGGTCGGTGACGATCAGGTTGCCCCCGCGCAGGATCGGCGAGGCCATCAGGAACCAGCGCATGGCGTCGGCGCCGGCGCTGTCGAAGACCTCGCGCACGTCGGGGTAGTTGCGCAGCGACTTGCTCATCTTCTGGCCGTCGGAGCCCAGCACGATGCCGTGGCAGATCACCGAGCTGAAGGCCGGCTTCTCGAAGATGGCACTGGCCAGGATGTGCAGCATGTAGAACCAGCCGCGGGTCTGGCCGATGTACTCGACGATGAAGTCGGCCGGGAAGTGGTGCTCGAACCACTCCTCGTTCTCGAACGGGTAGTGCACCTGGGCATAGGACATCGACCCGGAGTCGAACCACACGTCGAGGACGTCCTCGACGCGGCGCATCGTGGACTTGCCGGTCGGGTCGTCGGGGTTGGGCCGGGTCAGGTCGTCGACGTACGGCCGGTGCAGGTCGGGCTCGCCGTCGGCGTTGAGGGGCACCCGTCCGAAGTCGCGTTCGATCTCGGCGAACGAGCCGTAGACGTCGATGCGCGGGTAGGCCTCGTCGTCGCTCTTCCACACCGGCACCGGGGAGCCCCAGAACCGGTTGCGGGTGATCGACCAGTCGCGGGCGTTGGCCAGCCACTTGCCGAACTGGCCCTGCTGGATGTGGTCGGGGACCCAGCGGATCTGCTCGTTCAGCTCGAGCATCTTGTCCTTGAACGCGGTCACCTCGACGAACCACGACGAGACCCCCTTGTAGATCAGGGGCTCGCGGCAGCGCCAGCAGTGCGGGTAGGAGTGCTCGTAGGACTCGCGGCGCAGCAGGATCGTGCCGGGGGTGACGGATCCGACCTCACCGGTCCCACGGGTGGCGGCCTTGAGGTGGTCCATGATGTGCAGGTTGGCGTCGAAGACCAGCATCCCGGCGTACTCCTCGACCGGGTGCGTGAAGCGGCCGTCCTTGCCGACCGGCATGACCGGCTCGATGCCCTCGCGGTCGGTGACCTCCTTGTCGACCTCACCGAACGCGCCGGCGCTGTGCACCAGCCCGGTGCCGTCGGTGGTGGTGACGGCGTCGTCGGCAGCCACGATGCGGAACGCGTTCTCGTGGCCGGCGTAGTAGGAGAACGGCGGGGCGTAGCTGCGCCCGACCAGGTCGGCGCCGCGGTAGCGGCCGAGCACCGTGAGCTCGCCCTCGGCGTCGCCCAGCTCGCGGGCGTACGACGCCAGCCGGGCCTCGGCCAGCAGGTAGCGCGCGGTCGACTCGGTGCCGGGTACGCCGGCCTCGACCACGACGTAGTCGATGTCGGAGCCCACCATGACCGCGAGGTTGGAGGGCAGGGTCCACGGCGTGGTGGTCCAGATCAGCACGTGTGCGCCGTCGAGGACCGGGTCGTCGCCGGTCATCTCCATCACGAAGCCGACCGTGACCGCCGGGTCCTGACGGTTCTTGTAGACATCGTCGTCCATGCGCAGCTCGTGGTTCGACAGCGGCGTCTCGTCGTTCCAGCAGTAGGGCAGCACCCGGAAGCCCTCGTAGACGTAGCCCTTGTCGAAGAGCGACTTGAACGCCCAGATGACGCTCTCCATGTATTCCGGGTTGAGCGTCTTGTAGTCGTTGTCGAAGTCGACCCAGCGGGCCTGGCGGGTGACGTACTCCTGCCACTCGTCGGTGTACTTCAGCACCGAGGCGCGGGCGGCGCCGTTGAACTTCTCGATGCCCATCTCGTGGATCTCGTCGGTGGTCTTCAGTCCGAGCTGGCGCATCGCCTCGAGCTCGGCGGGCAGGCCGTGGGTGTCCCACCCGAAGCGGCGCTCGACGCGCTTGCCGCGCATCGTCTGGTAGCGCGGCACGACGTCCTTGACGTAGCCGGTGAGCAGGTGGCCGTAGTGCGGGAGGCCGTTGGCGAACGGCGGACCGTCATAGAAGACGAACTCGTTCTCGCCGTTGACCCCGGCGTCACGCTGCTCGACGCTCGCCACGAAGGTGTCGTCGTGCTTCCAGTAGGACAGCACCCGCTCCTCGAGCGCCGGGAACCTCGGGCTCGAGGGAACGCTCGCGGTCTCGTCCTGGGTCTCCTGGGTCGAGGCCTTGGGGTAGGTCATGTGCTCTCCTGCGGGTACGTCGTACAACTCGGGGCTGTTGCCACGAGGACGACTCCCCCGGACTTCAGTCCGGAGTGACCGCGGTACCACCTCGCTTGCCGCACCGTGGTGCGACCGCTTCGTCTCAGGCTGTGACGGGCCCGCCCGTCCGGTTCTAGTGAGGCCCTTGCGGACCCGTTCTTCCGGAGACTCGCCGCTGATGACGGCTCGAACGTCTGTGGGGCCAAAGGTACTCCCCGGCGCCCGCCGGCGACCAATCAGATTCCCCGGGGAGAACTTTCGGCGGTGTTTGTCGGGGCGGTTGTTGGTTAG
The DNA here is from genome assembly GCF_001429525.1 of Nocardioides sp. Soil796. Classification (NCBI taxonomy): domain Bacteria; kingdom Bacillati; phylum Actinomycetota; class Actinomycetes; order Propionibacteriales; family Nocardioidaceae; genus Nocardioides; species Nocardioides sp. Soil796. The sequence continues at coordinate 5,378 of NZ_LMSQ01000018.1, forward strand.
GGTCACCTCGCAGGCAACTCTTCAACGTGACTCGGGGACTCCCATGAACGACAGCTTCGGACCGTCCGGCGACCAGCCCTGGCAGCAGCCCGGTGGCCAGCCGCAGCAACCCCAACAGCCTGGTCAGCAGCCCGGTCAGCCCCAGCAGCCCCCGCACCAGGGCGGCCAGCAGCCGGGCCAGGGCCAGTGGAACCAGCCCCCCGCCCAGCACCCCGGTCAGCCGCAGCAGCCCCCGTACCAGGGCGGCCAGCAGCCCGGTCAGCCGCAGGGCCAGCAGTGGGGCGGTCCGCAGGGCCAGCAGCCCGGACAGCAGCAGTGGGGCGCCCCGCAGTACGGCGCCCAGCCTCCGCAGGGCGGTGGCGGGGTCAACAAGAAGATCGTGATCGGTGGCCTGGTCGTCCTACTCCTGATCATCGGCGGCATCATCGCCGCCGTCCTCCTCACCGGTGGCGATGACGACGACAAGGAAGCCAGCAGCGACAGCCCGGTGGCGACCGTCGAAGCGTTCATCAAGGCGTCCGAGGACGACGACTGCGAGGCCGCGAAGAAGCTCATCCGCGACGGCGACGACCTGCCCTGCGAAGACTTCGACAGCTCCGACGAGGACATTAGCTTCGGCGACGTGACCGAGAAGTCGGTCGACGGCGACAAGGCCGAGGTCGACGTCGAGTACACCCAGGGCGGCGAGACCGACACCGAGACGCTCTCGCTGAGCAAGGTCGACGGCAAGTGGCTGATCGACTTCGGTGGCGGTGATGGTAGCAGCGACGAGGGCTCGTCGTCCCAGAGCGCTCCGGAGTCGCCGGACTCGGCCGAGGTCCAGCCCGAGACAGTCACGCCCGACGGGGGCGGCGACACCACCGCGGTCACGAGCGTGGCGACGACCTTCGTCTCGGCCATCGAGAGCAACCAGTGCGACATCGCGAAGGCCTGGCTGGTCGACCCGGACTCCGCCGACTGCTCGGAGATCACCACCGACGACGCCGAGGGCGTCACCTTCGGCGAGCCGAACGTGATCTCGATTGACAGCGAGACCGCCACCGTCGGGGTCGACATGACCGCCGGCGGCTCGAGCGTCGGCACCTTCACCATCGAGATGGTCCACACCGACTCCGGCGAGTGGAAGATCGAGAGCTGGCACTACTGAGCCAACAGGGCTGAGTCAGCCGGGCATGCGACGTACGGCGTCGGCGGGAGCAGTCACCACTGCCCACCGCCGGCGCCGTTCACCGTTGGGAGCCTGTCCTGCGGCGCTGGGTGTCCGACCGTAGAGTTGCGCCCGTGACTGACACGACTTCCGGCCCCGCGTGGGCCCACGGCCTGGCCACTCTCACTCCCGACGGCACCGTCCTCGACGTCTGGTTCCCCGAGCCCGCGCTCGGCGCGGCACCGGACGACGCCTCGGCGCCCGCCGAGCTCACCGCGCTCGAGGGCTTCGACGACGTGCGCGGCGTACGCCGTGAGGTTCGGCTCGTCACGATCGCCGACCTGGCCGCCGCACCGGTCGACACCCCCGACACGTGGCTGCGCCTGCACCTCCTCTCGACCCGCCTGGTGCAGCCACACGGGCTCTCGCTCGACGGCATGTTCGGGCTGCTGACCAACGTCGTGTGGACCAGCGCCGGCCCGTGCGCCGTCGAGGGCTTCGAGCTGACCCGGACCCGGCTGCGTGCGGCCGGCCAGCACGTCACGGTCTTCAGCATCGACAAGTTCCCCCGCATGGTCGACTACGTGATCCCGAGCGGCGTCCGGATCGGTGACGCCGACCGCGTCCGCCTCGGCGCGCACCTCGCGTCGGGCACCACGGTCATGCACGAGGGCTTCGTGAACTTCAACGCCGGCACGCTCGGCGCCTCGATGGTCGAGGGTCGCATCTCCGGCGGCGTGGTCGTCGGCGACGGCTCCGACGTGGGCGGCGGAGCCTCGATCATGGGCACCCTCTCCGGCGGCGGCAAGCAGGTCATCTCCGTCGGCGAGCGTTGCCTCCTCGGTGCCAACTCCGGGCTCGGCATCTCCCTCGGCAACGACTGCGTGGTGGAGGCCGGCTGCTACGTCACCGCCGGCACCAAGGTCACGCTCGCGGACGGCTCCGTCGTGAAGGCGCTGGAGCTCTCCGGCGCCGACAACGTGCTGTTCCGCCGCAACTCGGTCAGCGGCGCGATCGAGGCCGTGGCGTGGAAGGGCGAGGGCATCGCGCTCAACACCGCCCTGCACGCCAACGACTAGGCGAATGACTCCACGGGGTGCCGGATCAGCGAGCGGTGCATTCGCGCCCGATCCGGCAATGCGGACGAGCGAAGGCGGGACGGAGTCCCGTCGGGTCGAGGACAACGCCGCCGGTCGGGATGCGGGGCACCGTGAGCCCGGCACTTCCCCTTGGAGTCACCCGCCTGGGGCCGGGTCACCCATCCCCACGTCAGGGACGGCACGATGATCACCCGCGGCCGGATCGCCGCTGGGGTGGCCGTCATCGCCGTCGTCGCCGGCGTGGCGATCGCGGTCGAGCGCGGCTTCGGGCCGTTGCCGGACCCCGAGTCGTGCACGGCGAAAGTCGCCGGGCACGAGGTCGAGCTCGACCTCGAACAGGCCGAGAACGCGTCGTTGATCTCCGCGATCGCCACGCGACGCGGCCTGCCCGCTCGGGCGGTCAGCATCGCGCTGGCCACGGCGTACCAGGAGTCGAAGATCATCAACCTGGAGTACGGCGACCGCGACTCCCTCGGCCTCTTCCAGCAGCGACCCTCCCAGGGTTGGGGCACCCGGGAGCAGCTGCTGGACCCGTACTACGCCACCAACGCGTTCTACGACGCGCTGGTCAAGATCGACGGCTACGAGACGATGCGGATCACCGAGGCCGCCCAGCGGGTGCAGAACTCCGGGTACCCCGAGGCCTACGAGGACCACGCCGAGGATGCCAAGACCCTGGCGTCGGCGCTGACCGGCAACTCCCAGGAGGGCAAGTTCAGCTGCGTGGTGCAGGGGCGTCCCGAGAGTGAGGACGACGACCTCGACGAGACGGGCCTGACCCACCGCGCGGCCGTCGTACGCGCAGACCTGGAGGCCGCGTTCGGTGACCAGGCGCTGGGCGGGTTCGCGCCCGAGGGTGTCGACTCAGGCCACATGGAGGGCTCGGCGCACTACGAGGGCCGGGCGATCGACGTGTTCGTCCGGCCGATCAACGAGGCGAACCGCAAGCAGGGTTGGGCGATGGCCTACTACCTGGTCGCCCAAGCCGACCGGCTCGACATCGAGCACGTGATCTTCGACGACATGATCTGGAGCTTCGGGTCCCGCTCGGAGTCGGGCTGGCGCGACTACGACCCCGGCGACGTCAAGGGCAAGCCCGCCGGGACGATCGCCGTGCTCGAGCACCGCGACCACGTGCACGTCGACGTCCACGACTGACCACCCAGACCTGCGCGAACCGTGGATTGTTGATGCGCGAACCGCGTGCTCTTGACGCGCGAACCGTGGATCAGGTCAGGCGGCGTACGGCGGTGTCGACACGTTCGTCGGTGGCGGTGAAGGCAACCCGCACGTGCTGGTGCCCGGCCGCGCCGTAGAACGCACCGGGAGCGACCAGGATGCCGAGCTCGGCGAGGGCGGCCACGGTGTCCCAGCAGTCCTCGTCGCGGGTGGCCCAGAGGTAGAGCGAGGCCTCGGAGTCGTCGATGCGGAAGCCGGCCCGCTCGAGCGCCTCACGCAGCTTGGCCCGGCGCGCGGCGTACCGCGCGTGCTGGTCGGCCACGTGGACGTCGTCGCCGAGCGCGGCGATCATCGCGAGCTGTTGCGGGTTGGGCATCTGCAGGCCGAGGTTCTTGCGCACCGCGAGCAGCTCACCGATCAGGGCGGTGTCGCCGGCGATGAACGCACACCGGTAGCCGGCCAGGTTCGAGCGCTTCGACAGCGAGTGCACCGCGAGGATGCCCTCGTGGCTGCCACCGCAGACGTCGGGGTGCAGCACGGAGATCGGCTGCTTGTCGGCGTCCCACGCCATCTCGATGTAGCACTCGTCGGAGACCAGGATCGTGCCGCGCTCGCGGCACCACTCGACCACCTTCTTGAGGTGGTCGGCGGGCAGCACCTTGCCGGTCGGGTTGGACGGCGAGTTGATCCAGAGGATCTTCGGCGTCTCGGGACCGATCGCGGTGAGCGAGTCGGCGGCCAGCGATCGGGCACCGACGAGCGCCGCGCCGACTTCGTACGTCGGGTAGGCCAGCCGCGGGAAGACCACCAGGTCACCCGCGCCGACGCCCAGGTGCAAGGCCAGGCTGGCGATCAGCTCCTTGGAGCCGATCACCGGGAGCACGCCGTCGAGGCCCACGCCGGTGACGCCGAGCGCGCGCACCATCCAGTCGATGATCGCCTGGCGGGTCTCGACCTTGCCGATCGTGACCGGGTAGCCCGGGCTGTCGGCGGCCGCGACCAACGCGTCCTGGGCCACCTTCGGCGTCGGGTCGACCGGCGTACCGACCGAGAGGTCGACGATGCCGTCGGCGTGCTCACGCGCGCGAGCGGCGTACGACGTCAGCTTGTCCCAGGGAAAGTCGGGAAGCCGCCCGGAGACGGTGGTTCCGAGAGGGCGCTGGCCCTCTCTGACCACCGAGCTCACTCCTGGTTCTGCGGCTCGAGGGCGGCGATGATCGGGTGGTCCTTGTCGATCTCGCCCATCTTGGCCGCGCCACCGGGCGAGCCGAGGTCTTCGAAGAAGCCGACGTTCGCGGTGTAGTAGTCCTTCCACTGCTCCGGGGTGTCGTCTTCGTAGAAGATCGCCTCGACCGGGCAGACCGGCTCACACGCACCACAGTCGACACACTCGTCGGGGTGGATGTAGAGCATGCGCTTGCCTTCGTAGATGCAGTCGACAGGGCACTCGTCGACACACGCGCGGTCCTTGAGGTCGACGCACGGCTGGGCGATGACGTAGGTCACCAGTTCCTCCTGAGGACTAACGAATGCGGGTTTCTGCAGACAGCCTAGTATCCCCCGCATGGAATCCGTCGGCGACTCCCACGACGTGGGCATGCATCGGCTCGGACCGCACGTGGTCGGCCGGCGCGTGGTGGTCCGGCGCGTGCTCCGTGGAGAGACCGGACCGTCCGGTGGTCCGGCCATGACCGACGTCCTCGGCGTGTGTACGGCGTGGGCCGACGGGGTCTGTGTCGTGGAGCCGGCCACGGGTCCGGCGGTGGTGATCCAGATCGCCGACATCGTCTCCGGCAAGCCGGTTCCGCCGCGCCCGTCGGTGCGCCACCGGGTCTCGGCCCGTGAGGCGGAGAGCCACGCCACGGCGCTCTGGGCGCACGTCGAGCGCGCGGCACTCGGCGAGTGGGAGCTCCGCTGCGACCCTGCTCCCGTGGGCCGCCTGCTGAAGCGGGCCAACTCCTGCCTGGCGATCGGAGACCCCGGTACGCCGTACGCCGAGGCAGAGTCCGCCGTACGTGCCTTCTACGCCGCGCGTTCGCGCGACCCGTTGGTGCAGGTCGAGACGGGGTCCGAGGCCGACGAGCACTTCACGCGGCAGGGCTGGCAGGTCGTGGCCGGCGGGGACTCGCACTTCCAGCTCGCCTCGCTCGCGCAGCTCTCGCGAGCGCTGCGCGGCGTCCCTGACTTCTCGACGCTCCTCGCCGGGGATGCACTGCCGCCGATGTCGGTCGGGCTGGCCCACGACGGACCACGACTCGACCTGTCCCTCCGGATCGGTGACCAGGTGGTGGCCTCCGCCAAGGTCGCGCTGTCCGGCGAGTGGCTCGGCATCCACGCCTTCGGCGTCGAACCGGCCTTCCGGCGCCGGGGACTGGCCCGCCGCATGCTCGCCGAGCTCGTCGAGTGGGGCGGCGAGAAGGGCGCCTCGACCGTCTGGCTGCACGTCGAGACCGACAACCAGCCGGCACTCGCGCTCTACGGCTCGCTCGGGTTCGCCACACACCACACGCTGCGCTACCTCTCCCCGGACTGAACGGACGCGCCCGCTCGGTCACCCGGGGCAGCCGTACCGCCGAACGGGCACAAGGCCGCCCTTTCGCCTCTTTCCGGGCCGAATCGGGCCGTTGTGCCCGTTCAGAGGTACGTGCGAAGGCACGCACGGACCCAGTCGCGCTCGGACATCACATGGGCGTGGCCGAACCGCAGCACCGTCCAGTCAGCGACTGTCAGGGACGTGTAGCGCCAGAGGTCCTGCTGGAACACCCTGATGTCGAGCCTGTGGTGCCGGTAGCTGTCAGCTTCGAGCACCAGCCGCCGGCCCACGTCGACCAGGTCCGGATGCACCAGCCGACCGGGCAACTGGATCGGATGCTGCGCAATGACGTCGAGCCCCACGTCGAGGGCGATCGCCCTCAGGCACGACTCGAAGGAGTTGGCCGAGAGCCCCGAGGCGCTTTCAGCCACTCGACGAATCTGCACGGACCCCGGGCCACGGGCCTGCGCGGCGGCCTCGACCAGGACGGCCTTGTCGACGTCGCGGGCACGCAGGGCGGAGTCGGCCACGCTGAGCGCCTCGTCGAAGGGCAGCTTCCTGGCGCAGTCGAGCACGGTGCGCAGCGGGTCGGTCACCCTCCCCACGGCGGGGGCGAACACAACGTGCATCTCCTCCCGCACCGACGCGGGCACGTTGCGGCTCCGGGGCACCGTCACCCAGGGCCGTGCCGGGGCGCGGGCAATCGGCCAGCCATGGAGTTGGGCCGCGCTGAGGTGTGAGGCCGTGCCGGACAGCCGCATCGCTGCCTGAGCCGCTTGGTGAGCAGACCGCAGGCCGAAGCGTCCGCGCCCGAGGCGGACGATGTGGCCCTGCCGGAGGGCCCCGGTGATCTCCCGCCTGGTCAGGTGCTCGAGCAGCTGAGCCCGGGTGGCCACGAACCCGAGCTCCTGCATGACGTCCTGGGCCTTGATCGTCTCCGGAATCACCCTTCCAGCCTGTGCGATGCCGACCGCCGGCGCATCCGGTCATCCACAGGGCACCCCGGGCGTACCGCCGAACGGGCACAGGGCGCTCCATCCCCCACTTCCGGGCCGAATCGGGCCGTTGTGCCCGTTCTTCGGTACGGCGCTCAGGTGTCGAGGTGGCCCGCCAGGCCGACCATGCTGGTGAACGGCTCGACGAGCTCCTCGATCTCGTCGCTGATCGCCCGGTTGGTGTCGCTGGCGCAGTTGTCGAGGTCCATCGACGTGCTGGCCGAACCCGCGTCCTGCACCTCGAGTGACATCGCGGTGCCGCCGGTGCACCCCTCCTCGACGTCCTCCGGCTCACCGAGCTCGTCGACCGCGTCGTCGAGATCGGCCACGAAGTCCTTCCACCGCCCGGCCGATATCTCGACGGTCTCGTCGGCCAGCACGTCGCCGTACGAGTCGACGACGAGGTGCACCGTGTCCTGGTCGAGCGTGAGGTCCCAGCTGCGGTGGTCCTCCGGCGGCACCGACGAGTCGGTGAAGTGCACGTGCACCGTCGTCGCGGCCGGGTCAGCGGGCGTGGCGTCCGCCGCGTCGGAGTCGTCGTTGCACGCGGACATCGACAACACGGTGACCAGCAGGGCCGGCCCGAGAACCTTCATGCGCTTCGTCATGGCGAGTACGACGGGATGCGGCCGGATCCGGTTCCCGCGCGCACGGCATCCGTCAGCAGGCAGGCTTGAACGTGGCGCGGGCCGGGCCGGCATGCGTCAGTGCGTCGAGGGTCCAACTGACCGCGGGCTTGCTGGTCGGGATCAGCACGTGCTCGGAGAGCTCGAGAGGGCAGGCGTTCTGGACGGTCAGGTTCGTGGTGCGCGGGCCGGCCCTCAGGTAGCCCGACGTGTGCGGCACGACGACCTCGTCGTACCGCGTGGTGATCTGGGTGTAGCTGACCGTGCCGGGGGTCTCGTCGCCGGCGTTGAGCCGCTGCAGGAACGGCGAGTCGGTGGCCTGCTGACTGCACGCCCGACAGACCACGTCGAGGAGCGGGCCGACCACTCCCATCAGTGGCGCCAGCCGACCGATCTGGTCGGTGCCGTGGTTGGACGGCGCGATGCCGACCAGGTCGTCGACGACCGCGGCGCCACCGAGGAACTTGAGGTAGTAGCGCGGCATCATGCCGCCCTGGCTGTGCCCGACCAACGACACCTTGGCGGCACCGGTCGCGTTGCGCACCTTGGCGACGTACGCCTTCAGGGCCTTCGCGGAGGTCGCGACGTCGCCGGTGCCGCGGTTGCCGTAGTCGAGGGAGAAGACGCAGAAGCCGGCCGCCTTGATGGCCTTCGACAGGTTCTCGAGGAGGTTCTTGCGGTCACCGAACGTGCCGTGCACGAGGATCACCGGCGTCGGCCGCTTGGCGGTGGGCTTGCAGTTCCAGTCGTTGGCGCCGGGTGGGTCACCCGCCGGAGAGGTCGGCAGCGGCAGCGGGAAGCCGTCACCGGCGGCCGAGGCCGGCGAGACGGGCAGCAGCCCCAGGAGGGCGAACCCGAGGAGCGAGGCGAGGAGCAGCGAGAGTCGGCGCATACCCGGTGAAACGACGCCGGGCGACGCGCGTTACTCGCGGGTCAGTTGTCGTCGCTGGGCTTCTCGTCCGGTTTCTTGGGTGCCTCCGGCTCCTTGCAGACCACGGAGTCGGACGGCGTGTACGTCGTGTGGAACTTCTCCGTGCGCTCGACGTTGCCGGAGCCGGCCTTCGCGAAGTAGCGCCACACGTTGATGTCGAAACCGCCGTACCCGCTGTTCGGGTAGCAGTCGGCGGTGGTCATCGTGCGCGTCTGCGGCGAGGTGAAGTTGTAGCGCTCACCGGTCTTGGTGGTGATGTCCCAGACCTTGGTGGAGTACATCGACACGGTCAGGGATCCCTGGCCGGACGGCGAGCTCGGGGCCAGGTGCGCGTTGATCAGCACGCCGTGGTCGGTGTCGTTCTTGAACTTCAGGTCGAGCGAGCCCCACACCACGGTGGCCTCGCGACCGACCGGGTAGCGGTCGATGTAGAACGAGTGCGGCTTGTGCTCGACGTCCTCGAGGCCGGCGAAGAACATCGCGTTGAACAGGGTGGTCGCCATCTGCGAGACGCCGCCGCCGAAGTCTTCCTTGAAGATGCCGTTGCTGATGATGAAGCCCTTGGTGAAGCCGTTCTCGGCCGTGCGCTCCCCCACGGTGTCGTTCAGGGAGAACGTCTCGCCGGGCTTGAGGATCGTGCCGCTGATCAGCTCGGCGGCGCGGCCGAGGTTGACGTTGCGGTACTCGGCGTACGGGAAGTGGGTGGTGAACGTCGAGATCTGCGTCTTGATGCCGAGCTTCTTCGCGTCGGCGGTGGTGAAGTCGGGCTGCTTGACCGTGGCCTTCACCTTGACCTCGCGGCCGGACTCCTTCGCGACCAGGTCGAGGAACGCGGAGCTGATGTCGGAGGGCTCGTAGTCGACGCCCGGCTTGGCCGGGATCACCTTGGGCTTGCCGTTGACCAGCTTGACCGTCGCGTCGACGGGGGCACCCTTGGGATCGGAGAACTGCGAGCGCACCAGCTTGGTCAGCCGCTTCTCGTCGAGGTCGGGGACCAGCCTGCCGTTCTCGGCCTTCATGCTCAGCACCGGCGCGAACTGGGCCGGGCTGAGCCGCACCTTGGCCTTGTCGAAGACCAGGGTGACCGGACCGGACACGGCCGCGTTGCCGAAGTCGTTGAGGGCGTTCTGCACGTCGTCGTCATTGATGTCGGGGTCGGCCTCGACCAGGTCGAGCTCGGCCGCGTCACCGGTCAGCAGCGCGTTCGTGAGCTCTTCACGGGCCTGGTCGGGATCGATCGCGGTGCCCTTGGCCGACGCGACCCTGTGCACCCGGCCGCCCTTGAAGGTGACGGCGCCGTCCTTGGTCGGCGTACCGAACTCCTTGGTCAGCTTGTCGACGGTGGCGGTGAGCGCGGCCTCGTCGGTGTTCACGACGGGGTCGATGTCCTCGCCGCCGGTGTAGTAGTGCCACAGCCGGGTCGGCGACCAGCTGCGACCGCCGCCGGCCTCCGTCACGGACGCCTCGGCGTCGACCTCGATGCCGGTGTCGGCCACCGGGACGCTGGTCTTCTTGCCGTCGACCGTGACGTCGATCTCCGCGCGGTCGGCCATGCCCTCCTCGAGGGTCGACACCGCGTCGCCGTGCGACTTGCCGCCGATGTCTATGCCGGCGACGGACGCACCACGGGGCACCTTGGCCCCGGCTCCGGCGTACGCCGCGACGTACCCGCCACCGAACAGGACGAGGAGGCCGAGGATCGTCAGGATGACGACCCGGCCTCCATTGCTCTCACGCGAGGGCTTGGTGTTCACCCGCGCCATCCTAACGGCGCGGGTGGCCTATCCAGATTCGTCGGTGCGCCGCCTCACGGGCAGCGTCACGATCACGAAGACCAGCATCGCCAGGCCACCGACCAGCAGCCCGTAGCCGCGCGCGCTGGAGAGCACGACGTAGTCACCCTCGGGTCGGGTCTGCAGGAGCAGGAACACCATGGCCAGCCAGCCGAGACCGAATCCGCTGCGCAACCAGCCTGCCGACAGCGCCCAGGTCGCGCTCAACGGGGCAGCCAGCGCCAGCGCCAACCAGGCCCACGACTTCTCGTGAACCAGCACTGACGCGATGGCCGTGCCGCCGCCGATCAGCGCGGCGACGATCACGACGGCAACGAGCAGGATGCCGCGGGGCGGCCACGCCATGAAGCGCGTCACAGACCCGCGAACAGGTCGGCCTCGAGGCCGTCGTCGCCGACCGGGCCGGGCGTGCCCTTGGCAAGCCGGAAGTATTCGTCGGCCCAGAACGCGTGCCCGCTCTCGGCGCCCGAGAAGAAGAACCCGTCCTGCTCGATCTGGGTGGTGTGCGCCTTGAGCGCGGCCATCTTGCGGTCGATGAAGCCGCTGCCGTCGACGCGCGCCGCGATCAGCTCGTCGGGCGTCACGAACGGCCCGAGGTCGCCGTCGGGCTCCATGCCCTCGAACGACTCGGTGTCACCCGACTCACGGATCGCCCGCAGGCTCTCGCGCATCTTGTTCTCGCTCATCGCGCCCCAGTAGATCTTCGCGATCTCCCAGGGCTCACCGAGGTCGAGCTTGTACGACGTCACGGCGGCCAGCTGTGCGGCGTACATCGCCACGCGGTGGGCCTGGATGTGGTCGGGGTGCCCGTAGCCGCCGAACTGGTCGTAGGTGACCAGCACCTGCGGCCGGACCTCGCGGATCACCTTCACCAGGTGGTCGGCCGCCTCGGTGAGGTCGGCGTGCCAGAAGGCGTTCTCGTGCACGTCGTCGGCCGCGACGGCGTGGCCGTCCTCGTGCCACTTCATGCCGGAGTCGCGGTAGGTGCCGAAGCCGCCGAGGAAGCGGTGGTCGGAGACACCGAGCTCCTTCATCGCGTCCTCGAGCTCGCCGCGCCGGTGTTCACCGAGCTGGTCGTCCTTGTCGGCAGCGAGGTGCTCGAGCTCCTTCACGAGGATCTCGCCCATCTCGCCTGCCGTACAGGTGACGAGCGTGACGCCCCTGCCCTCGGCGACGTACCTGGCCATGGTCGCGCCCTGGCCGATCGACTCGTCGTCGGGGTGGGCGTGCACGAGGAGCAGTCGCTGGTCATTCATGGGACCAGCCTAGTGAGCGGGCTCCAGCTTTTATTCAGCCGTCGGTCGCTTGATGCGCTTCGGCGCGGTCGGCAGGTCGAGCGGGGGTACGACGACGGACGGGCCGGCCGGCACGTCGTCGGTGTCCATCCACCCGTCGTACTGGTCGATCAGCATCTCGAACTGGAACGGCGGCGCATCCGTGAGCACCGCCCACGGGTGGTCCTCGTCGTCGTCCTCACCGGCCAGACGCTCGCGCACGACGGAGGCCTCCCACCCCTCGCGCTGCAGCTGGGCGACGACGGCCCGCGCGTCGTCCTCCTCGAAGAAGATGCCTCTCACGCGTCCAGTATCCCAGCAAGCTGACCCAGGAACGGGCGGTCGGGCTGAAGCCAGTCGACGTCGTCGAGCTCCTCGGGCGTCAGCCAGCGCAGGGCGTCGTGCTCGGTCGGCTCCGGCTCGCCGTCGACGAGGTCGACCACTGCCACGCGCAGCTCGTGCGTCGAGCCGATCGGCACCACGCCGTCGAGCCAGCTCCTGACCCGCACGACGCAGCCGAGCTCCTCGGCGATCTCGCGCACCAGCGCGTCGGCCGGCGACTCGCCGGGCTCGACCTTGCCGCCGGGGAACTCCCAGCGGCCGGCGGCGTCGGGCGGCGACGTACGCCGGGCAGCGAGCACGCACCCGTGACGGACGATGGCGGCACCGACGACGGGCTTCATGGTGCGTCAGCCTGCCACGTCCCGAGGAGGGTCGTGGCCGCGATCGCTACGGTGGGGCCATGGCCTTCGAGTTCGTGCAGGGCGTCCACCTGCACCGCACCGACGAGAACATCGACGAGATCGACGCGCTGGCCGACCGGCTCGGTGGCAGGGTCGGGTTGGAGGGGGTCCTCAAGGACCTGAACCGCCAGGCCCGACGCAGCTTCTTCGCGTTCGGTCGGGCCGTGCACCGCGCCTACCGGTGGGACCGCTCCGACTGCCGCAGCGCGCGGTGGTGGCCGCAGGGCATCACCACCTCGGCGGACGCATCCGACACCGAGGACTTCGACGGCCGACGACTGCTGGTCACGACCTGGTACGCCAAGGAGACCGAGGGCGTGAACAAGGGGTCGCGCATCAGCATCGTCGACCTCGAGACGCTGAAGTACCGCCACGTCCTGCTCGTCGTACCGACCCTCGGCGAGGACGGCGAGATGAAGCTGGCACCGCTCAAGGTGCACGCCGGCGGCATCGTGTGGGCGGGGCCGTACCTCCACATCGCGGCCACCTCGAAGGGAATCATGACCTGCCGGGTCGATGACATCCTGCGCGTACCCGACGAGCGCGGCGTCCTCGACCGGCTCAAGCTCGGCGCGGCCGAGGACAAGGTCGCGTCGTTCGGCTACCGCTACGTGCTGCCGGTCCGGTTCTCCTACAAGGCCTACTCCGACGAGGGTCTCGACCGCTTGCGCTACTCGTTCATGTCGCTGGACCGTTCGGCCGACCCGCCCGAGCTGGTCGTCGGCGAATACGGCCGCGGCAAGCAGACCACGCGGCTCGCGCGCTATCCGATCGACGCCGAGAGCATGCACCTCGTGCTGGGCGACGACGGCTACTCGCGGCCGCTGATGCTCGACGACGGTGGCGTCGTCCAGATGCAGGGCATCGCGGTCACCGGCGGCCACTACTACGCGACCGCGTCCAACGGGCCGGTCTTCCCGGGCAACGTGTACGTCGGCAGGCCCGGCGACTTCCGCAAGCACAAGTGGGCCACGCCGATCGGGTGCGAGGACCTGTCCTACTGGCCTTCACGCCAGGAGCTGTGGTCGGTCACCGAGCACCCGAACCGCCGCTGGATCTTCTCTATGCGGAAGAAGTGGTTCGACAAGCGGTCCTGAGAGACCGCAAGAATCCACGGCTCGAGGCGCAAGAATCCACCGCTCGCGCATCAAAAACCCACGGTTCGCGAGGGAAAGGACAAGGGTCAGCGGGGGGCGCGGGCCAACTGACGGGACTGCGCGACGAGGCGTCCGGCGGAGTCCCAGACCTCGCAGTCCTCCTCGAACATGCCACCGGCGACGTTGCGCGTCGCATGGCGCACCTTGAGCCAGCCCGGCGCCGGGATCGCCCGCACGTGCGCGGTGAGCTCGAGCGTCGGCGCCCAGCCGGGCAGGCCCAGGTCGTAGGTGGCCGGCGGCAGCGCGTCGACCATCAGCAGGAGTGACAGCGCGTCGGGTTCACGCGCGTCGGCGAGCCGGATCCAGCCCTGGACGACGCCGTTGCCGCTGGGCTGCCCGACCGCCCAGCCGGCGTACGCCGGATCGAGGCGGAGGTCGAAGCGCGACAGGAGCGGGGCGGTCTTCTTGAGCTTCTCGGGTGCCGCCGAGGTCGGCAGGCACTGCTCCAGCGGCGGAAGCTCGGGCTCGACGGCCGACGTGCGCACGTCGTCGGGCAGACCGGACAGCTCGCCGTACGTCGCGAGCACGGTGATCCGGTCAGCGCCGTCCTGGCTTAGATCGGCGGCGAGAGTGGCCACGCTGCCACCGTCGCGGATCACGCGGGAGCGCACCGTGGCCGGACCGGGCGTCGATGCGGAGAGGTAATAGGCGCTCACCGAGATCGGGTCGGGCTTGCCGGGCGCGGCCTCGCGCAGGGCATTGCCGATGACCGCGAGCAGGTAGCCGCCGTTGACGCCACCACCGACGACCCACCCCTCGCCCAGCTCGACGGTGTGCTCCCCGGTGCCGTTGGCGGTGACCTCGATGTCACGGTCGAACTCAGTTCCCATGCCGTTGATCCTAGGAGGGCCCGGCGACACCGCACGATGCATCGGACCGTGCGCTCGGTCACCCTGCCCCTCCATGGATGATGGGGGCCGTGATCCGACACCGCGACATCGCCCGTGACGCCCTCCGGTTCGGGCCACACGGCGGCGCGCACCGGGTGGCCATGCGGGCCGGGGTCTCGGTGTTCGTGCCCTTGGTCGTGCTGTGGTCGATGGGCCACCTCGACTGGTCCATCTACGCAGCGTTCGGCGCCTTCACCTCCCTCTACGGACGCCAGCGCACCGGGCGCGCCCGGCTCCAGCTGCAACTGACCCTCGCGCTCGCCCTCACCGTGTCGGTCGGGGTCGGCGTGCTGGTCGGCATGTCGCCGCACCGGGCCTGGCTCGCCGTACCGGTGGCCGGTCTGGTCGCCGGGGTCGGCTCGTGGGTCTCCGACCTGGAGGAGTGGCACCCGCCCGGGCCGCTGTTCATGATCTTCGCCTTCGCGGCAGTCGCGTCGATCCCCGCGCAACCCGGCGACATCGTGACCGGGTGCCTGGTCGCGGGCAGCGCCGCCCTCTTCGCCGTCGCGATCGGTTCGACGGGGCACCTCTGGCGTGCCGTACGCCGACCCGGCGGACAGGTGTCGGCGTGGCACCCCAGGCGCAGCTCGGCGGCCGGGCGCCACGTGGCCCGCAATGTCATCGGCGTGGTGGTCGCCGGCGGCGTGGCCACTGCGATCGGCATCGGGCACCCCTACTGGGCGATGGTCTCCGCCGTGGTGCCGTTGGCCGCCCGTGACCTGCTCCCCCAGACGGTGCGTGGCGTCCAGCGCGTCGTCGGCACCGGTCTCGGACTGCTCACCGCCGGGTTCCTGCTCTGGCTCGACCCGGGCGGTCTGGCGCTGATCCTGGTGGTCGTCGTGCTGCAGGTGGGCGCCGAGCTGCTGGTCGGTCGCAACTACGCACTCGCGCTGGTCGTCATCACCCCGCTGGCCCTGCTGATGGTGCACCTGGCCGCACCCATCCCTACCCGCACCCTCCTCTTCGACCGGGGTGTCGAGACCGTGATCGGCGTCGCGATCGGCATCCTGATCGGATACCTCACCCGTGATCGGAGTCGTGCCTGATGCCGCGTCCCCTCCTGTCCGTCGCCCTGCTCGGACTGCTCTCGGCCGTGACCGGCGTCCACCTGTGGGCGCAGTGGATGGCACAGGGCCGGGTTGCCGACGGCACCCAGTGGCTGCTGATGCCGTTGCTGGCCGGGGCCTTGTGGCTCGACACCCGCTCGGGCCGCAGCCGACTGGCCCGGCTCACCCTTCTGGCACTGGTCTTCTCGTGGCTGGGCGACGCCCTGCCCGGGTTCTTCTCCGGCGACGCCGACTTCCTGGTGATGGTCGGCTGCTTCCTGCTGGCCCAGCTCACCTACGTCAACGCCTTCCTGCCGTACGCCGACCGCTCGGTGCTGCACGTCGGACGCATCGCGCTGGCGCCGTACGTCGTGTTCGTCGTCGTGCTGGTCACGCTGTGCGCAGCCGGCGCCGGTGTCCTGTTGATCCCGGTCCTCATCTACGGCGGATGCCTCGGCGCGATGGCGGTCCTGGCCACGGGCGTCAACGGCCTGGTCTGGGTCGGCGGCACGACGTTCCTGGTCTCCGACGCGATGATCGCCCTCGACGCGTTCAGCGACCTCGAGATCCCGCACAGCGACTTCTGGGTGATGCTCACCTATGTGATCGCGCAGGTGCTGATCGTCCTCGGCGTCGAGGAGAAGACCGAGCAACCCACCGACCCGTCACCAGTTCCCACTGACCCGTCGTGAGTTTGAGCTGACCCGTCGCCAGTTTCGAACTGGCGACAGCTCAGGCGAGCCCGGCCAGCACCTCGTTGAACGACTCGGTGCTCGACGGGTGGGTCCAGATGCCGTCGCGCAGCTGCGAGGCGGTCACCCCGGCGCGCATGGCCAGCGCGACCAGGTTGACCAGCTCCTGCGCGTCGATGCAGAACAGTGCTGCGCCCAGCACCTCGTCGGTGTCCGCGTCGACGACGAACTTGATCAGGCCGTGGGTCTCCCCCACGATCTTGGGCCGGGGCATGGCGGCGATCGCGGCCACCGGCTTCACGGCCACCTGCACGGTGCGCCCCTGCTCACGGGCCTCGGCCTCCGTGACGCCGACGCGTCCCAACGGCGGGGTGAGGAACGTCGTGGTCGGCACGGCGACCCGGTCGCCGGTGGTGCGGGTGCCGGACCCGGTCAGCTGGTCGAGCACGATGCGATGGTCGTCGTAGGAGACATAGGTGAACTGCGGTCCGCCGTTGACGTCGCCGACCGCGAAGACGTGCGGTCGGCTGGTGCGCAGGTGCTCGTCGACCGCGATCGCACCCTTCTCGGTCACGTCGATGCCGGCCGCGTCGAGTCCGAGCCCGTCGGTGGCCGGGCGTCGACCGACGGCGACGAGCACGGCATCGGCCGTGATCTCCCGGTCCTCGCCGTCGACCTCGTGCCGGACGACGGCGCCGTCGATCGCGGTGACCTTCGCGCCCTGCACGAACGTCACACCGACCTCCTCGAGGGAGCCACGCACGGCGTCCGCGACGTCCTCGTCCTCGCGCATCAGCAGGCGGGCGCCGCGGTCGAGCACAGTGACATGTGAGCCGAACCGGGCGAACATGCCCGCGAACTCGAGACCGATCGGCCCACCGCCGACCACGACCAGCTCGGCCGGCAACGGATGCACGTGCTGGAGGGTCGTGCTGGTGTGCACCACCGGGTTGTCGACCAACCCGGGCAGGTCGGGCAGCACGGGCACCGAGCCGGTGTTGACGATGATCGTGTCGGCGCGCACCCGCAGCACGTCGTCCCCACCGGTCACCTCGACGATGTGCTCGTCGACGAACGTCGCGCGTCCGGTCAGCGCGGTGACGGTGTCGACGACGTCGAGCATCTCGTAGTTCTTGGCGCGCAGCTTGCCGATGAGGGTGTCGCGGAAGGCCACCGCGTCGGTGAACCACGCCTGCGGGTCGTCGCCCTCGCGGCGTCCCTCCGCCTGGTGCACCAGCGCCTTGGTCGGCACGCAGCCGATGTTGATGCACGTGCCGCCGTACATCTCGTCGGACTGCTCCACCATGACCACGCGCTGCCCGGCCCGGCCGAGGGCGCCGGCGAGCGTCTTGCCCGCCTTGCCCCAGCCGACCACGAGTACGTCGGTTTCCAGCTCCTGCACGGGTGCCTCCTCGGAAGTCGTGTGCCGCCATCGTGGCAGCCCGATGATCGACAGTGGTGCTGGCACCACCCGGGGACGGGACCGAGCGCCCTCGCGTCAGACCAGAAAGAGGCGTTGACTCGAACCATGACCATCGACCTGCAGACCGAGCCGTCCAGCCGCCGCGACCACGGCGGATCCGACTTCGCCGAGCTCCGGCGCCGCATCGACGATGCCGGCCTCCTCGACCGCCGCCCCGGCTACTACGCCGCACGCTTCGCCCTGCTCGGCACGGCGGTCGTCGTGGGCTGGGCGTCGTTCGTGGCCATCGGGAGCACCTGGTGGCAGCTGGTCACGGCCGTCGCACTCGCTGTCGTGTTCGCGCAACTTGCCCTGCTGGCCCACGACATCGCGCACCGCCAGGTCTTCCGGACCCGGCGACCGAGCGAGATCGCGGGTCGCCTGGTCGGCAACCTCGGCGTGGGCATGAGCTACGGCTGGTGGATGGACAAGCACACCCGTCACCACGCGAACCCGAACCACGAGGAGCTCGACCCCGACGTCTCACCCGACCTGCTGGTCTGGTCGCAGGACCAGGCCCGCAACGCCAGCGGGGCGGCCCGCTTCATCGGGAAGTACGAGGCGTTCCTCTTCTTCCCGCTGCTGACCCTCGAGGCGTTCAACCTGCACATCTCGAGTGTGCGCGCCGTGCTGGAGCCGGGCCTCAAGGAGCGCCGCCTCGAAGGTGGCCTCCTGCTGGCCCACTTCGCGATCTACCTCAGCCTGGTCTTCACCGTGCTCTCCCCCGGGCTCGCCATCGCCTTCATCCTGCTCAACCAGGCCGTCTTCGGCCTCTACCTCGGCTGCTCGTTCGCGCCCAACCACAAGGGCATGCCGACGCTGACCGGCGACCGCGAACCCGACTACCTGCGCAAGCAGGTGCTCACCTCGCGCAACGTGCGCGGCGGCCCGGTGGTCGACGTCGCCCTCGGCGGACTGAACTACCAGATCGAGCACCACCTGTTCCCGAGCATGCCGTGCGCCAACCTGCGCCAGGCACGGCCGATGGTGCGGGACTTCTGCGTCGAGCGCGGCGTGGAGTACGCCGAGGCAGGGCTGGTCGAGTCCTACACGATCGCCCTGCGCCACATGCACTCCGTCGGCGAACCGCTGCGCGCTGCCTGAGCCGACCGCGAGCGCACGATTCATGTCGTGCCCAGGCCCGGAAACGACCGAAATCGTGCACTCAACGCCTGGCTGGTTGCGCTTGCCGTCCACCCGAATCGCCTGTCAGCGGGCACCGCTCACCGGCTGCGGACCTGCTCGAGCACCGCGCGGAACTGCGCCGCGGCGCCGGCGGAGTTCGGGTGGGCGGGCACTCCCACGCCCGGACCGTTGACGGACAGTCCGACCACTTCGACGTACCGCTTGCCCGGTGGGGCGCAGACGTCGTGCCCGATCGACGGGGTGTAGGTGTCGACGAACTCGGCACCGCCCTTTCGCGCGGCCCGCTTCACCATCGCGTTGAGGCTGCGGAAGCTCTGGTAGAGGTAGGCACGGTCCGACTCGGTCATCGGCAGCTGCGGGTAGCAGGTGTGTGTCGGTACGGCGGCGAGGTAGTCGACCATCAGGATCCGCGCCCTCGGTGAGCGCTGGTGGATCTGGCGCAGGGCACGCACCAGCTTGGGCTCGGAGGCCTCGATCTGCTTGGCGAGCACGTCGACTCCCCCGGCCGTGAAGCGTTCCTTGCAGCCGCCGAGCGGCAGCTGGCCCGGCACCAGCGGGACTCCGAGACTCGGCAGCGGCGGCACTGTCCCAGCGGGAAGCGGCAGGGCCTGCGGGAGGAGGCTCAGGCAGTCGAGTGCCGCCGAGGCGATGCCCGCGTCGTTGCCGCCGATGCCGACGGTGACCAGGTCGGTGGTGCGGGTCAGCCGCGCGAACTGGGGCGGGTTCGTCTGGCCGGTCGGCAGCTTCTGGGCCCGGTAGAAGTCGTCGGTGGTGGCCGACCCGCAGGTGGCGTCCCGGTGCACCCTGACGCCCAGCTGCCTGGCCAGGAGCTTCGGGTAGTTGGTCTGCGACTGTGCACACCCGAGCGGCACGTGGCGGGTGTCGGGTGTGCCGTTGAGGTCCGCGAGCTTCACGTCGGCCGACCACGAGTCGCCGAGGGAGACGTACTCCCGGTAGACGCGTTTCGCCTGTGCAGGCTGGGCAATCTCCGCCGCGGAGCCGGCGGCCACCGCCGGTGAGGGACCGTGGGCCAAGGCACCGAGGGCCAGGGCAGCGAGGACGATTCCGGACACCTGCAGGCGAGGCTTCATGCCTGCTCAACGCGGAGATGTGGCCCAGGTCACGCCAAGCGGTCGAACTCCAGGTGGTGGCGCAGCTGCTCCAGGCCGGCCGTCAGGTGCCGGGCCATGATGCCGCGCCCGAGGATCTCGGAGAGCCGGGCCATCAGGAGCCCGCTGAGCCGCAGGGACAGGGACGAGGTCACCAACGACCCGTCGGGGTGGTCGGTCACCTCGAGCCGGAAGTCGCTGGTGGTGCCGCGCACGGAACGCCACACGAGGGTGCGGGAGTCGGGGTTCTCGAGCAGCACGCGACCGCCGACGTGGATCGTGCCGATGTCGAGGAACACGTCGTACTCGCCGTCCCCGAGGCGCTCGAAGCGGTCGATGCCGCCCATGATCGGGAAGAGCCGGTCCGGGTCCGTGGCGAAGGCGGCGACCTCCTCCGGTGGGCGTCGTACGACGACCGTGCGGGTCACGTTGGTGGCCATCAGCCGAGCACCGGGATCACGGTGCGGGTGGCCAGGTTCGACAGGCCGACCTGCATGAGGCTGGTGACGTAGTCGTAGGCCTCGTCCCAGTCGGGGTCGTCGCCGAAGAGCTCGCGCAGGTCGATCGGCGGGAGCACCTGGATGCGGATCTTCGCCGGCAGCGGGACGTGCGGCAGGTCGCCGGGCAGCAACCCCCACGGGAAGCTGATCGACAGCGGCAGGGTCTTGAGCCTCAGAAGCTTGTCCAGCTTGAGGAATCTCGCGGTGGCGCGGCCGTCGTTGAGCACGAAGAACGTGTCCTGGCCGCCGGTCGCGACCACCGGCATGATCTTCACGTCGTTGCGGTGGGCCAGTCGCAGGAAGCCCTTGCGCCCGTCGAAGACGATCTTGTTGCGGTCGCGCCACGGCCGCAGGGCCTCGACGTCGCCCCCGGGATAGACCATCACCGAGGCGCCTGCGGCGAAGAGCTCGTCTGCCTTCTCGTTGCCCGCGGTGACCATGCCGAACTTGCGGGCGAAGTCACCGACCACCGGCGTCATCGCGATGATCTTGTGCCCGAGGCCGGCCAGCGGGCGACCCTCGACGGTGAAGTACGTGTGGTAGGCCAGCGTGAACACCCAGGTGTCGGGGATGTTGGCTCCGCCACTGTGGTTGCCGACGAACAGCACCGGCTCGTCGGGCACGTTCTCGAAGCCGTTGACCTCGGGACGGAAGTAGAGGCTGGTGCCCAGCCACAGTCGCGGCAGCATGCGCCTGATGAAGTCGGGGTCGCGCCCCTCGAGCCCCTCGGGCCGGGGCGCCAGCAATCGGGCGAACGGCAGTCCCACGCGTCGTACTCCTCATCGTGGCCGCGGTGTGCGGCCATCAGGTGCAACGCGCGAGCGGTCCGTTGGTGACGGTCACGTGGGCGAGGTCTCACGCCCACCCCGGGCGTGACGGCGAGGCCCTGGTCGCCGGCCGCACCCGGGGTCGCGGTTGAGTCGCCGGCCCCCACGCAAAAGCGGTGGCGGTCGTCGTACGGCGACGGTTGACTGGCCCGGTGAGCAACGCACCGGAGGGCTTCGACCACACCGTCCGCAAGGACGGCACCGTCGTGATCACCCACCACGGCAGGCCGGCCGGCGTGCTCCGGGGCCGTCGCGCCGCCGAGTTCCTCGAGGACGTCGAGGATGGCGACGCCCAGGAGCTGATGGCCCGGCTGACCGGCAACTACAAGCACGGCAACGAGCGCACGGCACGGTCCCACCCGCGCAACCGCGACTCCCGCTGACTCCGGACCCGGGCAGAACGCACGGTCAGGAGCCAGCGCCGAGCCTCAGGCCGCGGGTCGCAGCGCGACGCCGTACTGCCAGATCGTGTCGACCTCCGCGGACTCCACCGAGTCCGGGTAGGCGTTCGTGCACGACGGGCCGGGGCCACCACCGGACATCAGCTTCGAGCACGGCTGGGTGTAGCGGTCGGGCAGGCCGAGCGCGTGGCCAGTCTCATGGGCGACGATGCGCAGCGGCGCGTAGACGTCGGCCTGGTCGTAGTCGATGAAGATCAGGCCGCTGCCGTGGCCGTCGCCCTGGTAGTAGGACCCGTTGGACGACGAGCCCTCCTCGAAGTAGAGGGTCGCGCGGCTCGGGTCCTCGACGAGCTGAACGTTGCCGACCGACGAGTTCCAGATCTGCTCGGTCCCCGAGACCTCGCTGGCGAACGACGGAGCGTCGGTCGCGTCGTAGTAGACAGTCGTGACGGCGGCCGGGGCCTTGGCGACGCCGTCCGCCTTGTCGGCCCGGGCCTGGGCCTTGGCGGCGGCGAGCTGCCGTTCCAGCCGCTGGTTCTGCTCCTTGTCCAGGTCGTTGGGCAGGTACGCCGAGGAGCCGCCGGAGCGCTCAGTCGTGGGAGCCGACGCCGTGGTGGTGGCTGCCGGAACTGCTGCGGTTCCGGCGAAGGTGAGAGCCGCTGCGAGGAGTGCGAGCGGTGTCCTGATGGCCATGGGAATGTCCTTCCAGGTTGTTCCCGAGAGTTGCCTTGCCTCTCGTTCCTAACCCGGCGGACGCTCCCCCGTCTGCGGTGCGCAGCGTTTTGACTTTTGACAGTTGTGGCTCAGCGCCGCCATTCGTACGGCGTCGTGGTCGACACCTTCAGCAGCCCGGAGCGCTCCAGGATCGGTCGGGAGAACTCGGTCGAGTCGCTGTTCATCAGCGTCTTCCCGCGGGCCAGCGCCGAGTTGGCACGCGCCGCGGTGAGTGCGCGGTAGATGCCCTTGCCACGCCATTCCGGGCGGGTCGAGCCACCCCAGACACCAGCGAACTCTGTGCCCGCGACCGGCTCCAGACGGCCGGCGCTGACGATCACCCCGTCGGCCTCTGCGACCCAGAGCTCCATGCCGTCGTCCTTGGCCAGCCGCGACAGCATGGCCTGGGTCATCTGCTCGGCGTCGCCGGGCTCGTCGCCGAAGACCTCACCCTGCATCCGGCACATCGCGAGCACGTCGTCCGGCTCGGTGACCTTCCGCAGCGTCACGCCGTCGGGAAGCTCCACCTCGCCGGCCAACAGCTTCGCCTCGCCGATCATGATCGACTCCGACTCCTCCTGCACGAACCCGTTCTCCAGCAGTGCCTGGTGCAGTCCGGGTGCCCGGTCGTGGCCGCGGGTCTTCCACTCGACCTTGGTGATCCCGGGGTCTGCCCGGTAGTGCTCGAGCGCCTCGCCGACCAGCCGTCGGATCTCGTCGGCGTCGGCGTCGCCGAGGTCCTGGTAGGTGATGAACCCGCGGCCTCCCGCGAACGTCACGAGGCGCAGCGGCCCGAGGCGGGTCACGGACGCCGCACCGGGCGTCTCGGCGTCGGTGCGCAGCTGTTCGTCGTACGCGGCCAGGAGCTCGTCAGGGTTCATGGCCGCCACTCTGGCAGTCGGCCGCTTCGGAGTGCCACCGCATTTCCGGCACAATGGCGCCCGATGAGCGATGCACAGGTCTGGTACGTCAGCTACGGCTCGAACATGAGCCGGACCCGCCTCGCGACGTACATCGCCGGTGGCCGGCCGCGCGGAGCCGTCACGACGTACGTCGGCGCGCGCGACGCGACCCTGCCGGTGCACGACGTGCCCGTCGTGCTGCCGGGGCGGCTGTACTTCGCGGGCGAGTCAGCGAACTGGGGCGGCGGCGTGGCGTTCTACGACCACGACGCGCCCGGGCCGACCGAGGCGCGCGCCTACCTGATCACCGCCGAGCAGTTCGCCGACGTGGCCGCCCAGGAGATGTTCCGCATCCCCGAGCCCGGGGATCCGCTCGAGGAGGTCGTGATGAACGGGCTCGAGACCGGCCGCCACGAGGCCGGGCCCGGCCACTACGAGACGCTGATCGAGGTCGGCCGCCGCGACGGTCTGCCGATGCTGACCTTCACCGCACCCCACGGGTTCGACGCCGTCCCGCACACGCGGCCCACCCCGGCGTACCTCGCGATGCTGGCCGAAGGCCTGCGGGAGTCGCGCAACTGGTCGGCCGCTCAGGTGGAGGCCTACTTCGCCCGGGTCATCGCTCCCTGACGACCAGCTCGCCGTCCTCGACGGTGAGCGTGGGTACGCCGACTGCGGTCGGGTTCGGCAGCAGGGTCGGGGTGGTCATGGTGGGTGTCTACCCCGACGCCGGCGGTTGAACCTGCAGACCGGAGACCCGCGTGTCCCGGGGCGCCTACAGCTCCCTGACCTGGCCCGCCTCGACCCGCAACAGGCGGTCGGTGTGCACGTTGGCGAGCATGCGCCGGTCATGGGTGACCAGCAGCAGTGCCCCGTCGTACGCCGTGAGGGCCTGTTCGAGCTGCTCGATCGCGGGGAGGTCGAGGTGGTTGGTCGGTTCGTCGAGGACCAGCACATTGACCCCCCGCGCCTGCAGCAGGGCGAGGCCGGCCCGCGTGCGCTCTCCCGGCGACAGCTGGTCGACGGGGCGACCCACGTGGTCGGCCTTGAGCCCGAACTTGGCCAGCAGGGTGCGCACCTCGCCCGACGCCAGGTCAGGCATGAGCTCTTCGAAGGCCGCGGCCAGGGGCCGGGACCCGGCCAGGACCGAGCGTGCCTGGTCGACCTCGCCGATCTGCACGCTGGTGCCGAGGCTCGCCGTGCCGGTCACCGGTGACTGTTGTCCGAGCAGCGCCCGGAGCAGCGTCGACTTCCCGGCGCCGTTGGGTCCGGTGATGCCGATCCGCTCCCCCGCGTTCACCTGCAGCGACACCGGCCCGAGCGTGAACGAGCCCTGGCTGAAGGTCGCGTCGTTGAGCGTCGCCACCACCGAGCTGGAACGCGGAGCCGAACCGATGCTGAACTCGAGCTGCCACTCCTTGCGTGGTTCCTCGACCTCTTCGAGCCGGGCGATCCGGCTCTCCATCTGGCGCACCTTCTGGGCCTGCTTCTCGCTCGACTCGGTGGCGGCCTTGCGCCTGATCTTGTCGTTGTCCGGCGCCTTCTTGATCGCGTTGCGCACCCCCTGGCTCGACCACTCGCGCTGGGTTCGGGCCCGGGAGACGAGATCGGCCTTCTTCTCCGCGAACTCGTCGTACTTCTCCCGCTGGTGGCGACGCACGGTCGCGCGCTCTTCGAGGTAGGCGTCGTAGCCACCCCCGAACACGCGGTTGGAGCCCTGGGCGAGGTCGAGCTCGAGGACCCGGGTGACACAGCGGGCGAGGAACTCTCGGTCGTGGCTGACCAGCACGACGCCGCCGCGGAGCCCGTGCACGAACTCCTCCAACCTCTCGAGCCCGTCGAGGTCGAGGTCGTTGGTGGGCTCGTCGAGCAGCACGACGTCGAACCGTGAGAGCAGCAGCGAGGCCAACCCGACACGGGCCGCCTGCCCGCCCGAGAGCGAGGTCATCAGGGCATGCTCGACGTTCGTCCCGTCGAGGTCGAGACCGAGCTCGGCAAGCACGCCCGGCAGGCGGTCTTCGAGGTCGGCCGCGCCACTGGCCAGCCAGTGGTCGAGTGCCGACGAATAGGCGTCGTTGGGGTCGACACCGGTGGCCACCGAGGCCGACGGGTCGGCCAGTGCTGCCGCCGCGGCATCCATCTCGGCGGTCGCCGCGGCGCAGCCCGTACGGCGGGCGACGTAGCCGGAGACGGTCTCGCCGGGGACGCGTTCGTGCTCCTGGGGCAGCCACCCGACGAAAGCGTCGGCCGGTGAGAGTGCCACCGACCCGGACAGTGGTTCGTCGAGGCCGGCGAGCAGCCTGAGCAGGGTCGACTTGCCGGCGCCGTTGGCACCGACCACTCCCACGACGTCGCCGGGTGCGACGGTCAGGTCGAGGGAGTCGAAGAGGGTGCGGTGGCCGTACCCTCCGGCCAGGCCCCGGGCCACGAGGGTTGCAGTCATGGTCCGATCCTGTCACTGGCCGGTCGGCAACCGTCCGGCCGCCGTCCGGTCGACCTAGCCGGACTTGCGCCCGGCGACCGTTCCCGGAGCCTCGATCAGGGCCAGCGCCTCGTGGTCCTTGATGACCTTGGGGTTCGACGACACGATCCCCGCGTCGAGGTAGATCTGGTCGAGACTCGCGCGCCCGCCCCCGCTGACTGCCCGCGCCAGGGGTCCCATGCCGAGGAACAGCAGCACGCAGACCGCCGTCACGGCGAGCGTGACGGTGGTGCCGACACCCACCCGTGGCAGGACGAGCCACGCCACCACGACGCCGACCACGGCTATCCCGGCCACGACCAGGAGCACGTTGGAACGCCGGGCAAAGGTGCTCTGGAAGTCGTCGAGGCGCTCGTCCAGGGCGTAGAGGTCCGAGAGCTCCAGCCGCCGGTTCGTGTCGTGGCGCAGGTACTTCAACCGGTCGTTGTCGGGGCCGGGCGGCCAGGTCTGGAGGACCGTGCCGTCGGCGGCGATGAACCACTGGGGCTTTTCGGACTGCTCGCTCATCGACACTCCTCGTGCGGCGTCGCCCGGACGACGTGACGCTCGATGAGATCGTACGACGTGCCTCAGACGTTGAAGCGGACTCCACCGAATCGCAGGCCAACCTGGACGGCACCCTCATGCTCGCCAGCATCGAATCCTGCGACTGCTGCGACATGTTCGCTGTCGCCACCCCTGCCGCCTGCCAGCGGTGGATCGTGGAGCACGTGCATGACCCCGACTGCCCGAAGGAATAGCCGTGATTGGACTCGCTCGTAACGCTCCGGCACGGCGCACGTTGGAGCGATGATGGCGACGTGGACATCTACGAACTTCACTACCCAGGCTCATTCGTCGCCGAGATGGACGACGAGGCAGCCTTCGCACTCAATAGCCTCCTGGGACTCATGGAGAGCGGAGTAGCCGAGGCTGCTGTGAGCCTGCACCTCTTCGAAGAAGCCCACAAGAATGGGACCCCGCCGCCACCATCACCTGATGACGTGTGGGATGACGAGTTTGAAAGGCAAGGAGCAGCAACGCGGGAGACCGCAGCCGAGTTGCTGGACCAATTGCCCACCGGCTTGACCCACGCAGAACGCCGTGCGGCAGAACGTCGGGCGTGGATTGATGCGGCCCAGGAATTGAAACGACAAGGGTGGCGCAACGGTGTATGGCCGGACGGGTACCTGCGCACCGTCCCATTCCTGTACGCCAAGGCGTTCCTCTATGCCGTCGATGGGGTAGTGCAGGCCCTCGCCACCATGGCCAGGCAGCCCTGGGCACCCGAAAGTATCGACGCCATTGCCACCGAGTGGGAAAGCGCCTTCCCCACAGTCAGGCCGGTGCGGAACACCAGCCAGCACCAGGACGAACGGATCCTGGGCAAACGGAACCGCAACAAGCCGATTGAATTGCAGCCCATCGACAACGGCATCATCCACGCGCCGGACGGCGGCATCACAGTCATCAACAGTCTCAATGGCAACCGATTCGTCTGCACCATGGCTGACGGTCACATGGGCGAAGTGGAGATCAGCAGCGCCACCCTGAAAGCCATCGGTGACCTGACTCAACGGACCATTTCCGCCTTCACCTGGGAAGGTCCGGAACGTTATATCCCCTGATCCTTCCTTCGGGGAGGGGCGTCGCAGCCACTGGCGTCCCTCACCAGGCCACCGTCCAGGTAGCGACGCGTGTGTGCGCGTGAGTTTTGTCAACTGAGTCGATGGAGTA
>NZ_LMSQ01000018.1:32823-203671 GCF_001429525.1 Nocardioides sp. Soil796
ACCGCCACTGGCGCGGCAGCCAGCGACCACCTCCGCAAGCGCCTTGCCAACGTGCTCCGCGATGGCCCTGCCCCTGGCAGCCTCGGCCACCTCTCCTTCAACGGCCTCGCCACCGAGGTCGCCGGGGCCACTAGGAAGTCCCGCCAGCAGTTCGGCTCCAAGGCGCTGCTGCCCTCTGNCCGATGGGTATGCCGCTGGGGTCGATGTTGGGCGCGATCCCGGCGATGACGATCAGCGACGGCCCCGGCTTCTCGTATCTTCGCCAAACCAGCCGGGACAACAATGCCGCCCCCGTCACACCTGGTGCGGAGAAGCCGGTCAGCCAGTACGGCCTGATCGACGTGCACGACGAACTGTCCGTGGCTACCGGCTTCAGTCGCAACACCGTGGTCGCGCGGTGTGAGACGCGGGCGGCGCTGGCGGTCAAGCGGCCTGCTGGGATCGCACGGCTGACGCTCACCGCTGCCTAGCAGCCCCACGGTTTCGCGGTACGGGTTTCTGCTGCCGTTCGAGCGTGCCGCGAATTGCGACGGCCCCTGCACCTGCCCTGTGTGCGGGGNCGCAAGCACCTACAGCGTCTCGGCTTCGACGAGTTCACACTGGTCGATCCAGCGGGCCAGAGTGCTGAGGATCGCGAGTTGTTCCAGCGCTGCCTGCGGGGCCATGTCCGTTGTGCTGTGAGTCGCCGGGTTACGGATCGCCATGAAGCAGCCCTGACTGAACTGCAAGAGCCCAGCACGCATCGCCTTCACCGTCAGGTCTGCGTCGCCGCCTGGCCAGCGGAGTCGCGGCTTTCCCTGCGTCGGCGGGTTGGCCGAAAAGGTCTCAGCCATGAGTGCGCTGTCGGACACGTCCCTCCGCCCAGTGAGGTCCTGAACGTGGGCGTTGAGGAACGTCGCCGCACGCTGGACTGCCGAGCCGTAGTGCTCGTCATCCCACAGCCTTGAGGCCGCATCCCAGACCAACGGGTGCAAGGAGTCCGCGGCCATCGTGGGCGCTGTCGTGCCCGTGATGTACTGCGCCGTCTCGGCAGCAGTCGCTAGGTTGCCCAGCGCCCGCCTAGCCAGGTCGAGACCAGTCTGGAGTTCAACGTAGTTGTGCTTACCGAGCGGGCGCACCAAGGCACCAACATTGTCGACACCCAAGACGACTTTGATGACGCGTCGCGTCTGGAGCTCACGTGCGAGCAGGGCGTCCGTCGCCGGGCCAGATCGGCAGAACTGGAACTCGCGGCGATCCCTACCCTCCATCAATGCCGCGTCGGCATGTTTCACCCACCAGTCGAGCACCTCCTTGGCCCACGTGGGATCAACGGTCTGGGGCATGGCTACTTCTTCGCGGCAGAGGTTGTATTAAAGCGGAACTCCACGACGTCGCCGTCGGCCATCACGTAGTCCTTGCCCTCCATGCGCACCTTGCCGGCCTCCTTGGCCTTCTGCATGGTGCCCAGGCCGATGAGGTCGTCGAACGAGACGATCTCGGCCTTGATGAAGCCGCGCTGGAAGTCGGTGTGGATCACCCCGGCCGCCTCGGGAGCCGTGGCGCCCTTGGGGATCGTCCAGGCCCGCGTCTCCTTGGGGCCGGCGGTCAGGTAGGTCTGCAGTCCGAGGGTGTCGAAGCCGACCCGGGCCAGCTTGTCGAGGCCGGGCTCGGTGATGCCCATCTCGGCGAGCATCTCCCGCGCTTCGGCGTCGTCGTCGAGCTCGACCAGCTCGGCCTCGAACTTCGCGTCGAGGAAGATCGCCTCGGCGGGCGCGACGAGGGCGCGCATCTTGTCCTTCAACTCTTCGTCGCCGAGCTCGTCGGAGTCGCAGTTGAAGACGTAGATGAACGGCTTGGCGGTGAGCAGCGAGAGCTCGCGGATCAGGTCGCGGTCGATCTTGGTGGCGATGATCGGCGTACCGGCCTCGAGCGCTGCCTTGGCCTCCTTGACCGCTTCCGCCTTGGGCGCGACGTCCTTCTTGATGCGCGCCTCCTTCTCCAACCGCGGCAGGGCGTTGTCCACCGTCTGCAGGTCGGCGAGGATCAGCTCGGTCTGGATGGTCCCGATGTCGGAGCCGGGGTCGACCTTGCCGTCGACGTGGGTGACGTCCTCGTCGCGGAACACCCGGGTCACCTGGCAGATCGCCGAGGACTCACGGATGTGAGCGAGGAACTTGTTGCCCAGGCCCTCACCCTGCGAGGCGCCGGCCACGATGCCGGCGATGTCGACGAACTCGACCGTCGCGGGCAGCAGCTTGGCCGATCCGAACACCTCGGCGAGCTTCGGCAGGCGCTCGTCGGGCACGCCGACCACCCCGACGTTCGGCTCGATGGTCGCGAACGGGTAGTTCGCCGCGAGGACGTCGTTCTTGGTCAGTGCGTTGAAGAGCGTCGACTTGCCAGCATTGGGGAGCCCGACGATTCCGATGGTGAGTGCCACGGGCGGTGAGTCTACGGCCCGCGTGCCCCTCCCCCGGAATCGAGCCGGACCGGGCCCTCGACCCGGTCAGCGCGGCAGCTGTCGACGTACTGCCTTCACCCGCTGCGCGTGCCACAGCAGGGCGCCGATCACGACCGCGAGATAGACCGCGTACGCCGACAGCACCGCCACGTGGTGGTCGCGCGCGATGCCGGTCACCACGATCGAGAAGAGGAGCACCCCGGCGGAGGCAGCGGTCCACATCAGCCGGCCCGCATCGAGGCGGCCGAGCAGCACGGTCATCAGGGCCAGCACCCCGAAGACCAGGTGCGGCAGCGGCACACCGAACGACTCGTCCCGGGTGACCGCGAGGACCAGGAACCCGATCTCCGCGAGCACGCCGAGGCCGAGCAGCACCATCACCGCGAGACCCGCTCGCTGGAGGGCGGCCAGGCCCTGCAGCAGGCCTCGGTCGACCTCGATGAAGTCCTGGTCGACGGGCCCGGCGGCCCCGGTGTGCTCACCCTCGTGCGGGTCGGAATCGCTGGAGAACGGCCAGTCGAGCTCGTGGAAGGTCCCCGCCAACCACTGCTCATCGAGCACCTGCACCCCGGTCAGCCGCGCAAAGGTCTCGGCGACCGCGTCGGACTCGAACTGCTCCTGCGCGAACGCCGCCTCCTCCTCGGGCCACGGCTCGCCGAGTGAGTCCATCACGTCGCCGGCGTTGAGCACCCGCTCGTGCTCGCGTTCGCCGTCACGCATCCACAAGACGTGCACGTCCGCGGTGCTGCCGAACACGGCGACGACGGCGCGGGCGTCGAGCTCGCGCGAGACCTGCTGCACCTCGTCGAGCAGCTCCGGCGACGCGCAGGCGAAGACCAGCTGGCCGTCACGGACGCCGACGTACGGCGCGCCCTCCTCGAGTGCCAGGTCGCCGGACGTGGTGGCCCCGGTGGTCCTGATGCCGAGCCCGGCCAGGTCTTCGAGCCGGGTGTCGGCGAGCGCCGCGATCGTGAAGTTGAATCCCATGGCCGGTGTCTACCACGCCCCTCCCGGTCGGAACGAGCGTTGCAGTTCGTACGTCGGCGGACGTCGAACTGGTCGAACTGCAACACTCGGCGGCCGACCCCGATGCCGTGCCGTGCCCCCGAAATTGACGATGCCGGACGCCCTCCGACTCCCTACCGTGGGCGGTGGGACAGAGGGAGGGACACCATGCCCACACTCGCTGCTGCGTTCACGGCCGCCATCACGACGAGGGACCGGGCGCGCCTGAGTGCCCTGTTCGCCGACGACATCGACTTCCGGGGCCTCACCCCGCACCGGTTCTGGGAGGCGCACACACCCGACGAGGTCGCCTCGGTCATCCTCGACCACTGGTTCGAGGAACACGACCGCATCATCAAGGCCCACCTCATGGATGTCGTGACGGTCGCCGACACGCAACGCATGGGCTACCTCTTCGAGCTCGAGACCCCTGATGGCGCGCACGTCGTGGAGCAGCAGGCGTACTACCGCACGGACGGCGACCGCATCTCCTACCTCCGGGTGCTCTGCTCCGGATTCCGGCCCGTGGTGCCGGGCTAGCCGACGACGATCACGTGCAGCACCCGGGGGCCGTGCACGCCCTCGACCCGGTCGAGCTCGATGTCACTGGTGGCCGACGGGCCGCTGATCCAGGTCAGTGGTCGGGACGGGTCGAGGAGCCCGACGGCGTCCGGCACGTCGGGCACCACCTGGTCGGCGCGTACGACGCAGACGTGGTGGTCGGGCACCAGCGAGAGTGCACGGCGGCCCTGGTCGGGTTGATGGTCCAGGACGATCGTGCCGGTCTCCGCGATGCCCAGACGGGCGGCGGTGACCACGGCGTCGACAGCGTCGAGCTCGACAGCGGTGAGGCCGTCGTCGACGACCGCGCCGGGCACCTCGATCTCGAGGCCGGGCGGCACGACCACGCTCGCACCGGACGGCAGTGCGGCGCGCACGCGCTCCTCGAGGTCGGACCCGTCGCAGCGCTCGACCACGGCGCGGTAGTCGGCCACTCGCTCGAGGAACAGTGCGACCACGTCCTCGGGTCCACCCTCGTGGCGGGGCGCCGGAGGCACGTCGACGTCTGCTTGCCGGTCGACGTCGGCCAGCGCCGCCCGGACCCGGCCGAGGATCTCGTCGCGGGCGCTCATGACCGGCCCCCCGACGTACGCCGCCACCATGCGCGGAACGACTCCGGCGGCGGCGCCGGCAGGTCGCGGGCCGACGTCCATGCGGCGCCCGGTCCGGGAACGCGTCGTACGGCGGCCCGCCCGCCGGGAAGACGTGAGCGTCCGAACCGGCCGACGACTCGACCTGCGAGACCGGAGAGCCGTTCGGCGAAGGCCAGTCGCCGCGCGTCGGAGAAGGCGTACGACGCGGCCTTCATCGCCACCGCCTCGGGCTTGGGCGGCCGGTCCCCACGATGGGAGTCGACCACCTTCGTCCGCAGGTGCACCAGCACCTCCGGGATGTCGATGCGCACCGGGCAGACCTCGAAGCAGGCACCGCACAGCGTGGAGGCGTAGGGCAGCGAGTCGGTCTGCTCGTCGACGCCGGTGCCCTTGAGCAGCGGGTTGAGGATGGCGCCGATCGGGCCCGGGTAGACCGAGCCGTAGGCATGGCCGCCGGTGCGCTCGTAGACCGGGCACACGTTGAGGCAGGCCGAGCAGCGGATGCAACGCAGGGCCTGGCGACCGACCTTGTCGGCGAGGGCGTTGGTGCGGCCGTTGTCGAGGAGCACCACGTGCACCTCCTGCGGCCCGTCGCCGGGGGTGACGCCCGTCCACGTCGAGGTGTAGGGGTTCATCCGCTCGCCGGTCGACGACCGGGGCAGCAGGCGCATCATGGGGTCGAGCGACTCCCAGGTCGGAAGCACCTTCTCGATCCCGACCACGGAGACCAGGACGTCAGGCAGGGTCAGGCACATCCGGCCGTTGCCCTCGGACTCCACGACGACGAGCGTGCCGGTCTCGGCGATCGCGAAGTTGGCCCCGGAGACGGCGACCTTGGCGCGGAGGAACTTCTCGCGGAGGTGCTCACGGGCGGCCCCGGCCAGGGCGGCGGGGTCGTCGGTCAGCCCCGCGGGGGCCGGGCGACCGGCGGCGGCCATCCGGGTCCGGAAGATCTCGCGGATCTCCGCACGGTTGCGGTGGATGGCCGGCACGAGGATGTGGCTGGGCAGGTCGTCACCGAGCTGCACGATGAGCTCGGCGAGGTCGGTCTCCCAGGCGGAGATGCCCTCCGCGGCGAGCGCCTCGTTGAGCTCGATCTCCTGGGTGACCATCGACTTCACCTTCACGACCTCGTCGGCGCCGTGTCTCTTGGCGACCTCCGCGACGACGGCGCACGCCTCGGCGGCATCACGGGCCCAGTGCACCACCGCTCCGTGGGCGACGAGCTGTTCCTCGAGCTGCACCAGGTGGGTGTCGAGCGAGCGGAGTGCGGACTCCTTGACCGCGGCCCCGACCAGGCGCAGCTCCTCCCACTCGGGCAGCTCGGCGACCACCCCGGCCCGCTTGGCACGGATGGTGCCGGTGGCGTGGGCCAGGTTGTGGCGCAGCTGGGGGTCGGCCAGCGCCTCGCGGGCGGCTTCGGGGAAGGCCGGCATGCCGACGAACGTGGCGCTCATGTCGTGACTCCCTTGCCGCGTGCCACGTCGGGCAGGGTCACGGGCTGCGTCTCGTCCGGTTCGGTCGCAGCCAGGATCTCGGCCAGGTGCATCACCCGCACCCCGGCCTGCTGGCGCGAGAGCATCCCGCCGATGTGCATGAGACACGAGTTGTCGCCGGCCACCAGCACCTCGGCATTCGTCTCGCGCACGTGGCGGGCCTTGTCGGCACCCATCGCCACCGAGGTGTCCGCGTTCTTCATCGCGAAGGTGCCGCCGAATCCGCAGCACTGGGTGGCCTCGGGCAGCTCGACGAGGCGCAGCCCGCGCACCGCCTCGAGCAGCTGTCGTGGCCGGTCGCCGACGCCGAGCAGACGCAGCGAGTGGCACGTCGGGTGGTAGGTGACCTGGTGCGGGAAGTAGGCCCCGACGTCGGTGACGCCCAGGACGTCGACGAGGAACTCGCTCAGCTCGTGCACCCGTGGCCCGGTCTCGGCGACCGCCTGCACCAGGGCCGGGTCTCCCGAGCGCTCGGCCACGAGACCGTGCTGGTGACGACAGGTGCCGGCGCAGGAGCCGGACGGCGTGACCACGGCGTCGTACCCCGCGAACGCCTCCACCCAGGTGCGGACCACCGGCACGGCCTCGTCGAGGTAGCCGGTGTTGACCATCGGCTGCGAGCAGCAGGTCTGGGCCTCGGGGAACTCGACGTCGACACCGAGGCGACGCAGCAGCGTGACCACCGCCTTGCCCGTGTCGGGAAACATCGCGTCGTTCACGCAGGTGACCATCAGTGCGACCTTCACCCGGCCACCCTCGCAGACTTCGACCGTGGAATGAACCGTCGTGGCTCGTGCGTGGACGCCACCAGCCGACGCAGCGCCTCGAGGTCACCGGACACGGCGCCGACAGTGCGCCCCTGGACCAGGATGTTGCCGAGGGCCGTGGCTTCCACCGGTCCGGCCAGGACCGGCAGCCCGCAGCGATCGGCGGTCAGCTGGCAGAGCAGCTCGTTGAGTGCACCCCCGCCGACGACGTGCACCACGTCGACCCGCCGACCCGACAAGTGGCTTGCGCGTCGCACGCTGACCGCGAAGGCCTCGGCCAGGCTCTCGAGGATGCTGCGCACCGTCGACGCACGATCGGCGGGCGGTGCCACGTCATGCTCGACGCACCACGAGGCGATGCGACCGGCCATGTCACCGGGCGGCAGGAAGCGCGGGTCCTGGACGTCGAAGACGGGCACCGGTGCGGTCACGGCTGCGGCCTCGGCCAGCAGCGTCACAAGTGGCGCTGACCGTCCGGTGCGCTCCCAGCCACGGATCGCCTCGCTGAGCAGCCACAGGCCCATCACGTTGGTGAGGAACCGGACCCGTCCGTCGACGCCGCCCTCGTTGGTGAAGTTGGCCTCGCGCGCGGCGTCGCTCAACACCGGGGCGGGCAGCTCGACCCCGACCAGGCCCCAGGTGCCACAGGAGATGTACGCCGCGGTCTCGCCATGCATCGGCACGCCCACCACCGCGGAGGCGGTGTCGTGGGAGCCGACGGTGGTGACGGTGAGCCCGGACAGGACGTCGGGCAGCGCCGGCCCTGTCACCGGGCCGACGACCGTGCCCGGGTCGACGAGGTCGCCGAAGAGCTGTTCGGGCAGGCCGAGCCGCCGGATCAGGGCTCGGTCCCACTCCCCCGTGAGTACGTCGAGCAGCCCGGTCGTCGATGCGTTCGTGCGCTCGGTCACCGGCACCCCGGTCAACCAGAAGGCGATCAGGTCCGGCACCAGCAACAGGCGGTCCGCCCGGTCCACCAACGGGTCGGCGGCCAGTTGGTAGAGGGTGTTGAAGGGCAGGAACTGAAGGCCGTTGCGTGGGTAGAGCTCCTCATGGGGCAGCACGGCATGCACGACGTCCACGCCGGCGGTGCGGCCCGCGTCGCGGTAGTGGAACGGCTCGGCAAGGAGCCGGCCCTCGCTCAGGAGCCCGTAGTCGACGGCCCAGGAGTCGACCGCCACCGAAGCCAACCTGCCGAGGCTCGAGGCCACCGCTGCACGCAGCCCGTCCAGGACGGCGTCGTAGAGGCCGGACACGTTCCAGTGCAGGCCGTCGCCGGTGCCGACCGGTTCGTTCGCGAGCCGGGCGACGACGTCGAGGCGGAGCCGGTCCGGGCCGACCTCTCCGAGCACGACCCGACCACTGGAGGCGCCGAGGTCGACCGCGGCGACATGCACCATGACCGGCTACCTGAGGAAGGCCGCCGCCACCCCGGCGTCCACCGGGATGTGCAGGCCGGTGGTCTGGGTGAGGTCCGGGCCGACCAGGGCGTACGCCGCGGAGGCGACGTGGTCGGGCAGCACCTCGCGCTTGAGCAGGGTGCGCTGGGCGTAGAACGCGCCCAGGTCCTTCTCCTCCACGCCGTAGACCGCGGCCCGGTTGGCACCCCAGCCGCTGCTGAAGATTCCCGAGCCCTGGACGACACCGTCTGGGTTGATCCCGTTCACGCGGATGCCGTGCTCGCCGAGCTCGGCGGCCAACAACCGCACCTGGTGCGCCTGGTCGGCCTTGGTGGCGGAGTAGGCGATGTTGTTCGGACCCGCGAAGACCGAGTTCTTGCTGGAGATGTAGACGATGTCGCCGCCCAGCCCCTGCTCGATCATGGCGACCGCTGCGGTGCGGGCGACCAGGAACGAGCCCTTGGCCATCACGTTGTGCTGGAGGTCCCAGTCGGCGACGGTGGTCTCGAGCAGCGACTTCGACAGCGACAGGCCGGCGTTGTTGACGACCAGGTCGAGGCCGCCGAAGGCCAGCAACGCCTCGGCCACGGCCCTCTCGACGGCAGCTTCGTCGGAGACGTCGACCTGCACCCCGACGGCGACGTCGGTGCTGCCGAGCTCTGCAGCAGCTGCCTGCGCCTTGTCCAGTGACAGGTCGGCGATGACCACGCAGGCGCCCTCGGCGGCGTACCTGGTGGCGATCGCCTTGCCGATGCCGGAGGCGGCACCGGTGACCAGGGCGATCCGCGTCGCCAGCGGCTTCGGCTTCGGCATCCGCTGGAGCTTGGCCTCCTCCAGCGCCCAGTACTCGATGCGGAACTTCTCCGCCTCGTCGATCGGGGCGTACGTCGAGAGTCCCTCGGCACCACGCATCACGTTGATCGCGTTGACGTAGAACTCCCCCGCGACGCGGGCGGTCTGCTTGTCCTTGCCGAAGCTGAACATGCCGACCCCGGGCACCAGGACGATCAGCGGGTCGGCGCCACGGATCGCCGGGCTCTCCGGGGTCGCGTGGCGGTCGTAGTAGCCCTGGTAGTCCTCGCGGTAGGCGGCGTGCAGCTCGCGCAACCGGGCCACCGACTCCTCGACGGTCGCCGAGGCGGGCAGGTCGAGCAGCAGCGGCTTGACCTTGGTGCGCAGGAAATGGTCGGGGCAGCTGGTGCCGAGGGCGGCCAGTCGCGGGTGCTCGGTGGCGGCGAGGAAGTCCAGCACTTCGGTCGAGTCGGTGAAGTGGCCGACCATGGGACGGTCGGCGGACGCGATGGAACGGATCGTCGGCACCAGTGCAGCAGCCTTGGCGCGGCGCTCGGCCTCCGGCAGGGCGGCGTACCCCTCGAGTGCCGGGCCGAAGGGATCGGGTCGGGACTGCTCCGCGATGTGGGTGGCCGCGGTCTCGATGATCCAGAGGGAGTTCGCCTCGGCCTCTTGGGAGGTCTCGCCCCACGCGGTGATGCCGTGGCCGCCAAGGATGCAGCCGATGGCCTCGGGGTTCTGCTCCTTGATCGCGGCGATGTCGAGTCCGAGCTGGAAGCCGGGCCGGCGCCACGGCACCCACACGACCTTCCCCTCGAAGATGACCTCGGTCAGCTTCTCACCGTCGGCGGCGGTCGCGATGGCGATGCCGGAGTCGGGGTGCAGGTGGTCGACGTGCGCCGCGTCCACGAGGCCGTGCATCGCGGTGTCGATCGACGGGGCGGCGCCGCCCTTGCCGTGCAGGCAGTAGTCGAAGGCGGCGACCATCTCGTCCTCGCGGTCCACGCCCGGGTAGACGTCGACCAGGGCGCGCATCCGGTCGAGCCGGAGCACGGCCAGGCCGGAGTCCGTCAAGGTGCCGAGGTCGCCGCCGGAGCCCTTCACCCAGAGCAGCTCGACGTCCTCGCCGGTGACCGGGTCCTTCTCGATGCCCTTGGCGGAGGTGTTGCCGCCGGCGTAGTTGGTGTTGCGGGGGTCCGCGCCGAGACGGTTGGACCGGGTCACGAGCTCGGTCACGGTGGGGTTGACGTCATTCGCCATGGGGATCAGTTCCATCCTGCTTGGTGGCCGCCGACTCGGTCGGCCGCGATCTGCTGCTGGTAGCCGCTGGCCGCGTAGGCCGCCATCGGGTCGGCCGGCAGCCCGCGCTCCTCACGCCAGCCGGCCAGGTCGCGTCGCACGTCGGTGTAGAAGGCGTCCATGAAGACCGAGTTGGCGGCGAGCACGTCACCGTCCTCCCGCGCGGAGGCCAGGGCGTCGGTGTCGAGGAGCAGTGCCCGTGCCGTCATCTCCTGGACGTTGAGGACGGAGCGGATCTGGCCGGGCACCTTGTCCTCGATGTTGTGGCACTGGTCGAGCATCAGGGCGACGTCGCTGTCGGGACCGAACCCCCCACCGCGGATCACCTCGACGATGATCCGGAACAGCTGGAACGGGTCGGCCGCGCCGACGATCAGGTCGTCGTCGGCGTAGAAGCGGCTGTTGAAGTCGAACGAGCCGAGCTTCCCGAGCCGCAGGAGCTGCGCGACGATGAACTCGATGTTGGTGCCGGGGGCGTGGTGACCGGTGTCGAGGCAGACCATCGCCTTGTCGCCGAGGGCGCTCACGTGGGCGTACGACGTGCCCCAGTCCGGGACGTCGGTGTGGTAGAACGCCGGCTCGAAGAACTTGTACTCGAGCACCAGCCGCTGGTCGTCGCCGAGTTGGTCGTAGATGCGCTGCAGGCTCTCGGCCAGCCAGTCCTGGCGGGCCCGGATGTCGCCCTGGCCCGGGTAGTTGGTGCCGTCGGCCAGCCAGATCTTGAGATCGCGCGACCCGGTCGCGTTCATCACCTCGATGCAGTCCAGGTTGTGCTGGACCGCCTTGTCCCGCACCTTGGGGTCGGCGTGGGTGAGGCTGCCGAGCTTGTAGTCGTCGTCCTGGAAGGTGTTGCTGTTGATGGTGCCCAGCACCACGCCCTGGTCCTCGGCGTACGCCTTGAGCGCGGCGAAGTCGTCGACCAGGTCCCACGGGATGTGCAGGGCGACCGACGGCGCGAGCCCGGTGAAGCGGTGCACCGTGGCCGCGTCGGCGATCTTCTCCTCGACGGTGCGCGGCGTGCCGGCACTGCCGAACACCTTGAAACGGGTGCCCGAGTTGCCGTAGGCCCAGGAGGGGACCTCGATGGCGAGCGCCCCGAGGCGCTCGGTGATGTCTGCGAAGGTCGTCATGTCTCTCTCACTTGCTGGTGCGGTGCGCCGGGAGGCGCCCGAGCTGGTCCTCGAGGTGGAAGACCTCACGAAGCTGGACGAAACCGGTGTCTGGCCGGGCGTCGCCCAGCTCCTCGAAGAACTCCGACATCTCGGCCTGCCAGCGGGCGTTCACGTGCGTGGTGGCCATCCCTGCAACGGCCTCCTCGATGGAGGGCGTCTCGACGTAGCCGATCAGCAGGCCGTCGTCGCGCAGGAACAGGGAGTAGTTGTGCCAGCCGTGTGCGGCCAGGGCCTCGAGCATCTCGGGCCACACCTCCGCGTGTCGGGCGACGTAGTCCTCGATGCGGTCTGACCGGACCTGGAGCTGGAAACAGGCACGCTGCACTGTCGCCTCCTTCGCGGATGACGGGCTGGACGGTTGGGTTGGTGTCGAGGGCGCCGGCCGGACCAACCACGGAACGGCCGGCGCCCTCGGGAACGGGGAGTGCAGCGATCAGAAGTTGAAGTCGCCGATGTTGTCCTTGGTGAAGACGAACGGGTCGCCGAGCAGCACCTCACCGTCGGCGCCCACCGTGTACTCGCCGAGCTTTCCGGCCTTGAAGGTGTCGCCCTCCTCGCCCTTGATGTCGCCGTCGACGAGCGCCTTCGCGACGTACGCCGCCAGGTAGCCGAGGTCTTCGGGGTTCCACAGCGCGAACTCGGCCACGGTGCCGTTCTCGACGTACTCGCGCATCTGGTTGGGGGTGCCCAGACCGGTCAGCGCGACCTTGCCCTTCTTGTCGGAGTCCGACAGGTAGCGGGCCGCAGCGGCGATGCCGACGGTGGTCGGCGACACGATGCCCTTGAGGTTCGGGTGCGACTGCAGCAGCGCGGCGGTCTTGTCGAAGGAGGTCTGGTCGTCGTCGTCGCCGTAGACGGTGTCGACGAGCT
The DNA here is from genome assembly GCF_001429525.1 of Nocardioides sp. Soil796. Lineage (NCBI taxonomy): Bacteria > Bacillati > Actinomycetota > Actinomycetes > Propionibacteriales > Nocardioidaceae > Nocardioides > Nocardioides sp. Soil796. The sequence goes on from NZ_LMSQ01000018.1 coordinate 45,222, forward strand.
TGATGTCGGGGTGGTTGGCCGCGAGCTCCTCCTCCATCATCTTGATCCAGGCGTTCTGGTTGGTCGCGTTCGCCGACGCCGAGAGGATCGCGATCTCGCCCTTGTCACCGATCGCCTTGGCGATCATCTCGACCTGCACCTTCGCGATGCCCTCGGCGCTGGCCTGGTTGACGAACGCGTCACGGCAGTCGGTCTCGGTGTCGGAGTCGAAGGTGACGACCTTGGTGCCTGCGTCACGGGCCTGGTTCAGTGCGTCACAGATGGCCTTCGGGTCGTTGGCCGAGACCACGAGCCCCTTGACCTGCTGCTGCGCGGCGGTGTTGATGTACTCCACCTGGCCGTCGGGGGTGGCCTCCTGGGGTCCGACCTCCTCGAACTTCCCACCGAACTCGTCGACCGCGGCCTTGCCGCCCTTGTCGCTCGTGTCGAAGTAGGGGTTGCCGAGGTTCTTGGGCAGGAACGTCACGGTCACCTCGTCGGAGGAACCGCCGCCGTCGCCGCCACCGCATGCGGTGAGGATCATCGCGCCGCTGAGCAGGAGTGCCGCAATCGCGCAGGCCCGCTTCGAGTGCAACTTCATGGTCATTGCCTTCCTTCTGTTCCCACGCCGGCCGGCGCGACTGAGGGGCTCGGGCCCCGCTTGTTCCGTCTGGTCGCGGTTGTCGAGGACAGCCATGCCAGGACGCTGTTGGACATCACCGAGGCCACGAGGAGCAGACCGATGATGATGTTGATGACGTTGACGGTGTAGTGCTCCAGGCGCAGGGCGCTGGCGATGACACCGATCAACAGGACTCCCGCGATCACGCCGTGCAGTCGCCCGCGGCCGCCGAAGATGGACACGCCACCGAGAAGGACGGCGGCGATCACGCGCAGCTCCATGCCGGAGGCGTTGTCGCCGCGGGAGCTGCCGAACCGCAGCGTGTAGTAGATCCCGGCCAGGGCCGAGACGACCCCGGCCAGCATGAAGAGGATCAGCTTGGTGCGGCGCACGTTGACGCCGGTGAAGTGGGCGGCCTCGGTGTTCAGGCCGATGTCGTAGACACCTCGGCCGAACGAGGTGAAGTGCAACAGGAAGGCGAACACCAGGGCCAGCAGGATCACGATGATGATCACCTGTGGGTACGGCGAGTCGCCGATGTTCTCCTTGGCCCGGGTCGTCCACTTCTCGGGGAAGTCCGTGACGGCCTTGGTGCCGAGCAGTCCGACCGCGAGTCCGCGGTAGAGCGCCAGGGTGCCGATGGTCACGGCCAGCGACGGCAGGCCGACGTACGCGACCAGGAAGCCGTTGAGCGCCCCACAGAGCAGGCCGACGACGAGGGCGGCCAGGCCGGCGGCCGGGATCGACCAGCCGTCCTGGTGCAGCACCCCGACCAGCACACTGCTCAGTCCCACGACGCTGGCGACGGACAGGTCGATCTCGCCGGTGATGATGATCAGGGTCATCGGCAGCGCGATCAACAGGATCGGCGTCATGTCCTGCAGCAGGAACGTGATGGTGAGCGGGCCGTCGAAGAACGCGACGTTGTTGAGCGCGTAGAACCAGACGGCCAGCAGCAGGGCGATCACCGCGGCTTCGCGGGTGAACAACCAGCGTTGCCACAGGGGGCGGCCGTACGCCGGGTAGTCACGGGTGGTGGGTCCGGCGGTCGTGGTGGTCGCGTTCATGACTCATCCCTCGCTGTGACGAGCTTGCGGGCCTGCCGGAGCGCGAGGATCCGGTCCAGGACGATGGCGCTGAGGATCAGGGCGCCGACGACGGCGCGCTGCCAGAAGTCGGGGATGCCGAGGATGGGGAGGGCACGGTCGATGGTGACCAGCAGGATGGCGCCGAGCGAGGCTCCCCACACGGTGCCGCTGCCGCCGAAGATCGCGACCCCGCCGATGACCACCGCGGCCACGGCCTCGAGCTCGATGCTGGTGCCGGCGCCCGAGCTGACGGTGCCGTAGCGGGCCGCGTAGACGACACCGGCCAGACCGGCAAGGGCGCCGCTGAAGACGAACGCGGCGATCACGCGGCGCCGGACGGGCAGGCCGTAGAGGACCGCGGCGTCCGGGTCGGAGCCGATCGCGTAGAGCTCGCGCCCTCCGCGATGCGAGTGCAGGTAGTAGCCGACGAGGCAGACCACGACAGCGGCCACCATGAACAGCACCGGGATGCCGAGCACGGACCTGGTGCCCAGGCTGAGGAATCCCTCGGGCATGTCACTGGCGTTGACCCGGTCGCTGCCGGCCCAGCTGAGCACGATGCCGCGGTAGACGTACATCGTGCCGAGGGTGATCACGAGCGCGGGCACCTTGCCGATCGCGACCAACAGCCCGTTGACCAGCCCGAGCAGGGCACCGGCCAGCATTCCGGCCGCAACCACGGCCACGACCGGCAGGCCGGGGTGGTCGATGAACAGCCGGCCGGTGAGGTACGCCGTGAACGCCAGCACGGACCCGACCGACAGGTCGACGTTGCGGGTGATGATCACGACCGCCTGACCGGCCGCCAGGAGCAGCAGGATCGACGGGGTGAGGAGCAGGTCGCGCCAGGAGTTGGAGCTGAAGAGGAAGCTCGGTGTCTTGACGGTGGCGGCCGCGATGACCAGCAGCAGCACCAGCAGGATCGACATCTCGCGTGAGCGGAAGACGGTGTTGAACAGTCGCGTCGACCGCGACTGGCTGCTCGGCTCGATGAGCCGCTCGAGCTCGGCGCTGGGCGCGGCCTCGGTCGGCCGGATGGTGGTGTCGCTCATGCGGAGGCCTCCTGGAGGGTCTGCGTGGCGGCCTTCATGACGACCTCGGGGGTGGCCTGGTCGCGCGGGATGTCGGCGGTGAGCCGTCCCTCGCAGAGGACCAGGACGCGGTCGGCCATCCCGAGCACCTCGGGCAGCTCGGAGGAGATCATCAGGATCGCCATCCCCTGCCCGGCCAGCTCGGAGAGCAGCCGGTGCACCTCGGCCTTGGTGCCGACGTCGATGCCGCGGGTGGGTTCGTCGATGATCAGGAGCCGTGGGTTGGTGGCCAGCCACTTGGCGATGACGACCTTCTGCTGGTTGCCGCCGCTCATGGTCGCCGCCGTGGCGTCGAGGGCGCTGGTCTTCACCTCGAGCCGGGACGCCCAGGGCCGCGCCGCCCGGCCCTCGTCGGCGCCACGGAGGATGCCGAAGGTGCCGAGCCCGCCGCGGACCACACCGGCGATGTTGCGGGCCACCGAGGCCTCGGTGACCAGGCCCTGCTTGCGACGGTCCTCCGGGACGAATGCGATGCCGCGGCGGATCGCCACGCTGGGCTTGTGCTTGGGGATGGTGCGGTCGGCCAGGGTGACCGTGCCGGAGTCGTAGGAGTCGACGCCGAAGATGGCCCGGGCGACTTCGCTGCGACCGGCTCCGACCAGCCCGGCCAGGCCGACGATCTCGCCGGCACGGACCTCGAAGCTGACGTCGTGGAACACACCGGTGGACGTGAGGTTCTCGACGGTCAGGACCGGCCCGCCGATGGCGGCCGGGGTCTTGGGGAACAGGTCTCCGACCTCGCGGCCGACCATCATCTCGACGATCGCATCGACGTTCGTGGTGCTGGTCTCGACCGTGTCGACGTACGAGCCGTCGCGCATCACGGTGATGGTGTCGCAGAGGCCGAACACCTCGTCGAAGCGGTGGGAGATGAAGATCAGCGCGCGCCCCTCGTCGCGGAGGCTGCGGGCGACGGCGAAGAGGCGGTCGACCTCCACCCCACTCAGGGCCGCGGTGGGCTCGTCCATGATCAGCAGCCGGGCGTCGAGCGAGATGGCCTTGGCGATCTCGAGGATCTGCTGGTCCGCGATCGACAGCCCGAGCGCGGGTCGCCGCGGGTCGATGTGGACGCCGAGCCGGGCAAAGAGTGACTCCGCCTCGGTGTGCATGGCGCGGCGGTCGATGCGGCGGCCGCGGCCGAGCGGTTGGCGGCCCATGAAGATGTTCTCGGTGACCGTGAGGTCGGGGAACAGGGTCGGCTCCTGGTAGATCACCGCGACGCCGGAGTCCTTGGACTCGGCGGTGCTGGAGAAGTCCACGGACTCACCACCGAGCAGGAACTCCCCCGAGTCGCGTCGGTGGACACCGGCGACGATCTTGACCAGCGTCGACTTGCCGGCGCCGTTCTCGCCCACCAGCGCGTGGATGGACCCGGCGCGGGCCTCGATGCGGCCGGACCGCAGGGCCACCACGGGGCCGAACGACTTGGAGACGTCGCGGAGCTCGAGGACGACCTCGCCGCTTCCTGCGGGCATCTGCTGCCTCCGGTTCTTCGTTGATTGAAAGGTTTCAAGTTTCGGTAACGTAACGTGACCGGCACCACAGCGTCAAGGGTTTCCGCAACAATTGCCCAGAGCGCCCACCACCTGCGCAGATGCTGCGCCCGCTAGAGTCACCGAACACGCATTGAAACGGCGCGCCACATTTCACGAAACGGGAGGCTTCGATGGCAATCGGGGTGAAGGACATTGCGACCGCGGCCGGCGTCTCTCTCGGCACGGTCTCCAACGTGCTCAACCATCCTGACCGGGTCAGCCCCCGCACCCGGGCCCGGGTCGAGAAGGTGATGGCCGAGCTCGGCTTCGTCCCCAACGAGTCCGCCCGGCAGCTGCGGGCCGGCCGCTCGCGCACCCTGGCCTACGTCGTCCTCGACGCGACCAACCCGTTCTTCACCGACGTCGCCCGCGGTGTCGAGGAGACCTTGGCCGCGCGTGACCTCTCGCTCTACATGTGCAACTCCGACAACCGTGCCGACCGCGAGGCCAACTACCTCAACCGGCTCGAGGAGCAACGGGTCGCCGGCATCCTGCTCACCCCGGTCGACCCTGAGTCGCCCGCGCTCGACAAGATCTCCGGCCGCGGCACGCCGATCGTGATCGTCGACCGCACCCGGGCCGGCGACACCCACTGCTCGGTCGCCGTCGACGACGTCCTCGGCGGCCGACTGGCCCTCGAGCACCTGCTCGACCGTGGCCACGAGCGGATCGCCTTCATCGGCGGCCCCTCCTCGATCGGGCAGGTGCATGACCGTCATGCGGGCGCCCTGGCGGCACTGGCCGATGCCGGACTCGACGAGAGTCACCTCGTTCGGATCGACACCTCCGCGCTCAGCGTCGGCGAGGGTCGCCAGGCCGCGCAGCGACTGGCCGGGATGCCCGGGGCGCGCCGGCCCACGGCCGCGTTCTGCGCCAACGACCTCCTGGCCCTGGGTCTGCTCCAGCACTGCGTGACGACCGGGGTCTCCGTGCCGGACGAGCTGGCCATCGTCGGCTTCGACGACATCGAGTACGCCGGTGCGGCGGCGGTGCCGCTGACCTCCGTGCGCCAGCCCCGCCTCCGCCTCGGCCGGACCGCTGCCGAGCTGCTGCTCGACGAGGTCGAGAACCCGGACCACGTCCACCAGCAGATCACCTTCACGCCCGAGCTGGTCGCCCGGGCCTCCACGGAGACCCGGGCGAACTAGACACCCCCAGGGGCGTCCGGCCAGCGGGGTGTTCGGGTCGGACGGGGACGGCCGGATCAGCTCACCGGCCGGCTCCAGACATCGGCGATCGAGGGGTCGTAGTAGGCGGGGTCACCCTGGTTCTCGAACTTCACCCGGACGGTGCCGTCGGCCGCGGCCAGGGCCGCCGGGACGGTGAACTCGTAGGTCTCGGTTCCGACGCCACCGGTGTGGGCGAAGGTGCGCAGGAGCACCTCGGTGCCGTCGACGTACACCTTGTAGCGCTTGGTCTGGGCCCGGTCGTAGGTCTCCACCGCCCGGAGCACGAACGCATCGCCGGGCACCACGGCCAGGTCGAACTGGAACTGCGATAACGGGGTCAGGTGACCGGCGTACCGCCGGGTCAGGCCCGCTTCGCTGCTGGTCCCGGACGACGCCGAGGCGGTGAGCGCATGGGCCTGTTCGGCCGCGGCGACGCCGAGGTCGAGGTGGTCGTACCCTGCGGCGGTCCCCGGGCTCGGGTCGATGGCCACCCGGACGTTCCCCGTCCCCGAGGCGAGCACCTCACCGTCACTCGTGACGTGGGCGACCAGGGCGAAGTCCTCGACGGCCTGCCGGGCGTCGCGCGGCACGCCGACGTCGAGGGAGACGCTGCGGGTCGCCCCCGCCGGGATGTCCAGCACGTCGCTCGGCTCCGGAGCGGTCCAGCCCGTCGGCACCTCGACCGTGACGCGACCACTGGCCGGTGCGCGGCCGATGTTGCGCACCGTCGCGGTGACGGAGACCGTCGTGCCCGGTCGGACCGGGCTCGGCGCAACCGTCACCGTGTCCACCACCACCGGCGAGGCGACCTCGAGGTCGAAACCCGTCCCCAGCCTGAGCTGCGCGTCCTCGAACTCGTACGTCGCGGTTGCCGCGCCGCGGGTGGTGCCCGGCCTCTGCCGCTGCGGGACGGTGACGGTGAACCGGCCGTCAGCGGTGTCGCCACCGGCCAGCTTGTTGCTCAGGCGGGTGCTGGCCGGAGCAGTGGCCCAGCCCTCGGGAAGACCGTCGAGGGTGGCGCGGACGTCGTGCACCGTGGCGCTCCCGGCGTTGCCCACCTCGACAGTCAGTGGCGCCTCGTCACCCGGCCGCAGCACGTCGTCGCCGGCGGTCGCCGTCAGGTCGAGCTCGAGGTAGTCGGCGACGGCGGCGTCCAGGGCGTCTCGGACGGCCACGATGGCCGCGTCGAGGCTGGCTGCCTCATCGGCCTCGAGATCGAGCCGGCCGGCGACCTCCTGGGCGGACTCGATGTCGCGGTGGGCTGCGGCGAGGGCCTTGGCCGCACGGACGACGTCGGCGTCCAGCAGCTCGTCCATCGCGCGGATCATGTCGGCCCGCGCCGTCGACGTGAGGGCGAGCAGGCGCGAGGCCAGGCCGGCGTTGATGCTGCCGTCGTCGCGCAGCGCGGTGACGACTCCGTCGGCCGTGGCGATCGCCTCGACCGCCGTACCGGCAAGGCCGCGCCGCTCGTCGGAGGCGAAGCTGTAGTGCCCCGAACCGACCGTGACCACCACGGTGCCGTCGGCGTACGCCACGTCGTGGACGCCCTCCGCCTCCGCGGCGGGCAGGCCGCCCTCGGTGAGCGCCCAGGCGTTGGCACCGGGCACCTTGATGGTGGCGGTGGAGCCGACGGGAACGTCGACGTCCAGCTGGAGAGTGCGGCCTGTGCGCCGCCAGTCACTGGTGACCGGACCGTACGGCGTCTCCGTGGTCGCCCTGGCCCAGCTCATCTGCTTCGTGACCGCCGGGGCGATGGTCAGGTCGCGGTAGCCGGTGGTCTCGGAGGCCTTGATCCCGGCGACGTAGTGGTAGAACCAGTCGTCCACGGTGCCCAGGAAGTAGTGGCCGCGGGACCGGGCCTCGAGCGCCCAGTGCTCCCACATCGAGGTGGCGCCGTTCTCGATCATGTAGCCCCAGCTCGGGTACGCCGTCTGCGCGGCGAGCCGGAACGCCACGTCCTCGTAGCCATGGTCGGAGAGCACCGGCAGGAGGTACTTCGTGCCGAGCACGCCGGTGTTGAGCGTGTAGTTGCGTGCCTTCACGTTCGCCACGATGCTGGCCGCGACGCGTTTCTCGGTCCCCTCGTCCGGGGCCAGGTCGAAGGCCAGCGCCAGCACGTTGTGGGTCTGTCGGTAGCCACGGTCGCCGTTGCCGCGATAGTGGCCGGCTGCCCGGTCGAGGAAGGTCGCGTTGAACGTGGCCTTGACGGTGGCGGCGTTGTCGGCGAACGCGGCAGCGTCGGCGTCCTTGCCCAGGTGTCGCGCGGTCCGCTCCATCGCGGTGGTCATCGAGTAGAGGTAGGCGGTGCCCGAGACCCGCACGTCCTCCGGTGCGTTTCCTCCTGCGGGGCTGGCCTCCGGACTGACCCAGTCACCGAGCCGCGGGTTGGTGACCAGCCCGTTCGCCGACTGCGCGAACTCGAGGTCGACGTACTTCTTCATGCCGTCGTAGTACTCGGTGAGCACGCGGTCGTCGCCGCCGTACTGGTAGAGCCACCACGGGATCATGATGTACGCCGAGTGCCACGGCGGCGCGACGCCCCACTCGCCCCACGTGCTCGAGCTCGGGGCGATCACCATCGGGCGGCCGTCGGTGGACCGGGTCTCGTTCACGTCGCGCATCCACTTGGCGAAGAGCTCGTGGACGTCGAGGTTCATCATGAACATCTCGGCACCCACCGCGGCGTCACCGGTCCAGCCGTTCTTCTCGAACATGGGGGTGTCGGTCGGGATGCCGTGGATGTTGTTCTTCAGCGTGTCCACCACGGCCCGGTGGGTGCGGTTCATGATGTCGCTGGAGCTCTCGAACGAGCCGGTCTCCGTCGCGTCGGTGTGCACCACCCGGGCGGTGAACGCGTCCAGCGTCGGCGGCTCGCTGCCGGGCCAGCCGGTCACCTCGATGTACTGGAAGCCCTTGTAGGAGAAGCGGGCCTCCCAGGTCTCACTGTCACCGGTCCCGGCGAGGATGAACCGGTCGGTCTGGAAGCCGCTCTGGAAACCGCCGTTGTTGGAGAAGTTGACCCGGCCGTTGGGCAGCAGCTTCTCGCCGTACTGTGCGCGGACCGTGGTGCCGGCCGATCCCTCGACGCCCAGCTCGACCCAGCCGGCCAGCATCCGGGGGAACTTCACGACGTAGACGTCGTCTGCGGGTTCGGTGATCTCGACGGCCGGCAGGGACTCGGTCACCCGGATCGGCTGCTGGCGCTGGTTGACCAGGACGCCGGCGGGTCCGTCGACCTCGCTGGCCGATGCCCAGCCCGCGTCGTCGAAGCCGACGGTGTCGTAGCCGTCCTGGACCAGGCGGGCGTCGTACACCTCGCCGCCGTAGAGGTCGTCGAAGACCGTCGGGCCGTCGTGGATGGTCCACGAGTCGTCGGTCACCACCTGCTCGGTGTGGCCGTCGGCGTACTCGATGTGCAGGACGGCGCGGAACACCGGCTCGTCGTGCCAGGGCGCACGCTCCCACCACCAGACGTTGCCGCCGGTCATGCCGTAGAAGCCACGGCCGAGCTGCGCGCCCAGCGCGTTGTCACCCTGCGCGAGCTGGTCGGTGACGTCGGTGGCGACGTACTGCACGGTGTCGTCGTAGTCGGTGAACCCGGGCGACAGCACGTCGTCGCTGACCGGCGCGCCGTTGAGCGACATGTCGGCGTAGCCGCCTGCAGCCACGAACAACGTCGCGTCACGGACGTCGCCGTCGACCTGGAACTCGCGACGCAGCAAGGGCGCAGGGTTCACCTCGGTCTTCGGCGCGCGGACGCCCGAGCCCCAGGGGCCACTGCCGTAGTCGGCCTGCTTGGCGGCACTGCCCCAGGCGGAGTCGTCGTACGCCGGGGCCTCGAAGCCGGTCGGGACCGTCTTGCTCGCCAACCAGTCGGTGCCGGTCGTGAAGACGGAGGTGGTGCCGTCGGTGTAGGTCACCCGCACCTTCGCGACCAACCCTGCGGGCGACCCGGCTCCGTTGTTCGTGCGGACCGCGAAGACGTTGCTGGCGGGGTCGAGCTGCACTGTGTAGAGGTGCGACTGCTGCCACTCGTTCTCCGCGCCGTGGCTCTCGCCGACGAGCTCACCGTTGACCCAGAGGCGGAACAGGTCGTCGGCGGTGATCAGGATCTCCGCGCTCTGCGCGGTCCTGCCCTCCGGTGTCGTGCGGGTGGTGCGGAACGCGCGAGGCTCGGCGGGCGCGACCGGACTGGTCGCCTCGGGGGTCCAGATCCACGACGCCCCGGTCATCGTGAGGTCGTCGGAGGTGTCGATCCGTTCGTTGCCGATCCACGAGCTGTCGGCCCAGTCCGACTCGTCGTGGAACCCCGTGCGCAGCTGACTTGTCGCGGACGCGGTGCCGACGCTGGTCGTGACCTCCACGCTCCAGACGTAGTCGGTCGCGGAGGCCAGGTCCGGGCCGTCGTACTCCACACCCGATGACCGGTCGGAGGAGACCTGACCGCTGTCCCAGGTGAGGTCACCGGCGTCGAGGTCGGCCCGGCTGGTGGCGACCCGGAGCCGGTAGCCCTCCTGCACGACGTCGCGTGCCTCGGTCTCGATGACCCAGCTGAAGCGGGGGCGGTCGACGTCGATGCCGACCGGTGCCGTCTTCTTCTCGACCTGGAGGCGGGTGAGAGCGACCTGTGGGGCCGCCGCGGCAGCGTCGGCCGACGCGGTGGGGGTCGTGAGGGCGACCGTCCCGACGAGGGCGAGCTGGAACACCAGGGCCAGGACGGTCAGCATCGCCGCCGTCCCCCGCCTGTGCGAGCGGGCGTTCGGGTCCGTTGCCGACACGGTTTCCTCCATCGTTTAGAACGTTTCAGCGATACAACCACGCGCGGCGTGATCGGCACCACATCCGTGACCGGATCCGGCCACCTCCTCGGGCACTTCGGCGCCGCGTCGCCCAGGCGTCGGCGACGATCGCGCTGCGACCAGCACGACCGACCCTGCGGTCAGACGAGCCGACGCCGCGCCGCCCACACGACCGCCTCGACGGTGGTGCCCACGCCGAGCCTGTCGCAGATGAGCCGGATGCGTCGTCGGACCGTGCGTTCGGAGAGGCCGAGTCGTCGGGCTACGGTCTCCGCCGGCAGGCCGCTGGCAAGCAGGGCCAACAGCGCGACGTCGTCGTTGCTCAGCTCTTCTGACAATGCCTGCATCCCGAATTCCCTAAAACGTTTCAGTCCTGCGGAACGTATGAGGTCCGGCCGACTGTGTCAACAGTCACGGGGGCATTCACGCCTCCTGACTACAGTCGAGCCATGACTGGGGAGAACCAGCCGGCCCGTCGCAGGGTCACGCTGACCGACATCAGCTCCCGTGCCTGGGAGCATCCCGCCGATCAGGGCGCACTGGTCGCGCTGCGCAAGCTCAAGGGCTTCGACTTCGTGCTGCGCAAGATGACCGCGATGGTCAACGAACGCGCCTTCCGGCTGCGCTTCCTCGGGTCGGCGATCCGGGTCGACGACCGGCAGTTCCCCGACATCCAACGGCTGTACGCCGAGGCGGCCGCGGTGCTCGACGTACGCACCCTGCCCGAGCTGTACGTCGTGAACTCGCCGCTGTGGAACGCCGTGACCATCGGCCTCGACAAGCCGTTCATCGTGCTCAACTCCGCGCTGGTCAACGCCCTCGACGAGGAGGAGCTCCGGTTCGTGCTCGGTCACGAGCTCGGCCACGCCGCCAGCGGGCACGCGCTCTATCGCACACTGCTGCTGTGGTTGATGCAGATCAGCGGAGCCCTGTCGTGGGTGCCGCTGGGCAACCTGGGCCTGCGCGCGATCGTCGCGGCGCTCACCGAGTGGGAGCGCAAGTCCGAGCTCTCCGCGGACCGGGCCGGGCTGCTGGCCACCCAGGACCCCGCCGCCGCACTTCGGGTCAACATGAAGTCGGCCAGCGGCGGCAACCTGTCGCAGCTCGACAGCACGGCGTTCCTCGCCCAGGGCAGTGAGTACGAGGCCGCCGGCGACCTGCGCGACAGCGTGCTGAAGATGATGCTGCTCGAGGCCAGCTCCCACCCGTTCCCCGTGATGCGGGCCCACGAGCTGCGCCGCTGGGTCGACAGCGGCACCTACGTCAAGATCATCGCCGGCGACTACCCTCGTCGTCAGGACGACGGCTCGGCCTCGATGTCCGACGCGGCCAGGCAGGCGGCCGCGTCGTACGGCGAGAGCTTCCGCACGTCCCAGGACCCGTTGGCCAAGCTGCTGCGCGAGATCGGCGACGGAGTCGGCTCCGCCAAGGACTGGATCACCTCCCGCATCCCCCGCCCCAAGCAGGACGACACGTGAGCAGACCAGCAGCCCTGCTCCGCGAGCCGGCCCACCAGGTCTCCCCCAGGGCCGTCCAGATGTGGCGGGTCATCGCCGTCGCGGAGCTGGCGACCACGGTCGTCGTACTCGTCGTGATCGCGGTGCTGCTGCCCTCGCGCCCGTGGTGGCTGTGGGTGGCCTACGCCGTGGTGCTGACTCCCCTGGCCGCCATCGCGATCTGGATGCCTGGCCTGCGCAACCGCATCCACCGGTGGGAGGTGACGCCCGGCGCGGTCTACACCCGCTCGGGCTGGGTCGTCACCCGGCAGCGGATCGCACCGTTGTCGCGCGTGCAGACCGTCGACACCAGGCGCGGCGCGATCATGCGTCTCTTCGGGCTCTCCGCGATCACCGTGACCACGGCGTCGGCCGCCGGTGCGATCACCATCGAGGGCCTCGACCAGGACGTGGCCCGGCGCGTGGTCGCCGAGCTCACCGAGATCACGGCAGCCAGCGAGGGCGACGCCACGTGAGCGAGTGGCAGCGTCTCGACCGTCGCACGATGCTGGTCGGACCGCTCAAGACGTTGCGCCAGATCCTCGTGCCGGCACTCGCTGCTCTGATCGGAGTCGGCACCCAGCAACCGCGCTGGCTGCTCTTCGCAGCACCCGTGGTGCTGGTGGGTGCGGTCGGCATCGGCGTCCTCCCGTGGGTGACCACCCGGTTCCGCATCGCCGGTGACCAGCTGGTCGTGACCCGCGGGCTCCTCAACAAGACCCGGCTGACCGCACCGCTCGACCGGATCCGCAGCGTCGACCTCGAGGCGCCCTTGCTGCACAGGGCGTTGGGCATCCAGAAGGTCGAGGTCGGCACCGGCGTCGACGACACCCGCATCGAGCTCGACTCCCTCTCGACCGCGCAGGCCGAGCAGCTGCGCAACCTGCTGCTCACCCGGGCCGCAGTCACCCCTGACCCGGCGGACGACGCCGACGTGGACACCGAGCCGGCGCCACGCAGCCCCGACCTCGCCCGCTTCCGGGGATCCTGGGTCCGATTCGCGCCGTTCAGCCTCGGCCGCCTGGTGATCGCACTCGGTGCCCTGGGTGGCCTGAGCCAGTTCGTCGGCGACGTCGGCATCGACTTCAGCGTCGACCAGGAGGACGTCCAGCGCATCGAGAGCGCGCTCCTGCTCGTCGTCGTCGTCCTGCTGGTCGGCGGCCTCGTCGTGTGGACCCTCCTGTCGATGGCGGCGTACGCCGTGCAGTGGTGGGGCCTGCGCCTGTTCCGCGAGGAGGGCAACCTCCGCCTGACCCGCGGGCTCTTCACCACTGCGTCGACCACGATCGAGGAGGCCCGGGTCCGTGGCGTGCAGCTGCGCGAGACCGCCCTGCTCCGCGCGGTCGGGGGCGCCGAGCTGCACACGCTGGTCACCGGCCTCGACGAGGGCGTGTACGCCGTCCTGCCGCCGTGTCCGACGTCGGAGACCCGACGGGTGGGCGACGACGTGCTCGGCGACCCGGCCCCACTGCGCACTCCGTTGACGAAGCACGGGTCGCGGGCCCGCCGGCGCTGTCACCTCCGTGGTGTGCGGCTGCTCCTGCCGGCCGTCGTCGTCGCGCTGGTGCCGGCGGTCTTCTTCTCGGTGACCCCCGTGCTGCCGGTGCTCGTCACGCTCGCCGTGCTGCTCGTCGGCATCGCGCTCGGTGAGGCGGAGTACCGCCACCTCGGCCATGCGCTCACCGCCGATCACCTCGTCATCGGCTCGGGCGTGACCTCCCGGGTGCGCACCGTGCTCGAACGCGGCGGTGTGATCGGCTGGGTGGTGTCACAGACCTGGTTCCAGCGCCGCCGAGGGCTGGCCACCCTGGTCGCCACGACTGCCGCAGGGGCCGAGCGCATCACCGTGCGCGACGTGCCGCTCGACCGGGCCATCACGTTCGCCGACGCGGTCGTGCCCGGCATGCTCGAGCCGTTCCTGGTCAGCTCACCGCCGGCGACCGCACCGGCTGGAACGTGAGCCACAGACTCAACGCCGTGTAGTACGCCGGGTAGGCGAGCGAGAGAATCGCCAACCACAGTTGGGGATCGGGCAGCTGCGCGGTCAGTACGGCGAACGCCACCAACCACAACGAGGCGAGCGTCATGTTGAGCCTCCACAGGGTCGCGGTGCGTGAGGGATAGACGTACTTGACCGGCACGAAGACCAGCACCGCGAAGACGAACAACAGCCACGCCGCGGTCGTCGTACCCCACCCGAAGACGACCACGTAGAACGCCACGATGTTCCAGTAGCTCGGGAAGCCGAGGAAGAAGTGGTCCTCGGTCTTCGCGTCGCTGCGGCAGAACTGGTAGCAGGAGGCCATCAGGGGCACCGACGCGGTCACCGCACCGAGGACGCCGTCGGGCAGGTAGCCGCACGACCACAGCAGCACCATCGGCGCGAACGCGTAGGTCAGGTAGTCGACGATGTTGTCGAGCAGGGCACCGTCGAAGCCGGGCAGCACCGTCTTCACCTCGAGGTGGCGGGCCAGGAACCCGTCGGTGCCGTCGATGACCATCGCCGCGAGGAACAGCCACAGCACCGTGCGCACGTCGCCCTCGTAGGCGAAGTGCACCATCAGCAGCCCGAGCACCACCCCGAGCGAGGTGTAGACGTGCACCAGCGCGGCAGCGAGTCGGGCCCCGCGGGTCGACGTGTCCATCCCCGAACGATAGGGCCCGTACGCCGCCCGCCCGCGCACGCCACGTAGATTCGCCGCATGCGCATCGCCACCTGGAACGTCAACTCGATCCGCAGCCGCATCGATCGCGTCGAGGCATTCCTGCAACGCCACGACATCGACGTGCTCGCCCTGCAGGAGACCAAGGCCCGCGAGGACCAGCTGCCCCTGATGGGGCTGCAGTCCCTGGGCTACGAGGTCGCGGCCGCCGGCTACAACCAGTGGAACGGCGTGGCCCTGATCAGCCGCGTCGGGCTCGACGACGTCCAGGTCGGCTTCGAGGAGATGCCACAGTTCGGCGACCCGCTGGCCTCCGAGGCGCGCGCGATCGGCGCCGTGTGCGGCGGCGTACGCATCTGGTCGCTCTACGTGCCGAACGGTCGCAAGATCGAGGACCCGCACTACGCCTACAAGCTGGACTGGTTGACCCGTCTGCGCGCGGCGGCCGGCGGCGACTGGCTCACCGGTGACACCGCACTCGTCGGGGACTGGAACATCGCGCCGCTCGACGAGGACGTCTTCGACATGGCGCAGTTCAAGAACTCGACCCACGTCACCGTCCCCGAGCGCGAGGCGTTCCAGTCGTTCATCGACGACGGGTACGTCGACGTCGTACGCCCGCACACGCCCGGGCCCGAGGTCTACACCTACTGGGACTACTACCGGCAGCGCTTCGAACGGAACCGGGGCCTGCGCATCGACTTCGTGCTGGGCTCCCCGTCGTTCGCGGCACGCGTGACCGGGGCGCGCATCGACACCGACGAACGCGACCCTGCGCAGGGCCAGGGCAGCCCGTCCGACCACGCCCCCGTCGTCGTCGACATCTCCTGACCCTTCACGCGGCCTTCAGCGGTAGCCCAGTGTCGTCGACACGCCCCGCAACAGCGCTGGGCCACCGCTGAGCCGGCGTCGGCCCCGAGTTCGCCAGGTGACCGCCTCAGGATTCTGGATGCGGCAGAGGTTGGCCCGCTACCTCACCCGAGCGCAACGCGACCACCTCGGCCCGGAGCGCGGCGATCTCACGGGTCAGCGCGCGGAGGTCGCGGCGGGTGACCGCGTTCGACTCCTCCTCCACCTCCGACACCCGGTCGAGCAGCCAGGATGCGAACGACGCCGTCACGATTCCGAGCAGGGCGATACCGGCAACCATGAGGCCACCCGCGACGAAGCGTCCCGTCGTCGTCACCGGGAACTGGTCGCCGTATCCCACCGTGGTCACGGTGGTCATGGCCCACCACAGTGCATCGGAGAAGGTGCCGATGTTCGCTCCCTCCGCACCGCGCTCGGCGTCAAGCACGGCGAGGGCGGCGACGAAGAGGACCAGCCCGGTCCCGCCGGTCACGTAGACGATCACCTGGCCACGAAGCGAGCTACCCGCGTGCCTGTTGAGGACGCCCAGCAGCTTCACCAGTCGAAGCAGGCGGAGCGGTCGCAGGATCGGCAGCACGACGACCAACAGGTCAAGCACGTTGCCCAGGACGAAGCCGCGTCGATCGTGGCTCAGGAACCACCGCGCCAGGTAGTCCACGGTGAAGGCAGCCCACGCGATCCAGGTCATCCATTGGCACGCCGTGACCCACCAGGCCGGGGTGTCGGGCTCGAGGATCGGCCACGCGTAGGCGGCCAGGAACAGAAGGGCCAGCCCGGTCAGGGGCCACTCCGCGGCCCGTTCCCAGTGGGTGCGCCTGTCCTCAGTCATGGCGGTCAGCATGGCAAAGGGAAGGTGTCTGTGACAGCGCCTCGCCCAATGGCCGCCCGTCCGGCCGTCTCTCCCGGCGGGTCAGTCCATCAGCGCCGGTTCGGGTGAGGCCGGGTCCGCCGACGGGACTCGCCTGATCGCACCCGAGGCGACGGCCGCCACCAGGCACAGCGCACCGGTGATCACGAACGCCGGCGCGTAGGTGCCCTGCACGTCGCGGATGAAGCCGGCTCCCGTCGCGGCGACGGCGGCACCGAGCTGGTGCGAGGCGAAGATCCAGCCGAACACGATCGGACCGTCGGCCCCGAAGGCCTCGCGCGCCAGCAGGACGGTGGGTGGCACCGTGGCCACCCAGTCGAGCCCGTAGAACACGATGAACGCCCACGTCGGGGGCTCCACGCTCGGTCCGAGCAGTGACGGCAGCAGCATCAGGGAGAAGCCCCGCAGCAGGTAGTAGACGACCAGCAGCAGCCGCGGGTCGACCCGGTCACTGAGCCAACCTGACGCGATGGTGCCGACGACGTCGAAGATGCCGATCACCGCGAGCAGCCCGGCGGCCAGGGTCGTGGGCATGCCGTGGTCGTGTGCAGCCGGCACGAAGTGGGTCTGGATCAGCCCGTTGGTCGACATGCCGCAGATCGCGAAGCCCAGGCTGAGCAGCCAGAACGTGCGCGAACCCAGGGCAGCGATCAACACCCGGATCGCCCGCCCGGCACTCGACCCGGCACCGCTGTGTCGGTCGGGTCCCGGGTCCTCGGCGGTGGCGCCGTACGCCGTGATGCCGAGGTCGTGCGGGTGGTCGCGCAGCCAGAAGGCGACGATCGGTACGACGGCCAGCGCCGCACCGGCTGCCAGCAGCGAGGCGGTGCGCCAGCCGTGCTCGCCGGCCACCATGGCGATCAGCGGGAGGAAGATCAGCTGGCCGGTGGCGGAGCCGGCGGTGAGGATGCCCGCGACCAGGCCCCGTCGCGCCACGAACCAGCGGCTCGTGACGGTGGCGACGAACGCCATCGACATCGACCCGGTGCCGACTCCGACGAGCAGCCCCCACGTCGCGACGAGGTGCCACGGCTGGGTCATGAAGACGGTCAGTCCGCTGCCGAGCGAGACCAGCAACAGTGCCAGGACCACCACGCGTCGTACGCCGAAAGTGTCCATGAGTGCGGCCGCGAAGGGAGAGATCAGTCCGAAGAGCACGAGGTTGAGTGAGACCGCGGAGCCGATCGTGGCGTGCGCCCAGCCGAACTCGTGGTGCAGAGGATCGAGCAGGATGCCGGGAACGGAGCGGAAAGCGGCCGCGCCCACGAGGGTCACGAACGCGACCACCGCGACGGTCCACGCGGGGTGCACGCGGTACGACTTCGGGGCGCGCTCGGGAACGGTCTCGGAATCGATCACCCGTAGATCCTCGCTGACCGGAGCACGACCGACGAGTGGCCGAATTGCCAATGTGTGGAAGAATCCTGCCATGAGCGCTCCGCACCGCGTCGTCGTCCTCGCCCTGCCCCCGGTGATCGGCTACGACCTGGTCATCCCGACCCTGGTCTTCAGCACCGCGAACACCGACCCGGGCAAGCCGCGGTACGACGTGACGGTGGCCAGCCTCGACGGTCGACCGGTCCCCACCTCGGCGGGCTACGACATCGCCCCGCACAGCACCGTCGACGCACTCGCCGCGGCCGACACCGTGATCGTCCCGGGCACCCAGATCGACGGCCCGCGCCGGCACGGCGTGCTGCCCGACGACCTTCGCGATGCCCTCGCCCTGATCAGGCCCGGCACCCGACTGATGTCGATCTGCACCGGCGCCTTCGTCCTGGCCGCGGCCGGACTGCTCGACGGCCGTCCGGCCACCACCCACTGGTCGCACGCCGAGAGCTTCCGCGCTCTCTATCCGCACGTCGACCTCGACGAGAACGCGCTCTTCGTCGACGACGGCGACGTCCTCACCTCGGCCGGACTGGCCGCCGGCATGGACCTCTGCCTGCACGTCGTGCGCCGCGACCACGGCAGCGAGGTGGCCAACCACGTCGCGCGCTACTGCGTCGTGCCGCCGTGGCGCGACGGCGGCCAGGCACAGTTCATCGAGAAGCCGTTGCCCGAGGCCGTGGACGAGTCGACCGCCGCGGCGCGCGACTGGGCCCTCGCCCATCTCGACCAGCCGATCGCCGTGAGCGAGCTCGCGACCCGTGCGCGCATGAGTGTGCGCACCTTCGCCCGACGCTTCCGCGCCGAGACCGGGCACTCCCCCGGTGCCTGGCTCATCGTCCAACGCATCCGCTACGCCCAGCGCCTGCTCGAGACCTCCGACCTGTCGGTCGACATGGTCGCGGCGAAGGCCGGGCTCGGCACGGGCGCCTCGTTGCGGCAGCACCTGCGTGCCGTGGCCGGAGTCTCGCCGACCGCCTACCGTCGCACGTTCCGGGGCACGGCTCCGCTCGTCGGCTGACGCGGGGCCCGGGCGCCGCGTCGAACGCCGCGTCCTGAACGGCATTGTCGGTGGCCTCGTGCATGCTCGGGGTCATGGAGATCTTGCTGCTGATCGTGGGGCTGGTGCTCGGCGTCGTCATCGGGGTGCTGTGGAACCGTGGCCGACCGACCGACAGCGGTGAGGCGGTGGCCGCCCTCGAGCGCCGGGTCGCCGACGACACCGTGGTCCGCGACGGGCTCGACCGGCTGGCCGACCAGATGCGCGACCTCGAGCACAACCGGGCGACGTGGCAGGGCCAGCTGCGCCAACAGGTCGAGGAGGTGCGCCACTCGGCCGAGGGCCTGCGCCGTGAGACCGCCTCGCTCTCGACCGCCCTGCGCAAGCCGCAGGTGCGCGGCCAGTGGGGCGAGATGCAGCTGCGCCGCGCGGTCGAGCTGGCCGGCCTGGTCGACCGGTGCGACTTCACCGAGCAGCATCACGTCGTGGTCGACGGCGCCGCCCTGCGCCCCGACATGGTGGTCCACCTCGCGGGCGGTCGCGACGTGGTGGTCGACTCGAAGGTGCCCCTCGACGCGTTCCTCACTGCCACCGAGGCCGACGACGCCGACGTCCGCGAAGCCCATCTGGCCCGCCACGCCCGCCAGGTGCGTGCCCACATCGACGCCCTGTCGACCAAGCGCTACTGGCAGGCGCTGGTCGACACCCCTGAGTTCGTGGTGCTCTTCCTGCCCGGAGAGGCGTTCCTCTCCTCCGCCCTCGACGGCGACCGTTCCCTCCTGGAGTACGCCGCCACCCGCAACGTCGTGCTGGCCACACCCACCACGTTGATCGCCCTGCTCAAGACGGTCGCCCACGGGTGGACCCAGGAGCGCCTGGCCGAGCAGACCCGGCAGATCCACGACCTCGGGCGCGACCTCCACTCCCGCCTCGGTGTCATGGGCGGCCACCTCGACAAGGTGGGCCGCTCCCTCAAGGCATCGGTCGAGGCCTACAACCGTGCCGTCGGGTCCCTCGAGTCGCGGGTGTTCGTCACCGCGCGACGCTTCGAGGAGCTCGGCGTCAGTGGCGAGACCCTCGAGGCCGTGGAGCCGGTCACCGACACGCCTCGTCCCCTGACCGCGACCGAGCTGCTCGACGTGGTGGCCGACCCTCGCCCCGAGCTGCATCTTCCCGTGCCCGGCGAGGCCGGTCCCGCGGACGATCGCCAGATCGGCTAGGCGGCATTCGGCCGGCGCCTCCGTAATGGGTCGACTAGTCTTTGCCCGTGACCGACCCTCGTGAGCGCGCACCGGGTGCGCGTCGGGCGACCCGGGCCAGGCCTCGACCGGCGCGGCGCGCCTCGCGCAGGCGTTCCCGGTCCTACCGTGGCCCTGTGGCCCGTGCGCGCACCCTCTGGGAAGAGGGCACCGAACCCGGACGGCTGGTTGCCGCTCTCGGGATCGCCGTCGCGCTCACCGCCGTTCTGGCCGACCTCGCCGTCCACCGTGAGATCACTTGGCTCTTCGACCTGGCCTTCGTCGCCCTGTGCGTGACGATGGCGCTGCGCGTGCGCCAGGCCGACTTCTTCACCGTCGGCGTGCTGCCTCCCCTGTTGATGCTCGGCATCTTCAGCCTCCTCGGCCTTGCCTCGCCCGGAGTCATCGCCGCCAAGGGCGACGGCACGGTCCAGGCCGTGGTCGCGGGGCTGGCGCACCACTCGGGCGCACTGATCCTCGGCTACGCCCTGTGCCTGGGGGTGCTCGCCATGCGGCAGCACGTCTATCGCAAGCGCGCGGCCGGGCCCGTACAGATCGTCCCGCCGCGTCCGCGGACCGGCGACCGGACCCTGCTCGATCGTTGAGGCCGTCGACCTCGGCGTACGCCGTCGAAGGCCGCACGTCGTGCGCCCGGCTGTTGTCGATGTCGCGGCGGTGACTACCCTGACTCGGGTGAGGACGTCAGAAGCGCTGAGAAGACGCGCGCGCCTGGTCTCGGGACTGATCGTCGGCCTGGTCGCACTGTCCGGGCCCGCTTGGGCTGCCCCTCCCCCGGTCGCCGAGCCCGGTGGGTGCACGGTCAAGCCCGGCTTCCCCGCCTCCGCCGAGATCCCCTGGGCCCAGGAGCGCCTCGGCTTCGAACGCGTCCACGCCCTGGCCACCGGAGCCGGCATCACCGTCGCAGTGGTCGACAGTGGGTTGAACGTCAACAACCAGCCGCAGGTGAGCAGCCTCGAGTCCACGAAGCCCACCAACGTGATGGGTGGCGGCGGGTACGGCGCGACGGACGTCAACGACTGTGAGGACTACGGCCACGGCACCCGGGTCGCGGCCATCATCGCGGCCCAGCAGGAGGACGGCGTCGGCTTCGAGGGCCTGGCACCCGACGCCACGATCATGCCGATCAAGTACCGCGACTCCAGCAGCCAGGACGTCGGCGGCGATGCCGCGGCGGTGGCCCGGGGCATCGAGGCCGCCATCGCGGCGAAGGTCGACGTGATCAACCTGTCCCTCCAGTCCCCCGACACCCCCGAGCTGCGGGCGGCGGTCGAGCATGCCAAGGCGGCAGACATCGTCGTCGTGGCCGCCTCGGGCAACAACGACGGCCAGGGCGTCCCGGCGCTCTATCCCGCGAAGTACGCCGAGGGGAAGGACTTCCCGAACGTGCTCGTCGTCGGGGCGAGCGACGCCAACGACGCGATCGCGCAGTTCTCCATCACCGGCGACTACGTCGGCGTGGCCGCACCGGGAGTCGGCATCCTGGCCCCCACCCAGATCCAGGGCTACTACGCCGAGGACGGCACCAGCTTCGCGACCCCGTTCGTGAGCGCCACCGTCGCCCTGGTGCGTGAGCGCCACCCGAGGTTGTCGGCCGAGCAGGTCGTCAACCGCATCAAGGCCACCGCAGACCGTCCCGGTGTGAGCGTGCCCGACGCCGGCTACGGCTGGGGAATCGTCAACCCCTACGTCGCGATCACCGCCGAACGCGACGACTCCCGCATCCTGCCGCAGCAGGCGAAGCTTCCCGCGGTCCCGGCACCCAACCTGCCGGAGCCGCCCGACCACACGCTGCGCGACAGGGGCTATGCCGTCGCCGCGGGCCTGCTCGGCGCCGCGCTCCTCTTCGGAGTCGGCAGCATCGCCTGGCGCCACACCGCCGAGCGGCGTGGGGCCACCGCGGACGGCACCCAGCCCCGAGGCTGAGTGCCTGCCCGTTCAGCTCGTGGCGGTGTCGCCCGTCTGCTTGTCCACGACGAGGATCTTGCCGGTGACCGACTCACGGTCCAGTCGCACGACTGCGTCGGCGACGGACTCCGTGCTGACGATGCCCGGAAAGCTGTTGGGGGCAAGCCCGTTGACCCGCACGCCGAACCCGTCGAACTCGCGCGCCATGTGCCGGGTCATCTGGTTCTGGGCGGCCTTGCTGGCGGCGTACACGGCTTGGCCGCCACCGTAGATTCCCGTGCCGGCAAGGCTGGAGACGTTGACGACGTTGCGGTTCGCGGCACGGTTCTCCGCGGCACGCGAGGACCAGAACTTCTGGGCCAGGCGTACGCCGAGACGCATCGGCAGCTCAACGTTCACCGCGAAGTGCCGGGCCGCGTCGTTGAGCGCGGCGTCGCCGTCGATCATCCCGTTGCGGTGCCACACCGAGAACGCGGCGTTGTTGACCAGCAGGTCGACGCGTCCGTAGCGCGCGAGCACCAGGTCGACGACGTGCTCCGGCTCCCCCTCCTTCTCGAGGTCGGTGTGTACGACGAACACACGGCCGCCGTCGACGTCGGCCGTCGGGTCGAGCGGGTCGACGAAGGAGTCGTACTGCGAGGGCACGTTCGGCGCCCGGTGGCGGCAGACCGCGACGATGTCGTAGTCCTTGAGGTACTTCTGGCAGAAGGCGTTTCCGAGCTGCCCACCGGCTCCGGTGAGCACACACACGCGACGTTCATCCCCAGTGGACAATGCTCTGCTCCCCCCACGTCGAAACGGCATCTTCCTTGGTCCGGTGAAGCCACATCACCACGGAGGTGCGCGGCTTCCGGTTGGTCAGGAACGAGTGCCAGGTGAAGGGCGTGCACTCGAACATCACCATGGAGTTGTTGATCGGCGGCACCGCGGCCGAGGGCCCGTGCGCGGCGGCGCTGGCCGACTCGAACAACCCGGTCTCGCCACCGTCGCCCGGAGACCACGCCGGGTTGCCGAGGTAGAACAGCACGGCGACCGCGCGGACGTTCTCCCGAGCCTCGACACCTTCCGCACGGGTGCCGCGCTGGTGATCGACCAGGTCGTTCTCGACCATCTGGATCTCGTCGCTCTTCGGCGGCGGTCCGGGGAACCAGCTGGGGTTCAGGTCATTGTGCGGCCAGCCGCTCTTGCCGCCGGGTGCGTGATGATGCAGCGTGGCGGAGACGTCGCCGGTGGCCTCGACTCCCCAGATGCCGGCCAACGTGTCGTGCCAGGCCCGGGAGGTGAACACGCCGAGCGGGCCCTCGCGGTGCGTCTTGAGCTCGCATGACGAGGCGTCGTAGCCCGGCATGTTGCGGGCGAACATCTCCGGGTCGTCCAGGATGCCCTGCACCTGGTCGTGGAGCTGGCCGTAGAAGTCCGGGGTGAACACGTCGGTCGAGACGACGTGGTCGAACGGCCTGCGGCGTCGTACCCACCGGCGATGCGCGAGCACGTCGCCGAGGCTGTGCGGGTCGGGCAGTGCCGACCAACCTTCTCCGGTGCGAGTGAGTTGGGCCGACGCCGTCATGAGCCGGACCCGATCGTGAGGGGTGTCATGGTCGCGACGCTTCCCACGGACTTTCGCTCCGAAACCTGCGAGAGCACAACCGCCGGTTCGACTGTGCGTCGGGCTCGACACTTCATGCTCGCCTGCCTAATCTCGGGTTTGATCCGCTGGACAGTGGGTACGCCAGCGATCACCAACTGAACCACGGCGCACCACACACGACCGGAGCCACTGGGTTTGCGAGTGCGAGGGCGCCCCGACAACTGGGACGGAAGACTATGGGGACAGGAACCAGGTTCGATCCTGACGTGCTGGAGGAGGCCTACGAAGCCCTGGCACGTATCCCGGGCATCATCGATGGGGACACCCACGGCCTGGGATCGATGGACGACTCAGCAGAAATCATGTCGGACATGGGTTTGTCCGACTCCGAGGGAGGCTGGTCCTACCTCGGCGGCGAAGTCAGCGATGTGACCAATGCGGTCAAGATCCACGTCGGGAACCTGAGGACGAAGGCCGCCGAGGTGCACGCAGCGATGCGCTCCACCATCGACACGCTCCACGGAACCGACAAGGCCAACGAACAGGCCGCCAACCAGCAGAACTCGAGCACGAGCACCGCTCCGGTTCCGCCGAACGTGGGAGGCTGACATGGCTGGCTTCGACACCAGTGGCGAGAGCTACGTCAACGTCGAGCTCCACAACCCCGGCGGCTTCCTGTTCGTCGAGGGCGGCACCGCCGGAACGGACGAGGACTGGTTCAACGAGCAGCTGGCGTTGGTCAGTGAGGGCAAGATCCTCAACAAGGCAGGAACGTGGAAGGAGATCCACGGCACCCTCAACCAGATCGAGCAGCAGCTCAACACGGCCATCCAGAAGGCTCGTGAGGCCAACTGGGAGGGCGACACCGCCGAGAAGGCGATCAAGAACCTCGAGCAGCTGCACCTCACCTCCGGCTCGTTGTCGACTGCGTCCCGCCAGGTGCACGAGGGCATGTCGGGCGTCGGAGAGGCGTTCAACACCGCGAAGAACTCCGGCGGCGATGCGGGAACCCGCTACCAGACGCTCCTCGACAACATCAACCACAACGGCCTCGACAAGCTGCCGTCCAACGCCGAGGTGAACACGCCGGGGACCAACCCGGCTCCCGGACCGCCCGGACCTCCGGGACCGCCCGGACCTCCCGGACCCCCCGGACCCGGAACACCCATTCCCGGTCCACACCCGCCTGGGCCTCCGGGACCCATCCCCGGCCCGGAGATTCCCGGTCCGCCCGGACCTCCCGGACCGCCCGGACCGATTCCTGGTCCTCCCGGCCCCATTCCTGGTCCTCCTGGTCCTCCTGGACCTCCCGGACCCGGGCTCGACACCGGCTCCAACCTGGCCGGCCTCGGTCCCGGTGGCCCCGGCCCCGGTCCCGGCGGTCTCTCGCCGGGTGGCCTGCCCACGGGCGGCCCCGGCCCCGGTTCACCTGCCGGTCCCGGTGGACCCGGACCGGGCACCGGTCCGTCGGTCGGCACCATGGGCGCCGGCGGACGCCCCGGCCCCGGCCCCGGCATGATGCCGGGCAGGGGCGGTGGCGGCGGTGAAGAGGGCGAGACCGACCGCTCCACCTGGCTGAGTGAGGACGACGACGTCTGGGGCGGCAACCCGGACGCACCGTCCTCGGTCATCGAAGGCGAGTGACTTCAGCCCCACCGCGACACAGAAGTGGCGCCCTACCCGCACTGCGGGTAGGGCGCCACTTCTGTGTCTGCCTGGGTACGTGCTACTGCAACCGGGAGAGCATGTTCTCCGCCACCGGCACATCGACGTTGTCCCGCCACAGCGCCTTGTCGTCCTTCGAGGGCTCAGTGCCACTGGCGGTGACGTCGAACATCATCCCCCCGACCAGGACGTTCACCTTCACGCCGTCGAAGAAGGCGTCCGAACCCGCGCCGAGCTCGTCCTTGTAGTCGACGAAGTCCTCGTCGTCGGCCGCCGCCTCCTTCGAGGAGTTGAAGGCATCCTCGACGACGGCGCGGTCCACGACCGCGGCGTTCTGGTCGAAGCTGACGATGATGAATCCCACGTTCTCGTCGTCGGCCGTGCCGGAGAAGTACTGGCACATGTAGGGCGTGCCGTTCTGGTCCTCCGACGAGCGCTGCACGCCGGCCTCGCCGTCCTCTCCAGCGGCCGGCAACAGCTTCAGCACCATCTCCTCGCTCAACACCGAACAGGCGTCGGGGTAGGCGCCGCCGTTGGCGGCCTTGAGCGGCGTCGTCCCGCCCTCGAGCGTGGACAGGTCGGGCGCCGGGCCCTCGGGCTGGGCATAGCCACCGTCACCGCTGCCACCCTTGCTCCCCTTGTCGCCGTTGCCCGAGTCGTCATCACCACACGCGGTCAGCCCCAACGCCATGACGAGGGAAACCAGCAGCCCGAGAAAT
The DNA here is from genome assembly GCF_001429525.1 of Nocardioides sp. Soil796. Lineage (NCBI taxonomy): Bacteria > Bacillati > Actinomycetota > Actinomycetes > Propionibacteriales > Nocardioidaceae > Nocardioides > Nocardioides sp. Soil796. Next base: position 70,927 of record NZ_LMSQ01000018.1, read on the forward strand.
TTCATGTCTTCATCCTCGCTGTCGAGTCGTCGCCCGTGGTCGGGGCGCGGAATGACCCCGACGGTACCGTCCGGACACAGGGCTTTCATCCCCCAGGTCCGGACATGCGTGTGCCCCGACCCATGGAATGAGTCGGGGCACATAGCGGCCGCAGTGCTGCGGCGTCGTACGGCGAGCGTCAGCTCACTGCCACATGTTGGTGGCGGTGCCCTCAGCCTGCTGGTAGTTCTCCTGGGCGGAACCGACGAGCGTGCCGATCTGGCCCAGGGTGGTCGCCATCTGCGCGGCGGCGTTGTCCCACTCCTGCTTGCACTGGTAGTACGCCTCGCGAGCCGCACCGTCCCAGGTCTGCAGCATGGGCTGGAGGTTCGCCTCGAGGTCGTCGAGGGTGGAGACCAGCTGACCGTGGGTCTTCTGGATGCCGGCCTTACCAGCTTCGAGGGATCCGAAGTTGACCTTGATTTCACTCATGACCTACTACCTCACATCTCGTTGATCTGGCTGGACAGGTTGGTGATGTTGGAGGATTCCTGCTCCTCCTGTGCGGCGTACGTCGTACGCGTGGAGACCAGGGCCTCCTGCATCGACTGCAGCGAGCTGTTGATGCGGTTCGCCTGGCCTTCGAAGTTCTGGTGGAGGTTCTGGAACGCGGTCGCAGCGCCGCCACCCCATCCGCCCAGCATCGTCTCGATCTCGGTTCGCAGGGTGTTGATGTGGCCCTGCACCTGCTGGGTAGCCTCGTCGACGTGGGCCGCCCCAGCGGCCATCGCCTCTTGACTGGTATTGAATCCGGACACGGTACTTCCTCTCCATTTGAGTGGTCGGTGACGTACCAATTCCCATCTCCCGAGAGCCTAAACCGGCAACTTGCGAGAGAACAGGGTCGTGCCGGATCCGGCCGCCGGCATCAGCCGGCGTTCAGGCTCACTGTCGGGTGGGCTCACTGCTGGAGCGGAAGCCGGGCCCGGGCCGGGTCGAGCGCGTCCCCGTGTGGGATGACGCCGAGCAGCTCGGCCGGAATCTCCACGGCGTCGTCGCCGTCGTAGCCGAAGCTGGCCAGGGTGCCGATCCCCTGCGCGGGGTAGGCCTCCCCCGGCTCGCCGATCAGGTAGACCATGTTGCTGGCGGGGGTGCTGGCGATGAGTCCCACGCCGGGTGAGAGTGAGACGTCGTCGGCGCTGCCGTGCTTCGAGGCGTCTGACTCGCTGGTCGGCGTACCGGCCTGGCTGTCCGTGGGCACGGCCAGCCGCAGGGCCGACGAGTCCTCGTCGAAGACGACGCAGGCACCCGATGCGGTCGACGCGGCGGAGGACTGTGATGGCATCGCCGAGGGCAGCCCCTCCATCTCGCCGTCCATGCCGTCGGACTCACGCATGTCGAGCACGTCGGAGAGGGACATCGGGACGGGGTCGCGGCGCTGCCCGTCGAGCTTCGCGGTGCGGAGCAGCTTGGCCTGTACGTCGGTGATGGTGGCGATGCCGTCGGGCAGTACGACGCGGAACGTGCCGTCGTCGACCTCGATCACCTGGCCGACCAGCATGGAGCGCCCGGCTTCCTCGGTGGGCGAGCCCGCTTGGTCGATCGACGGCGTCTCGAACGGTGTGCCGACGGGAATCGCGGTGAGGAAGGCGCTGCCCACCTTCACGGGGTCCTGGGTGATCTGCAGGGCGGGCTCGACGGTCTCGCTGACCAGATGGCGTCGACCCTGGAAGAGCAGGAACCGCTCGCCGTCGAACGACTCGACGTAGAGAGCCTCATCAGGGTCCAGCGGCTGCGAGGACGAGTCGCCGCCCACCTGGACGTGGACCACGGCGCTGACGTTGACGCCTTCGGCCTCGGCCTGTGAGCAGACCGTGACCGGGCCGCGGACGAGTTCTTCCTGCGAGGGCATCGAATCGGGCAGGCCAGGTATGCCGATCGTCGTCGATCGCTGCACGGAGTCGAGGTCGGACCGCGGCACGTGGTGGACCTCCACCAGCTTGCTGGCACCGGTGGACAGCACGGCCGAGGCGTAGTTGACGGCAGGGTGCAGCTTTCCGTCGATCATCACGAAGCGGGCGCCGGTCTCCTCCTCGACGATGACCGATCCCTCCTCGCGCCAGGCGTCTCCGCCGCCGCCCTTCAGGATGCCGATCACGGCGAACACCGCGGCGACCACGATGGCGATCATGATCCCGCTGATGGTGATCACGGTGAGCCGTCGCATCGGCGGCTCGACGGAGTCGGGTTCGCCCGTGACCAGTGCCGACATGGCACGTCGGGTCATGAAGCGATACGCGTGCAGTTGATCGCGGCGGGTCTGCACCACGCCCCCTTCACTCGGAACCGGACAAGAACGGCAATCACCATAGGTCGAGGACAACCATAGAGGTCCGGCATACTCACCCTCATGTCACTCCTCTCGCGCCCCCGCCTGGTCTTGCTGGAGATTGCGGCTGCCGCCGCACTGGTCGCCGTCGCGTTCAAGGGCATCTGGATGCCCGCCGGCGGCGTCGTCGCCGTGGTCGCCGCGGCACTGGCCCTGGTGTCCGTACGCCGACGCGGTCTCCACCAGGTGGTGCGATCCTGGCTGGCCATGCGCTCGCGTCGATCGCGGCTCCGCGGCCAGGGAATCGCATCCCTGACTGGTGATTCCTACGAGGTCGTCAGCGTTCCGACCGCCGGTGGCGGCGTACCGGTCGGCGCGATCCGCGACGCCACGACATGGTCGGTGCCGCTGGCCCTTCCGCTGGCCGGTGTGTTCAACGACGACGCCCCGATCCCGCTGGAGCGACTGGCCACGCTGCTCACCGTCGAGGACGTCCCGCTCTCCAGCGTCCGGCTCGTCACGATGACGGCACCGGCCACGGCGGGCAACCCGGCCGGCCCGGTCGCACCCGCGCCCCGCCTGGCGATGCGGCACCTGGTGCTGACGCTCGACACCGTGTACGCCGCCGACGTGATCGCACAACGCGGCGGGCACGCCGCGATCCACCAGATCCTGCGCCGCTGCGTCCTGCGCGCCGAAGAGGTGCTGGCCTCGGCGGGCGTGGAGGTCCGCCGCCTGACCGAGAAGGTCGTGGCCATGGACAGCGCGAGCTGTCTCGGGCCCGTGCCCATGTCCCCGGACGGCACGCTGCCCTCGGCCACCGAATCACTCAACGACGTCCGACTGGAGGGGTCCATGTCCATGACCTTCGCGGTCTCGGGAGACGACGCGGTGACCAAGCTCGACCAGCTGGCCGCGGTGCTCCCGGTGCCGATCGTGGCGACCAGTGCGGTCCTGCAGCCGGGACCGCTTCACCGCCATCCCACGCTGCTGCTCCTGCTGCGCCTCAGCGGCCCGACCGAGGTGGTGCAGGGTGCGGTCGACCATCTCGACTCGGTGAGCCGTGACCTCGGGCTGCGGATCAACCGGGTCCTCGGTGAGCAGGTGCCACTGCTCAAGGCCACCACGTTGCTCGGCGTCTCGGCGGAGGCAGCATGAGCCGCGCCTGGCGGCAGCCCCTGATGCCCGAGCACGTCGTACCGGCACCGACCACCGGAGTGTTCCTCGGCCGCAACAAGTCCGGCCCGTTGACGCTGCGCCTGCTCCGGCCCCGTGGCACCCGGATCGTGGTGTTCTCGGGACCCTACGCCGCCCAGCTCATGTCGCTGCGCGCTGCCGTGTCCGGTGTCGCGGTGCGCATCGTCACCAACCGCGAGGCGGCCTGGGCACCGACCTTGCGGAACGGCTCCGACACCCGGCTGGTGCCGGCCAACGGACCACTGCCGCCCGCGATCCAGGGCCCGGGCCTGGTCATCGAGGACCGGCCCGACGAGCCTCGCCCGCTCGCGGAGGTCTCCGACTGGCAGTGCCTGCTGGATCTCCGCAACCTGCCGGAGGGCCACGACGAGGCGGACGCGGCACGGCTCTCGAGCTTCGGCAACGCCGACGTGGCGTTCTTCGGCGCACTGAGCACCACCTTGGCCAACGCGGCCGGCCGGGTCTTCAACCTGGGTGACGCGGCCGCGTCCCTGACCGTCGTACCGCCGCACGCGGTCGCCGTCGTGGCGCGAGGCAGCGTGCAGCTGGTGCGCCTCGAGGCCACGCCGGGCGAACGCGACGCCCTGCGCGGCTGACAGGAGGCAGGGCGCGATGCGGAAACTGGTCTACGGCATGAACCTCACACTCGACGGCTACGTCGCTGCGCCCGGTGACGACATCGGCTGGGGTGTGCCGAGCGACGAGCTGTTCCAGTGGTGGCTCGACGAGGAGCTGGCGACCGGCCTGTTGCTGTACGGGCGCAAGCTGTGGGAGGCCATGAGCTCTCACTGGCCGACCGGCGACCAGCAGCCCGATGCCAGCCCGGCGCAGGTCGAGTTCGCGCGGAACTGGCGGGACACACCGAAGGTGGTCTTCTCCTCGCAGATCGAGAGGGCCGACTGGAACACCCGCGTGGTCACCGGCGACGCGGTCGCGGAGATCACCCGGCTCAAGGCCGAGGACGGCGAGCCGATGCGGGTTGGTGGTGCCATGCTCGCCGGCGCGGCCATGCGGGCCGGGCTGGTCGACGAGTACACGATCGTGACCCATCCGGTCCTGGTGGGCGGCGGCACACCGTTCTTCACCGCGCTGGACAGCTGGGTGAACCTGAACCTCGTGGAGACGCGTACGTTTCCCGGCGGGGTGGTCCTGAGCAGGTACGAGACCAGGCGCTGAGCGCCTTCCCGCCCCCGATCGACTACGTCAGCCGACCATCTCGCGGATCTTGCCGTAGACCCCGACGATGCCCAGGATCAGCGGCAGCACGGACAGCACCAGCAGCGACTCGAAGATGTCGGCGGCACGGCTGGTCGGCGGGGCGTAACGGCGACCCGGAAGGACCACCACGAGGGCCAACATGGCCAGGGCCAGTGCAGCGACGGGTACGACGAGGACGAGCAGTCGCACGAGCGGCTCGGCGTCGGCGGACAGCCCGGCCAGCACGGCCACGCCGGCAGCCGCCGCCGCGATCAGCATCGACAGGCGCTGCGAGCGACCGGTGAACAGGCGCGCCCGGAAGAGTGCGATGCCACCGAGGACGGCGGCCAGCACCTGCTCGACGGTTCCGGCGGAGGCGAGGAACACCGCACCGCCACCGACCGCAGCGGCGAGTGCGGCCACGATGCCGGTCATGAACTGGTCGGCCCGGACTGCCTGCCCCAGCACGCGGGTGCCGTCGACGGTCGTGCGTTCGTTGCGCAGGTCGTCGGCACCGGTCGGGACGAACGGCAGCGCCAGTCGGGACAGCTTGAACGCGACCATCGGGATCATCGGTGACAGGAGGAGCGCCACGCCCGCGGTGAATGCGGCCGTCGCCGCGACGTCGAGGTCGCCGAAACCGGCGGCCGCAGAACCGATCGCGGCCAGGAGACCGCTGCCGATCACGGCGGTGAAGCCGGGGACGCCGCGGCTCAGCATGACCAGGCTGACCAGGGCGATGAGCACCGCGGCAGCGGCACCGGGCAACAGCTGGGTCGCGCCGAACGACCACACGCGTTCGTCGCCACCGACCACCATGGCGCCCGCCGCGAAGGCCGTGGCGATCGAGAAGCCGGCCGCCACCAGGGCTGGCCCGGGCTGGGCGTAGGCCCGGTCGAGGGCGACCGCGCCGCCGAGCAGCAGCAGGCTCAGGGCTCCGGAGATGGCCGCGGGAGCGATCCACGACGGACCCGAGAGCAGGCAGGCGAAGAGCACGAAGACGATCGACAACGACGCGAACCAGGTGCAGGCCCGTGCGGTGTGGGCGTCGGACCACCGCGCCGACTTGGTGAGCACACCGGTGGCGACGGCATCGAGCACGTCGTCGTAGGCCACCTCGGGCAACTGGGTCGCGCGCATGCGCAGGTGGAGCAGGTCGCCGTCGCTGATCTGCCCTGCCCGCAAGGTCAGGGCTGGGTCGAACGGCGCCTCCCCCGTGCGCTGAAGGACGAAACCGCCGGCCGCGGCACCCTGATCGGCCACCTCTGGGCCGAGGGTCCCCACCAGGTTCGTCAGCAACTCGGCAACGGTCAGGTCCAGTGGCACCGCGAGATCGACTCGCGTGTTCGTGGTCATCACCGTCAGCCGGCACAGACTCGACATCGTGCTCGCAGCCATCACACCTCCAGACGTCATCCGGGTCCGCGCCCGGTATTGTCACCAGCATTGTGGACCATCGAGGGTGGTTTCCACCGGTGCGGGTCGAACACGCCGCACCGGCTGACTCGGGAGGTGTGTGTGGGAACGCAACTGTTCAAGCGGCCGGCTCGGCAGCGCGCGCCGCGGGAACCACGCGGCGAGATCGTCCTCGAGTCACCCCCTGAGTTGCCCGAGACCACCCAGGGCGGCGGGGTCGGCCAGGCGCTGACCATGCTGCCGATGCTGGCCGGCGCCGGCGGCATGGGACTCATGATGACGGCGCGCGGCGGCACCGGCGGCAGCCCGATCATGATGCTCGCGATGGGCATGATGGCGGTCGCCTTCGCCGGCATGATGGTCGGCAACATCGGACGCCAGTCCGGCGAGAAGCGCCGCAAGCTCGACGGCGACCGCCGCGACTACCAGCGCTACCTCGTGCAGGTACGCCGCCGCGTCCGCAAGGCCGTCGAGCAGCAGCGCAAGGCAGCCCTGTGGCACCACCCGGACCCCGCTTCCCTCTGGTGCCTCGCACTCGGCACCCGGCTGTGGGAGCGCCGTGCCACCGATGTCGACCATCTCGCCGTCCGCATCGGTCGCGGCCCGCAGCGGCTGGCGGTCACGCTGGTCACGCCGGAGACCAAGCCGGTCGAGGACCTCGAGCCGATCTCCGCAGGCGCGCTGCGTCGTTTCGTCGGCACCCACAAGTCCGTCCCCGACCTCCCGGTGGCCGTGTCGCTGCGTGCCTTCGGCCTGATCAGCCTCAACGGGCAGGTCGACCAGACCCGTGCCATGGCGCGGGCGATGATCGCCCAGCTGGCCACGCTGCAGTCGCCCGACGACGTCCGCATCGCCGTCTGCGCCGGCAAGAACACGGTCAGTGACTGGGAATGGCTCAAGTGGCTGCCCCACGCCCTGTCCGAGGACACCGACGCCGTCGGCCAGGTGCGACTGGTCCGCGACGACCTGATCGCCATCGAGGCGCGGCTGGGTGACCTGCTGAGCAGCCGTCCGCGGTTCGGTGCCGATGCCGCGTCCGACGGCCCGCACCTCGTCGTCGTACTCGACGGCGGACGCGTTCCGCCTGAAGCCCAGCTGGCCGCCGGCCTGGTGCAGGGCGTGACCGTGGTCGACCTGCGCGGCGTGCTGCCCACCGAGCACTCCTCCGGTGTGCTGCAGCTCGAGCTGCGCAAGGGCACCGTCTCGATCGTGCGCAAGGAGGGCACCTCGGGAGACATCACCCGCTCCCCGCTGGGCGCCCCCGACGCGCTCTCCACCACGGAGTGCACGACGCTGGCCCGCGCCATGACCCGCTACCGCATGTCCGCCGGCGCCGAGAACGACCCCACCGACCTGCTCACCGTCGACGTCACCCTCCCCGAGCTGCTGCGTCTCGGCGACCCGCACAACATCGACACCGACACCACGTGGCGCCCCCGGGCGGCCCGCAACCGGCTCCGGGTGCCGATCGGGGTCGGGCCCACCGGCCACCCGGTCGACCTCGACATCAAGGAGTCGGCGCAGGGCGGCATGGGGCCCCACGGCCTGGTCATCGGTGCCACCGGATCCGGCAAGTCCGAGCTGCTCCGCACCCTCGTGCTCGGACTGGCCGTCTCCCACTCCCCCGAGATGCTCAACTTCGTGCTGGTCGACTTCAAGGGTGGTGCCACGTTCGCCAGCATGGACGTCCTGCCGCACACCTCGGCGGTGATCACCAACCTCGAGGACGAGCTCATCCTCGTCGACCGCATGAAGGACGCCATCGCCGGTGAGATGGTGCGCCGTCAGGAGGCGCTGCGCGCCGCCGGCAACTACTCGTCGCTGAAGGACTACGAGAAGGCCCGTGAACAGGGCGCTCCCCTGGACCCGATGCCCTCACTGTTCATCGTGGTCGACGAGTTCAGCGAGCTGCTCAGCGCCAAGCCCGACTTCATCGACCTGTTCGTGATGATCGGCCGACTCGGCCGCTCCCTCGGCGTACACCTGCTGCTCGCCTCACAGCGCCTCGAGGAGGGCAAGCTCCGCGGCCTCGACACCCACCTGTCCTACCGGGTCGGGCTGCGCACGTTCTCCGCGATGGAGAGTCGCACGGTGCTCGGTGTCGCCGATGCCTACGAGCTGCCCAGTGCTCCCGGCCACGGTTACCTCAAGGAGGCCAGCGAGGGCCTCGTGCGGTTCCGTGCGGCCTACGTCTCCGCGCCGTACAAGCGCAACCCCAACGCCGTCGGTGCGGGGCTGAGCGAGTCTGCGGTCGGCGGCTACGTGCTGCCCTACGAGGTCGCGTACCTCGAGCCGCGCCAGCAGGAGGTCGAGCCGGAGGACACGACGCCCGAGGCCGAGCCGACCGGGCCGAGCGAGACGCTGATGGAGATCATGGTCGACCGGCTCAAGGGCCGCGGCACCCCGGCACGCCAGGTGTGGCTGCCGCCGCTCGACGAGTCGCCGTCCCTCAACGACCTGCTTCCCCCGCTCGCCGAGACCGAACACGGTCTGCGCCCCGGGCAGTGGGACAACTCGCGGATGCTGTCGGCGCCGATCGGCATCGAGGACAAGCCGTTCGAGCAGCGTCGTGACCCCCTGTGGGTCGGCCTGGCCAGCTCGCACGCGGTCGTGGTCGGCGGTCCGCAGAGCGGCAAGAGCACGCTGCTCCGCACGCTGATCAGCGGCCTGGCCCTGACCCACACGCCGCAGCAGGTGCAGTTCTACTGCATCGACTTCGGTGGCGGCACGCTGAGCGGTCTCTCCGACCTGCCGCACGTCGGTTCCGTGGCCACCCGCATGGACCCCGAGCGTCTGCGCCGCACGGTCTCCGAGATGAACGCGCTGATCGACGGACGCGAGGCGCACTTCACCGCCAAGCGCATCGACTCGATGCAGACCTACCGCCGCATGGTGGCCTCCGGCGCGGAGCCGGGTGACGGGTTCGGCGACGTGTTCCTGGTCGTCGACGGCTGGGGCACGGTGCGCCAGGACCACGAGGCGATGGAAGCCCAGATCACGAAGATCGCCACGCGTGGCCTCGGCTTCGGCGTGCACGTGGTGGTCTCGATCCAGCGCTGGATGGAACTGCGGCCGGCCCTTCGCGACCTCATCGGCCAGCGCCTCGAGCTGCGACTGGGTGACCCCGCCGAGTCCGACGTGGACCGCAGGGCCGCCAAGAACGTCCCGGAGAAGATGCCCGGACGCGGCCTGAGCGTCAACAAGCTGCACTACCTGACCGCACTCCCGCGCATCGACGGGTCCTCCAGCTCCGACGACGTCGCCGACGGCGTGGCCGACATGGTCAAGCGGGTGCGCAACGCGTGGACCGGCCCCGAGGCGCCGGAGGTGCGACTGCTGCCCCGGAAGATGCCGTACGACCAGCTGCCCGTGCCCGACGAGGAGAAGTCGGCGCTGCCGCTCGGCCTCGACGAGGACACGCTCTCGCCGGTGTTCGTGAACTTCGACGCCGAGCCGCACTTCCTGATCCTGGGCGACGTCGAGTCCGGCAAGTCCAACGTGCTGCGGGCCATCGCCCGGGGCATCACGACACGTTGGGATCCCAAGCAGGCGAAGATCGTCACGTTCGACTACCGCTGGGGCATGATCGGCGCGGTCACGACCGGGCACCAGCTCGCCTACGTGACGAACTCCGGTGACGCGCCCGAGATGGTCAAGCAGATCGCCTCCGCGATGCGTGACCGCCTCGCCGGCATCAAGGTCGACCCGACGGCGCAGGAGGTGCCGCGCTGGGAAGGGCCCAAGCTGTTCGTGCTCATCGACGACTACGAGATGATCGCGGCCGCCCAGCCCAACCCGCTCCACGCGCTGCTGGAGTTCCTGCCGCAGGCCCGCGACATCGGCCTCCACGTGGTGCTGACACGCTCTGCCGGCGGTTCGGGCGGCGGCAGCTTCGAGCCGCTGCAGAAGCGCCTCAAGGAGCTCGGCACGCCGGGCCTGCTGCTCTCCGGCTCCAAGGAGGAGGGCGCGGTGCTGCACGGCAACAAGTTCGAGCCCCAGCCCCAGGGCCGAGGCAAGCTGGTCGACCGGCGCACCGGCGTGAAGGTCATCCAGACCCCGATCATGACCAAGTGACCGCTGACCGGCGTACGCCGTGTGGCGGCACGCACGCCGTCACTCGAAGCGCGTGGGGTCTCCAGCGCCGACGCGCACGATCTCGGGCGCGTCGCCCGACCAGTCGATGACGGTGGTCGGCTGCGCCGAGACCTCACCGGCCTCGATCACGATGTCGACGACGTGGTCGAGCTCTTCCTTGATCTCCCAGCCCAGCGTGCGGGGTTCGTCCTCGCCCGGCAGGATCAGCGTGCTGGTCAGCAGCGGCTCACCGAGAGTGTCGAGCAGCGCGTGGACCAGCGGCGAGGTCGGGATGCGCACGCCCACGGTGCGCTTCTTCGGGTGCATCAGCCGCCGCGGCACCTCGCCGGTCGCCGGCAGGATGAAGGTGTAGGGCCCCGGCGTCGAGGCCTTGATCGCCCGGAACGCCGTGTTGTTCACGTGCACGAACTGGCCGAGCTGGGCGAAGTCGCGACACATCAGGGTGAAGTGGTGCTTGTCGTCGAGCTCGCGGATCCGCAGGATTCGGTCGCGGCCGTCACGGTTGCCCAGGGCACACCCCAGCGCGTAGCCCGAGTCGGTCGGGTACGCGATCAGCGCGTCGTCGCGCAGCTGCTCGACGACCTGGTCGATCAGTCGCTGCTGCGGGTTCTCCGGGTGTACGTCGAGGTAGCGCGCCATCGTCGTGGGCTACTTGCCGGCGTTCTGGGCGGCGCGCAGGTCGCGACGCAGCTCGGGCGGGAGCGCGAAGATCAGTGACTCCTCGGCGGTGTGCACTGCCTTGGCGTCGGGGTAGCCGCGGGCGCTGAGGAAGGCCAGCACGCCGTCGACGAGGTCTTCGGGCACGGAGGCACCGGAGGTGACGCTGACCTTGTCGACACCTTCGAGCCAGGCCTCGTCGATCTCGGTGGCGTCGTCGACGCGGTAGGAGGCCTTGGCCCCGGCCTCGAGGGCCACCTCGACCAGGCGCACGGAGTTGGAGGAGTTGCCGGAGCCGACCACGATCACCAGGTCGGCGTCGGCGGCGATCTCCTTGACCGCGAGCTGGCGGTTCTGGGTGGCGTAGCAGATGTCGTCGCTCGGCGGATCGAGCAGCGCGGGGAAGCGCTCCCGGATCGCGGCCACGGTCTCGAGGGTCTCGTCGACCGACAGGGTGGTCTGGGAGAGCCAGGAGACCCGGTTGGGGTCGCGGACCACGATGTTGGCGACGTCTTCGGGGCCCTGCACGAGCTGGATGTGGTCGGGTGCCTCACCGGCGGTGCCCTCGACCTCCTCGTGGCCCTCGTGGCCGATCAGCAGGATGTCGTAGTCGTCGGCGGCGAACCGCTTCGCCTCGTGGTGCACCTTGGTCACCAGCGGGCAGGTGGCGTCGATGGTCTTCAGGCTGCGGGTCTCTGCCTGGCGGTGCACCTCGGGCGAGACGCCGTGGGCGGAGAAGACCACCGTCTCCCCCTGGGGCACCTCGTCGAGCTCTTCGACGAAGATGGCGCCACGGCTCTCGAGATCGGAGACGACGTGCTTGTTGTGCACGATCTGCTTGCGGACGTAGACAGGGGCGCCGTACAGGTCGAGCGCCTTCTCGACAGTGATCACGGCCCGGTCGACGCCGGCGCAGTAGCCACGCGGCGCGGCCAGGCGTACGGCGCGTTCTGCCTCGTCGGGACTGAGGACGGCAGGGGTGCCGAGGTCGGTGCTCATGGGCCCGAGTCTAGACGTCGGGTGTACGCGCCCTGTCGGCGCTGTGGAGAGCCGGAGGCGGGCTGTCGGTCTCCTCCCCTAGGCTCGCGGTCATGGCAATGGAGACCTCCCTCGAATCACCGGCCCCGGTCCGGCAGATCGCCAACGCGATCTCGGGTTGGGTCGACCGGCTCGGCGTGGTGTGGGTCGAGGGCCAGATCGCCCAGCTGAGCCGCCGCCCCGGCCTCAACACCGTGTTCCTGACGTTGCGCGACACGGTCGCCGACATCTCCATCCCGGTGACCTGCTCGCGCACGCTGTTCGACGGCCTGAACCCTCCGGTCGTCGAGGGCGCCAGTGTGGTGATCCAGGCCAAGCCGACGTTCTACGCCGTCCGCGGCACGCTGTCGTTGCAGGCTCGCGGCATCCGCATGGTCGGGCTCGGCGAGCTGCTGGCCCGCATCGAGCGACGCCGCCAGCTGCTCGCCGCCGAGGGCCTGTTCAGCATGGAGCTCAAGCGCAGGCTGCCGTTCCTTCCGCACACCGTCGGCCTGGTCACCTCCCCCGGCTCCGACGCCGAGCGCGACGTGATCGAGAACTCCCGCCGGCGCTGGCCGTCGGTGCAGGTGAAGGTCGCGGCCGCCCGCATGCAGGGACACAACAGCCCGCTCGAGGTGACCGAGGCCCTGCAGAGGCTCGACGCCGACCCCGAGGTCGAGGTGATCGTCATCGCCCGCGGCGGCGGCTCGGTCGAGGACCTGCTGCCCTTCTCCGACGAGGGCCTGCTGCGCGCCGTGCACAAGGCCCGCACGCCCGTGGTCTCCGCGATCGGCCACGAGGCCGACCAGCCGCTGCTCGACCTGGTCGCCGACGTGCGTGCGTCCACACCGACCGACGCCGCGCGGCGCGTGGTGCCCGACATGGCCGAGGAGACGCAGCGCATCGACCAGGCCCGGCAACGTCTGCGCTCCTCGATGCTGGCCTGGCTCGACCGCGAGCAGACCGGGCTGGCGGCGATCCGCAGCAGGCCGGCGATGGCCGACCCGCGCAACCTGCTCGACGACCGGGCCGACGAGGTCGCGCACCTCCGCGACCGCGCCAGGCGCAGCGTGCGCCACCGTCTCGACCGGGCCGGCGACGAGATCGCCCACCACGCCGCGCGGGCCACGGCCCTGTCGCCACTGGCCACCCTGCGCCGGGGGTACGCCGTGCTGCAGGGGCCCGACGGCCACGTCCTCACGTCCGTCACCGGCGTCGACGAGGGCGCCGAGATCTCCGTGCGCGTCGCCGACGGACGCGTGCACGCCACCACCACCAGCATCGAGACCGCGACACCCGTGGTCGAGGTCGACACCGAGGAAGCAGATGCCTGAGCAGACCACTGACGAAGAACTGTCCTACGAGAGCGCCCGCGAGGAGCTGATCACCGTGGTGCAGCGGCTCGAGGCCGGTGGCACCTCGCTCGAGGAGTCACTGGCGTTGTGGGAGCGCGGCGAGAAGCTGGCCCGCACCTGCCAGGGCTGGCTCGACGGTGCCCGCAAGCGGCTCGACGCAGCCGTCGAGGCCACCGACGACGAGTGAGCGGAACCTCGGGGTTCAGGTGACCGGCTCGGTCACCAGCGACTCGGCGACCTGCTGGATCGTGCCGTGGTCGGCGGTCCCGAAGACCAGCACCACCGTGCCGTCGTGCTCCGCGGTCAGCGCGTAGTCACCGTCCTCGTCCTTCCAGGACTGCCAGGTCGGGGCGATCGCACTCTTGAGGGTGACCGAGTCGCCCTTGTCGACGGCATCGTCGTCGACGTACTCCTTGAGGAAGTCCTCAACGGGAGCCGCGCCCTGGTAGACCCCGATGAACTCGTCGTCATGGGTCAGGATGTCGAGCGACCAGCCGGCACCGAGCGCACCCTCGACGTCGACGGCCTTGGCGCCCTCGGGCAGCCTCGGCGGGTAGGCGAGGTTGAAGTCCACGCTCTTCTGGAGGCCCTGCACGGCGGGCAGGTAGTCGATGGCTTCCCGTTCGACGTCGAGGTCGTCGCGGGTCACCGACCGGAAGATCACGAAGACCAGGATCACGCCGACAGTCACGATCATCGCGCCGACCATGCCGATGCTGCTGCCTGAGTAGTGGCTGCCGCCACGCTGCTGGCTCATCGCACGACCCCGGCGTCCGTCGTACGACGACCTGCGGGCCGGTCGTCGTGGTGCTTCGCGTTGTGCACGGCGCTCCTGCTGTGGGTCGAACGGTTTCGCGGCAACGCTAGCGCCTGCCGCCACGGCGGTCGCTGGCGGCCGCACGTCGGGTCGCCGCGTGTGTGACGTCGTGCACGCCGCGAACCGCTGCGGCTATTCAACCAAACGGTTGACAAGGCACCTTGGTCGTCGTACGGTTTATTCAACCAATCAGTTGAAGAAGGTGTCCGCATGACCGACCAGCTCTCGAAGGTCTTCGCCGCCCTGGCCGACCCGACCCGGCGCGACATGGTCGCTCGTCTGACCGAGTCCGACGCGACGGTCAACGACCTGGCGGCGCCGTACGACGTCAGCGTCCAGGCGGTCTCCAAGCACCTGAAGGTGCTCGAGGACGCCGGACTGGTGAGCCGGAGCCGGGAGGCCCAGCGTCGACCTGTGCACCTGGAAGCAGAGGTGTTCGACCTGATGACGAAGTGGATCGAGCGATACCGCCAACGTGCCGAGGAACGGTTCAGCCGCCTCGACGCCGTGCTGGCCGAGCTGAACGAGGACAAGACCGCAGAGACCCCCACCCGCAAGGAAGGAACAGCATCATGACCACCACGAACCCGACCGCCCGCTACACCGAGGCCGCGATCGAGGCCGACCCGAAGGTCCCCGCCGTGCACATCTGGCGCGACTTCGCCGGCACTCCCGAACAGCTCATGAAGGCTCACATGGACCCCGAGCTGTTCGCGAAGTGGATCGGACCCGACTCGCTCACGACCCGGATCGACCAGTGGGACTGCCGCACGCTCGGCTCCTACCGCTACGTCGCGGGTCGTGGGGACGAGGAGTTCGCCTTCCGTGGCACGTTCCCCTACGTCGGCGAGAACAAGCTGGTCCAGACCTTCACCTGGGAGGGCATGCCCGAGGCCATCGCGCTGGAGACGATGACCTTCGAGGACCTCGGCGACGGCCGCACCCGCATGCACGCGTTCTCGTTGTGCGACTCGTTCGAGAGCCGCGACGGCATGCTGTCGAGCGGCATGGAGGTCGGGGTCCACGAGGGCTACGCCAAGCTCGACGCCCTGCTCGCCGACGGGTCGGTCTGAGATGGCCCTGCCTGACTCGGCGGCCGACCGCCACCGCGAGGTCGCCGGCGCCTTCGCGGCCAGGGTCGCAACGACCCCGGACTGGGAGGCTCCCGCGCCCGTGGCCGGCTGGACGGCCCGCGACGTGGTCGCCCACCTGGTCGAGTGGTTCCCGGGATTCCTGGGCGGGGGCGGAATCACCCTGCCGGCCGGTCCCGCCGTTGCCGACGACCCGGTGGCGGCGTGGCAGCACCATGCGGACGCCGTACAACACCTGATCGAGACCCGGGGCGAGGAGTCCTTCACCCACCCGATCGCCGGCACCCACCGGCTGGCCGACGCCGCGGACCGCTTCTACACGGCCGACGTCTTCATGCACACCTGGGACCTCTCGACCGCGACCGGCCAGGAGCACGGCCTCGACGTGGACTTCGCGGCCACGCTCCTCGAGGGCATGGCGCCGATCGAGGAGCTGCTGCGCTCGTCGGGGCAGTACGGCGCCGCCGTGCCCGTCGCCGATGACGCCCCCGTGGTCGACCGCCTGATGGGCTTCATCGGCCGCGACCCGGCCTGGGCGCCCCCGGCCTGAACGGCTGGCCCGAACGAGCTCGGCCGGCCTGGTCGTCAGGAGCAATTTCGCGGACTGTCTGGGCAGGAAAGCCGCAGATGCGGAATACTCGCCGCGTGACCACCTACCGAATAGCGGAAGCGGCAGAAGTCCTCGCCGTCAGCAACGACACCGTGCGTCGCTGGATCGACGGCGGGCGCCTCCCTTCCGTGGCCGGCACGGAAGGCAGCCCGACCACCATCCGTGGCACCGACCTCGCGGCCCTGGCCACAGAGCTGGCCGACCGGCCCGACCGGGACGACCCCCGGAGCACGACGGTCAGCGCGCGCAACCGGCTGTCGGGAATCGTCACCAAGGTCGTCAGGGACACCGTGATGGCGCAGGTCGAGATGATCTGCGGCCCCTACCGGCTGGTCAGCCTGATGAGCAGCGAGGCCGCCGCCGAGCTCGGCCTCGAACCGGGCGTGCGCGCCGTCGCGTCCGTGAAGTCCACCAACGTCGTGATCGAGAGGCACTGAACCCCTGATGCGCATGCGCCCACTGATCGCCGTCTCCGTCCTCACCCTGCTCCCCCTGACCTCCTGCTCCTCCGATGACGACGAGAAGCAGCTGACCGTGCTGGCCGCAGCCTCCCTCACCGGGACCTTCGAGACGCTGGCCTCGACGTTCGAGGACGAGCACGACGGCGTGGACGTGAAGTTCAACTTCGGCTCCAGCACGACCCTGGCCGAGCAGGGCGTCGACGGCGCCCCCGGCGACGTGCTGGCCACCGCCGACGAGAAGTCCATGACCATCGCCGAGGACGGCGACGCACTGGCCGCGGACCCGATGCAGTTCGCGACCAACGAGCTCGTCCTGGTCGTCCCGGCCGACAACCCCGCGAAGATCACCGGGTTCGACGACCTCGCCGACACCGACTGGGTGCGCTGTGCGGACGACGTACCGTGTGGTCGGCTCGCCCTGAGCCTGCTGGAGGAGAACAAGGTGACGGCGGAGCCCAGGAGCCTGGAGGTCGACGTGAAGTCCGTGCTGGCCAAGATCACCTCGGGTGAGGCCGACGCCGGCTTCGTCTACGCCAGCGACGCGGTCGCCGCCGGCGACGACGTGTTGGTCTTCGACGTGCCCGGCGCCGCCGAGCAGCTCAACCCCTACTTCATCGCCCCGCTCGACCAGAACGACAGCGGCGACCTGGCCCAGGAGTGGGTCGACTTCGTGAGCTCCGACGAGGGTCGTAAGATCCTGGACGACGCGGGCTTCGGGAAGCCGTGACCGACCCCCTCGGGCGACCGCCGGTCAGGTTGCTGGTCCCGGCCGCCCTCGGCACCCTGCTCCTGCTGCTCCCCCTCGTCACGCTCGTCGCGGGCACGCCGTGGTCCCTGCTCGGCGAGCAGCTCGCCTCGCCGGAGCTGCGCGAGGCCATGTGGCTCTCGGTGCTCACCGCCACGGTCGCGATGACCATCTGCCTCGTGCTCGGGCTGCCGCTGGCCTGGGTGCTGGCCCGGGTCGAGTTCCCCGGGCGCGGGGTCGTGCGCACCCTGGTCACGGTGCCGCTCGTGCTGCCCCCGGTGGTCGCCGGCGTCGCGCTGGCCAGCGCCTTCGGCCGCACGGGCTTCATCGGCGAACCCCTGCGAGAGCTGACCGGCTTCTCCCTCCCCTACACGACGGCCGGCGTGGTCCTGGCCCACACGTTCGTCGCGCTGCCGTTCGTCGTACTCAGCATCGAGGGCGCCCTGCGCACCGCACGCCGTGAGTACGACGCCGCGGCCGCCACACTGGGCGCCACGCGCTGGCTCACCTTCCGCGCGGTCACCGTGCCTTTGGCGATGCCCGGCATCCTGGCCGGGATCATGCTGGGCTGGGCCCGCTCCATCGGTGAGTTCGGCGCCACCATCACCTTCGCCGGCAACTACCCCGGCACCACGCAGACGATGCCGACGCTGATCTACGTCTCGATCAACTCCGAGCCCGAGGCCGCCAGGTCGCTGAGCCTGGTGCTGCTGGTCTTCTCGATCGTCGTGCTGGTGGCCCTGCGCGACCGTTGGCTGGTGGCCCGATGAGCGCCCTGTCGCTCGACCTCGAGGTGCCCGGCCGGGTCCACGCTGTGCTCGACGCCGACCGCGGCGACGTGATCGCGGTGATCGGTCCTAACGGCGCGGGCAAGTCGAGCCTGGTCAAGGCGCTGGCCGGTCTCGTGCCCGCGCGCGGCCACGCCACGCTCGACGGCGTGGACCTCACCGGCGTGCCCACTCGGGAGCGCGGCGTCGGCATGGTGTTCCAGGACCAGCTGCTGTTTCCCCACCTCGATGCCCGGCACAACGTGGCCTTCGGACCCCGGGCCCGCGGCGTACCGAAGGCCGAGGCGCTGCGTCGCGCCGAGCAGTGGCTGACGCGTCTCGGGGTCGACGACCTCGCCCACCGCAGACCCGGAGAGCTCTCCGGCGGGCAGGCCCAACGCGTCTCGATCGCCCGGGCCCTGGTCACCGAACCCGACCTGCTGCTGCTCGACGAGCCGATGAGCGGGCTCGATGTCGGGGTCGCGGCGTCCCTGCGCATCGAGCTGGCCAGGCACCTCGCCGAGTTCGGGGGGATCTCGCTGCTGGTCACCCACGACGCGCTCGACGCCCTGACCGTGGCGAACCGGGTGCTGGTGCTCGACGGCGGGGAGGTGGCCCAGTTCGGCACCCCCGACGAGGTCACCCAGCGTCCGGTCACCGACCACGTGGCCCGGCTCGTGGGCCTCAACGTCCTGCGCGACGGCACCGAGCTGCGTGCGTTCGAGCCCACGGCGGTCACGGTCGACCTGAACGAACCCAGCGGCTCGGCCCGGCACCACTGGCGGGGCACGATCGTCGTGGTCACCCCGCACGGCGCCGCGATGCGGGTCGTCGTACACGTGGCCGACGACGGTCCGGAGCTCCTCGCCGACGTGACGCCGGCGGCCGCCGTCGAGCTCGGACTGTCGGTCGGACGGGTGGTGTGGCTGTCCGTCAAGCAGACATCGGTGCGGTCCTACACCGCGCCCTCGTGATGAGCCGATAGCATTCGCCCATGCCTACGCGCCCCCCTGAGTTCCGTGTTGCCCCCGAGTCCCCCGACCGCAACCTCGCCCTGGAACTGGTCCGGGTCACCGAGGCGGCCGCGATGGCTGCTGGCCGCTGGGTCGGCCGGGGCGACAAGAACGGTGCGGACGGCGTGGCGGTCAACGCCATGCGCGTGATGATCTCCAGCATCGGCATGAAGGGCACCGTCGTGATCGGCGAGGGCGAGAAGGACAACGCCCCCATGCTCTACAACGGCGAAGAGGTCGGCGACGGCAGCGGCCCCGAGTGCGACGTCGCGGTCGACCCGATCGACGGCACCACCCTCGCCGCCAAGGGCATGACCAACGCGGTCTCGGTGCTCGCGGTCGCCCCGCGCGGCACGATGTACGACCCGTCGGCCGTGTTCTACATGGACAAGCTGGTCACCGGACCCGAGGCCGCAGACGTGGTCGACATTCGTCTGCCCGCCGCCGAGAACATCAACCTCGTCGCGAAGGCCAAGGGCTCGAGCCCCGAGGACGTCACCGTCGTGATCCTCGACCGTCCGCGCCACGCGGACCTCGTCGAGGAGATCCGGGCGACCGGTGCCCGCATCAAGTTCATCAGCGACGGCGACGTCGCCGGCGCAATCATGGCGGCCCGCCCCGACACCGGTATCGACCTGCTGATGGGCGTCGGCGGCACTCCCGAGGGCATCATCACCGCCTGCGCGATGAAGTGCATCGGCGGCACCATCCAGGGTCGCCTGTGGCCGACCGACGACGAGGAGCGCCAGCGCGCGATCGATGCCGGGCTCGACCTCGACGCGATCCTGACCACCGACGAGCTGGTCACCGGTGACGACTGCTTCTTCGTGGCCACCGGCATCACCGACGGCGAGCTGCTCAAGGGGGTCCGCTACCGCGCGGGCGGGGCGACCACGCACTCACTGGTCATGCGCTCGCGCAGCGGCACGATCCGCAACATCACCAGCGAGCACCGCCTGCGCAAGCTGCGCGCCTACAGCGCCATCGACTTCGACTGAGCACAGTCGGTCGGCGGGGAGTCGGCGTACGCCGGCGGGAGCCCGTGTACGTCGGCACTTGTGCGCCCCTGTTGACACTTCCACCCCCGTCAGCAGGGTGCACAGCGGCACGGACGGCGCATTACATGCGGTGGGGTCAGGCGGTGTCGGCGGGGGCTGCGGCGCGGGTGGTTCGGCGCTGGGCGGCCAGCTCGGCGACCACGTGGTCGGCCACCCGCGGATCGATCGCCATGCCGATGTGACTGGCATGCACCTCGATCGACGTCGCCAACGGGTCCACGCACGACGCCGGGTCGACCAGCCCGTCACCGGCCGACCAGATGCAGGTGAAGTCGACGCCTGACGGGATCGGCTGACGCGACTCGTGCCAGGCCGAGCGTGCGCAGTCACCGCGGACGCAGGACTCCCCCATCACCCCTGGTACGCCGACCTGGTTGAGCCGGACGAGCACGTCGGCGGCACCGAGCAGCAACGGATGGGCGGTGCCGGGCGCCATCATCGGGCTGCCCATCGTGATGATGCCGGACACCAGGTCGGGTCGGCGTACGGCCAGCCCGCGGGCGAGCATGCCGCCCAGTGAGTGCCCGACGATGCGGACCCGGCTGTCGCGCTTGGTGGCGATCGCCTCGAGGCGCCGTTCGAGAAGTGCCGCGTTGGTGGTCAGGCACGACACGTTGGTGTGGATGTGGGAGCGGTAGGTGCGGTAGCCGTGGCGGCGCAGCGTGTGCGCCATGAGCCGCAGCGTGTAGTCGCCGGCCAGGAATCCCGGCACCAGCAGGACTGGCTCGATCGAGCGCTGCGGAGCGCGGCTGACGTAGGGAGTGCCCAACAGCTCACGCTTGTCGGCGAGGGAGCGCCGGATCGCGCGCCCGGCCTCGGGCCACACGCTGAGCTCACGGACCAGACTGAGCGCCCCGGGCTGGTGGTAGCCCGCAGGTGCCAGGAAGTCGCCGATGCTGTTCGCCACGTCGCCACCGTAGAACGGCAGGACCCCGCGGACAGGCAATTCCCGCTCCTCTCGGAGCGTCGTGTTGGATGAATGCATGAGCGACGTCCATGTCTCCGAAGAACTGTTCGCCCCCGTCGGCGGCGGTGTCGAGCTGTGCTACCAGACCTTCGGCGATCCTTCCGCCGACCCCCTGCTGCTGGTGATGGGCCTGGGCGGGCCGATGATCTGGTGGGACGACGAGTTCTGCAAGCTCCTTGCCGGCAAGGGCTTCCACGTCATCCGCTACGACAACCGCGACACCGGCAAGTCCTCCCACGTGCGCGGTCGGGTCCGTCGGCCCGACCTGGTCCGGGCCTTCCTCACCGGCCGGGGCGCGGCGCCGTACGGCATCTCGGACATGGCCTCCGACGGCGTCGGCCTGCTCGACCACCTCGCCATCGACTCCGCCCACGTGGTGGGTATCTCGATGGGCGGCATGATCGTGCAGACGATGGCCCTCGACCACCCGGGCCGGGTGCGTTCGCTGACGTCGATCATGTCGACCACCGGCAAGCGCAGCGTCGGGTGGCAGGACCCCAAGCTGCTGCCGCGACTGCTGGCCGGCAAGCAGGTGGACCGTCAGGCGTACGTCGACACGTCCGTGGCGTTCGCGAAGCTGATCGGCTCCCCCAGCTACCCGGAGCCGACCGAGCGGGCCACGAAGCGGGCCGAGGACACCTTCGACCGCGGCCTCAACGGGCCCGGCGTCCTGCGCCACATGATGGCCGTGCTGACCCAGCCGAACCGCTCGAAAGCCCTGCACTCGTTGACGATTCCCAGCCAGGTCATCCACGGACTGCGCGACCGCATGGTGCACGTCTCCGGTGGTCGGGCGACCTCCGCGGCGATCCCCGGGTCGGAGCTCCTGCTCGTCGACGGCATGGGCCACGACCTGCCACCCGAGCTCTGGGAATCAGTGACCGACGCCATCCGTCGTACGGCGGACCGCGGCAACATCTGATCCGCCCTAGCAGGTGTCGCAACCCCCTACAAGTGGCTTGCCAAATCGGCGCAAGAGGTCGAGTGTGAGGTAGACCACGACAGGGAGGCACTCGTGAAGCAACCCTCAACGCACAGAGGGCGCTCGCGTCGCACCATTGCGGCCCTAGCGTCACTGGCTTGTACGGCCGGTCTGCTGACATCCTGCTCGGCGTTCGGAGACGACTCCGGCCCGCCGACGCTCAACTGGTACGTCAATCCCGACGGTGTCGAGACCCTGACCAAGCTGGCCAAGCAGTGCAGCACCGACGACTATGACATCGAGATCCAGCTGCTGCCGTCCGGTGCAACGGATCAGCGCACGCAGCTCGCTCGCCGGCTCGCCGCCAAGGACTCGTCGACCGACCTGATGAGCCTCGACCCCGTGTTCGTCGCCGAGTTCGCCAACGCCGGGTGGCTGGAGAAGCTCCCCGAGGACACGGCGGCCAAGGCGGTCGACGAAGACGTCCTCACCGGTGCCGCCGAGACCGTCAAGTGGGACGACGCGGTGTACGCGTTCCCGCAGTGGGCCAACACCCAGGTGCTCTGGTACCGCAAGTCGCTGGCCGAGAAGGCAGGACTCGACATGACCAAGCCGGTGACCTGGAGCGAGGTCATCGAAGCCGCCGAGAAGGCCGGCGGCACGGTCGGCGTCCAGGCCAACAAGTACGAGGCGTACGTCGTGTGGATCAACGCGCTGATCCAGGGCGCGGGCGGCGACATCATCTCCGACAACGAGGCCGGCAAGGACGCCAAGATCGACATCGACTCCGATGCCGGCAAGAAGGCCGCCGAGGTGATCAAGCAGCTCGCCGACTCCGACGCGAAGCAGCCTGACCTGTCGACCTCCAACGAGGGCACCAGCCTGGGCGCGATGTTCCCGGAGGGGGCCCCGGGCGAGTTCATGACGAACTGGACCTTCGTCTACAAGAACTACGAGGGCGTGATCGGCAAGCCGGGCGGCCCGGTCGACAAGGACGCGTTCGGCGACCTCGGCTACGCCCGCTACCCCGAGACCGTGGCCGGCGAGGACTCCAAGCCGCCGATCGGCGGCATCGACATCGGCGTCGGCGCCTACTCCGAGCACCCCGACTTCGCGATGGCGGCGGCGGAGTGCGTGACCAACACGGAGGCCCAGGTGGCGCTGGCCGTCGAGTCCGGCCTGATGCCGGCCCGCGCGTCGGCGTACGAGGACCCGGCACTGGCCAAGGCCTATCCGCCGGATCTGCTCAAGCTCTTCCGGGAGAGCGTCGACACCGGCGGACCCCGGCCCAAGAGCGCCTACTACGCCACGATCTCGGCTGCGATCCAGAGCCAGTGGCACTCTCCCTTCGACGTCGATCCGGACTCCACTCCGGGTGACTCGGCCGACTTCCTCTCGGACGTCCTCAACGGAAAGGCACTCCTGTGAGCACGGCAACCGTCGAGAAGCCTGCCCGGGGCAAGGGCAAGGTCCGGGCAAGTGACCGGGCCAGGGCGGAGAACAGCCTGGGCCAGAAGCTGGTGGCACCGGCCATCTTCGTGATGCTGCTGGTGACCGCGTTCCCGATGCTCCGGGCGCTCTACCTCTCGGTGTTCAACTACACCCTCACCGCACCCGACGACCGCGAGTTCGTCGGGCTGAGCAACTACATCACCGCACTGACCGACCCGCTGTTCTGGCGCGACACCGGGGTGACCGTCCTCTACATGCTGGTCACCGTCTCCGTCGAGCTCGTGATCGGGTTCGTCTTCGCGATGGTGATGCACCGGGTGATCTTCGCCCGCGGGCTCATCCGCACGTCGATCCTGATCCCCTACGGCATCATCACCGTGGTCTCGGGCTTCGCCTGGCAGTTCGCGTTCAGCTACCAGAACGGCTTCGTCAACGGGTGGCTGCCGGGCATCAGCGAACAGTTCAACTGGTTCGGTGAGACCACACCGGCGGTGATCGCGATCATGGTCTCCGAGATCTGGAAGACCACACCGTTCATGTCACTCCTGCTGCTGGCCGGGCTCGCCCAGGTCTCGGAGGACATGATCGAGGCCGCCAAGGTGGACGGTGCCTCCTGGACCCAACGACTGTTCAAGGTGATCCTGCCCAACATGCAGGCAGCCATCATGGTCGCCGTACTCTTCAGGGCCCTCGACGCCTACCGCATCTTCGACAACATCTTCGTGATGACCAATGGTGCGTCCGGGACGGAGTCGATCTCGTTCCTGACCTATCGGCAGACCATCGAGCAGTTCCAGCTCGGCATGGGATCGGCACTCTCCGTGCTGCTCTTCCTCTCCGTGCTGCTGATCGCCTGGCTGATCGTCAAACTGTTCCGCGTCGACCTCGCCGCGGCACGGCAGGAGGGCTGAGACATGGTGCGCAAACTCGGAACCGCAGTCGGGTGCCTCCTGATCCTGGTGTGGTGCCTGCTGCCAGTGGCCTGGATCATCTCGCTGTCGTTCAAGACGCAGGAGTCCATCACGGTGGGCAACCCCGGGTTCCTGCCCGCCGAAGGCACCAACGCCGGCTGGCAGAACTACATCGACGTCTGGGACAACGAGCAGTTCCGCCGGGCGATCCTCAACTCGGTCGGCATCGCGCTGATCGCCACGGTGGCCTCGGTCATCCTCGGCACGCTGGCCGCCTACGCCATCGCCCGGCTCGAGTTCAAGGGCAAGAAGTTCGTGCTCACCACGGCACTGGCGATCGCGATGTTCCCGGTGGTCTCCCTGGTCGGCCCGCTCTTCGACATGTGGCGCACGCTCGGCCTCTACGACACCTGGCCGGGGCTGATCATCCCCTACATGAGCTTCACGTTGCCGTTGGCGATCTGGACCCTCACCGCGTTCTTCCGGGAGATCCCGTGGGAGCTCGAGCAGGCCGCCCAGGTCGACGGCGCCACGTCATGGCAGGCGTTCCGCAAGATCATCGTCCCGCTCGCGGCACCCGGTGTGTTCACCGCCGCGATCCTGACCTTCTTCTTCGCCTGGAACGACTTCGTCTTCGGGATCTCGCTGACCTCCACCGAGAACGCCAGACCGATCCCAGCGGCGCTGTCGTTCTTCGTCGGCGCCGACCCGTTCAACCGGCCGGCATCCCTGCTCGCCGCCGGGGCCGTGATTGCCACGATCCCGATCATCGTCATCGTGCTGGTGTTCCAGCGCAAGATCGTCGCCGGTCTGACCTCCGGCGCAGTGAAGGGTTAGGGAGAACCTCATGGCCAAGATCCAGATGAAGAACATCGTCAAGAAGTACGGCGACGGGTTCCCGGCGGTCAACGACGTCAGCATCGACGTGGCCGACGGGGAGTTCGTGATCCTCGTCGGGCCGTCCGGGTGCGGCAAGTCGACCCTGTTGCGGATGATCGTGGGGCTCGAGGACATCTCGTCGGGCGACATGATGATCGGCGAACGACGGGTCAACGACCTCGCCCCCAAGGAGCGCAACCTGGCGATGGTCTTCCAGAACTACGCGCTCTACCCTCACCTGACCGTCTACGAGAACATCGCGTTCCCGCTCCGTCTCGCCAAGGTTCCCGACAAGGAGATCGACGAGAAGGTGCGCCACGCGTCCAAGACGCTCGAGCTCGACGAGCACCTCGACCGCAAGCCCGGCAACCTGTCAGGCGGTCAGCGCCAGCGAGTCGCGATGGGGCGGGCGATCGTCCGCGAGGCCGACGCGTTCCTCTTCGACGAGCCGCTGTCGAACCTCGACGCCAAGCTCCGTGGCCAGATGCGCACCGAGATCTCGCGGCTCCAGAAGCGCCTGGGCATCACCACGGTCTACGTCACCCACGACCAGACCGAGGCGATGACGCTGGGCGATCGGGTCGCCGTGCTCAAGCGAGGCATCCTGCAGCAGCTGGCCACCCCGCGCGAGCTCTACACCCAGCCGAACAACCTGTTCGTGGCCGGCTTCATCGGCTCGCCGCCGATGAACTTCCTGCCCGCCACCGTCGAGGGCAACACCATCTCGTTGCCGTTCGGCAAGGTGAACCTTCCGCCGGACAAGGCGGCAAAGGCGCAGGGCAAGGGGCTGCTCATCGCCGGCATCAGGCCCGAGCACTTCGAGGACGCCTCCGTGGCGGCGAACGCCGACGAGGGCTCCACGTTCAGTGCCAAGGTCGACGTGGTGGAGTGGCTCGGCAACGAGGCCTACGCCTACATCCCGTTCGAGGCCCCGCCCGAGGTGCAGGAGCAGCTGACCCAGCTCGAGAAGGACCTCGACGGCGAGTCGATGCGCACCCAGCTCGTGGTCTCTCTCGACGGCGCGTCCATGGTGGCCGCCGGCGACGACGCCAGGATCTGGGTCGACGCGTCCAAGATCCACCTGTTCGACCCCGCCACGGGCGAGAACCTCACCCTGGAGCGCACCGTCCAGGACAACGAGCAGGCCGATGACACGACCCGCGCACCCGGGGGCGGGCCCAGCGAGGAGCCCGAGATCACGCGAGTGCGCGAGGGCAACTGACCCCTGGTGAGCGGGTGGCTGTTTCGACGGCCACCCGCTCACTGCCATTTCAGGAGCGGCGCAACAGGTAGGTGTCCATCACCCAGCCGGACGTCGCCTTCGCGTGCGCCCTGGCGGCCTCGATCTCGGGGAGTACGTCGACCAGGGGCCCGGCGACCAACGCCTGGTCGGGGGTCCCGAGGTTCGCCCCCCACCAGATGTGCCAGCCGGGTTGGTCCTTCAACGTCGTGCAGGACAGCGAGCCGTCGAGCATGACGACGAGGTTGTCGTGCCCTTGGTCGACTGCCTCGGCCAGCCGTCGCCCGGTGGTGACCAGGATCGGCTGGCCGACCTCGTGCAGCACGATGCGGTGTGCCGCGGCCAGCACCTGCAGGCTGGAGATGCCGGGCAGCACGTCGTAGTCGAACGTGACGTTGCCGCGGGCCAGGATGCGCTCGACGATGCGAATCGTGGAGTCGTAGAAGGCCGGGTCTCCCCACACCAGGAACGCCGCGTCGCCGTCGCGTTCGAGCAGCACCTTCTCGTACGCCGCGGCCCGGGCGTCGTGCCAGTCACCGACCGCGCCGGTGTAGTCGGCCGGGTCGTTGCGGTCGCGCGGCGGGTCGGGGACCGGCACCAGCTCGGGGTTGCCGTGCCGACGGCAGATCTCTCGGCGAGACTCGAGCAGCGGGTCCTCGGCGGACTTCGCCGCCGCGATGACGAAGTCGACGCCCTCTATCGCGGCCGCGGCCGCCAGGGTGAGCTGGTCGGGGTGGCCCGAGCCGATCCCGACGAGGCGCACGCGGCGGGTCACCCGCGGTCCTCGAGGTCACCCTCGAGGTCGAGGTAGACCTGCTGCATGGCGGCGATCACCTCGGGGTCGGGCTCGGCCCACAGGTCGCGCTCGGCGGCCTCGTGCAGCCGTTCGATGATGCCGCGCAGCGCCCAGGGGTTGGCGTCCTTCATGAACTCCTGGTTGGTCTCGTCGAGGACGTACTCGCGTGCGAGCGCGTCGTACATCCAGTCGTGGACGACGCCGGCGGTGGCGTCGAACCCGAAGAGGTAGTCGACGGTGGCGGCCAGCTCGAACGCACCCTTGTAGCCGTGCCGCTGCATCGCACCGATCCAGCGTGGGTTGACCACCCGGGCCCGGAAGACGCGGGCGGTCTCCTCGGCCAACGTGCGGGTGCGGACGGCGTCGGGCGTGGTGGAGTCGCCGACGTACGCCCGCGGGGTGTTGCCGGTGAGCGCGCGGACGGTGGCGATCATGCCGCCGTGGTACTGGAAGTAGTCGTCGGAGTCGGCGATGTCGTGCTCGCGGGTGTCGATGTTCTTCGCGGCCACGTTGATCCGGCGGTAGTTGGCCTGCATGGCGTCGGCGGCCGGGGCGCCGTCGAGGCCACGGCCGTAGGCGAAGCCACCCCACTGGGTGTAGACCTCGGCCAGGTCCTTGTCGTCGCGCCAGTTGCCGGACTCGATGACCTGCAGGATGCCCGCGCCGTACGCGCCCGGGCGGGAGCCGAAGATGCGGGTCGTGGAGCGGCGTACGTCGCCGTGCTCGGCCAGGTCGGCCTGGGCGTGGGCCCGGACGAAGTTCTGGTCGAGCGGCTCGTCGAGCTCGGCGGCCATCCGGATCGCGTCGTCCAGCATGGCGATCACGTGGGGGAAGGCGTCACGGAAGAACCCGGAGATGCGGACCGTGACGTCGACGCGCGGGCGGCCCAGCTCGTCGAGCGGGATCACGGTCAGTCCGTTGACCCGACGCGACGCGGGGTCCCACTCGGGGCGGATGCCGATCAGGGCGAGGACCTCGGCGATGTCGTCGCCGGAGGTGCGCATGGCGCTGGTGCCCCACACCGAGAGGCCGACCGACTTCGGGTACTCCCCCGTCTCGGTGAGGTAGCGCTGCACGAGCGACTCGGCCATCGAGACACCGGTCTCCCAGGCCAGGCGCGACGGGACGGCGCGGGGGTCGACGGTGTAGAAGTTGCGCCCGGTCGGCAGCACGTTGACCAGCCCGCGCAACGGCGATCCGCTCGGGCCGGCCGGGATGAACCCGCCGTCGAGGGCGTGCAGCACGGCATCGAGCTCGTCGGTGGTCTTCGCCAGCCGGGGCACGACCTGGGTGGCGGCGAAGCCGAGGATGGCCGCGACCTCGGGAGCGCTCTCGGACTCGTGCCGGGCGATCACCCGGGCCACTGCGTCCGGCTGCCAGTCGGCGTCCTCCATGCCCTGGACCAGGGCCTTGGCGCGTGTCTCGATGGCGTCGACCTCGGTTGTCGTCGGCTCACTCGGTGGTCGAGTAGATCCCGAGGAACGAGGGGTCGTATCGAGACCCAGTCCGAGGGCGTGCCGCAGGCCGGGCAGGGAGGCCTGGGTGCCGCCCCAGATCTGGGTGGCCCGCAGGATCGCGAGCACCAGGTTGACCCGGGCCTCGCCCTCGGGTGCCTGGCCGAGGATGTGCAGGCCGTCGCGGATCTGCGCGTCCTTCACCTCACACAGCCAGCCGTCGACGTGCATGATGAAGTCGTCGAACTCCTCGTCGCCGGGCTGGGCCTCGAGGCCGAGGTCCTTGTGCATCTGGGCGGCCTGCATGAGCGTCCAGATCTGGGCCCGGATCATCGGCAGCTTGGGCGGGTCCATCGCGGCGATGTTGGCGTACTCGTCGAGGAGCTGCTCGAGCTTGGCGATGTCGCCGTACGACTCGGCGCGCGCCATCGGCGGGATCAGGTGGTCGACGATGGTGGCGTGCGCGCGGCGCTTGGCCTGGGCGCCCTCGCCCGGGTCGTTGATCAGGAACGGGTAGATCAGCGGCAGGTTGCCGATCACCGCGTCGGTCGCGCAGGTGGCGGCCAGGGCGGCGTTCTTGCCGGGCAGCCACTCCATCGAGCCGTGCTTGCCGAGGTGCACGACGGCGTGGGCGCGGAAGCCCTTCTCGACCCAGCGGTACGCCGCGAGGTAGTGGTGGCTGGGGGCCAGCTCGGGGTCGTGGTAGATCGCCACCGGGTTCTCACCGAACCCGCGCGGCGGCTGGATCATCAGGACGATGTTGCCGGCCCGGAGCGTGGCCAGCACGATCTCCTGCTGGTCGTTGACGAACAACGTGCCGGGGGCAGCTCCCCACGCTTCGACGATCTCTTCCTTGAGCTCGTCCGGGAGGTCGGCAGTCCACTTCTCGTAGTCCTGCTTGGGGATTCGCACATGGCTCTCGTCGAGCTGGGCGGAGGTGAGCCACTCCTCGTCCTGGCCGCCGGCCGCGATCAGGGCGTGGATCAGTGCGTTGCCGGCGGCGGTGTCGTCGTCCATGGCGAGGAGCTCGTGGACGTCGAACGTGGCCCCCTCCGTCGAACGTGCGGGCGCACCGAGGTCGTAGCCGGCGTCGCGCAGCTTGCGGAGCAGCCGGATCGTCGAGACCGGGGTGTCCAGGCCGACCGCGTTGCCGATGCGGCTGTGCTTGGTCGGGTACGCCGACAGCATCAGCGCGAGCCGGCGGTCCTTGGGCTCGATGTGGCGCAGGCGCGCGTGGTTGACCGCAATTCCGGCCACCCGGGCGCAGCGCTCCTCGTCGGCGACGTAGCGCGGCAGGCCGTCCTCGTCGATCTCCTTGAACGAGAACGGGGCGGTGATGATCCGCCCGTCGAACTCGGGGATCGCGATCTGGTTGGCCGAGTCGAGCGGGGTCACGCCGTCGTCGCTCTCCTCCCACTCGGCGCGGCTCGAGGTGAGGCAGAGCCCTTGCAGGACAGGGATGTCGAGCGCCTTCATGCGTTCGACGTCCCACGCCTCGTCGTCCTCACCGGCGCTCGCGGTGCCCGGCGTGGTGCCACCCGCGGCGAGCACCGTCACGATCACCGCATCGAGGGTGCCGAGGGCGTCGTACAGCTCGTCGGGTGCGGCGCGCAGGGACGAGGAGAAGATCGGCAGGCCGACCGCCTCACCGGTGGCGTCGATCGCGTCGGCCAGCGCGTGCGCGAACGCGTTGTTGCCGCTGGCCTCGTGGGCCCGGTAGTAGAGCACTCCGACCCTCGCCGTGCCCGGTTCGCCCGCGGGCGACGGGCGTTCCGACCAGCCCCACTCGGGGACCACCTGCGGGGCCTCGAAGCCCTCACCGGTCAGCAGCACCGTGTCGGAGAGGAACGCGTGCAGGTTGGTCAGGTTCACCGGCCCGCCCTGGGCAAGGTAGGCGTGGGCCTCGGCCGCCGTACCGACCGGGACGGTCGAGTGCCCCATCAGCTCGGCGTCGGGGGTCTGCTCACCGCCCAGCACGACGACGGGGACGCCGGCGGCCAGCACGGTGTCGAGTCCGGCCTGCCAGGAGCGGGCGCTGCCGAGGATGCGTACGACGACGAGGTCGGCACCCTCGATCACACCGGGCAGGTCAGCCTCGACGTCGAGGCGCGACGGGTTGCCGAGTGCGAAGTCGGGCCCGGCAGCGCGTGCGGAGAGCAGGTCTGTGTCCGAGGTCGAGAGCAGGGCGATGCGAGTCATGACTTCTCCTGGAGGTTCATCGTCCGAGCGTCGTCGGACTGGATTTGTCGCGGCAGGCGGTACGCCTCGACGGGTTGGTGTGTGACGAGGTGGTCGGTGGCGATGGTGCGGGCGACGTCGGGCGTGACGCCGCCGTACCAGACGTCGTCGGGCTGCACCGAGACGACGGGTGCGTGGTTGCAGGGGAACTGACAGCCGGTCTGGGTGATCAGCACCTCGTCGTCCCCCTGCTCGAGACGCATCAGCTCGAGGGCGAAGGCCTCCGCGGTCTTGTCCGAGCCGAGCGCCGTGCAGCGCGGCCCCCGGCAGACGAACAGCTGGTGACGGTGGCCCGGCACGTCCTCCCAGGCCGCCGAGGTCAACGGCGCCTCGGTGCCCGCGATGGGGCGGGTGACGTCGAGGACGAGATCGAGGTCGAGATCGTTGCGCATCATCGCCGTGGCCACCTCGATCACCGGAGGCTCACCGGCCCGTTCGCGCCACCAGTGCGAGGCGATCCGACGCAGCCACGAGTTCGCGGGTGCGAGGGTGCCGAGGCTGACCCCGACCAGCGTGATGTGTGTGGCGCCGGCGTCGGCCAGCCGGGTCAGCTCACGGTCCAGCGACGGATCGCCCATCTGCAGGAACGCGACGGTGCCGTCGTGGCGCGCGGCAACTGCCGTCAGCCGGTTGCGCGCGTCGGCCTCACGGACGGACATTCCAACCAATACGAGTGCCGTCACCGGCGGTCTCCAAACCCTCGTGGAACATGACGCGCCGTGGCCGGTCTCCTGGCTTCCGTCTCAGCGTCTCTGGCCGACCTTCCCGGGACTTCTCCCAGTGGTCCGGCGCCCTCCCCGTTCTCAGGGGTGAGCACCGCAAGGGCCGTCAACTCGACGGTTACAGTGGCGAGGGCCGCGCCGGCATCGAACCGGCTTCCCGAACACCACGGCACTGGCACCGTATCAACGCCCCCGCCCACCGCGTCGACCCGTCGCCAGTTCTGGGCGACCCGTCGTGAGTTCCGGGCGACCCGTCGCCAGTTCCGGGCGCCGTGGGACGATGCCGCCGTGAGTTCGCCAGCAGCACGCCATCGCGCTGACCTGTGCCCGGGAGTCCTGCGCCCCTGGCCGGCCGATGACGGTGCGCTCGTGCGGCTGCGCCTGGTCGGTGGTGAGATCACGCCCGCAGCGCTGGCCCAGCTGCTCGACGTCGCGACGACGTACGGCGACGGCACCGTGCACCTGACCAAGCGCGCCAACCTGCAGCTGCGTGCCCTTCCCACCGACGACGGCTGCCTGGCGCCCGAGGTGGTGGCCGCCATCGAGGCGACCGGCCTGCTGCCCTCGCCCACCCACGAGCTGGTCCGGAACATCATGGTCTCGCCACTCAGCGGGCTGCTCCCGGACCAACGTGGAACATCGCAGGCACCAGGTGACTGGGATGTTCCGCGCAGTGGCCGGGCCAACCTGCGTCCGGTCGCCCGAGCACTCGACGAGGGCCTGTGCGCCCACCCTTCGTTGGCCGCCCTGCCGGGGCGTTTCCTCTTCGTCCTCGATGACGGTCGCGGCGACCTCCTGGATCGCCCGCTCGACCTGGGCCTGGTCGCGGTCTCCGAGACCGAGTGCCAGCTGCGCATCGGCACCCGCGCCTGGGGGCCGGTGGTGCCCCTGGACGAATCAGCCGCACGCCTGGTCGGGCTGGCCCGGGCGTTCCTCACCGTGCGCGGACAAGGTGCCTCGGCTGCGTGGCACGTCGACGAGCTGTCCGCGCCACCCGAGGCGCATCCACGCGATCCCCGTACGCGCGTGCATGCCCGGCCACCGGCGTACGGCGCACTCACCCACCGCGTCGAGCACGTCGCCGTACCCGACGGGTTGCTGACCCGCTCGCTCGTCCAGCGCCTGCTCGTGGACGCTCCGCAGCATCTCGTGGTCACACCGTGGCGCAGCGTGCTCGTCGTCAACGCGTAGTCTGAGCCCGTTCTGGAGCCAGGAACCCGGTGCGAGTCCGGGGCGGTTCCGCCACTGTGAAGCCCGAGAGGGCCAAGCCAGACACTGACGCCAGGACAATCCCGCACACTGCCGCATTGGGGCGAGAACCCCGAGGAGTGAACATGTCCGCACCGGCTGCACCGTCCCGGCCCCCGCGCTGCTACGACTACATCGACGACGGCTCCGCGATCTACGTCGACTCGTTCGCGACGATCCGCGCGGAGTCGCGCTTCGACCACCTCCCGGCCGATGCCGAGAAGGTCGCCGTCCGCATGGTGCACGGCACCGGGCAGACCGACCTGACCGGTGACCTGGTCATCCATCCGGGTCTGGTGCGGGCTGCGCGCGACGCGTTGGGCGCCGGCGCGCCGATCATCACCGACGCCCACATGGTCGCCTCGGGTGTCACCCGAGCCCGGCTCCCCCGCGACAACGACGTGGTCTGCCTTCTGCGCGACGAGCGCGTCCCCGGGTTGGCGCGAGAGTTCGGCACGACGCGGTCGGCGGCCGCCTTCTCGCTGCTCGGCGACCGGCTCGAAGGATCGGTGGTGGCCATCGGGAACGCCCCGACCGCACTGTTCCACCTGCTCGAGATGCTGGCCGACGGGGCTCCCCGGCCGGCCGCGATCATCGGCTGCCCGGTCGGGTTCATCGGCGCCGCCGAGTCGAAGGACGCGCTGGCCGCCTTCGCCGACGACCACGGCATCGACATCCCGTTCCTGACCGTCCGCGGCCGCCGGGGCGGCTCCGCGATGACCGCCTCCGCCCTCAACGCACTCGCCCAGGAGCAGGAATGACCGGCCGTCTCTACGGCGTCGGGCTCGGCCCCGGCGACCCCGAGCTGATCACCCGCAAGGCCGCCCGGCTGATCGGCGAGGCCGACGTGATCGCCTACCACGCAGGGGTCGGCAAGGAGTCGAACGCGCGACGCATCGCGGCCGACCTGATCCCCGACGGCGTCGTCGAGGAACTGCTGCGCTACCCCGTCACGACCGGCCCGACCGCCCACCCGGGTGGGTACGCCGGCGCGATGGCCGAGTTCTACGAGTCCTGTGCCTCCCGGCTGTCTGATCATCTGGCCGCCGGCCGCACGGTCGTCGTACTGGCCGAGGGCGACCCGCTGTTCTACGGCTCGTTCATGTACCTCCACGACCGGCTCTCACCGAGGTTCCCGACCGAGGTCGTGCCGGGGGTGCCCGCGTTCGCCGCCGCCACGGCCGTCGTCGCGACACCGCTGGTGCGGCAGACCGACGTCCTCACCGTCCTGCCGGGCACCCTGCCGGTGCCCGAGCTGGCCCGCCGGCTGGCCGACACAGACGGTGCCATCATCATGAAGCTGGGACGGCGGTTCCCGGGTGTGGTCGACGCGTTGGCGCAGGCCGGACGTCTCGAGCACGCGTGGTACATCGAGCGCGCCTCGATGCCCGCCGAGCGCTGGATGAAGGTGACCGACGTCGACCCGTCGTCGGTTCCGTACTTCTCGCTGATCGTCGTGCCCGGTGACTCCCTGACCGACGACCCCGGCGGGCGGAGGCCGGCGCTGGTTGCGGAGGCCCGGCAGGGTGCGCAACTTCCTCGACCGGCGGCTGCCGAACTGCTCGTGATCGGGCTCGGGCCCGGCCCGGACGACTGGCTGACCCCCGAGGCCAGCGCGGCACTCGCCGACGTGCAGCACGTGATCGGCTACGCGCCGTACGTCAACCGTGTGCCGCAGCGAGCGGGTCTCACCCGCCACGCGTCCGGCAACACCGTGGAGGTCGACCGGGCCCGGCTCGCGCTCGAGCTGGCCCGTTCGGGCGAACGGGTCGCGGTGGTCTCCGGCGGTGACGCGGGCGTCTTCGGCATGGCGTCGGCGGTCTTCGAGGCGGCCGAGGGCGAGTACGACGACGTGCCCGTGCGCGTGCTCCCCGGGGTCAGCGCGATCCAGGCCGTCGCAGCCCGTGCCGGTGCTCCCGTGGGCGCCGACTTCGCGGTGATGAGCCTGAGCGACCGGCTCAAGCCGTGGTCCGTCATCGAGGACAGGTTGCGTGCCGTCTCCGAGGCCGACCTCGTGCTCGGCATCTACAACCCCGCCTCACGTTCGCGCACGGACCAGATCGTCCTGGCCCACAAGGTGCTGCTCGCACACCGCTCCGCGGAGACCGTGGTCGTGGTCGGGCGTGACATCGGTCGCGCCGAGGAGTCGCTGACCGTCACCACGCTCGGTGAGCTCGACCCCGCGACGATCGACATGAAGTGCCTGCTGATCATCGGCGCCTCGAGCACCCGGCGTACGGCGAACGGCCAGGTCTGGACGCCCCGCTTCGTCGACCCGTCGTGAGTTTCGGTTCGGGCGCTGAACTGGCGACAGGTCACTCAGAACTGGCGACAGGTCGATCGAGACTGGCGACGGGTCAGCGCTTGAGGGAACGGTCGCGGGCGGGGTCGTAGAGGTAGGACTCGGCCATCTCGTGCGTGACGAGCGACGGGTCGATGGCGGGACCGACCATGATCAACGCGGCCTGGCGCAGGTCCGCGGCCTCGACCTGGTCGGCGATGCCGGCGAGGGTGCCACGCAGCACCAGCTCCGACGGCTGGCTCACCCGGGACACCACGGCAGCCGGGCAGCCGGGCCCGTAGTGCTCCGCCAGCCGCGTCGCCAGCTCACGGGCGCGGGTGATGGCCAGGTGCAGCACCAGCGTCGCGCCGGTGGCCGCGAAGTTGTCGAGGGTCTCCCCCGACGGCATCTCCGTCGACCGGGCCTGAGCGCGGGTGAGCACCACCGACTGGGCCAGCTTCGGCACGGTCAGCTCGCGGCCGAGCGCGGCGGCCGCGGCGGCGTACGCGGGAATGCCGGGCGTGACGTCCCACGGCACCTGCGCGGCGTCGAGTCGTCGGGTCTGCTCGGCCAGCGCCGAATAGACCGACGGGTCCCCCGAGGTGAGGCGTACGACGTCCTGCCCGGACGCGTGCGCGTTGACCATCACCGCCGTCATCTGGTCGAGGTCGAGGTCCTGGGTGTCGACGCGGACGGCGTCGGCTCGGCAGTGCGAGAGCACCTCGTCGTCGAGATAGGTGCCGGGATAGAGCACGACATCGGCCCCGGACAACAACGTCGCCGCGCGCAGGGTGATCAGGTCGGCCGCACCGGGGCCGGCGCCGACGAAGTGGATGGTCATGACTGCTCCTTGACGAGGGCCCACTGGGTGACGGTGCGGGCGGGGGTCCACCCGGTGAAGGTGCCGATCGGTGCCGCGGTCTCGACCTGGTGCCGGGTCAGCTCGCCGCCGTACTCCTTGTGGGCCGCGGCCAGCACGACCTCGGTCTCGACGGTGACTCCGTGGACGACCAGACGACCGCCAGATCCCAGTGCAGCAAGGGAATTCTCGATCACCCCGTCAACTGTGGCACCGCCACCGACGAAGATCGCATCGGGCTTCGGCAGGCCGGCGAGGGCCGCGGGCGCCCGCCCTTCGACGACCTTCAGCGCGGGTACGCCGAGGGCCAGCGCGTTGCGCGTGATGCGGGCGGCACGCTCGGCGTTGCCTTCGACGGCGATCGTGCGGCAGGTGTGGTGGGCCCGCATCCACTCGATGCCGACGGAGCCGGCACCGGCGCCGACGTCCCAGAGCAGTGCGCCGGGGGTGGGGGCGAGCCGGGCCAGTGCCGAGGCACGCAGGTCGCGCTTGGTCAGCTGTCCGTCGTGCTCGAAGGCGTCGTCGGGAAGGCCCGCCGACCAGCCGCCGACGAGGGGCCCGACGAGCTCGAGGGCGATCACGTTGAGCTGGGGCGCGCGGCCTCCCCACTCCGCAGCCGTCGTGTTGAGGCGGGTCTCGTCGCGCGAACCCAGGTCGGCCAGCACGGTCATCTTCGACTCGCCGTAGCCGGCACCGACGAGCAGTGCGGCGACCTCTGCCGGCGTACCGGCGTCGGAGGAGAGCACCACGAGCCGGTGCCCGGGCGCGAGTGCGCGCAGCACCGCGTGGGCGTCGCGACCGACGGCACTGACCACGTCGACCGCCTCGGAGTCCCAGCCCATGCGGGCGCGGGCCAGTGCCACCGAGGAGACGGCGGGTTCGACGACGACGGCGCTGCGCCCGAGCAGGTCGACCAGGGTGCCGCCGATGCCCGAGACGAACGGGTCACCCGAGGCCAGGGCGACCACGCGTCGGCCGTCGTACTTCCACAACAGGGCGGGCAGGCCGTCGCGCAGCGGAGAGGGCCACGGCTCGCGCACCTGGCCGGGCACGTCGGGCAGCATGTCGAGATGGCGGGTCCCGCCGAGGACCACCTCGGCGTCGAGCACGCGCTGGCGGAGGGCGGCCGTGACGCCGGGCCAGCCGTCCGCGCCGATACCGATGACGGTGACTGCTGACATGGGGCCGACCCTAATCGGTCAGCGAGCCATCGCGAACCAGCGTCCGCCGCGACGCCCCACCTCGATGGGGTGGTCGAACGTCTCCGTGACCAGGTCGGAGGTCAGCGTCTGCTCCACCGGACCGGCCGCGACGATGCGACCCGCGCGCAGGAGGACGGCGTGGGTGATCGACGCCGGGAGCTCCTCGAAGTGATGGGTGACCGTCACCGACGTGAGCCCCGGAATCACGTTCGGCAGGTCGGTGATGGTGTGGATCATCTGCTCGCGGGCGGCCACGTCGAGCCCGGTGCTCGGCTCGTCGAGCAGCAGCAACGGCGGGTCGGGCATCAGCGCCCGGGCGATCAGTGCGCGACCGCGTTCCCCCTGCGACATGGTGTGCCAGTGCGGGTCGTCGGCGTCGATGCCCAGGGTCTTCATCAGCAGGTGTGCTCGCTCGTGGGTCTCGGACGACGGGGTCCAGCGCGGCACCATCTCGTTGGTGCCGGTCTCGCCGGTGAGCACGACCTGCTCCACGGAGAGGTTCGTGCCGATCTGGTGGCGCGGGTTCACGTGACCGATCGAGCGCCGCAGCTCGCGCAGGTCGACCCGGCCCAGCTTGTGGCCGAGCACGTGCACCTCGCCCCGGCTCGGGAAGGTGACCGCGCCGAGGATGTTGAGCAGGGTGGTCTTGCCGGCACCGTTGGGTCCGATCAGGGCCCAGTGCTCACCACGGCGGACGGTCAGCGAGATGTCGTCGAGCAGGGTGCGACCGCCGCGGGTGAAGGCGACGTCGCGCAGCTCCAGGGCATGGCCGGCATTGCTTGCGCTCACCACGCAACCGTACGACGTACACCGGGCCTTCCTGCCCGGGTGGTGGCCACGTGGACAACCCGGTGGCGCGACCGGATACCGTGGCGCCGAAGGCACGAGGTGCCCCGAAGGTCGCCGTCATCCGACGGAGGTCGAGGGGAGAATCTGGGAAGCCGGTGAGAATCCGGCACAGGGCCCGCTGCGGTGACTCAGGCATTCCGTCCGACGGAGTGACCTCGAGAAGTCCGAAGACCGGCCTCGCGCCGCCACCAGTTCGTTGGCGAATGAGAGCGGGAGCCCCCAATGCCACAGCCCCACCCTGTCCAGCGCTATCCCTTCAGCGCGGTCGTCGGTTCCGACGACATGGCCCTCGCCCTGGTCCTCACCACGATCTCCCCGTCCGTCGGCGGAGTCCTCGTGCGCGGGGAGAAGGGCACTGCGAAGTCGACGATGGTGCGCGCACTTGCCGCAGTGCTGCCGTCGATCGAGGTGATCGCCGGCGACCGGTTCTCCACCGATCCCCACGAGGCCCACCCCCTCTCCCCCGACGGCCCGTTCGCCGCGGACGTCGACACCGAGACCCGACCAGTGCGCCTGGTCGAGCTGCCGGTCGGCGCCACCGAGGACCGCGTGCTCGGCTCGCTGCACCTCGAGAAGGCGCTCTCGTCGGGCGTCGCCGAGTACGAACCCGGCCTGCTGGCCCGCGCGCATCGCGGCATCCTCTACGTCGACGAGGTCAACCTGCTCCACGACCACCTCGTCGACCTGCTGCTCGACGCCGCCGCGATGGGCCGCTCGACCGTCGAGCGTGACGGCGTCTCGGTCGAGCACGCCGCCCGCTTCGTGCTGGTCGGCACGATGAATCCCGAAGAGGGCGAGCTGCGCCCGCAGCTGCTCGACCGCTTCGGCCTGACCGTCGAGGTCGCCGCACCGCGCGACCCGGCCCTGCGGGTCGAGGTGGTCCGCCGCCGGATCGCGTTCGAGACCGACCCTGCCGCCTTCGCCGCGGCGTACGCCGACTCCGAGCGGGCACTGACCGACCGGATCCTGGCCGCCCAGAAGCTGGTCGACCAGGTTGCCCTCGGCGACGCCGCCCTGCTCAAGATCGCCGAGATCTGCGCCGCGTTCGACGTCGACGGCATGCGCGCCGACATCGTCACGGCCCGCGCCGCGGTCGCGCACGCCGCCTGGCACGGTCGTACGTCGGTCGCCCGCGAGGACGTCCGTGCGGCGGCCCGGTTGTCGTTGCCGCACCGGCGACGCCGCAACCCGTTCGACGCACCCGGGATCGACGAGGACCTGCTCGACCAGCTGCTCGGTGACGACGACTTCCCGCCCGAGCCGGACGGCCCTGATGACGACGGTCCGGGCGACGGTGGGCCGGGTGACGGTGGAACTGGCGACGGTGGAACTGGCGACGGTGGAACTGGCGACGGTGGGCCGGGCGACGACAACGCGGGCGACGATGGTCTCGAGACGGGCGCTGGCGCGCCCTCCTCGACCAACGAAGGAGGCCGCGCGCCCTCCTCGACCAACGAGGAAGCAGGCGCGCCCTCCTCGACCAACGAGGAAGCGGGCGCCACCTCCTCGACCGACGAGGCTGGCGCGCAGGACGTCCCGGTTGCCGAGGAGGTGGCCCGCACGCACGCGCCGTACCGCCCCAAGCTGTTCACGGTCACCGGCACCGGAGCGGGCGAGTCCGGGCGGCGCAGCCGCGCGGTCACCTCGTCGGGCCGCCGGATCGGCGCGACGAAGGCGACCGGCCGGGGCGGTTCGATCCACCTGACCGAGACCATCCGGGCCGCCGCACCCCATCAGGTGATCCGCGGCCGGGTCGGGGGCGCGCTGACCTTCCGGGCCAGCGACCTGCGCGTGGCGACCAAGGAGGGCCACGAGTCGAACCTGATCCTCTTCTGTGTCGACGCGTCCGGCTCCATGGCTGCGAAGAAGCGCATGGAGCAGGTCAAGACCGCGATCCTCTCGCTGCTGCTCGACGCCTACCAGCGCCGCGACAAGGTCGGGCTGATCACCTTCCGCGGGAACGACGCACAGCTCGCCCTGCCGCCCACGAACTCGGTCGACATCGCCGCCGCCCGGCTCGAACAGCTGCCCGCCGGTGGTCGTACGCCGCTCGCCGAGGGCCTGCTCAAGGCGGCCGAGGTGCTGCGCCTCGAGCGCATCCGCGACCCGCGTCGCCGTCCGCTGCTGGTGGTGGTCACCGACGGACGGGCCACGTCCGGGGCGGACGCCGTACAACGCTCGCGGCAGGTGGCGACGCACCTCGCTGCCCAGGGCACGGCGTCGCTGGTCATCGACTGCGAGGTCGGCCGGTTCCGGATGGGCCTGGCCGACGCGCTGGCCACCGACCTGATGGCCGAGTACGTGCCCGTCGGCGAGGTCAGCGCCAGTGCACTGACCGGCGCCGTCCACGGATCGCTCGGCACGACAGAAGGAGCGGCCTGATGGCCAAGGGAGTCCCCGCACACGTCCCCGACGACGGGCTGACCACGGCGCAGCGCCGCAACCAGCCGTTGCTGATGGTCAACACCGGCGACGGCAAGGGCAAGTCGACGGCCGCGTTCGGGCTGGCCATCCGCTCCTGGAACCAGGGGTGGAACGTCGGCGTCTTCCAGTTCGTGAAGTCCGCCAAGTGGCGCATCGGCGAGCAGACCGTGCTCGAACGGCTCGGAGAGCTGCACACCGAGACCGGCGAGGGCGGCCCGGTCGAGTGGCACAAGATGGGCTCGGGCTGGTCGTGGAGCCGCAAGGAGGGCACCGACGAGGACCACGCCCGCGACGCCGCCGAGGGCTGGGCGGAGGTCAAGCGCCGCATCGCGGAGGAGCGCCACGACCTCTACGTGCTCGACGAGTTCACCTACCCGATGGAGTGGGGTTGGGTCGATGTCGACGACGTCGTCGAGACGCTGGTCAACCGACCGGGTCGGCAGTACGTCGTGATCACCGGCCGCCGCGCGAACCCGAGGCTGGTCGAGGCCGCCGACCTGGTCACCGAGATGACCAAGGTCAAGCACCAGATGGACCGCGGCCAGAAGGGCCAGCGGGGCATCGAATGGTAGCGCTGCCCCGGCTGGTGATCGCTGCACCCGCCTCGGGGCACGGCAAGACCACGATCGCGACCGGCCTGATGGCTGCGCTCTCGCGGCGCGGCCTGTCGATCAGCGGCCACAAGGTCGGGCCTGACTACATCGACCCGGGCTACCACTCGCTGGCCACCGGGCGTCCCGGCCGCAACCTCGACCCCCACCTGGTCGGCGAGGAGCTGCTGGTGCCGCTGCTGCTCAACGGCGCCCGGGGTGCAGACGTCGCGGTGATCGAGGGCGTCATGGGGTTGTACGACGGCCAGATCGGCGGCGACGGATTCGCCTCCACCGCCCACCTCGCCACGGTGACCCGCTCCCCCATCGTCCTCGTCGTCGACATCTCCCACGCGTCACGGTCGATCGGTGCCGTCGTGCAGGGCATGGCGTCCTACGACTCGTCGGTCGAGATCGCCGGGGTCATCCTCAACAAGGCCGGGTCGGTGCGGCATGCCGACGAGGTACGCCGCTCGATCGACCTGCCGGTGCTCGGCGTGCTCCACCGCGACGACGGCATCGTCGCACCCTCGCGACACCTCGGGCTGGTGCCGGCCGACGAGCGCGACGAGGCAGCGGCGACCCTGGAGCGATTGACCGACCGGATCACCGAGCGGATCGACCTCGACGCCGTCCTGGCCCTCGCCCATCTGGCGCCTCGTCTCGACGCCGAGCCCTGGGACCCGACTGTCGCCCTGCAGACGTCCTGCAGAGCGGCGGCTCCGGCGACCCCGGTGCAGGACGCAACGCCGGACGTCCTGCGAGGCGGTGGCCCCGACGACCACGATGCAGGACGTCCCGATCGACGACCGGTCATCGCGATGGCCGGTGGGCGTGCGTTCACGTTCCGCTACGCGGAGACCGAGGAGCTGCTGCGCGCCGCCGGGTGCGACGTGGTCACCTTCGACCCACTCCACGACGACGCGCTGCCGGCGGGCACGGCCGGCCTCTATCTGGGCGGCGGATTCCCCGAGGTCCACGCCGCCGGCTTGAGCGCCAACGAGGCCTTGATGGGCGAACTCTCCGCTGCCATTGCGTCGGGCATGCCGACGGTCGCCGAGTGTGCCGGGCTGCTCTACCTCTGCCGCACCGTCGACCACGCCGCCATGGTCGGCGCGCTGCCCGCGGACGCCCGGATGACCCCGCGCCTCACGCTGTCCTACCGCCGCGCGGAGTCACCCGTCGCGACGTTGTTGGGACGCCCCGGCGAGGTCGTCACCGGCCACGAGTTCCACCGGACGACGGTGACGCCGGCCGCGTCCGACGTCCCGGCCTGGCACGTCGACGACCAGCCGATCGGGTTCGCCTCCGACACCGTGCATGCGTCGTACCTGCACACACACTGGGCCGGGCATCCTCAACTGGCGCAGCGCTTCGCGGATGCGGCGTGTGCGTATGCGGAGGCCCCTGGCCCGCTGGTTGAGGAGGGCAGCGCCCCCCTGGTTGAGGAGGGCCGTCAAG
The DNA here is from genome assembly GCF_001429525.1 of Nocardioides sp. Soil796. Taxonomy (NCBI): domain Bacteria; kingdom Bacillati; phylum Actinomycetota; class Actinomycetes; order Propionibacteriales; family Nocardioidaceae; genus Nocardioides; species Nocardioides sp. Soil796. Next base: position 113,226 of record NZ_LMSQ01000018.1, read on the forward strand.
GCCTGTCTCGAAACCTTGGGGCCTGTGGTTTCGAGACAGGCGCAGAGCGCCTTCCTCAACCAGCGGGAGCCGTCGCCGAGCGCCCTGGTCGACCAGCGGATCCGTTGCGGCACCACGGGGACACCGAGGCCGGGGAGGGCCTGGTCGACTTCGCGGTCAACGTGTACGACGGCCCGCGGCCGGCCTGGCTGCACGAGGCGCTCCTCGCCAGTCTCGACGGGATCGGCGCCTACCCCACCGCGGTTCAGGCCGAGCACGCGATCGCCCGCCGACACGGTCGACGCGATGGCGAGGTGCTGGCCACCGCCGGTGCGGCCGAGGCGTTCTCACTGATCGCCCGGATGCGCCCGTGGCGGCATCCGGTCGTCGTGCACCCGCAGTTCACCGAGCCCGACGTCGCGCTGACGATGGCCGGCCACCGACCCGCGCACGTGCCCTGTGACCCGGACGACGGATTCCGCCTGGACCCCACCCAGGTGCCCGATGACGCCGACCTCGTCGTGATCGGCAACCCGACCAACCCGACCGGCGCACTCCACCCCGCGGCGACCATCCGTGCCCTGCTGCGACCGGGGCGACTGGTCGTGGTCGACGAGGCGTTCATGGACGCCGTGCCGGGTGAGACCCAGTCCCTCGCCGGCGCCACGACACCGGGCCTGGTCGTCGTACGCAGCCTCACCAAGCTGTGGTCGATCCCGGGGGTGCGCGCGGGCTACGTGCTCGCGGAGGCCGCGGTCGTCGACGACCTGCGGGCCCAGCAGGTGCCGTGGTCGGTCTCGACGACGGCGGCCGCTGCGATGGTGGCCTGTTGCAGTGACGACGCCGCATCGGAGGCGGCCGAACGTGCCCGGCAGGTCGTCGTACGCCGCAAGGTCCTCACCGACGGGCTGGCCGAGCTCGGCGTCGACCATCTCGCCTCGGACGGGCCGTTCGTGCTGGCCCGGGTCGACCCGGGCCTCCGGGCGCGGCTGCGCACGGCCGGGTTCGCCGTCCGCCGGGCCGACACGTTCCCGGGCCTGGACGAGACGTGGATCCGCATCGCCGTGCGCGCTCCCGAGCCCACGCGCAAACTCCTGTCGGTGCTGGGGATCGAGCTCGGTGACGCCGGTCGTGTCCAATGTCCGGCCGGCGGTGTCGGTGGCGACCTCGATGCTCTAGGGTGAAGCACGTTGGGCTCGAGGAAGCCGGTGTAACTCCGGCACAGTCGCGCTACTGTGACATCGCTCCGGCGGTGGAGTCAGACCCGAGGGCCCAGCGGAATCCCCACTAGTTCAGGGACGCACCATCCCTCAGGAGGACACATGTCTCAGGCAACCCCCGCCATCTCGACGGCCGGCCCCGACGCGATCGAGCTCCCCTCGATCCCGCTGGCCCAGATCGCCCCGTGGGCGCTCTTCTACGGTCTCGTCGCGCTGCTCGCGCTCTTCTTCATCAGCACCGACCAGGGCGCCACTTCGCTGATCTCCGGCACCGCGATCCACGAGTGGGTCCACGACGGTCGCCACCTGCTCGGCTACCCCTGCCACTGATCCACGCCTGACGTCCTGCACGCCGGTCGCTCCGGCAACCACTCCGCAGGACGTCCAGCGCAACGTCCTGCGTGCAGGCTGCTCCGGCAACCACTCCGCAGGACCTCCGTCGCCACGTCCTGCACGCCGGTCGCTCCGGCGACCGCTCCGCAGGACGTCCAGCGCAACGTCCTGCGTGCAGGCTGCTCCGGTCGCCGCACCGCAACGTGCGCGCCCCTCTCTGATCGGAACGACCCATGACTGCACGCAACATCCTGATCCGGGGGCTCATCGCCGGATTCATCGCCGGCATCTTCGGCTTCCTCGTCGCCCACCAGGTCGGCGAACCGCACGTCGAGAAGGCGATCGCCCTCGAAGAGGCAGGCACGGCTGACGAAGCCGAGGCGCCCGAGGAACACGGCCACGAAGAAGGCGCGGCCCACGAGCACGACGCCGCAGAGGCGGGCGGCACAGCGCATGAACACAGCCACGAGGCCGGGCACAGCCACGGCGAGGCGGCCGAGGTCTCCCGAGGCAACCAGCGCACCTGGGGCCTGCTCACCGGGACCCTGATCGTCGGTACGGCGCTGGGCGGGCTCATCGCGCTCATCTCCGCAGCCGCGATCGGCCGGGTCGGCCGGCTGCGTCCCGCCGCATCGACGGCACTGGTCACCGCGATCGGCTTCGCGTCCTTCGCCCTGGTGCCGTTCTTCAAGTACCCCGCGGCTCCCCCGGCCGTCGGGTCGGGCGACACGATCGGCGAGCGCACCGGCTACTACTTCATCTTCCTGGCCATCTCGGTGCTGGCCGCCGTGGCCGCCACGTTCCTGGCCCGTCGCCTGCTCACCCAGGTCAGCGTGTACGCCAGCGTCGTGATCGGCGCCGGCGCCTACCTCGCGGTCGTCGTACTCGCCGCGGTCGCGATGCCGACGGTCAACGAGCTGGGCGACTTCCCGGCCGACACGCTGTGGTACTTCCGCCTGTCGTCGCTGTTCACCCTGGCCACCATCTGGGGCGTCATCGGCGTCGTGCTCACCGGCCTGGTCGGCCGCCTCGACGCGGTCGCCGTGGCCCGGGCCGAACGCCGCGAACTCGCCGCGTCGATCTGAGCCACCGTTGAAGCATTCCGTGCCGCGTGCCCTGGGACTGCTCCTGGGGTTCGCGGCCGACCGCGCGCTCGGGGACCCTGCACGGTTCCACCCGGTGGCCGGCTTCGGCCGGCTCGCGACCCGCGTCGAGAAGCTGACGTACGCCGACTCGCGGGCCCGCGGTGCCCTCCACAGCGCCCTCCTGGTGGGCGGCGTCGGGCTCACCGGTGCCCTGGCCGAACGCTCCACCCGTGACCGTCCGGTCGTGCGGACCCTGCTGACCGCCACCGCCACCTGGGCCGTCCTGGGCGGCACGTCACTCGGTCGTGAGGCCGAGGCCGTGCACTCCCGACTGCACGACGGGGACCTGCCCGCGGCACGGCAGCGGCTCACCCACCTGGTCGGCCGTGACACCTCGCGTCTCGACGAGTCCGGGGTTGCCCGGGCCACCATCGAGTCCGTCGCCGAGAACACCTCCGACGCCGTGGTCGCGCCACTGGTCCTCGGAGCGGTGTTCGGCGTTCCCGGTCTCGTCGGCTACCGCGCTGCCAACACGCTCGACGCGATGGTGGGCCACCACAACGAGCGCTACGAGAACTTCGGTTGGGCCTCCGCACGCCTCGACGACCTGCTCAATCTCGCCGGTGCGCGGCTGTCCGCCCTGCTCGCAGCAGGTCTCGCGCCCACGGTTGGTGGCTCGCCGCGCGCCGCGTTCGCCGCCTGGCGCAAGGACGCCCGCCATCACCCGAGCCCCAACGCCGGGCCGGTCGAGGCGTCGTTCGCCGGGGCGCTCGGCGTACGGCTCGGTGGTGTGAACACCTACGGCACACGGGTCGAGGACCGGCACACCCTCGGGAGCGGCGGTGCTCCCGGGGCCACAGACATCGCCAGGGCGGTCCGACTCGCCGACCGGGTTGATCGGGGTTCGGTCGTCGTCGCGGCCGCCCTGGCGATGGCCCGACGAGGTCGCTGACGACTAGGCGCCGCGGCGAACCAGCCAGGCGTCGGCGGCAGCGGGGTCGGTGACCACCTCGACGTGGGACGCCGACGCGGCACGGCGTACGACGACCACCGGCACGCCCAACTCTGCCGCGGCCTCCATCTTGGGCCAGGTGAACGAGCCACCGGAGTCCTTGGTGACCACGACATCGGCGGCGTGCTCGCGCATCAGGGCCAGCTCGCCGTCGAGGCGATAGGGACCACGACTCGTCAGCAGGGTCCACGGGGCCGGCAGTTCGAGGTCGGGAGGGTCCACAACCCGCACCAACGCTGACGATTCGGCCAACGGCTCCACGAAGCGGGCGAGCGACTGCCGGCCCACGGTGAGGAAGGGCCGCTCCCCCAGCGTGGCGGTCAACGCGGCCGCTTCGTCGTGGTCGTCGACCCAGTGCCACGTCTCTGCGCCGGGCGCCTGGGCCCAGCCGGGTCGCTCGAGACGCAGCAGGGGCACGCCGGTCGCCGCGCACGCCGCGATCGCGTTGCGGGTCATGCCCTCCGCGAAGGGATGCGTGGCGTCGACGACCGCAGTCACGTGCTCGTCACGAAGGTGGCCGACCAGTCCGTCCACGCCACCGAAGCCACCGATGCGCACGGGTCCGACGGGCAGCCGCGGACGCGCCACCCGCCCGGCCAGCGACGAGGTGAAGGTGGCGCCGCGTTGTTCGAGCAGGAGGGCGAGCTCACGCGCCTCGCCGGTGCCGCCGAGGAGCAGGACGTTCATCGCGACGCTCCCGGGGGCAGGATCGCGAGGTCGGCCGGTGCACCGCGCTCGACCAGCTCGAGGAGGGCGTCGACGTCGAGGTGCTCCTCGACGAGCGCGCCGAGCAGGTCGAGCCGGGCCTCACGCTGCTCGGGGAAGCTCACGTCGGAGGAGCGCCACTCACGCCCCGCGGCGCTCGCTGCGGCTGCGAGGAAGGCGCGCCGGAACTCGTCGCCCTCGAGGCTGCCGTGCCACATCGTGCCGAACACTGCGCCCGCACGCGCTCCACCGAGGAACTCCTCGCCGGAGCTCCGGGTGATGCGGCCGTGGTGGATCTCGTAGCCGGTCGTCTCCACACCCAGCGCCTCACCGGTCGGCAGCCGCAGCGCCTTCTCCTCGGCGAACGTCGTGGCCACGTCGAGCAGGCCCAGGCCCTCGACATCGGCGCCGGCCACGCCCTCCACCCCCGTCGGGTCGATGATCCGACGACCGAGCATCTGGAAGCCACCACAGATGCCGAGGACCGGCTTTCCTGCCGCGGCGTGGTCGAGGATCGCGCGGTCCAGCCCACGCGACCGCAGCCAGGCCAGGTCGGAGATCGTCGCGCGGGTGCCGGGCAGCACCACGAGGTCGGCGTCGGCCATCGCCCGCGGGTCGCTGACGAACACCACGTCGAGGCCCGGCTCGATGCCGAGTGCGTCGACGTCGGTGAAGTTCGAGACCCTGGGCAGCCTGACCACTGCCACCTTCATGGCTGCAGCGCCGTCCGGCGTACGACGTCCCTCGAGGTCGAGTGCGTCCTCAGAGTCCAACCAGAGGTGGGGATTCCACGGCAGTACGCCGAACACGCGCCGACCGGTGAGCGCCTCGAGCTGGTCGAGGCCGGGGGTCAGGAGAGTGGCGTCGCCCCGGAACTTGTTGACCACGAACCCGGCGATCAACGCCTGGTCGGCCGGCTCCAGCAGCGCGACGGTGCCGAACATCGCGGCGAACACACCACCCCGGTCGATGTCGCCGACGACTACGGTCGGGATCGATGCGTGCCGGGCCAGGCCCATGTTGACGTAGTCGCTCTCACGCAGGTTGATCTCGGTCGGGCTGCCCGCGCCCTCGGCGATCACCACGTCGTAGCGCGCGGACAGGTCGTCGAAGGCGTCGTACGCCGCGTGCGCGAGGTGGCGTCGTCCGTCCACGAAGTCGCGGCTGGAGATCTCACCGGCAGGCTGGCCCATCACCACGACATGGCTTCGCCGGTCGCCCCCGGGCTTGAGCAGCACCGGGTTCATCGCCGCCTCGGGCTCGGCCCCGGCGGCCAACGACTGGATCCACTGGGCCCGCCCGATCTCGGCGCCGTCGCCGCAGACCATGGAGTTGTTCGACATGTTCTGCGACTTGAACGGCGCCACCTTCAGGCCCCGTCGCATCAGTGCGCGGCACAGCCCGGTGGTCACGATGCTCTTGCCGGCGTCGGAGGTGGTGCCGGCGACGAGAAGGGCACCACGAGTCATGTCCGAACCCTATCGGCGCCGGGACCCGCGCGAGTCAGCGCGGCCAGACCTCGGACGAGCCGCGGCGATGGCTGGCCATCAGGTGGGTGTCGACGATGCCGACCGCCTCCATCAGTGCGTACATCGTGGTCGGCCCGACGTGGGCGAACCCCTTCTTCTTCAACGCCTTCGAGAGCGCCAGCGACTCGGGCGACTGGGTGGGCACGTCGGCGTACGTCGTCGGCTCGGGGGTCTCGGACGGCTGGAAGGACCAGACGAAGTCGACCAGCCCACCCTCGTCGCGCAACGCGAGCGTGGCCCGGGCATTGGTGATCGTGGCGTCGACCTTGCGCCGGTTGCGCACGATGCCGACATCGGCCATCAGGCGCTCGCGGTCGGCGTCGTCGTACGCCGCGACCTTCTCGGCGTCGAACCCGTCGAAGGCGGCGCGAAAGTTCGGCCGCTTGCGCAGGATCGTGGCCCACGACAGTCCCGACTGGAACGCCTCGAGGCTGATCCGCTCGAAGAGCGCGGTCTCCTCGCGGATCGGCATGCCCCACTCGGTGTCGTAGTAGTCGCGCATCATCGGATCGGTCGCCGCCCAGGTCGGCCTGGCCAGTCCGTCGTCACCCATCACCGTCATGGAGGTCAGTCTGCCAGCGGTGACGAACTGCGGCAGTTCGTCTGGTCCGGACCGCCACGCACGCTCATCGCGTGGCCGATCGTGACGAACTGCCGCAGTTCGGTACCTCATGCCGTCAGGCGCGCGGCTCGACGTACACCGTGCCCCCGAGCTCGATGAACTCCTCGGACTTCTCCTTCATGCCCACCTCGGGGTCGAGGCCGGGCTCGAGTGCCGACCCGAACCGCTCCCGCACGTCCTGGCTGATCTTCATCGAGCAGAACTTCGGGCCGCACATCGAGCAGAAGTGCGCGGTCTTGCTGGCCTCGGCCGGCAGTGTCTCGTCGTGGAAGGCCTCGGCCGTGTGCGGGTCGAGCGAGAGCGCGAACTGGTCACGCCAGCGGAACTCGAAGCGGGCCTTCGACAAGGCGTCGTCCCAGTCACGGGCCCGCGGGTGGCCCTTGGCGACGTCCGCGGCGTGCGCGGACAGCTTGTAGGTGATCACACCGGTCTTCACGTCGTCGCGGTTCGGCAGGCCGAGGTGCTCCTTGGGCGTGACGTAGCAGAGCATCGCGGTGCCGTGCATCGCGATGGTGGCCGCACCGATCGCCGACGTGATGTGGTCGTAGCCGGGCGCGATGTCGGTGGCCAGCGGGCCGAGGGTGTAGAACGGCGCACCCTTGCACCAGTCCTGCTGCAGCACGACGTTCTCCTCGACCAGGTTGAGCGGCACGTGGCCGGGCCCCTCGACCATCACCTGTACGTCGTACTTCCAGGCGCGCTCGGTGAGCTCGGCCAAGGTGCGCAGCTCGGAGAACTGCGCCTCGTCGTTCGCGTCCGCGGTCGAGCCGGGCCGCAGCCCGTCACCGAGGGAGAACGAGACGTCGTACTGCGCGAAGATCTCGCAGAGCTCGTCGAAGTGCGTGTAGAGGAAGTTCTCCTGGTGGTGCGCCAGGCACCAGCCCGCCATGATCGAGCCCCCGCGCGAGACGATGCCGGTGACGCGGTCTGCGGTCATCGGCACATAGCGCAGCAGCACACCGGCGTGGACCGTCATGTAGTCGACGCCCTGCTCGCACTGCTCGATGACCGTGTCCCGGAAGATCTCCCAGGTCAGCTTGTCGGCCTCACCGTTCACCTTCTCGAGTGCCTGGTAGATCGGCACGGTGCCGATCGGGACGGGGCTGTTGCGGACGATCCACTCACGGGTGGTGTGGATGTCGTCGCCGGTGCTGAGGTCCATCACGGTGTCGGCGCCCCAGGTGACCGCCCAGGTCAGCTTGTCGACCTCCTCGGCGATGGAGCTGGTGACCGCACTGTTGCCGATGTTGGCGTTGACCTTCACCAGGAAGCGCTTGCCGATGATCATCGGCTCGGCCTCGGGGTGGTTGATGTTGGCCGGGATGATTGCCCGACCGGCTGCGACCTCGCTGCGCACCAGCTCGACGTCGCAGCCCTCGCGGATCGCCACGAACTCCATCTCGGGCGTCACGATCCCGTTGCGGGCGTAGTGCATCTGCGTGACGTTCTTCCCGGCAATCGCCTTGCGGGGCTGGGGATTCTCACCCTGCCACTCCTCGGCGGCCGCACCGCGTCGTACGGCGGAGCGGCCGTTGTCGAGCAGCTGCGTCTCGCGGCCGTCGTACGCCTCGGTGTCGCCGCGCTCGACGATCCAGTCGGCGCGCAGCCCGGGCAGCCCGACCTCGGGCGCGGACCCGGGGCCTTCGGTGGCGTAGCGGTCGAAGGTCTCGCCGTTGGTCAGGTGCACGCGGGTCTGCGGCACCCGGATGTCGGGCCGCGGGCCGGTGACGTGGATGCGGCTGTGGGCGTCGTGAACGGTCATGGTGTCTCCTCGTGTCGGTGGTGCAGGGGGGTCAGGTGTGCGATCGGGCCGCGTCCGCGGCCCAGGTCCCAGCGACGGCTGAGCGCCAGCTGGGAGGAGGTGTACGCCGCCGCGCGACGGATGGCGGCCGGGATCGGCAGCCCGCGGGCGAGCAGTGCGGCAAGGGCAGCGCTGAACGTGCAGCCGGTGCCGTGGTCGTTGGTGGTGGGTAGGGCCGGGTGGCTCAGCGGCAGGGGTTCCTCGCCCGGGAGAGCGAGCCAGTCGGTGCAGACGAGTCCGGTGGCGGCGTCGCTCGCAGTCGGTTCGGGCACCCACTCCAGTCCACCGGTCAGCACCACCGCCGGCCCCAGCGCGGCGAGCTTGGCAGCCAGCTGGTCCGGCGCGCCCTCGCAGCCGAGCAGGGCCCGGGCCTCGTCGAGGTTCGGCGTGGTCACCGTGGCCACCGGAAGCAGGTGGTCGACGTACGCCGCCCGCACCGCCTCGTTCCCGAGCACGGCACCACTCGTGGCGACCAGCACGGGGTCGACCACCAGCAGCAGGTGGCCCAGTCGCTCGGCGACCAGGCGCACCGTCTCGGGAGAGCCGAGCATGCCGGTCTTCGCGGCGGCCACCGGCAGGTCGTCGAGGACGGCCTCGAGCTGCCCCGCCACCACGTCGTACGGCGGCACGTGGATCGCGTGCACGCCGGTGGTGTCCTGGGCGGTCACCGCGGTGACCACGAGCGCACCGTGTGTCCCATGGGCCGCGAACGTGGTCAGGTCCGCGGCCAGCCCGGCAGCTCCACCGGAGTCGGTGCCGGCCACCGACAGCACGACGGTCGGCGTCATCCGACCACCTCCAGCAGTCGCGCGACCGTCGCGGCCGGGTCGCCCGCGCGCATGATCTCCCCCATCACGGCGACCCCGTGAGCACCGGCGTCGCGTGCTCCGGCGGCGTTGTCGGACGTGATGCCGCCGAGCGCGTAGACCGGCACGCCGTGCCCGGCGTACGCCTCGGCCGCGAGCGGTGGCCCGTAGCCCGGCTTGCTGGGTGTGGTCGCGAACGGCGAGAGGGTCACGTAGTCGGCCCCGTCATCCGCTGCCCGGCGTACCTCCGCAGCCGTGTGGCAGGACCGCCCCACCAGCCCACCCCCGCCCGAGTAACGCGGGGTTATGGTCGCTTCACACGTGTTCTGACGCGTGTTCAGCGACCATAACCCCGCGTTACTGCCGGTGGGGAAGTGCCCGGCGGGGTGGGCGTGGGCGGGGAGGTGGAGGCCGTGGGCGGCGGGGTCCGGGATCCGGCTGCTGATCACGGTCAGGCCCGGTACGCCGACCAGGGCGCCGACCAGCGCGTGACGCGCGGGCGCAGGCAGGTCGTGCTCGCGTACGACGACATGGGTGAGCCCGGCATCGACGCACTCGGTGATCGTGCGGGCCAGCCCGCGACCGAGCCGCAGCTGGGACCGGTCGGTCAGCAGGATCAGCCTCGGCAGGGCGGTCATGCGATCCGCCCCCTCACCGGGCTGGAGGCGCGGGCCACCGAGCGCCGCGGGACCCGACCGGCCGACCGGGCTGCGAAGCCGGCCTGCACGCCGAGGGAGAGCGCCCGCGCCATCGCCACCGGGTCGTCGGCCCGGGTGACCGCGGTGGCCGCCAGGACGGCCGAGCACCCGAGCTCCATCGCCAGCGCCGCGTCCGAGGCCGTGCCGACCCCGGCGTCGAGCACCACGGGCACGTCGACGGCGGCGACCACGGCTTCGATCGCATGCGGGTTGAGCACGCCCAGCCCCGAGCCGATCGGCGAGCCCAGCGGCATCACCGCGACGCACCCGACATCGGCCAGGCGCCGAGCCAGGACGGGGTCGTCGGTGGTGTAGGGCAGGACCGAGAATCCCTTGCCCACAAGGGTCTCCGCTGCTTCGAGCAGCTCCACGGCATCGGGCATCAGGCTGGTCTCGTCGCCGATCACCTCGAGCTTGACCCAGTCGGTCTCCAGCGCTTCGCGGGCCAGCTCGGCGGTGAGAACTGCCTCTCGGGCCGAGAGGCAACCGGCGGTGTTCGGCAGGATGCGCAGGCCGCGCCGGGTCAGCACGTCGAGCAGTCCACCGGGCCCCGTGCTCGACGCGCGTCGCATGCTCACCGTGACCAGCGCGGGTGCGGCGGCGTCGAGCACGGGGTCGAGCAGGGACAGTTGCGGCAGGCCGCCGGTGCCGAGGAACAGTCGGGACGGCAGGGGAACTCCTGCGATGACGAGGCTCATCCGCCCTGCACCGCCGTCACGACCTCGACCACGTCGCCGTCCTCGAGGTGTCGTGTGGCGTGCGCGCTTCGCGGCACCACACTGCCGTTGACCGCGACGGCACTCCCGGCGCACGGTGCGAGCACGGCGACCGCACTCCCGGGGGGCAGGTCGGCGGCTTCTCCGTTGAGGGTGATCTTCACGCGTTGTCCTTCCTGTACGTCGAATCGCGCCCGTTCGGCGCATGGACGAGTCGGTCCGCGTCGACCCGCCCAGCGGCGAGGTCGAAGCGGCGAGGGTCGAGGGCGGGGTCGAGGTGCCCGGTCTCGAGGTGGTCGGCGACCAGGCGGGCGGCCAGGGGCGCGAGCAGCACGCCGTGCCGGAAGAAGCCGGCGGCCAGGACCACGTCGCTGCGACCCGGCGCCGGACCGACCAGCGGCAGGTTGTCCGGAGTGCCGGGGCGGTCGCGGGCGCACACCTCGACGAACGTGGCCCGGTCCAGGCCCGGCACCAGCAGTCGGGCGCCTTCGAGAAGCCGGGCGACGCCGCCGAGCGTCACGACGGGGTCGGCGTCGTGTTCCTCCGACGTGGCCCCGATGACCACGCCACCGTCGGCCCGCGGGACGACGTAGAGCGGCTCGCCGTGCACCCAACCGCGGATCGTCCGTGTCGGCGGATCGTCGGTGTGGGCCCGCAGGATCTCGCCGCGCACACCCCGCACGAGGTGCGACCAGGGCTCGGGCAGCCGGGCACCGGTGGCGATCACCGTGACGTCGTGATCCCCCACGTCCGCGACGTCCTGGGCACCTCCCACACGAGACAGGAGTGCCGCGACCACCGCGCGAGGATCGACGCTGTGGTCGTCAGGGAGAAGCGCGGCACCGGTCAGACGGTGCGACAGGGTGGGCTCGATCCGCCGCGCGGCGGACCCACTGAGCAGATCGACCGAGACGCCGACGGTGTCGAGCAGGGCGACCTGCCGCTGCACCTGCTGCAGGTCGCCGCCGTCGAAGCCGGCCAGCAGGGTTCCGGTGCGGTGCACGGGAACCCCCAGCCCGGCGGCGTACGACGGCCACAGCTGCAGGCTCGCCAGCCCGAGTCGCAGCAGGTCGAGATCGGTGTGCCACACCTCGCTCGACGGCGAGAGCATCCCGGCGGCGGCGTACGACGCACCGGCGCCCGGCGCGGGGTCGACCACGGACACCTGGTGCCCGCGGCGCAACAGCTCCTCAGCGCACGAGAGCCCGATGATCCCTGCGCCGAGCACGAGCACCCGCATCAGGCGACCGCGTTCACGAGTTCCTTCGCTGCCTGCACGGGATCGGGTTGTCGCCAGATCGAGCCGATGACCGCCACACCGTGGGCGCCGGCCGAGAGGACGGCCGGTGCCGTGGCCGCCGAGACCCCGCCGATGCCGATCAGCGGCAGTGGGCCGACACAGGCGGACAGGGCCGAGAGACCGAGTGGGGCAGGCAGTCCGGCCTTGGAGGTGGTCTCGAACAACGGTCCGAACCCGGCGTAGGTCGCACCGTCGAGAGCGGCCTGGTGCAGTGACGCGAGGTCACGGCAGGTGGCCCCGATGACCAGGTCGGGCGCCAGCCGTCGGGCGCTGGCCACCGGCAGGTCCGAGGCACCGAGGTGCACACCGTGGGCGCCGGCAGCCAGCGCCACGTCGAGCCGGTCGTTGACCACGACCATCGCGCCCGTGTCGAGCGCTGCCGCCACGCACGCCATCAGCGAGCGGGTGGTCGCGGACTTCGCCCGCACCTGGAAGCCGTCTACTCCCGCGTCGGCGAGAGCGGGCAGCAGGGACAGGTCGTCGGTCGTGTCGACCAGACAGAAAATACGTGCAAGCACGGAAATCGCTCCTCGCTTCCTGCGCCGGCATTACCCGGTTCAGGTTCAACGGTCAGAGCGGCTTCAGCCCCATCTCAGCCCGCTGCCGCGAGCACCCGTGGTGGAATGTGCTGCGACCATAGCGCAATCAGCAGGCCATGAGAACCGTGGGTTCAGTGGCCGGGCAGCGCGCCGTGCCCGCGCCAGCGCCTGCCCTCGCCGGGCATCGGCTTGCGCACGACCGTGACGCCGCCCATCAGCGCGAAGCCCTTGACCCGGACGATCGGCGAGTCCGGACCGAGCTGGGCCTCGACACGGTCGCGGCCCTGGCTGAAGTCGCCCATGATGCCGAAGCCCTCGACCACCACGACGGTGAACGCGTTGACGATGACGTCGATGCCGCCCATCACCGTGTTGGCGATGATCGTGGTCTCATGCTCGGTGAGGATCGCCTGGCGCAGGTCGATGTCGATGCCGCCCATCATCGCGAAGGCGGTGTGCGTGCCGTTGACCTGCCAGACCCCACGGCGGTCCTGGCCGCCCATGATCGCCAGCGACGACCGGTGCACGGGGGCACGCACGTTGGCCGGAAACGACGCCGCTTGGCGTACGGGCTCCTGTGGACGGACCGGCTCGACGCCCTTCATCGGCAGGTCCGCGGTGATCGGCACGAGGTCGGCGTACACCTTCGCGGCGTACGTCGCGTCGAGCCGCTCGTCGAGCTCGTCGAAGTCGAGCCGTCCCTCGGCCGCGGCGTCGCGCAGCACCTCGGCGACCTTGTGACGGTCGGCGTCAGAGATGCGCATCTCGTGGGGTCCCGGCGTGCCCTCCATGCCCGTCAGACTAGCGGCCGCACCCTCATCTGGTCAGTGCCCGGCAGCGGGCCGGAGCGCACTGGTCCCAGGCCCGCAGGCGACGCATGAGCTCGCGCGCATAGGGCTTTCGGTGGTCCTGGGCGAACACGTTGCGGTCCTCCCACGGCACGTCGTAGCGGTAGAGCTCCCAGGCGTAGCGGGTGCCGCGCCACGAGTTGTCGAGGTCGAAGCGCACCAGCAGCCCACGACGCCCACGCACCGCGATGTACGACGGCACGAGGTCGGTCATGCCACCGGTCTGACGATCGGCATCGACCTCACCGGGCCGCGACTTCGACCAGGTGTGCTCGAAGAACGCGAACCGCCCACCCGGGGCCCGTCGCGCGCGCAGGCTGGCCTTGAGCGAGGAGCCCGAGCGGTACTCCGGGCTGTCCAGGCCGGCCAGCGCCTCGAACGTCGGGGCGAGGTCGATGTTGTTCACGAACTGGCCACGCCGGCCCGGCGCCACTCCCGGACCCACCACCACCAGGGGCACCCGCACGTCCGAGTCGTAGGGCGTGCCCTTGCCCCCGTTGAGCTGGTGCTGGCCGAGATGGATGCCGTTGTCGGCGGTGAGGAAGACATACGTGTTCGGGCCGACCTCGGCACGGACCCGGCCGATCAGCCGGTCGATGGACTGCACCATGCGGGCCCGGTTGCGGTAGTGGCCCAGTGCCGCCCGGTCGGTCAGCGTGATCCGGTTCGTCCGCCAGGCAGGAGCCGGCGCGGTCCGTCCGTTGCGACGCAGGTAGGTCGGCGCGTTGTCACGCCGCGGGTCGCCGTACCCCAACAGGTCGCGCAGGCTGAGGGACCCGCACGCCTTGAGCCCACAGTTGCCGTTGGCCAGGCCAGCGCGCGGGCGGTCGCGGAACGCCGGCGGGAAGGTCGGGCTGTTCCGGTAGGCCTTGCGGAGCTGGCCGTGCGAGCCGTAGGTCGCGATCTCGAGGAAGTACGGCGCCGCGTCGTCACGGTGCCCGCGGATGAACCGCACCGCCTTGGCCGCGGTCACGTTGGTGGCGTAGTGGCTGTCTCGCACTCGTCGGGGCGCACGCAACGGCGGGATCGGGTGGTTGCGCAGCCGCAGGTTGCCGTCCTGGTCCAGGTAGGTGGAGCGGAACCCCCAGCCGTTGTACCCACCGCCGAGGATGGCCTGCCAGTCGTCCCACCCGGGAACCTTCGGCGGCGCCACGGTGTGCCCGTCGACGTCACGTGCCTCATACAGGTTGAGGAACTTGCCGATGAACCCCGTGGTGTAGCCACTGCCCTGGAGGGCCACGCTGAACTGCTTGCCCGGGTTGTCGTGCGCGACGAACGCCGGGTAGCCGCCGACGGCCAGCGAGCCGTTGCGCGTGTTGGTCAGCACTCCGGTCTGGTGCGGCGCCTGGCCGGTCAGCAGGGCAGCACGCGAGGGGCAGCACAGTGAGTCCACGACGTAGGAGTTCCGGTACGACGCTCCCTGACGCACCATGCGCTGCGCGTTCGGCATCGTCGAGAGGAGCTCCATGGAGAAGTCGTCCATCAGGATCAGCACCATGTTGGGGCGCCGGTCGCCGGCCGCACCGGCCGACGAGGGCTGGCCGGCACTCTGGCCAGCCGACGAGAAGGGACCCATCACGAGGGTCACGACGAGCAGAAGTGTGCCGAGGACGCCGCCCGAGAACCTGTACCGCATTCTTAAAACCCTTATCTGTAGTGACTTACTACAGTTTCACACACGGCAGTGACGAATCCCCGACCGGGTCCATCCTTCGGCGAGCCGCCCGAGGGGTCAGTCGGAGCGGTTCAGCCCGCGGCGGTCAGCCCGTCGGACCCGAGGAAGCCCGAGACCGCCACCGCGGCACGACGTCCGGCCCGGTTCGCGCCGATGGTGCTGGCCGAGGGTCCGTAGCCGACCAACTGCACTCGCGGGTCGGCCACCGCTGTGGTGCCGTCGAGGCGGATGCCGCCGTACTCGCTGCGCAGGTGGAGCGGCGCGAGATGCGAGACCGCCGGCCGGAAGCCGGTCGCCCAGAGGATCACGTCGACAGCCTCGAAGGTGCCGTCCTCCCAGCGCACGCCGTACGGCTCGATCCGGGCGAACATCGGGCGCCGGTCGTAGGCGCCCAGCCGCTCGGCCGCACGCTCCTGCTCGCGCAGCACCAGACCGGTCACGCTGACCACGCTGCGGGGCGGCAGCCCTCGGCGGACCCGGTCCTCGACCATGGCGACCGCGGCCCGACCGATCTCGGGGGTGAAGTCGTCGGTGCGCCAGATCGGCTCCCGCCGGGTCACCCAGACGGTGTCCGCGATCGGAGCCAGCTCACCGAGGAACTGCACGGCCGAGGCGCCACCACCGACGACAAGCACCCGCTTCCCGGCGAGGTGCTCCGGGCCGGGGTAGTCGGCGGTGTGCCACTGCTCCCCCGCGAAGGTCTCGATGCCCGGGTACGCCGGCACGAACGGCCGGGTCCACGTGCCGGTGGCGTTGACCAGGGTGCGGGTGAACCAGTGGCGCGGGCCGGCGGTCACCCGCAGCAGCCCGTCGTCGTCCTCCACACGTTGTACGTCGACCGGGCGGATCACCGGCAGTCCGTGCGCGCCCTCGTAGTCGGCGAACCAGGACGGGACGACCTCGTTCGCCCGGTCGTGCGACCGACCGGGCGCCGGCGCGTCGGGCAGGTCCGCGACACCGTGCACGTCGGCCATCGTCAGCGAGTCCCAACGATGCTGCCAGGCCCCGCCCGCCTGCGGATTGGCGTCAAGCACGACGTGGTCGATGCCGAGGCGGCGCAGGTGGAAGCTCGTGGAGAGCCCCGCCTGCCCGGCGCCGATCACGAGGGAGTCGAGGATGTGCACACCCACGTCAACGCCCGACGCCCGGCGGTTATGCCGTGCCGCGGGTCAGGACCGCTGGCCCATCACCCAGGTGGCCACCTGGGTCCGTGAGCGCACTTCCAGCTTGGCCAGGATCCGCTCCAGGTGACCGTCGACGGTGCGGTTGGAGATCACCAGCTGCTCGGCGATCTGCCGGTTGCTCAGTCCCTCGGCGACCAGCTCGGCCACCTGCTGCTCGCGCTTGGTGAGCGGACTGTCCCGGGGGCTGTCGGTGGCGACGGCAGCGGTGCCGAGCCCGAGCATCACCGCCCCCACGCGGTCGAGCCCCCGTTGCGCCTCACGCAGCCGCTCGGCCTGCGGGTGCCCGATCGCGGCGTCCACGTGCGAGACGATGCGCCGACTGTCGGCGCTGATGTCGGGCCCGAAGGCGTCGATGTCGGTGCCGAGCAGTCGCCACACCGCTGTGGCCGCCCCGAAGAGGGCAGCCGAGTTCTCGAGGTGGTCGTTGGCCGCCGCGATCCATGACGTGAGCTCGAGGGTGAGCGCGATGCAGATCCCGTCCTGGAAGTCGCGTTGAAGCTCCAGCGCCTCGACCGCAGCCGCCCTGGCCGAGACCTGGTCGCCGAGGCGCCAGTGGCACATGCCGGCGATCCACAGGGTGTAGGCCCGGCACCAGCCCTCGCCGCGCGGCGCACTCAGCGCGAGCACCTCACGGCACGTGGCCAAGGCCTCGGTCGGCCCCACCTCGAAGTACTCCGCCATCGCCAGCTGGAACATCGCGGTCTGGGCAGCGGCATCATCGCCGACCTTCTCGAACGTGACCAGCGCACGCCGGAACGCCGCGATCGCGGGACCGAGGTTGCCACTGAACAACCCATGGATCCCGGTCCAGGCGTCCACGTGCGCCAGCAGGTGCTCGTCCTCGAGCTCCAGCGCCAGGGCACGACCATGCTCGAGATGGACGCTCCCCGCCTGACGATCACCCTGGATGAGGCAGACCCACGCCGCGACCCACAGCGCCGCTCCGTGCTCCGGGGTCCGTCCGAGATCGAGGGCCAGGATCCGCTCCAGCCAGCGCCGTCCGTCGCTGAGGAAGCCGCCGGCGATCCAGTGGTAGCGCAGCAGCGAACCGAACGCAGCCGCCTGCTCCTCCTCTCCCGTGGTGGTGGTCGACCACTCCAGGCCCGCGAGCACGTTGGCGTGGTCGCGCCGCATCGCCGCCAGGGCCGCCGGCTGGCCCAGCCCGCACCAGGCCGCGACCATCGACTCCGCACGGGCCAGGTAGTGGTCACGATGCCGACGGCTCAGCTCGTCCGCCTCGCCGGACTGGTCGAGCTTCTCCGCGGCGTACTCCCGCATCGTCACCAGCATGCGATACCGCATCTCGGCACCGCCGGACTCCGCGATGACGATCGACTTGGCGACCAGCTGGTCGAGCACGTCCAGCAGTCGCTCCGGCGCCAGGTTGTCGAACCCGCACACAGCCTCCGCCGCGGCCAGGTCGAGGCTTCCGCGGAACACCGACAACCGGGCCCACAGGAGCCGCTCCTCCGCACCGCACAGCTCATGGCTCCAGTCCACCAGGTCCCAGAGCGCCTGGTGTCGCGGTAGACGGCCCCTGACGTCACCCTTCAGCAGCTGGAACCGGTGGTCGAGCCGCTCCAGCAGCTGGCTGACCGACAGGCTGCGCAACCGGGTGGCCGCGAGCTCGATCGCCAGCGGGAGCCCGTCCAGCGTCGCGCACAGCCGCTCCACGTCGTCGTGATTGGCCTCGGTGACGGCGAAGTCGGGAACCTGGTGTCTGGTGCGGTCCACCAGCAGCCGCACTGCCTCGGGCAGATCGAGCGGTCCGACCGGGAAGACCTGTTCGCTCGCCAGGCCCAGCGGTTCCCGACTGGTGGTCACGATCCGCAGCGCGGGCGCCACGTCGAGCAGCTCGGAGACCAGGTCCGCCACCTCGTCGAGCACGTGCTCGCAGTTGTCGATCACCAGGAGCATCGCCTTGCCGACCAGGTGCCGGCACAGCTGCTCCAGTGGCGTGCGGGTCGACTGGTCCGCGACTTCGAGGGCAGACACCATCGCGGGCGCCACCGCCGCGGCTCCGGCCAGGCTGGCCAGGTCGACGAAGACACCGCCGTCGGCGAAGAGGTGCCGGGTGCGCTCGATCAGTTCGAGGGCCAGCCGGGTCTTGCCGACGCCGCCGGTCCCGGTCAGCGTGACCAGCCGTGAGGAGCCCACCAGCGAGCGCACGTCGCGCAACATGTCGTCACGGCCGATGAAGGTCGTCAGCCGTTCACCGGTGCCGGGGCTCATGCTGGGAGACCTTAGTCGCGCACTGTGACCCGTGCCACGCTCTGCCCACCCGCGGGAGGAAACGGGTGGGCGAACGGGTGGTTCCACCCGCGCCCCGGCCGTGTGACCGCGGTCACGATGGCGCTCCGCCGACTGGAGGAGAAACCATGACCCAGGACCAGACCCACGACGTCATCGTGGTCGGTGCCGGATTCGCCGGCATCTACGCCATCCACAAGTTCCGCGACCAGATGGGCCTCGACGTCCACGCCTTCGATGCCGCCAGTGACGTCGGCGGCACCTGGTACTGGAACCGGTACCCGGGCGCCCGGGTCGACATCGAGAGCGTGCACTACTCCTACTCCTTCGACGAGCAACTCCAGCAGGAGTGGCACTGGAGTGAGCGCTACCCGGCGCAGCCCGAGATCCTGGAGTACCTCAACCATGTCGCCGACCGCTTCGACGTACGCCGCGACGTCACGTTCGACACCCGGGTCACCTCGGTGACCTGGGACGACGACGCGAGCCTGTGGCGGGTCACCACCGACGACAACCGCGAGCACACCGCACGGTTCTTCGTCTCCGGCGGCGGCACCCTCTCGGTCCCCAAGACCCCGGACTTCCCCGGCATCGAGACGTTCGCCGGCCGTACCCTGCTGACCGGCAACTGGCGCGAGGACGTCGACCTGTCCGGCCAGCGGGTCGGCATCATCGGCACCGGTTCGAGCGGGATCCAGGCGATCAGCGAGATCGCGAAGGTGGCCGACTCCCTCACCGTGCTGCAGCGCACCCCCAACTTCGCGACCCCTATCGGCAACTACGCCACCGACCCGGCCGAGGAGGCCACCGAGAAGGCGAGTTACGCAGAGCTCCGCGCAGCGTCACGCAACCACTTCCTCGGCGTGCCGTACTCCGACGTACGGCCGTCTGCCCTCGCGGTGAGCGCGGAGGAGCGCCGGGCGATCTTCGACGACCGCTGGGACCGCGGCGGCTTCCGCCTCTTCATCGACAGCTTCGCGGACGTGCTGCTCGACCAGGACGCCAACGACACCGCCGCCGACTACATCCGTTCGCGGATCCGCGAACGGGTCACCGACCCGACCACCGCTGACCTGCTCTCCCCCACGACCTACCCCTACGGGACCAAGCGACCCCCGCTGGAGACGGACTACTACGAGGCGTTCAACCGCGACAGTGTCTCGCTGGTGGACGTCGCCGCGAACCCGATCGCCGCGGTCGTGCCCGAGGGCGTGCGACTTGCCGACGGTTCGGTCCACGAGTTCGACGTGCTCATCCTGGCCACCGGGTTCGACGCCTGCACGGGCCCCCTGCTGGCGATGGACATCACCGGGCGTCACGGCGTACGGCTGGCCGACGAGTGGGCCGACGGCCCGCAGACCTACCTCGGCGTCACGGTGCACGGCTTCCCGAACCTGTTCATGGTGACCGGCCCGCAGAGCCCGTCGGTGCTCTACAACATGCCGTTGGCGATCGAGGACCACATAGACCTCATCGGCGACACGATCAGCTACATGGCCCAGCACGGCCACCACGTCATCGACGCCAGCGAGCAGGCGCAGGACCAGTGGGTCGCGGAGACCACGGCCATCTCCGAGATGACGCTGCTGCCGAAGTCGGCCTCGTCCTGGTACATGGGTGCCAACATCCCCGGCAAGCCGCGTCGCGTCCTCGTCTACCTGGGCGGCGCGCCGCGCTACCGGGCGATCTGCGAGAACGTGCAGGCGCACGACTATCGCGGGTTCCGGTTCGCCGAGACCTCACGACAGCTGGACGGTGCCGGCTGCTCGCGGGCGCTGGACCCGTCGGTGATGTTCGTGGTCCAGGCGCTCAAGGACCAGCAGTTCACCGGCTTCCGGGCGGTAGGAGTCGAGGGCACCCGCGCGGTCGTGGAGTCCTTCGTCGAGATGCAGGCCCCGAAGAAGGAGGTCGCTCGCGTCGTCGAGGCGTCGTACGGCGAGCACGCAGACCAGCGGGTGCGCATCTACACGCCCGAGTCCGACGGTCACGAGAAGCCGGTGCTGGTCTACCTGCACGGTGGCGGCTTCGTCGGCGGCAGCCTCGACGTGGCCGACGAGCCGGCCCGTGACCTCGCGGTGCGCACCGGAGCGATGGTGGTGTCCGCGACCTACCGCCGCGCTCCGGAACACAGGTTCCCGGCCGCCCACGACGACGCGTACGCCGCCCTGCTGTGGACGGCGGAGAACATCGCCTCCCACGGCGGTGACGCTCGTCGCATCGCCCTGGCCGGCGACTCGGCAGGTGGCACCCTCGCCGCCGCCGCTGCGCTCCGGGCCGCGAAGGACGGCCCGGAACTGTCAGGCCTGGTGCTGGTCTACCCGTTGGTCAACGCCAGCATCGAGACCGCGTCCCGTCAGGAGTTCGCCACCGACCACATCATCGGGCTCGACGACCTTGCGTGGTTCGGCGAGCAGTACGTCGGGTCGCCCGACGACCTGGCCGACCCGCGCCTGGCCCTGGACACCGCGGACCTGTCGGGACTCCCGCCGACGTTGGTGATCACCAATGAGTGCGACACCCTTCGCGACGAGGCCGAGCTGCTCGCCGCGAAGATCGCCGAGAGCGGCGTCGACACCCGGGTGGTGCGGTTCGACGGGCTGGCCCACGGCGTCTTCTGGATGTCGCTGGCCGTGGCCCGATGCAATGACCAGCGGGCTGCCGCCGCGGACTTCCTGGTGCGTCAGCTCGACCGGGTGCCCGCCGGCGTCTGACCCGGTGGCGGCCGGGCGGTGGCGACACCCACCGCCCGGTCACCGGCACATCTCAGCGGGACAGTGCCCGGCAGACCGCGGGGCGGCACCCGTCGAAGCGTTCGATGCGCCGCTTGAGGTCTCGTACCCAGGGCTTGGCGTGGTCCTCGGCGAAGACGTTGCGGTCCTCCCACGGCACGTCGTAGCGATAGAGCTCCCACGCATAGTCCGTGCCGCGCCAGTCCTTGTCGAGGTCGACGCGCACCAGCAGCCCGCGGGCACTGCGCACCGCGATGTAGGACGGCACGACGTCTGTCGACCCACCGGACTCCTTGTCCGGGTCGAACTCGCCGGGGCGCGCCCTCGACCAGGTGTGCTCGAAGAAGACGTAGCGCCCGCCCCGGGCCTGCGGTGCCCGGAGGCTGGCCGCGAACGACGTGCCGGACCGGAAGGCCGGACTCTCCAGGCCGGCCAGCTCCTCGAAGGTCGAGGCGAGGTCGATGTTGCTGACGAACTGGGACCGACGGCCGGGCACCACGTCGGGCCCGACGACGGCGAGCGGCACCCGTACGTCGGAGTCGTACGGCGTGCCCTTGCCGCCGTTGAGCTGGTGCTGGCCGAGGTGGATCCCGTTGTCGGCGGTGAGCACGACGTACGTGTCCGGGCCGACCTCGCGTCGCACGCGGGCGATCAACCGGTCGATCGACTGCACCATCTGGACCCGGTCGCGGTAGTGCCGCAGCGCCGACTTGTCGGAGAGGATGATCGGGTTCGTGCGCCAGGCCGGTGCCGGCGCCGTTCGCCCGCCGGGACGCAGGTAGGTCGGCGCGTTGTCGTCGCGCGGGTCGTCGTACCCCAACAGGTCGCGCAGGCTCAGGGAGCCGCAACGCTTCAGGCCACAGTTGCCGCCGTCGAGGTCTCCGCGGGGAGCCCGGTCCCGGAAGGCCGAGGGGAAGGCGGGACTGCCCGGGTAGGCCTTGCGGATCTGGGCGTGCGAGCCGTAGGTGGCGATCTCGAGGAAGTACGGCGAGGTGTCGTCGCGGTGATCGCGCAGGAACCGCACCGCCATGTCGGCAGTGACGTTCGTGGCGTAGCCGCGGTCACGCTCCTCGTGCGAGGCGTTCCGCGGTGGCTTGGCGTGGGTGCGCAACCGCATCGTGCCGTCCTCGTCGAGGTACGTCGACCGGAAGCCCCAACCGTTGTAGCCACCGCTGAGGATCGCCTGCCAGTCGTCCCAACCGGGCACCTTGGGCGGCGGGACGATCTTCCCGTTGACCCGGCGCACGTCGTAGACGTTGAGGAACTTGCCGATGAACCCTGTCGTGTAGCCGCTGCCCTGCAGGGCCACGCTGAACTGCTTGCGCGGGTTGTCGTGCGCGGCGAACGCCGGGTAGCCACCGACGGCGGGCGTTCCGTTGCGGGTGTTGGTGCGCACCCCGGTCTGGTGCGGCGCCTGCCCGGTCAGCAGCGCGGCCCGCGAGGGGCAGCACAGCGAGTCGACCACGTAGGAGTTCCGGTACGCCGCCCCCTCGCGGACCATGCGCTGCGCCTCGGGCATCGTCGACAACAGCTCCATGGAGAAGTCGTCCATCAGGATCAGGACGATGTCGGGACGATCGTCCACGCGCTGTTGGGAGATCGTGGCGTCGTCCCGAACGGCCGCGGGACCGCGCGTCGGCAGGCCGCCGAGCACCAACGCGACGAGCAACAGCACGCCGCAGGACGCAGCGGCTCCCCAGGACCTGCGCCCCATTGTTCTCCCCCGATGTTTCTGCAGTCTTTCACTGCATTTTGGCAGGAGACTACCCACGCGCGCAGCGGAATCGGGCATCGACCGGCCGGAGCCGGCCATGCGATCAGCGGCTCAAGGACCTGCACACTGCCGGGCGGCACCCGTCGAAGCGTTCGATGCGCCGTTTGAGGTCCTGCACCCACGGCTCGGCGTGGTCTTCCGCGAAGACGTTGCGGTCCTCCCACGGCACGTCGTAGCGGTAGAGCTCCCATGCGTGGTCAGTGCTGGTCCAGGCGTTGTCGAGGTCGAATCGCACCAGCAGTCCGCGGGCACTCCGCACGGCGATGAACGACGGGATGATGTCGATGGTGCCGCCGGACCCCTGGTCCGTGTCGACCTCGCCGGGCTGGGTCTTGGCGTAGGTGTGCTCGAAGAACGCGTAGCGCCCGCCGGCCACCTTCGGCGCGCTCAGCGACCCCGCGAACGAGTTGCCTGCCCGGAACGCCGGACTCTCCACTCCGGCCAGCGCCTCGAAGGTGGGCGCCAGGTCGATGTTGTTGACGAACTGGTTGCGCGCGCCGGGCTGGACGTCGGGACCGACCACCACCAGCGGAACCCGGCTGTCGCTGTCGTAGGGCGTGCCCTTGCCGCCGTTGAGCTGGTGCTGGCCGAGGTGGAAGCCGTTGTCTGCCGTGAGGAAGACGTAGGTGTTCGGACCGACCGCCGCGCGCACCCGCGCGATCAGCCGGTCGATCGACTGCACCATCCGGGCCCGGTCTCGGTAGCGGGTCAGCGCCTGGTCGTCGGTCAGCGAGACCTCGTTGGTGCGCCAGGCCGGTGCGGGCGACGTACGCCCGTCGCGGTGCAGGTACGTCGGGGCGTTGTCGGTGCGGTCGTCGCCGTACCCGACGAGGTCGTCGAGGGTGAGGTCACCGCAGGCGGCGAGGCCGCAGTTGCCGCCGGTCGGATCGCCGGCCGGCGCGCGGTCCGCGAACGCCGAGGGGAACTGCGGGCTGTCGGGGTAGGCGGCCTGGAGCTGGCTGTGCGGTCCGTACGTCGCGATCTCGAGGAAGTACGGCGCGTCCTCGTCGTCGTGGCGCTCGATGAAGTCGATCGCCTTGTCTGCCGCGACATTCGTGGCGTAGCGCTGGTCGCGGGCCTCGACGGGCTGGGTCAGCGCCGGCTTCGGATGGTTGCGCAGCTGCACGTCGCCGTTGTCGTCGAGATAGGTGCTCTTGTAGCCCCACCCGTTGTAGCCGCCGCCGAGGATCGCCTCCCAGTCGCTCCATCCCTGCACCTTCGGGGGTGCGACCAGCTCACCGTCGACGGTCTTCGCCTCGTAGCGGTTCATGAACTTGCCGATGAACCCGGTCGTGTAGCCGCTGTCCTGCAGGGTCACGCTGAACTGCTTAGCGGTGTTGCCGTACTGCTCGAACGCCTCGTAGCCACCGATCGGGTTGTCCGGATCGTTGGGCGTGTTGGTCAGGACGCCGGTCTGGTGCGGGGCCTGGCCGGTCAGCAGGGCCGCCCGCGACGGGCAGCAGAGCGAGTCGATGACGAACGAGTTGTCGTACGACGCGCCCTCGGCCTTCATCTGCTGCGCAGTCGGCATGGTCTCCAGGAGCTCGGTGGAGAAGTCGTCCATCAGGATGAACACGATGTTGGGGCGGGCCTCGGTCTCATCGTCCGGTGGGGCGCTGCCCGCGGTCGGCGCCGCGCCCACGAACGTGGCGAGTGCGAGCACGGCCGTCCCGAGGATCGCTGCCACTGTTCTCTTCTTCACGCAAAGCCTCCAAAGTCACCCGAGTCACTATACTTTTATCACGAGTTTGGCGGAGCCGTGCGCTGGGGAGCATCGCGACATGCCCCGTCGCCACATCTCCACCCTGGTCGCCGTCCTCGCGGTGCTGCTCCTGAGCGGCTGCTTCGGTGACGACGAGGAGGAGGCGCTGTCGGCACTCCCCCGGGTCGAGCGCGCCGCGCAGACCAACCCCGACCGGAACGCCGTCGAGGTGGCCGAGAAGGCCGCCGCCCTCGACCCGTGCGCGCTGTTACGGGCGGCCGATCCAGCGGGCGCGCGTACGACGGGAGCCGTCCCGCAGGCCGACAAGCCCCACTCCTGCTGGATGTCCGACAGCTCGGTCAAGGCCGACGTCTACACCCTCCTGAGCGAGACGCAACGGCACCGACTGGCCCGACGCGACCTGGCCGGCACCGTCTCCTACCGAGCCGACCTGGACTCCGGACAGTGCCTCGTCCACCTGCCGATCAGTCACACCCGCGCCATCAGCTTCAGTGGACTGGCACCGTGCGCCACCGTGACGGCGTACGCCGAAGCCGCCGCCGGCCTGCTGCAGGGCCACCCCGCGCGAGCCACGCGGCCGCGAGGGCTGCAACGCGCCGCGACCTGCGACCTGATCGAGCGGGCCGGCCGCACCCCGGTTCCCTACGAGGGCGCGACCAACTACACCGTGCTCGACCGGTGCCAGGACAAGGAGTCAGGGGCCGATCTCGAGCTCCGGTACCGCAGCACGGACGTGCAGGACTACCAGACGACCCACGAGGTGGCCGGGACGACGGTCCGCGCGAACGGCGACAGCACCGGCTGCTACCTGGAGTGGACGCTCGGCGAGGCTGACGTCGCCGTGCGTGACGGGGACAAGCTCGTCGCCTTCGTGACCGCCGAGTCGTGCCAGCGGGGCCTCACGTTCGCCAGGGCCCTGATCCCGACGGCGACGAAGGTCCCGTCCCCGGACCGCGATCCGGTCGACCTCCTCCATGCGTGGGACGAGGCGGACACGTCTGCGGTGGGTGCCTGCGTCGACATCCAGGACCAGGCAGAGCTGGAGTGTGCTCCGACCGAAGACGCCGACGTGCCGGACAACCGCCGCGACCTCATCATGGAGGCCGAGGCAGACCCGAACGTGCTGTGCGCCGCGGCGACGCCCGTCGTGCGCGAGCACTTCGGTGACTCGTTCACCGGCGTGACCACGGTCGCGCCCCCGAACAGCCTGGTGTTGGCGGCCGACGATGCTCGCGACGGCACCACACAGTGCTCCTTCGCAGATCCGACGCACACCCTGGAGATCTCGGTCGTCATCACCACTGACTCGACGGTGAAATTCCGCGACGGGGACGAGCTCGGCGGTCACCCGGCCCACGTCAACAGGGACGAGGACGCACGGTCGTACGTCGTCGCACGCGACGCCATGGGCGAACCCGGCCTGCTGGCCGTCGACCTGAGGGTCTGGCCGGCACGAGGCAGCGGGATCTACCGAACCTCGAGCGGTGCTCCCGCTCCGGCGGACCGGAAGCCCCTGGAGGCGGCTGACGCCTTCGTCTCGGATCTCGCCAGGACGCTCCTCTGATCCGGAGTCAGGACCGCCCGCCGACCGGAGTAATCTTGACGTCCGTGGCCACCGAACCTGAATTCCGCTATTCCGACCTGCTCCCGACCGGCAAGGACGACACGCCCTACCGGCTGATCACCACCGAGGGCGTCTCCACGTTCGAGGCGAACGGGAAGACGTTCCTGCAGGTCGACCCCGAGGCGATCCAGAAGCTGACCGCGGAGGCGATGCACGACATCAGCCACTACCTGCGCCCGGCCCACCTCGCGCAGCTGCGCAAGATCATCGACGACCCCGAGGCGTCGGGCAACGACCGCTTCGTGGCCACCGACCTGCTCAAGAACGTCAACATCTCCGCCGGCGGCGTGCTGCCGATGTGCCAGGACACCGGCACCGCGATCGTGATGGGCAAGAAGTCCGAGGGCGTGCTCACCGGCGCCGACGACGGCGAGGCGATCAGCAAGGGCGTGTACGACGCGTACACCAAGCTGAACCTCCGCTACTCCCAGCTCGCACCCCTCACGACGTACGAGGAGAAGAACACCGGCACCAACCTGCCGGCCCAGATCGAGCTCTACTCCACGGCCCAGGGTGAGAAGGGGCCTGAGTACAAGTTCCTCTTCATGGCCAAGGGTGGCGGCTCGGCCAACAAGTCGTTCCTGTTCCAGGAGACGAAGGCGATCCTGAACCCCAAGCGGATGCTGGAGTTCCTCGACGAGAAGATCCGCTCGCTCGGCACCGCCGCGTGCCCGCCGTACCACCTGGCCGTGGTCATCGGCGGCACCAGCGCGGAGTTCGCGCTCAAGACCGCGAAGTACGCGAGCGCGCACTACCTCGACAACCTGCCGACCGAGGGCACGATGAGCGCCCACGGTTTCCGCGACCTCGAGCTCGAGGACGAGGTCTTCAAGCTCACCCAGTCGTTCGGCATCGGTGCGCAGTTCGGCGGCAAGTACTTCTGCCACGACGTCCGCGTGGTCCGGCTCCCCCGCCACGGCGCCAGCTGCCCGGTCGCGATCGCCGTGTCGTGCTCGGCCGACCGCCAGGCGCTGGGCAAGATCACCGCCGAGGGCGTCTTCCTCGAGCAGCTCGAGACCGACCCGGCGAAGTACCTGCCCGAGCCCAGCGAGGAGCAGCTGGCCGCGGCCGACGACGTCGTGAAGATCGACCTCACCCAGCCGATGAGCGAGATCCTCGCCGAGCTGGCCAGGCACCCGGTCAAGACCCGGCTCTCGCTGACCGGCCCGCTGGTGGTCGCCCGCGACATCGCGCACGCCAAGATCAAGGACCTGCTCGACGCCGGCGAGGAGATGCCGCAGTACCTCAAGGACCACCCCGTCTACTACGCCGGCCCGGCCAAGACGCCCGAGGGCATGCCGTCGGGCTCGTTCGGTCCGACCACGGCGGGCCGCATGGACTCCTACGTCGACCAGTTCCAGGCGGCCGGTGGCTCGATGGTGATGCTGGCCAAGGGCAACCGCAGCAAGCAGGTCACCGAGGCGTGCCACACCCACGGTGGTTTCTACCTCGGCTCGATCGGCGGGCCCGCGGCGCGCCTGGCCCAGGACTGCATCAAGGACGTCTCGGTGCTGGAGTACGAAGAGCTCGGCATGGAGGCGATCTGGAAGATCGAGGTCGAGGACTTCCCTGCCTTCATCGTGGTCGACGACAAGGGCAACGACTTCTTCACCGACCCGTCGGGCGCGGTGAACATCCCGATCTCGGGCATCCGGGTGCGTTCCAAGGAAGACTGACCGGCGGACGTGGACGACTGAGGGCCTGAGGGAACGCCGGGCGGTCGCCGTACGTTGGCTGGGCAGGCAACGAAAGGAATCCCCCATGCAGTGCCCCACCGACGGCGCCACCCTCGTGATGAGCGAGCGCAGCGGCATCGAGATCGACTACTGCCCGACCTGTCGCGGCGTCTGGCTCGACCGTGGCGAGCTGGACAAGATCATCGACCGGTCGATGACCCAGGCTCCTCCGGCCCCCGCCGCACCTGCTCCCCCGCAGCAGCGGTACGACGACCGCGACCGCTCGTCATCGTCGTACGACCGAGACCGCGACCGTTCCTACCAGCAGCAGCCCTACCGCAAGAAGAAGAAGGAGAGCTGGCTCAGCGAGCTCTTCGACTGATCCGGCCGCCCCGGCATGCCCAGTGTGCCGGGCACCGGCCCGGTCAGGCCCGACCGCCGAAGAACACCTGTATCTCGGTGATCAGGCCGTCACGCACCGTGATGAGCTCGGTGTTCCGGTAGCGCTCCCCGGTCGTCAGCTCGTACTCGTACATGAGGAAGACCCCGCCGTCGCCGGCTTCCACGACGTGGAGGACCTCCTGTGAGGTGAACCGGTCGGCGGTCGGGAAGCACACCTCGAGGTAGGTCGCCTTGTCGATGTGGTCGTCCTGGGGACTCGTGAACGTCACGTCGTCGGCCAGCAGCCCGGTGGCCGTCGGCAGGTCCTGGGCCCGGAAGGCACCCAACATGGCGCGGACGGTCTCCGTGTTCGACAGGGTCATCCTTCGAACCTACTCGCCCTGGCCGCGGTGCTTGGGCGGGTGAGCGAGAATCAGGAGCGTGACCCTCCAGCGACTCCCCCTGCTCCGCAGCCTCGGCACGCGACCTCCCGCCGATGCGTTCGCGGACTCCCCGCAATACCGCGACGGGTCCTTCCACAACAGTCGACCATCCCTCATGGTCGAGGAGACGAGCCGGGCCTCGATCGCCCGCGACTTCGCCCGGAAGGGCCGCACGGGCAGGCCCAGCGGCCCGGTCCCGCTGGCCACACCCGCACTGCCGGCGACGGCCGACCAGTGCGCCGCGACCTGGCTCGGCCACGCCACCGTCCTGCTCGAGGTCGGCGGCCACTGGGTGCTGGCCGACCCGGTGTGGAGCGACCGTGTCTCGCCCGCGTCGCGCGTGGGTCCGCGCCGGCACCACCCGGTGCCGCTGGCGCTGCGTGAGCTGCCGCGGCTGAGTGCGGTGCTCATCTCGCACGACCACTACGACCACCTCGACACCGGGACCATCGAATGGCTGGCCCGGCACCAGGAGGTCGTCTTCGTGGTGCCGCTCGGCATCGGCAGCCACCTGCGCCACTGGGGAGTCCCGGAGCAGCGCATCGTCGAGCTCGACTGGGGCCAGTCGCACACCGTCGACGACCTCGTCCTCACCTGCACCGAGGCACAGCACTTCTCCGGCCGACTCTTCGCCCCGAACCCGACGTTGTGGTCGTCGTGGGTGGTGGCCGCCGGCGAACGGCGGGTCTTCTTCGGAGGGGACTCCGGCTGGACCGACGCGTTCGAGGCCATCGGGTCGGCGTACGGCCCCTTCGACCTGACCGTGCTGCCGATCGGCGCCTACGACAAGCGCTGGCCCGACGTCCACATGGACCCTGCCGAGGCACTGCGCGCGCACCGGGTGCTCGGCGGCAACGCGCTGCTGCCGATCCACTGGGCCACGTTCGACCTCGCCTTCCATCGTTGGGCCGAGCCGATCGAGTGGCTGGTGCGCGAGGCGGACGGCGTGCGCGTGGCGGCGCCGATGCCCGGCCAGAGGTTCACCCCGGACGACGCGCTGCCGATCGACGCGTGGTGGTCCGGACCGGGGCGCTGACGGGCCCGGAGATCAACGCAGCGGACCCTCGTGGAAGTGGTCCAGCGCGGCCATCATCTTCGGCTGGAGCGCCTCAGGGTTCTTGATCGGGCTCGGTGCGATCACCGACACCGACGTGTAGACGCCGTCAGAGCAGGCCTGCGCGTTGATGCTGAGCGGCTCGTCGGGTGACGGCACGACGTTGACCACGTTGTTGGATCCCTCGGGTCGGCCCTGGATGTCGACCACCATCGTGGTGAACAGGTCGCAGGCCTGGTCGGGGTCGAGCCCGTCACCCGACTCGAGCAGGTCGAGTCCCTCCTGCAGCTTGGCCTGGTTCTCCGCGTCGTCGAGGAGGCCCTGGTCGATCACCTGCCTGATCGCCACCTTCACCGTGCGCGCCCAGACGTCAGCCGGCGTGATCGACACGTTCAGCTGGCTCAGGTCGCCGCTCAGCCTGGCCACGCACGTGGGCGAACCCGCGACCGTCAACAGCCGCACCTCGTCGGGCGTGGCGATCGCGCGGACCTCGTCGGCGTCGAGCAGTGCCTCGCAGTCGTCGTCGCTCTGCGCCATGCCGCTGTCGTCCGTGGGCTCGGTCGGGATCTCCGTCGTCGACTCCGTCGGTGAGTCGGACGAGGAGGCCGCGGACGCCGGGTCGCCGGCGCGCCCGGAGGCCCCCTGGTCGTCGGAGCACCCCGCCAGGAACAGGGCTGGTACGACGAACGCGGCGAGAAGGCACTTCATGGGGACATCCTGCCCGTCCGACGCACCCGCCACACCCGACGGCCAGTCGCATCCGCCAGAGTGGACCCATGGATTCCGTCGAGATCGCGCGCCACGAATCCCCGCGCGGCGAGGTCGTGCTGCGCGAACGCCGCGAGGACAACGCCCCTACCGTGCTGGAGCTGCGGGTCAACGGCGTGTTCGTGATGGACACCCTTGAGACCAGCAGTGAACGAGCCCTGGCCACCGCCGCACTCGGCCTGGTCGACCGCCCGGGCAGCGTGCTGGTCGGCGGACTCGGGCTGGGCTTCACGCTTGCCGAGGTGCTCGCCGATCGCCGCGTGGAGTCCTGCACCGTGGTCGAGCTGGAACAGTCACTGGTCGACTGGATGCGCGACGGCACGATCTCGCACGGCCCCGCGCTGCTGGCCGACGAACGCCTCGACGTGGTCGTCGCGGACGTCGCCACCGCGTTGGCCGAGGCGGACGATTCGGCGTACGACCTGGTCCTGCTCGACGTCGACAACGGCCCCGACTACCTCGTGCACGACGCCAACGAGGCGATCTACCTGCCGCCGTTCCTGCAGGCCGCACGTCGGGTGACCCGTCAGGTGCTGGCCATCTGGTCGGCGGCCGAGACCTCCACGCTGCAGACCGCGATGACCGAGGTGTTCGGCAACTGCGAGCCCCTGTCGTACGACGTCCAGCTCGGCACGCGCGAGGAGAAGTACTGGCTCTACGTCAGTCGAGTCTGACTAGGAGCCGATGCCGGGGAGCGTGGCCAGCACGGCAGCCCACTGCGCCAGGTCGGCCTTGCGGCGCTGCAGGTCGCTGCGCAACAGGGCACCGAGGCCGACGCCGCGGGTCAGATCGATGGTCAACCGCACCGACTCGGCGGCCCGCGGCTCCCTCCGGTCGACCTCCAGCAGCTCGGCGGTGGTGCGGAACAGCTCGCGACTGAAGCGCTGCTCGAGTGGCAGCACCAGGGCGCGCAGCCCCGGGTCGGTGGCGGCGGCGACCCACAGCTGGGTGGCCGCCCGCCCGAAGCGTCCGGCCCACATGTCGGTGAGCAGCTCGACCACGGCCAGCGGCCGGTTCCCTCCCTCGGCGAAGTGCGCCTCCTGCTCGCGCATCTCGCGGGTGAGCTCGTCGGTGACCGACTCGACGGCGGCACGCACCAGGTCGTCGCGGGTCGCGAAGTGATGCTGGGCCGCGCCGCGGGACACGCCCGCGCGCGCGGCCACCGCCACCACCGTGGTGCCCGACCAGCCGACCTCGGCGAGGTTGTCGATGGTGGCGTCCAGCAACCGCTGCCGGGTGGCCCGAGATCTCTCCTGCTGCGGCTGGCTCATGTCACTCGTAGAGTCGCGTGATCACGTCGGCGTACTTGTCGTTGATCGGCTTGCGGCGCAGCTTGAGGGTCGGGGTGAGCACCTCGCTGCCAGGCAGCCAGAACTCCGGCAGCACCTCTACCTTCTTGACCTGCTCGACCCGCGACAGCTTGGCGTTGCCCGCGTCGACTCCGGCCTGCACGGCAGCGAGCAGCTCCGGGTGCTTGGCCAGCGTGGCCGGGTCCGCCGCCACGCCCGCCTTCTCGGCGAACGCGGCAGCAGCGTCGGGGTCGAGCGTCACCAGGGCCACGTTGTAGGGGCGGCCGTCGCCGATCACGGTGATCGTGGCGGCCAACGGGGTGGTCACCTTGAGCGTGTTCTCGATGTTGGACGGCGACATGTTCTTGCCCGAGGAGCTGATGATCAGCTCCTTCTTGCGGTCGACGATGGTCAGGTAGCCGTCGGCGTCGAGGGTGCCGACGTCGCCGGTGTGCAGCCAGCCGTCCTCGTCGATCGCCTCGCGTGTCTTCTCCGGGTCCTTGCGGTAGCCGGGCATGACGCCGGGCCCGCGGAACAGCACCTCGCCGTCCTCGGCGATGCGGATCTCGGTGCCGGGCAGTCCGGGGCCGACGCTGCCGACCTTGGCCTTGCCGGGCGGGTTGATGGTGCCGGCCCCCGAGAGCTCCGACATGCCCCACAGCTCGCACACGTTGACGCCCAGGCCCATGAAGAACTTCAGCGTCTCGGGCGCGATCGCGGCGGCACCCGACCAGGCCCACTTGAGCTCGGACATGCCGAGCGCCTCGCGCACCTTGGAGAGCACGAGCTTGTCGGCCAGCCCGACCTGCAGGCGGTCGAGGGTGCCGAGCTGCTTGCCGGTGAGCACGGCCTCGGCACGCATCGCGGCCAGCTCGAGGGCCCAGGCGAACATCTTCTTCTTGACCGGGGACTCCTCGGCGGCGAGCTTCGCCTCGACGGCCATCTTGATCTTCTCCCAGACCCGCGGCACGGCGAACCAGATCGTCGGCCGGGCGTCGGGCAGGGCGGCCGCGATCGCGCGCGGGTCGTCCACATAGGTGACCTGTACGCCGCTGGTGGCCGCGAAGTACTGCGCGGACGCACGGTCGGCGATGTGGGCCGCGGGCAGGAAGGACGTGATCCGGTCGCCGAACTCGACCGGCACCACCTTCAACGCGGACTCCACCGTGTCGATGATGTTGGCGTGGGTCAGCTGCACGCCCTTCGGCGGTCCGGTGGTGCCCGAGGTGTAGATCAGGGTGAGGACGTCGTCGGGCTGGACCGCCCGCCAGGCGGCTTCGAAGTCGAAGTCCGGGTCGCCCGAGGCCTCCAGCTCCTCGAGGCTCATCGTGGCTCCCTCAGGCTTCCCGTCGACCACGATCACGTGCTCGAGCGAGATCCCGGAGGCGAGGATCGCCGGGAGCAGCGCGGTCTCGGTGACCACTGCCGTGTTCTCCGCGTTGCCGAAGAGGTAGTCGATCTGGTCCGGCGACGAGGTGTTGTAGATCGAGAACGCGATCACGCCGAGGTGCATGGCTCCGGCGTCGACCCAGGCGAACTCGGGGCGGTTGGTCAGCATGAGCGCAAGGGTGTCCCCGCGCTCCAGGCCGAGCTTGGCCAGGCCCGCGGCAACCTTGCGGACGCGGTCGGCGTACTCCTGCCAGGTGACGGAGACGGCATCACCCGGCGTGCGCAGGGCCACGGCGGACGGCTGGACCGTGACGGTGCGTTGGAACGCTGCACAGACGGTGGTGGGCTGGGGCATGGGTGGCGGGTCTCCCTCTGAGCGATCGATGGCCGAATGTAAGCCACGTCACACACGCAAAGCAAGCACTCCTGATTGTTTTCGGACCCACTGGGCCGTCTCTCTCAAACTGCCGTTTGAGAGACATGGCCTAGCCTCGAGGCATGAGCGACTTCCGCATCGAACACGACTCCATGGGCGAGGTGCAGGTGCCTGCCAAGGCGCTGTGGCGGGCGCAGACGCAGCGCGCCGTGGAGAACTTCCCCATCAGCGGCACCCGCCTCGAGGACGAGCACGTCATCGCCCTGGCCCGGGTCAAGGCGGCCGCCGCGAAGGTGAACGCCCGGCTCGGTGTGATCGACGAGTCGGTGGCCGAGGCGATCGGCGAGGCCGCCGCGGCGATCGGCGACGGCCAGCACCTCGACCACTTCCCGATCGACGTGTTCCAGACCGGCTCGGGCACCAGCTCCAACATGAACATGAACGAGGTGCTGGCCACCCTGGCCGCACGGGCCGGGGTCGAGGCGCACCCCAACGACGACGTCAACGCCAGCCAGTCGAGCAACGACACGTTCCCGACCTCGATCCACGTCGCGGCCGCCACGGCGACCCACGACCGGCTGGTCCCCGCGCTCGACCACCTGGCCGCCGCCCTCGAGGCCAAGGCGGTCGCGTTCGCAGACATGGTGAAGTCGGGCCGCACCCACCTGATGGACGCCACCCCGGTGATGCTGGGGCAGGAGTTCGGCGGGTACGCCGCGGCCTGCCGGCTCGGCATCGAGCGACTGGAGTCGACCCTGCCGCGGGTGCTCGAGCTCCCCCTGGGCGGTACGGCGGTGGGCACCGGCATCAACACGCCGCCCGGGTTCGCCGCGGCCGTGATCGAGGAGCTGGCCGAGGCGACCGGCCTGCCGTTCACCGAGGCCCGCAACCACTTCGAGGCACAGGGCGCCCGCGACGCGTTGGTCGAGCTCTCCGGCCAGCTGCGCACGATCGCGGTCAGCCTCACCAAGCTCTGCAACGACCTGCGCTGGATGTCGTCGGGCCCGAGCACCGGCCTGGCCGAGATCCACCTCCCCGACCTGCAACCCGGCTCGAGCATCATGCCGGGCAAGGTGAATCCGGTGCTCCCCGAGGCGACGCTGATGGTGTGCGCCCAGGTGATCGGCAACGACGTCACGATCACCACCGCCGGCGCCTCGGGCAACTTCGAGCTCAACGTGATGATGCCGGTGCTGGCCCGCAACCTCCTGGAGTCGATCCGACTGCTCACCACCTCGACCCGGCTGCTCGCCGACCGGTGCATCGACGGCATCGAGCCCGACGTCGAGCGGATGCGGACCTACGCCGAGTCCTCGCCGTCCGTGGTCACGCCGCTGAACCGCTACCTCGGCTACGAGGCTGCGGCCAAGGTGGCCAAGAAGTCGCTGGCCGACGGGGCCACCATCCGCGAGACGGTGATTGCGCTGGGCTTCGTCGACGACGGCACCCTGACCGAGCAGCAGCTCGACGAGGCGCTCGACGTGGCCTCGATGACGAGGCCCTGACATGGCGGAAGCGCTGCTGCCCGGCCTGCTCCGAGCCCGCACCGACCGGCACCTGAGCGTCGCCGGCACCACCACCAGCCACGCCGACCTGCTGGCCGCCGCCGCGGTCGTGGCCGACTCGCTGGCCGGTCGGAGACGCGTGGCGGTGCTCGCGACGCCGACGATGTCGACCGTGCTCGCCGTGACCGGGGCCCTGCTGGCCGGCGTCGAGGTCGTGCCCGTGCCACCCGACTCCGGGGCCGCCGAGCTGCGCCACATCCTCTCCGACGCGACACCCGACGCCTGGCTGGGCGCGGCGCCAGACGACACGTCCTTGCCCGCGCTCGAGATCGACGAGACGGCCAGGGCGTCGTACACGCCGGTGCAGGTCGACCCGGAGCGCATCGCCTTCGTGCTCTACACCTCGGGCACCACCGGCCTGCCCAAGGGTGTGCTGCTCTCCCGCCGCGCACTCACGGCCGGGCTCGACGGCCTCATCGACGCCTGGGCATGGACCAGCGACGACGTCCTCGTGCACGGCCTTCCACTGTTCCACGTGCACGGCCTGGTGCTGGGCGTGCTCGGCCCGCTGCGCATCGGAGGCAGCCTCGTGCACGTCGGCCGCGGCACGCCCGAGGCGTACGCCGGGGCGAAGGGCACCATGTACTTCGCGGTCCCGACCATCTGGTCACGCCTGGCCGAGTCGCCAGACCATGCCCGCGAGCTGACCGGCGCGCGACTGCTGGTCTCGGGCAGCGCGGCCCTGCCGGTGCCGGTCTTCGAGCGCCTCAAGGAGCTCACCGGCCACGAGGTGGCCGAGCGCTACGGCATGAGCGAGACCCTGATCACCGTGGCCACGCGGGCCGACGGCGTACGACGGGCCGGTTGGGTCGGCGTGCCGGTCGCGGGGGTCGAGACCAGGCTGCGCGACGAGCACGGCGCCGACGTGCCGCACGACGGCGAGTCCGTCGGCCGGCTCGAGGTGCGCGGCGCCACCTTGTTCGACGGCTACCTCAACCGCGCCGAGGCGACTGCCGAGACGTTCACCGACGACGGCTGGTTCGTCACCGGAGACGTGGCGGTGATCGACGCGGACGGCGCGCACCGCATCGTCGGGCGCGAGTCGGTCGACCTGATCAAGTCGGCCGGCTACCGCATCGGCGCCGGCGAGATCGAGTCGACGCTGCTCGGGCACCCGGCGGTCGCCGAGTGCGCCGTGATCGGCGCCCCCGACCCCGACCTGGGCCAGAAGATCGTGGCGTTCGTGGTGGCCCGCACACCGGTCAGCGCCGCGGACCTCACGTCGTACGTCGGCGAGGAGCTCTCCGCGCACAAGCGGCCGAGGGAGATCGTGTTCGTCGATGCCCTGCCCCGCAACGAGATGGGCAAGGTGCAGAAGAAGCGGCTCTAGACCTGAAGTGGCGCTGGGCCTGGTGACCGACCGTCAACGGTCGGCCACCAGCCCACCCCCGCCCTCAGCGACGCGTCAGTGACTGAGCGCGCCAGACCACCGTGGACAGGTTGCCGACCTTGTCCTGGGCGATCACGTTGTAGACCAGCTGGCCCTTGGCCAGGCGCGGCAGGCGCGCCGTCCAGGTACCGGTGGCGGTGGGCACCACGACCCTGATGCCCGACTTGCGCAGCGCGGCCGACTTGGTCGTGCCGGCCTTGACCCACGTGCCGGTGGCGGGCCGGAAGGCGTACCAGGCCGCGCCCCGCTTCTCGACGGCGCGGACTCGCACCTGGCGGACGCCGGTGCCGCTGTCACGGGCCACACCACGCAGGGTGGTCCACTTGCGCACCGACGTGCGCGGGGCACGCGGCAGCGTCAGCCGGACCACGGGGCGGGCGGTGTCTGCCTTGACCGTCACGGCGCCGACCTCGACCGGAACGCTGTTCTGGGCCTCGTCGGTCAGCGTGACGCTCGGCGTGAACGGGCCGGCGGTGCGGTAGACGTGGGCCAGCACGGTGCCGGTCGTCCAGAGAACCAGCGGAGTGCCGTCTCCCCAGTCGACGCGTCGTTCGATCAGGTTGCCCGGCGTCCAGTTGTCGACGAGCGCGTCCTGCGTGAGCTGGACCTTGGTGAGCTTCGCCCACGCCGTTGCCGGGCTCAGGGTGAACGCGCCGGTGGGTGCGGCGTGGTCGTTGACGACCACCGCGTCCAGGGTGAGCTCACGGGTGTTCCCGGCCAGGTCGGTCAGGCGCACCCGGGGCACGTAGCGCGCCTCGGTCGTCGGGTAGACGTGGACGAGCGACGTGCCGGTCGACCACTCCTGCTCGGTGGAGTCACCCCAGGTGACGGTGCGAGTGATGGAGTCGGCTGCCGTGACGTCGTCCGACAGCGCGGCCTGGGTCACGGTCGTGGTGTAGCCGTCGGCGTCGACCGACACGTCGAACGCGCCGGTCGGCGCGGTGAGGTCGGCCAGCACCTTGGCGCCCGACTGGACGAGCTTCCCCCTGCGGGTGCCGGCGTACGGCGTCACACGGACCCTGACCGACGTGCCGGGCCGGGCCGTCGTGAACGCAGTCCAGGCTTCGTCGGTGACGGTCTCGGAGTCGAGCACGACGCCTGCTGCGTCGACCAGCTGGACCCGGTACGTGGTGGCCCGGCTGGCCTGGTTCCACGTCGCCGGGACCACGTAGGCCGCGGCAGGCTTGGTGATCGCGCCGGCGACGAGGCCGGTGACGGCTCCCGGCCTGACCGGCGGGGCGGCCACGCTGGGTGAGATGGAGGCGACCAGCGTGATGCCGGTGGCCACGGCGAGAGCGGGCAGAGTCCTGCCCAGGAAATTTTGTGCGCGCACGGCGACACCTTTCGGATCAGTCCCGGTGGCACCCGGATCCGAAAAGTCGGTCCCCCCAGGTGCCCTGTGTTCCGAGCATGGAGGGTGTGCGCCGCACCACGTGCGGAAATGGAGCTGAACCGGCGGATCAGCCGGTGCGCGCGTGACCCGTTCGAACCAGACTAGACAACTGGCCGGTCGGATCGAGGGCGACTCAGTACCAGTTGTGGCTCTGGCTGTGGCCCCAGGCGCTGCACGGAGTGCCGTAGCGGTCCTGGATGTAGCCCAGTCCCCAGCGGATCTGGGTGGCCGGGTTGGTTGCCCAGTCGGCACCGGCCGAGCTCATCTTGGAGCCGGGCAGCGCCTGCGGGATGCCGTACGCCGAGGAGCTGGGGTTGTCCGCGCTGGGGTTCCAGCCGCTCTCCTTGGTCCACAGCGAGTCGAGGCAGCCGAACTGGTCGGAGCCGAAGCCGAACTCGGAGAGCAGGGCCCGGGCGACACCACGCGGGTCGTCGTCGGTGGCGTCCTCGGTCTCGATGACCGCGTTGCCGGTGGGCGTGCTCGCGGCAGCGGTCAGCTCGGCCTGCTTGGTCCGGTCGAGGTCGCTGCGACGGTCGGAGCGCGAGGGCTCGTCGTCACCGCGGCGTTCGGCGATCTCCTGGGCACTGAGCGGGGCCACGGATCCGAGGTCGGCAGCCATCGGCGCGACGTCTCGCTTCGCGGCTGCACCGTCACCGAACATGCCGGTTGCGACGGTGGAGCCAGTGGCGGCCACGGCGATCGAAGAGAGGACCAGCGTGTTGCGCAGAGCCTTCTTCGGTACGCCCGCTGCCCGGAGTTGCCGGTGCTTGGGGTCGTACTTCTTGTGCTTGGACAAAGGGGTACCCACGGGGTAGACATCGGGACTGATCGATCCGCCAACATGCCCCCCGGCGCGCGAAAGATCTTGACCACCTTGCATGAAGGGGCCAGTGGAGGCAAACCGGACACGGCAAATTCACAGGCGAGCCCGGTCACACCCGCGCTTCACCAGTCACACGGGTCACACCGGGCTCGCCTCGTCCCAGAGGTGACGGGACTACATCGTGATGTTCTCCAGCATCTCCGTGACCAGCGCCGCGATCGGGGACCGCTCGGACCTGGTCAGCGTGACGTGCGCGAACAACGGGTGGCCCTTGAGCTTCTCGACCACGGCGACCACGCCGTCGTGGCGGCCGACCCGCAGGTTGTCGCGCTGGGCCACGTCGTGGGTCAGCACGACCTTGGAGTTGGCGCCGATCCGCGAGAGCACGGTGAGCAGCACGTTGCGCTCCAGGGACTGCGCCTCGTCGACGATCACGAACGCGTCGTGCAGCGAGCGGCCGCGGATGTGGGTCAGCGGCAGCACCTCGAGCATGCCGCGGTCCATGACCTCCTCGATCACGTCGCGCGTGGTGAGGGCGCCGAGGGTGTCGAAGACTGCCTGGGCCCACGGCGACATCTTCTCGTTCTCGGAGCCGGGCAGGTAGCCGAGCTCCTGGCCGCCGACGGCGAACAGCGGACGGAAGACCACGACCTTCTTGTGCTGGCGGCGCTCCATCACCGCCTCGAGGCCCGCGCACAGTGCCATCGCCGACTTGCCGGTGCCGGCGCGGCCTCCGAGCGAGACGATGCCGACGTCGGGGTCGAGCAGCATCTCCAACGCGATGCGCTGCTCGGCGGACCGGCCGTGCACGCCGAACGCCTCGCGGTCGCCGCGCACCAGGTGCACCTGCTTGTCGGGACCGACCCTGCCCAGGGCGGTGCCACGGTCGGAGAGCAGCACCAGGCCCGTGTGGCAGGGCAGCGCGCGTGCCGACTCGAGGTCTACCACGCCGTCGTCGTACAGCTCGTCGAGGTCGGCCGAGGCCACCTCGAGCTCGGCCATGCCGGTGTGGCCGGAGTCCTCGTTGACGGTCTCGGCGCGGTATTCCTGAGCGTCGAGGCCGACCGAGGAGGCCTTGATCCGCAGCGGGAGGTCCTTGGAGACCAGGGTGACCAGGGCGCCCTCGTTGGAGAGGTTCTGCGCCACGGCCAGGATCCGGGTGTCGTTGTCGCCCAGGCGGAACCCGCTGGGCAACGACGTCGGGTCGGTGTGGTTGAGCTCGACGCGGATCGTGCCGCCCGCCTCACCGACCGGGATCGGCTTGTCCAGCCGGCCGTGCGTCACCCTCATCTCGTCGAGCTGGCGCAACGCGGAGCGGGCGAAGTAGCCCAGCTCCGGGTGGTGGCGCTTGCCTTCGAGTTCGGTGATGACGACGACGGGCAGGACCACCTCGTGCTCGTCGAACCGGTGCATGGCACCCGGGTCGGCGAGCAACACGCTCGTGTCGAGCACGTAGGTGCGGGTGGGGACGGTCTTGCTCTGCTTGGAGGCCACGGATCTCACCCTTTACGAACCGGCGCGCGCACTCCCGCTCCCGGCCCTAACTCATCCACATGGACCGGGAAATCGCCCGAAGACCGGAGTGCCGGCCTCCGTAGGCACACGCCACCCCAGCGGCTGTGCAACAGTCGTGAAACTTCACGTCCGGGCCTCCCGATACAGCGAGCTTCCCCACTCGCCGGTACCTCCGAAATTACGCCCCCGGTGGGTGGAACCCGGGCGACACGCCCGAACGCAGGGTGAAGGTTGCGTTACGCGCCGAAGCGACGCTCGCGCTCGGCGTACGCCCGGATCGCGCGGAGGAAGTCGACCCGTCGGAAGTCGGGCCAGAGCGCCTCGCAGAAGTAGAACTCGCTCTTCGCGCTCTGCCACAGCAGGAACCCGCCGAGCCGCTGCTCCCCCGACGTGCGGATGACGAGGTCGGGGTCGGGCTGGCCCTTGGTGTAGAGGTGCTCACTGATGCTGTCGACGTCGATCTCGTTGGCGAGGTCCTCGAGCGAGGTCCCCTTCTCGGCGTGTTCGAGGACCAGCGATCGGACCGCGTCGGCGATCTCGCGGCGGCCGCCGTACCCCACCGCGATGTTGACCAGCATGCCGTCGACGTCACGCGTGGCGTCCTCGCACTCCTTGAGCCGGCGGGCGGTGTTCGCCGGGAGCAGGTCGAGGGCGCCGACCGGGTGCAGCCGCCAGCGCTTCTGGTCGGCCAGGGAGGCGACGGCCTCCTCGATGATCGTCATCAGCGGCTCGAGCTCGGCGGCGGGGCGGTTCAGGTTGTCGGTGGAGAGCAGCCACAGCGTGACCACCTCGATGCCGACCTCCTCGCACCAGCCCAGCAGCGGCTCGATGTTGGCGGCCCCGGCACGGTGTCCGTGGGCGGTGTCGGCCCCGACGGCCTTGGCCCAGCGCCGGTTGCCGTCGAGCATCACGCCGACGTGCTTGGGGAGCTGGTCGGTCGGGAGGAACTTCACGACCCGTGCTTCGTATGCCGGGTAGAGCACCCGTCGAATCGCCCGCTTCCAGTCCGCCACGTCTCGATGTTACCGGCGTGTGGTCCCTGACTCGGGTGACCTGGCCCTCATTCGCACGCGCGCCAACCTACGGTGGCGTAAGTTGGAGCGCATGAACGACATGATCCGCACACGTCTAGACGACGCAGTCGACCGCGCCCAGGACAAGCTGGCGGACGTCAAGCCCAAGCTCCGGGGCTGGCTGCACGCCTGCACGGCGCCACTGGCCCTGGCCGCTGGCATCGTCCTGATCGCCTTGTCGCCCACGCAGTCCACCCGTGTCGCCTCGGCCGTCTTCGCGGCCAGCGCGCTCGTGTTGTTCACGGTCTCCGCGATCTATCACCGCGGCACCTGGTCTCCCCGCACCTGGGCCTTCCTCCGGCGCTTCGACCACGCCAACATCTTCGTGCTGATCGCCGGCTCCTACACGCCCTTCGCGGTGCTGTTCCTCGAGGGCTCGGCACGCTTCACCCTGCTGGCCGTGGTGTGGTCGGCCGCCATCCTGGGCGTCTTCTTCCGGGTGTTCTGGACCGACGCGCCGCGCTGGCTCTACACGCCGATGTACATCGCGCTCGGCTGGGCGGCGGTCTTCTTCATCCCGCAGTTCATCGAAGGATCCGACCGGTTCAGCAACGGCATCGCCATCGCCGTGCTCACCCTGGTCGCGGCCGGCGGCGTGCTCTACACGCTGGGCGGCGTGGTCTACGGCTTCAAGCGCCCCGACCCGGCCCCGTCGTGGTTCGGCTTCCACGAGGTCTTCCACACGTTCACGATCCTCGCCTTCATCACGCACTACGTCGGCGTCTCCTTGGCGACGTACAGCCTGCGCTGACCAGCCGCGGCGCTAGAGCACCCAGAGCGCGATCACGGTGCCAGTCGCCAGGATGCTCACGAGCACGGCGACCCCGGCGACGATCAGCGGCTGGCGGTCGGCGGCCTTCTCGGTGACCTGGTAGAGCGCGGTCACGCCCAGCAGCCCGACGGTCACGTGCAGCAGCACGGCCAGGCCGATGCCCATCACCCAGCCGGCCATCCGGAACCGCCCCCAGGCCAGGCCGAGCACGAGCGGTACGACGATCGCGCCGGCCAGCCCTCCGATCAGCTCCAGCCACCACGGTCGGTCACCCATCCACGGCAGTTGCGGCGTACCGCCGATGTCGAACAGGTCGAGCGTCGCGAGCACGCCGAGCACCACCACGACGAGCAGCGACGCACCGATCACGATGCGGTGGCGCCATGTCGTCGCGGTCGACCACGGCACCTGCTCGCCCTTGAGCAGGGTCGCGGTGGCGACCGCCGACCACACCAGCCAGCGCCGTACGACGTCCGTGCCGGTGTCGGCCATCGCGTCACGGAAGATGCGGTCGGCCTCGACACGATGGACCATGTGACCGTCGGTGGAGGTGTAGGTCGGCGGCTCGTCGTCGGCGAAGCAGAGTCCGTCGTGCAGCAGCGCGGCCGGCAGGTGGGCGCCGGTCTTCGGCACCAGCCAGGTGAAGAGCATCGGCACCGACGTGAGGTCCGTGCGGAACGAGGCGGTGTCCGCGGGCACCAGCAACTCCCCCAGATGCCTGTCGCGGTAGGCGATCCGGCGGATCAGGGCGAACTGCTCGTGGCCCTGCACCGACAGCCGCTCCAGCACGATCTTCGGGTCCTCACCCGGGTTCGGAGGAACCTCCGGCTGGCCGTCGACGGCCGGCAGCCCGCCGTCGTAGAACCGCCGCGTCTCCTGCTCGACCTGCTCGACCTGCCCGACCATCGCGTCCGAGATCTTCATGAGTCAAGCGTCCTCCCGGCAGGCACCGCTGTCGAGGAGCCCCCACCGCATCGAGAGTGAAGTCCGTGTCGTCGTTCACCCCGGATCGCGACACAGGTTTCACTCTCGACGCGCTCAAAGCAGGGCGGGGTCAGTGACCGGGCGCTCGCAGACCATGTGGCGGCAGACGTACGCAGCGGGCGCGCCGTCGACCTCGTCGCGGCCGACCAGCAGCGGGATGTCGTCGCGGCCCGGTTCCACGACGAGCACGACTGCCCCGTGCCGACGA
Source organism: Nocardioides sp. Soil796 (assembly GCF_001429525.1). NCBI lineage: Bacteria > Bacillati > Actinomycetota > Actinomycetes > Propionibacteriales > Nocardioidaceae > Nocardioides > Nocardioides sp. Soil796. Next base: position 156,477 of record NZ_LMSQ01000018.1, read on the forward strand.
CGTGCGGCCAGCTCCAGCCGATCGCGTTCGAGGCCGGGTCGCCCGACCACCACGATCTCGTCGGGGCCCTCGAGCATCGACTCGGCCGCTGCCAACGCCCAACCCGCGAAGCGCGGAGCCCGTTCGGCCAGGCCGGCGAGCACCGCGAGGGTCTGCTCGGCGGCCTCGCGGTGCGTGCCCGATCCACTGAGTGCGGCGTACGTCGCAAGGGCGTGGACCATCGCCGACTGGCCCGAAGGGCTGGCGTTGTCGGAGAGCTCGCGGGGCCGGGTGATCAGCGCCTCGGCATCGGAGGCCGTGTCGTGGAAGCCGCCGTCGTCGGCACGGAACCTGGCCAGTGCGTCGTCGAGCAGCACGCCTGCCCGCTCGAACCAGACCCCGTCACCGGTGGCCTGCAGCAGATCGAGGAAGCCGGCCGCGACACACGCGTAGTCCTCCAGCACTCCGTCGTGTCGCCCGACCAGACCGTCGCGCGACACCCGCAGGAGCCGTCCCTCCACGAGATGTACGTCGACCAGCAGCTGACCGGCACGCACCGCGGCCTCGACGTACTCCGGTTTGCGCAGCAGGGTGCCGGCCGCGCACAACCCGCTGATCGCCAGGCCGTTCCACGCTGCGACCACCTTGTCGTCGCGGGCCGGCCGCACCCGAGACGCGCGCGCTTCGAAGAGCCGACGCTTCACGTCCTCGAGGCGAACCAGGTCGTCCGGGTCGCGCAGCAGCTGCAGCGTCGAGGACCCGTGCTCGAAGGTGCCGGCCTCGGTCACCTCGAACGTGGTCGCCGCCCAGGCGCCGTCGTCCTCACCGAGCGCCTCGACCAGCTGGGCAGGGGTCCATGCGTAGAACTTGCCCTCGACGCCCTCACTGTCGGCGTCCAGCGCGGAGGCGAAGCCGCCCTCCGGCGTACGCAGCTCGCGGAGCAGGAAGTCGGCGGTCTCCTCGGCGATCCGGTTGCCGCCCCACCGCGCGTAGAGGCCGAGCAGCTGCGCGTTGTCATAGAGCATCTTCTCGAAGTGCGGCACCACCCAGCCGGAGTCGACGGAGTAGCGCGCGAAGCCGCCGCCGATCTGGTCATAGAGCCCGCCGCGGGCCATCGCCACGCAGGTCGCGTCGACCATCCGCTTCGCGACGGAACCGTCCGCTGGTTGAGGAGCGAGCTCCGGCGAGCGTCTCGATACCCGCGCCTCGTGCCGCAGCAGGAACTCCAGGACCATGCCCGGCGGGAACTTCGGCGCACCGCCGAACCCGGCGCTCTGCCCGTCGAACTCCGTGGCCAGGGCACGCACGGCCTGGTCGAGCGTCTCGGCAGTGATCAGGCCGGTGTCGAGATCGCCCTGCACCTTCAGGTGGGCGCCGATCTCCGACGCCGCCTGCCGCACCTCGTCGGCCCGGGTCACCCACGCATCGGCCAGGGCATCAAGGATCTGCATGAAGCTGGCGCTGCCGTGGCGCGGCGTGTCCGGGAAGTAGGTGCCGGCGAAGAACGGGTTGCCGTCGTGGTCGAGCACGCAGGTCATCGGCCAGCCGCCGTGCCCGGTCATCGCCTGGGTGGCGCTCATGTAGACCGAGTCGACGTCGGGTCGTTCCTCACGATCGACCTTGACGTTCACGAAGTGCGCGTTCATGTACGCCGCGGTCTCGGCGTCCTCGAACGACTCGTGCGCCATCACGTGGCACCAGTGGCACGCGGCGTACCCGACGCTCAACAGGACCGGCACGTTGCGGTCGCGGGCCTCCGCGAAGGCCTCGGTGCCCCACTCCCACCAGTCGACGGGGTTGTCCTTGTGCTGGAGCAGGTACGGCGAAGTCGCGTCAGCGAGTCGGTTCGTCACGAGCCCAGCGTGTCATGCCCGTGGCGCCCGCTGGCTGCGCCCGTCACTCCGCCGGCAGGTCCCGTACGACGACCGCGGGGCTTCCCACCGCGACGACGTGGTCCGGCAGGTCGGAGAGGACCAGGCTGCCCGCACCGACCACCGTGTTGCGTCCGATCGTGACACCGGGCCCGACGATCACACCGGCACCCAGCCAGGCGTTCTCACCGATCTCGATGCCGAGGGCCTGCTCCCAGCCCTGCCGTCGCATCGCATGCTCCTCGACGGGGTGCAGCGCGGTCATCAGCTGGACCGACGGCCCGAGGCGCACGTGGTCGCCGATGACGATCGGGGCATCGTCCATGAAGAACGCGTCGGCATTGACGAAGGCACCGGCACCGATGGTCACGTGGAAGCCATAGCTGCAGCGAAACCGGGGCACGATCTCTGCGCCCTCACCGAGGCCGCCGAGCAACGCGTCGAGCACCTCGCGGCGCCGGTCGTGGTCGGCAGCCGCGGCCGCGTTGAACCTGTCCAGCGCCGAGCCGCACTCGTCCCGGAGCCGCGCCAGCTCACGCGAGTCGAGATACCAGTCACCTCCGGACATCGCGGCGACCGCCTCGTCCTGCTTCCTGTCGAGCACCCCACGAGGGTGGCACACTCCGGCACTCGATCAGCGACGGGCACACGCCACCCAGGCCATGAAGGCCGAGGTGACCGCGTGCCAGGTGCCGGGCGACATCAGGCGTTCGCCTGCACCGTCACGCCGAGCGGCTCGAGGAGTACGTCGACCCCGGGCCACTGGCCGTACCCGGAGGCGGGGTTGAGATGGCCCACCGCACCGAGCACGTGGACGTCGCTCCCCCACGCTGCCGCGAGGTCGCGCACCCGGCCCAGGTCGCCGATCGGGTCGTCGGTGCTGGCCGCCACGATGCTCGGGAACGGCAGTCCCTGCAGGGGAATCGGCAGCCACCCGTCCACAGCGAGGTCCTCGATCGCCGGGTGTCCCGGCCCGAGGGGCGAGACCAGGTCGGGCGGCGTGGCGAGCAGGACACCCTGGATCCGACCCACGTGGTCGGCGGCGTGGCGGGCCGCCCAGTGCACCGTGATCAGGGCACCGGCACTGTGCGCCACCAGCACCACCGGTCCCTCGGTGCCACGGATCGTCTCGTCGAGGGCCTCGACGCGCTCGGTGAGGTCGTGCCGTTCGCGACCCAGGAAGGGAACGCAGACGGCGTCGGTCAGTCGCTTGTCGAGGTGGGTCTGCCAGTGGTCCTCGACGTGGTCGCGGAGCCCAGGAACGATGATGACGGTGGGGCGGTTCATGCGCGTACCTCCAGTTCTGCTGCGTGGACACGGGCCAGGCTCGCCGGGTAGTAGGCCCGGCCGACAAGCAGGAGAACGATCGAGAGGGCGCCTGCCACGGGCAGTGCGCGGAAGGCGGTGGCCAGGCCGTACTGGTCGGCCAGCATGCCCATCACGAACGGGCCGGCCGCGAGGCCGAGCAGGTTGTTGGCCATCGTGAGTGTGCCGAACGCCGTGGCCCGGATCCGCTCGGGCGTGAGGTTGGCGACCATCGCCCCGGCCGGCCCTGCAGTGCCGGAGCAGAAGAAGACACCGAAGCCGAGCAGCACCAGCTGGAGCGTTCCGGCCGGCTGGGCGAAGGCCAGGCCGAGAAGCACCAGGGACACGACGGCGTAGCAGATCGCGGACGTCCACTTGCGGATCGGCACCGTCTTGGCGACCCGGTCGGTGACCGCACCGCAGACGATCATGCCGACGCCCATCACGAGGATGTAGCCGGCCGCGGCGACGGCGGCGCGGTCAGGAGCCAGGTCGTACTCGCGGTTGAGATAGCTCGGCAACCATGCGTACACCGACCCGGCCACGAACAGCTGCGTGCCGCTGCCGAGGTAGGCGAGCACCACCGAAGGCGTGGAGAAGAGCGAGCGGAACCTCGGCCGTGCCGGTGTCGCCGCGGTCGGCGTACTGTCCGGGTGCCGGTGCTGCTCGAGCTTCTCATCGGTTACCAGGAGCCGGTAGAGCGCGACCAGCACGAACCCGAAGATCGCCATCGCGACGAACGCAGAACGCCAACCGAGCCGCTCGGCGACGATGCCGCCCAGGGCGACACCGAGGACGGCGCCGAACAGGCCGCCGGCCATGAAGGAGCCGGTGAGCGCGGAGCGTCGGTGCGCGGGATAGACCGCGATCACGACGGCCAGGCCGACGCTGCCGAACGCGGCCTCCCCCACGCCGACGAAGAGACGGGCCAGCATCATCTGGCCGTAGCCCGCGGCCAGGGCGCAGCCGAGGGTTGCGACGCTCCACAGGGCACCCATGGCGATGATCGCCCGCACCCGGCCGAAGCGGTCACCGATGATCGACAGCGGTACGGCGAGGATGCCGACGGCGAGAGCCACGACGCTGGTGAGGCCGCCGAGCTGGGTGTCGGTGAGACCCCACTCGGCCTTGAGCAACGGGAAGACGGCCGAGAGCACCTGCCGCGACATGTAGTCGGAGAGCAGCAGCCCGAAGGTGAGCAGGAAGACGAGGAACGGGAAGGCCCGTCCGGCGCGGGCCGCCACGGGGGCGGCAGAGGGCTCAGTGATGACGGCGCCCTCGGTGACGTGCAGTGCCATGGAAAACTCCAGGAAAGGTCGATCCGGTCGGCAGGGAACGAGTCCGTCGCTGCCGTCGATGCAGGGCGTGGGGCGCGGCCCGGAGACCGCACCCCACGCAGACGCTGCGGGAGAACGCCGTGCGGATGGGCTCAGGCGTGGAAGGTGAATCCCACCTGGCCGGGCTGGCGGTTGGGCGCGAAACCGAGCTTGGCGAGCGTCTCGTCGACACTGGAGTACTGCTCACCGATCTTGTATATCTCGCGAGCGTCCTTGCCGGTGGCGATCGGCCGGTCGAGCTCCTGGGCGATGCGCACGAGCTGCTCGACCTGCTGGACCGAGGTCATCTTCTCGCGACGACGACCCCAGATCGTGTCCTCGTTGCCGCACCGCGAGTGCAGCCCGAGGGCGATGGCCATCGCGTTGACGGGGAGCACGCTGCGCATCAGCGTCTCCAGCGTGAGGCAGGCACCGTCCGGGACCCGGCGGATGAAGTCCATCATGTTGTAGGGGTTGGGCCCCTCGAAGCCGCCGCCGATCGCGACCCACGTCAGGTTCAGCGGCCCCATGTAGTGGCCGCGCCGGATCAGTCGCTCGACGGTCTCGAGCTGTGCCGAGGTGGCCAGCTGGAAGTGCGGCTGGATGCCGTTGGCGGTGAGCCGGCGCAGGTGCTCGATGACCCACTCGGGCCCGGCAGGGACGACCATCTCGCGGTAGGCCTCGGCGAGCTCGGGGCGGGCAAGCGACGTGCCACGGGTGTCGTCGTCGGTCATCAGCTCCATGATGTTCATCTGGCTGGTGTTGATGGCGATCGTGACCTGGTCGGGCGCCGGGTCGAGGTCGGCCAGCATGTGTCGGGCGTCGTCCTCGAGCCACTTTGCCGACTGACCGTCGTCCTCGGGGGCGAAGGAGATCGACCCGCCGATCTGGAGGATCATCTCGGGCACGGCCTCACGCAGGCGACCGAGCAGCTCGTTGAACTTCGAGAGCCGCTTGGAGCCCTTCCCGTCGAGCTCGCGGACGTGGATGTGCAGCACCGTGGCGCCGGCGTTCCAGCAGTCGACGGCCTGCTGGACGTGCTGGTCCATGGTCAGCGGCAGGTCCTCCGGGAAGTCGGCCGGCTCCCATTCGGGGCCGTACGGCGCCGCGGTGATGACCAGCTTCTCCTGGTTCTCGGGGAACAGTGAGTCGTCGTGGAAGTACATGGTGGTTCTCCTTTGTGAAGGGTTCGGAAGTGTCAGAAGGTCGGGTCGCCGATGACGCCGGCGCGCTCCATCTTGCGAACGGCGGGCCAGTAGTCCTGGACGGCGTAGTGCTGGGTCGAGCGGTTGTCCCAGATCGCCACGCTGTTGGGGGTCCAGCGCCAGCGCACCTGGTACTCCGGCACGGATGCCTGCCGGATCAGGTAGTTCAGGAGCTCGCCCGCTCCGGGGCTGTAGTCGTGCCCGAAGCGAACCCGCTGGGCGTTGTGGAAGTTCACGAAGTGGGTCGTGAACGCGTTGACGAACAACGTCTGTTCGCCGGTCTCCGGGTGCGTGCGTACGACGGGGTGCTCGGCGTCCGGGAAGCGGTCGCGCAGGGCGCGTCGTTGTTCGGCGGGTAGCGCGGCGCCGAACGTCGACTCGATGCTGTGGCTGGCCCGCAGGTCGGCGATCTGGGTCTTGACGTGATCGGGAAGGCGCCGGTAGGCCTCGACCATGTTCACCCAGATCGTGTCGCCGCCGACGTCGGGCGTCTCGATGCAGCGCAGCACGGCGCCCATCGGCGGCGCCTCACGCCAGGTGGCGTCGCAGTGGAAGGAGTTCTCGTACTGCTCGGCCGGGGAGTCCAGGTCCTTGTAGATCTGCACCAGGCCGGGGTGGTCGGGGTCGGCGCCGACCATCGGGTGGTCCTCGAGCGGCCCGAACCGCTCGGCGAGCGTGACGTGCTCGGCCCGAGTGAGGTCCTGGTCGCGCAGGAAGACCACCTTGTAGCGGAGCAGCAGCTCCTTGATCCGGGCAAACAGCTCGGGGTCGCGCGAGGCATCGGCCAGGCTGACGTTGCGCAGCTCGGCGCCGATGGTGGCGGTGAGGGGGTGGACCTCGATGGCGCCGGTCGTGACGGGTTCGGCGGTGACAGTCATGGGCTTCTCCTTCTGGGTCTCAGGACTCGAGGTCGAAGACGGACGAGCCGATGCTGCGGCCCGACTCGAGGTCGTGGTGGGCCCGGACGGCATCGTCGAGCGAGTAGCGCTGGTTGATCGGGACCTCGATGCGGCCAGAACCGACCAGGTCGAAGAGCTCGTCGGCCAGGGCCGCGCGCTCGTCCTCGTCAGCGATGTAGTCGGCCAGGGCCGGCCGGGTCACGAAGAGCGAGCCCTTGACGGCCAGCTGCATCGCGTTGATCGGCGGAGTCGGGCCGGAGGCGGTGCCGAAGCAGACCAGGAGCCCCCGGCGGCTGAGTGAGTCGATCGACTGCTCGAAGGTGGTGGCGCCGATGCTGTCGTAGACGACCGGCACGCCCTTGCCGTCGGTGAGCTCACGAACGCGGGTGGCGACGTCCTCGCGGGTGTAGACGATGGTGTGCGCACAACCGTGGGCGCGGGCAACCTCCGCCTTCTCGTCGCTGGACACCGAGCCGATCACGTTGATGCCGAGCTCACGCGCCCACTGGCTGAAGATCAGGCCCACTCCCCCGGCGGCGGCGTGAAGCAGCACGGTGTCGCCGGCCTCGAGCGGAGCGATGCGGCGCAGGAGGTACGCCGAGGTGAGTCCGCGCATGGTCATGGCCGCGGCGGTGTCGAAGGCGATGGTGTCGGGGAGCTTGATCAGGGAGTCGACCGGCATGACCCGTTCAGTGCTGTAGGCACCCAGCGGGCTGCCGGTGTAGGTGACCCGGTCTCCCTCCGCGAAGCCGATCACACCGGCGCCGACCGCCTCGATGACGCCGGCGCCCTCGACGCCCATGCCGGCAGGCAGCGGGGCCGGGTAGAGGCCGGTGCGGAAGTAGGTGTCGGCGAAGTTGAGGCCGACCGCGTGGTGGCGGACGCGCACCTCGCCGGGGCCGGGCTCACCGACATCGACGGCCTCCCAGCGCAGCACGGCCGGGCCGCCGGTCTCGTGGAAGCGAATGGCCTTGGCCATGGGGAACTCCTTTGTTGCGTGGTCCGCGGGATCGGCCGCGATGATCTGTGACGCAAGCCACGCTAGGAGCCAGCGCTCGCCAGCGCTTTACGGATCGGGACAGATCACTTATCTTTTCGGGACAGGCGGGAGAGGCAGGTCACATGCACCCGGAGGTCCGCGCCGCGTCGCTGCACGGCTTCACCGACCTCGCGAAGTCGGTCGGGCTGGAGCCGCTCGCACTCATCGACGACGCCGGCCTCGACGTCGCGGACCTGGCCACCCCGGACACCTGGATCCCCGCGCGGGCGGCGGTCGGCCTGCTCCAGTCCGCGGCCCTCGCCTCGGGCCGCGACGACTTCGGGCTGCTGCTCTCCGAGCGGCGCCGGCTCTCGACCCTGGGACCGCTCAGCGTCGTGCTGCGCGAGGAGCCGGACGTGCGCAGCACGCTGGACCTGCTGATGCGCTACGAACGCAGCTACAACGAGGCCCTGCACCTCGAGCTCCACGAGTCCGGCGGGCTGGCCAGGCTCCAGATCAGCATCGAGCTGGGTGTGTCCGCGCCGACCGGGCAGGCCGTCGACCTCGGCGTGGCCGCGCTCGTCGGCATCCTGCGGGTCTTCCTCGACGACGACTGGAGCCCGCTCAAGGTGTGCTTCGCGCATCCCGCGCCGGACGACCTGGGCACCCACGAGCGACTGCTCGGTGACCGGCTCCAGTTCGACCACGAGTTCTCCGGCGTGATCCTCACCTCCACCGACCTCGACCGGCGCAACGAGCACTCCGACCCGACCCTGCGGCACTACACCCAGCAACTGCTCGCCACCCTGCCCAGCGCGCGCCCGGAGGGCGCCGTCGAGCGGGTCCGCGAGCTGATCGAGCTGCTGCTGCCGCTGGGCCGCTGCTCGGTCGACCAGGTCTCCCGAAGCCTCGGCGTCGACCGTCGCACCCTCAATCGCCACCTGGCCGTGCACGACGAGACCTTCACCTCGCTCCTGTACGCCACGCGCGGCCGTCTCGCCGAACGTCACCTCGCCAATCCGCGCCACTCACTGACCGACATCTCGCAGCTGCTGGGCTTCGCGGCACCCAGTGGGTTCTCACGCTGGTTCCGCGAGCAGTACGGCGTCGCTCCGCGTGAGTGGCGCGCACAGTGAGGTCAGGACGTCACAGGTGACGGTTCCGGGCGACGAGGTGGCTCACCGCTAGGGTGAGTGAGTCACCAGAGGGGACCCAGGCCATGCCGACATTCTCGGGCCGCACCCACGCGACCGTGGACCATGTTGCCGCGTCCTCGACGTGCGTCGGACGAGACGGCGAGCTCGCCTCAGCCAGCGCCGCACTGTCTACGGGACGCGCACTGATCGTCATCGAGGGTGAGCCGGGAATCGGCAAGTCACGCATGGTCTCCGAGATCCTGGGCGCCGCCAACCTGCGCCCATCCGCCGTGCTGATGCTCGCGGGTCTGCCGATGCCCGACACGTTCCCATTGGGCTTGCTTGCCGACGGCCTGCGTCGCCATGCCCGACGTCGTGACGACCTCGAGACGGCGCTGGCTGAGCTGTCCCCGCTGGGAGGGTGCCTGCACGCACTCCTTCCCGACTGGTCCTCACTGCTTCCGCCGCCTCTCCCCCCGGAAGACGACCCCCGCGCGACACGGCGGCGTCTGCGGGCCGCCCTGGTCGAACTCGTCGGTGTGCTCGACATAGAAGTCGTCGTCCTCGAAGACGCGCACTGGTCCGACGCCGCGACCCTGGAGTGGCTGCTCCTTCTCGACGGCGCCGACGACGGCCCGTCGCTGCTGGTCACCGACCGTCCGAGTGAGGTGCCCGACTCCTCTCCACTGCTCAGGCTCCGCTCCCGAGGCAACTCTCCCGGCACCTACCTCCGACTCACCCTTCAGGCACTCGACGTGGACGCCGTCGCCCGGCTGACGAGCGCGATGCTGGACGGCGCGGAGATCTCCCACGCGTTCGCGGCGTTCCTGCGGGAGCACACCGACGGCGTACCCCTGGCCGTCGAGGAGTCGATTCGCCTGCTTCGCGAACGACACGACATCGAGCTGCGCGATGGACGCTGGGCCAGGCGTGCCCTGGACGAGATCGGCGTACCACCCTCCGTCGTCGACTCCGTGCGCGAGCGACTCACGCGACTGCCCGAACCGGCCCGCCGACTGCTGGAGGCCGCGGCCGTGCTCGCCGAGGACGCCACCAGCGACACCCTCCACTCCGTCGCACACGGCGACACTTCGACCGGCGCTGATGAGATCGAGTCGATGGCCGCGGCTCTGTCGTCTGGCCTGCTCCGCGAGGTCAGGCCGGATCGGTACGCGTTCCGGCACTCCCTCGACGCGGAGGCGGTTCTCGCCTCGGCCGACGCACCTCGTGTGCGGGCCCTTCACCGGCGGGCCCTGGAAGCCCTCGCACGCGACGAGGGTGCCTCCGTCGTCCGGCTCGCACACCATGCCAAGGAGGCGGGCGACACCACCCGCTGGCGGGGGTACGCCGAGCAGGCCGCAGACGTGGCCATCGACACCGGCGACGACGAAACCGCGATCCTCACGCTCGTCGCGATCATCGAGTCGACCGATCAGTGGAGCAGCCCCGCTCTGTCGGCCATCATCGGCAAGCTCGACGCGGCCCGAGCGATCGGTGGTGGCACCAGCATCGCCACCGGGTCCCGTGCCGCCGAGGCGTTGCAACGGGTGATCGACCGGCGCGTGCTGGACGGGGCACAGTTGGGCACCGCCATGCTGGTGCGAGCTCGGCTGCTGTGGGTCATCCATCGGGAGCGAGACGCCTATGAGCTCTTCGAAGAGTCCGTTCCCCTCCTGGAGGAGCGTCCTCAGGAGGCCGAGCGAGCCATGGTCAACCTCGCGCTCCCCATGATCGACGAATGGCCCATCGCACGTCATCTGAGCTGGTTGGATCGAGTCGACACACTGTTCGCAACCGAACCGCAGGTCATGCCTGCACTCGAGGGACGCGCCACAGCGCTGCTGATGGCAGGGCACCCTGAGGGCTGGCAGGCACTGGAGACGGTCCTTGGGCAGCCCGGAAGAGATTCGTCACCGAGCCAGATGCTCAACGTCATCGGTGCGACCTTCCCGTGGGGACGACTGCACGAGACCCGACGACTGCTGGAACGTGAGGCGCAGTCGGTGGCCGCGGCCAACCACCCACGACTCGACGACATCTGGCTGCTGAGATCGGTCCAGCTCGACTGGTATTCCGGTGCGTGGGACCAGGCTCGCGTCAGCATTGCTCGTCTGGACGAGAGGACCGACGAGCCCTACCTCGACGATCCCACCGAGACCGCCTATGCCGACGCACTCGACTGCTTCGGCCGCACACCCGGCGACGCAGTGAAGCGGCTCGAGGAGGTGGCCGCCCGGCTGGCACGTTCGGAGAGCGTGCTGCCCACCTGCCTCGACCCCGCGTCGACCCTGGCCCACCTCGCGGTCTCCTCCGGCGACTTCGAGACCGCGCTTGCCCACACCCGATCGATGGCGGAGATGGTGACGCGCCGCGAGGCCTGGCTGTGGGCGGTCGAGTTCACGGTAAGCCACGTCGACGCACTGCTGGGCAAGGGAGACGTGCCCGCGGCGGTCGAGTTCGTTGACCGGTTCGAGGCAGGCACCTCGGGGCTCGATGCCCCGGCAGCACAGGCCGTGGTCCACGAGTCTCGCGCCGCGCTCGCACTGGCCGCAGGTGAATCACGTGAGGCGATCGCGCTCGCACAGGAGGCGGCCAGGCAGTGGGCGGCGATGCCCCGCCTGCACCGGGAGCTGCTCGCGCTGGAGCGCCTGGGCGCCTGCCTCATTGGAGCCGACCGAGTGCCCGAGGCGGTCGGCGAGCTCGAAGCGGTGCACGAGCGGCTGCGTGAGCTCGGCTCGGTGCATGACGCAGCCAGGGTCGCCCGCACGCTCCGTGCGCACGGTTCCCGCACCGGCCGACCCGAGGTCAACGGTCGAACCGGGTACGGCGACCAGCTCTCGCCCCGCGAACGCGAAGTGCTTCAGCTGGTCGCCCGAGGCATGACCAACAAGGAAGCGGCCGCGGCACTGTTCCTCTCACCCAAGACGGTCGGGCTCCACCTGGGCTCGGCGATGAGGAAGCTGGGCGTTCACACTCGCACCGCGGCTGCCATCGCGGCCACGCAGGCCGGCCTGATCGAGAACTCCTCGCCCGACCGGTAGGGCAGCGGCTGCACGAGAAACTGGGCAATCGCCCTATTGCTGGTCGCACCGTCTCTGCGCCAGCGTGAGTCCGTGCCGGAAGAGAAGCCACGTGCCAAGGAGCACGCGGGTGCGCCCGACGACGAGCCGACCGAGCCCGAGTACGAGGCCGATGAACCTTCCAGTGCTCCCCGACCGGAGCCACCCGGCGAGACCCGTTGGTTTCCGCTCTAGTCACTCAACGCACGCATGCCCGAGATCCGAAGCGGGCTCACCCGAGAGGTCACACCCTGATGCATCGTCTCGCGAGAACGAAGGCCGGCCGACTGAGTGCCGTCGGCTCGCTCCTGGCAGCACTGATCGCACTGGTCGCACTGCCGACGGGCGCCTCCTCCGCGTCACCCACCGCCGAAGACAAGGGCCACATCCAGCCCGAACTGCTCGCCGAGTTCGAGAAGGCCGTCGACGAGACGCAGGAGTTCTGGGTCATCCTCGACAGCTCCGCTGACACGTCGAGCGCCTCCGGCGTCGGAGACTGGGACAAGCGCGGGCAAGCGGTCTACGACGCGTTGCGCAGCCACGCCAAGACGTCGCAGGCCGAGGTGATCGCCCAACTGGACGCCGCCGGCGCGACGTACACGTCTTACTGGATCACCAACGCCGTGCACGTGGAAGCGGGGACTTACGCACTGGCCAGCAGCCTGGCGGGCGCCACCGGGGTCGAGACCGTGCGCGCGCCGGTCACCTACGAGCAGGTGGAGCCGATCGACAAGGAACTCACCACGAACAAGATGGGACCCGACGCCGACGCGGCGGTCGAGTGGGGCGTCGCCAACATCAAGGCCGACCAGGTGTGGGACACCTACGGCATTCGCGGCGACGGCATCGTGGTCGGCAGCATCGACACCGGCGTGCAGTACGACCACCCGGCACTCATCCATTCCTACCGCGGCTACCGGGCCGACGGCACGGTCAGTCATGACTACAACTGGCTCGATGTCACGGGGGCATCAACGCTGCCGGTCGACGGCGGCGGCCACGGAACGCACACCATGGGCACCATGACCGGTGACGACGGCGCCGCCAACCGGATCGGGGTCGCCCCCGGCGCCACGTGGATCTCTGCCAACGGCTGCTGTCCTTCAGATGCCGCCCTGCTCGACTCGGCACAGTGGATGCTGGCCCCCACCAAGGTCGACGGAACCCGCCCCGACCCGGCGCAACGACCCAACATCATCAACAACTCCTGGGGCACGAGAACGCCCAGCAACGACCCCTTCATGGAGGACGTCCTGCAGGCGTGGGCAGACTCGGGCATCTTCGGAGTTTGGGCAAACGGCAACATCGGACCCGGCTGCGACACCTCGGGCGCGCCCGGGTCGCGGACCATCAACTACTCGGTCGGCAACTACGACATCAACGACACCATCGCGCCGTCGTCCTCACGCGGATCCGGTCAGGACGGCGAGATCAAGCCGAACATCTCGGCCCCCGGCACCAACGTCAGGTCTGCCTATCCCGGCAGCAGCTACGCGTCCATGACCGGCACCTCGATGGCGGCACCGCACACGGCGGCCGCCGTCGCCCTGCTCTACAACGCCGATCCGTCCCTGATCGGCGACCTGGCTGCGACTCGCGAAGCGCTCGACGGCACTGCCCGCGACACCGCCGACGACCAGTGCGGCGGCACGGCCGACGACAACAACGTCTATGGCGAGGGCCGGCTCGATGCGCTCGCGCTGGTGGAGTCGGCCCTCGAGCAGTCCACCAGCGGATCGCTCACCGGCACCGTCACCGACGCCGAACGACAGGTCCCCGTCACGGGCGCCACGATCACCCTGACCAGTGGCGAGCTCGTGCGCTCGACCCGGCAGGGCGAGAGCGGCGGCTATGCGCTCACGCTCCCGGTCGGCGAGTACACCGTGCGGGTCGCCGCGTTCGGCTACGAGCCGAGCACCACGACCGTCACGGTGACCGACGGGGAGACCACGACGCACGACGTCACCCTGACACCGCTCCCGGGCGGCACGGTCAGCGGTCGCGTGGTAGACCCCGTCACCGGTGCCGGCATTCCCGAGGCGGTGGTCACGCTGGCCGGGGTGCCGTTCGTCGGCACCACCGACGCCACCGGCGCGTTCGCCATCAACAAGGTTCCCGGGCCGAAGAAGTATGTGCTGAGTGTCAACGCCGGCCTCTGTGGCGCCCGCCTGGTCACCAGGTCGGTCGACATGGGCGGCACGGACGCCGTGGTTCCCACGATCGCCATGCCCCGACACCCGCTCGACGTCCCCTACGGCACGTCGTACGGCTATTCCTGTGTCACGGAGACCAGTGACTGGACTCCCGGCGACACCCTCCTCGTGCTGGCACCGATGGATGCCTCGGGAACGCGCCCCGTGACCGAGGTCGACCTTCCGTTCCCGTTCCGCTTCCACGGACGCGCACTCGACTCGATCGGAGTGCACGCTCCAGGACGAGGACCCGGAACAATGGGAGCGAGCGTCTCGTTCTGCCTCGACGAGCCGCGATGGAACGCGTGGACGCCGGATGCACCCTGTCCTTCGAGCTCCGCACTGACCCTGGACACGAGCCTCATCCCGCTTTCCCCGGAGAACGGTGGAGGACAGGTGTTCACGGCAGTGAAGGGAACAGCCCCGAACCGGACCTTCACCATCGAGTGGCGCGACTACACCTACTTCGGCACGGACGCAGACTTCGACCTCGGGCTCACGTTGCACGAGAACGGCGACATCGTCATTGCCGGCCATGACATCGACCCCGATTCACTGTTCGATCGGGCCGGAGCCGCCGGGCGCCCTCTGGTCAGCTCATCGATCGGTGGCCCGGCCCTGATGCATTGCTGCACCTGGGACCAGCTCCACGCGGTCGGCAACGAGAGCGGGGGCTGGCCGTGGCGGTCCGACGCCACGCAGGTGCGCATCGACCTGCCCGACGCGGGCACCGTTGCCGGCGTCGTGACCGATGCCGCCACCGGTGACCCAATCGCCGACGCGGTCGTCCAGGTACGGGCGCCCGACGGTGCCGTGCAGTGGCAGGTTCACACCGACGGGGCCGGCCGATACAAGACGGAGATCTTCACAGGGCACGGCTACACCGTGGCGGCGTACAAGCCCCGGACCTACGGACGCGGGACTCCCGTCGACGTGAGGATCGGTGCACCCGGGGCCACCGCTCACGCAGACTTCAAACTGGCCGGGGCGAAGCCGACAGTGACACTGGACGCCGACACTTCCGGACAGACCGCCACCCTGCGCAACAACGGCGACAAGGCCTACGAGTGGACGGCGGCACTCGACGTACCCGTGGCCTCACCCGCGGAAGCCGGATCACTGACCAAGGTGACCGATCTCAACGCGACGAAGGCACCCGTTGCGGTCGAGGAGGGCGGTGGGTCCTGGTGGGTGGCCCAGGCTCATCTGGTCGCCGCCAACCCCCAGCACGAGATCCGCGAATACACAACGGACGGCGACCCGACCGGCACCGTGATCGCTATGTCGGCAATTGCGAACGAGATCGGTGTGGACCCGTCGTGGCTCATCCCGTACGACCTGGTCTACGTCGACGCCACGAACGAGGTGTGCTTCATCGTCGCTGGTGACTCCGGTGCCGGAGGGTTCGACGCAACCCAGCCCTTCAACGACATCGTCTGCGCCGACGCCCGCGATGGAGGCTACTCGCGCGTGATACGTACCGACATCCCCGACTTCCACCTCGCCTGGGGACTTGCCTATGACGAGACCCACGATCGACTGTTCCTGCAGCACTGGCACAAGGACGACGACCGTTTCGCCAGCGGAGAGGCTCTCGGAATTCGACTGACCACGATGGCCGGGCCCAACAGCCCTCAGGCGGGCACCCAACTCACCTCGTGCACTCTCTACGGCGTGCAAGGCCTGGGCATGGCATATCAGCCCGGTTCGGACAGCATGTGGAAGATGGAGCGCTCGGGCTCTCGAACGCCGATACTCTCGCAGATCGATCCGACCACGTGCACCGAGACCGGGTGGCGCCGTGCAGACAATCCGCCAGCAGGTCTGCCGCGAGGCACTGACATCCGCCCGGACGGCACCCTGCTCGCGGCGTCGCTCACTGGCGACATCCTCGAGTTCGCCACCGGCGACGACGACGTCCCCTCGCTGCCGTGGCTGAAGCTCTCGCAGAACCGCGGGACGATCGCGCCGGGCGGCACCGCAACGATCGACGTCCGGGTCGACGAGACCCGGATCCCCGAGGGCGTCGACCACGTCGACCTGGTGCTCAGCGGCAACGGCGGCGAGCAGAGCAAGATCCGGGTGCCGATCAGGCTCCGGGAGAGTCAACAGACCGACACGACGCTCTCGCTGAGCGCGACACCCACCCAGGTGAAGGTCGGAGGCTCGACGAAGGTAAAGGTCAAGGTCAACACCACCTCGGGCGTCACCCCGACCGGACAGGTGACGGTGACTCCGCCGGGTGGCAAGACGGTGCGCGCCAACCTCGTCGACGGGTCAGCCGTGCTCGCCGTCGGGCCCCTCACCTCCGCGGGCAGGATCGCCCTGGCGGCTCGCTACCTCGGTGACGCGTGGAACCGGGCGTCGTCACGGTCCCTGTCCCTCACGGTGGTCGCGAAACCGAGACTGCGTCTGACCACGCGGGTCGTGACTCTGAAGCGCGCCTCGGCCTACGTGGGCCTGCGATGTGCCGGCACCNNGCCGGCACGTGTGCCGGCACCCTGGTGATCAAGAAGGGCGGCAACCCCGTGGCCCGTGGCTCGGTGTCATTGNNAGGGCAGGCACGGCGCGAACGGTGAAGCTGCCGTTGAACGCACGGGGCAGGGCGCTGCTGCGCAAGGGACGCAGGGTCACCGCCGTGCTGGTGGTGCCGAGCCCTTCCGGCACCAGCCAGGTCAGCATCACCCTGAGACCCGTGCGCTGACCGACCGGCCGCAAGGTCAGGCGTGGGGCTCGTGCTCCTCGCCGGCCTTGCGGGCGGCGTCACGGATCTCGAAGAGCTCGGTGGCCAGACCGCCCAGGGCCTTGCCGACGTCGCGGACTGCACCGACCACGACGCCGCCGACGTGGCCGACCGTCGACACGGTGGCCTCGAAGCCGTCCTGGATGGCGTCCTTGCGGATCTCGTTGCGGCTGATGTGGTCGTGATTGCTCATGATGACTCCAGTGTCACGGACGACGGGCGAACCGACAACCACACAGGCAAGGGGCGTTCGTCACGCCGGCGCCAGACGCCCCGATGCCGTCTGCGCCAGGACCTCGCGGAACGCGGGGATCTGCTCGCTCAGCTGCTCGACGGCCTCGGACGTGAAGTGGACGACCTCGAGCGGTGTCGCGGCGACGACGGTCGCCGTACGCAGCTTGTGGTTGACGATCGCCATCTCACCGACCACGTCGCCGGGCCCGAGGCGGGCGACCTCGACGTGGTCGCGCTGGATAGACACCTCGCCGGCCACGATCAGGTAGGCCTTGTCGGCCGGTGTCCGCTCCCAGATCAGGGACCAACCCTGCGGGACGGTCAGGCGGGTGCCCTCGGCGTGCATGCGGCGCAGCTCGCGCGGGGTCAGGCTGTCTGCGATGTGGGTCATGGTGACTCCTTCGTCAGGCGGCGACGGGGTCGCCGGCGCTGACCTTGGTCGAGGTGGAGGTGGAGGCGGCGTCCGCCTTCTTCGGCGGGAGCGCCATCTTGAAGATCTTCTTCGCGACGCTGCCGAGCTGCTTGTGCAGCGGGCCGGTGTTGTACTGCAGCCCGTAGCGCTGGCAGATCTCGCGCACCTCCTCGGCGATCTGCGGGTAGCGGCGCGCCGGCAGGTCCGGGAAGAGGTGGTGCTCGATCTGGTGCGACAGGTTGCCGGAGAGCAGGTGCATCAGCTTGCTGCCACTGATGTTGGCCGAGCCGAGCAGTTGCCGGTAGTACCAGTGGCCACGGCTCTCGTTCTCGCACTCCTCCTCGGAGAAGGTCGCGACGCCGGCCGGGAAGTGACCACAGAAGATGATGTTGAAGGTCCAGATGTTGCGGACCAGGTTGGCGGTCGCGTTGCCGGCCAGCGTCAACGGGAACAGCGGGCCGGTCAACGCCGGGAACAGCACGTAGTCCTTGAGCGTCTGGCGCTTGATCTTGCGCAGGATGCCGGCGCGCAGCGCCTTGTTCTCCTCCCAGGTGCGCTTGCCCTTGACCATGTTCTCGACCTCGAGGTCGTGCAGGGCCACGCCCCACTCGAAGAACACCATCAGCAGGAACGCGTAGACCGGGTTGCCGAGGTAGTAGGGGTGCCACTCCTGGTCCTCGTCCATGCGCAGGATGCCGTAGCCGATGTCGCGGTCCTTGCCGAGGATGTTCGTGTACGTGTGGTGGATGTAGTTGTGCCCGTACTTCCAGTTCTCGCTGGGGGCCATCGTGTCCCACTCGTACATCCGCGAGTTCAGGCCAGGGTCGCCCATCCAGTCGTACTGCCCGTGCATGACGTTGTGGCCGATCTCCATGTTGTCGAGGATCTTGGAGATCGACAACGAGGCGACGGCAAGGGGCCAGGCGGGCGGCAGGTAGAAGAGTGCGCGACCGGCGACCTCGAAGGCGCGCTGCGCCTTGACCACGTTGCGGATGTAGGTCGCGTCCTCCTCGCCGAGCTCGGACATGACCCGCTGGCGGATCGCGTCCATCTCCTTGCCGAACTCGTCGAGCTGGTCATCGGTCAGGGTGGTGCTGTTCATGGGCTTCCTTTCGGTCATGGTCTCGAGACGGTCGCTGCGCGACCTCCTCGACCAACGGGGAGTGTCAGAGGTCGACCGCGCAGTCGCCCTGGGGCGAGCTCACGCAGATCCTGATGTCTTCGTCGGGCAGGGACGACGTCTCACCGGTCAGCACGTTGGTGACCGTCCCCTCCTTCTTGGTCGCGGTGCAGGAGAAGCAGATGCCCATGCGGCAGCCGAACTCCGGCTTCAGGCCCGCGGCCTCGGCCTGCTCGAGCAGGGTGGCTCCGGTGTTGGCCGCCGTACTGCCGGCGCGGGTGAAGGTGACGTCGCCCTCGGCCGCCCCGGTGCTGACGACCGGCGCCTTGAAGTACTCCACCTGCAACGCGTCCGAGTCCGCGTACGCCTTCTGGACGGCGTCGATGAGCGGCGCCGGTCCGCAGGCCCAGGTGGGCACGTCGCGGTAGCCGGGCACGAGGCGCTCGAGCCACGCCGGGCTCAACGCCGGGTCGCCGAGCTCGGGGTGCAGCAGGTGAACGTCGATGCCGTAGCCGGAGCGGGCGATCTCGGCCAGCTCGTCGGCGAAGATCTGGTGCTCGGGCGACTGCGCGTAGTGCACGAAGGTGACCCGGCCGCGGTGGGTGCGGCGCTGCAGGCTGCGCAGCATCGACATCACCGGTGTGATGCCCGAGCCGCCGGAGATGAACAGCACGTGGTCGGGCACCTGGTCGGGAAGGGTGAACTCACCCTGCGCCTGCGAGAGGTGCACCATCGTGCCGACCTCGGCCTCGACGAGGTGCCGCGAGACCAGGCCGTCGGGGTTGGCGCGCATGGTGACGGTGAAGCGGTCACCCTGGCGGGAGTCCGGGCTCGAGACCGTGAAGACCCGCGTCGTACGACGCGCGCCGTCGATCTCGACACCCAGCTGCACGTGCTGGCCGGCGCGGTGACCCTGCCACGTGGACGTGGGCTGCAGCGTGATGGTGGCGACCGGCGGGTGGCCGGCGACGTCGACCTCGCGGTGCACGTCGACGATGCGGGCACGCACCTCGCGGGCGGCCCACATCGGGTTGACCAGCTCGAGGTAGCGATCCACGCCGTGCGGGGACGCCAGGGCCTCGAGGGCCCGGGAAGCGAGAAGGTTCTGGACGATGCTCATCACGAGCTCCGATTCGGTATGACTTTCAGTGAACATTCGTACACTGAAACAGTACCCAAAGGCTCCCCGGCAGCGTCAAGCCCGGTCCGTGTGAGCGTGAACACCTCGCACACGTGTTCACCGACAAGTGGTCGCAGTGTTCACCGAACCGCTACACTGCGCAGCGTGACGAGCAAGGCGGCCGCCGTACCCGACAAGCCCGAGAGCCGGCAGGAGCGCAAGGAGCGCACCCGGCGGGCGATCCTCGACGCTGCCCTGGAGATGCTCGCCGACGAGGGCTTCGGGTCACTCTCCCTGCGCGCACTCACCAAGGCCGCCGGCATCGTGCCGACCGCCTTCTACCGCCACTTCTCCACGCTCGACGAGCTCGGCCTGGCACTGCTCGACGAGTCCTTCATGACCCTGCGCGGCCTGATCCGCGAGGTGCGTGGCGGCGACCCGGCTCCCGAGACGCTCATCGACCGCTCGGTCGACGTGTTGTCCGTGCAGCTCGAGGAGCACAAGGCCCACTTCCGGTTCATCGGCCGGGAGCGGCAGGGCGGCAACGCCGTCCTGCGGGACGCGATCCGGCACGAGCTCAGCCTCTTCGAGCGCGAGCTGGCCACCGACCTGGCCCGCATGCCCGGCCTCGAGCGCTGGGGGGCCGCCGACCTGCACGTGCTGGCCAGCCTGTTCGTCGACCTGATGGTCGCCGCGGCCGGAGAGCTGGTCGGCCCCGCGGCGGACCACCCGGCCACCCGCAAGGAGCTGGTCGACAACCTGCGCAACCAGGCCCGCATGATCGTGGTCGGCGCGGCCGGCTGGGAACCCCTCGACCGCTGAGCCTCGAATCGGGCCGACTCACTCGTCGTCGTGGACGGCCAGGGCGAACTCCCGCATCTGCCGGTACGCCGCCACGGCTGCGAGCTGGGAGCTGACCTCGAGCTTGCGCAGGATCGACTTGACCTGGCTGCGCACGGTTCCCTCGGAGACGTTCGCCCCCTGCGCGATGAGCTTGACCGTCAACCCGTCGTGCAACATGGCCAGCACCGCCATCTCACGCGGGGTCAGGGAACCCATCAACCCGGCGACCCTGCGCGACTGGACACTCTCCTCGTGCCAGGCCTCGAGCGCGCGGACGCGGACCTCGTCGGCCATCACCGGCCGGCCGGCCGCCTCCTGGGTCAGCGCGCCGGCCAGGGTGTCGAGGTTGGTGGTCATCGGCAGCACCGCCGACACGCCGGCCTCGAAGAGGGCTCCCCACGCCGCGGTGTCCCTGGACCTGGTCAGCAGGAGCCAGCGGATCCGCACGGACGACACGGTGGCCACCGCGTCGCGCAGCAGCGAACGGTCCTCGAGCTCGCACAGGAGGAGCCCGACCGCGGGACCGAAGCGGGAGACCCGCATGGTGAAGTCCCGGTGGCCGCCGCGTCCGGACGGAGGGGTCAGGCTCACCGCCTCGAAGCCGCGACTGGCCAACGCCATGCGCACGGCCTCGCTGACCAGGCTGTGGTCGGAGACGACGATCAGGCGCACGACTGTCCCACCTGGCCGTTGACGCGGCACGACCGGCCCACCGGGTCCTCGGGAGAGCATTCTCGGAGCGTAGGACTCCCCACGACCACCACGTGGCCGTACGCCGCAACTTCGCCAATCTTGATGAGTCAGGTGCGCCGAGGCACTGCCCCACATTTGATGATGCTCCTGACCGGTCCCGAGCCCGAAGGTTGAGGGACCCCAAGATCTGGCCTCACCAGTCGCGTGGACCCGGACCGGTACACACCCCCCGCCCGCGTTCAGGACTTCCTTGCGACTGGTGAGTCCCTTGGGATCAAAGTTGCGAGATCTGGGCCAGTCGCTTGGGCGATCGTCCCCAATTTGTGGTAGGCACTCCCATTCGCCGGACAGGGCGGGCCCACCGGTCCTACATTCAACGACATGGTGGGGTGGACCTCCCTGCAGGCGTCCTCACACGTGCCACCACGGGACTCGGCCAAGGACTCATCGTCCTTGATACCGAAGGGTGGGCGCGGGGGCGCCGGCAGGACAATGGAACGATTTCATGACCGACCGCGGACCCAGTTCGGCTGGGAATGGCGGAGGTCGATCACGACTGCCCTGTTGCTGGCGTTGCCCCCGATCCTGGCGGTTGCGCTGGTCACCGAGGGCCAGCCTCGACTGTTGACCGCGGGGGCGGTCGCAACCCTCGACTTCCATCTGGTGCTGGCCGCCGGCGCCTTCCTGCTGTACTCCCGCTGGCGCATGACCGGCGACCCGACCAGCGGCTGGCTCTCGTCCGTGCTGGTCACCCTGTTCCTCAGCGGTGTGGCGTTCGCGATCGTCGACATGACCAACGTCGCGGAGCGCTCGGGCAGCACGGGTGACCTGATGGGCGCACTGTTGGCCACGCCGGTGATCGCAGGCCTCGTCCTGGCCACTCGTGGCGCGGAGCTGCCCGAGCGCCTGCACCCACTCGGACTGGGCATCACTGCGGGACTCGTCCTGCTCGCCGGGCGCCTGCTCTACACCTGGCTCGTGGACGAGCCCTTGGTGGCCCTGCCCCAGCCTGCCGCGGCGGTCGCCGCTGTCATTCTCGGAGCCGGCCTGGTGGTCGTCCTGGGGGCGTGGCACCGGTCGAGGAGGCCGAGGCCGGAGATTTCCACGCGCAGCCTCGTGGTGATCGAGGCTGCCGTCGTCACGTCCCTGTTGCTCGGGTCGGTCGGCACCACCGGAGGCACCCTGAGGTCGTGGACCGCGGTCGTCGTACTCATGGGGCTGTCGGTCCTGTTGGCACTCACGACCGCCACGATCCTCCTCCGCGCGCTGGCCGAGCAGGGTCCTGCCCAGCCGGTCGTGTCCGAGGACCAGCGGCACCAGGAGGAGCTGTTCCACGAGCTCCGGTCGACGGTCGCCGACATCAGCACCGCCTCGCAGATCCTGCTGGGCAGCGACGACCGGCTGAGCCCGTCCAGCAGGCACCGGCTCGAGCTCGGCCTCGCCTCGGAGGTGGCCCGCCTCCAGCGCCTGCTGAGCAACCCCGGTCCCCTGGAGACCAGTGCGGTCTCTCTCGACCAGGTGATCACCCCACTGGTGGCCACCCAGAGGGTCGCCGGGCACGAGATCCGCTGGGAGGCGACGGGTCATCACGTCCGTGGGCGGCAGGACGACATCAGCGAGATCGTCCACATCCTCCTGCACAACTCACTTCGCCACGCGCCCGGATCGGCGGTCACCCTGACCGTCGGACGCCGCGATGACGTGGTCGAGCTCCGGGTCTCGGACGCCGGACCTGGTATTCCGGCGGCCATGCGCGACTCCTTGTTCCAGCGAGGCGTACGCAGCAGGACGTCGCCAGGTAGTGGACTCGGGCTCTACCTCGCACGCCGCCTCGCGGAACAGCAGGGCGGCAACCTGCAACTTCGACACAACGACGGCGCGCGGGGTGCCTCCTTCGTGGTCACCCTGCCCCACTTCCGAGGAGAAGACTCTTGATCATCACCAGAACCGGGACCCGAGTCGCAGTGGTCGAGGACCATTCGCTGTTCGCCGAGTCCCTCGAGATCGCCCTCGACATGGAGGGTCACGACGTACGCCGGATCATCCTCTCCGAGGGAGGCCGGTCGGTGAGCACGTTGCTCCCAGCCATCATGCGTGCGCACCCGCGCGTCGTCCTGCTGGACCTCGACCTCGGCTCGTACGGCAACGGGGTGCGGCTGATCGAGCCGCTGACCAAGGCCGGCGTCAACGTCGTCGTGGTGACCGCAAGCATCGACCGCGGTCGCTGGGGCGAGTGCCTGCGCTACGGGGCACGGCAGGTGCTCGCGAAGAGCTCACCGCTCAACGACATCCTGGCCACGATCCGCCGGCTCAACGAGGGCCTGCCGGTGATCAGCCGCGACGAACGCGAGGAGTTGCTGGGCCACTGGCACAAGCAGCGCCAGGAGGTCCAGGTCATGCGGACCCGCCTCGAGCACCTGACCCACCGGGAGAGCCAGGTCCTCGGACACCTGATGGACGGACGCGCCGTGCGCGAGATCGCCCGCATCAGTGTGGTCTCCGAGGCGACCGTGCGCACCCAGGTGAAGTCGATCCTGTCCAAGCTCGAGGTCTCCTCGCAGCTCGCCGCGGTCGGCCTGGCCCACCACGTCGGTTGGCAGCCGGCCGTCGGCTGATCGCGAATCGCGTTCCCCACAACGCGATTCACCAACGTTGGTGATGCCGCGGCGACTGCCTCGCCAGCATGCTGGATCTGGGCCGTCCGTCCACCGCGGACGGCTCGCCATTTCCATCGGCAACGTGATGTGGGGTCGCAAACGATGAGCAGTGCCAACGCCCTGACCAACCCTTCGGTCCGGACCGCCCAGCGCCTCACCGCCCTACCGACCGCGGCGCCCTCTCTCTCCAGGCCGGCCCCGCCGCGACCACCCACCGTGCCCCTGCCCAGGACCGAACCGGCTCTCGTGCCGCGAGTGGACATGGTCGCCTCGACGCAGGTTCTGGCAACTCCCACTCGCCGTTCGGGCATCAGCCGCCGGGCCGGCTTCGTGATCGGTGACGCGGTCGGTGCACTGGTGGCCACCGCGGTGGTCCCCGGACCGCTCGCCGTGGTGCTGGCGCTGCCCCTGCTGTGGGTCCTCCTCGTCGCGGTGATGCGCGGCTACGAGTCGCGCCTCGTGCTGCCCGGCATCGAGGACCTCCGCCGGGTCGCCCGGGCCGCACTGGCCCTGGTCGTGACCGGGGCCGCGATCTCGTGGATGGTCGACCTGCCGACCCGACCCGGGCACCTGCTCACCCTCGTTGCCGTCACCACCGGAACCGCCGTCCTGCAACGCGTCAGCTGGGCGGGAGTACAGGGGTGGCGCCGCGAGCACGGACATGGCCTCACCCATCGCGTCGTGCTCGCCGGCCACCGGCACCAGGTCGCCGAGATGGCGACCGAGCTGGGCCGTTCCCGCAACCACGGCTTCGAAGTGGTGGACACCTGCACGCACGGACGCGGAACCCCCGTCGGCGCCATCGCCGACCGGATCCGCGAGGCCCGCGCCGACGCCGTGATCGTGTTGCCCTGCAAGCACTTCACTCCCCCGGTCCTGCGTCGGCTGGGGTGGGACCTGGCCACCACGCACACGCAGCTGTTCGTCGCTCCGGGGCTCACCGACGTGGCCGAGGGACGCACGACTGTCACCGCGGTCGGCACCCTGCCGATGATGCACGTGCGCGAGGCCGAGCTGCGCGGATGGCGCCGGATCCTCAAGGAGCTGTGGGAGCGCAGTGCCGCCGCCCTGGTCCTGCTGCTCCTCGCGCCCGTGCTCCTCGCGCTGATGCTCGCCGTCCGCATCGAGTCCCGAGGACCGGCGATCTTCCGCCAGACCCGCGTCGGGCGCAACGACGCGCCGTTCACGATGTTCAAGCTGCGCACCATGTGTGACCGGGCCGAGCAGCAGTGTGGCGAGCTCGCAGGGATCAACGAGGCGGACGGCGTGCTGTTCAAGGTGCGCAACGACCCACGGATCACCCGCATCGGCGGGTTCCTGCGCCGCTACTCGCTCGACGAGCTGCCCCAGCTGTTCAACGTGGTCCTGGGCGACATGGCCCTGGTCGGTCCCCGCCCCCCGCTGCCCGCCGAAGTCGAGAAGTACGGCGACGACGTCCGACGGCGCCTGGCCGTCAAGCCCGGGGTGACCGGGCTCTGGCAGGTGTCGGGACGCTCGGACCTGCCGTGGGACGAGGCCGTGCGCCTGGACCTGCGCTACGTCGACAACTGGTCGCTCGGGCTCGACCTGTCGATCGTGCTGCGCACGGCGCGGGCCGTCGTGTCCCACCAGGGCGCGTACTGACGCCGGCGCTCATTGAGTGCTGAACAGGTCGCCGAGCTCGGAGACTCGCTCGAGGACCTCCTCGAACCGGCACTGCTCCACACCCAAAGGGTCCCCCGCCCCTGCCTCGATCTCCTCCCACGTGCGCGGAGTCGCGACGTACGGCTTCTCCTTTCCGCGCAGGGAGTACGGCGAGATGGTGGTCTTGGAGCCCGCGTTCTGCGACCAGTCGAGGAACACCTTGCCCGAGCGGCGCGACTTGGTCATCACCGCGGTCACGAGCTTCGGCTGCTCTGCCTGCAGCTCCTCCCCGATCTCCTTCGCCAGGCCGGTGGTGCCCTCGGGGTCGAGGTCTCCGGGCAGTGCCGCGTAGAGGTGCAGCCCCTTGCTGCCGCTGGTGACCGGCAGCGCCTCGAGATCGCGTTCGGCGAGCTTCTCCCGCACCAGCAGGGCGATCTCGCAGCACTCGGCCAGTCCGGCGGGCTCGCCGGGGTCGAGGTCGATGACCAGGCGGTCGGGGTTGCGAGGGCGGCCGGTGCGGGTCACCGTCCACTGGTGCACGTGCAGCTCGAGGCTGGCCAGGTTGACCAGGTAGGTCAGGGCGGCCAGCCCGTCGACGACCGGGAAGACCAGCTCGTCGCCGTTGCGCGAGGAGCCGCGCGACCCCGTGGTCGGCACCTTCGCAGTGCGCAGCCAGCTCGGCGCACCCGCCGGCGCGTTCTTCTCGAAGAACGAGTTCCCCTGCACGCCGTGCGGCCATCTGATCCTGGTGACCGCACGGTCGGCGAGGTGCGGCAGCAGCACCGGGGCGACCTGGGCGTAGTAGTTGAGCACCTCGCCCTTGGTCGTGCCGGTTGTCGGGTACATCACCTTGTCGAGGTTGCTGATCCGCAGGGTGCGGCCGTCCACCTCGGCCCTGATCTCCGTCATTGCCCACCCCCGAGCAGGTCGTCGGGGCCGAGGTCGGCCCGCACTCCGATGTACGACGGCTGGCGCAACCGTCCCTGGGTCCCGAGGCCGAGCGACTCGACGTCGACCACGACGCGGGGCTCGACCCAGTGCGTGCCGGCCGCGTCGACACGCGGGATCTCGTCGACGAACGGGCTGCGGTCGGCGGCCAGGGGCTCGAGCAGCTCCTTGAGCATCGGCCCCACCTTGCCGGCGATGCCGCTGCCCACACGGCCCCGGAACACGAGACCCTCGGCCGTCGGCTCGCCCACGAGGATCGCACCGAGCCGCTGCTGCGAACCCGTCTCGTGGCGCCACCCGCAGATCACCCACGACGTGCGCAGGCGATGTGGGAACTTCAGCCAGTGCGGGCTGCGCACGCCGAACTCGTAGCGCGAGGACAGCCGCTTGCTGACCACACCCTCGAGGCCCTGGGCCCTGGTCGCCTCGAGCAGCATGGCGCCGTCGTCGTACACCTCGGGCACGTGCCACGACTCCCCCGCGAACCCGAGCGACACCAGGATCTCGCGGCGCTCGGAGAGCGGTTCCCGCGAGAGGTCGCGGCCGTCGAGGCGCACGATGTCGAAGGCCAGGAAGGTCACCGGCCGGGTGGTCGCCAACCGTGCCGCACGCCGCGCGTCGCGCACGTGCATGCGCTCGGCCAGGGCCCCGAAGCTGGGACGACCGTCCTCGAGGGCGATCACCTCGCCGTCCAGGAGCAGGTCGCGGCCGGCCATGCCGAGCAGCTCGGGGTAGCTCGCGGTCACGTCGTTCTCCGCGCGACTGGTCAGGCGCACGCCCTCCCCGGAGACGTCCGCGAGGACCCGCATTCCGTCCCATTTCACCTCGTGCACCCAGGCGTCCCCGGTCGGGACGTGGAGACCTCGGGTGGCCAACATCGGTCGCATGTCCCACATCCTTGCAATACTGGTGGCATGCGCGCGATCTGGAAGGGTGCGGTGTCGTTCGGCCTCGTGTCCGTACCCGTGAAGTTGTACTCCGCCACCGAGAGCCACGACGTGTCGTTCCGTCAGGTTCATGCCAAGGACGGCGGACGCATCAAGTACCAACGCGTCTGCGCCATCGACGGTGAGGAGGTGGCCTACGCCGACATCGCCAAGGGCTACGAGACCGAGGACGGCGAGATGGTGATCCTCACCGACGACGACATGGCCGAGCTGCCGTCGACGTCGTCGCGTGAGATCTCGGTCGAGAAGTTCGTGCCGAGCAACCAGATCGACCCGATGCTGTTCGAGAAGTCCTACTACCTCGAACCGGAGAAGACCGGGGCGAAGCCCTACGCGTTGCTGCGCCAGGCCCTTCTCGAGGCCGACCGGATGGCCGTGGTCACCGTGGCCCTGCGGCAGCGTACGTCGGTCGCCGTGCTCCGCGTCCGTGACGACGTGATCGTCCTGCAGACCATGATGTGGCCCGACGAGATCCGCACGCCCGACTTCACGATCGACTCCGGCGAGGTCAAGGACAGCGAGGTCAAGATGGCCGAGATGCTGGTCGAGACCCTGGCCGGCGACTTCGACCCCTCGGAGTTCGAGGACGACTACGCCGGCGCCGTCGAGTCCCTGGTGAAGAGCAAGATCGAGGGCGGGGAGATCCAGCGCACGCCCACCGCCACCAAGTCCTCCGGCGAGGTGGTCGACCTGCTGGCCGCGCTGCAGAAGTCGGTGGCAGCGGCCAAGGAGGCCCGTGGGGAGGACGCTGACGACGCTCCCGCGAAGAAGTCCGCCCCGGCCGCGAAGGCACCCGCCAAGAAGGCGGCAGCAAAGAAGTCCACGGCCAAGAAGACCGCCACGAAGAAGTCCCCGGCGAAGAAGTCGGCGCCCAAGAAGAAGGCCAGCTGAGCCTCGTCGCCCCGCCTACCCCAGTGTTCGACCGAACGCTGGTCAGCCCCCTCGCCCATGGTTAGTGTCGACGTGTCGTGCTGTCCGGCACGGCGCTACGGGGATAAGGACATGGGGAATGAACACCTGTGGGGGTGTTTCCCAGACCATGCAGGCACGGCTGAGGCTGGCCGAGGCGCGGGTCCGGGAATACGAAGAGACGATTCATGAGATGGGCGGCACGATCGCGGGGGTCAATGCGGCCGCACGCCTGCTCCTGACGCACGGGGGCGACCTGGGTGAGGACCAGGCGCGCACCCTGGAGACGATGCTCAGCTCCGAGCTGGGTCGCCTCGACAGGTTGCTCTCCGACGCGCGGGACGGCTCCGTGTGCGTGCTCGACCTCGACGAGCTGCTGCTGCCGCTGGTCACGGTCCGGCGCCTCCTCGGCCACACCGTCGAGTGGCAGGCCAGCGATCTCCGGGCGATCGGGGACACCGACGGCCTGTCGGAGGCGGTCAACATCCTCCTGACCAACGCGGTGAGGCACGGCAAGGGTGCGCCGATCACTGTCGCCGTCGAGGAGGTGGGCGACGTCATCACGATCGCGGTCTCCGACGACGGGCCCGGAGTTGCCCCGGAGATCCGCGCCGACGTCTTCCGACGCGGCGTACGCAGCGACAACTCCGACGGCCAGGGCCTGGGCCTCTACCTGGCGCGCGAGCGCATGACGGCGCAGGGCGGCACCCTCGAACTGGCCGACACTCCGGTGGGCGCGTGCTTCGTGGTCACCCTCGCCGCGCACCGGCCGTAGCCGCCTGCGAGTCCGGGAACCTCTGGTCGAAGCGGGCGAAGGCAAGGTCCATCAGCCGTGGCGCGACAAGGTTCATCACCTCTGACACGGCGCCCGCCAGGGTGTTGACGGTCAGCGGGCGGTCCTCGAGCGCCCGCACGACCTTGGCGGCGGCCTGCTCCGGTGACTCGGAGCGGGCGTCGGCGTACGCCTCGGTGGGCGCCACCATGGGCGTCCGCACCAGCGCCATGCGGATGTTGGTGAACGTCACGTTGTCGTCCCACGCCTCGCGGCCGGCGATGCGGGAGAACGTGTCGAGGGCGGTCTTGGAGGCGATGTACGCCGCGAACTTCGGGGCCTTGACCTGCACTCCCCACGTCACGATGTTCACCACGTGGCCGAACTGCTGCTCGCGCATGGCGGGCAGCAGGCCGAGGATCAGCCGGACCGGGCCGAAGTAGTTGATCGCCATGGTGCGTTCGAAGTCGTGCATGCGGTCGTAGGACAGGGCCAGCGACCGACGGATCGACCGGCCGGCGTTGTTGACCAGGTAGTCGATCGCGCCGTGCTCCGCGAGCAGGGACGCGATGAGCGCGTCGACGGCGTCGCCGTCAGTGAGGTCGACCGCGTGGGCGGTCGCCCGGCCACCCTCGGCGGCGATCGCATCGACCACGCGCCGCAGCTCGTCGGCCCGCCGGGCCACCAGGACCACGTGGGCTCCGCACCGCGCCACGGCGTACGCCGTCGCCTCCCCGATGCCGGACGACGCACCGGTGATCAGGACGGTGTGGTCGCGCAGCGGGCTGTCGGTGGCGCTGCGCCGTCGTAGGACGTGGCGGCGCAGCAGGGCGCCCGGGGTCTGCAACAGCAAGTTCACCAGTGCAGGCTAGACCGTCTCCCAGCGGAACAGCTTCACGGCCACCAGCCCGATCACCGCGGTGAAGGCGAGCAGGATGCCGGCCACCGGCAGCGCCGCAGCCAGGCCCTCGCCGCGCACCATCACGTCGAGCATGCCGTCGTTGAGATGTCGCAGGGGCAGCAGCTTCGAGAGGAACTGCAACCAGCCGGGCGCGCCGTCCAGTGGGAAGAACGACCCACTCAGGAAGGCCATCGGCATCACGAAGAAGTTGGCCAGGTTGACCGCGCCCTCCGTGGTCTTGGCCAACGCACCGGCCAGCAGGCCGAGCGCCATGAAGCACAGGGTTCCGCAGATGATCAGCGGGATCGCGAGCCACCAGTTGCCGGTCAGCTTCAGGCCGAACGCGCCCGCACCCAGTCCGAGGAAGATCGCCATCTGCACCAGGGCGACCGCCACCGTCACGAAGATGCGGGCGCCCACGATCGACCCGGTCCTCACCGGCGCGAGCTGGAGCCGACGCAGCAGCTTGCTCTGCCGCCAGCCCTGCAGGGTCGCCGCGGCGCCGAACGCCGCGCTCATCGCGATCGCCCACCCGAGGAGCCCGGGCGTGACGAACTGGATCGTGGTCAGCGAGTCGTCCTCGACCGCCTCCGCCCGGAAGGAGAACTTCGGCTCCTGGCCGCTGGCCCGGACGTTCGCGGCGTCCACGAAGGCGCTCAGGGTGCCCGCCGTCGTCGCGGCCCGCACCTGGTCGGTCTGCGTGTAGTGGGCGATCAGCTCGTCGCCCCTCATCTCGACCGCGGCGTCGGCGTCGCCCTTGCGCACCTCGTCGAGCGCGTCGCCCCGGTCGTCGACCTTCTTCACGTCGAACGAGTCGTCGAAGGCCTTGCGGGCGTCGGCCGGCAGGTCGTCGATCAGCGAGACGTCACCGATCTGGAGCAACTCCGCCTTCGGGGTGTCCTCGTCGTTGAAGATGCCCCCGAAGAGCACCAGGAACATCAGCGGGAAGATGATCGCGAAGAACACCGACGCCTTGTCGCGGAAGAATCCCTTGGCGATCGCGATCGAGAGGGCCTTGAAGGCGTTCATGCTCGATACTCCCGCCCGGTGAGGTCCAGGAAGACGTCCTCCAGGGTGGCACCGCGCACCTGCAGTCCCTCGAGGGCGTCCTGCCCGGCCAGCGCCGTCAGCACGGCCGACGGTTGCTGGGTCGTGAGCACCACCGACGACTGGTCTCCGTCGACGTGGTCCACCCCGGGCAGAGCCCGGGCCGCATCGTGCGCGAGCAGGTGGGCGGCGACGCTGATCCGCACCGGTGCGTCCAGGCCGCGGATCAGCTCGGCCGGGGTGTCGAGCTCGAGGATCCGGCCGCGGTCCATGATCCCGACCCGGTCGCAGAGCACCTCGGCCTCGTCCATGTAGTGCGTGGTCAGCACGACGGTGCGACCCGACTCGTTGAGCCCGGCGAGCAGGTCCCAGAGGTTGCGGCGGGCCTGCGGGTCGAGCGATGCGGTCGGCTCGTCGAGGAACACCACGTCGGGCTCGTGCACCAGCGCGCAGGCGATCGAGAGCCGTTGTGCCTGGCCGCCGGAGAGGTTCTCGGTGCGGGTGTCGGCCTTGTCGGTGAGCCCGACCCGCTCGAGCCAGTCGTCGGCCTGTGCCGTCGAGACGTCGTACATCGCGGCGAAGGTGTGCAGCTGCTCGCGGGCGGTCAGCCGCTCGAAGAACGCGGACGCCTGAAGTTGTACGCCGATCCGCGGCAGCAGCGCGGAGTTGCGCGGCCAGGGGCTCGCCCCCAGCAACCGGACCGACCCCGAGTGCGGCTTGCGCAGGCCCTCCATCATCTCGAGGGTCGTCGTCTTGCCCGCCCCGTTCGGCCCGAGGATGCCGAAGAACTCGCCCTCGGCCACCTCGAAGCTCACCCCGTCCACGGCCTTCAGGTCCCCGTAGACCATCGTCAGGTCAGTGACCTCGATAGCTGCCATGCGGCCTGACGCTAGCGGGCCCGAAACTGTCATTGCATCCTCCAATGACCGTGTCGGGCCCGCCGTGCGCGAGACGCTGGTGCCAATCAGTGCCGACGCTTGCCCTCGAGTGCGTGGCGGATGGTGAAGTAGGTGTCGGTCTGGTCGGTCAGGCCGGACACGTTCGCCGAGCCCGGGCCGTACGCCGCGATCCGCAGCTGCGCACCGGTGTGGGACATCGATCCAGGAGTGTCGGAGGTGGCGTAGTTGATCGTCATCGGCTGGCCGTCCGCGGTGACCAGGTTCGCGGTCAGGCCGGGCGTGACGGCATTGGCCTCGATGATCTGGCTGGTGTGCGCGTGGTCGGCGGTGACGATGACCAGGGTGTTGCCGTCGGCCTTCGCGAACTCGAGGGCCTTCTGCACGGCCTCGTCGAGGTCGACGGTCTCACCGATCTGGCCACACGCGTTGGCACCGTGGTCCTCCTTGTCGATGCTCGCGCCCTCGACCTGGAGGAAGAAGCCGTTCCTGTTGTCCAGCAGGTCGATCGCCTTCTCGGTCATCTGCGCGAGGTTCGGCTGGGTGGCCGGGCGGTCGGGGTTGTCGGTGCACTCGACCGGAGCGCCGGTGCCGCCGTGTGCCGCGATCGGGCCCTTGTAGCGGACCGGCATGTTGCCGTCGGCGAACAGTCCGAGCACCGGCTTCTCCTGGTCGGCGGCGCGGACACCCTCGAGGGCGTCGGCGTCCTCGACCACCTGGTAGCCGCGCTCCTGGGCCTGGGCGAGCAGCGTCTTGCCGGCGTACTCGCCGACCGTGGCCTGCTTGGTGAACGAGGTCTTGCCGCCACCGAGGGTGACGTCGGCCCGGGTCTCGATGAGCTGCTCGGTGATCGACCCCTTGCCTCCGTTCTCCTTGGCGTTCGTGGGGCACTGGGCCAGCGTCGAGGCCGGGTCGTAGCACTTGCGCCCGGTGACGTGGGAGGCCAGCACGGCCGGCGTCGCGTCCTGGAGCTCGGCGGTGCTGACGTTGCCGGTCTTCAGGCCCTGGTCCTTGGCCCACTCCAGGATGGTCTCCTGGTCCTTGCCGTAGGTGTCGACGGAGATCGCGCCGTCGTACGTCTTCGTGCCGGTGGCCCACGCGCTGCCGGTCGCGGCGGAGTCGGGCACGTAGTCGATCCTGGTCGTGCCCTTCTGCAGGGAGTAGGTCGTGTAGCTGCCCGTGACGGGGAGGGCGTCGATGCCCGCGAACTGCCCGGCGGCGCCTTCTGCGTAGTTGCGGGCGACGGTGATCTCCGAGTCCCCCATGCCGTCACCGATGAGCAGGATGACGTTCTTTGCCTTGGCCTTCTTCTTGACCTCCGCCTTCAACGCGGCGGCCTTGTCGCCCGTGTTGCGCTGGGCGGCGCCGTGCTGGCTGAGGTCGGTGCCGTCAGCGTAGGTCGCGCTCGCACCGAGTGCGAGGGCACCGATCGCGAGCGGAATCATGAGACGCCGTGAGGGCAGTCGCATCGTGGGTTACCTCCGAGGTGTCAGGGGCGCAGCAGATGTCGCGCCCCTGTCACGCAACCGGAGACGACCGACCACTCGGCGTACCGACGGCAACCACGAGGTGAAGACTCAGGAGGTCGCGAGCAACCCGCGCACCAGCCGCAGCCCCACCGACATGCGGGCCAGGTCGGCGTCGTCGTCGGAGCAGATCTCCTGCAGGGTCGCGACCGCACGGGTGATGACCACCTCGTCCTCGTCCTCCCAGTCGGCGATGCGTGCCGCTGCCGAGTCGTCGGTCGAGGTCGAGGTGAGCACCTGTGCGGTCAGCTGGGCGTGCACGGCGTACAGGTCGTCGCGCAGCGCAGCCCGCGCCATGGTCTGCCAACGATCGGCCCGCGGCAGCCCGAGGATGCGTCCGACCAGCAACGGCAGTCCGAGCCGCTCCCCCAGTGCGAAGTGCACGCGGGCCACCTCGAAGGGGTCGACGTCGATGGCGACGGCGGTCTCGACGATGCCCAGGGCCATGTAGGCCGGCGGAAGCACCGCGACGCGTTCGGCGAGGTCCTCCGGGACGCCACGTTCGACGAGCCCGCCCTTGCGCTCCTCGAACGCCGCCAGCAGGCCCCCCGACATCAGTGTCGGCAGCTCGGCCATCACCTTCTGCACGGTCACCGAGAAGAAGTCGACGGTCGCCTCACTGTCGATGGGTGGCCGGCGGTTGTTGACCAACCAGCGTGAGGCCCGCTCGACCAGGGTGCGCATCTCGATGCGCATGCGGGTCTGGACGTCGGCCGGAATCCGGTTGTCGTAGGACGCGATCTCGTCTCGCAGCGCCAGGGACCCGAAGATCTCGCGGGCCACGAAGTTGGCGCGGGTCAGCTCGGCGGCCGAGGCCCCGGTCTCACCGGCCAGCCGGGGCCAGAACGTGATGCCCGCACCGTTGACCAGGTCGTTGACCACCTGGGTCACGATGATCTCGCGGCGCAGCGGGTGGGTCTCCATCTGGTTGCGGTAGCCCTGGCGCATCTTCTTGGGGAAGTAGGCGAACAGGTCGGCCCGCAGGTAGGGGTCGTCGGGCAGGTCGGAGGCGAGCAGCTCGTCGGCCAGCACGATCTTGGTCCACGCCATCAGCACGCACAGCTCGGGCAGTCGCAGGCCCTCACCGCGGTCGAGGCGGCGACGCACCTGGCGCGAGGTCGGCAGTGCCTCGAGGTCGCGGTTGAGCACGCCCCGGCGCTCGAGATCCTTCATCCAGTCCTCGTGGACGTGCAGCAACGGTCCGGAGTGCGCCACCGCGTTGGCCAGTGCGAGGTTCTGCTCGTAGTTGTCGCGCAGCACCAGATCGGCGACCTCGTCGGTCATCGTGGCCAGCAGCTCGTTGCGTTGCTTGAGGGTGAGGTCGCCGTCGCGCACCACACCGTCGAGCAGGATCTTGATGTTGACCTCGTGGTCGGAGGTGTCGACACCGGCCGAGTTGTCGATGAAGTCGGTGTTGATGCGTCCACCGTTCTCGGCGTACTCGATGCGGCCGAGCTGGGTCAGGCCCAGGTTGCCGCCCTCGCCGACACAACGCACCCGCAGCTCCTCGCCGTTGATGCGGATGGTGTCGTTGGCCTTGTCGCCCGCGTCGGCGTGGGTCTCGTCGGCGGACTTGACGTAGGTGCCGATGCCGCCGTTCCAGAGCAGGTCGACGGGCGCCTTGAGGATCGCCTTCATCAGGTCGCTCGGGGCCATCGACGTGATGGCGGCGTCGATGTCGAGCGCCTCGCACACCTGGGGCGTCAGCGGGATCGACTTCAGCGAGCGGGGGAAGACGCCGCCACCCTCGGAGATCAGCGGCCTGTCGTAGTCCTGCCACGACGAGCGCGGCAGGTCGAAGAGCCGACGGCGTTCGACGTACGACGTCGCGGCGTCTGGCGTCGGGTCGAGGAAGATGTCGCGGTGGTCGAACGCGGCCACCAGTCGGGTGTGCTCGGAGCACAGCATGCCGTTGCCGAAGACGTCGCCGGACATGTCACCGACGCCGACCGCGGTGAAGTCCTCGGACTGGCAGTCGACACCCATCTCACGGAAGTGGCGCTGCACCGACACCCAGGCGCCGCGGGCGGTGATGCCCATGCCCTTGTGGTCGTAGCCCACCGAGCCGCCGGAGGCGAACGCGTCGCCGAGCCAGAAGCCGTAGTCGGCCGCGACTCCGTTGGCGATGTCGGAGAACGACGCGGTGCCCTTGTCGGCCGCGACCACGAGGTAGGAGTCGTCACCGTCGTGGCGGACCACGTCGACGGGAGGCACGGTCTCCCCGTTGACCAGGTTGTCGGTGATGTCGAGCATTCCCGAGATGAAGGTCTTGTAGCAGGTGATGCCCTCGGCCAGCCAGGCCTCCCGGTCGGACATGTCGGGGAGCTGCTTGCAGAAGAAGCCGCCCTTCGAGCCGACCGGGACGATGACGGTGTTCTTCACCATCTGCGCCTTGACCAGGCCGAGCACCTCGGTGCGGAAGTCGTCGCGTCGGTCGGACCAGCGCAGGCCGCCGCGGGCGACCGCGCCGAACCTCAGGTGCACGCCCTCGACCCGCGGCGAGTAGACGAAGATCTCGTACTTGGGCCGCGGCTCGGGCAGGTCGGGGATCGCCGACGGCTCGAGCTTGAAGGAGATGTAGGGCTTGCTGCCGCCCTCCTGGAAGTAGTTCGTGCGCAGGGTGGCGTCGATGATCGTGCGGTAGGACCGGAGGATGCGGTCCTGGTCGAGGCTGGCCACGTCGTCGAGGGCCCGGTCGATGCGCTTGCAGATCGCGTCGGCGTCGGTGTCGGAGGCCGGGTCAAACCGGGCCTCGAACAGCTGCACCAGCAGCCGGGTGATGTCGACGTTGTTGCGCAGCGCGTCCTCGATGTAGTCCTGCGCGAACGGCGTACCGCCCTGGCGCATGTACTTCGCGAACGCACGCAACACGGTGGCCTGGCGCCAGGTCAGCTCGGCGGCCAGCACCAGGGCGTTGAAGCCGTCGATCTCGTTGCGGCCCTCCCAGACGGCGCGGATCGCGTCCTGGAAGAGCTCGCGGGCGTTCGGCGGCAGGTCGCGGTGGTAGGAGAGGCCGAACTCGTAGATGTGCGAGGGCCGCCGCAGCATCTCGAGCTCGTAGGGCCGCTCGTCGACCACCTCGACGCCCATGGAGCTCAGCATCGGCAGGATCTGGCTCAACGACAGGGGCGAGCCGATCCGGTAGATCTTCAGCCGGGCCTCACCACGGTCGGCGTCGACCGGTACGTAGAGCGAGAGGTCGATCCCCTCGTCACCCGTCAGGGCCTCGAGCCGACCGAGGTCGACGGCACCGGTGCGGGGCGCGAAGTCCTCCTTGTAGGCCTCGGGGAACGACTCGACGTAGGAGCGGCTGAGTCGCGCGCCGGTCTCCTCGCCGTACTCGCTGACCACGGCGCTGGTGAAGTCGTCCTGCCAAGACCGGGCCGCCTCGACCAGCTGCCGCTCGAGCTCGGCGGCGTCGACGTCGTCGACGAACCCGTCCTTCGGAGGGCGTACGACGAAGTGGACCCGGGCCATGTTGGACTCGCTGACCCGGACCGTGAACTCGACGGAGTCGCCGCCGAGCCGGTCGCGCAGGATCGCGGCGATCCGCTCACGGACGGTCGTGTTGTAGCGGTCGCGGGGCAGGTAGACCAGGCACGAGAGGTAGCGGCCGTAGGTGTCGCGGCGGATGAACAGCCGCAGCTGGCGCCGTTCGCGGGTGTACATGACGGCTTCCGCGATCTCGCTGAGCTGGTCGACCGGGGTCTGGAACAGCTCGTCGCGGGGGTAGTTCTCGAGGGTGTCCATCAACGCCTTGCCGGCGTGGCTGTGCGGCTCGAAGCCGACCCGGCTCATCACCTGGCTGGCCTTCTCGCGCAGCAGCGGGATGCGGGTCAGCGACTCGGTGTAGGCGGCACTGGAGAAGAGCCCGAGGAAGCGTCGTTCGCCGACCACCTCGCCGGCCTCGTCGAAGACCTTGACGCCGACGTAGTCGAGATAGGCGTCGCGGTGCACGGTGGCGCGGGAGTTGGCCTTGGCCAGCACCAGCAGCACCTTCTCGCGAGCCTTCGCCTTGACCAGGGCCGGCAGCTTCGCGGTCGACGTGGTCAGGTCGGGGTCGGAGCGCAGGATGCCGTAGCCGGTGCCGGGCACGGCGCGCAGCACGTCTTCGCCGTTGACGACGTCGAGGCGGTACTCGCGGTAGCCCAGGAAGGTGAAGTGGTCGTCGGCGAGCCAGGTCAGCAGGTCTCGACCCTGCTGGAGCTCGTCCTCAGGCAGGGGCGGCGGGTCCGTGGAGAGGTCCTCGACGATCTCCCGGATCTTGTCGTGCATGCGCTGCCAGTCCTCGACGGCCTCGCGGACGTCGCGCAGCACCTTGTGCAGGGCGGCCTCGATCTCGGCGACGTCGTCGCCCTCGGGGATGCGGTCGATCTCGACGTGCATCCACGACTCACGGACCGACTGGTCGCCCTCGGACGCGGCGACGCCGTCCTGGGCGACGGCGGTGTCCTGGAGGTCACCGGTGATCGAGCGCACCACGTCGAAGTGCGGGTGCACGATCACGTGCAGGTTGCGCTGCTGCTCGGCCAGAGCCATGGTCACCGAGTCGACCAGGAACGGCATGTCGTCGGTGACCACCTCGACGACCGAGTGCGCGTTGGCCGACCAGCCGTGCTCCTGCACCGTCGGGGTGAACACACGCACGTTGGCCGTACCCTGCGGTCGGTTCTGGGCCAGCCGCCAGTGGCTGGCCAGGGCTCCGTAGAGGTCGACCTCACTGCGGTCGCACACGTCCTCGGGCGCGACGTGGCGGTAGTAGGCCTTCAGCATCGCTGGAACGAGCTCGAGCGGGGGTCCGCCGGTGCCCTTGCGATGCGTGGCCAGATCGGTGGCCTTGGCGATCAGCGTGGACTTGTTGTCATCGAGGGTGTTCGACACAACTCGACACTAGGGCCGGGAGTGTGACGGCGACAACACCAGCCCCCGACGCGGCGGGAACGTCATCGAAACGTTAGGCGTCGACCGCGAATTCGGCCATGATGTGCGGCATGAAGATCCAGCACTCCGTCAGGTACGACGCCCCGGTCGGCGAGGTATACGCGATGCTCACCGACCCCGCCTTCCGCGAGAGGGCGTCGCAGGCCCAGGAGGTCATCTCGCTCGACGTCACGGTCGAGGGCGAGTCGGTCAACATCGACATGGTCCAGCCCAACACCGACATCCCGTCGTTCGCCAGGAAGTTCGCCGGCGAGACCAGTCACGCCATCCAGGCCGAGCAGTGGTCGCAGGGCACGACCGCCGAGTTCTCGGTCACCATCCCCGGGAAGCCCGGCAGCATCACCGGCACCCGCCGCCTGGTCGCGGACGGCGACGCCACCCTCGACACCTTCGACGGCGAGGCCACGGCCAGGATCCCGTTGATCGGTGGCAAGATCGAGAAGCTCATTGCCGACAAGCTCAAGGACGGCTGGAACACCGAGCACGGTGTCGGTGTCGCCTGGCTGGAAGGAAACCGATGAAGAAGCTCACGCACGAACTGACCTACCCCGGGGCGACCGTCGAACAGGTGGTCGCCATGGTCTCCGACCCGGCCTTCCGCGAGGCGGTCGCCGACTACCAGGGCGTCGTCCGCAGGACCGTCACCGTGTCGGGTGAGGTGCCCGCGAAGAAGATCGAGGTCGAGATCGTGCACGGCACCGACCGGGTGCCGTCGTTCGCCAAGAAGTTCGTCGGCGACGAGATCCCGATCGTGCAGGTCGAGAAGTGGACCTCCGACACCGCTGCCGACGTCGAGGTCACGATTCCCGGCAAGCCCGGGGACATGAAGGGCACCGCCCGCATCGAACAGCGCGGGGACGACGTCGTCGAGACCCTGGACCTCGCCGTACAGGTGAAGATCCCGCTGGTCGGCGGCAAGGTCGAGGACCTCATCGTCGGGTTGCTGGCCAAGGGCTTCAAGGCCGAGAACAAGGTGGGCGTCAAGTGGCTCGCGGGCGAGTGGAGCTGACCTCGTCGCCTTCATCACCGGGCGGCTCTGCTGCGATGTCGCGGCGTCGTACGACGTACACGACGGCTGCCAGGACCAGGAACGGTCCGAACGCCACGGCCACCACGAGCCACTGCTCGTAGGCGTGCAACTGGCCCATGTGCAGGGCAGTGATCAGTGAAGTCATGACGGCCCCAGTGTCCCACCGGGGCCGTCATGCTTCCTCTGCAGGGTCAGGCGTCGGTGTCCATGTGCGGGTAGCGGAAGTCCTTCGGCGGCACGAAGGTCTCCTTGATCGAGCGCGGCGAGGTCCAGCGCATGAGGTTGCTCGGTGCCCCGGCCTTGTCGTTGGTGCCCGAGGCGCGGGCACCGCCGAACGGCTGCTGCCCGACGACCGCACCCGTCGGCTTGTCGTTGATGTAGAAGTTGCCGGCCGCGAAGCGCAGCACCTTGCGGGCCCACGCGATCGCCGCCCGGTCCTGGCTGATGATCGCGCCGGTCAGGGCGTACGGCGAGGCCGACTCGGCCTGCAGCACGACCTTCTCGAAGTCCTGGTCGTCGTAGACGTGCACGGCCAGGATCGGGCCGAAGTACTCGGTGGTGAACATCTGGTCGGTCGGGTCGGTGGAGGTGACCACGGTCGGCCGGACGAAGTAGCCCACCGAGTCGTCGTAGGTGCCACCGGCGACGACGGTCAGGTGCTTGGTGCGCTTGGCCCGGGTGATCGCCGCCTTGTGCTTGGCGAAGGCCCGGTCGTCGATCACGGCGCCCATGAAGTTGGAGAAGTCGCGCACGTCGCCCATCGGCAGCGCCTCGACGTCGGCGACCAGCTGGTCCTTGATCTTGTCCCACACCGACTTCGCGACGTAGGCCCGCGACGCGGCCGAGCACTTCTGGCCCTGGTACTCGAAGGCACCACGGATCATCGCGACCCGCGTGACGTCGGGATCGGCCGAGGGGTGGGCGATGATGAAGTCCTTGCCACCGGTCTCCCCCACGATGCGTGGGTAGGAGCGGTAGCCCGCGATGTTGGCACCGACCGTGCTCCACAGGTGCTGGAAGACCGCGGTCGAGCCGGTGAAGTGGATGCCGGCCAGGTCGGGGTGCTTGAGCGCCACGTCGGAGACGTCGGCACCGTGGCCCGGCAGCATGTTGATCACGCCCGGCGGCATGCCGGCCTCCTCGAGCAGCTCCATCGTCAGTGACGCGGCGAGCTGCTGGGTGGTCGACGGCTTCCAGATGACCGTGTTGCCCATCAACGCCGGAGCGGTGGGCAGGTTGCCGGCGATCGCGGTGAAGTTGAACGGCGTGATCGCGTAGACGAAGCCCTCGAGCGGGCGGTGGTCGGTGCGGTTCCAGATGCCGGGGCTGTTCGCGATCGGCTGGTCGGTGAGGATCTGCTTGGCGTAGTGGACGTTGAACCGCCAGAAGTCGATCAGCTCGCACGCCGCGTCGATCTCGGCCTGGAACGCGGTCTTCCCCTGCCCCAGCATGGTGGCCGCGTTGATCCGCTGGCGCCACGGCCCGGCCAACAGGTCAGCCGCCTTCAGCATGATCGCGCACTTCTCGTCGAACGGCATCGCCCGCCAGTCGGGGGCCGCCTTGGCCGCGGCCTTGATCGCCGCGTCGGCGTCCTTGCCGGTCGCGCTCTTCAGCGTGCCGAGCACGTGCTGGTGGTCATGCGGCTGCACGACCTTGATCTCCGCGCCGCCGCCGGACTTCCGGCGCCCACCGATGACCGCACGGAGGGTGTGCTGCTTGCGCTGGAGCTTGTCGATCTCCGCCACCAGCTCGGCCCGTTCGGGGCTGCCCGGTGCGTAGGTCAGGTTCGGCTCGTTGGTGGGAGCCGGGGGAAAGGTGATTGCGTCCATGGCGCGATCGTGTCAGAGAGTGAGGTTGCTCTCAAATGCCTCCCCGCTCAGCCTGCTTCCGGGCTCAGGCCAGGTCGGCGATCTCCTGCGTCGCGAACCAGGCCAGCTCGGAGCCCTCCACCGTGGCGTCGGTCTGGTCGTCGACGTCGACGTGGGCGGCCGCGACGTGCTTCCACGTCAGGTCACCCGTCACGCGCACCGCGGTCGGCTCGCCCTCCATCTCGCGGGACTCCACGGAGCCCACGTCGGCGGCCACGACGATGCGACGGGCACCTACACCACGCAGGGACCACGACTCGTCGGCGGCCGCGGAGAGTGCGGCGTACTCCCACCCCTCGTCGTCGCCGTCCGGCCACGAGTCGCGCAGCCCCTCGGTGACCGCGTGCGCGTCGAGCGGCCCGGGGAGACGCGCGTCGGCGACCAACGCGGCCAGCCGCTCGGCGGTCAACGGCAGGTAGACCCGGGTGCTCACAGCTTGCGCTCCGTCGTACGACGGCGGCCCCGGGGCGCGCGCGGACGGTCGTCGCTGGCCGAGTCGAGCAGCTCGTCGAGGGCCTCCTTGACGCACTGACCGAGGACCGCCACGTCGGGCAGGGCGTCACGGTCGGCGGTGATGCCGTAGTGGACGCGTCCGTCGTACGACGTGACACCGATGGCGAGCGCCTGGCCGGGCAGCAACGGTTGCACCGGATAGGTCTCGACCATGCGGGCACCCGCCGCGTAGAGCGGGAACTGCGGCCCGGGCACGTTGGTGATCGTGAGGTGGAACCCCTTGCGTTGCTGGAGTGCCGCGACCCGGGAGCCGAGTGCGTGGAACGTGGTCGGGGCGAACCCGGCGATGCCGGCCAGCCGGTTGGCGGCGACGGCGCGACCGGTCTCGCGGTGGCTCTTGAACGCGTAGGAGACCTGGTGCAGGCGGATCACCGGACTGGCCTCGCCGATCGGCAGGGTGACGAGGTGACCGGTGATCTGGGTGCCCAGCGAGGTGGCCTCGAGCTCGTCGTCGATCACCGACATGGGGACCATCGCGCGCAGCGACCGCATCGCCGACGACGAGGTCCCGCGGGCCATCAGCCAACTGCGCAGGGCGCCGGTCACGGTGGCCAGGATGACGTCGTTGACCGAGCCGCCGTGTGCCTTGCGGATCCGGCGGTAGTCCTCCAGGTCGGTGGAGACGGTGACGAAGCGGCGCTGCTCGGAGAGCTCGGCCGAGATCGGCGATTCGGGGGCGGGCCTTCGGTTGGCCAGCGCATTGACGACCGTGCGGGTGCGCTGGCGTGCCTCGGCGATGCGCCGGGTCGCGGCGTCGACCGTGCTCAGGGTGGTGGACATCAGCACGGCCGGCGAGCGCAGGTTGTCGAGGACGGCGTCCGTGGTCAGTCCCATGGGGGACGGCGCACGGCGGGGCGCCCAGTCGTCGGGCTCCAGGGACTTCGGCTCGGCCTTGGTGTCGAGCAGCACCTGGCCGAGGTCGACGGTCTCGACGCCGTCGAC
Organism: Nocardioides sp. Soil796; assembly: GCF_001429525.1. Classification (NCBI taxonomy): domain Bacteria; kingdom Bacillati; phylum Actinomycetota; class Actinomycetes; order Propionibacteriales; family Nocardioidaceae; genus Nocardioides; species Nocardioides sp. Soil796. The sequence continues at coordinate 199,103 of NZ_LMSQ01000018.1, forward strand.
CAGGATCTGGTGCGACTTGGAGAGCACTGCCACCTTGCCGTCGGCCAGGCCCTCGATGAAGTAGACCTCCCACAGGGGCCGGCTCATGTCGAGCTGGCGACTCATGATCCGCGAGACCAGCTCACGCAGCTGCTCGATCGTGCCGGGTCGGGGCAGGCCCGAACGGCGCACGTGGAAGCCGAGGTCGAAGCGCGCGTCGTCGATCCACGCCGGGTTGGCGAAGCGTCCCGGCACCTGCTGGATGCGTTGGCGGTAGCGCGGCACGAACGCGATGCGCTCCCCGATCAGGTCGACCAGGGTCTGGTAGTCGAAGCCCGACTCCCCCGGCTCGAAGATCTCGAGGGTGGCGTTGTGCATGGGCGTGGACGCCGATTCGGTGTCCAGGAACGCCAAGTCCCTGGACCGTAGACGCTCGGTCATTCCACTCACCCCTGTTCCAAGCAATTTGTCCTGCATGGGATTCTTGCAGAGGACCTGCCCGACCGGGGCCACGTCCATCGTCTGGAGGAGTCGCAGTGCACCGTCGTCGAAGGTTGGCCGCCGGGGCCGCCGCCGTCCTGATCAGCCTCACCGCGGTCTCCGCGTGCAGTTCCGAGGAGTCGGGCGACAAGGGCGGCACCAGCACCAAGGACGCCTCTGTCATCAACGTCACGATCAAGGGCGACACGGTCGAGCCGAACGGCAAGCGCTACGACGTCTCGCTGAACCAGAAGGTGGAGTTCGTGATCGACGCCGACGAGGCCGGCGAGATCCACATCCACTCCAAGCCCGAGCAGGAGATCGCGTACGACGCGGGCACGTCCACGCATGACGTGAGCTTCGACAAGCCGGGCATCTTCGCGGTCGAGTCGCACGCGCTCGAGAAGACCATCGTCGAGCTCGAGGTTCGCTGACCGTGCAGTTCTTCGCCCACGGCGTGGGCGGCGCGAAGGATCTCCCGATCCCCGCCGAGTACGCCATCGCCGGAGCCTGCGCTGCCCTGGCGATCTCGTTCACCGTCCTCGCCCTCGCCTGGCGCGCTCCCCGTTTCAACATCGGCGAGCAGCCGAAGCCGGCGCCGCCGCTGCTGGCCACGATCGTGGACAGCACGTGGTTCAAGCTCGTGGCCCGGCTCTGGGGCTTCTCCTTCTTCCTGTACGTCGCCGTCGCGGGCGTGTTCGGCAAGGACCTCGCGATCAACCCGATCTTCGGGGTGTTCTTCGTCCTGCTCTGGGTCGGCATCGTGCCCATGTCGTTGGCGTTCGGCCCGTTCTACAAGGCGATCAGCCCGGTCCGGTCGATCAACTGGGCCCTGGCCAAGGTCTCCGGTTCCGACCCCGACGTCGGGCTCTTCCGCTTCCCCGACCGGCTCGGCTACTGGCCTGCCGCACTCGGGCTCTTCGCGTTCGTCTGGTTCGAGCTGGTCTACCCGTTCAACTCCGAGCTCGGCCCGCTGCGCCTGTGGTGTGCGATCTACGTCGGCGTGATGCTCATCGGCGGCGCGCTGTTCGGCAACCGGTTCTACGAGCGCGCCGACCCGTTCGAGGTCTTCTCCACCCTGGTCGGCCACCTCTCCGTGTGGGGGCGCCACGAGGGCCGGCTCGTGATGCGCAGCCCGTTGGCCAACCTCGACCTGATGCCCGTCCGACCTGGTCTCCTCGCGGTCGGGTCCGTGCTCCTCGGCAGCACCGCCTTCGACTCCTTCAAGGGCTCGAACCGCTGGATGATCTGGTCACAGACCACCGACCTCAACGGCAACCTGGTCAACCTCGGCGGGCTGGTCGGCTTCATCCTGGTGGTCGGAGTTCTGTTCGCCGCCGCCACGATGCTCACCGGAATCCACGCCGGCTTCCGGCGTACGGAGCTGCCCGGGGAGTTCGCGCACTCGCTGATCCCGATCGTGGTCGGCTACGTGGTGGCCCACTACCTGACCTACCTGGTGGAGTACGGCCAGCAGACCGTGATCCTGCTCAGCGACCCGCTGAGCAACGGGTCGAACGTGCTCGGCACCGGTGACCGGGCGATCAACTACTGGCTCAGCTACCACCCCACGTTCCTGGCCGTGACCAAGGTGCTCGGCGTGATCGTCGGCCACGTGGTGGCCGTGGTCGCCGCGCACGACCGGGCCGTACGGCTGCTGCCGAAGCGACACCAGCTCACCGGACAGCTCTCGATGCTCGTCGTGATGGTCGGGTTCACCATCGGCGGACTGGCGCTGCTCTTCAGCTCCTGAGCCGGCGCTTGCTGACCCGGCCGGTGCCGGGGCGCAGTCCGTCGACCAGTCCGGACACCGCGCGCGACAGGGTGCTCTCCCCCAGCTCGCCGAGGGTTCGCCCGGCCAGCAGGGCGCGGTCGGTCGTCGCGCGGTCGTCAGGCAGGAAGTGGAGCCCGGCCAGCTCGGCGAACCCGCCGAGCATGCCCGCGACGTCTGCCTCGGACCATCCGAGCGAGGACCGCATGCGGTTGACGACGACGTGCACGGGCCGGCCTCCGGTCACTTCACGCAACTCGACCAGGCCACGTGCCAGGCGTGACAGGCCGACCGGGTCGGCACTGCCCACCACCACCAGGTCGTCGGCCAGCCCGATCGCCTCGTGCGTCATGGTGTTGCGACCGGGGCGCCCGGCCAGCTCGGCGTTGATGTCCTCCTCGAGCGCGAAGCCGGTGTCGACCACGACCTCGCCCTGGCGTCGCCCCAGGTCGATGAGCTGCTCGACGACACCCGTGCGCACCTCGACCCACCGGTCGGCGCGAGGCAGGCCGGTCACCACTCGAAGGCCCGCGACCCGGCGCTGCAGGCCCACGTAGGCGCCGGGCAGGTCACCCGAGGTCGACATCCGGGCGCAGGCGAGCAGGCCGGACACCTCTTCGAGCATGCCCAGGTGCTGGCCCACGGATCCGCCCCACGGGTCGACGTCGAGCACGAGAGGAGCTGCTCCTCGACGCGCCATCTCACCGGCCACGGCGAGGGCGATCGTCGTACGGCCCGGTGCTCCGGTGGGACCCCACACCACCACAGTGCGGCCACGGCCCGGCCCGACCGACGGACCGGCCCGTGTCGGAACGGACTCCTGGCGATCGGCCGAGGCCGCCGCGAGCACGGCGTCGGGAAGGTGCGCCATCTGTGAGGTGCCGATGGCGAAGGTCATGCCCAGCCGGTGGAGCCGGTCACGAAGGTCCTCGCGGCCGGGGTCGGCGAGCACCGCCACCGGCTCGATGCCGTGGCGCCGCAGGTGGTCAACCGCCGCGGTGTCCAGGCCCGGCACGTCGAGCGACAGCACCGCGACACCGGCCTCGCCGGTGGTCGCGGCGGCCATCAGGTCGGTGACGTCGACGCAGCGCTTGAGCACCACGATCCCCGGCCGGGAGGACAGTGCCGGCAGCGCGGCCGACTCCCAGGGCGCTCCGGCGGCCAGCACCAGGACACAGGTGCGGGAGGAGCCACCATCCATCGCCGTGCTCACTGCTCGGCGAACCAGACCTGGCCGTTGCTGAGGGCGCTGAATACGCGTTGGAGCTGTGTGTCACTCAGGTCGTGCACCCCCACCAGGATCTCCCGGGTTCCCCCGACGCCGAAGGACTCGTCGACGGCTGGCGCCTTGATCACCACGACGTCGTCGAGCAGCTTGGTCGTCCCCTTGAGCGCGGCACCCGCGTCACCCGAGTCGGGTGGTGACGACCAGACGTCCAGGACAGCGCCTGGCTTGATGAGCAGGTTTCCGTTGGCCGCAGTGAACGTCAGGGACACCTGGCGCAACTCGTCAGCCTCGCCCAGGGCCGCCTTCGGCAGCAGTTCGCCCGCGCCGACGCCCCGGGTGAGGGTGCTCTGGTCGGGCAGCCCCTTGTCGCTGCGCAGGTAGAGGTCGGCGTCGTCACCGTCGAAGTGGACGCGTCGAACGACCAGGTCGTTCTCGCTGACCTGCTCGCCGGGAGGCAGGTCGGCGCGTGCCGACCAGACCTCGATGGTGTCGTCGGCCGCCCCCAACACCCGCGCGCCGATCAGCACCGAGGCAGCCACCAGGGCCACCCCGATCCACAGCCGCGGGTCACGCCAACCGGAGGTGGCGGCCCGCGCCGCAGGGGGAGCATCTGTCTTCCCGAGATGTGTGCTCACCCCGACATCATGGGCGAGATGCGCCGATCCGTCATCTCGTTGTCCACAGGGATCGGCCCGGTCCGCGCCAATCGCGGCCCGGGATGGCAGAGTTGGCCCCATGCCCGCAACACCGCGCTTCCTCACGCTGCCCGACGTGGCCGAGGTGCTCAACACGTCTGCCGCACAGGTCTACGCCCTCGTGCGGCGCGGCGATCTGCCGGCGATCAAGATCGGTGGGCGTGGCCAGTGGAGGGTGGAGGCCCAGCAGTTGGAGGACTACATCCAGCGCATGTACGCCGAGGCCCGCACCTTCGTCGAGGAGCACCCCTTCGCCGAGGCCGAGTCAGAGGTCCCCGCCGACTGACTGCTCGCCCCGCACCGCCCTCGTTGGTTGAGGAAGGCGCGCCAGCGCCTGTCTCGAAACCAACCCTCGAAACTTTTCGGGAAAGTTCTCCACATCCCCTGTGTTCCAGGGGTTTTCGGGGGGTCGTTGT
>NZ_LMSQ01000018.1:203773-203922 GCF_001429525.1 Nocardioides sp. Soil796
CGAGGCATGGGTGGCCCGCCGGATCGCCCGCCTGACCCGGCACCTCAACGCCGAGGACGCCGCCTACGTGGACGCGGCAGTCGCCGAGGCCCTGGCCGGGGAGCAGCCCTCGGTGGTGCTGGAGGTGTGTGAGGCGAAGATCATCGAGG
>NZ_LMSQ01000018.1:203966-204562 GCF_001429525.1 Nocardioides sp. Soil796
CCGAGGAGAACCCCTACCGGCCCCTCGACACGAGGCGTGCCGAAGCCTTCGGATGGCTGGCGCGCCCCGCGGAGCTGCTCGCGTTGCTGCTCGAGCACGCCGAGGACCCCGACCCCGGACCACACTCCACCGACCAGGACCAGCCCGGCGACGGCCACGACGAAGCTGGTGACACCGACGCCGACGATGCAGACGCGGACGAAGCTGGTGACACCGACGCCGACGATGCAGACGCGGACGAGGGCGGCAGCGACGACCAGGGCCAGCCCAGCAACAGTGAGCCCGCCGGCAAGGGCGACGCGGCCCGCGACGACAACCAGACCGGAGCCGACCACGAGCCGGATGCAGCTTCCGATGCGGCCGCCGACCCAGCACCGGATCCCGAGCCCGAGCATGAGCGCGAGCCGGAAGACGCGGACCCCGGCTCGTCACCGGTGGCCTGGGCCGAGGGGTTCCCTGAGCATCTGCTCGACACGCTCCGCTCGATCGATCCGACCAAGCTGCGGCCCCGGGCCGTGGTCTACGTCCACCTCCACCAGGCCGCCCTGTCCACCAGCCACCCCACCGGACGCGGGACCGTGGCCAAGGTCGAGGAC
>NZ_LMSQ01000018.1:204666-334636 GCF_001429525.1 Nocardioides sp. Soil796
ACACTCGGTGACGCCCTCATCGACGGCACACACCTCGAACAGCGCTTCGCCCTGTCGATCGCCGAACACACCAACCGCGTGTGACCGCACTACGGCAACCAGCATCAGCTGGGGATCGAGCCTACGGCCATTCGGGGCGTACGTCGGGGATCAGCTGCTCGACGTCCAGTGCCTGCAAGGGCAGCACGCTCGCCCCCTTGGGGGTGATGGTGCGGACCGAGCCGACGTACGCCGTGGTGCCGCGGACGACGACCGCACGGGCCTTGGCCGGGATCGGCACCGTCGTGGTGGTTCCCGGCGTGAGCCGCACGGTCTCTGGGTCGCGATCCTGCCCCGGGAACTCGACCCGCGCCTGGCCCGCCTTGTCGGTCGGGGTCAGGGTCAGGACGCTGCCGGCGCCGCCGGGCAGCGCCGTGGCACTGTCTCCGGTGAGCTCCTCGACGGCGGGCAGATGGACCAGGTCACCAGACACGACCGCGCGCAAGGAGCCGCTGACCGGCACGGTCGAGGTGATCCGGAGTGAAGCGTTCTCCTCGGCCAGCTGCTTGACCAGCTTCGGCGGCAGGTCGGCGACGACGACCTCGCCCGATCCGACGCTGATCTCCTTGAGCCCGCTCGGCGTGAACGTGCTCCGTTCGCCGACGACCTGCAGGGTGACCCGGCCGGCATCAGCGCCGGGGTTCGCCAGCACGAGCTTCGGCTCGTCCATCGTCCGCGGAAGGCCGGGCACCAGCTGGGTGGTGGCGGGTGCCGCGGTCGGCGGGAGCCACTCGGAGACCGGGTCTCCCTCGAGCGGGGTGTAGTCGTCGGAGACCGAGGCTGCGACCCGTCCGCGGGAGACGGTGACCTGCACGGCCAGCTCGTCGCGGTTCGGGGCCAGCTCGGCGAGGTCGATGACCGTGCTGCCGTGACCGGGCACCGTCAGCCCGCGGGAGGCCACGTCGATCAGCTCACCGGTCGTGCTCCACAGGCTGAGGTCGGCCACCGCCGGTCCGGTGTCGGGGTTGGCCAGGAGCAGCTTCGACTCGTGCAGCCCCCCGGCGGCGCCCACGCCCACGAACCAACGCTCGCCCGAGGGCTCGGCGCACTGGCCCGCAGCCGGACGGCCGGGCCCGCCGAAGCGGGCACCGAAGAGTCCGGGGGCTCGGGTTCCGGTGCCGGTCACCACGACCGCGTCACGGCTTGCGTCGACGGGTCCGGCTCCACCCGGCGCCAGGTCGAGGTCCTCTGACTTCTCGCCCTCGGCTGCGCGGCTGACCAGGGTGCCGTCATCGGCCGTGCCACCCTCGGTGCCCTGACCGATCACGAGGTCGGGGCTCCCCTGCACCGCGGCCGGGCACAGGATGCTCAAGCTGGTCAGGGGTCGGGTGGCCGGGGCGACGACGGCGCGCTGCTCGGGGTCCTCGGTCGGCTGCTGGATCGCGAGTGCCCCGGCGGAGGCCAGGATCGCGACGAGGGCAACCACCAGGGTCGGCGGCACCCCTCCCTTGCGTACGGCCTGCTGTGTCGCGACGCGACGGCCCTTGCTCGGTGTGTTGGTCATGACCTGTCCCTCCGAGCCGGGCCGCAGAGCACACCGACCACGAGAATGGCGACGCCTTGCAGGACCAGCACCCACGGATGCCACCAGGGTCCGTCGCCGTCGATGGCATCGGCCTCCGCAGGCTCGTCGAACTGCCAGGCCCGCGTGCTCCGGTCGGAGCTGCTGGCCTGGGTGAGCCCGGTGGCGGCATCGAGCGTCGCGGCCACCTGGCTGTCGGCCGGGGCCGGCATCACGATGTAGTCGACGCCGCGCGCCGGCAGGCCGGCGACCAGGTCGGCATCGGGCTCGGAGACCAGCTGCCGGATCTCGGAGTCGAAGCCGGCGTCGGGGCCGGTGAGGGCAAGGATCTCGTCCTGGCCGAGGGTGACCCCGTCGCCGCGGTGCACGCGCCAGGTGAGACCCGACTCGGCCGATCCGTGCAGCATGAGCACGCCGTGGCCGGCGCCCTCCTGGGCCGCCTGTGCCATGTACGCCGGCACCTCGGACTCGCCCGGTCGCTCGAGCTGGTTGTCGCCGCCGGCGATCCACCACAGGAGCCCACCGAGAGGCACCAGTACGGCGACCACGGCCATCAGGCCGGCCAGCGGCTGCTGCCAACCGAAGCTGGCCCCGGCGAAGGTCTGGCGCAGCCCGTGGCCGGCCACCATCACCGCAACGATGAGCGCAGCCTGGATGACCAGGAGGAGGAAGCCGGTGCCCGGACGTGCGGAACCGGCGGGCAGCTCGATAGAGACGTGGCTGAGCAGGGCGGCGAGCACCGCCCCGAGGGCGACGAGCACCCAGCAGGCGGCCACCGCGACGCGCGTGCGGGGCCGGAGCACGGCCAGCACCGCGGGAACGAGGAGGGCCAGACCGATCCAGTGAGGTGCCGACACGTCGCCGAAGCGCCCGGCCGCGAGGTCTCCGGCAGCCGGTTGGGCGACGACCCGACCGGCCTCGAGGAACAACGCGGAGACGTCGTGGCCGAGGATCCCGATCGCGCCGGGGAGCAGGAGCACCGGCGGCGTCAGCACCAGGGCCAGCAGCGGGCCCCACACGGAGCGCTCCGTGATCAGGTCGCGGGCGACCACCATGAGCAGGGCCGCGCCGACCACCACGAGCACGACCACGAAGAGCCAGGCCGAGGGCGTGAAGGCGGTGAGCAGGGCGAGCAGGAGGCTCGAACGCCAGCCTGCGCGCCAGCGGCGGTCGGCCGACGGGTCGGCCAGCCCCAGGGCCGCGTGGGCCAGCCACGGCAGCAGTGCGGCCGAGGCCAGCACGCCGAACCGCCCCTGCCCCCAGGCCCCGCTGGCCACGGGTACGGCGGCGTAGGCCAGCGCGGCCCAGCCGACGATCCAGCGCGAGGCGGGCTGCCCCGAGCCGAGTTCAGCGACGACGGTGCCGAAGCGCCAGGCGCCCCAGGCGGCCATCGGGACGGCAGCAAGGAAGAGCAGCGAGATGGCGGCGGTCGCACTGCCGAGGAGGATGCTCCCGACCAGCGCCATCGGCAGGAGGTACGCCGGGGTCGGCGCATCGGTGCCCTGTCCGATCTGGTGCCAGCCCTCGGTGACCAGGCGCCACCAGTCACCGGCGCCTTCCGGGGCCGGGGAGAGTGCTCCACCGCTGATGCCGTGCAGCGCCTCGCGGGCACCCCACAGGCTGAGCAGCAACAGGACGGCGGTGAGGATCGCGACCGGGCTGGTGACGAACCGGACCAACAGCCCGCTGTCGTCGGCGAGCTCGTCCTCACCGTCGTCCGGTCGGCGCATGGGTACGTGGCCCGAGGACTCGAGCCGGGCGGCCCTACGCCGGTCGGCGGCGTCCCGCCCCTGGTTGGCGACGGCCGAGGCCACGTCGCCGGCGAAGTCGATGCCGTGCCTGTAGGGCAGCCACCACGGGGCGAGCAGCCGCTTGAGGCGGTCGCTGCGCGGGTCGCCGAGGCCACGCCGGGCGGCACGTCCGGCGCGGATCCGGCCCGGCCTGCCGAGTACGGCGAACAGCGCGCCGAACTCGTCGCGTGCCATGCCCGGTGACCGGGACAGCAGGAAGCCGAGGGCACGCAGGCACGTGCCGAGGACGAGGCGTACGACCTTGACGGGCACTGCCCTTCCGGCGCAGTTGACCAGCAACGTGTAGAGCGCGGCGATGCGCTCAGCCTGGTGCGGACGTCGTCCGGTGGCCGGCGTGGTGCGCAGTCCCCGGGTGGCGGCCTCGGCGTGGAACACCACGGCCTCGGGCGCGACCACGGTCTTGTGCCCGGCGCGAGCGGCACGCCAGCCGAAGTCGATGTCGTTGCCGAAGACCGGGAGCTCGGGGTCGAAGCCGCGCAGCTCCTCGAGAAGGGAGCGACGGACCAGCATGCCGGCGGTGTTGACCGCGAGCACCTCGCGGACCTTCTCGTGCTGGCCCTGGTCGTACTCACCGCGTTCGAGGCCGGTCTCACGTCGACCGGCACCGGAGATGGTGACGCCGATCTCGAGCAGGCGTCGCAGGGAGGGCCACTCGCGGAGCTTGGGCCCGACGATGTCGGCGCCATGGGCGGAGGCAGCCTCGAGCAGCTCGCCGAGCGCCTCCGGCTCGGGACGCGCGTCGTCGTGCAGCAGCCAGACCCACTCGGTGTCGATGCGGGGCAGTGCCGCCGCAACCGCGTCCGGGAAGGAGCCCGGTTGCACTGTCACCGCGTCGGGGCCGAACGCCGCGGTGATCAGGTCCAGGGAGTCGTCGGTACTTCCGGTGTCGACGGCGAGCACGTGGTCCGGGCGGCGCTGCTGGTCGTCGAGACCAGCCAGCACCGCCGGCAACCAACGCGCGCCGTCATGGCTGACCAGCAGAGCAGTGACCGTCACGGCGGACAACCCTAGTCGCCGCCGCGCAATATCCGGCCATCTGCCCTGCGGGTGGTCAGACCGCCCGCTTCTTGAGCTTGCGGCGCTCGCGCTCGGACAAGCCGCCCCAGATGCCGAAGCGTTCGTCGTTCATGAGCGCGTACTCGAGGCAGTCGCCTCGGACGTCGCAGGTCAGACAGACCTTCTTGGCTTCTCTGGTGGACCCACCCTTTTCAGGAAAGAACGCCTCCGGATCGGTCTGGGCACAGAGTGCCCGTTCCTGCCAACCGAACTCTTCCGCGTCGTCCCCGTCAAGGAGAAAAAGCTCTCGCATTGCATTCCCCTTTCGACCCTGGCTTTGCGTGAAGAACACTACTGGAATTACATGCCTGTCGTACAAGGAAGTCAAGCCCGGATCTGCTATAAACCCCCGGCGGGACGAACTTGTGCCCGATCGGGCAAGGTAGGCACATGTCTTCGATCACTGTGCTCTCCGGCGGCATGGGCGGCGCCCGGTTCCTCCAGGGCCTCCTGCACGGCATCGCCACCGGAAGTGTGCCACTGCCCCCTGAGTCCACCGTCACGGTGGTCGCCAACACCGCCGACGACCTCTGGATCCACGGCCTCAAGGTCTGTCCCGACCTCGACACCGTGATGTACACGCTCGGGGACGGCATCGACCTCGAGCGCGGCTGGGGCCGGCGCGAGGAGACCTGGAGCGTCAAGGAGGAGCTCGCGACGTACGGCGTCGAGCCGACGTGGTTCGGCCTCGGCGACCGCGACATCGCGACCCACCTCGTGCGCACCCAGATGCTCGAGGCCGGCTACCCGCTCTCCGCGGTCACCCGGGCGCTGTGCGAGCGCTGGCAACCGGGTGTGACGTTGATCCCGATGACCGACGACCGTGTCGAGACCCACGTCGCGATCGCCGACGACGAGGCTCCCTCGGGCAAGCGGGTGGTGCACTTCCAGGAGTACTGGGTGCGGTTGCGCGCCGAGGTCCCCGCCGAGCAGCTGGTCTTCGTCGGGCTCGAGGACTCCTCCCCCGCGCCCGGCGTCGTCGAGGCGATCACCGGCGCCGACCTGGTGATCGTGCCGCCGTCGAACCCGGTCGTCTCGGTCGGCACGATCCTCGGCGTGCCCGGCATCCGCGAGGCCCTGCTCGAGACCACCGCGCCGGTCGTGGGTCTCTCCCCCATCGTCGGCGACACGCACGTGCGCGGGATGGCCGAGCAGGTCCTCACCGCGATCGGCGTCGAGGTCAGTGCCGCCGGCGTGGCCGGCCACTACGGGGCACGCAGCCGCGGCGGAGTCCTCGACGGCTGGCTGGTCGACGAACGCGACACAGACCAGGTCGAGCGGATCCGGGCACTCGGCCTCGCCTGCGCCGCCGTACCCCTGATGATGACCTCGCCCGAGGCGACCGCCGCGATGGCCGCGTCCGCGATCGACCTGGTGCGGTGAGCACCCCACTGGTCGTCACCGCACCCGAGGGCGTCGGTGAGGTGGTCGAGGGAGACGACCTGGCCGAGCTGGTCCTCGCATCGTGCGACCTCGTCGACGGCGACGTCGTCACCATCACCAGCAAGGTGGTCAGCAAGGCCGAGGGACGACGACGCACCGGGGACCGGGAGGAGGCCCTGGCCGGCGAGACCGTGCGCGTGGTCGCCCGGCGTACGCCGACCACGATCGTGCGCAACCACCTCGGCCTGACCATGGCGGCCGCCGGGATCGACGCGTCCAACGTCACGGCCGGCGACTACCTGCTGCTGCCCGAAGATCCTGACCGCACCGCCCGCGAGGTGCGCGAGGCGATCGCGGAGCGCCGCGGCGTCAACGTGGCCGTGCTGGTCACCGACACGGCCGGACGGGCCTGGCGCACCGGCCAGAGCGACATCGCCATCGGCGCCGCCGGGCTCCTCGTGCTCGAGGACTTCGCCGGGCGGACCGACTCCTACGGCAACCCGCTGGCCGTCACCGCGCCCGCGGTCGCGGACGAGCTCGCCGGCGCCGCGGAGCTCGCCGGCGGCAAGCTCGCGGCCCGTCCCTTCGCCGTGGTCCGCGGACGCGCCGACCTGGTGCTCGCGGCGGGCGACCACGGCACCGGGGCAAGCGCGCTGATCCGCGAGGACGGCACCGACCTCTTCGGCTACGGGTCGCGCGAGGCCGTCGTCCGTGCCCTGGCCGGCACCGGCGCCGAGGTGTTCGGCAGCACTGCCCCGGCAGTGGACCTGGCCTCCGCGGTTGCCGAGGTGCTCGGCCACACGGTGGACGTCGAGGTCGGCCCCGGCACCGTCTCGACCGGGCTCAGCGCGCCGTACGACGACGAGCTCGCGCGGCTGCAGACCCTGGCGTTCGCGTTCGGCTGGTCGGTCACGACCACGCCCGTCGACGCCGGGGCGACCGTCGACATCACCTTTCAACCGGACTGTCCGTAGACTCTGCCGACGTACTCCCCACACGACCGTGAGAGAAGCCTGATTCGTGGCCAATTCCAAGAAGGTCAGCCGACGCGAAGTCGCCGACCAGCTCCGCAACCAGCAGAAGCGCGCCGACAAGCGCCAGGGCCTGGTGATCGTCGGCGTCTGCGTGCTCATCGCGGTCGTGATCATCGGACTCGCCGCCTACCGGCCGATCAAGAACTGGTGGGACCTGCGGGAGTTCAAGAACGTCGACATCTCCGGCATCGGTGCGCCTGCCAGCTCGTGCCAGGACATCATCACCAAGAAGGCGACCGGTGAGCAGGAGCACGTCCCGGCGGGCACCGACATCGACTACAAGGACGCGCCCCCGGCCTTCGGCAAGCACGAGGAGGTCCCGGACACCCCGGACCGCAAGCTCTACACCAAGGACGACCGTCCCCGGGTCGAGATGCTCGTGCACAACCTCGAGCACGGCTACACGATCATCTGGTACGACGAGACGATCGCCGACGACGACGAGCAGATGACCGAGCTCCAGGCCATCGCGCGCAAGCTCAAGGGCACCAACAACCAGCGGCTGAAGTTCAAGGCGGTGCCCTGGCTGAAGTCCGACGGCAAGGCGTTCCCCGACGGCACGCACGTCTCGATCACGCACTGGTCGAAGGGCGGCGCGGACGCCGACGGGTCCAAGCAGGTCGGCGTCTGGCAGTACTGCCCCAAGGTCTCGGGTGAGGCGCTCTACGACTTCATGACCGAGTACGACTACTTCGACTCCCCGGAGCCGAACGGCATGTGATGCCAGTCGAACGACGAGCCGGGCCCGAACTGATGATCAGTTCGGGCCCGGCTCGTTCGTGGTGTGTGGACCTGTGGTGTGTGGGCCGTGCTCAGCCCTCGCGTGCCTCACCGCAGTCGACGCGTTCCCCGACGGGCAGGGTGACCGAGGCACCGATGGTGGCGTCGTCGCCGAGGGTGGCCTCCGTGAGCACGGCCTTCTCGCCCACGACCGCCCCCGGGCCGACCACCGAGTCCGTGATGCGCGCACCCGCGCCGATCCTGGCCCCGGTCATGAGCACGCTGCCGCTGATCTCCGCGGCGTCCTCGATGACGACGTCGGCCATCACGACGGATCCACCGCCGACGGTCGCCGTGCCCGCGACCGACGCCGACGGGTCGACCCGGGCGCCGGACTCCACGGCGTCGACGGCGGGCGTGGGCGCCGTGCCGAGCACGACGTCGCGCGAGGCCGCGACCAGGGCCGCCGGCGTGCCGACGTCACGCCAGTAGGCGGTCTCGACGAAGCCGACCACCAGGCGACCGTCCGCGACCAGGCCGGGGAAGGTCTCCCTCTCGACCGAGACGACGGTGTCGGGCGCGATGGTGTCGATGATGTCGCGGCGGAAGATGTAGCAGCCGGCGTTGACCTGGTTGGTCACCGGATGGTCGGACTTCTCGACGAAGTCGAGCACCCGGCCCTCCTCGTCGGTCGGCACGCAGCCGAACGCGCGCGCGTCCTCCACCTCGACGAGGTGGAGCGAGACGTCGACCCGGCGACCGTTGCGGCCGGCCCGGAAGTCGGCCAGCTGACCGGCAAGGTCGTGCCCGGAGAGGACGTCGCCGTTGAGGATGATGACCGCACCGTTCGGGTCGTCGGTGAGCGCGCCGGCCACGTTGCGGATCGCGCCGCCGGTGCCGAGCGGCTCCTCCTCCAGCACGTAGTCGAGCCGCACGCCCCACCGGCTGCCGTCGCCGAGCACCGGCGCGAACATGTCGGCCTGGTACGACGTGGCCAGCACGATGTGCTCGACCCCCGCCTCGGCGAGACGGGCGATCTGGTGCTCGAGGAAAGGGACACCGCCCACGTCGAGCAGGTGCTTGGGGCGCCGTGCGGTGAGAGGCAGCAGCCGGGTGCCGAACCCGCCGGCGACGATCACGGCCTCGGGAGGGGGAAGCTCAGTCATAAGTACAGCCTAAGGTGGCGCCTCCTAGGCTGTGCGCATGCCCGCCACCTTCCCCGCCCTGCTCGCCGACCTGCTCCGGACCGACCCCGGCCGGCCGCTGGTGACGTTCTACGACGACGCGACCGGCGAGCGGGTGGAGCTGTCGGTGGCGACGTACGCCAACTGGGTGGCGAAGACCTCCAGCCTGTTCGTCGAGGAGTTCGACCTCGAGCGCGGGGACACCGTGCTCGTCGACCTGCCGACGCACTGGCTGGCACCGGTCTTCGTCGGCGCCGCCTGGAACGCTGGCCTGGTCGTGTCGTTCGACCCTGAGCAGCCGGCCGACCTCACGGTCTGCGGACCCGACGGCCTCGAGAGGTACGCCGACTCCGGCACCGTCCTCGCCTCGGCCCTGCTGCCGCTGGGTGTCCGATTCCGCGACCCGTTGCCCGAGGGCGTCCACGACTTCGGCGCCGAGGTCTGGTCGCAGCCGGACTCGTTCATCCCGTGGGACCCGCCCACCCCTGACGACCCGGCCCTGGCCGGACGGACCCAGCAGGACGTGCTGACGCCCGCCGGCGACGAAGTCCCTGACTACGTCGCCGGCGGGCGCCTGCTGACCACGGCGAACCCCGCTTCCCCACGGGGACTCGCCGGTCTCCTGGCGCCACTTGTCAGTGGCGGCTCAGGAATCTGGATCCGCAACCCCGACCCCGACCGGATCGAACGTCGGGTTGCGGACGAACGCGCGACGGCGCGCTGGGTGGTCTGACCCGGTCCTGCCCTCACTCAGCCCGCCAGGTCGAAGCCCTTCATGCCCTCGGCCAGGAACTTCGGCGTTCCGAAGCCACCCGGGCGGCCCGACAGGACCCACAGGGTCGCGTCGGACTTGCGGCGGACCACGAGGTCGGGCCGACCGTCCCGGTCGATGTCACCCGGGCTGATCACCCAGTCGTACGGCGTGAGGCTGACGGTGTTCAGCGTCACCGGCGAACCGGAGAGCCCGCCCGGACCGTTGCCGGTGTACTTGACGATCTTGCTGCCGACCCGGAACAGGTTGTCCGGCGCTCCGTCGGCGTCCCAGCGGCCGATGCCGACCTGGCGCAACGCGCTGATCGCCCCGCGGGCGACGTAGCTGCGCCGGAATCCCTTGCCGGCACCCGGGTAGATCCGCATGGCGGCACCCGAGGGCTGGCCCATGAGGTCCGGGAACCCGTCGCCGGTGGTGTCGCCGACTGCCGAGAGCAGGCCCACCCTGGACCAGCCAGTGCCGATCACGACGGGCTCGGCGAACCTGTTGCCACCCAGTCCGCGGATCAGCTCCAGCTTCGCGGTGGACGCGTTGCGGATCACCATGTCGCCGTGGCCGTCACGGTCCCAGTCGCCCACGTTGAGCAAGGCGTTGGCGGCGGCGAAACCCTTGACCGTCGTACGCACCAGGCCGCTGGTGTTCTGGGTGCCGTTGTGGGGGATCACCTTGAGGGTGTCGCCGCTGAGCGCGAGCACGTCGGGCGACTTGGTGCCGATCACGTCCGCGGCTCCGGCCGGCGTCATGGTGCCGATCCGGCCGAACGGGCCGAGCCAGTGGCCGAAGGTGCCGTTGCCCCTGCCCGGGAAGACGTAGGCGAGATGGCTGCTCCTGCTGCGCGCGTAGAGGTCGCCGATGCCGTCGCCGGTGAAGTCGCCGGTGCCGGTGACCAGGTCGAACCCGGCCCAGGCTCCGGCCATCCGCACGGGCGCCTTGAACGACTTCGTGCCGGTGCCGGCGTGGAACCACAGGACACCGGCCTTGTCGATGCTGTAGACATCGGCGAACCCGTCGCGGTTGGTGTCGCCGGCGCCGATCGTCTTGACGTAGTTGCCCCATGACGTGCTCGCCACGACCCGGCTGAAGGTGTGCTTCGAGGTGCCGCGGTAGAGGTGCAGGTAGCCGGTCTTCGGGTCACGGGCCACGAAGTCGTTGAAGCCGTTGCGGTGGACGTCGCCGACCGCGGTGATCTGGTCCATCGAACCGACCGTCGACATCGACCCGGTCGCGGCGCCGAAGCCTCCCTTGCCGTCACCCGGACGGATCGAGGTGACCCTGGTCGTGCCGTTGCGCACGATCACGTCGGACAGGCCGTCACCGGTCACGTCCGGCGTGGCCACCACGGCGTCGTACCGGGACCAGCCGGTGGAGGACGTGACGGCGGCCTTCCAGCGCAGGTAGCCCTGTGTCGGCAGGGCGAATCCCACTTTGTCCGAAGCCCTGCGGAGGAGGATGTCGGGATAGGCCGTGCTCACCACGTTGGTGACCAGGTTCCGGCCACTCCAGTCGGCCTGGTACTGCGCGGCCTTGGTCCTGATCGCCGGGATCTGGGCGTAGAGGTACCGGCCGGGGCACGCCGTCGAGCCGGCGTCGCGGTGGCCGTTGATCGCCTTGAAGGTGCTCGAGCCGACCCGCTGGCTGGTGCTGGACGCGTCGATGCCGTGCAGCGACAGCTTCCACGCGAAGAGGCGCGCGTAGGCGTCGATCATCACGGCCGGCGGACGGGCGACGTCGAAGTTGCCGATCGCCGACATCGCGAACGAGTAGTCGTTGTAGCCGAGGGTGTGGGCGCCGACGACGGGGCGGTCGACGCCGCCGTACCGGCCTTCCCAGATGCGACCGAACTTGTCGACCAGGAAGTTGTAGCCCACGTCGCTCCAGCCGCGGCTCTGCGTGTGGTACGCGTAGATGCTGCGGATGATGCCCGGCACCTGCTCACGCGTGTAGTTGTTGGCGTTCACCGTGTGGTGGACGAAGCCGGCGTGCACCTCGTAGTAGCGCAGCGAGCTGGCGTCACGCATCCGCTCGTTGGCGCCCCACTGGGCCCGGGAGTAGATCTTGGGCTTGCGCGTGTACGTCGTCGCCTGCATGGCGAGCTTGCCCTCGCTCGAGTCGAACTCCGCGCCGTCCCCGCCGTTGCCGGGCTCGCTGGCCTCGGACTCGCCCTGCCCGAGCTTGGCGGTGTCGATCGCGGGCTGCTCCACCTCGGTGGTGCCGGTGCCCGGCGCGATGACGGCGAGCTTCATGTCGGCCGGGGCGGAGACGCCGTCGGCCAGCACGGCCCTGGCCTGGACCTCGTCGACCTCGCCGACCAGCATCGCGTCGGTGCCGGGACGCTCCTTGGTGGCCTCGGGGCTGCTCGCCTCGGGCGCGTGGTCGTCGTGGTAGTCGATGGGGATCCACGCCGACCAGACGCCGTCGGTGCGGGTGCGCACCGAGACCGCGATCTGGTCCTCGTCGACCTGTTCGCCATTGCCCCACGTGACACCGACCGCGCCGTACCCGGTGACCTCCTCGATGTCGCTGAGGATCTCGGTCGGACCAGCGGTGGCCGCCTTGCGGGGGGCCACCGAGCGCTCGGGTGCCTGCGTCTTCGGTGCACCCGCCTCGGGCTGGTCCGCCTCGGGCTGGTCCGCCTTGGGCTGCTCTGCCTCGGGCTGGTCCGCCTCGGGCTCCGTCGTCGCGGCGGCCATCTCGAACTCGTTGACGACGGGCTCGACCGGCGCGGTCTCGACCTCCGCCTCCTCCTCGTCGGCACCGGCCCCGCCCTCGTCGGCAGCCCGGGCCGGCTGGGCGTTGCCACCCGGCAGGGCCGTCGAGGGCGCCTCTGCGGCCACCTCGGGAGCCTCCTGCGCCTGGGTGCCCGGACGGGTCCCGACGACGTCGAGGGAGATGACATTGGCGGCGGGAGCCAGGACGGCGACTACCGCACCGAGAGCCAGGATCTGCTGGCAGGCGGTGACGAAACGAGCCTTGTTGGGGCGCATATTTGGGTACTCCAGTGCGGGGGAAGATTCACACGAGTACCAAGTTTCACACCAGTCACATGGGTCACCGCAAGGGTTTCTGAGTAACTACAAACGTGTAATTTCCAGTCGACACGCCGATGACTTGAAGAAATGTCAAGTCGAGAGGGGCTTCACGCCCTCGAACTCAGACGTCGGAGCCCAGCTCGTCGTCGGTCTGCTCGTCCTCGGGCAGGCCCTCGTCGGAGGAGTCGTACTTCAGGTAGCGGATGCCCTGGACGACGTCGCCGTCGAAGCCGACGCGACCGTTCTCGAGCACGATCACCCGGTCACACATCTTGCGGACCGAGCCGGGCGCGTGGCTCACGTAGAACATCGTGCGGCCCTCGGCGCGGATCTCCTGCATCTTCTCGATGCACTTCTTCTTGAACGGCTTGTCCCCCACCGCGAGCACCTCGTCGACGAGGAAGATGTCGGAGTCGACGTGCACAGCCACCGCAAACCCGAGCCGGGCGAACATGCCCGAGCTGTAGTGGCCCACCTCGGTGTCGAGGAACTTGCCGACCTGGGCGAACTCGACGATGTCGTCGAACTTGCGGTTGGTCTCGGCCTCGCTCATGCCCAGCACCGCTGCGTTGAGGTAGATGTTCTCGCGCCCGGAGAGCTGCGGGTGGAACCCGGCTCCCGTGGCGATCAGGCCGGCGATGCGGCCACGGGTGAGCACCGAGCCCGAGTCGGGTCGCATGATGCCGTTGACCAGCTTGAGCAGCGTGCTCTTGCCCGAGCCGTTGAGGCCCATCAGCCCGATGGACTCTCCCTGCTCGACGGTGAAGGACACCTTGTCGAGCGCGAGGAACTGCTCGCGGAGGTCCTGGCCCTTGGTCATGGCCACGGCCATCTGCTTCATCGTGCGGTGGTACTGCATGGTGAAGGACTTGCTGACCTCGTCGACGACGATGGCTTCGGACATCAGAGGCGCTCCGGGATCTTGTTCTCGAGGCGGGAGAAGACCCACTGGGCGATGGCCAGCAGCACGAGGCAGACGCCCACACTGATGAGCCCCCGGGTGAACAGGTGGTCGGGCATGTGCTCGACGATCGTCTTGTCCGGGTCGTCGGTCGTGCCCACCCAGAACGCGCGCTGCATGAGCAGCACGGCCTGGGCGATGGGGTTGGCCAGGTAGATCTCCGTGTGCCCGTGGAACCGCTCGTGGACCATGCTGTAGGGGTAGATCATCGGCACGCCGAAGCGCACGAAGTTGGTCAGGATGGTGACCAGCTGGCCGAAGTCGCGGAAGAACACGTTGGCCGCGCTGAACAGCAGGGCCAGGGCGGTGCCCAGGATGGCGATGACCAGCAGGGCGAGAACCAGCGCGCACATGCCCAGCACGGTCGGCGTCCACCCGTAGAGCAGGCAGACCCCCAGCAGGATCACCAGCTGTGGCAGGACATGGAAGCCGGAGACCAGCATCGAGGCGACCGGGAACATCTCGCGTGGCATGGCCATCTTCTTGACCAAGGCCTTGTTGCGCACGATCGAGCGCGTGCCGGCGTTGAACGTCTCGGTGAAGAAGTGCACCACGATGATGCCGGTGAACATGTGGATCGCGAAGTTCTGGACGTCCTTGTGCAGGCCCATCACCAGGCCGATCACGAACCAGTAGATGAAGAACTGGGACAACGGGTTGATGTAGGACCACAGGAACCCCAGGAACGACCCCTGGTAGCGCGCGCTGATCTCCCGGCGTACGAGGAGCCGCAGCAGGTAGCGGCGCCGGAAGACCTCGCCGAGCCCCTGGCCGCCCGACGGCGGAACGAGTGGGGCGTCGACAGTGCGGGTGGCGCTCACCTGTCGTCCTCGGGAGCGATCCCGAAGGTCTGCTCCCAGGTCTCGGGCGAGGTGATCTCCTTGAGGGCGTCGCGGTACTGCGCCGCCAGCTGGGGCCACTCGTTGTGGAAGCGACGGTGGATCGCGATCGTGCGCTTGAGGAGGTCGCGGTACTTCTCGGGGTCACGCTTGTAGAGCGCCACCGAGGTCCCGTCGTTCATGGAGACCACGGCCGAGTCGTACTTGACGAGGTTGTACCAGGCCGAGTCCATGGCGGTCAGCTCGGTCTCGGGGAAGTCCTTCGACATCTCGCGCACCGGCCGCAGCTGACGGATCGGGGCCAGCCCGGCCGTGATCAGCGTGCTCAACCGGCCGGGGATGTCCATGTCGGACTTCCCCTTCTTCGGCGGCTTCTTGCGTCGCACCGGAGGCAGCGCGTCACGGTCGGCATGCAGCTGTGCGTCGCTGAACTGCTTGCGGAAGGCGTTGACGTCGCCCAGCTTCGTGGCCAGCTCACCGTGCAGCGCATGCGGCCCCGCGAGGACGTCCTCCATGGCCAGGTGGCGCAGCTCGGCGGTGGAGTACTGCAACGACGCGAGGTGCTTGACCTGGTGGTTGAAGCTCTCACGGACCATGCGCCCGCCCCGCTCGTACGGCGAGTGCAGGAGCGCCGCGATGATGCGGTTGCGGTGGTGGAAGTAGGACTGCCAGTCGACGCCGTCGTTCTTGTCGCTCCACGGCACGTGCCACACGGCGGCACCCGGGAACGAGACCGTCGGGAAGCCGGCGTCCTTGGCCCGCAGGCCGAACTCGGAGTCGTCCCACTTGATGAAGATCGGCAGGGACAGCCCGATCTCCTCCAGGACCACCCGCGGGATCAGGCACATGAACCAGCCGTTGAAGTCGACGTCGGCACGCTTGTGCAACCAGCGGGCCGAGCGCAGGTTGCGGGCCCCGAAGTCCCACTGGGCGTAGCCGTCGAGCCGGGTCTGCCACCAGAACCGCCACGGCTGCACGATCTCGCCGAACGAGTGCAGCTGGGTGCGGTTGTAGATGTTGAACATGTGGCCACCGACGATGGTCGGGGTCTTGGCGAGGTCGCCGAACGTGACGGCGCGGATCACGCCCTCGGGCTCGCACACGACGTCGTCGTCCATCATCAGGGCGTACGTCGCGGTGCCCTTGCGCAGGCTCTCGAGCTGGCCGCGGGCGTAGCCGCCGGAGCCGCCCAGGTTGCCCTGGACGATGACCCGGAGCCGCTCCCCCAGCGCCTTCTCGGCGTCGACGAAGAACTCGGACTCGGTGACCGGCTGGGTGCCCTGCTCCATCACCATGACGGTGTCGAGGTAGGGCGCCAGCGCGGGGTCCTCGCCGATCTGGGTGAGCAGCTTGGCGCAGAAGTCGGGCCGGTTCATCGTGGTGATGCAGATGTCGGCGGTGCCGTGGTCGGCGCGGTCGTCGGGGACCTCGGCGGTCCACTCGGCACTGTCGACCGTGCAGCCGTCGTCACCGGCGACGACGTCGTACCAGTACCAGCCGCCGTCGACGAAGGGCTTGAGGGTCAGGTCGAACGTGAACGTGCCGGAATCGCCCTCGACGGTGGCCGTGTCGACCCGCTGCGAGTGACCCTTGGCCATCGACTTGTGGACGATCACCGTTGAGTCCCGACCGGACACCTTCACGGTGAGCGTGACGTCGGTGACGACCGTGTGGCGGCGCCAGTAGGCAGCCGGGAACGCGTTGAAGTAGGTCCCGAACGAGAGCACCTGGGTCGGCTCGACCCGCAGGGCCGTGCGCGACTCGATCTGGTCGGGGTGCAGCTTGCGCCCGGTGGAGGTCGACTGCCGGATCGCGGCGTTGTTGAGGTCCTTGGCCGCCCGGTTGCCGCCCACGTCGTGGCGGTCTGCGTCGAGGACGGCCTCCTCGAGGTCGACGTACAGGGGGAAGACGTCGGTGTCGCGGTCGATCGGGAGGATCTGGCGTTGCAGCAGGCGGGTGACGGTCATTCGTCGACTCCTCCGCTCGTGAGCGCGACACCCTCGGCGAAGTGCGGCTTGAGCTTGTTCTCGAACATCGACAGCGCGGACCCGATCGCCATGTGCATGTCGAGGTACTTGTAGGTGCCGAGGCGGCCACCGAACAGCACCATCGGCTCCTTCTTCGCGAGCTCGCGGTACTTCAGCAGCTTCTCGCGGTCCTCCGCGGTGTTGATCGGGTAGTACGGCTCGTCGTCGTCCTCAGCGAAGCGGCTGTACTCGTGGACGATCACCGTCTTGCCCGAGATGTAGGTGCGCTCGGGGTGGAAGTGCTTGAACTCGTGGATGCGGGTCCAGGGCACGTCCTGGTCGTTGTAGTTCATCACCGCGCAGCCCTGGAAGTCGTCGACCTCCTTGACCTCGGCCTCGAGGTCGACGGTGCGCCACGAGAGGCGGCCCTCGGAGTTGTCGAAGTACTCGTCGACGGGGCCGGTGTAGACGATCGGCACCTTGCCCTTGAACTCGTCGGCGACCGCGAAGAAGTCCGTCTCGAGCCGGACCTCGATGTTGGGGTGCTCGGCCATCTTGGTCAGCCAGGCGGTGTAGCCGTCGACCGGCAGGCCTTCGTACTTGTCGTTGAACCAGCGGTTGTCGAAGTTGTAGCGCACCGGGAGCCTGGTGATGATGTCCGCGCTCAGCTTGGTGGGGTCGGTCTGCCACTGCTTGGCGGTGTAGCCCTTGATGAACGCCTCGTAGAGCGGGCGCCCGATCAGCGAGATCGCCTTCTCCTCGAAGTTGCCGGCCTCGGCGGTGTCGAACTCGCTTGCCTGCTCGGCGATCAGCGCGCGCGCCTCGTCGGGAGTGTGCATCTTGCCGAAGAACGAGTTGATCAGCGCCAGGTTCATCGGCAGCGAGTAGACCTGGCCGTCGTACTGGCCGAACACGCGGTGCTGGTAGTTCGTGAAGCTGGTGAACCGGTTGACGTACTCCCAGACCTTCTCGTTGGAGGTGTGGAAGAGGTGCGCGCCGTAGACGTGCATCTCGATACCGGTCTCGGGGTCGGCCTCCGAGTAGGCGTTGCCGCCCAGGTGGTGCCGTCGCTCGAGCACGAGCACCTTGAGGCCCAGCTCGTTGGCGCAGCGTTCGGCGATGGTCAGCCCGAAGAATCCGGAACCGACGACGACGAGGTCGGGGTCAGACAAGGGGGTCTCCTCAGCAATTGGTGCGGCGGTCAGTCTAGCGAGCGGGCGGTACGGCCCCGGGTGGCTGCCGCATGTGGCGCGCCGACCGGATGGCCTTGATCACGTTGGCAGCCTCCGCACGGCCACCGCGGAGCGGGCTGAGCAGCAGCACGGCGATCACGATCAGCCACGGCTTGAGTCGCACGAGCGCGTTCTCGCCGTACCGGAAGTGGACGACGAAGAGGTTGCGGAACATGTAGAACCCCTTCCACGTGTCCAGGGCGTGCTGCTGGTTGAAGTCGAGCTGGCGCACGAGCACGGCGTCGCGCAGCGCGAGGATCGTGAACCCGGCCCGCCGGGCGCGGATCGCGAAGTCGGCGTCGTCGTAGAAGATGAAGTACGACGGGTCGGGCAGGCCGATCTCGTCGATCACCCGACGGTGCACCATGAAGCCCTCGAAGGCGACCACCTCGATCGGCACCTCCGCCGGCAGGTCGGCCCGCGAGGCGTAGGTCTGGTCGACGCTGGCCGTCTTCGGCCGGATCCGCAACGGGTTCCTCAGGTCGAAGTGCATCGCCGACTTCTCGACGAGGTTGCCGGCGAGGTCCTCGCGCACTGCCATCAGGCACGGGCCCTCGTGGGCGGCCAGGACGGCCAGGCAGTCGGGCGCGGGCACGACGTCGTCGTCCATCAGCCAGATGCGGTCGAACCCGGCGTCGTACGCCTGCTTGACGCCGAGGTGGAAGCCGCCGGCTCCGCCGAGGTTGTCGTCGCTGTGGGTGACCTGCAGCGGGAGGTCGTCGCGGTCGAGCACCTGGCGGGTGTGGTCGGCGCTGGCGTTGTCGATCACGAAGACCGCGTCGGGTGCCCGGGTCTGGGCGGCCAGCCCGTCGAGCATGCCGCCCAGCAGGTCGGCCCGGTTGTAGGTGACGATCACGACCGCGATGCGCTCACTCATGCCAGGAACCTCCCGTGGCCGGTGAAGTCGTTGCGCAGCCCGGCGCCGATGCCCCGGGCGCTCAGCGCGAGCCGCTTCGGGGAGGGGCGGGTGAAGGCGTAGAACCACACGGTCTTCACGATGAAGGCGAGCACGTGCGGCAGGCCGCGGTAGGTGCGCAGGTTGACCACGTTGTTGCGGGCCATGCAGTAGTGCTTCAGGTCGGACGGTGAGTGGTTGTACGTCGTGCGGCCGAACATCATCGGCGTACCGAGACTGCCGACCGAGGGGTGACGCACCGTGGCGTCCACGACCGTGGCGATGCGGGCGCCGGCCTTCTCGGCGCGCAGGCGGTACTCGTGGTCGTCGCCCCAGATGAAGAACTCGGCACGCGGCAGGCCGATCCGCTCGGCCAGGTCACGGGTGACCAGCACGCCGTTGAACGGGATGACGATGTCGTCGATGCGCCCGTCAGTGGCCGCGGCGCGTACGTCGGCCAGGTCGTGCACCACCGTGGTGCCCCCGGGCAGGCGGATCGGGAAGACGAGCCGTTCGGCGTCGTCCTGGTCGACCACCACCGGCCCCCAGAAGTCGAGGGTGCCGTCGTGCTCGAGGAGCAGGGCCAGGCAGTCGTCGTCAGGCATGCCGTCGTCGTCCATCAGCCAGAGCAGGTCGGCGTCACGCTCGAGGCCGATCCGCATGCCCTCGTGGAACCCGCCCGCACCGCCGCGGTTGTCGCCCAGCGTGACCGCCCGCAAGGGGACGGCACCGTCGGCGTCCTGGCCGGCCAGCCACTCACCCGTACCGTCGGTCGACGCGTTGTCGACGACGACGATCTCGGTGACGTCCGGCGTACGACGCAGGCGCTCGAGGAGTCCCTGGAGCAGCGACAACCGGTTGAACGTCACGACGACCGCAACGATGCGTCGGGCGTGGGATGGGGTCGGCACGGCGACCACCCTAGAGGGGGAAGTCGGATTAGCAGGCAGCGGCGAGGTCCTCGGAGGCGTTGGCGGCGTAGCCCTCGTCGCGGGTGCCGATCGCGGCGCCGTTGGTGGAGGCGTTCTTCCTGGCCTTGCCCGGCTTGCCGGCCTTGCCCTCGGCCTTGTCGATGCCCTTCTTGACCATCGCCTTGATCTTGGCCAGGTCGGGGTCGGCCGTATTGATCGCCGGCGGGACGATCGAGACGGACGAGATCTTCTGGTCCTTGGCCTTGAGCGCGAGGTCGATGAACGTCGCGAACTCGCTGCGCGGAAGGTTGGTCTCGATCATCGAGCCGCCCGCCTCGGCGATCTCGCCGAAGTTGCTGACCACCTTCTGCGGACTGACCTGGGTGGCCATCGCGTTCATCATGCACTTCTGGCGGGCCATGCGTGAGTAGTCGTCGGAGCCCTCGCGGGAGCGGGCGTACCAGAGCGCGTCGTGGCCGTTGAGCTTGCGGGTGCCGGGCTCGATGTAGCCGGTGACGTCGCTGCCGAGGCCGCCGACCGGGATTCGGTCGCGGACCGTCACGGTCACGCCACCGACCGCGTCGACGAGGTCCTTGAAGCCCTGGAGGTTCACCATCGCCCAGTAGTTGATCTTGAGGTCGGTGATGCCCTCGACCGCCATGATCGTGGCGTCGATGCCCGGGGACTTCGACTTGCCGAACAGGTCGGTGTGGTCGCCGGCCCAGGTGCTGACGCCGTTGAGGTAGCAGCCCTCGCAGTCGAAGCCGTCGGGGAACTGCTCGTCCATCACCGACCCCTTCTTGAACTTGAAGTTCTCGAGGTTGCGCGGAAGACCGATCAGCACGGTGCGGCCGGTCTCCTCGTCGATGCTGGCGATCGTCATGGAGTCAGGGCGCAGGCCCCAGCGCCCGGCGCCGGAGTCGCCACCCATCAGGAGCACGTTGTAGCGGCCGTGCTCGGCGTCGCTGACCTTCCCGTTGGCGAACATCGCCGCGAAGTCCCGCTGGACGGTGACCAGGTGGGCACCGAAGAGCAGGGTGCCGGCGACGGTGAAGCAGAGCACGCCGTTGACGCCGACCGCCATGAGCCGCTGGTTCTTGACCAGGGTCAGTGGCTGGCCGAGGCGCCAGGCGTCGACGAACAGGGCGGCCCAGCCGATCGCGATGCCCATCATCAGCAGTCGGACCAGGTCGAGGGCGCCGAGGTTGAAGGCCATCTTGAAGGCGAACTTGTGCCAGACCAGGGTGATCAGGAACAGCAGGACGCTGGTGGCGATGAGGCCCATCCAGATGCGGATCGCGATCCGGCCGATGCGCTTGTTGCCGGCCACGAGCTGCGCGGAGCCGGGCACGACCAGGGTCATCACCATCAAGGTGATGGCGCGCCGGAAGCGCACCTTCGCTGCACGGTCCGCCTCTCTGGCGTTACCGCTCTGGCGATCGTGCAACCCGGGGGAAGATGCGGGTGGCATCGACTGAGCCTCTCTGATCGGGGAAGTAATCAGTGACGTCAGCCAGTATCACCAGTCACACCAGTCACATCGTGGTGCGACGCGCCGAATCGTTCCGACCGGACTCGATCTCCTGCTTCTTGGCCAGGCGGTGCGCGCGACGGATCTCGGCCTCGCGGAGTCGCCGTACCTCGTCGGGAGTGGTGGGCTCGATGCTCGGAACGGTGCGCGGGTGGCCGGCCTCGTCGATGGCCACGAAGACGAAGTACGCCGAAGCGACGTGCAGCGGGTGTCCGGACGCGTCGGACCACGGCTCCGCCTCGATGCGCACGCCGATCTCCATCGACGAACGGCCCGCCCAGTTGACCTGCGCCGTCGTACGCACGATGTCGCCCACGTGCACGGGCTCGAGGAAGGCCATCTCGTCCAGGGCGGCCGTGACCGCCGGGCCTCCGCTGTGCCGTTGGGCCGCCGCGCCCGCCGTCGAGTCGGCCAGCTTCATGATGTCGCCGCCGTGCACGTTGCCGAGCAGGTTGGCGGAGGTTCCGTGCATCATCTCGGCCAGCGACACCCTGGAATACGTCGGCGGCCGACTGGCTGGCTGGTCGGGCAGGGGAACGGTCATGGCGAGCAGATTAGCGGTGACCGACGCCCTGCCCGGTAGCGTCTGCCTCATGGTTGACCGCCCCCAAGGGCCCGAACCGGGCACCCCTGAGTACGAATGGCTCTACGGCAAGAGCCGTCCGCAGTCAGACGACGACGCCACCCAGATCATCCCGCAAGGACAGGTCCCGCCCACTGCGAACCGTCCCGACCCAGGCCCGGAGCACACGCAGGTCATGCCCTCAGCAGAGCCGTACCGCACACCCCCGCCGCCCGGCCAGCAGCCGAACACGGCGCAGCCCAACCGGCCCCTGGCACCGCCACCGGGCCAGCAGCCGCCCTCGGGAGGCGGTCGCGGGTTCGGCGTACGCCGACCGCGGTTCCGCCCGCTGCGCTGGCTGATGCTGTTGCTGCTGCTGTGGCTGGCCTTCCTGATCGCGACGCCGATCTTCGCGTTCAACAAGATCTCGACCGTCGACGCGTTCCCGAGCGGTGACCGTCCCGACGACCAGGACGGTACGACGTACCTCGTGGTCGGCAGCGACTCCCGCGCGGACCTCTCCAAGGAGGAGCGCAAGAAGCTCGGCACCGGCGGCGACGTCGGCCAGCGCACCGACACGATCATGCTGCTGCACACCGGCAAGGGCCCGAACCTGCTGATGTCGATCCCGCGCGACTCCCTCGTGGAGATCCCCGGCCACGGCACGGCGAAGATCAACGGCACCACGAACCCCGACGCCTACAAGGGCGGCGGACCGAAGCTGCTGATCGAGACCATCGAGCACAACACCGGCATCAAGATCGACCACTACGTCGAGATCGGCTTCGGCGGGTTCGTCGACGTGGTCGACGCGGTCGGCGGCATCGAGATCTGCCCGACGAAGGACATGACGGACAAGCAGGCCAACCTCAAGATCGAGAAGGGCTGCCAGGAGGCCGACGGCGTCACCGCCCTCGGCTACGCGCGCTCCCGCAAGACCGACCCGCAGTTCGGCGACATCACCCGTGCCAAGCACCAGCGCGAGGTGGTCTCCGCGGTCGGGTCGAAGGCCGTCTCGCCGTGGTCGGTGATCAACCCGATCCGCTACTGGAAGCTCAACATGGCAGCCGCCCGCACGGTCAAGGTCAGTGAGGGCACCGGCCCCATCGACCTGGGTCGTTTCGCGTGGGCGATGACCCGGGTCGACGGCGACAACGGCCTGACCTGCGGCGTCCCGATCTCCGACCTCGCCGTCCACTGGGACGCCGAGCGCTCGAAGGAGATGTTCGAGCACATCAAGGACGACGACACCGAGGGCATCTCCAACGACCTCTGCACCGAGACCGGCCTCAAGGACTGAGCCCCGTTCAGGACGGGTCCGGCGGCCCCCCACGGACCGCCGGCCCCGAACTGAGCGACCGAGCTGCGTGCACGGCCGAGGTGTAGCGCCACCGATGCCCGGACTCCCCTGTCACCCGGGGTCGTGGCGCCACCGAACGCGCGTCCACCCCGGCGCGCGACGAAGGTGACTCCCCGGCGACCGGACCTACCGGTCGCGACTCGGGGCGAACCACTGCGTAAGTGTCCATCCGAACCACCTGGGCGAGCCGATGCGAGGGCCGCCGGGGTCTGGGACGGTTGCGCCGAGTGACGCAGGTCACATGCAAGCACCAATCCGGGCCGCTCGGCAATAGGAATGGCCCGAATTGGGTACAGGACAAGGGATTGAGAGACCCTCCCAGCCACAGGAGGTATCACGTGCCGCACGACCACACGTCGTTCCTGAACACCCTCACCGAGTTCAGCAGTCGACTGCTGGCGTCGTACGACGTCGACAGCATTCTCGCCGAGTTGGCCGAGCGCCTGACCCAGCTCTTCGGCCTGGCCGGGAGTGGTGTCATGGTCGCCGCGCCTGACGGGCGACTCGAGTTCGTGGCCGCGGTCCCGGAGGAGTTCGCCATCCTGGAGCGCCAGCAGGCGGGCTCGCAGGACGGTCCGTGCGCCACGGCCTACCGCAGCGGACGGACCGTGGTCGTACCCGACCTCGCCGCCGAGCCGCACCGCTGGCCGACGTACGTCGCCCTGGCCGGCACGATCGGCGTGCGTGCGGTTGCCGGCCTGCCGATGTGCCTCGCCGGACGGTCGGTCGGCGCGGTCAACCTCTACTCGGCCGCGCCGAGACAGTGGTCGGACAGTGACCTGGTCGCAGCCCGCGTGCTGGCCAACCTGGCCACGTCGTTCCTCATCAACGCGTCACTGTTCGACGAGCAGCGCCGCCTCACCGACCAGCTCCAGGCCGCGCTCGACTCGAGGATCGTGATCGAGCAGGCCAAGGGCGTGCTCTCCGCCGATCACGGCATCTCGGTCGACGAGGCGTTCGAGCGGATCCGCTCCCACGCCCGCTCCCGCGGTCAGCGGATCCGCGACGTCGCGGCGGCAATCGTGGGCGCGGGCAGCCGACTCGGGTGACGGGTCAGAGGTTCGACTGGATGCCGGCGAGCAGCTGGCGGGCCATCACGATGCGCTGCACCTGGTTGGTGCCTTCGTAGATCTGGGTGATCTTGGCGTCGCGCATCATCCGCTCGACCGGGTAGTCGCGGGTGTAGCCGTAGCCGCCGAGCACCTGGACGGCGTCGGTGGTCACCTGCATGGCGACGTCGGAGGCGAAGCACTTGGCCGCGGCACCGAAGAACGTGAGATCCTTGTCACCGCGCTCGGAGCGGCCGGCGGCGGCGTACGTCATCTGACGGGCGGCCTCGACCTTCATGCCCATGTCGGCGAGCAGGAACTGGAGTCCCTGCTGGTCGGCGATCGGCTTGCCGAACTGGATCCGCTCCTTGGCGTAGTCCAGCGCGTAGTCGAGGGCGCCCTGGGCGACACCGACGGCCTGGGCCGCGATGGTGATGCGGGTGTGGTCGAGCGTCTTCATGGCGATCTCGAAGCCCTGGCCCTCCTCACCGATGATGCGGTCGGCCGGGATGCGCACGTTGTCGAAGTAGACCTCGGTCGTCGGCGAGCCCTTGATGCCGAGCTTCTTCTCCGGCGCGCCGAACGAGACTCCCTCGTCGGACTTCTCGACGACGAACGCCGTGATGCCCTTGGTGCGCTTGTCGGGGTCGGTCACGGCGAGCACCGTGTAGTACTCCGAGACACCGGCGTTGGAGATCCAGCGCTTCACGCCGTTGAGCACCCAGTGGTCGCCGTCGCGCACCGCGCGGGTCTTCTGGTTGGCCGCGTCGGACCCGGCGTCGGGCTCGGAGAGGCAGTAGGAGAAGCCGCCCTCACCGGCGGCCAGCTTGCCGAGGTACTTCGCCTTGAGCTCCTCGGAACCGCCGATCTGCACCGGCAGCGAGCCGAGCTTGTTGACCGCCGGGATCAGCGAGGACGACACGCAGGCGCGGGCCACCTCCTCGATGATCAGGACCGTGGCCAGAGCGTCGGCGCCGGCGCCGCCGTACTGCTCGGGGACGTGCGCGGCGTGGAAGTCGGCGGCCAGCAGCGCGTCGGCCGCCTCCTGCGGGAAGCGGGCGTTCTCGTCGACCTCCGCGGCGTACGGCGCGACCTTGGCGTCACAGACCGCGCGGACGGCCTCGCGGATCGCCTGGTGTTCCTCGGACAGGGCAAACATGGGGTGCTCGGACATCGAAGGGGTCTCCTGAGAACGTTGCGGTACGACGTACCGTACTAATGGTACTACGTACCGCGCAACGTAAGATGGCTCGCATGCCGACCTCCACCCGTGCCCGCCTCGTCGACGCGGCGTTCGCGCTCTTCGAGGAGCGCGGCTTCCACGAGACCACCGTCGAGGAGATCACCGCCCGGGCCGGCACCGGCCGCACCACGTTCTTCCGCCACTTCCGCGGCAAGGAGGACGTCGTCTTCCCCGACCACGAGCAGCTCCTCCCCCGGGTCGCGGCGCGACTCGGCACCGCCACCGGCACCACTCGTGAGGTGGCGCTGCGCGAGGCGGCCCGCATCGTGCTCGACCACTACCTCGACGAAGGGACCACCGCCCGGGCCCGCTACCGGCTGACCCGCACGGTCCCGGCGCTGCGGGACCGCGAGAGCGCCAGCGCCCAGCGCTACCTGCGGCTCTTCCGGGAGCACATCGCCACTTGGACCGCCGACGAGCCCGACGGGGAGCTGCGCGCTGAACTGCTCGCGGCCGCGGTCATCACGGCGCACAACCACGTGCTGCGCCGCTGGCTGCGGGAGGAGACCGACGCCGTCGACGCGGAGTTCGATGCCGCCCTGACCCGCGCGCTGGCCACCGCCGACCCGTCCGCCGGCGCCAGCGCCACGGTCGTCGTGCACACCAGCTCGACCGACGTCGACCAGGTGCTCCGGGACGTGCGCGACGCCCTGACCCGCGGTGGTTAGGCTGACCGGCATGGACACGTGGCAGGACCAGAAGGCGATCGACTTCATGCTCGACGAGTGTGAGACGTGGGCCGTGGTCGGACTCAGTGACAATCCCGAGCGCACCGCCTACCCGATCTCGGCGTTGCTGAAGGCCCGCGGCAAGCGCATCGTGCCGATCCACCCCGACGCGCCCGTGGTCCACGGCGAGCAGGGTTACGCGACGCTGGCGGAGGTGCCGTTCCCGATCGACGTGGTCGACGTCTTCCGTCGTTCCGAGGCTGCCGGACAGTACGCCGACGAAGCGGTCGCGGTCGGCGCGAAGGGCGTCTGGTTCCAGCTCGGCGTGATCGACGAGGCCGCCTTCGAGCGCACCCGCGCCGCCGGCGTACCGATGGTGATGGACACCTGCCCGGCCATCCAGTGGGGCAAGCGCGGCTCATGAACCAGCCCGGCGAGGACCTCGTCGTTGGGGCCGGACCCGGACTGCCCGACGGGCTGGTCGTCCCCGCGGCCGAGCTCACCGAACGCTTCTCGCGCTCCCCCGGTCCCGGCGGTCAGTCGGTCAACACCTCCGACTCACGCGTCGAGCTCGACTACGACGTGTCGCAGTCGACAGTGCTCAGCGACGCACAACGGGCCCGCGCGATGCGGCACCTGGCCGCGCGCCTGGTCGACGGGCGGGTCATCATCGCGGCCTCCGAACACCGCTCCCAGTTCCGCAACCGGGCCGCGGCGCGGGAACGGCTGGCCGTCCTGCTGCGCGAGGCCCTGGCCCCGCCCTCACCGCCCCGCCGACCGACCAAGCCGACGCGCGGGTCCCAGCGCCGACGGCTCGAGGCGAAGAAGCAGCGCGGACAGACGAAGTCGCTGCGCGGTCGCGTCACCGAGTGAACCACCGTGCGTGAGTGTCCCTGCGGTCTGTTCTTGGCGGCACCGGGCACACTGACACGATGGAGAATGAGCCGCCGGGGGACGCGTCCGAACAGGCAGACACCCCACCGCCCTCACGCTGGCGACGGGCCCGTTCCGGGTGGACCGCGTTCCGCCGCAAGCACACCAAGGCGCTGATCGCGTCGTTGGCCGTCCTGGCGCTCGTGGTGGGCGCGTGCGGCTACTACCTCTACTCGCTCAACGCCAAGCTCGACAACATCGACCGCTTCTCCACCGACAAGCTCGACGACGAGAACCGCCCCGACCCCAACAAGGGCGACGCGGTGAACATCCTGCTCCTGGGCTCCGACGCCGGGAAGAAGATCGCCGGCGAGAGCGCCGACACCTCACTCGCCGAGGACGTCGACGCCGAGGAGTGGCCGAACGGCAAGTACCGCAGCGACACGATCATGGTCGTGCACATCTCGGCCAACCGGAAGCACGTGTATGTCGTCTCGATCCCCCGTGACACCTTCACGATGATCTACGACGACAACGGCGAGCCCACCCACAAGAACAAGATCAACGCGGCCTTCTCGGCGTACGGCCCGGTCGGCACCCTGTCCACGGTCGAGCACCTCACCGACGTACGCCTCGACCACGTCGCGATCATCGACTGGGCCGGGTTCAAGGACCTGTCGACCGCCGTGGGCGGCGTGCCGGTGACCATCCCCGAGACGTTCTACGACGAGAAGCAGGACGTCACGTGGAAGGCCGGCAAGTACAACCTCAAGGGCGAGAAGGCGCTGCAGTACGTCCGCACCCGGCACGGCCTGCTGCGTGGCGACTTCGACCGCATCGACCGGCAGCAGAACTTCCTCCGGTCGCTGATGACGAAGGTGCTCGAGGCCGGCACCCTCACCAAGCCGCGCCAGTTCTCCGACACCCTGTCGGCGATCACCGACCACCTCACGGTCGACATGGACTGGGAGAACGGCGACCTCCGTGGTCTGGCCCTGTCCCTGCGCGGCACCAAGGCCGAGGACGTGAAGTTCATGACCGTGCCGATCGCGGCGACTCCGACGATCGACAAGTACGGCTCCATCGTCGAGCTCAAGGAGGACCAGACCGCCGAGCTGTTCGGCCTGCTCCGCAAGGGGCAGATGGAGACCTACGTGAAGAAGTACCCCGACGAGCTGCTCGGCGACGAGGACGACATCGACTGATCCGGGTCCGGCAGTGACTCAGAAGCCGGTCTTGCGAGGCTTCTGCGCGTCGCGGACGACCTTGCCCTTGGCGCGGGCCATCTCGGAGAGCGACTCCTGGTAGGCGACCAGCTTGTGCTGCAGGTCGTCGTCGGCGGTGGCCAGGATGCGCGCGGCCAGGATGCCGGCGTTCTTGGCGTTGCCGATCGCCACTGCTGCCACCGGGATGCCGCCCGGCATCTGCACGATCGAGAGCAGCGAGTCCATGCCGTCGAGGTACTTCAGCGGCACGGGTACGCCGATCACCGGGAGCGGCGTGACCGAGGCGAGCATGCCCGGCAGGTGTGCCGCGCCGCCGGCACCGGCGACGATCACCTTGATGCCGCGACCGGCCGCGTCCTTGCCCCAGGCGATCATCTCCTCGGGCATCCGGTGTGCGGAGACGACGTCGGCCTCCCAGGCCACCCCGAACTCGTCCAGGATCTCCCCGGCGGCGCGCATCACCGGCCAGTCGGAGTCGGAGCCCATCACGATGCCCACGCGGGCAGCAGAGTCGGTCATGTCACTCACTCTCCCTGAAGTTCATTCGGACTCGTTGCCCAGGTCGCCGCGGAACCACGCCGCAGCGTGCCGGGCCCGTTCGAGGCAGTCGTCGAGGTCGTCGCCGTACGCGTTCACGTGGCCGACCTTGCGGCCCGGGCGCCACTCCTTGCCGTAGAGGTGCACGCGCAGGAACGGGTCTCGCGCCATCGCATGCGGGAACCCGTCGTACAGGCGTCCGGCGGCGACGTCGCCGCCGAGGATGTTGACCATCACGGTCCACTTCGCGCGGGTCGCCGGCGAGCCGAGCGGCAGGTCCATCACCGCGCGCAGGTGGTTCTCGAACTGGCTGGTCACCGCGCCGTCCTGGCTCCAGTGGCCCGTGTTGTGCGGGCGCATGGCGAGCTCGTTGACCAGCACCCGACCGTCGGTGGTCTCGAAGAGCTCGACCGCCAGGACACCGGTGACCTCGAGCTCCTTGGCGATGGTGAGGGCGATCTGCTGCGCCTGCGCGGACAGCTCGGGAGACAGGTCGGGCGCCGGGGCGATCACCTCGAGGCAGATGCCGTCCTTCTGGGTCGAGGCCACGACCGGGTAGGCCGCGGCCTGGCCGCTGGGCGACCGGGCGACCAGGGCCGAGAGCTCACGGCGGAAGTCGACCAGCTCCTCGGCCAGCAGCCGTACGCCGGAGGCGGCCGCGGTCTCGAACGCATCGGCGCAGTCGGCTGCCGAACGCACCACCCACACGCCCTTGCCGTCGTACCCGCCGCGCGTGGTCTTGAGCACCGCCGGGAAGCCGAACGCCTCGACCTCGGAGAGCTCCGAGACCAGTGCGTGGCGCGGGCACGGGATGCCCAGCGCGGTCAGGCGCGATCGCATCACGCCCTTGTCCTGGGCGTGCACGAGGGCCCCGGGTCCGGGGCGTACGGCGACGCCGGCCTCCTCGAGCGCGTGAAGGTGGTCGGTCGGGACGTGCTCGTGGTCGAACGTGACGACCGCGCAGCCGTCGGTCACCGCGCGCAGGGTGTCGAGGTCGCGGTAGTCGCCGACGGTGTGGTCGACGATCACCTGGGCCGCGGAGACGCCCTCGGCCTCGGCGAGCAGGCGCAGCGGTAGGCCCAGCGCGATGGCCGGCTGGGCCATCATGCGGGCGAGCTGTCCGCCGCCGATCACGGCAAGCGTCGGGGCCAGTTCAGGAGCGTGGGACACGCCCGAACCCTAACGCTGTCAGCGCTGGCGGACCGAGATGGGTTCGACCAGGCCGAAGCCACGCAGCGGGCGTGCCGGGAGGCGGCGGGTCTCGAACCTGTCGGCGGGCAGCCTGGCCGCCGTGGCCTCGTCGATGATCATGCGGTTGCGCCGGGCCACCGCGGTCAGTCGTGCGGCGAGGTTGACCGGCGGGCCGAAGACGTCGCCCATGCGCATCACCACGCCGCCACTGGCCAGTCCCACGCGTACGTCGGGCATGCGGCTGTCGCGGCCGATCACGGTGATGATGCCGTCGGCGATGTCCAGCGCCTTGACCGGGTCGTCACAGATGAAGAGCACCGAGTCGCCGAGGCTCTTGATCACGCGGCCGTGGTTCGTGGAGACGACGTCGTGGCAGCGGGTCTCGAAGACCTCCACGAGGTCGCCGACGCGCTCCTCGCCGATCTCGTTGGACAGTGCGCTGAACGCGACGATGTCGGCGAAGCCCACCGTGACGTCGGAGGTCTTGAGCTCTTCGTCGTCGGGGCCCAGCGACTCGATGCGGGACGCCGCGGCCGCGAGGTGCCGGCGCCAGGCGTAGACGAGCAGCTGCTCGAAGGGTTCGCCGACCTTCTCCAGCATGTGCAGGGCCGCGGCCATCCTGTTGTCGCGAGCCCCCTCCCCGGTGGGCAGCTGGGGCACCAGGGTGGCGACCTCCCAGTCGGCCAGCCTGGCCATCGTCGTACCGACGGCGCGGGTGAGGTTCAGGGCGGTGTCGAAGTCGATGAGCCCGGAGTCGACGGTCTGCTGGAGCAGGGTCAGGGCGGCCATGTCGTGGGAGGTGAAGGCGACCTCGTCCTCGGCGTACTCCGGGAAGCCGAGGGCGCGCCACAGGCGACGGGTGACCTCGACCTCGACGGAGGCCTCGACCGCGATCTGCTCGGCGGTGAATTCGGCGCTGGTGCCGAGGATGCCCGCTACCAGGTCATCGCGGCTCAGCGGCTGGTCGGGCTCAGGTGCCATCGTCGTTGCGCTGCTCCGACAGGCGGTGCAGCTCGTCGGCCACCCGGAGCTGGATCTGCTCGACCCGCGGGATGTCGTGGAGCTCGACCCGGCCCTGCTCGCTGGCGTCGGAGACCACGAGGGTGCCGCAGCCGAAGATGCGGTCGATCACGCCGATCTCGAAGTCGACGCCGCTGATCCGGTTGAGCGGGATCGTGCGGCCCTCCTTGGCGATGAAGCCGGAGCGGGCGAGGAAGCGCCGGTTCGTGAACGTGTAGGACGTGGTCAGCCAGGTGAGGAACGGCCGCACCACCCACCACACGAAGACGATTGCGGCGACGACCCAGACGACGATGTCGATCACCTTGCCGGTCGTGCCGTCACCCAGCCCGCTGAGGTAGACAGCGGCAGCCAGGGTCACCAGCAGCACGAGGATCGGCAGGAACAGCGCCTTGACGTGCGTGCGGGTGGTGACGACGACGTGTTCCCCGTCGTTGAGGAGGTTCTTTGAGATGGCCACCCTCAGATCATGTCAAACAATCGGTCACCGCACATGGATGACGTCGCCGGCGCCCACGGATACCTGCCCGGAGGACGACTCCACCACCAGCTGGCCGCCCGGGTCGATGCCGGTCGCGCGTCCGGTCAGCGGCTCCCCGGCAGGCACCTCGACCCGCACGTCCTTGCCCACAGTCACGCACGCGGCGGCGTACGACGTACGCACCGACTCGAGGTCCGTGGACAGTGCGGCAAGGGTGGACTCAAGAGATGAGAGCAGGCCGTTCAGCAGGTCCGTGCGGTCGGGAGCCTCCCCCGACTCGAGGGCCAGTGAGGTGGCCGTCTCGACCGGCAGCTCGTCGCGCGTGGTGGAGACGTTGAGCCCGATGCCGATCACGGCCGCCGGGCCGTCCGGTGTCTCGATGCGCTCGACGAGGATGCCCGCCAGCTTGCGGCCGTCGACCAGCACGTCGTTGGGCCACTTCAGGCCGAGGCCGGGCACCGTGCCGGAGAGCGCGGTGTGGATGGCGAGTCCGGTGGCCAGCGGGATCCACGGCCACACGACTGGTGGGAGGTCGGGCCGCTTGAGCAGCGAGAAGGTCAGCGCGGAACGGGCCGGCGTCTCCCACACCCGGTCGAGACGACCGCGGCCCGCGGTCTGGTGCTCGGTGACCACCACCGTGCCGTCAGCGGCACCGTCGCGGGCCCGACTTCCCAGCTCGGCATTGGTGGAGCCGACGGCAGGGAGGATCTCGACGCTGGCGGGCAGGCGGTCGCGGTCAAGGGGTGGGCGCGGGTCGGTTGCGGAAGTCATGGGCACTACATTGGCCCACGGACATCCGAGGAGGCCAGCACCAACATGACCACAGCCGAGAACGAGCCGCAGCTCGACATCCACACGACCGCCGGAAAGCTCCAGGAGCTCGAACGGCGCCTCGACGAGGCCGTGCACGCCGGTAGCGAGAAGGCAATCGAGAAGCAGCACGCCAAGGGACGCAAGACCGCTCGCGAGCGGATCGCGCTGCTGTTCGACGAGGGTTCCTTCGTCGAGCTCGACGAGCTTGCCCGTCACCGCTCCGTGGCCTTCGGGCTGGAGAAGAACCGTCCCTACGGCGACGGCGTCGTCACCGGCTACGGCACGGTCGACGGTCGTCAGGTCTGCGTCTTCTCGCAGGACTTCACCGTCTTCGGCGGCTCGCTGGGCGAGGTCTACGGCGAGAAGATCACCAAGGTGATGGACCTCGCGATCAAGACCGGCTCGCCGATCATCGGCATCAACGAAGGTGCCGGGGCCCGCATCCAGGAGGGCGTCGTCTCGCTCGGCCTCTACGGCGAGATCTTCAAGCGCAACGTGCACGCCTCCGGTGTGATCCCGCAGATCTCGATGATCATGGGCAACTGCGCCGGCGGGCACGTCTACTCCCCCGCGGTCACCGACTTCACGGTCATGGTCGACGGCACCTCGGCGATGTTCATCACCGGTCCCGACGTGATCAAGACCGTCACCGGCGAGGAGGTGACCATGGAGGAGCTCGGCGGCGCGCGCACCCACAACACCAAGTCGGGCAACGCGCACTACATGGCCTCCGACGAGGAGGACGCGTTCGAGTACGTCAAGGCGCTGCTGTCCTACCTGCCGCAGAACAACCTCGACGAGGCCCCGTCGTACGACGAGGAGGCCGACCTCGAGATCAGCGACCTCGACCGGACCCTCGACACGCTGATCCCGGACTCCCCGAACCAGCCCTACGACATGCACACCGTGATCGAGAGCGTGCTCGACGACGAGGAGTTCCTCGAGGTCCAGTCGATGTTCGCGCCGAACATCATCATCGGCTACGGCCGCATGGAGGGCCGCCCGGTCGGTGTGGTCGCCAACCAGCCGATGCAGTTCGCCGGCTGCCTCGACATCGACGCGTCCGAGAAGGCCGCTCGCTTCGTGCGCACCTGCGACGCGTTCAACATCCCGGTCCTCACGTTCGTCGACGTACCCGGCTTCCTGCCCGGCACCGACCAGGAGTGGAACGGCATCATCCGCCGCGGCGCGAAGCTGATCTACGCCTACGCCGAGGCCACCGTTCCGCTGATCACGGTGATCACCCGCAAGGCCTACGGCGGTGCGTACGACGTGATGGGCTCCAAGCACCTCGGTGCCGACCTCAACGTCGCCTGGCCGACCGCGCAGATCGCCGTCATGGGCGCCCAGGGTGCGGCCAACATCGTGCACCGCAAGACTCTCGCCGCCGTCGAGGCCGAGGGCGGCGACGTCGAGTCGCGTCGAGCCGAGCTGGTCGACGAGTACGAGACCACGCTGGCGAACCCCTACATCGCCGCCGAGCGTGGCTACGTCGACACGGTGATCATGCCGCACGAGACGCGCACCGAGATCGTCCGCGGCCTGCGCCTCCTCCGCTCCAAGCGCGAGATTCTGCCGGCCAAGAAGCACGGCAATATTCCTCTGTAAGGGCCGCCAGGCCCGTCAGGGGGATGTTGCCTGCTTCTTTCCGCAGGAGTCGAAGAAGCGAACGCGGCGGCCGAGGGAACACCCGGAACTCACGACAGGTCAGCCAGAACTGGCGACAGGTCGATCAGAACTCACGACAGGTCGACGACCGAAGGAGATGACATGACAGCCGAAGACAAGCCAGCACAGCAGCCGATCCTCAAGGTCGTCAGCCCCGACGCGACCCCGGAGGAGATCGCCGCCCTGGTCGCGGTGTTCTCCTCGCTCGGCACGACCGAGGCCCCGCCGAAGAAGCGACAGTCGGAGTGGTCGGCCAACCACCGTCGGGTGCGGGTCAACTACTCCCACGGGCCGGGTGGCTGGCGCTCGAGCGGCCTGCCCCGCTGACGGCACGCGACTGATTCCACTCAACGTGGTGGATCGCAGGCATCTGGTGCCTGTGATCCACCACGTTGTCTCATTTCAGTGGCTTCATCGCGGCACGCGACGGAACCACGTGCCTCTGTCCAGCGGGTCGAAGCCCGTCCGTCGCCTTCGAGGCGGACACGTGTCGGTGACCGGTGCGTGGTGATCGAGCCGCGTGACCAGCACGCCCTCCCCACTGGTGAGGTCGGGCAGTCGTGACGTGAGGTCGCGAACCGCGGCCGAGGGCACGTGCCCGACGAGCCGGGTGTACCCGGCGGCTGCCGACGTGTCCAGGGTGACCGCGCCGATGCGCCCGAGCAGTGCGGCGATGGCACCGAATGCCTCGTCGGGAAGCTCCAGGTCGAACCGCTCGATCGGCTGGCAGACGCGGGTTCCGGCCCGCTGCAACGCGGCCATCACGACCACCTGGGCCAGGTGCCGGAAGTCGGCGGCCACACTGGAGATCGACTTGTCGAACTTCTGGTGCGGCCGGCTCTGGCGCGGCCAGTAGCCGGACTCCGTCATCGACACCTGGCAGTCGGTGACCGCCCAACCACACAGGCCCTGAATCAACGCGGCGCGCACCCCTTCCTCGGTGGCAGCGATGAACGCCGGAGGCAGGTTGCCACGTTCGATGCCGGGCGAGAACGTGATGCCGGACCCCACCTCGCCGGGCTCCACGCGCAGGCCGATGCCTGCCAGGTAGGGGTTGTCGCCCACGTTGATCCGGTCGACCGATGCGCCGGTGCCGACCACGCGTTCGATGCAGACGACGGAGGTCTCGAGGAACCTCGCGACGACGCCGTACCGCTGCTCCAGCAGCGCTGCGATCACCTCCTTCTGCACCTCGCCGTGCAGGCGTACCGCGGCCTCACCGTCGACCTCGTTGAGGTGCAGGTCGATGAGCGGATCCTCGTCGGCAAGCTCGGTCAGGCCGGCGTACAACGCCGTGCGGGCGGTGGGGTCCTCGGGCTCGACCAACGCCTGCAGGGTGGCGGGCGCGAAGTGGTGGGCACGACGACGCGGTGGCCTGCCGAGCACGTCACCTATGCGGGCGGCCGGTCCGCGAATGACCGCGATCTGTCCCGCCCGGGCGACGGAGGCGACGGTCACTCCGCCCGGTTCGCTCGCTGCAACCTCCGTCACGAGCTCCGGTTTCCGGCCGGTGATCGCCACCCGGTCACGGACCCGCAGCTCGCCCGACCACAGGCGGATCCAGGCGCGTCGACCGCGCTCGTCGCGGTCGACGGCGAAGACGGTGCCGGCCACCGGACCGTCGGAGTGCCGTGCGGCCGGAAGGAGACCGGTGAGCGTCCGGTGCAGTTCATCGATGCCGGCACCGGTGATCGCCGACCCGCACAGCACCGGCGTCAGCGCACCACGTCGTACGCCACTGCGCAGCGCGCGCACGAGGTCACGGTGACGCGGTGTCGCCCCCGCCACCCAACCCGCCAGCACCCGGTCGTCGACCTCCGCGACTCCGGCGACGACCGACTCGTCTGTCAGTGGCACCCCGGTGACAGTGGCGGCACGGTCGCCCTGCCCATCGGCGCGCGCGAGCTGCACGGCGTACGGCGTCAGGCGGCGGCGCACCTGCGCGAGCACGCGCTCGACGTCGGCGCCGGCTCGGTCGATCTTGTTGACGAACAGCACGGTGGGCACGCCGATCCGCTGGAGGGCGCGCCAGATCACGACAGTCTGCGGCTGCACGCCCTCCACCGCCGACAGCACCAGCACCGCGGCGTCGAGAACGCCCAGTGACCGCTCGACCTCGGCGATGAAGTCGGGGTGCCCGGGGGTGTCGACGAGGTTGACGGCCAGGTCGCCGAGACCGAACGAGGTCACGGCGGCCCGGATGGTGATGCCGCGGCGCCGCTCGAGGTCGAGCGAGTCAGTGCGGGTGGTGCCGGCGTCGACGCTCCCGGGTGCGTCGATGACACCGGCCTCGAACAGAAGGCGTTCGGTCAGGCTGGTCTTGCCGGCATCAACATGCGCGACGATTCCGAGATTGAGTGAGGGTGACACGGGGCAGCTCCACGGCGAGACGAATGAGGACTCGGGGCGTGGTGGCTGCTCGCATGGGGGTTCTCCTCGATCTGGTCGGGCTGACTCCTCGACGGTCGCACATCGTCAGTGCTCGGTGCGACTGGTTTTCCAGGCATGGTGCCGGCCGGTCAGCTCGTGCGGAGCAGCTCCATGGCGGCGTCGACGAGGCTGACCCGCTTGAGTGAGGCGACCTCGTCGAGCGGGATCCACCGGCACTCGTCGGTGGTGCCTTCGACCTCGTGGGTCAGCTCACCGCCGGTGATGTGCCCGCGGTAGATCACCCGCAGTCCGCGCAGGTCGCCGGCGCCCTTCGAGAATCGGGCGGCGGCCGGCACGTAGTTCGTGTCGACACCGAGCAGTCCGTCGAGCGCGACGTCGAAGCCGGTCTCCTCCCGGAACTCGCGGACCGCAGTCTCCTCGGTGGACTCGTGGTCCTCCATGCCTCCGCCGGGCAGGGTCCACCCGGTCTTGCCGTTCTCGTTCCAGTGGGCGAGCAGCACCGCGCCGTCCTCGACCACCACCACATAACTTGCTGGTCTGGTGTCCATGGCGGGTGACCATACTGGTCCCGTGACCTCCAACAGCATCACGGACGTGCCGGGCATCCGGGTGGGCCAGGCCGAGCGCATCGGCGACGGCTGGTTGAGCGGGACGACGGTCGTGCTGGCGCCGCCGGGCGGTGCGGTGGGTGGCGTCGACGTACGCGGTGGCGGGCCCGGCACGCGCGAGACCGACCTGCTCGATCCACGCAACCTGGTCGAGCTCGTGCACGCGGTCGTGCTCAGCGGCGGCTCGGCCCTGGGCCTGGCGAGCGTCGACGGTGTCGCGCAGCGGCTGTTGCACGACGGCGTCGGCTTCCCGATGGGCGGGCCGGGCGAGGTGGTGCCGATCGTGCCGGCTGCGGTGCTCTTCGACCTCGGTCGGGGCGGCACGTTCGCCAACCACCCCGATGCGGCCCTCGGCGCGGCGGCCTACGACGCGGCCTCGACCGACGTGCGCGAGGGAACGGTCGGCGCCGGCACCGGCGCACGGGTAGGTGGTCTCAAGGGCGGCATCGGCTCCGCATCGGTCCGGCTCGAGGACGGCACGACGATCGGCGTGCTCGTGGCGGTGAACGCGGTCGGTTCGGCGGTCGACCCACGCACCGGCGAGCTGTACGCCGAACGCCACTGCGTGCCCGGCGACCTGCCGCCCCTGCGTCGTCCGACCGAGGACGACCTGGTGGCCGCACGCGCTGCCGCGGCGGCCGACCCCTCGCTGGTCAAGCCACCGTTCGCCACCACGATCGGGGTCATCGCCACCGACGCGACGCTGACCAAGGCCCAGTGCGCGAAGGTGTCCGGTGTCGGCCACGACGGCCTGGCCCGGGCGATCAACCCGGTGCACACGATGTTCGACGGCGACACCCTCTTCACGCTGGCGACCGGCGCCCGCGAGCCCGTGGACGTGTTCGCGTTCCAGGACCTGCTGACCGCCGCCGGTGACTGCGTCACGCGTGCGGTCGGCCGCGCCGTACTCGCCGCGGAGTCGGCCGGCGGCATGCGCAGCTACCGCGAGGCCTTCCCCTCGGCTCTGATCTAGGTCGGTCGCACCAGTCGGCTGCCGAGGTCGGAGAGGCCATAGAGCACCGAGCGGCCGTCGCGGGTGGTGTCGAGCAGCCCGGCCGCGGTCAAGGACCGCAGCTGCTGGTTGACCGCCGAGGAGGTCTTGCCCAGAAGCAGTGCGAGCTCCTTGGTCGTGCGCGGCTCCGACAGGGTGGACAGGAGCTGTGCGCGCACGTCGCCGACCAAGGCTGTCAGGTGGTCGTCGGCCCGGGCGGTCAGGGTGTGGAGGTTGCCGTGCCCGCGCGCCGGATAGATCAGCGTGGGACTGCTCCGTGCCACTGCGGGATACGAGATGTTCAGCGTGAACAGGGACGGCACCAGCACCAGGCCGCGCCCCGCGATCGCCGCTTCGTAGGACGTACCGACCCGGTTGTCACACGCCAGGCGGGTGCCGTCGAAGGTCAGGCTCGGCGTCAGCGCGTCGAGCATGTGCCGCAGGCCGTGGTCGGCGATCTGGGTCGAGCGGTGGCGGATGTCGGCCCGCAACACCGAGCGGAAGGCGGGCCAGAACGGCGAGAAGCAACGGTCCCAGTAGGCCTGCACCTGGGCCAGGATCCGCCCCCTCAGCGCGGGCATCGGCCCCCTGAGCACCTCCGGCCGGTTCTCCGGCCACAGGTCCTCGAGGTCCAGCTCGATCGCGTCGGCCGGGAGCGTGGCGACCGTCTGCAGCTCGTCGCACAGCCGGGGCAACGGCAGCTCCGGTCGCGGGTTGAGGAAGTCGGGTGTGCCCAGCCGTTGGTTGACCAACGCCGTCAACAGCTCGAGGTCGAGGTCGCCGACCTGTCGGGCCACGTGCGCGTGCCAGCCTGCCGGCACGGGGTAGGTCGTCGGGGCCCGCAGCACCCGCAGGGAGAGGCACAGCTCGCTGAGCGGCGACACCCCGAACCGGAGTGCACTGAGGTCACTGTCCCGGGCCTCGTAGACCATCACCCGCGTCAGTCTGGCACGCCCGACCGGTGCGGCTCACCAGTTGTAGAAGTGGCCCTCCATCAGCCAGACGAGGTCATCGAGGGTGATCCAGTACTGCGAGTTCCCGTTGAAGTAGGCCGGGTCGGAGATGCGCACCGTCCCGTAGTTGGTGTCATACCCGTCGACCACGAAGAGGTGGTGGATCATTGTCGGGTTGTCGTAGTAGGGGTAGGTGTGCGGCGGTGCACCGATACCGGTCACCACGGCGAAGCCGCCGTCGATGTCCTCCTGGATGCGACTCCAGATCGTGGCCTTCGCGGCCTGCCCGCCGCCGTCCGGCACGTAGACCGCCTCGTAGGGCGCACCCGAGAAGTGCCGCAGCGCGGTGACCGCGGCGTCGGCGGTCGTGCCGTAGTCGGGACT
Source organism: Nocardioides sp. Soil796 (assembly GCF_001429525.1). Lineage (NCBI taxonomy): Bacteria > Bacillati > Actinomycetota > Actinomycetes > Propionibacteriales > Nocardioidaceae > Nocardioides > Nocardioides sp. Soil796. Next base: position 243,571 of record NZ_LMSQ01000018.1, read on the forward strand.
CGTGCCCATGAAGGCCGCGAGGGTCTCCTGCGACACGTCGATGCCACGGATGCCGAGCGCCATGCTGATCGCCGTCGGGCCGCACCAGTACGACGTCCGCTGCCACTGGTACGGCGTGTTGAGGTAGTGCTCGCCGACGCCGAGCGTGACCCGCGACGGTGCGCCCTGCTGCGACGTCGTGGGGGTCGGTGGTGTGTCGGCAACCGCCGGTGGGGCGAGCGTGGCCGAGAGCGCGAGACCGACGATGGCCGAGATCAGCCGCGGTCGAAGGGTGAAGCCCATGAGGTGGTCCTCCCGAGAGTGAAGATTCCTGGTCACCCATCCCGCCACGGTCGGGCAGGCCGCGGTATCGATGTAGTGATCGACTTGATCCACCACGAGCGCACGCCAGCAGGCAGGATGAGCCTCGTGATGATTCCGCGCGCCGTCCTGGACGGCATCGTCTCGGGTGAGCTCGACCTCGCGTTCCGCCGCTGGACCCGGCGCATGCACGTGCCCGGCGGTTCACAACGTACGGCGGTCGGCGTGATCCGATTCGACGAGGTGGACGTGGTCGACCCCGACGCGATCACCGAGGACGAGGCTCGACGCAGCGGCCTTGACCTGGCCCGGCTCCGTGAGGTCCTGGACCGCAAGCCCGGAGACGTCTACCGGATCCGGATGAGCTTCGCCGGCGACGACGAGCGGGGGACGCTGCGCGAGAAGGCACGCCTCGGGCCGAAGCAGCGTGCAGAGATCGTGGCCCGACTGGCCGGCATGGACGCGCGCAGCAAGCACGGTCCGTGGACCCGCTCGCACCTCGAGCTGATCGACGGCCGGCCCGGCGAGCTGGCCGAGACCATCGCGGCCGATGTCGGCCGAACGAAGCTGCCGTTCAAGGCCGACATCCGACGGCTCAAGGAGCTCGGCCTGACCGTGAGCCTGCGGCCCGGCTATCGACTCTCCCCGCGCGGGCGTGCCGTGCTGCGGCACCTGCGCTCCCTCGACGAGTGAGGCCCGCCAAACCGACTACCTGACCACGAGGGGTTGCCACGTGGCGCCGGCGTCAGTGGAGCGATGGACCGCTCCGTCGGCGGTCACGGCATCGATGGTGAGGACACCGTGGTGGGCCTGGATCCCCAGCACCTGTGCGGGTTCCCGGTCGAACGGCGCACCGAGGCGCACCGGGGTGAACCGCGTCCAGTCGTCGCCGGCCGAGACGTGCAGGCCCGTCGGAGCGTCGCCGTCCGACCAGTCCTCGACGTCGATCAGCAGCCGCCCGTCAGGCAGCACCGCCTGGTGCGCGATGTAGGCCTGCGGGCTGCTCGACTGGTCGAACCGCTGCACCGCACCGTCGCCGTCCCAACGGTGCACGACGTTGAACGGGAACAGCGTGGCTCCGTCGCCGCCGGCCACCACGGCGTGCCGGTCGGGATCCGCCGAGGGCACCAACTGGGTCAGCAGGTTCTCCGCGTCGAGCGGGTGGCTCGACCACGTGGCTCCCCCGTCGTCGGTCCATCGCGCGGTGGGGCCGTTGTAGTCGAGGAACGAGATCCGCTCACCGTCCTGCTGCCAGGTGGCCACGCGGCTCGGGAGCGGGATCGGGTGGGCGGCCCCGGTCCCGGGATCGACGGCCAACAGGCCGATGATCGGCACGCCGGAGCCGTGCACGGCCGCGACGACTTCGCCTGCCGACAAAGGGGCCTCCGTGTCGTCCGCGACCACCGCCGTGCCGGTGCCGTCGGCATCGAGCAGGAACGGGGTGGCGCCCGGGTCCCAGCGCTCGGCCAGGAATCGCCCGGAGCCCGCCGACCGGACCTCGACCGGGTTGGCCAGCCGGAACGCGGCGTACGTCGTGTAGCCGTCGTCGGTGATCGCCACGGCGTACTTCGGGTTGTCGCACTGCGCCGGGCACAGCTGCCAGACCGAGGCCCGGCTGTCCGGGGCGTCCGGGTCGACGGTGAGAGAGAAGAGGGTCGCTGCCGGGTTGCTGACGATCGCCTCGGCCCGGGCGTCGGAGATCGGGCCGGTCCCGTGGTCGGTCTTCGGCTCGGCCGGCGCGCTCGGAGTCGAGGTGGGCGGCGCGACCGGGCCCGGCTCGCTCGACGGGTCACCGCCGCCGAGCCACTGGGTCGCACCGATGACGGTCACCACGGCCAGGGCAGCCGCCCCGGCCGCCGCCGTACGGCGAACCGTGGTGCGGCGTCGTCCGCGGGCGGCCAGTGCGTCGAAGTCGGGAATGCGGGCAGCGTCGGCCGCGGCGTCACCGATCCGGCCGGTCAGGAGCTCGTCGAGGTCACGCACGGGACTGTCCTTCCTGGACTGAGCGGCCCTCCGGGGCCGTGGCTTCGGTCATCAGTGCGGCGAGTGCGGTGCGGCCGCGACTGAGCCGCGCCTTCACCGTGCCGAGAGGCGCACCGACAGTCCTGGCCACCTCGTCCACCGGGAGATCGGCGAGGTAGTGCAGCGCCAGGGCCTCGCGTTGGGCCTGCGGCAGTCGACCCATCGCGGCGACCAGGGCCAGCCGGTCCTCGGCGAGGTCGGGGCTGCGGCCGGAGCCGACGGAGGGCGCCTTCCGGGTCAGCTTCTCGCCCAGCTGTCGGCGCCGGAACCTCGTGCGGGCGATGTTCACCGCGACGGTGCGCAACCAGGCCTCGGGATTCTCCGCTGCCTCGAACGTACGCCGATGGCTGACCGCCCTGACGAAGGCCTCGGAGACCACGTCCTCGGCCTCGGACAGGTCGCCGCACACGCCGTACAGCTGGCCGACGAGACGCCGGTAGGAACCGGCGAAGCTCTGCTGCACCGCGTCCATGTCGTCCCCTGTCCGCCCGGCGGTTGCCGGGCCCTTGAACCAGTCTCATACCACACGACCAACGACCCCGGTAAAAGGTTGCCGCGTCTTCGACACTCACCACTACTGTGGGCGCGTGACCGAACAGCGCCCCGTGGATGCCATTGCCGATGCCTACGCCGAGGCGTACGCCGCCCTCGACCCGCTCACCGCGACGTACCTCGGCATCGCCGGGCACGACGACAAGCTGACCGACCTCTCCCCCGACGGGTTCGCCGCACGCGAGGAGCTGACCCGCAAGGCCCTCGCCGACGCCACGGCGGCGACGCCCAGCGACGAGCGGGAGCAGGTCGCCCGCGACGCGTTCCTCGAGCGGCTCGGCCTCGACGTCGAGACCTCCGAGGCCGGCCTGCAGCGCAGCGACTTCTCGGTGATCAGCAGCGGCCTGCACGAGATGCGCCAGGTCTTCGACCTCATGTCGACCGAGGGCGAGGAGGCCTGGTCCCTGATCCGCGCCCGCATCGCCGCCGTACCGCAGACCCTTCAGGACTACCGCATCACGCTGTCCGAGGAGGCCAACAAGGGCAACGTCGCCGCGGCGCGGCAGTACGCCGAGGTGGCCACCCAGGTACGCCACTGGACGGGACAGGAGGGCAACGGCGGCGACTTCTTCGCCGACCTCGTCAAGGGCAGCGACGCCGGCGAGGCCCTGCAGGCCGACCTGGCCCGGCACGCGCAGGCAGCGACCCGCGCGTTCGCCGACTTCGGCATGTTCCTCGAGGACGAGATGGAGCCGCGCGGGCGCACCAACGAGGCGGTGGGGCGCGACCACTACGCACTGGCGTCGCGGCAGTTCCTCGGCGCCACCCTCGACCTCGAGCAGACCTACGCGTGGGGCTGGGAGGAGCTCAAGCGCATCGAGGACGACATGGCCGCCACCTCCGACCTGATCCTCCCGGGCAGCAGTGTCGACGAGGCCGTGGCCCACCTCGAGGGCGACCCGGCCCGCCGCATCGCCGGGCGCGAGGAGTTCCGCCAGTGGATGCAGGAGCTGGCCGACCGGACCCTCGCCGACATGGCCGGCACTCACTTCGACATCCCGGAGCCGATCCGCCGCATCGAGTGCAGGCTGGCCCCCACCAACGACGGCGGCATCTACTACACCGGCCCGTCGGAGGACTTCACCCGCCCCGGCCGCATGTGGTGGTCGGTGCCTGACGGCATCGAGGAGTTCTCCCCCTGGCGCGAGGTCACGACCGTCTTCCACGAGGGCGTGCCGGGCCACCACCTGCAGGTCGGGCAGACCGCCTACCGCAAGGACAAGCTCAACCGCTGGCAACGCCTGATGTGCTGGGTCAGCGGTCACGGCGAGGGTTGGGCGTTGTACGCCGAGCGCCTGATGGACGACCTCGGCTACCTCGCGGACCCGGCCGACAAGCTGGGCATGCTCGACGGCCAGGGCTTCCGCGCGGCCCGGGTGATCATCGACATCGGCATGCACCTCGAGCTCGAGATCCCCAAGGACAACCCGTTCGGCTTCCACCCCGGCGAGACATGGACGCCCGCCCTGGGCCTGGAGTTCATGCGCCAGCACTGCCGCATGGACGACCCGACCATCGTGTTCGAGGTCAACCGCTACCTCGGCTGGCCGGGCCAGGCGCCGTCGTACAAGGTCGGCGAGCGCATCTGGCTCGAGGCCCGCGACGAGGCGAAGGCACGCAAGGGCGCCGACTTCGACCTCAAGGAGTTCCACCGCGCGGCGCTCGACCTCGGCTCACTCGGGCTGGACCCGCTGAAGGCCGCGCTGGCCCGGATCTGAGCGGCCGGCAATGACGACACGACTGGTCCTGGCCTCGGCCTCCCCCGCACGTCTGGCCACCCTGCGCAGCGCCGGCGTCGAGCCCGAGGTGATCGTCTCGGGCGTCGACGAGTCGCAGGTGGTCGGCATCCCGCCGGGCGAGCTCGCACTGCAGCTCGCCGAGCTGAAGGCGGCTGCCGTCGCAGCCCGCGTGACGGGTGAGGGCCTCGTCCTGGGCTGCGACTCGGTGCTCGAGATCGACGGTGAGGCCTACGGCAAGCCGGCCTCGCCCGAGGAGGCCACCACGCGCTGGCAGCTGATGCGCGGCCGCAGCGGCGTGCTCCACAGCGGACACTCGCTGCACGACGTCGCCAACGGCAGGGTCGCCGCGGCCACCGCGTCGACGACCGTGCACTTCGCCGATCTCGGCGACGACGAGATCGCGGCGTACGTCGCGACCGGTGAACCCCTCCATGTCGCGGGGGCGTTCACCATCGACGGACTCGGCGGTGCCTTCGTGACCGGCATCGAGGGCGACCACCACACCGTCGTGGGCGTCAGCCTGCCCCTGCTGCGCGACCTGATGGCCGAGCTAGGGCATGCGTGGATCGACCTCTGGGTCCGTTGAGGTTTCGTCGGTGACACCGAGGACGCGTCGCGGGTTGCCGCGCGCCACCACGCAGTTGCCCGGCAGCGGCAGTGCGTTGGTGCCCGCGAGGGTGGCCGGCGCGTAGTTCTTCTGGCTGAAGATCACCTGGCGGAACAGGTAGAACCGGGCCATCATGCCCAGGCCGAGCCCGACCACGTTGGCGGCGATGTTGTCGGCGAAGGCCGAGTCCTGGTCGAGCAGGTTGCGGCTGATCCACAGGCACCCGATGGGCAGGGCCATGGTGACCACGTTGATCAGGACGTACGCCGACCGGCCGCCGTCCGCGTGTGCGGTCTGCCGGTTCTTGAACGCCCAGTTGCGCGTGCCGCGGTAGCTGATCGCCATGCCGACCGTGTTGGCCACGACGTAGGCGAGCGTCGGATGGGTGTGCAGCCACGGCTTCTCGGTGACGTAGACGCCGTGCACCAGGAAGTTGAAGAGCACGAACGCCACCAGCGTCGCTGCCCCGCCGACGGCAAGGAAGCGCAATGTCTCGTCAATGAGACGCCTGGCGCGAGGACCCATGAAAAGCGAGGCTACTCGACCGAAGCCGGGAAGCCCCGCCCATTTCTTCTACGTGGTCACTCCACCGGCAGGCCGAGGCCACGGGCGATCAGCATGCGCTGCACCTCGGAGGTGCCCTCGCCGATCTCGAGGATCTTCGCGTCGCGGTAGAACCGGGCCACCGGGTACTCCTCCATGAAGCCGTAGCCGCCGAAGACCTGGGTGGCGATGCGGGTCGCGGTGACCGCCGACTCGGAGGTGTAGAGCTTGGCGATCGAGGCCGCCTGCTTGAACTCCTTGACCGGGGCGCCGGCGTCCTTCATGGCCGCGGCCTTGTAGGTCAGCAGGCGACCGGCCTGGAGCATGACGTCGAGGTCGGCGATCTGGAAGGCCACGCCCTGCTTGCGACCGATCGGGCCTCCCATGGTCTGGCGCTCCAGTGCGTATTCCACGCACAGGTCGCGGCAGGCCTGGATCAGGCCGACGGCGAGGGCGGCGATGGCGACCCGGCCGTCGTCGAGGGTGGCCAGGAACTGCGCGAAGCCGCGGCCCTTCTCGCCGAGCAGGTTGGCTGCCGGCACGTGCGCGTCCTCGAAGGAGAGCGGGTGGGTGTCGGAGATGTGCCAGCCGAGCTTGTCGTAGGCCTTCTCGGCGGTGAAGCCGGGCGTGCCGGACGGCACGATGATCGTGCTGATCTCGGCGTTTCCGTTGTCGCGCGTACCGGTGCGAGCGGTGACGGTGACCAGCGAGGTGATCTCGGAGCCGGAGTTGGTGATGAACTGCTTGCTGCCGTTGACCACCCACTCGTCGCCGACCAGCTCGGCCTTCGTCTTGGTCGCGCCCGCGTCGGAGCCGGCGCCCGGCTCGGTGAGGCCGAAGCCGGCGAGCTTCTCGCCGGCCACCAGCGGCGGGAGGAACTCCTCCTTCTGGGCGTCGGTGCCGTAGGTCAGGATCGGGTTTATGCCGAGGCCGACGCCGGCCTCGAGCGTGATGCCCATCGACTGGTCGACCCGGCCGAGCTCCTCGATGGCCAGGCACAGCGAGGTGAACGGGCCGTCCTCGGGGGCCAGCCCGGCGCCGCCGTACTCCTCGGGCGCGGTCAGGCCGAAGAGGCCGAGCGCGCCCATCTTGTGCACGACGTCGACCGGGAAGTGGTGGTCGCGGTCCCACTGCGCGACGTGCGGGGCGATCTCGGCCTCCGCGAAGTCGCGGACGGACCGGCGGAACTCTTCGTGCTCACGGGACAACTCGAACGACATGACTACCTCTTCATTGTGGTCGACGTACGACACCATGGTCCTACGCTTACGTTGACGTAAAGCAAGGTCTCGATACACCGCCTCGTACCTCGGCGGCACTCGACCACCGAAAACACCCACACCGCCTGGTACCTCGGCGGCACTCGACCACCGAAAACACCGACACCGAAAGGACCACCGTGACGACCTGGACGATCCGGCAGCTGGCCGACGAGTACGCCGTCACGTTGCGCACGCTGCGCCACTACGAGGACCTCGGCCTGCTTCATCCGGTGCGCGCCGGCACCGTGCGGGAGTACCACCAACGCGACCGGATCCGGCTCGAGCTGATCCTGCGCGGCAAGCGGGTCGGGTTCTCGCTCGACGAGATCGCCGTGATCGTGAACATGTACGACGAGCCCCCGGGCGAGGCCGGGCAGCTGGAGTACCTCATCGAGCAGTGCGACGTACGACGCCAGCACCTGGAGGCTCAGCGCCGCGACATCGACGCCACCCTCGACGACCTCGCCGCGATCGAGGCCAGGTGCCGCGAAGACCTGGTTCGCCTGTGAGCCCGGTGGGCATGGTGCCGGCATGAACGCATCCGGCTGGCAGCAGCCCCCACCGTGGCGGGTGGCCTACGACGACGCCCGCATCACCCTCGTGCTCATCCGGCCCGACGGCGCGGTCGCCGGCGAGATCGCGCCGTACGACGTGCCCGAGCAGCGTCGCGGGAGTGGCTTCTTCGCCACGATGCGCTCGTCACTCAGTGATGGCGTCGACGCCGCCCTGTGGATGCAGGGACGGGGCCGGATCCGCGGCGGTGCCCCCGCGGTGCACTTCACGATGGCCGACGGAACTCCGGTCGAGTTGTGGAACGGCAGGGACGGCGGTTGGCGGAGAGCCCGTCGACACGGCACGTTGACCATTGCCGGCCGCAAGTACGAGGTGCGGCACCTCGGCCGGCGCCGTACCGCCCTGGTGCACGACGGCGTACGGCGGACCACGCTGCGGCGGAAGGGTTTCGGCTGGGGCGCGACCGCCGACGCAGCGCCCAACTACGTCGTGCGCCACGGGGTGCCCGCACCCGATGCCCACGACGAACTGGCCATCGTGCTCGCCGGCTCGACTCTCGGGCCCGTGGGCCGACCGGGCTGGTGGGCCGAGTTCTTCAACGAGTTCTCGCCCTGAGCCGTGCACCCGACAACGGGAGTGGCGTTCTCCACAGACCAGAGACCGGAACCCCGGAACTGAGTACCACCGGAGGGCCTTAGACTCCACGACGGGTGCACGATCGGTGCGCCCTCGCAATTCATCACCAGAGGAGTGTCCGTGCCCGAGGTCAAGCCGTTGCAGAAGGTCCTCATCGCCAACCGTGGCGAGATCGCCGTGCGCGTGATCCGCGCCTGCAAGGACGCCGGAATCGGCTCGGTCGCCGTCTACGCCGACCCCGACCGTGACGCCCAGTTCGTCCGCCTGGCCGACGAGGCCCACGCCCTCGGTGGCGCCACTCCCGCCGAGACCTACCTCGACATCGCCAAGATCATCAAGGTCGCGGCCGAGACCGGCGCCGACTCCGTGCACCCGGGCTACGGCTTCCTCGCCGAGAACGCCGAGTTCGCACAGGCCGTGATCGACGCCGGCCTGATCTGGATCGGCCCCTCCCCCGAGGCGATCGAGGGCCTCGGCGACAAGGCCAAGGCCAAGCAGATCGCCCTCGCCGCCGGGGCTCCCCTCGCCCCGGGCCTCAAGGACGCCGTCAAGGACGCCGACGAGATCGTCGGGTTCGCCAAGGAGCACGGCCTGCCGGTCGCCATCAAGGCAGTCTTCGGCGGCGGTGGCCGCGGCCTGAAGGTGGCCCGCACGCTCGAGGAGATCCCCGAGCTCTACGAATCCGCCGTGCGCGAGGCGATCAGCGCCTTCGGCCGGGGTGAGTGCCTGGTCGAGAAGTTCCTCGACAAGCCGCGCCACGTCGAGACCCAGTGCCTGGCCGACCAGCACGGCAACGTCGTGGTCGTGTCGACCCGCGACTGCTCCCTGCAGCGTCGTCACCAGAAGCTCGTCGAGGAGGCCCCCGCGCCGTTCCTGACCGACGAGCAGGTCAAGCGCCTCTACGACTCCTCCAAGGCGATCCTCAAGGAGGCCGGCTACGTCGGTGCCGGCACCTGCGAGTTCCTCGTCGCCGCCGACGGCACCATCTCGTTCCTCGAGGTCAACACCCGCCTGCAGGTCGAGCACTGTGTCTCCGAAGAGGTCACCGGCATCGACCTGGTGCGCGAGATGTTCCGCATCGCCGCCGGTGAGGAGCTCGGCTACGACGACCCCGAGATCCGCGGCCACTCGATCGAGTTCCGCATCAACGCCGAGGACGGCGGCAACAACTTCATGCCGGCCCCCGGCACCCTGACCGCCTGGCTGCCGCCCGCCGGCCCCGGTGTCCGCCTCGACTCCGGCTACATCAACGGTGAGACGATCCCGGGCAACTTCGACTCGCTCGTGGCCAAGCTGATCGTGACGGGGAAGGACCGCACGCAGGCGATCGAGCGCTCGCGCCGCGCGCTCTCCGAGTTCGAGGTCGACGGCATGCCGACCGCGATCACCTTCCACGAGGTGATCGTGAACGACCCGGCCTGGGTCGGCGCCTCGACCCCGTCCGGCGAGGGCGAGTTCACGGTCTACACCACCTGGATCGAGACCGACTTCGACAACCAGATCACGCCGTACGCCGGCGGCACCGCCGAGGCCGAAGAGGCCGGCGAGCGCCAGAGGGTGACCGTCGAGGTCGGCGGGAAGCGCCTCGAGGTCGTGCTCCCGGCCGGTCTCGGTGGCCTCAGCACCGGCGGCGCGGGCGCAGCCAAGAAGCCGAAGCGAGCCGCCAAGAAGTCCGGCTCCGCGGTCTCCGGTGACGCGGTCGCCTCCCCGATGCAGGGCACCATCGTCAAGGTCGCCGTCGAGGAAGGCGCCACCGTCGCCGAGGGCGACGTCGTCGTCGTGCTCGAGGCGATGAAGATGGAGCAGCCACTCAAGGCACACAAGGCCGGCACGGTCACCGGCCTGACCGCCGAGGTCGGCGCCACGGTCACCAACGGCGAAGTGATCTGCGAGCTCAAGGACTGACTCGTGGCCGTCTCGGGCGTCGATGACGACTTCGCCGGCACCGTCGGCGAGATCGTCGCCCACCTCGAGCACGACCCCGTCCTGGTCGAGGAAGTCATGGGCAACGGCCACACCGAGGCCGTCCTGGATGCGCTGACCGCGAAGGCCGCCAAGAGCTCGGTCCCGGTGCACATCGTGCTGACCAAGGCCCCACCCGGGCTGACCACGGACAACACCGCCGAGGAGTTGCTGACCCTCCTCCACGCCCGTTCGGGCGAGGACGGCGTCTGGTTCGTCTCGACCTCGGAGGTGGGACACACTGCGCTGGCGGTCTACGGCGACATCGCACCTTCTGTCGACAACGACGAGTTGATGCTGGCCGGCGCCGTCAGGGAGGCCCGAGAGGCTGCCACCGACGCGATCCGGGACTCGTGCGGCGACTGCTTCGCGACGCCGGTGGTCGAGGCCGGCCTGGTGCTCGACGTGGTCAACGCCGGACTGCCCGGGACCTACATGGAGAATCCCCTGACCGACCAGCAGATCGAGGCCTATGCGACCTCCACCTGGCAGGGGCAGGGCACCCGGAGCCCCGTGGGCGAGAACGCCGAGATGCCGACCCCCGGGCTCTACGCGGTGGTCGCCACGGTGACGGCGCTCTGTGTCGCGGTGGTCGGGTACCGACTGGTCCAGGCCGTCGGCGGAGTCGCCCACCGACCGGGTTCGGGCAAGGGCACCAGCGCCTCGTCGCGGAAGCCACGACCTGCGCCCGACCCGGCCAAGGAACTCGATCGCGCCCGGGCCCGGGCCTCCTCGGCGACCAAGAAGCTTTCCGCAGCACTCGGACGGGCCGACGACCTCGTCGACTGGCGGCGCAGGGACACCGCCGCTGCATGCCTGGAGCGTGCCGAGACCCGCACCAGCTCCGACGGCCTGCTCGAGGTGGTCGGATCGCTCGTGCTCGCACAGACCGGCCTGCATGCCCTCGAGACGTCCGAGGGCCAGTACCGCTGCTGCTACGTCGACCCGCGCCACGGAGCCGCCGACACCGAGTCCCCGCTGGGTGGCGGTGCCAGCGTGCCGGTCTGCCGGGCCTGCGCCGGGGCGCTGGAGAAGGGCGCCGAGCTGGCGCCACTCCACGAGAAGGGCCGGCTGGGCAACCGACGGCCCTACTACGAGGGATCCACGGTGTGGGCAAGGACCGGCTTCGGCGCCCTCGGCGGCGACTGGTGGCAGCAGGTGCCCCGATGAACCGCGTGACTCGTGGCCTCGTGTCGCTGGGTGTGGCCGCCGGGCTCGCCGCGGGCTCCGCCGTACTGGCCACCCAGGTGCTGCACGACCGGAGGGCCGACGCCGTGGCCGCGCAGGGCGAGCCACTCAAGGCGGAGGCGCGCACTGACCGTGTGGTGAACGCCCTGGCCGGGCTGGCCGACGACGGTGTGTACGTCGCACCCGACGCCCGCGACATGTTGGACAGGGCCGGCGAGAAGAGGGTGGCCCGGGCGGTCGCGGCCGCGCAGACCCCGGTGAAGGTGGTGGTGTGGACCGACACCCGCCACGCCGGTGCCTCCGGCTTCGACACGGTCCAGCAGCTCGAAGCCGGGTTGGCCGAGTCCGGTGAGCGCGGCGTCTACCTGATCTGGCAGGGCCCCGAGAACGGCGACATCAACACGTTCGGTCCCTACGGCTACCTGACCATGTCGCCACACGACGAGTTCGCCGGCGATCCCTCGGTCACCCTCCCGCGCCTGGTCAAGCGGGTCGACGGCGAGGTGCGGTGGCCCGAGCGGGACACGGAGTCCGACTACTGGGGTGGTGTCAGTGGCGGGATCATGGCGGGCGCACTGATCGGTGTCGGCGTCCTGCTCGGGATCGGCACTCTCTACGGTCTGTTCGTGGGCACGACCAAGCGACGACTGCCCGGCACCTGGCGCTGGTGAGGAGACCACGATGGCCGACGACCTGACCCGCATCCACGAGGAGCTGGCCTCCGACGGGGTCTACGTGCACCCGTCGCTGCGCGGCCTGGTGAGCAAGGCCGACGAGGCCGACCTGGAGCACCAGGTGACCGCGGCCGAGCACACGACGTACGTCGTGGTGTGGCCGCTGCGCGACAACGACACGTACGGCGGCAAGGCCTCGGACCTGCTGACCCGGCTGCACGACAAGTTCCCCGACCCCGGGATCTACCTCTCCACCACCACCCGCCTCGAGCCGACGGACTATTCGAGCGTCGAGGTCGACGGTCGCCAGTGGGGCGTTCCCGGCCAACCCGATGGCGAGCTGAACGACTACTCCATCGAGATGGTGGTCGACCTGGAGGAGCACCAGGACGTGCCGTCGGCGATGAGTCGCTCCATCGAGCTGCTCTCGATGGACCCCGCGCGGGTCGAGAAGCTGCAGGACAAGCTGCTGGCCGAGCACTCGGCGGACTACCGGGAGGAGAATCCGCGCGAGGACGACGACGGGTGGCTGCCCGGCGGCCTGACCACCGTGGTGGTCGCGCTGGTCGCCGTGTTCGTGGCGTGGCGGGTCGCGGTCTCGTTCCGGAAGCAGGCGAAGCCGGCACCGCTGCCGAAGTCCGCCCTGAAACAGATCCGCGCGGCCCGGGCCCGCGAGACGCTCTCCCTCGCCCACGACGAGTCGCAGGCGCTGGGTGAGCAGCTCGACGAGCTGGAGATCGCACCCGGCGACGACCAGCAGGCCTGGCAGGCAGCACTGGACCACTATGCCGCCGTACGCCGCCTGCTGACCCCCGAAGAACCCGACGAGCTCGATGCGGTCGGTGCCCTCGTGCTGACCCGGCGCGGGAGGGACGCACTCGAGACCGCCCGGGCAGGGAAGGCCTGGGCGCCGAGCCCCACCTGCTACCTCAACCCGCTGCACGGGCGAGCCGGCAAGGAGCGCCGCGTCGAGTGGCAGGGCCGCACCCTCGAGGTGCCGCTGTGCCCCGACTGCCTCACCGCGCTGCGCAGGAAGAAGGCCCCCGACATCCTCGACGTCGTACGCCGGGGCAAGCCGGTGCACTACTTCGAGACCGACGCCGAGCCGTGGGCGTCGACCGGCTACGGCTCGCTCGAGCCCGACCTGGTCACGCGACTGCAGGCCGGCTTGCAATAGGGCCGCCCGGCAAGCCGAGCGGCCCTACCCTCCGCTCCCTCCCAGGAGAGAGGCTCCTCACCGCCGCTCAACGTCTCCGGAGCAGCGGCCACGTCGGGCCGTTGCCGACTGTAGTCAGTTCGCGGCGTCCGCGTGGCGCGAACCCGGCAACTGAGACCGGACCGTTGCGCGCCGCCGGTCAGGCGGTGCTGTGCGCCCCGGTCATCATGGCGGCGAGGTCGTCGGGCTTGAGGAACGACGGGGGCGGCGGCGGGCCCCAGTTGAACAGGCCCTTCGCGCCCTCGAGCACCTCGGGCTCCCAGATCTCGTCCTCGGGGATGCAGTCCATGTCGGAGAAGTACTCCGAGAAGTTGCCGGCCGGATCCTTGAGGTACCAGAAGAAGTTGGAGCCGGCGTGGTGCCGGCCCAGGCCCCAGACGTGGCGCTCCGGGTTGTCCTCCAGCATCGCGAAGGCACCGCGGCCCACGTCGTCGATGTCGTCGACCTGCCAGCTCGTGTGGTGCAGGTAGTTCACCGGAGCCTGCAGGGCCAGGAAGTTGTGGTGGTCGTTGGAGCACCGCAGGAAGGCACCCTTGTCGCCGATGTGGTCGGAGACCTTGAAACCGAGCCCGTCGATGAAGAACCGCATCGTGGCGGCCAGGTCCGTCGTACCGCCGACCGCGTGGCCGAGCCGGCGCGGGCGCACCCGGTCGGTGCGGACCAGGCCGGGAGCCCGGCCGTGGCGCTCGATGCGCCCCGGCCCGTTGTACGGCGTGGCCGGGAGCCGCTCCTGGGTGATGCGTGGCCGCACCGCGATCCTCACCCCGAACCCGCTCACGGGCTCGTGGGTGAGCAGCTCGTCGCCGTCGAGGTCGGCCGGCACCCCGAGCCGCAGCAGGTTCGCTGAGATGCGGGCCAGGTCGTCGACGTCGTCGGCGGCCACGCCGAGCTCGACGAGACGACGTACCGGCGACGGCACCAGCGCCAGCTGGCGTCCGCCGTCACGCGTGCTGAGCCCGTCGGGCCCCTTGGTCAGGCCGAACTCGGTGTAGTACGCCTCGGTCGACGCGACGTCGGGGACGCCGATGACGACATGGCTGAGTCCGTGCAGGCTCATGGCGTCTCCTCGGGAACGAAGGTCTGCCGCAGCTCACCGATGCCCTCGATGCTGGACACCAGGGTCTGCCCGGCGGCGACGAAGAGCTGGGGTTCGCGGCCGACGCCGACACCGGCCGGCGTACCGGTGAAGATCAGGTCGCCGGGGTAGAGGGTGACCACCTTGGTGAGCTCGGCGATCAGGCGGGGCACCGACATGATCAGCTCGGAGGTGCGCCCGTCCTGGACCACTTCGTCGTCCAGGGTGCAGGTCAGGGTGAGGTTGTCGCGGTCGTCGAGCTCGTCGGTGGTGACCAGCCACGGTCCGGTCGGCGAGAACCCGGGGAACGACTTGCCCAGTCCGAACTGCGGGGCCGGTCCGCGCAGTTGGACGACGCGCTCGGAGATGTCGTTGCCGACGGTCAGTCCGGCCACGACGTCCCAGGCGTCGGCCTCGGCGACGCGGGTGACCTCGCGCCCGATCACCGCGACCAGCTCGACCTCCCAGTCGGTGTTGCCGCCGGCCGGCAGCACGACCTCGGTGACCGGGCCGCTCAGGCTGCTCTGGAACTTCGGGAAGACCGGCGGCAGGTCGGTGGGCGCCTCGAAGCCCGACTCCGCGGCGTGGGCGGAGTAGTTGAGCCCGATCGCGAAGATCTGGCGGGGCTCGGGCGAGGGGGCACCGAGGTCGGCCACGTCGAACGGCTCGGCGCCGTCGAGCCCGGCCTGCCCGGCCCACCCCACGAAGTCGGTCCAGTTGTCGTAGATGCCGCGCAGCTCGGGGCCGAAGCGGCCGTCGCTGGCCTTGTGGACGTCGAGGGCCTCGGCGTCTCCGGCGACCAGCACGGCACGGCCTGAAAGGTTGGCGAGTCTCATGTGTTTTCTCCTCCTGGGCATGATGGTGGCTCAGACGAGCCGGGGATGGCGAGCGGTGTCGGCCGTGGTCATGCCGTCACGGAACGACTGAGGGTCTTGCGGGCGTAGGTGATGAAACAGGCCGCGGCGACCAGGCCCACTCCGATGGCGAGCAGGCCGGTGGCCTCGCCGTACTGGTTGGTGAGGTCGAGCGCGCGGTCGAGCGAGAGGCGCCCCGGTCCGGTGAGGGCGAGTACGGCGGCCGCGGCGGCGTACAACAGCGGGAGCTCGTAGCCACCCTTGACCGCCCAGAGGCCGTTGCCCCAGGTGACGGACGAGGCGACCACCAGCGTGCCGAGCACCATCGCCGCGCCGAGCGGCGTGAAGAGGCCGAGCAGCACGAGCAGGCTCCCGGTGATCTCGGTGACCGCGGCCAGCAGCACCAGGGTGCGCCCCGGACGGAGGCCCCACTGCTCGAACAGCGGGGCGGTGCCGCCGGGGCCCATGCCGCCGAACGCACCGAACGCCTTCTGGGCGCCGTGCGCCAGGATCAGCCCGCCCACGACCAGGCGCAGCAGCAGTAGTCCGTATTCCATGTCTGTCTCCTCGAAGTCAGCGGTTGACGATCGACCCGAGCGCAGCCCGCAGGCTGGCCGTGGGGTCGGGGGTGAGAGTGGGAGCCCGCCACCCGATGTAGCGGTCGGGCCGGACCAGCAGGGCGCCGTTCTCCTCGATCTCCGAGGCCGTACGCCACGAACCGTAGGGGTCGTCGATCTCCTGCCCGCGACCGACGACCGCGGTGCGGATCTCGATGCCGAGCTCGGCGGAGACGGCGACGGCGGCCTTGGCCCAGGCCTCTCCCCCGATACCGGTGAGCAGGGTGAACACTCCGCCACCGGCCAGGTCCAGAGTGGAGACCCGGCGGCCCTCCCGGGCCAGCCACTGGTGCGGCAGGTAGGCGCCGGGCCACGTGGTCTGGTGGTAGAACAGCTCCGCGTCCCTGTCGTACGCCGGCTGCTGCTGGCCGTCGGTGACCGCGGCCGCAGACATGTAGCGCTGGCCGAGCTCCACGCCGTTGGCGTTGAAGTGGTGGTCGTTGGCAGCGATCGCCTGGTCGAGGGCGGCTCGGCGCTCGCGGCCCTCGTCGGAGTCACTGAAGAACGTGTCGAGCGCGGCGTGGCCCTCCTCGTCGGACTGCCCGGCACCCACACCGAACACGGGTGGGATCGAGCCTGCGAGGCCGACGCTGGCCAGTGCCCGGTCGACGACCTGGCGGCCGACCGGCTGGCGCTCGTCGTGGTAGCTGTCGAGCAGGGAGTCGTCGGCCAGGCCGCGCACCACCAGCGACAGCTTCCACGCCAAGTTGTAGCCGTCCTGCACCGAGGTGTTGCTGCCCAGCCCGTTGGCCGGCGGGTGACGGTGTGCGGCGTCGCCAATGACGAACGCGCGACCCATGCGGTATTCCAGCGCGACCACGTGGTTGAGCTGCCACTCGCTGACGTCCTTGATGGTCACCTCGACCGAGTCGTCGCCGATCACCTTGTGGGCCCGCTCGATCAGGGCGTCGTGGCTCAGGTCGATCTGCTCGGTGGCCGGGTCGTAGACCACGATCAGCACGAACTCGGTCCAGGGCCGCACGGTGACGAAGGTGCCGGCGCCGAGCCAGAAGTCGCGCCCGGGCTGGATGGTGAAGAAGAGCGCCCCGGGCCGGTGCGCCCGGTGCTCGGTCAGGTCGGCCTCGATCCAGACATTGACCGCGGAGCCGAGTCCGGTCTCGCCCTCGAAGGGGAAGCCGAGCTGGCTGGCGACGACACTGCGCCCACCGTCGGCGCCCACGGCGTACGCCGCCCGGATCAGGTAGTGCTCGCCGGTGGTGTGGTCGACGACCTCGGCCTCGACCCGGTCGGCGTCCTGGCTGATCGCGACCAGCTCGGTGTTGAAGCGCAGATCGGCGCCGAGCTCGAGGGCGCGGTCGCGCAGGATCGGTTCGAGGTCGTGCTGGCCGATGTTGGTCATCGAGCACGGGCTGGACTTCGCGTAGTCGCCGGCCCGGTCGGGACCGGTGCCCCAGGCGTGGCTGCGGGCCAGCTCGCGCCCGGCGACGCTGGTGGCCCAGACGTTGTTGCCCATCTGGTCGGCCGGGAGCGCGCGGGCCAGCACCTTCTCCTCGATGCCGAGGTCGCGGAAGACCTCCATCGCGCGCTGGTTGGTGATGTGCGCACGCGGGGTGTGCGCCGTACCGGGGTAGCGGTTGACGGCGATCATCGAGATGCCGTCCCTGGCGAGCAGTGCGGTGGTGGTCAGGCCGGACGGCCCCGCCCCCACCACGAGGACGTCGGTTTCTTCGATACGCATTGATTGCCTGCTTTCGTGGGGGTGTCAGATGAGGTGCATGCCCGCGTCGACCACGAGATTCGCCGCGTTGATTCCGGGGTTGTCGATGAGTGCGAAGGCCGCGGCCACGATGTGCGCGGGCTCGGGCAGCCTCTTGCCGGGTGTGCGCTGACGCAGCCGCTCGTAGGTCTCGGCGCGCACCGGGTCGGCCTCGTCGACGGCCTCGGTGCCCATCACGACGCCGGGCGTGATGACGTTGACGCGCACGGGAGCGATCTCGACGGCCAGGGAGTTGCCGAGGCCGACGACGCCGGCGTTGGCCATCGAGATGGTGGTCGAGCCGGGCATCGGCCGCCACATCGACAGGCCGCTGAACAGCAGGACCGAGCCTTCGGGCGACAGGTGCGGGAGCGCGTAGTGCACGCTGGCCGCGTAGCCGACGTTCTTCATCAACGAGGTGCGGGCTGCGTCGTCGGGCCGGAAGTCCTTGATGGTGTTCTGGTCGCGGTCGAGCGCGGCCAGGACCAGGTGGTCGATCGGGCCCACGCTGTCGAAGAAGGACTCCAGGGAGGCCCAGTCGGTCAGGTCGCACACGCCGGCGAGCGCGTTCTCCCCCAACTTCTTCGCTTCCACCTCGGCGACCTCACGGGTGCGACCGACCACGGTGACCCGGTCTCCGCGGGCGACGGCCGCACGGGCGATCTCGAGCCCGAGGCCCTTCGTGCCGCCGACGATGACGAGGTGCCTTGGAGATTGAGTCATGGAGAAGCCTCCTGGATCTGAGAGTGGTCTGCTTCACACAGTTTTCCTCGCGATTCTCGAACAAGCAAGAGATTTTCGAATATTTCTAGAATGTGCGCTTGCTGCTACGCTGTTCCCATGACCCAGGAGAAGACCCGTGCCAACACCGAGGCCGTGCACGCATTGCTGCGTGCCGACGTGCTCGGTGGCGTGCACCAGCCCGGAGAACGCCTCAAGTTCGCCTCGCTCTGTGAGCGGTACGGCGCCAGCGTCAGCGTGATCCGCGAAGCACTGACCCGGCTGGTCGAACAGGGCCTGGTCGAGTCCGAGCCGAAGATCGGCTTCAAGGTGCGCTCGGTCTCCATCGATGACCTGCGTGATCTCACCGCGACCCGCATCGACATCGAGACGATCGCGCTGGCCTATGCCATCGAGCGCGGCGGGGTCGACTGGGAGGCCGACATGGTCGGCGCCCACCACAAGCTCGAGCGGACGCCGATGCTGACCACCGACGGCCCGCCCCGCATCTCCGACGAGTGGGAGGAGGCCCACGGTCGGTTCCACATCGCCCTGCTCGACGGATGCGGCAGCCCGCGGCTCCTCGACATCGCCTGCAGCCTGCGCGACGCCGCCGAGTTCTACCGCCGCTGGTCACAGACCCGCGAGACCGGTCGCGACGTGGCCTGCGAGCACCGCGAGATACTCGAGGCCACGCTGGCCCGTGACAGCGAGACCGCGGTCGAGCGCCTGCGCCAGCACTACCAGCGGACCGCCGAGATCCTTGAGACGGCTCTCACCGCATGAGCGACGCTGGCTACCGTGGGCACATGTTCTCCAAGGTTCTCGTCGCCAACCGTGGCGAGATCGCGATCCGGGCCTTCCGGGCGGCCTACGAGATCGGTGCGCGCACGGTCGCGGTGTTCCCCCACGAGGACAGGTGGTCCGAGCACCGGCTGAAGGCCGACGAGGCCTACGAGATCGGCGAGCGCGGCCACCCGGTGCGGGCCTACCTCGACCCCGAGGCGATCGTCGAGGTCGCCCTGCGCTCCGGCGCCGACGCGATCTATCCGGGCTACGGCTTCCTCTCCGAGAACCCCGCACTGGCCGAGGCCTGTGCGGCCGCGGGCATCACGTTCATCGGGCCCACGGCCGACGTACTCACCCTGGCCGGCAACAAGGCCCGCGCGATCGCCGCCGCGAAGGCGGCCGGGGTGCCGACCCTGGCCGGCGTCGCCCCGTCGACCGACGTCGACGAGCTGGTCACCGCCGCCGAGGCGCTGCCTTATCCCTTGTTCGTCAAGGCGGTCGCCGGTGGCGGTGGCCGTGGCATGCGTCGCGTCGATGACCCGGCCGACCTGCGCGACGCGGTCGCCACCTGCATGCGCGAGGGCGAGGCGGCGTTCGGGGACCCGACCGTCTTCATCGAGCAGGCCGTGGTCGACCCGCGCCACATCGAGGTGCAGGTGCTGGCCGACGCCACCGGCGAGGCGATCCACCTCTTCGAGCGCGACTGTTCGGTGCAGCGTCGGCACCAGAAGGTCATCGAGATCGCCCCGGCGCCCAACCTCGACCCGGCCCTGCGCGATCGCATGTGCGACGACGCCCTGCGCTTCGCGCGCGAGATCGGCTACCGCAACGCCGGCACCGTCGAGTTCCTCGTCGACGCGTCGGGCAACCACGTCTTCATCGAGATGAACCCGCGCATCCAGGTCGAGCACACGGTCACCGAAGAGGTCACCGACGTCGACCTGGTGCAGTCCCAGATGCGCATCGCCGCGGGTGCGACGCTCGCCGACCTCGGCCTCTCCCAGGAGTCGATCACGTTGCGCGGGGCGGCGCTGCAGTGCCGCATCACCACCGAGGACCCCGCCAACGGTTTCCGTCCCGACACCGGCAAGATCACGACGTACCGCTCCCCCGGCGGGCCGGGCGTGCGCCTCGACGGCGGTACGACCTACACCGGCGCCGAGGTCTCCGCGCACTTCGACTCGATGCTCGCGAAGCTGACCTGCCGCGGCCGCGACTTCGGCAAGGCCGTCGAGAAGGCGCGTCGCGCGATCGCGGAGTTCCGCATCCGTGGCGTCGAGACCAACATCGCGTTCCTCCAGGCCGTCCTCGACGACCCCGACTTCGTGGCCGGCCGGGTGACCACCGCCTTCATCGAGGAGCACCCGCAGCTCCTCTCGGTCCGGGCCAGCGGCGACCGCGGCACCAAGCTGTTGAACTACCTGGCCGACGTGACGGTCAACCAGCCCCACGGCCCGGCCCCGACCCGGCTCGACCCGGCCACCAAGCTGCCAACGCTCGACCTCGACGTGCCCGCGCCCGACGGCTCGCGGCAGCGCCTGCTGGCCCTGGGGCCCGAGGAGTTCGCGCGGAGCCTGCGCGCCCAGACCACCGTCGGGGTCACCGACACCACGTTCCGCGACGCCCACCAGTCGCTGTTGGCCACCCGGGTGCGCACCCGTGACCTGGTCGGCGTGGCCGGCCACGTAGCCCGGATGACACCGGAACTGCTCTCGATCGAGGCGTGGGGCGGGGCGACGTACGACGTGGCGCTGCGCTTCCTCGCCGAGGACCCGTGGGAACGCCTGGCCGCCCTGCGCGAGGCAGTGCCCAACATCTGTCTCCAGATGCTGCTTCGCGGACGCAACACGGTCGGCTACACGCCGTACCCGACGGAGGTCACCGACGCGTTCGTGCACGAGGCCGCGGCGACCGGCATCGACGTCTTCCGCATCTTCGACGCACTCAACGACGTCTCCCAGATGGCGCCCGCGATCGCGGCGGTGCGCGACACCGGTACGACCATCGCCGAGGTGGCGCTGTGCTACACCGGCGACCTGTCCGATCCTGCGGAGAAGATCTACACGCTCGACTACTACCTGAAGCTGGCCGGGCGCATCGTCGACGCGGGCGCCCACGTGCTGGCGATCAAGGACATGGCCGGCCTGCTCCGCGCCCCGGCGGCCCGCACCCTGGTCACCGCACTCCGCGACGAGTTCGACCTGCCGGTGCACCTGCACACCCACGACACCCCCGGCGGACAGCTCGGCACGCTCCTTGCCGCCATCGACGCCGGTGTCGACGCGGTCGACGCCTGCTCCGCAGCCCTGGCCGGGACGACGTCGCAGCCGCCGCTCTCCGCACTGGTGTCGGCCACCGACCACTCGGCCCGCGAGACCGGGCTCTCCCTCGACGCGGTCTGCGCCCTGGAGCCCTACTGGGAGGCCACCCGTCGGGTCTACGCGCCCTTCGAGTCGGGCCTGCCCTCGCCGACCGGCCGGGTCTACACCCACGAGATCCCCGGCGGACAGCTCTCCAACCTGCGCCAGCAGGCGATCGCGCTCGGCCTCGGCGAGAAGTTCGAGCAGATCGAGGACATGTACGCCGCGGCCAACGACATCCTCGGCAACATCGTGAAGGTGACCCCGTCGTCGAAGGTGGTCGGCGACCTCGCCCTGCACCTGGTCGCGGTCGGCGCCGACCCGGCCGAGTTCGCGGAGAACCCCGCGAAGTTCGACATCCCCGACTCGGTGATCGGCTTCCTCGGCGGTGAGCTGGGCGACCCGCCCGGTGGCTGGCCCGAGCCGTTCCGCACCAAGGCACTCGAGGGCCGCACGGCCCGCAGGCCCGCACCGGCGTTGACCCCCGAGCAGGTCGCCGGGCTCGACAGCGACCGCCGGCGCACCCTCAACGAGCTGCTGTTCCCCGGCCCGGCCCGCGAGTTCGCCGAGGCCCGCGCACAGTACGGCGACACCTCGATCCTGCCGACCATCGACTACCTCTACGGCCTCAACGCCGGCGAGGAGCACGAGGTCGACCTCGAGCCGGGCAAGAAGATGCTGCTCGGGCTGCAGGCGATCGGCGAGCCCGACGAGCGCGGCTACCGCTCGGTGATGTGCACGATCAACGGCCAGCTCCGCCCGATCAGCGTGCGCGACCGCGGCGTCGCGGCCGAGGTCGCCGCCACCGAGAAGGCCGAGCCCGGCAAGCCCGGTCAGGTCGCGGCGCCGTTCCAGGGCGTGGTCACGGTGACCGTTGCCGAGGGCGACAAGGTCGAGGCCGGCGAGGCCGTCGCCACCATCGAGGCGATGAAGATGGAGGCCTCGATCACCGCACCGATGGCGGGCACCGTCGAGCGCGTCGCCGTACCGGACACGCGTTCCGTCGAGGGCGGCGACCTGATCCTGGTGCTCGGCTGACCCCCCCCCNGTGTGGCGTCGCGTTGCGTTCCCCGTGGTCTTCCTGCTCCTGATGGCGCTGCTGGCCCCTGCCTCCTGGGCGATGACCGATCGCTGGGCCGCCTGGGACCCGATCACCGGCACGTCTAACGACTACTCCACGACGGTGCGACAGCAGGCGCCGGGCTTCCCGGCCGCGGGCATGCGCTCCGACTCCCGCAGCAACGTGCAGCTGCCGTCCGGTGCCTCGACCTTCCTGGGCACGGCCACGCCTCCGGGCGCCAAGTACGGCTCCAGCCGCAACCAGGCCTACGTCGTGCTGCGCCCCCGCGCCGACACCGCCACCACGCCGTCCACGACGACCTACACGTTCGAGCACCCCACTCCCGACACCGGATGGGCGTTCGTGCTGGGCGACATCGACGCCGACCTCGTGCGGGTGCGTGCCACGGACGAGGACGGCAACGAGGTGAGCGCCGCCGAGACCGACTCGTGGTTCCAGGGCACGTTCAACTACGCCGGCGAGACCGACCTCCCCACGTGGGACGCCGCGACCGGCACCCTCACCGGCAACGCCGGCGCGGTCGACACCTCCGGTGCCAGCGGCTGGTTCGAGCCCGACGTCCGCCTGACCAGCCTGACCTTCACCTACACGCGACGTGCCGGGTTCCCCGTCTACCAGACCTGGTTCGTCAGCCGGGCCCGGCCCATCGGCGGCACCGTCACCGACCAGTCGGTCAGCGGGAGCTGTCCGATCACCGAGGTCGTGCTGACCCTGGCGTCGCCGTACGGCGAACAGCTCGCCAGCACCTCGCCGGCGGCGGACGGCTCCTACGACTTCGGGGAGTTCGCCACCCAGGATGGTTACCTCGTGCGGCTCTCGGCCCCCGCAACGTGCGCCGTGATCGGGTCGTCGCAGCAGACGGTGTCGAACCGTGGCAACGACGGCGACCCTGCCTCCCGCGCCGACTTCGACGTGCGCGCGATCATCCCGCAGCCGCTCAGCGGCACGGTGCGCGACGGTGCGGGCAGTCCGGTGGCGGGAGTGGCCGTCACGCTCACCCCACCCGGAGGTGGCACGCCAATCACGACCACCACCTCCCCGGACGGCACGTATCTCTTCGACGACTGCGAGATCGGCATCGGCTACGCGGTGGCCGTGACCGTTCCCGCCGGATACCGCCCCGGCCCAGAGGGCACCGAGCGGACGGGCATCGAGATCGACACGTCACCGGTGGTCGACCAGGACTTCGTGGTGCTGGCCCTGCCTGCGGTGTCCGGCACGGTCACCGGCGGTGGCGGAACCTTGGGCGGCGTACAGGTCACCCTGACCCCGACCGGGGGCGGCGCGCCCTTGACCACCTCGACCCGCGCCGACGGCAGCTACGACCTCACCAGGGTGCCCGACGGGGACTACACGCTGGCGATCGTCGCGCCGGACGGCTACGCCGGGGCCACCAGCCGCCCGGTGACCGTGAACGGCACCGACCTCACGAACCAGGACTTCGCCCTCGAACGGAGTGGGGCACTGGGCGGCCAGGTCACGCGTGCCGGCACACCGGTCCCGGGTGTCGTGGTCACCGTCGAGGGACCGGGCGGCACCCGGGTCCTCACCACCGACGGGGAGGGACGCTACTTCCTCGACGACCTGCCGCCCGGCACCTGGACCATCGCGGTCACCGCTCCGGACGGCACCCGCGTGGACGGCCCGTCGACCCGCTCCGTGGAGATCACGGCCGCCGGAGAGATCCGGGGCGACCAGGACTTCCGGCTCGTGGCCGACGACGACACCGCGACACCCACCGCCTCGCCCTCGCCATCGGAGTCCCCCACGAGCAACCCCACCGAACCGCCCTCGGAGACGCCGCCCGACGTCCCGTCCGGCGGCGAACTGCCTGACACCGGCGGGGTTCCGGCCGGATGGTTGGTGCTGGGACTCGGCATGGTCCTGGCGGGTCTGTGCCTGCTCCTGGTCACAGGAGGGCGGCGAGACCATCGAGACGAACTGTCTTGACCACGCGATCATTCGGGAGACTCAATGCCGCTTCGCATCTTGATCTGCCTGGTGATTCTGTTGGCGGCGTCGGGTTGCAGCCACGACGAAAGTGACGGACAAGAGGTCCGGACGCCAGTTCTGGAGCAGCCCCGTGACCCTCTACCCAAGACCATCGACTGCAATGCGCTCACGGCCGACGTGGCCGACGTGGTCACGGGAACAGAGATGCGGAAGGCCACCGGCCCGGACGGAACACCCTCGGTCGGCTGCAGCTGGACCCCCGACCTGGACCCCGGTGATGACGGAATCGGTCAGCCCGCGGTTTTCATCGGCGTGGCGTCCGGACTCGGACCGCTGACGGATGACCGTTTCGCCGAACTCGACATCCCGGCCGGAACTGCAGGAGCTTCGCACCAGCCTCTGGCCGACCATGCGCCGTGGGACACCACGCTCCGGTGGGAGACCACAGCCCCGTTCTACGGCGGCCTGGGCTACGGCTACGAAGTTGGCGATCGGCTGCTGCACTGCTCGCTCCGAAGCAGTGCATCCAGCGCCCGCGCCCTGGAGGAACTCCTTGACGGCCTGGACACCGACTTCCGGGCGTTCTGCGACCAGGTGCTGGCTGCCGTTGCCTCGGACTAGCTGCTGGGCGGATCGTCCAGTTGGTCCTGCTCGATCACTCGTGGTCGGGCAGCTCGGCGAAGTGTTCTCGAACCAGGAACTTGGGCACCACCATGGCCCAGGCGTCGGTGACCAGCTCGGTCATCTCCTCGAGGTCGAGCGCGTCCATGCGGGCCACCACCCAGTGGAAGCGCAGGTCCGACTCGCGCGGCAGCTGGAACTTGTCGGGCTCGCTCTCGACCAGGGCGGCCCGCTCATCCTTCGGGAACCCGAAGCCCATCAGGCTTCCGTCCCGGGAGAACGAGACGTAGACGATCTGCTTGACCCGGAACTTCACCCGCCCGTGGATGAAGTGCTCCGTGGTGCGCGGCAGGGTCAGCGCCAGCTGACGCACGTCCTCGACCGTGACCATGAGCCGATCCTGCCCAACGGTCCGGTCCACCGCAATGGACTTTCCGTCGCCTTCGATCAGTCGAGAACAGAGGTGTCCGCCGCGTCTTCGGGAAGAGCCGACCTCGAGGTGGCCGTCTTCCGCGGAGCGGCTGCGGCGGCGAAGCTGACCCAGGTGGACTTCAGGCCGAGCCTCGAGCGGAACTCGTCACCGCCGATCGTCACGCTCCTAGTGCCGCCGACCAAGGTCATCCGCTCGATGCGACCCTGCCACTGGCCGTGCCCGTCGCGACTGGTCACCCGGATCTGGCGCAGGTTGCCGATCGTCGGCCAGGCCTTCTCGATGCGCGACACGTCGAGCTCGATTCGCCAATCATGGTTGGCGTTTCCGGACCAGTCGTCGTACGGGTCGGCCTTGGCGGGCAGGTAGGGGAACTGGTTCGCCGAGGTCCAACCGCCGCTGCTCGAGCCGAACTGGGTGAACGCCGGAGCCCCGGCGTAGGTCAGGATCCGTCCCCGGGTCGCGTCGACCGCGGCGTTCGAGGCGGGGTGCTCGCGCGAGTAGCCGCCGTACACCTGGCACGAGGTGGTGTCGCAGATCTGGTAGTGCTTAGCGCGCGGGTGCTGCTTCTCGTACGACGCGTAGGTGCGGGCCGCAACCGCCTGGGCCTGTACGGCGGCAGGGGTCCAGGTGGCCGGCATCTCCGCGGGGATCACGCCCTTGATGTACGCGTCGATGTCCAGCGCGTTGACCGTGTCGACGTCCGTCGACCCGGCGCGCGGGAACGCCGCGATGAGACGACCGCGATAGAGCACCGACGTCGACCCGTAGCGGAGCCGGATCGGCAGGCCGGAGGCGTAGAAGCTGCCGGTGCCCGCGAAGATCCGCCACACCGTCCAGGTGTCGCCGCTCCGGAACTCCACGCGGGTGCGGGTCCGCGTCGTTCCGCGCAGCCGCCACTGGCCGGTGCCCTTGGCCGGAAGTGTCCAGCCCTTGTGCTGCGCGTGGCTGCCCACGCGCAGGCCGGCTCGAGCGTCGACCACGACGTCCGGGCTGGTGTCGGCGCTGACCAGCACCGTGACCAGCCCGCTGCCGTTGGCGACCTTCGTGCCCGGGTAGTAGAAGGAGGTGATCTGCTGCCAGGTGAGGCCCTGTCGAGCGGCACCCTCGGCGCCGTACTGCGACATGCCGTGGCCATGTCCGTAGCCGTGCCCCACGATCGCGATCTTGCCGGTGCTGGGCATGGGGTAGCGCTGGTCGACGGTGACCGTGCGCGCGCTGCTCGGCGCGATCGCCGTGGTGAGGACGAGCGCTCCGATGGCCAGTGCGCCGGCGACCAGGGCGGGGAACGTGCGCCGCATGGGGTGCTCCGAGATCATTGGGACAGGTGGAAACGGGAGTGACCATTGATCCCAACACGGACGATTGCGGCCTGTCCACGGAACCCTGTGAATTACAGACCCGTAGTTTCCACGGCGTTGCTAGCGTGGGTGCATGGTGTGGATCATGCTCCTCCTGGCGGTCCTGGCGGTGGCCGCACTCGTGGCGACCCAGCAACGCAACCGCAAGGAACTCGTGCGCACCAAGGAAGACGCGGTGACCAAGGTCAAGCGGGTCGCCGAGGAGGACGTCACCCGCTTCGGGGAAGAGCTCCAGGAGCTCCACATCGACACCCTCGCCACCGAGCTCGACGTCCCCATGCGGCAGGACTACCAGCGCGCGCTCGACTGCTACGAGGACGCCAAGTCCTTGCTCGACGACGTGCGCACTCCCGAAGACATCACCGCTGTCACCCGCACCCTCGAGGACGGCCGCTATGCGCAGGCCTGCGTGCTGGCTCGCCAGGACAACCAGCCGCTCCCCCAGCGCCGACCCCCGTGCTTCTTCAACCCGAGGCACGGGCCCGCGCAGGCCGACGTGTCCTGGGCGCCGCCGGGCGGCATCCCGCGCGAGGTGCCGGTCTGTCTCGCCGACGCCGAGCGTGTCGAGGCCGGCGCCGAGCCCGACGTACGCCGCGTGCGCGACGGGTCCCGCATGGTGCCGTGGTACCAAGGCGGCCCGGCCTACAGCCAGTACGCCAACGGCTACTACGGCTCCTACGCGATGAACGGACTGTTTCCCGGCTTCCTGATCGGGTCGATGATGGCCGGTGTGTGGAGCCCCGACGTCACCAGCGGTGACGGTGACCTCTCCGGCGCCGACGGCGGCGGAGGCGAGGACTGGTCCGCCGGCGGTGGCGACGGTGGTGGAGACGGCGGAGGCGACGGTGGCGGCTTCGACGGCGGCTGGGGCGGCGACTCCGGTGGTGGAGACGGCGGAGGCGACGGTGGCGGTGGCTTCGACGGTGGCTGGGGCGGCGACGGCGGCGGCTTCGACTTCGGCGGTGGAGACTTCGGCGGCTTCTGACCCACCTGCCAAGGTGGCACCGTGAAGTTCGACCAGCCGCCCGTGGTGCGGATCAGCCGCGACCCCGACGATGACCTGCCACCGACCGAGTGGCCCGCCACGATTCCGGCCGTGGCACAGCTGCTGGCCCGAGGGCTCGACCTCCCGCCGGGCGTGACCTTCCTCGTCGGCGAGAACGGCTCCGGCAAGTCCACCCTGGTCGAGGCGGTCGCTGCTGCCTACGGGCTCTCACCCGAGGGCGGCAGCGCCCATGGCCGGCACGAGACCCGCACCACCGAGTCACCGCTGCATGCCAGTCTCCGGATCCAGCGCGGCATCGGCAGTGCACGCTGGGGATTCTTCCTGCGCGCCGAGACCATGCACGGGTGGTACACCTACATGGACGAGCACGGCGGACCCAATGACGCCGACTACCACGCGATGAGCCACGGAGAGTCGTTCCTCGAGGTGCTCAGGCGCAAGTTCTCCTCACCCAGCTTCTACTGTCTCGACGAGCCGGAGGCGGCATTGTCCTTCGGGTCGACGCTGACGTTGATCCGGGCGCTGCACGACATCGCGGCCGCGGGCGGCCAGGTGCTGTGCGCGACGCACTCCCCCGTCCTTGCGGCGATGCCGGGGGCGCGCATCATCGAGGTCGGCGACTGGGGGCTGCGCGAGACGACGTGGGACGAGCTGGAGCTGGTCCATCACTGGAAGGCCTACCTCGACGCCCCGATGCGCTACCTGCGGCACACCCTGGCCGACGACTGACGCCCGCCCGGTCACCACGCTCAAACGTTGTGCAGGCGGCGCGCGGCTTCCGCGATGGAGCCCGACATCGACGGGTAGACCGTGAACACCTGGGCCACCTGGTCGGCGGTGAGCGCCTCGGCCACCGCGATCGAGACCGGGTGGATCAGCTCGGACGCGCGCGGACCGACCACGACGCCACCGACGACAGTGCCTGTTCCGGGACGGCAGAACAGCTTCACGAAGCCGTCACGCACACCCTGCATCTTCGCCCGCGGGTTGCCCGAGAGCTTGAGCATCACGACCTCGGCGATGATCTCGCCGTCGTCGACCGCCTTCTGCGAGCAGCCTACGGTGGCGATCTCGGGCGCGGTGAAGACGTTGGAGGACACCTTGCGCAGGTCGAGCGGCGCGACCGCGTCGCCGAGGAAGTGCCACATCGCGATGCGACCCTGCATGGCGGCGACCGAGGCCAGCATCAGGACGCCGGTGCAGTCGCCCGCGGCGTACACCCCGCGCGCCGACGTGCGCGAGACCTTGTCGACCTTGATGAACCCGCCGTCGTCGACCCGGACGCCGGCCTCCTCGAGTCCGAGGTCCGCGGTGTTCGGGATCGACCCGAGGGCGAGGATGCAGTGCGAGCCGGTGACGCTACGGCCGTCCGTCAACGTGACGGTGACGGTGTCGCCGTCACGGGTCACCGACTCCATGCGCGACTTCGAGAGCACGTTCATGCCGCGCCGCTTGGAGACGTCCTCGAGGACGGCGGAGGCGTCGGCGTCCTCGCCGGGCAGCACCCGGTCGCGCGAGGAGACGAGGGTGACGTCGATGCCCAGGGCGAGGTACGCCGAGGCGAACTCGGCGCCGGTGACACCCGAGCCGACCACGATCAGCTTCTCCGGTTCCTCGGTGAGGTCGTAGACCTGCTCCCAGGTGAGGATGCGCTCGCCGTCAGGCTGAGCCGAGGGCAGGGTGCGCGGTGCGGCACCGGTGGCCACGAGCACGGCGTCGGCCTCGACGGTCTGCTCGCTGCCGTCGGCGGCGGTCACCGCGACCGTGTGGCTGCCCGCGTGTGAGGCGACGAGGCGACCGCGGCCACTGACCACCTTGACGCCCTCGCGCTCGAGGCGCCGGGCGATGTCGGCGGACTGGTCGGCGGCGAGGCGCAGCACCCGGGCGTTGACCTTGGCCAGGTCGACCTTCACCTTGCTGGCCACGTCGCCCTCGGAGTCGAGGAACGTGACCCCCAGCTCCGCGGCGTCGGCCACCTCGGTCATCACCTCGGCGGTGGCGATCAGGGTCTTGCTGGGCACGCAGTCGGTGAGTACGGCGCTGCCGCCGATGCCGTCGGAGTCGACCACGGTCACGTCGGCGCCGAGCTGCGCGGCCACCAGGGCCGACTCGTAGCCGCCGGGTCCGCCGCCGATGATGACGACTCGTTCGGGCGAGGACTGGTGCTCGGAGCTGGCCATGGCTTCATTGTCGCAGCCAGAGTTGCCGCGCCGCGTGCCGGACCGTCAGGCGCAGGCGCCGGGCGCGAGCCTCAGACGTGGGCCGAGGACCAGAACACCGCGACGGCCACGTTGACCACCGACAGCGCGAGCAGTCCGTAGAACAGGCCGTCGGGAATCCTCGGCTTGCGAAGGTTGGCCATCACCAGCCCGAGGATGACCAGGCCGATCACCAGCTTCACGCCGATCTTGGCGTGGTTGACGTCGCCGTCGCCTGCCTCGAGTACGCCGACCAGGGCCAGGCCGGCGAGGAACGCCGTACCGGCGCCGTCGCGCATCGGCCCGTTGACCACCTTGTCGACGGCGCCCATCTGGGAGAGCAGGCCACCGATCAGCGCGGCGAAACCGAGGATGTGGATGAAGAGAAGCACCAGCCGCAGGGTTTCCATGGCCGGGATCCTACGTGGCCATGGAGCCGGCGCGGTCGGGTGCTACTTCTTCGGAGCGGTCTTCTTCGCTGCGGTCTTCTTGGCCGGCGCCTTCGCGGCGCTCTTTGCCGGCGCCGTCTTGGCGGGTGTCGTCTTGGCTGGCGCTGCCTTGGCTGGCGCTGCCTTGGCAGGCGTCTTCTTGGCAGGCGTCTTCTTCGCCGGCGTGGCGGGCTTCGCGTGCACCGCCTTGCGGGCCGCGTTCTTCGCCGCCTCGCGCCTGCTGCCACGCGGCTTCTTGGCCGGACGCACCACCAGCACAGGGCACGGGGCGTAGTGCTGCACCCGTTGCGCCGTACTGCCCATCAGCACGGTGTCGCTGAGCCCGCGCCCTCCGGCTGCGATGACGACCAGGCCGGCGCCGTACGTCGTGGCGGCCTTGATGATCTCGTTGGCCGGCGAACCGCTGCGGACCCGCTTGTGCACCTTGGCGCCCCATCCGTCGAAGACGGCCGCGATCGTGTCGACCGCGTCGATGGCAGCCTGGCGCGACGAGGTGTCCTCGCCCGGGTCCTTGGCACGCTTCGACGTGGACAGGTCGTTGGCGAACGCCACCGCGGCCAGGGGACGGATCACCGCCACGACCGAGACCTCGGTGACCTTGGCGGGATCGGCGAACGACTTGAACTGCTTGGCCGCAGTCAGGGACTGACGCGAACCATCTGTGGCGATGACGACGTGCATGGTCACTCTCCCGGTGCTGGAATCGATGGACGTCAGCAATTGCGCGTCCTTCATCGGACCGTGACACCGCGCGAATGTCAATGATGCGCCACTGGACAGGCGTGTCGTCGTACGCCGACCTAGAGGAGCCTGCGGTCGTTCGCCCATCGGGTCAGCTCGTGGCGCGAGGAGAGCTGGAGCTTGCGCAGCACCGAGGACATGTGGGTCTCGACGGTCTTCACGGAGATGAACAGCTCCTTGGCGACCTCCTTGTAGGCGTAGCCCCGGGCGATCAGGCGCATCACCTCGCGCTCGCGTTCGGTGAGCCGGTCGAGGTCCTCGTCGACGGCGGCGACCTCGATGGAGCCGGCGAAGGCGTCGAGCACGAAACCCGCAAGCCGTGGGGAGAACACGGCATCGCCCTCGGCCACGCGCTTGATCGCGGCGACCAGCTCGGGACCGGTGATGGTCTTGGTGACGTAGCCGCGGGCGCCGCCCCGGATGGTGCCGATGACGTCCTCGGCGGCGTCGCTGACGCTGAGCGCCAGGAAGCGGGTCTCGGTGGTGCCCAGCTGGCGCATCACCTCGACGCCGCCGCCTCCGGGCAGGTGCACGTCGAGGAGCACGACGTCGGGCCGGTGCTCACGGATCGCGGCGACCGCGGTCGGCACGTCCTCGGCGTCCGCGACGATCTCGAGCGCTCCGGGGGCTGCGGCGCCGGTCAGCTCGGCGCGCACTCCGGCGCGGAACATGGCGTGGTCATCGACGATCACGACTCGGGTCACGACTTCTCCTCCTGCAGGGGCATGCCCAGCACCACTTCGGTGCCGGCACCCGGCGTACTACGGATCTCGGCGCTGCCTCCGTGGCGTTCCATGCGCGCCACGATGCTGCCACGGACACCCTGCCTGTCCTCGGCCACGGACGACGGGTCGAAGCCGACACCGCGGTCCTTGACGTAGATCTCGACGCGCGAGGGCGACACCTCGGCGTACACGTCGATCTTGCCGGTGCCGGCGTGCTTGGCCGCGTTGGTCATCGCCTCGCGGGTGGCGTGGACGATCGGCGCGACGTGTTCGTTGACCGGCACGTCGCCGACCACGACGGTCTCGACGGTGGCGCCGTAGGTGTCCTCGACCTCGGCGGTCAGGGCCCGCAGCGCGGCGGCGATGGAGGCGCCTTCGTCCTTCTGCTCGGCGAACAGCCAGGTCCGCAGGTCGCGTTCCTGGGCGCGGGCGAGACGAGCCACGGTGGCCGGGTCGTGGGCGTTGTTCTGGATCAGGGCGAGGGTCTGCAGCACCGAGTCGTGCAGGTGCGCGGCCACGTCGGCGCGTTCCTGGCTGCGCACCCGCTCGGCGCGTTCCTGGCCGAGGTCGGAGGAGAGCCGGAAGACCCACGGCCCCACCACGAGCGCCAGACCGACCACGCCGAGGAAGCCTGCGACGACGATCTCGCGGGCCACGTCGAGACGGCCACCGGTCAGGGCGAAGACACCGAGTCCGGAGAGGATCAGGGCACCGCCGGCGAAGATGCGGGCGTACGACGCCCAGGTGCGACTGCCGAACATGGCCTTGACCGGGTCGAGTCGTTCGGAGGAGTCGAGCCAGCGCTCGCGTTGTGCCTCGTCGGCCTGGCGCCAGATCAGGGCGACGCCGACGATGCCGAGCACGACCGGCCAGAAGAGGGCTCCCCTCCCGAAGACCGACTCGACCATGATCACGATGCCGAAGGCCAGTGCGCCCAGGGCGATCGTGGGTCCCATGTCGGCCATCCGGCGAACCCGGCCGGGACGCTTGCCCGAGCGACTGGCCGAGGCCAGGCCCGGCGCCTCGTCGCTGAACCGCTCGTCGGTGGGCAGCACCATCCAGAGGCCGGCGTACATCGCGATGCCCATGCCGCCGAGCGCCGCAGTGAGGATGAACGCCACGCGCACCCAGATCACGGGCAGGCCGAGGTGACGCGCCAACCCGGCGGCCACTCCACCGAGGTAGTTGTCGGTCGAGTCGCGGGTGGCCCGTCGTACCTCGTGGTGGGGGGCAGTGCTCGTCATCGTGCAGCAATCGTCACACAGTGCGGGCGCGCGGACCATGAGGCGAACCCCTGACCCGACCCTGAGCCGAATTGCCCTGCAACGGCAAGAGATCAGGGTTGTTCCCGATGGTGCCGGGCGTGAGCAGGCCTCAGGCTGGAGACATGAACGAGAACCCGACCAACGACGGCGCCGACACCGAAGCGCCCCACGCCGGCCAGCAGGCTGGTCCGCAACCCGGCTCCTCCCACGAGGGCCCGCGGGTCAGCGGCGAGCAGATGCGTGACCTCGCCAACCTGCGGCGCAGCAGCTACGACCGGCACGTCGCCGGCGTCGCCGGAGGCCTGGGCCGTCACCTCGACGTCGATCCGGTGATCCTGCGCGTCGCGTTCGTGGTGCTCACGTTCTTCGGTGGGGCCGGGTTGATCATCTACGTCGCCTGCTGGCTGCTCGTTCCCGAGGACACCGGTCGCAGCGCCACCATCCAGCTCGACGCCCGCTCACGCAACGTCGCCCTGATCGGTGTCGGCATCCTCGCCGGCCTCGCACTGGTCGGTGACGCCTGGGGCCCGGGCTGGTTCCCCTGGCCGTTGTTCGCGATCGGGCTCATCGCCTGGGTGATCCTGTCCCGACGCGACCGTCGCGAGCGGCGCAGGAACGAACGCACCTACGGTCCGAACGCCGGTTGGGTGGGCCCGGGCACGCAGACCGGTTGGTCCGGCGCCGGCGCCCAGCCCGGCTGGGTGGGCGCGGACGCCACCGCGACGATGCCCCTGACCGGCGGCCCGACTGACGGCGCGACCGGCGGACCGATGGCGCCGCCTCCTCCGCCGCGGCTTCCCCGCAACCCACGCAAACGCGGCCCCATCCTCTTCTGGTTCACCCTGGCCCTGACCGCGCTCGCCTCCGGTGTGCTGGGCATCTTCGACCTGGCCGGTGCCGACGTCGCCGACTCGGCATACCCGGCCCTCGCGCTCGGCGTGATCGGCGTGATGCTGGTGGTCGGCGCGTTCTACGGCCGGGCCGGCGGGCTGATCTTCCTCGGCCTGGTGGCCGCGGTGGTGCTCAGCCTGAGCACGATCGCCGATCGCTGGGACGGGACGACGGTCAAGGAGAGCCCGACGTCGGCCAGCCAGCTGAAGTCGTCGTACGACATGGAGGCCGGCGAGATCAGGCTCGACCTCACCCAGGTCCGCGACCTCCGGGCGCTCGACGGACGGACGCTCGAGATCGACGGCGAGGTCGGAACCATCGAGGTGATCGTGCCCCGCGGGCTCCACGTCTCCGCCGACGCCACGGTCGAGATCGGTGAGATCGAGGTCTTCGGCCGCTCCACCGGCGGCCTCGACCTGGACCTGAGCGGCAGCAACCTCGGCGACGCGGACCAACCGCACCTGCGCATCGACGCGGACCTCGAAGTCGGCGACGTGAGTGTGGTCGCGCGATGAGACTCCCCGGATCAGATTCAGGCCACGACTCCCCCGGCACCGAAGGACCCGACATGGAGACCTCGTTCGACACCGCACCGGACAGCACGACGGACCCCCGCGCCGACACCGGTCGACACCCGGTCAACACCGGACACCTGGTGATGGGCCTGGTCTTCCTGGGCCTGGTCGGCATCTGGGCGCTGGTCGCCGGGGAGGCCGTCGACGACGACGACATCCGCTGGCTGCTGCCGATTCCCTGGGTGGCCGGCGGTGCCATCGGCCTCGCTGCCGCCACCTGGGCCAACATCCGATCCCGTCGTACGACGGGCGAACCGAACCACCACTTCATGGAGGAGAACCGATGAACGACTACGCACGCAAGCGCCTGACCCGCAGCCGGCAGGACAACATGCTCGGAGGTGTCTGCGCGGGTGTGGCGGACTACTTCAACATCGACCTGGCCCTGGTCCGGGTGCTGACCGTGGTCGCCGCGCTGTTCAGCTTCGGCACCGTGGCCCTCGCCTACGTCGCCGCCTGGGTCCTGATGCCCGAGTCCTGACCCACCAGCCGGCAATTCTTGCTGCGCGAGCCGGCGATTCTTGATGGCCGAACCGGCAGTTCTTGCGCCCATGACGAGCGCAGGAACTGCCGGTTCGAGGCGCAGCAACTGCAGGTTCGTGGATCAGTTCCAGATCGCGTTGGCCCACTCGGGGTGATCGATGAACGGGTTCCGGTTGTGCTGGAACTGGTCGAAGATGACGTCGTTGCGGTGCTTCTCGAACGCGCTGGGCGGGTCCGCCGCGTTCCACTGGAGCAGGACCGAGAGGCGGCCCATGTAGGGGTTCGCCCCGTTGTTGACCAGGTCGTTGGGCTCGAGGTTCGCGAAGCCGTCGCCGCCTTCGTACCGGATCGACATGTAGAGGATCATCCGGGCCACGTCGCCCTTGACCGCGTCGGACGGCTCGAACGAGTCGGCATCGGTGGCGCAGTCGGAGCACTCGCTGACCGCACCCCCGCCGTTGTCGAAGTCCTTGTTGCCACGGATCGAGTTCACCGAAACGTCGGTGGGCCGCAAGTGATGGATGTCGGTGCCGGGACCGGTCGCCGTACCGAAGTCGCCGTGCGACTTTGCCCAGACGTGCTCACGGTTCCAGTCGTTCTCGCCGCCGCC
Organism: Nocardioides sp. Soil796; assembly: GCF_001429525.1. Taxonomy (NCBI): domain Bacteria; kingdom Bacillati; phylum Actinomycetota; class Actinomycetes; order Propionibacteriales; family Nocardioidaceae; genus Nocardioides; species Nocardioides sp. Soil796. The sequence continues at coordinate 279,306 of NZ_LMSQ01000018.1, forward strand.
GTTGAGCGACTTGCTGCGCGAGATGCCGGAGTAGAACAGGATCACGTTGCTGGGATTGTTCGGGTCCTCGTCGGTCGCCTTCAGCGCGTTCCAGACCTGGTCGTAGCTCAGCTTCGTCTGCGTCGAGATGATCGTGTGCAGCGCGCTGCGCAGCTGCGGACCGGTCTTGCCGAGGGCGTCGGCGTAGTAGTCGTCGTGCTCACCGTCGCCGGGCGGCGGGTCGGTCGGGTCAGGGTCAGGGTCGGAGCCGACGAGGCTGAACGCCGATGCGGACTTCAGCCCGGGGTGGGTGAAGTACGCCGACAGCAAGCCGGTCACGTCGACCTGCTGGCCCTCGAGCGACGGGTTCGACTGGAGCCCCCACTGTGCGCGGAACTCCGCGGGGATCTGCACGTAGAGCATCCGAGAGGTGCTGGTCTCCGACGCGCTGTCCGCGAGGGCGAGCGCGTAGTCGTTCGGATAGTTGCTGGTGACCACGGTGTTCGTGGCCGTGGGTTGCCCGACCACGTAGCCACGCACGGTGGCCGACGAGCCGTTCTGGGTGGAGATGCCCTGCGCCACGGTGAGCGGGGTCGCCGCGGTCACCGGTGCCTGGACGAGTGCCACCACGAAGGCGATCACGATGAGGACTGTGCTGATGCGGATTGGGCGGCGCTGGACTGTGGTCCTTCGTGTCCCGAGAGTGAATGTCATTCCAGCACCCTGCACCTTTTTTGCGTCGGCGTCACGCATCGCTGCTGCTTTCACTGCTCGGCCAGCCAGTCCTCGCGGGCCGCGACGATGGTGTCCGTGTAGTCGGTGAAGACGCCGTCGACCCCCGCGTCGAAGAACGCGAACGCCTCCGCCCGCGAGTCGCCCTTGGCGTTCGGGTCGGTGCCGATCCGGAAGTTCGTCGCCATGAACTGGTTCTCGTCGCGCAGGGTCCACACGTGCACGGTCAGCCCGGCGTCGTGCGCGTCGTCGACCAGTGCGGAGGGCTCTCCGGTCGCGCCGGACGCGTCACGCGGCAGCACCAGGTCCTTGTGCGCGCCCAGCCCGTCGGCGTACGACGCGATGTCGGCGAGGTTCTCCGGCTTCGTCAGGTCCTTGTAGGTGCGCGGGTCACCGGCCTCGACGAGGTCGTACGGGGCCCCCGAGCCGTCGATCAACTGGGCGATCGGCAGGTCGGTCCGGGCATCGAGGTCGCGCAGGTTGGCGGTCTCGAAGGACTGCAGGATCACCGGTGCGTTGCGGCGGTCCAGGTGATGCCGGCGCAGCGTGCGCAGCAGCGGCTCCTCCAGCGAGAGGCCGATCGAGTCGAAGTAGGTCGGGTGCTTGGTCTCGGGATAGACGCCGATGCGGCGGTGCGTGCGCCTGGACTCCTCACGCACCATGGCGAGCACCTCGTCGAGGGTCGGGATCTCGAACTGCCCGTCGTACCGCGTGTTGTCGGGTCGCACCTGTGGGAGCCGCTCCTTGGCGCGGAGGGTCTTGAGCTCGTCGAGCGTGAAGTCCTCGGTGAACCATCCGGTGATCGGCTTGCCGTCGATGGTCTTCGTGGTCCTGCGGTCGGCGAACTCGGGGTGGTCCGCGACGTCGGTGGTGCCGCCGATCTCGTTCTCGTGGCGGGCGACGAGCACGCCGTCACTGGTGGAGACCAGGTCCGGCTCGACGTAGTCGGCGCCCATCCGGATGGCCAGGCGGTACGACGCCAGCGTGTGCTCGGGGCGATATCCGGAGGCACCGCGGTGGCCGATCACGATCGGCTCGGTGGTGCGCTCCTTCGCGGCCGAGGCTGCGGCCGGTGCCGCACCGGCAGAGGCGCCGCCCGGCGCGAGGAGGACGGAAGCCACGAGTGCGGCGACGACGGAGGTACCGAGAGTTCGTTTCATGATCGCGAGCGTCGTGGCCGCAGATGACACCGAGTCCGGAACCCGGTGAACGCGACGTGACCGAAGGCAGGACGTCCTGCGACGCGGCGGCTGGGACGACCTCGGTGCAGGACGTCCCGAACAACGTCAGGCAGTTCGGCTGCCCTGGCCACCGGACCGCAGGACGTCCGCCTCGCGGAGCACGTCGAGCACGATGTCGGGATGGTCGGTGATCAACCCGTCGACCCCGGCGTCGAGGAAGGCCTTGGCCTCGGCGGCCAGGTCACCGGCCGCACCGGGCCCACCATCGCGGCGCAGGTTGAGCGGAAGGAAGCGGTTCTCCCGGCGCAGGGTCCACACGTGGACGGTCAACCACATCCGGTGGGCCTCGCGGACCAGGGCCGACGGCGTCGAGATCGCACCGCTGTCGTCGCGAGGGAGCACCAGCGACTTGTGCGCCCCGATGCCGTCGGCGTACTCGTCGATCCAGGCCAGGCCCTCGCGCGTGCACAGGTCGGCGTACGTGCGGGGATCGCCCACTGCGACCAGGTCCGCGGGGCGCTTGTCGGCGGCCTCGAGCAGCTGAACGACGGCCACCCGCGTGCGATGGGCGAGCCGGCGCAGGACGGTCGGCTCGAACGACATCACGGTGACCCGTGAGCGTGGGTGGTCCAGGTCGTGGCGCCTCAGGTCCGAGAGCAGCATCTCGTCGAGCGGCAGTCCGATCGAGTCGAAGTACGCCGCATGCTTGAGCTCGGCCATCACGCCGATGCTGCGGCCGCCCAGCACGGACTCGGCCCCGACCATCGCCAGCACCTCGTTGAACGACGGGATCCCGCAGGCGCCGTCGTACGACGCACTGTCCGGACGCAGGCTCGCCAGACGCTCGCGAGCGGCCAGGGTCTTCAGCTCGGCGAGGGTGAAGTCCTCCACGAACCAGCCGTGCAGCACGACCCCGTCGATGGTCCTGGTGGTCAGCCGGTGGGCGAACTCGGGGTGGTCCGCCACGTCAGTGGTGGTGCCGATCTCGCTCTCGTGGCGGGCCACCAGCACACCGTCCTTGGTGGCCACCAGGTCGAGCTCGATGTCGTCGGCGCCCATGCGGATCGCCATGCGGTAGCCCTCGAGGGTGTGTTCGGGTCGGTAGCCACTGGCCCCGCGGTGCGCCACCACGGCGGGCGTCACCACCAGGCTCTGCGTCTTGCGCGAGACGGCAAGTTGGGTCACACCATCAGTGAGACATGGGCAGGGGTCCGGGTGGTGAAGGCGCGGTGAATGGCGCGCGAGCACTTTGACACCATGTCAGGCATGTCCCTCGACCTCCTGCCCGCCCTGGACCGCCTCGACCTCGTCGCCGACCCCGTCGCGAAGGCGCTGCGCGACTGGGCGCACGCCGGTGAGGTGCTGGTCGCCGAGATCGACCCGGAGCTCGCGGACACCGCCGTGATGAGCGAGGCCTACGGCACCTCCATGGAGGACTCCGCCAACTGTGTGGTGATCAGCGGCAAGCGATCTGGCGAGGAGCGGCTCGCGGCGTGCGTCGTCCGCGCGGACACCCGGGCCGACGTGAACGGCCTCGTCAAGCGCACCCTCGACGTCCGCAAGTGCTCCTTCCACCCGATGGAGCGCGCGGTCGAGGAGACCGGCATGGAGTACGGCGGCATCACCCCGATCGGTCTGCCCGCCGAATGGCGACTGCTGGTCGACACGCGGGTGCTGGAGATCGAGCGCACCATCATCGGCAGCGGCGTACGCCACTCGAAGCTGTTCCTCCCCGGCCGGCTGCTCGGTGAGCTGCCCGGCGCCGAGGTGGTTCCCGACCTGGCCCGCTGAGCCGCCCGGCCCGCGAAAACCAGTGGCTCCGACACAGGCGGCAAACGTAGCGTTGGCGGGTGCGCAACCTTCCCCTGGCCGTCCCCGGCCTCGCCGATCACCGCTCGCCGGGGCGGTTCCTGTGGTGGATGGCCAAGGGCCAGTGGCACACGCTCGCGCTGGGCATGGTCTTCGGCATCATCTGGATGAGCTCGCAGGCCGTGATGCCCGCCGTGATCGGGCGCGCGATCGACCTCGGCGTGGCAGACCGCGACCGTGGCGAGCTGGTCAAGTGGGCCTCGGTGATGTTCGCGATCGGCCTCCTGCAGGCGGCCTCCGGCATCATCAGGCACCGGTTCGCGGTGACGAACTGGTTGACCGCGGCTTACCGCACCGTGCAGCTGGTGGGCCGCCAGGTGGCACGCCTGGGCGGCACCCTGCCCCGCAAGGTCTCGACCGGCGAGGTCGTCGCGATCGGCAACAGCGACATCTCCAACCTCGGCCAGGTGATGGACGTGACGGCACGGTTCGCCGGCGCCATCGTGTCGTTCGTCCTGGTCTCGGTGATCCTGCTGCAGACCAGCGTCACGCTCGGACTGGTGGTGCTGATCGGCGTGCCCGCCCTCATGCTGCTGATCGGCCCGTTGCTCTCCCCGCTCCAGAAGCGCTCCGCCCGTCAACGACACCTGATGGGCGAGCTGTCCAACACCGCCAGCGACATCGTCGGTGGCCTGCGGGTGTTGCGTGGTGTCGGCGGCGAGTCGGTCTTCCTCGACCGCTACCGTCGCGAGTCGCAACGCACCCGCCGGGCCGGCGTACAGGTGGCGCGCCTGCAGTCGATCCTCGACGCGCTGCAGGTGCTGCTGCCCGGGATCTTCGTGGTGCTGGTGGTCTGGCTTGGCGCGCGGTACGCCGTCCGCGGACAGATCAGCCCGGGTGAGCTCGTCGCGTTCTACGGCTACGCCGCGTTCCTGATGATCCCGTTGCGCACCGCCACCGAGTACGCCAACAAGTTCATCCGCGCCCGCGTCTCGGCCGCCCGCGTCTGCCGGGTCCTGGCCCTGGAGCCCGACGTCGCGGCGGTGCCCGATCCGATGCCCTCGCCACCCACCGGCTCCGGCCTGTACGACGTCCGCACCGGGCTGTCGATCACCCCCGGTCGCCTCACGGCCATCGTCTCGGACCAGCCCGACGACTCCGCGCACCTGGCCGACCGACTGGGCCTGCAGGCGCCTGACCCGGACGACGACGTGCGTCTGGGCGGGGTGCCGTTGACGGGCCTCGACCCGGCCGAGGTGCGGCACCGCATCGTGGTCTCCGACACCGGCAGTGCCCTGTTCTCCGGCCGGCTCGGCGACCGGCTCAACGTGCTCGGCCGACCCGGGTCCGACGTGGAGGCGGCCCTGCACACCTCCAGCGCCGAGGACGTGCTCGACGCGCTCGAGGGCGGGCTCGACGGCGAGGTCGCCGAGCGCGGACGCTCCTTCTCGGGTGGCCAGCGTCAGCGCCTGGTGCTCGCCCGGGCCCTGCTCGTCGACCCCGAGATCCTGGTCCTGGTGGAGCCGACGAGTGCCGTCGACGCCCACACCGAGTCCCGCATCGCCACCCGGTTGCGCGGCCACAGGCAGGGCCGCACCACGGTGGTGACCACGTCGAGCCCGTTGCTGCTCGACGCGGTCGACGAGGTCGCGTTCCTCGACGGCGGGCGCATCGTCGCCTCCGGCACGCACCGCGACCTGCTCGACACCTGCCCGGCGTACCGCCGCACGGTGACCCGCGAGACCGAGATGGACGACGACGTGGAGGTGGCCCGATGAACCAGGTGCTTCCGGTCGCGGGCACTCGTGAGGTGCGGGCCTATGCGGTGTCGATCGCGCGCAACCACCCGCGCATGCTCTGGCTGGCGGTCGGCCTGCACGCACTGGCGGCCCTGGCCGCCCTGGCCGCGCCGCGACTGTTCGGCCAGCTGGTCGAGGCGGTCGAGAAGGGCACGTCGATCAACCACGTCGACCACGTCGCGATGCTGCTGGCCGGCTTCCTCGTGGTGCAGACGATCCTGACCCGCCAGGCGCGCTACGTCTCGCAGTCGCTGGGCGAGGAGGTGCTCGCCGAGCTGCGCGAGGACTTCGTCGAGAACACGTTGGCGCTGCCGGTCGGCGTGGTCGAGTCGGCCGGCTCCGGCGACCTGCTCACCCGCACCTCCCGTGACGTCGACCAGCTCGGCTGGTCGGTGCGCTGGGCGATGCCGGAGTGGACGATCGCGGTCGTCACCGCGATCCTCACCTTCGCCGCGGCGCTGGCGGTCGGCTGGTGGGTGGCGCTCCCGGCGCTGATCGGCGTACCCATCCTGGTGATCGGGCTGCGTTGGTATCTCGCCCGGGCCAAGGACGGCTACCTGCGCGAGAACGCGTCGTACTCCCAGATCTCGGCGACGTTGACCGAGAACACGGAGGGCGCGCGCACCATCGAGGCACTCGGCCTCGGTCCGGAGCGGGTGGCCGCGCTCGACGCCGACTGCAAGGGCTCGTACGCCGCCGAGAAGTACACGCTGCACCTGCGCACGGTGTTCTTCCCGAGCATGGAGCTCGCCTACCTGTTGCCGACCGTCGCGACGCTGCTGTTCGGCGGCTGGCTCTACACGCAGGGCCACGCCTCGCTGGGCGAGGTCACCACGGCCACGCTCTACGTGCAGATGCTGATCGACCCCGTCGACCGGATCGTGTCGATCCTCGACGAGCTCCAGGTCGGCGGCGCGTCACTGGCGCGACTGCTCGGCGTCGCGCAGGTGCCCGACGACCGTGTGGCCACCGGAGCGCAGCCCGAGAACGAGAAGCTCGACGCGCGCGACGTGCACTTCGCGTACGTCGAGGGGCGCGACGTGCTGCACGGCATCGACCTGTCGGTCGGCGTCGGCGAGCGGATCGCGATGGTCGGGCCGTCGGGTGCCGGCAAGTCGACCCTGGGCCGGCTCCTGGCCGGGATCCATCCGCCCCGTGCCGGTTCGGTGACGGTGGGCGGCGTCGGCCTGACCGAGCTGCCGCTCGACGACCTGCGCGGGCACGTGGCCCTGGTGACCCAGGAGCACCACGTCTTCGTCGGCACGATCCGGGAGAACCTGGCGTTGGCCGCCCCGCACGAGGCCAGCGATGCGGAGATCTGGTCGGCCCTTGCCGCCGTCGACGCCGACGCCTGGGTGCGCGCCTTCCCCGACGGACTGAGGGAGGTCGTGGGGTCGGGTGGACGCACGCTGACCGCCGCCCAGGCCCAGCAGGTGGCCCTGGCGCGACTGGTGCTGGCCGACCCGCACACGCTCGTGCTCGACGAGGCCACCTCGCTGATCGACCCCCGGGCCGCGCGTCACCTGGAGCGGTCGCTGGCCGCAGTGCTGCACGGCCGCACGGTGATCGCGATCGCGCACCGCCTCTTCTCCGCCCACGACGCCGACCGGGTCGCGGTGTGCGAGGACGGCACGATCATCGAGTTCGGCTCGCACGACGAACTCGTCGCCGCCGGGGGTTCGTACGCCGCGCTCTGGGACTCCTGGAACGGCACGCCCCGCTGAAACCCCCGCTACCGAACAGTCAGCAGGAAATCTCGCGCGAGATCATGCGGACTCTTCGGTAGCGGAAGGGTCAGAGTCCGGAGATGCTGATGCCCGAGCGCACCTTGTACTTCTTGTTGATCGAGATGAGCACCGCGGTCAGCGGCTCGAGTTGACGAGCCAGGCGCAGCTTGCCGGCGTCGATGCCGATCCGCGAGGTGACGGTGCGCGCCAGCTCCTGGGCGGTCTCCTTCGACTCGGCGGAGTCACCGCAGACGAGGACGTCCTCGTGGTCGAGGTACTCGTCCTCGGACCACAGCGAGGCGGCCGCCACGTGGTGGAACGCGCCGACCACCGACGCCGTCGGCACGATCGCGGCCGCAGCCTCGGCGGCCGAGCGTTCGACGTCGAGTCCGTAGGGTCCGCCCTTGTCGAAGCCGAGCGGGTTCACGCACGAGATGATCGTCTTGCCGGCCAGTTCGGCGGCGAGGGACTCCACCAGCTCGTCGTGGCCGTTGAACGGAATCGCCAGCAGCACCACGTCGGCGGCGGACACGGCGTCCGCGTTGGCGGCCCCTGAGACGACCGGCGCGCCGCCCTCGGCGGTGATCCGCTCGGCGATCTCCTTCGCCGTGACCTCGGCCTTGTCGGCGGCCCGCGAGCCGATGACGACCTCGTTCCCGTGCTTGGCGAAGCGGTAGGCGAGGCCCTTGCCCTGTGGGCCGGTGCCGCCGATCACGGCGATGCGGAAGGTCGTCATGTGGTGTGTCTCCTGGTTCGGCGAAGTCATGGTGTGCGGCAACCCCTTGCGATCGTGACAGTGTTACTGTCACTGTTGTTGCGCGCAGTTCACAGAGTATCCAGATGCCAAGGTCGTGAAGGATCGTGTCCATGAAGCTCTCCATGCCCCTGATGTACGCCGGGAACCCGCGCGAGGCCGCCGACCAGGTGACCGAGCTCGAGAAGGCCGGTCTTGACACCGTCTGGGTCGCCGAGGCCTACGGCTTCGACTCCCCCACGCTGATGGGCTACCTCGCCGCCCGGACCGAGACGATCGAGATCGGCGCTGCGATCCTCAACATCTACTCGCGAACGCCGGGCACGCTGATCCAGACCGCAGCCGGCCTCGACAACGTCTCCGGCGGCCGGGCCATCATCGGCCTGGGCGCCTCCGGCCCGCAGGTGATCGAGGGTTGGCACGGACTTCCCTACTCCAAGCCCCTGGGCCGCACCCGTGAGGTCATCGATCTGATGCGCGCCGGCCTGCGCCGCGAGAAGCTCGCCGCCGACGGCATCTTCAAGCTGCCGCTCAGCAAGGAGGACGGCGCGGTCACCGGGCTGGGCAAGGCGCTGAAGATCCTCACCCACCCCGAGCGCGACGCCGTCCCGATCTACATCGCCGGACTCGGCCAGAAGAGCGTCGAGCAGGCCGCGGAGATCGCTGACGGCTGGCTGCCGTTCCTCTACATTCCCGAGAAGGCGGAGTCGGTCTGGGGCGACGCGCTCGCGGCCGGCAGGGCCAAGCGGTCGGCCGACCTGGCGCCCCTCGAGATCGCGGCCGGCGGCATGTGCGCCATCGGCGACGACGTCAAGGGGCTGCTCGACTTCGCGCGTCCGCTGACCGCCCTCTACATCGGCGGCATGGGCGCGCGCGGCAAGAACTTCTACAACGAGCTCGCCGTCCAGTACGGCTACGAGGCCGAGGCCAAGCTGGTCCAGGACCTCTACCTCGACGGCAAGAAGAAGGAGGCCGAGGCAGCCATTCCGCTCGAGATGCTCGAGCTCGGCAACCTCGTCGGCCCCGCGGCGTACGTCAAGGAGCGCATCGAGGCGTTCCGGGCCGCCGGCGTCACCAATCTGCAGATCACCCCGGCCGCCGACGACCCGGCCGCACTGGTCCGCGAGATGAAGGAGTTGATCGGATGACCCGCGACATCTTCGAGGCCGAGCACGAGGACTTCCGCGCGAGCTGCCGCACCTTCTTCGAGAAGGAGGTCGTGCCGCACCACGCCCAGTGGGAGAAGGACGGCATCGTCCCCCGCGACCTGTGGCTCAAGGCCGGCGAGGCCGGCCTGTTGTGCTTCGACGTCGACGAGGCGTACGGCGGCGCCGGGGTCAAGGACTTCCGCTACAACGTGGTGCTCTCGGAGGAGCAGAGCCGGGCCGGCGTGAGCGGCCCCGGCTTCTCGGTGCACACCGACATCATCGTTCCCTACCTCTCCAGCCTGGCCACCGACGAGCAGAAGCAGCGTTGGCTGCCCGGCTGCGTCAGCGGCGAGATCATCACCGCGATCGCGATGACCGAGCCCGGCGCCGGCAGCGACCTCCAGGGCATCCGCACGACCGCGGTCGACAAGGGCGACCACTACGTGCTGAACGGCTCGAAGACGTTCATCTCCAACGGCATCAATGCCGACATCGTCATCGTGGTGGCCCGCACGAACCCGGACGCGGGACACCAGGGCATCAGCCTGCTCGTGGTCGAGCGCGGCATGCCCGGCTTCGAGCGCGGCCGCAACCTCGACAAGATCGGCCTGCACGCCCAGGACACCGCCGAGCTGTCGTTCACCGACGTCGAGGTGCCCAAGGCGAACCTTCTCGGCGAGGAGGGCAGCGGCTTCATCTCGCTGATGATGAACCTCCAGCAGGAACGGCTGATCATCGCGGCGCAGGCCGCCGCCGTGTGCGACCTGATGGTCGACCTCTGCCTCGAATACGCCAAGACCCGCGAGGCGTTCGGCAAGCCGATCGGCAAGTTCCAGCACAACCGCTTCCTGGTCGCCGAGATGGCCACCGAGGCGCGCATCACCCGCGTCTTCATCGACGACTGCATCACCAAGCACAACGCCGGCGAGCTCGACGCCATGGGCGCCTCGATGGCGAAGTACTGGGCCACCGAGCTGCAGAACAAGCTGGTCAACCAGGCCGTGCAGCTCCACGGCGGCTACGGCTACATGATGGAGTACCCGGTCGCCAAGGCCTACCTCGACAGCCGCATCTCCACGATCTACGGCGGCACGACCGAGATCCAGAAGGAGATCATCGGCCGGTCCCTCGGCCTGTGACTCCGAGCGCGTGGGCTGAGCCCCCGGGTGGTGGTTCCTCCAGCGCGTGAGTGGGACTGGCCGCACCGATGTTCGCACCGGGAAGTAGCCTCGACCCCGTGAGCGTCACACCACAGCAGATCCGCCGCGCGCTGGCCCGTGCCGAGCGCGGAGCCGCCCTCGACGAGGCCGAGGCCGCCGCGTTGCTGGCCGCGACCGGCGAACAGCTCGACGCGTTGTGTACGGCGGCCGCCCGGGTGCGCGACGCCGGACTGGTCGCGGCCGGACGTCCGGGGGTGGTGACGTACTCACCGAAGGTGTTCATCCCGATCACCCGGTTGTGCCGCGACCGGTGCCACTACTGCACGTTCGTGGAGACCCCGGGGCAGGCCGCTCGTGAGGGCCGGGAGCCATACCTGTCCCCGGATGAGATCCTCGACATCGCGGCCCAGGGCGCGAAGCTGGGCTGTCTGGAAGCGTTGTTCACGTTGGGTGACCGGCCCGAGGACCGGTGGCCCGAGGCCCGCGAGTGGCTCGACTCCCGTGGCTACGACTCGACGATCGCCTACATCCGGGCGATGGCGGTGCGGGTGCTGGAGGAGACCGGTCTGCTGCCGCACCTCAATCCCGGCGTGATGTCGTGGGAGGAGCTGAACCGGCTCAAGCCGGTCTCCCCGTCGATGGGGATGATGCTCGAGACCACCTCGCGTCGGCTCTTCGAGACCAAGGGCGAGGCCCACCACGGCTCCCCCGACAAGGACCCGGAGGTCCGGTTGCGGGTGCTCGAGGACGCCGGGCGCCTCTCGGTCCCGTTCACCTCGGGCCTGCTGGTCGGCATCGGCGAGACCCTGGAGGAGCGTGCGGAGACGATCTTCGCGCTGCGGGCCAACGCCCGCCGCTACGGCGCCCTGCAGGAAGTCATCGTGCAGAACTTCCGGGCCAAGCCGGACACCGCGATGCGGCACACCGACGACCTCGACCTCGACGAGTACCGTGCGGCGATCGCGGTCACCCGCATCGTGCTCGGCCCGAAGATGCGGATCCAGGCACCACCGAACCTTGTCTCCCTCGAGGAATGCACCGCACTGTTGGGTGCCGGTGTCGATGACTGGGGTGGCGTCTCGCCGCTGACGCCCGACCACGTGAACCCCGAGCGCCCGTGGCCCTCGCTGGAGCGGTTGCGTGCGTTGACCGCCGCGTCCGGTCTGGAGCTGCGACCGCGGCTGACCGTGCACCCCGAGTACGTCGTCCAGGGTGAGCCGTGGCTGGACCCCCGTGTCTCGGGCCACGTGGCCGCCCTCGCGGACGAGGACGGTCTCGCGAAGGTCGGCGTACGACCCGAGGGACTGCCGTGGCAGGAACCCGACGGTGGCTTCGCCAGTGTGGGCCGCACCGATCTTCACGAGAGCATCGACACCGAGGGCCGCACGAACGATCGTCGCGACGACTTCGACACCGTCTACGGCTCCTGGGACGAGGTCAGCTCCGCAGCCGCCGAGGTGGCGGATCAGGACCGGCCCTCCGGGCCTGCGGCAGAACCTCAGTCGCTGCGTCGCGACCAAACCCCTCTACGCTCCCGAGGCTCCGCCTCCGGCCCCGTGGGCCGGGATGAATCCGCCGCCCTGGCGGCGGCGGAGGCGGATCCGGGGAACCTGACCGACGAGCACGCGCTGACGTTGATGACCGCCGAGGGCGACCTGCTCGACGAGGTCATCAGGCTGGCCGACGCGCTCCGCAAGGAGGTCGTCGGCGACGAGGTCACCTACGTCGTCAACCGCAACATCAACTTCACCAACGTCTGTTACGTCGGCTGCCGGTTCTGCGCGTTCGCCCAACGCCGTACCGACGCCGACGCTTACTCCCTGTCCCTGGACCAGGTCGCCGACCGGGCCGAGGAGGCCTGGCACCTCGGCGCCTCCGAGGTCTGCATGCAGGGCGGCATCGACCCCGAGCTGCCCGGCACCGCCTACTTCGATCTCGCCGCGGCGGTCAAGACCCGGGTGCCCGAGATGCACGTGCACGCCTTCTCACCCATGGAGATCGTCAACGGGTCCTCACGCACCGGGTTGAGCTTCGAGGACTTCCTGATCAAGGCCCGCGAGTCCGGCCTCGACACGATCCCGGGCACGGCCGCGGAGATCCTCGACGACGAGGTCCGCTGGATCCTGACCAAGGGCAAGCTGCCCACCGCCACCTGGATCGAGATCGTCTCCACCGCACACAAGGTGGGCATCCGGTCCAGCTCGACGATGATGTACGGCCACGTCGACAACCCGCGCCACTGGGTGCAGCACCTGCGCGTGCTCTCCCGCATCCAGGACGAGACGGGTGGCTTCACCGAGTTCGTCCCCCTGCCGTTCGTGCACACCTCCTCACCGATCTACCTCGCCGGGGTGGCCCGCCCGGGACCGACCCTGCGCGACAACCTCGCCGTGCACGCGATGGCCCGGATCATGCTCCACGGACGCATCGACAACATCCAGACCTCCTGGGTCAAGCTCGGCACCGAAGGCACCCGCGCCATGCTCAACGCCGGCGCCAACGACCTCGGCGGCACCCTGATGGAGGAGACCATCTCCCGGATGGCCGGCTCCGAGCACGGCTCGGCCAAGACCGTCGAAGAACTCGTCGAGGTCGGCGCCGGCATCAACCGCCCCGTCCGCGAACGCACCACCCTGTACGGCGTACCCATCAAGCGCACCTAGTCAGGAGCAGGCTCCAGGTCCACCCGAATGGTCAACAGGTCGGTGCCGACGAGTCGCACCAGCGCACTGTTGATCCTGGGCAACTGCTTGAGCCGGGCGCGAGGATCGTCGTCATCGAGAATGACCGCCACCCCGGTTCGCCAGACGCCTGCGAGCTGGACACGGACCTGCGGATTCACCGCGAGGTTGCGCACGTACTGGGAGCGGCGGCCGAACTCCGAGACGATCCAGAACGTGTCGCCGTCGAGCCTGCCACCGACCGGGGTCGGGCGTGGCAGGCCACTGGTCCGACCGATCGTCTCCAGCACAGCTTCACCGCGCAGGTAGGGCGCCAGGCGACGGGCGATCGGATTCGCCAGCCGACGTTGCACCGGCAGGATGATCGACTCCCACGTTCGAGATGCGTTGGCCATGCCGCCCACCGTAGGGCGGTGCACGCCCCGACGCATCCGCCCATGGTCGGAGAATCCGCGCCTCGCTGACCACGGTCGCGACGCCGGGCTCAGCGGCGTACGTCGACCCAGACCAGGCGGTGGTCGGACGTCGGGAACGGGTAGGCGCCGGTGAGCCGGTGGAGCGGGTCGGTGGTGGTCGGCCAGAAGACCGCGGAGTCGAGGATCCGCAGTCCCTTCGACGGCAGCACGTAGTCGGCGCGGATGTTGCCGGGGGTGTTGTCGGCGAAGTCGGCCGTGTCGTACGCCGGGTCGGAAACGTGCGACTCGTTGGCGCCGCCCTGCAGCTCGGACGCCTCGACCGCGCCCTCGGAGGTCGGCGTGGAGGACGTGTTCACCCGGCGGTTGTCGAGCAGCTGGTCGGTGGCACCCGCCAGCGAGTCGCCGTCGCGCGGATCGGAGTTGAGGTCACCGGCGATCACGAACTGGGCGCGCCGGTCGAGGCCACCGCGGCGGCCCTCGTCGTCGCGGACGTACGCCGCGGCGCGGCCGCCGCTGACGTAGTCGGCCCAGAACCGGATCTCGTCGGCGTTGCGCAGCCCGCTGCGGTCCTCGGGACCGTCGAAGACCGGCGGAGTCGGGTGCGCGACCAGGAAGTGGATCGCGCGGCCGTGCACCGTGATCGGGAGGTCCCAGTGTGACTTCGACGAGAGCGGCAGGACGGCCAGCTCGTCGGCCGAGTAGAAGTCACCCGGCGCCGGTGTCGCGGCGTCGTCGGGGAGCCGAGCACCCGGCATGTCCCTCCAGAGGAAGTGCTGGAAGGTGCGCGCGCGACCGGCGTCGATGGGGTACTTCGAGTAGACGACCATGCCGTACTGCCCCTCGAACTCGCCGAAGCCGAGGGCGTCGTTGCCGCCGCCGACGGTGCCGTTGTTGTCGAGGTCGAAGCCACTGGGCACACCGGTGTTCGACGGCGCCACCCAGGCATAGGGGTAGTGCGCCGGGTCGGCGCCGTTCTGCCCGACCTCCAGGTAGTTGTCGCGGAACAGGTCCACGGCCTCGGGGTCGTAGTCGAACTCGTTGACCAGCACGACGTCCGGCGCCGCCCGCTGGATGGTCTCCGCGACGTTGCGGGCCTGCTGGTTGTCGGGTGTCGAGAGGTCGGCAACCAGCTGGCCCGGCGCTGTGCGGTTGAGCGAGGCGTTGAAGGTGGCGAACCGGACTAACCGATCGTGGCCGCGCTCGGACCCGGCCTGCGTCGGGCCGGCCTGTGCCGAACCTCCGGTGAGCGCCGGGGCGATCGCCATCGCGGCGATCAGGGCAAGGGCGGGCAGACGTCGCACGGGAACCTCCGGGTGGGTGGGCGGGCTCCTCACGTTAGAGCGCCGCGGCGACCCTGCCCATCCCCGGGAGTGAATCCTCGGTGAACCCGTCAGGCGGGTGCGGTCGCGGCGACGTACTGCGCGACGCCGTGGATCTCCTGGGTGATCTCGGTGAACCCGGCCGCGCGCAGCCGCCCCGTGAACTCGTCGGCGTCGAACATCCGCAGCCCGGTCACCCCCAGCACCCGGGACTGCACCGGCCGGACCAGGCGGTACGGCGACTCGCGGCTGGTCATCAACGAGATCCGCCCGCCCGGTCGCAGGACGCGCAGCATCTCGTCGAACGCCGCGAACGGGTCCGGGATCAGGTAGAGCGCGGCGTAGCAGTTCACCGCGTCGAACGCGTCGTCCGGGAAGGGCTGGTCGGTCGCGTCGCCGAAGACGTACCTCGCCCGCTCGTGCGCGTTCGTCGTACGGGCCCTCTCGAGCATCGGACCTGACATGTCCATGCCGACCGCCAGTCCGGCAGGAGCCACCGCACGCGCGAAGGCACGGGTGAAGAGTCCCGGGCCGCAGGCCACGTCCAGCACGAGGTGGCCCGGCGTCAACCGCAGCGCCCGGACGGTGAGGGCGCGCTCGTTGCGCAGGTGGTCGAGGTCGAACCCCATGAAGGCCCAGCCCAGCAGCGGCCGGTAGGCCTTCTCGTAGACCGGCGCGAGGAACGGGTTGCGCATGAGGCGTTGCGCCCAGCGGTCGCCCACGCTCAGGGCTCCCACACGACTTCGACCTCGAAGCCCTCGGAGTTCTCCAGGTAGAGCGCGACGTGCTCCTCCCCACCAGCGTGCGGGTAGCGGTCGGCGTACAGCTCGTGCCAGTCGTGGGCGCTGGACTCGGCCCGCATGCGGTCGAGCAGGTGGCGTTCGTCGGTGAGCAGGGCGAGGTGGTTCAGGCCGGGTCGCAGCCGGTCGTGCGGCTCGTCGAGCTGGTCGGGCGAGCGCTCCATGAAGAAGTACGTGCCGTCGGGATGCACCCAGGAACGGCCGCTGCCCGACGTCATGTCGACCTCCCAGCCGAGCTCGCCGAGCAGCCAGCCCCACTCCCCCTCGGCGACGGCCAGATCGGCGACCCACAGGTCCAGGTGGTGCACGGCGCGTGACATGCACCGACCCTAGCGAGTTTCTCATCGGGCGACGGAACGTGAAACACTGTCCGCGTTCAGGAGGGGAGTATTCCTTCGCAGTGGTGTCGTCACCACGACAGAGCAATCTGTCCGGTGCCACTGGTCCGACTCACGTCGGGCGGAAGAGACCTCCGGAGTACATGTCCGGCTGTCGCATCCCCAAGTGCCGCAGCGTCACGCCACTCCGGAGGAGATTTCCTTGGGTGCAATCATCGGCGATTCCGTCGCCAGCCCGCTGATCTGGGCCATCACCATCTTCGTCGCGATCGCCGTCTTCACCGTCGACCTGGCCATCATCGGCCGTCGACCGCACGAGCCCTCCATGAAGGAGGTCAGCACCCACCTCGCGATCTTCGTGAGCATGGCGATCGTCTTCGGCGTCTGCCTGTTCATCTTCGCTGAGCCGCACGAGCTGTCCCCGAGCCCGGGACTGGAGTTCTTCTCGGGCTGGTTGCTGGAGTACTCACTCTCCATCGACAACCTGTTCATCTTCATCATCATCATGGCTAACTTCAACGTGCCGCGTGAGTACCAGCAGAAGGTGCTGATGATCGGCATCGTGCTGGCGCTGATCATGCGCGCGATCTTCATCGTGCTCGGCGCAGCGGCCATCAACCAGTACAGCTGGGTCTTCTACATCTTCGGCCTGTTCCTGGTCTGGACGGCGTACAAGCTGGCCAAGGAAGGCGCCGAGGACGAGGACGACGAATACGAGGAGAACCGCCTCGTGAAGTTCGCCGAGAACCACCTGCCGGCGACCAGCGAGTGGCACGGCACCAAGTTCTTCTCGATCGAGAACGGCAAGCGCCTCATCACGCCGATGTTCCTCGTCGTGCTGACCCTCGGGACGACGGACCTGTTGTTCGCGCTGGACTCGATCCCCGCGATCTACGGCGTCACCAAGGACCCGTACCTCGTGTTCACCGCGAACGTCTTCGCGCTGATGGGCCTGCGCCAGCTCTACTTCCTCATCGGCGGCCTGCTGCAGCGCCTGATCTACCTGTCCTACGGGCTGGCGTTCCTGCTGCTGTTCATCGGCGTGAAGCTGGTGCTGCACGCGATGCACGAGAACGAGCTGCCGTTCATCAACGGCGGCGAGCACATCAAGTGGGCGCCCGACGTGCCGATCTGGCTCTCGCTCGTGGTGATCATCGGCACCCTGGCCATCACCGCGATCGCCAGCCTGGCCGTCTCCCGCAAGATGTCCGACGAGGAGACCGATGCCCGCACCGGTCCGCGTCGCGACTGGGAGAACGACTGACCTGACGAGGTTGAGGGCTCAGGTGGCTGCCATGGCAACCACCTGAGCCCTCAACTCATTTTCAGGAGTCGAACCAGGTCGGGTCGGTGACCAGCTGCACGAGCTCCTGGCGGCTGAGCACCGGGTCCTCCCGGGTCACTGGCCCGCCCATTTGCGGATCGGTGCCGTTGTAGGCCACCAGGTTGACCGACCTGCCGTCACGGCCGAGGTAGAACCCCCGGGTGCCTTCGAGGTCGGGGTTGACGCCCAGCACATCGGGGCTGCTGGGCTCGACCAGCACCCAACCGCCGGCCGTCTCGGAGCAGCCCTCCAACTGCGCGCACCTGCCTGCCCACGTGGACAGGAGCGGGTCATCGGGGTCCTCGGTCACGATCGCCTGGACGGTTCCCAGACCGGTGCCGTCGCGCGGATCGAACTCGATCGTGCCGACGTAGGTGCCGTCCGCGACCAGTCGCGCTGGCACTGGAGCCATCACCTGCTGTTGCAAGCGCTCGAGCTTGGGTGGCAGTGCAGGCCCTGCCTCCGCGGGCTTCGGCTTGACGTCGGTCGCGGCCACCCGCTCGTCGGGGTTCGGCGCCTTCTCCCCGAACGGGCCCAGCATCGCGGTGGTGGCCACCAGTGCGACCACCGCCGCTGCGCCCGCCAGCGCCGTCGCACGCTGCCGACGTACCCGACGCTGCCCTCGGCGTACGCCGCCGGCCACGAGCGCCTCGGTGCCGTGAACGCCCTGAGTCGCTCGTTCCAGCAGTGCCGTCATCTCGTGCTCATTCATGGGGCCCGCTCCTGCTCGTGATCAGAAAATCGGGCCCGAGAATCTCTCGTACCCTCGCGAGAGCCCGCGAGCTGCGGCTGCGAACGGCCTGCTCGGACAGGTCCAGGTCGCGTGCGACGGACCGGCAGTCGAGGCCGACCAGGTAGCGCTGCACCACGATCGCGCGGTCGGTCGCAGACAGTTGGCGCAGCGCCGCGACCAACGTGTGTCGCAGCGCAACGTCCGCGTCGAGGCATGCCTGATCCGGGATGTCGGCGGTGGGCCGCTCGGTCGACGACCGCTTGCGGGTCGTGCTGATGAACAGCCGGACCAGGATGGTGCGGGCATAGGCCACCGGGTTCTCAGCGTCGCGGACCTTCGACCACCGGCCGTAGACGCGGGCCAGGGTGTCCTGCACGAGGTCCTCGGCGAGGAACCGGTCCCCACACATCAGGAAGGCCGCCCGGAGCAGTTCGCCCGAGGTCGCTTGCGCGAAGTCCTCGAACTGCGCCCGATCGCCCTGCCGCATGAAGTCCCCACCTTGTTTCGGCTGCTACGTCACTCTCTCACTCACTACGACGAGGCGACCGTGGGGAATGTGGCAACCAACTTCGCACGACCTGCGGTTGAGTGCTGAGGTGGTTGCTCCGGCGACCACCTCAGCACTCAACCTCGGAGGGGCCAGTCAGCCGCGACCGCTGGACTCCCTGGCCTGGCGCGCCTTGGAGTCAACCGCAACGGCGAGCAGGAGCACCCCGCCGGTGACGATGAGTCGCACCGACGACGAGTCGACGCCAACCATGTTGAGTCCGCTCTGGATCGCCTTGAGCACCAGGATGCCGAGCAGCGCCGACCACGCCGAGCCCCGGCCGCCGAACAGGCTGGTGCCGCCGATGACAGCGGCCGCAATCGCCGTGAGGTTCGTGTCGCCGGTGCCGCTGCTCTGCGACACTGACGTCACCTGCGCCGCCGCCAGCAGCCCGCCGAGGGCAGCGAGGGTGGAACACATCACGAAGACGGACACATAGGTGCGTCCCACCTTGATGCCGGCGCGACGCGCGGCGTCCTCGCTGCCACCGATTGCGAACACGTGACGGCCCCACGTCGTACGACGCAGAGCGAAGTCGACAATCATGACGAGCAGGACGAAGAACACCCAGAGGTAGCCCCAGCCGCGGTCGATGTACAGGTAGTAGGTCGCGAACAGCAGACCGACGAGCATCAGGCCTGCCTTGATCAGCACGCCCGGCATCCACAGCGAACTCAGCCCGGCTCTTTCTCGACTCCTGGAGGCGAGCGAGCGGCTGGTCAGGTACCCGACACTCAGCAACACGACCAAGGCATATGCCGCACCTTGCGGGAGGTATTCGTAGCGCACATATTGCACGAAGTTGCTGCCCTCGGGCAGGTTGATCGACCCTTCCTTGCCGAGCACCAGATAGAGCACGCCCTCGAAGCCGAGCAGGCCAGCCAGCGAGAAGACGAAGCTCGGAATGCCGAACGCGTTGTAGAGGATCGCGTAGAACAGGCCCACGGCAAGCCCCGACAGGATTCCGGCCACGAGGCCGAGCGCCATGTCGTGACCCTGGCGGACGACGACGACCGCCATCACCGCCGCCGCCATGCCACTGACCGAGCCCACGGAGAGGTCGATCTCCCCGAGCAGCAGCACCAGCACGATGCCGAGCGCGATGATGCCCACAGGTGCGGCGAACTGGGTGATGGAGACAAGGTTGCGCGAGGAGAGGAAGATCGGCTCCATCGCATAGAAGACCAGGCTGATGACGATCAGCCCGATGATCACCGGCAGCATGCCGAGGTCGCCGCCCCGGATCCGGTTCCAGAGGCTGCGGGCACCCCCCGTGACCCCGCCGCGTCCGATCAGTCGCTCGTCGACGAGATCTGCGGCGATCGGCGATTCGGCGGTCTCACTCGTCATGGGCCAGTCCCCTGCGTTGCGCTCGTGAAGCGACGACGTTGTCCGACGCCCCGGTGATCGCCGCGACCAACTCTTCGGTGGACGTGTCTGCGGCGCGGAACTCGGCGGCGTTGCGGCCCAGCCGCATCACCACGATCCGATCGGCCACGGCCTGGACGTCGGCCATGTTGTGGCTGACCAGGATGACACCGAGGCCGTTCTCGCGGAGTCGCTCGACGAGGTTGAGCACCTCGGCCGTCTGCGCGACACCGAGCGCCGCGGTGGGCTCGTCGAGGATCACGACCTTGGGTGATCCGACCAGTGCCCGGGCGATCGCCACCGTCTGGCGTTGACCGCCCGAGAGCGCGGCGATCGGAATCCGCACCGAGGGGATCTTGGCCGACAGGCTGCGCAGCAGTCGCCAGGCCTCCTTCTCCATCGCGACCTCGTCGATGCGCGACCACCTTCTCAGCTCCTGACCGAGGAACAGGTTGGCCACGACGTCGAGGTTGTCGCACAAGGAGAGGTCCTGGAAGACGGTGGAGACACCCAGCGCCTTGGCCTGCGAGGGGCCGTCCGGACTCGTCGTCGTACCTGCGTAGGTCATCGCTCCGCTGTCGGCCTGATAGACGCCGGCGATGATCTTGACGAGCGTTGACTTGCCCGCGCCGTTGTCGCCCACGAGCGCGACCACCTCACCGGCGTGAACTTCGAGCGCCACATCGCTGAGCGCCTGAACGGCCCCGAACCTCTTGGTCACCCCGGTGAGGGAGAGCACGTTCTCCCCGGCCGATGCGACCTCCACGTCGTGCGTCACTTCACACCGGCCGCCGCACAAGCGTCCGCATAGTCCGCCGTACAGATGTCGTCAACGGACCAGAAGCCATCCGCGACCACCGTGTCCATGATGTTGTCCTGCGTCACTACGACCGGGTCGAAGATGAAGGACGGAACGCCTTCATAGTCAGAGGCACCGGTGACCTCGTCACCTCGGGCAATCGCCACGGCTACCTCGGCCGCCTTCTCGGCCTGCTCCTTGATCGACTTGTAGATCGTCATCCGTTGCTCACCCGCCACGATGCGCTGAATGGCAGTGACCTCGGCGTCCTGTCCGGTCACCGGCGGCAACTCCTTGACATCGGCGCCTTTGAGCGCGCTGATCGCACCGCCGGCCTGGCCATCGTTCGCGGCGTATATGCCCTGGATCCTGTCGTTGCCGAACCTGGTCAACTGGTCCGTGGTGAATTGGTTGGCGTTCTCGGGACTCCAGTCAGGGTTGTCGTACTCCGCGATCACCTTGAGGTTCGACTTGTCGATCGCCGAGTGCGCACCCTTCTTGAAGACCGGCGCGTTCGGGTCGCGCGGGTCGCCGTTCAGCATGATGATGCTTCCCTTGTCGCCCATGGCCTCGATCAGGGCTTCACCCTGCATCCGGCCGACGGTCTCATTGTCGAACGACATGTAGTAGTCGGCACCCTCGATGAATCGGTCATAGGCCACGGTCGGCACGTCGGACTCTCGCGCCGTCTTGATCAGCGACGTCGCAGTGTTCGCATCCACGGGGTCGAGGACGACCACGTCGGCGCCTTGGGTGATGGCGGAGTCGACCTGCTCGGACTGGGCGTTCACGTCACCGTCGGCGTTGAAGTACTTGACCTCGCACTCCTCGCAGAGCTCCTTGACCTTGGCCTCGAAGAGAGGCTTGTCGAAGGTCTCGTAGCGCGTCGTCTTCGTCTCGGGGAGCAGCAGGGCGATGACGGGGTCGTCGCCACCCTCGGCCGCGTCGTTGGCGCCGCACGCCACCAGGGTGCCGGCGCTGATCAGCACGGCGACACCGATGGCGGCGACGCGATGGAACTTTGTGGTCACGACTTCCTCCTGATTCCCGGTCCGCCACCGTGAGGACGGCGTCCGGCGCTGGTGAGGTCGAGTGTTGTGGCTCACACCGTTTGCCGTCAAGAGTTGAACGCAAAATCGTTCCAAGTTGCAACATTGAGCAATTTGGACGCTTCTCTTGACGACAAGCGTTGCGATGTCAGAAGGTTCACCCATGCCGCCCGAGACACCTGCCGCGCACCATCCCGGCTCGACGTCGTCGCTGCGTACGGCGAACCAGCTGCGCGTGGTCGACGTACTCCGTGGCCGCATCGGCGGCGTCCCGGCGGACGGCGCACCCCTGACCCAGGCCGAGCTGGCCCGGATCACCGGGCTCGCCCCCGCGACCGTGTCCAACATCGTCCGCGACCTCGCCGGCGCCGGGCTCGTGTCCACCGAACCCGGCAGCGGCCGGCGGGGCACGACGATCCGCATCGCCCGGGCCGCCGGCGTGGTGGCCGGGGTCGACTTCGGGCACAGTCACCTCTCGGTGGGGCTGGGCGACCTGGCCGGCAACGTCATCGCCGAGCGCCGCCAGCCCCTCGACCCGGCCCACACCCATGACGAGGGCCTCACCCTGGCCCGGAGCCTGATGACCGAGCTGTGTGAGGAGGCCGGCATCGACGAGCCTGTCCGCAACATCGGGATGGGCCTGCCTGCACCGATCGTCGCCGGGCTCGTCCGCTCGTCGGCGATCCTGCCCGGCTGGGTCGGCGTGAACGCCCGAGAGGTGGCGACAGCCGCCTTCGACAGCCCGGTGCACATCGAGAACGACGCCAACCTCGCGGCGTTGGCCGAGCACCGCCAGGGCGCGGCGCGCGACCACGCCACCTCGGTGCTGATCAAGATCTCGTCAGGCGTCGGCGCCGGCGTGATCCTCGAGGACCGACTGTTCCGTGGGTCCTCCGGCAGCGCGGGCGAGATCGGCCACCTCACCCTCGACGCCCAGGGCCCGGTCTGCCGGTGCGGCAGCCGTGGCTGCCTCGAGGCCTACGCGTCCGTCGGCGCCGTGCAGGATCTCCTGGTCGGCCAGTTCCCCGACGCGTCGATCGACGACATCATTGCCGCGGCCCGCGAGGGCAACGTCTCCGCGCTGCGCACCTTCGAGGACGCCGGTCTGCACGTGGGCTGGGGCGTCGCGTCCGTGGTGAACCTGCTCAATCCCGACATCGTGCTGATCGGCGGCGACATGGCCCGCGCCGGCGACCTGCTGCTCGACTCGGTGCGGGTCGGCCTGCGCCGGCACGCGCTCGACACCGCCGCGAGCACTCCGGTCGAGGCCGGCGTGCTCGGCGAGCGGGCCTCACTGGTCGGCGCCGTACTCCTGGCCTCCGACCGAACCGAGCTCCACGTCTGACGCGAACCGTGGATTCTTGATGCTCGAACCGTGGATCATTGACGTCCGGTCACCAAGAATCCACGGTTCGAAGCGCAAGAACCCCCGGTTGGTCACTCCCACTCGATGGTGCCCGGGGGCTTCGAGGTCACGTCGAGGGTGACCCGGTTGATCTCGGCCACCTCGTTGGTGATGCGGGTCGAGATCGTCTCGAGCACCTCGTAGGGGATGCGCGCCCAGTCGGCGGTCATCGCATCCTCGGAGGTCACGGGGCGCAGCACGATCGGGTGGCCGTAGGTGCGGCCGTCGCCCTGCACGCCCACGGAGCGTACGTCGGCCAGCAGCACCACCGGCATCTGCCAGACCTGACGGTCGAGGCCGGCACGGGTGAGCTCCTCGCGGGCGATCGCGTCGGCCTCACGCAGGATGTCGAGGCGCTCGCGGGTGACCTCGCCGATGATGCGGATGCCCAGGCCTGGTCCGGGGAACGGCTGGCGCCACACCATCGTGGAAGGCAGACCGAGCTGCTCCCCCACTGACCGGACCTCGTCCTTGAACAGCGTGCGCAGCGGTTCGACCAGCTCGAACTGGAGGTCCTCCGGCAGCCCGCCGACGTTGTGGTGCGACTTGATCGTGGAGGTGCCGGCACCGCCGCCGGACTCGACGACGTCGGGGTAGAGCGTGCCCTGCACGAGGTACGCCGTGTCGCCGCGCTCGTCGTCGGACAGCGAGCCGAAGACCCGCACCTCTGCGTCCTCGAAGGTGCGGATGAACTCGCGCCCGATGATCTTGCGCTTCTCCTCGGGGTCGCGCACACCGGCCAGCGCACCGAGGAACTGGTCTTCGGCGTCGACCACGTCGAGGGTGTCGAAGACCTCCTCGAAGTCGCGACGCACCTGCGCTGTCTCGCCCTTGCGCATCATGCCGTGGTCGACGTACACGCAGGTCAGGCGGTCGCCGATGGCGCGCTGGACCAGGGCCGCGGCCACCGCGGAGTCGACGCCTCCGGAGAGGGCGCAGATCGCGCGGGCGTCACCGACCTGATTGCGGATCCGCTCGACCTGCTCCTCGACGACGTTGACCATCGTCCAGGTCTGGCGACAGCCGGCGATGTCGTGCAGGAAGTGCTCGAGGGTCTGCTGGCCGTGCTCGCTGTGCAGCACCTCGGGGTGCCACTGCACGCCGGCGAGGCGCTTCTCCAGGTTCTCGAAGGCGGCCACCGGGGTGACGTCGGTCGAGGCGAGCACGTCGAACCCGGCCGGCGCGGCGGTCACGGAGTCTCCGTGGGACATCCACACCTTGTGCTCGGCGGGGATGTCGGACAGGAGGGTGCCCGGAGCGGTGACGCGGACCGGCGTACGGCCGTATTCGCGGGCCCCGGTGTGCGAGACCTCGCCGCCCAGGCTCTTGGCCATCAGCTGGAAGCCGTAGCACATGCCGAAGACGGGTACGCCGGACGCGAAGAGGTCGGCATCGATGCCGGGAGCGCCCTCGGCGTACACCGAGGAGGGCCCGCCGGAGAGGATGATCGCCTTCGGCTTGCGGGCCAGGATCTCCGCGACCGGCAGCGTGTGCGGCACGATCTCGGAGTAGACCCGGGCCTCACGCACACGACGGGCGATCAGTTGGGCGTACTGCGCCCCGAAATCGACGACGAGGACGAGATCGTGCTCGTGCGGGCTGTGCGCGGGACCGGTCATGGCGGGATCCTATCGACCATCCGCGGCCGCTCCGAAATGGTGCGCCGTTCTGAAATGGTCCGGGAACGCATCAGGGCCCGACCGGGGAGGGAGGGTGGTCGGGCCCTGATCGTCCATGCATCTGCTGGACAGAGCTTGGACATGGGGCCCGACGTGGGAGGGAGCATGACTGTCGGACCCACACACCTCAACGAGGGCCGTGGGGGCGGGTTACGCCCGAACCACGCAATTCTTCAAAACTTTCCAGCCCGTCGGCTCGGGCACGCCCGTTTTGACGGTTTGCACCCCGTCTGAGGGGGTGCAAACCGTCAGATCCGGCGGTGGAGTCAGCTGACGCCGACGATCGGCAGCCGCAGCGCGCCGGGGGCGTACTCGGGGACGACCGGGTGCGCCGGCTGCACCGGGGCGATCCGCGAGTAGGCCGCACCCATCGCGGGGCGGGTGTCGGCCTCGCCCTTGTTCGGCCAGAACGACATCGCCCGCTCCGCCTGCGCCGTGATCGTCAGCGACGGGTTCACGCCCAGGTTCGCCGAGATCGCGGAGCCGTCGGCGATGTGCAGGCCCTCGTAGTTGTAGATGCGCTGGTAGGCGTCGACGACCCCGCTCTCCGGCGAGTCGCCGATGGTGCAGCCACCGATGAAGTGCGCGGTCAGCGGCGCGTTGAACGGCTCCCCCACGTTGCCTCCCGGCGTACCGCCCATCACGTCGGCCATCCGGCGTACGGCGTCGTAGGCGACCGGGATGTACGTCGGGTTCGGCTCGCCGTGACCCTGCTTGGAGCTCATCCGCCAGCCGAACGGCGTCTTCTTGCCGATGGTGGTGATCGAGTTGTCGAGGGTCTGCATGACCAGGGCGATCACGGTGCGCTCGGACCAGTGCTTCATGTCGTAGAGGTCGAGGGCCTGCCTGCGCTGCTTCCAGAGCTCCTTGAGCCAGGTGCGCCAGCGCGGCTCGGTGCCGGTGTCGTCGGCCAGCACGGTCTGCATCATCGCCATCGCGTTGCTGCCCTTGCCGTAGCGGACCGGCTCGATGTGGGTGTGCTCGTCGGGGTGCCACGACGACGTGATCGCCACGCCGTGGGTGAAGTCGGTCGAGCGGTCGGGTGCCAGGGCACCCAGGATCGCCTCGGAGTTGGTGCGGGTCAGCACACCGAGGCGGTCGGAGATGTAGGGCAGGTCGCCCTCGCCCTTGAGCTGGTGCAGCAGCTTCTGCGTGCCGAGGGCTGCGGCGGCGAAGATCACCTGGTCGGCGGTGAAGGTCTTCACCGCAGACTTGCGGGAGAGCTTGGCCTTGGTCCAGCGGGCCTGGATCTCGTAGCCGCCGAGGCGACGCGGGCGGACCCGGGTCACCGTGGTAAGCGGGTGTACGACGGCACCGTTCTGCTCGGCCAGGTAGAGGTAGTTCTTGACCAGCGTGTTCTTCGCGTTGTGGCGGCAGCCGGTCATGCACTCACCGCAGTTCTTGCACGGGTTGCGGTCGGGGCCGGCACCACCGAAGAACGGGTCGGCCACGGCCTTGTGGCTCGGCTGGCCCGGGCCACCGAAGAAGACGCCGACGGGGGTCGGGTGGAACGTGTCGCCCACGCCCATCTCGTCGGCGACCTGCTTCATCACCCGGTCGGAGGCGGTCATCAGCGGGTTCTCGACGACGCCGAGCATGCGCTTGGCCTGGTCGTAGTACGGCGCCAGCTCGGCCTTCCAGTCGGTGATGTGCGACCACGACTTGTCGCGGTAGAACGCGTCGAGGGGTTCGTAGAGGGTGTTCGCGTAGACCAGGGACCCACCGCCGACACCCGCGCCGGCCAGGATCAGGCAGTCCTTGACCATGTCGATGCGCTGGATGCCGTACATGCCGGCGGCCGGCATGTAGAGGTACTTCTTCAGGTCGAAGGAGGTGCTCGGCAGGTCGTCGTCCTCGAAGCGGGCACCGGCCTCGAGCACACCGACCTTGTAGCCCTTCTCGGTCAGCCGGAGCGCCGAGACCGAGCCACCGAAGCCGGATCCGATGATGAGTACGTCGTAGTGCGTCATGCGCGGCCCGTCTTCTTCATGAGACGCGCACTGGCCGTGAGCGTCTTGGCGAACAGTTCGTTGGACATGCCCTTGACCGGGCGGAATCCCCAGACCCGCTGGGTCCCGACCGACTGGGGCTCGGTGTAGCGGTGGATGCCCTCGGCACCCTGACGACGGCCCATGCCCGACTGGCGCATGCCGCCCATCGGCGCGTCGACGCTGGCGAAGGTGGCGCCGTACGCCTCGTTGACGTTGACCGTGCCGCACTTGATCTCGCGGGCGATCGCGCGGGCCCGCTTGCCGTCCTGGCTGTAGATCGCGGCGTTGAGGCCGTAGTCGCCCTCGTTGGCCTTCGCGATCGCCTCGGTCTCGTCGTGGAAGCGGTAGACCGAGATGACCGGGCCGAAGGTCTCGTTGCCGAAACAGGTCATGTCGGGCGTGACGCCCTCGAGGATCGTCGGCTCGTAGAAGTAGGGGCCGAGGTCGGGCCGTGCCTTGCCACCGGCGAGCACCGTGGCGCCCTTGGCGACGGCGTCGTCGACGTGGGCGGTGACCGTGTCGAGCTGGGCCTGCGAGATCAGCGAGCCCATGTCGGTGGCCCACTCGTGGCCCGGGCCGAGCACCATCGCCTTCGTGCGCGCCACGAAGCGCTCGACGAACCGGTCGTAGACCTGGTCGGCGACCAGCAGGCGCTCGGTGGAGACGCAGAGCTGCCCGGCGTTGGAGAAGGTCGCGCGGACGGCGCCCTCGGCGGCCTTCTCGATCGAGGCGTCGCGCAGGATCAGGATCGGGTTCTTGCCGCCGAGCTCGAGCGAGCAGCCGATCAGGCGCTCCGCGCACCCTGCGGCGACCCGCTTGCCGGTGGCCGTCGAGCCGGTGAAGCAGACGTAGTCGGACTTCGCGATCAGCGAGGTGCCGACCCGGGAACCCGGACCGGCGACGACGGTCCACAGGTCCTTCGGGAAGCCGGCCTCCTCGAGAAGCTGGGCGCCGAGCAGTGC
Source organism: Nocardioides sp. Soil796 (assembly GCF_001429525.1). Taxonomy (NCBI): domain Bacteria; kingdom Bacillati; phylum Actinomycetota; class Actinomycetes; order Propionibacteriales; family Nocardioidaceae; genus Nocardioides; species Nocardioides sp. Soil796. Next base: position 307,006 of record NZ_LMSQ01000018.1, read on the forward strand.
GGTCAGCATGGTCTGGCTGTCGGGCTTGGTGACCACCGCGTTGCCCGCTGCGAGCGCCGGCAACCCGTCGCACAGCGCCATCGTGAACGGGTAGTTCCACGGCGCGATGATGCCGACGACCCCCTTGGGCACGCGGTTCAGGTCGATGCGCGTGGCACCTGGTACGACGCCCGCGCGCCGCTGGGTGTCGAGGTGCTGGTGGATCGTGCGCGCGTAGTAACGCGCGGTGAGGGCCACGTGGTAGACCTCGAGGTAGGCGTCCTTGCGGGCCTTGCCCGACTCCCAGACGGCCAGGTCGATGATCTCCGCCTCGCGGTCGAGCACGAGGTCGTGCAGGCGCAACAGGATCTCCGCGCGGTGGTCGAGCGACGTACGTGCCCAGGCGGCCTGCGCGCGGCGGGCACGGGCGAAGGCCTCGACGATGTCGTCCTCGCTCGACTGCGGGACGTGGCCCAGGGGCTGGCCGTTGACCGGGCTGACCGACAGCACCGAGTCACCCGAGGTGGACACGATGCGCCGGGTCAGCGCGGCCGTGTAGTCGGGTTCGAGTGCGTAGGCGGCACTCGGGTCGTGCTCGGGGTCGTGAGGCCCACCCACGAGGGGCTCTGGCTGCGGGGTCTGCTGGCTCATGGAACCGAGCCTAGGTGACCGGCAATCCGTTCACTACCCTTCAGTAGCAATTGGATGCCCTTGACACTCTGATTCTTTTTGTAAATCCCGAATGTCGGACATCGTGCACCCCATTTCGGCGACCTGTCGCCAGTTCATGCCGACCTGTCGCCAGTTCCGGGCGCGCTCCAGAACTGGCGACAGGTCGATCAGAACTCACGACAGGTCGATCGGTCAGCCGAGGACGTCGCGGATCGCGGACGAGGCCAGGGCGGCCAGCTCCTCGGTCTGCCCGGGCGTGATCACCAGCGGAGGTCCGAGCAGGATCAGGTCGCCGTCGATGCCGTCGGCACAGCCGGTCGAGGGATAGAGCAGCACCCCTCGCTCCTTGCCGGCCGCGACGACGCGTTCGACGACGCGTTCGGACCTGGCGAACGGCTGCGACGTACGGCGGTCGGCCACGAGCTCGATGCCACGCAGCAGCCCGAGTCCGCGGATGTCACCGACGGCCGGGTGGTCCCCGAGCTCGGTGCGCAGGGCGACGTCGAGCTGGTCACCACGTTCGGCCGAGGCGCGGACCAGGTCGTGGTCGCGCAGCCGGCGGAGGACGGCGAGTCCGGCCGCGGCCCCCACCGCGTGGTGGGAGTAGGTGAACCCGTGCGTGAACCCACCGTCGGCGAGGGCGTCGTACACCCGGCCGGAGGCCACCGCGAGGCCGAGCGGCCAGTATCCCGACGCAGCACCCTTGGCCAGCACCATCAGGTCGGGGCGCAGCCCGAAGTGGTCGCAGCCGTTCCAGGCGCCGGTGCGGCCGAACCCGGTCATCACCTCGTCCGCGATCAACAGCACGCCGTGCCGACGGCACACCTCCGCGATGGCCGGCCAGTAGTCCGGCGGCGGCACGCAGGCGCCGAGTGCCGCGCCCGAGACCGGTTCGGCGATGAACGCGGCCACTCGTTCGGGGCCGGTCTGCTCGATCAGCGTGTCGAGTGCCTGGGCGTGCCGGGTCCCGCAACCGTCGGGGTGGCTGTCGGGGAACGGGCAGCGGAACTCGTAGGGCGTCGTGGTGTGCTCGGCCGCCCCCAGCCACGGGAGGTACGGCGCCCGCAGGCCGGGTCGGCCGGAGACGTCGAGGGCTCCGCGGGTGTTGCCGTGGTAGGCACCGGCCCGTCCGATGACGACGTGCCGGTCCTCGCCGCGCGCCAGGTGGAAGGCCCGAGCCATCTTCAGTGCGGTCTCGACCGCCTCGCTCCCGCCGGAGACGGGGTAGATCCGCGGGTCGTCCATCGGGAGCAGCGGTGCCAGCTCCTCGGCGTACGCCTCGAGGGAGTCGGAGGTGAAGGCGGTGCCGTGTGCGTAGGCGATGGCCCGGGCCTGCTCGGCGATCGCGTCGGCGACCTCGGTGACTCCGTGGCCGATGCCGACCACGATCGCACCCCCGGAGCCGTCGAGGTAGCGGCGGCCGTCGGTGTCGAAGATCTCCGCGCCGCTCCCGCGGGCGGCGACCGGGAGCCGGTCACCGCCGCGCGAGAAGACGTGCTTGCTCACTCCGCGACCGCGGCCACCGAGTCGCCCAAGATCCGCAGCGCGGTCTGCGCCTGCTCGGGCGTGACCACCAGCGGGGGCGACATCCGGATCGTGCTCTCGCCGCACTCCAGGACCAGCAGGCCCTGCTCGAAGGCACGCTGCTGCACGTCGGCGGCCTGCTCGGGCGTGCGGAACTCGACGCCGAGCATGAGCCCGACACCGCGGACGTCGGTGATGATCTTCGGGAACCGGGACTGCAGGTCCTTGAGCCCGGGGACCAGCTCCTCGCCGATCTTCGTGGCGTTCTCGACCAGTCCCTCGGACTGGATCGTCTCGAGGGTGGCCAGGCCTGCCGCGCAGGCGACCGGGCTGCCGCCGTACGTCGACCCGTGCGCACCGGCGCCCCACTTCTCCATCAGCTCCGCCTTCGCCGCGAACGCGCCCAGAGGCAGGCCGGAGGCGATGCCCTTGGCGCTGATGATGATGTCGGGCTCGACGTCGGCCAGCTCGATCGCCCACATCTTGCCGGTGCGGCCCATGCCGGACTGCACCTCGTCGGCGACCAGCAGGATGCCGTGGCGGTCGCAGAGCTCACGAAGCCGCTGCACCCACGCCGCGGGCGGCACGATGTAGCCGCCCTCGCCCTGCACCGGCTCGAGGAAGATCGCGGCCACCTCGGTCGGCGACACCTCGTAGCGGAACAGCGTGTTCTCGAGGTAGTCGAAGGTGGCGTCCTCGTCGTGCACGCGGGCACCGGTCTCGGGGTCACGCTCGCTGAAGGCGTACGGCGCGTGCAGCACGCCGGGCAGCAGCGGCCCGAAGCCCGTGTGGTACTTCGCCTTCGAGGCGGTCAGGCTGACCGCACCGTAGGTGCGGCCGTGGAACGCGCCGTAGAAGCTGATCACGTAGGGGCGACCGGTGGCATAGCGCGCGAGCTTGATCGAGCCCTCGACGGCCTCGGCACCGGAGTTGGTCAGGAAGACCCGCTTGGGTCCCGAGATCGGCAGCGTGCGGGCCAGCGCCTCGCACATCTGGGAGTAGATCGGCAAGTAGAAGTCGCTGGCCGAGTAGTGCAGCAGCTGGGCGGCCTGGGCCTGCACCGCCTCCACCACCTTGGGGTGGCAGTGGCCCGTGGAGTTCACCGCGATGCCGGCGTTGAAGTCGAGGAAGAGGTTGCCGTCGGGGTCCTCGATGACCGCGCCGTGTCCGCGGGCGGGCACCAACGGGTAGGCCCGCGGCAGCGACGGGCTGGTCACGCTGCCGTCGCGGTCGAGCACCTTCTGCCCCTCGGGCCCGGGCAGCGCCGTGCGGATGTCGGGCACCGGCCGGTCGGCCAGCCACGTCGGGTTCATCTCCACCTGCGTCATCACGACACCACCGTCCTGGACTGTTCACGAAGGAATTGCTGCACGTAGTAGAGGCCGCCACCGGCCTTGCCGGCGGTGCCGGAGCCCTTCCAGCCGCCGAACGGCTGGACCCCGGGCCACGCACCGGTCGTGGCGCCCGCGGCGCGGTTCACGTAGACCACACCCGCCTCGATCGTGTCGAGGAACTGCTGGACCTCCGCGTCGTCGGCCGAGAAGAACCCGGCGGTCAGGCCGAGGTCCGTGTCGTTGGCCAGGGCCAGGCCCTCGTCGATGGAGTCGATCGGGGCCACCGCCACGAACGGCACGAACAGCTCGTCGCGGAACAGCTTGTCGTCGGTGGGCAGGTCGGTCACGACGGTGGGCGCCAGGTAGTGGCCCAGCGCTCCGGCCGGGCTCTTGCCGACCACGTCGCCGCCGGCCACCACACGCCCGTTCGAGCGGGCGTGGTCGACGGCCTCGGTGAAGCGAGCCACCGCCGCCTCGTCGATGACCGGGCCGAGGAACACGTCCCGGTCGGTCGGGTTGCCGAGTGCCAGGCCGGTGGCCTTCTCGGCCAGGGCAGCCATCAGCGGCTCGTAGGCGTCCCGCTCGACGTACACCCGTGAGCAGGCAGAGCACTTCTGGCCGGAGAAGCCGAACGCAGAGCGGGCGATGCCGGCCGCCGCCAGCTCGATGTCGGCCTTGCGGGACACGATGGTCGGGTTCTTGCCACCCATCTCGCAGACCACCGGCTTCGGGAAGGCGGTGGCGAACTGCTTGTAGATCGACATGCCGACCTCGTAGGAGCCGGTGAACGAGAGGCCCGCGACGTCAGGGTGGGCGACCACGGCCTTGCCGATCTCGTCACCGCCCGGGACGACGTGGAAGGCACCGGCGGGCAGGCCGGCGTCGCGCAGGCACTCGTAGAGCTTGATCGCCGAGAACGTGCCCTGGGGGCTGGGCTTGAGCACGACGGTGTTGCCGGCGATCAGGGCACCGGCGGTCGGTCCGGCGGCCAGCGCCATCGGGAAGTTGAACGGGCTGATCACGCCCCACACGCCGTACGGGCGCATCACGCTGCGGTTGGACTCGGCATCGACGATGGAGTCCATCGCGACGTCGAAGCCGTCGTGCTTCTCCATCATGTCGGAGTAGTAGCGGAAGAACACCGCGGACTCCTCGACGTCGCCGAGCGCCTCGAGGCGGTTCTTGCCGACCTCCATGCTCATCAGGGCGGCCAGCTCGTTGGAGCGCTCGCTGATCAGGTCGCCGGCGCGGCGCAGGATGGCCACGCGCTCCCGCCACGGGGTCCTGGCCCATTCGGCGCCGTACGCCCTGGCCGCGGCCACCGCGTCGTCGACGTCGGCAGTCGTCGCCGCATGGACGTGGCAGAGCACGACCGAGGTGTCCACCGGACTGGGCACGTCGAAGAGCTCGCCGCTGGTGCGCGCCTCCCCGTCGACGTACGTCGGCAGGGTGCTGCCGAACCAGGACCTCGCGGTCTCCAGTCCCTGCTCGTAGGCGGCGTGCAGGTCGTCGTTGTCGGCAGAGAGAGTGGCATAAGTGACGCGGAAACGCGACGCCATTGTCGTTCCTCCAAGGGGTGTCCGGGCAGGGCCCGTCGTCCACCCTGGGCGCGACGACGAACCAAGTCTCCTTTCGGAGAATTCTTGTTCATTCAGGCTAGCAACGAAAGATTTTCCGTGCCAGAGGTCACGTGAAAGGATTTATTCGTTCGTGACGTGGAGTCTGCCCCACCCGTCCAAGCCGTCGAAGCCGGGGTCAGACGATGTCGCGGACCTGCACCCGCGCCTCGTCGGCCTCCTGGTCGGTGAGCTTGGCCTGGCTCTGCCGCTCGGCCTCGACCCGGCGCAGGTAGTGGTCGACCTCGTCGGCCCGGCGTCGGTCGTCCCAGCCGAGCTTGCCGGCCATCAACGACGCCACCTTCGGCGCGGCGGCCACACCCCGATCGAACATCTCGATGGAGATGCGGGTCCGGCGGGTGAGCACGTCGTCGAGGTGCTGGGCTCCCTCGTGGGTCACGGCGTAGACGACCTCGCCGGCCAGGTAGTCCTCGGCGCCCTCGAGCGGTACCCGCAGCTCGGGGCGCTCGGCGAGCAGGGCGAGCACCTCGTCGACGAGGTCGCCGTACCGGCCGAGCAGGTGGTCGATACGAGCCACGTGGAGCCCACTGCGCCGAGCCAGCAGCACCCGCTGGTTGGAGCGCGTCTCGAACCCGTCGGCACCGACCAGCGGCACCCGGTCGGTGATCGAGTCGCGCACGGTCAGGTTCACCGTCGTCTTCAGTGAGTGCGAGGCGGCCTCGATCGCGTCGCGGGCCATCACGCGGTACGTCGTGAGCTTTCCGCCGGCGATCATGACCAGCCCTGGCACCGGTGTCACGACGGTGTGCTCGCGGGAGATCCTCGACGTCGGCTCGGACTCGCCCTTCAACAGTGGCCGCAGTCCGGCATACACGCCCTCGACGTCGTCGTGGTCGAGCGGCTCGCGGAGGATCCTGTTGACGTGGGTGAGCAGGTAGTCGATGTCGGCCTTCGACGCCGCGGGGTGCGCCTTGTCAAGGTCCCACGGGGTGTCGGTGGTGCCGATGATCCAGTGCCGTCCCCACGGAATGACGAACAGCACCGACTTCTCGGTCTTGGTGATGAAGCCGGCCTCGGAGCGAATTCGGTCGCGGGGTACGACGAGGTGAATCCCCTTGCTGGCCTGGACATTGAGGGATCCGCGGCCGCCGACCATCTCCTGGATCTCGTCGGTCCACACGCCCGCGGCGTTGACCACGACCCTGGCGCGCACCTCGAACTCGCGGTCGGTCTCGAGGTCGATCGCGCGGACGCCGATCACCCGCTCGCCCTCGCGCACGAAGCCGATCACCTTGGTGCGGGTGGCCACGTGGGCGCCGTGCGTGGCCGCCGTGCGGGCGATCGTCATCACCAGTCGGGCGTCGTCGACCTGGCAGTCGTAGTAGCGGATCGCACCGGTCAGCTCCTCGGTCTTGAGGTCGGGCGCGATGCGGGCGACCTGACGGCGGAAGAGGTGCTTGTGCTTCGGCACGCCCATGTCGTACTTGCCGGCCATCGCCATCGCGTCGTAGAGCACCAGCCCGGCGCCGACGTACGGCCTCTCGATGGTCTTGTGCAGCGGGTAGAGGAACGGCACCGGCCGGACCAGGTGCGGGGCCAACCGGGTGAGCAGGAGGCCACGCTCCTCCAGCGCCTCGCGGACCAGCCCGAAGTCGAACATCTCCAGGTAGCGCAGGCCGCCGTGGATCAGCTTGCTGCTGCGACTCGACGTGCCCGAGGCGAAGTCGCGCTGCTCGATCAGTCCGGTCGAGAGGCCTCGGGTGACCGCGTCGAGTGCCGTGCCGGCGCCGACGACTCCCCCGCCGACCACGAGCACGTCGAGCTCACCACCGTTGTCGGCGGTGGCGACCAGGGCCCGGAGGGCGTCGTTGCGGGAGTGGGGACTGAGGGCACTCGGCTGGCTCATGCGGTCAGTCTGTCAGGCGGTTCCAGGTGTGGCGGCCAAAGAGCATCGTGGGCACAGGGACAACACGGAACATCGCAGTCACCAGGTGCCTGGGATGTTCCGCGCTGTCGTGGTCATGCCCGGAGACGCGGGCCCAGGGTCGACCGACGGTCGGCGTGCATCGGGTGCGCCGACCGGGTCATCCACACCAGCGCGGGATCGATCTCGGCAAGGGCCACCCCGGGCTCGGTGCCCAGGCGCGACAACGGCCGGCCTTCGGGGTCGTAGACCGCCGATCCGCCGATGAACTCGCCCGGGCCGCAGCGTCCGGTGAGGCCGGCGAAGACGACGTACATGCCGTTGTCCAGGGCGCGAGCTGGATAGTAGAGGTCGCGTCGGTGCTCGCCACCCGTGAAGTAGGCCGCGGAGTTGAGGTAGCCGATCGCTCCGTCGTCGGCGGCAGCCCTGGCGTGCTCGGGGAAGCAGCCGTCGTAGCAGACGCTCAGGCCCAGCTCGATGCCGTCGACGACGATCGAGGCGCCGTGGTCACCGGCGACGAAGTGGTCGTTCTCGTAGCCGGACAGGTGCTGCTTGTCGTAGGGCGCCGACACCTCGCCGCTCGGTCGAATCACCAACAGGGACAGGGTCCTTGCGCTCGCACGCCGCAGCGGCGTACCCACGACGACGACACAGTCACCCTCGCGCGAGGCCGCCCTGAGCGGCTCCAGCCAGTCGCCGTCGAGCGAGTCCTCCGACGGAACGTCGCCGGCGAAGGCCGCTTCGGAGTAGCCGGTCAGGAACGCTTCGGGGAGTACGACGAGGCGCGCGCCCTGCGACGTGGCCAGCTCGACCAGGTGGGCGGCCTTCGCCCCGTTGGCCGTGACGTCGCCCGCAACGGACTCCGCCTGGGCCGCAGCGACGAGCAACGTCACTCGACGACGACCTCGACCCGCTGGAACTCCTTGAGCTCGGTGTAGCCGGTGGTGGCCATCGAGCGCTTCAGCGCGCCGATCAGGTTCATCGTGCCGTCGGCGACCCGCGAGGGGCCGAACAGGATCTCCTCGAGCGAGCCGACCGTGCCGAACTCGACCCGCTCGCCGCGGGGCAGCTTGCCGTGCCAGGCCTCGGCGCCCCAGTGGAAGCCGCGACCGGGTGCGTCGTCGGCGCGGGCGAACGGCGAACCGACCATCACAGCGTCGGCACCGCAGGCGATCGCCTTCGCGATGTCTCCCGAGCGACCGATGGATCCGTCGGCGATGACGTGGACGTAGCGGCCACCGGACTCGTCCATGTAGTCACGGCGTGCGGCCGCGACGTCGGCGACCGCGGAGGCCATCGGCACAGCCACACCGAGCACCGTGCGCGTGGTGTGTGCGGCTCCGCCGCCGAACCCGACGAGTACGCCGGCCGCGCCGGTGCGCATCAGGTGCAGCGCGGCCTGGTAGGTCGCACAGCCACCCACGATCACCGGCACGTCGAGCTCGTAGATGAACTCCTTGAGGTTCAGCGGCTCCGCCTGCGAGGAGACGTGCTCGGCCGAGACCGTCGTACCGCGGATGACGAACATGTCGACGCCGGCGTCGACCACGGCCTTGGCGAACTCCTTGGTGCGCTGCGGGGAGAGCGACCCGGCCACGGTCACCCCGGCCTCGCGCACCTGCTTGAGGCGCGCGGTGATCAGCTCGGCCTTGACCGGCTCGGCGTAGATCTCCTGCATGCGCCGGGTGGCCTCGATGCCGCGCAGGGCGGCCACCTCGTCGAGCAGCGGCATCGGGTCGTCGTAGCGCGTCCAGAGGCCCTCGAGGTCGAGCACGCCCAGGCCGCCGTGCTTGCCGAACGCGATCGCGGTCTCGGGGGACATCACGGAGTCCATCGGCGCGGCCAGCACCGGCAGCTCGAAACGGTAGGCGTCGATCTGCCAGGCCACGCTGACCTCTTCGGGGTCGCGCGTGCGCCGCGAGGGCACGATGGCGATGTCATCGAAGGAGTACGCCCGTCGGGCGCGCTTGGCCTTGCCGATCTCGATCTCAGTCACCGGCACAGCCTATCGGCAGGTCGCGGCAACAAGAATTGCCGGTTCGCGCATCAAAAACCCACGGCTCGCGCAACAAGAATCCACGGTTCGCGGCAGAAGGGACGGTCAGCGGTTGTAGTTGGGCGACTCGACCGTCATCTGGATGTCGTGGGGGTGGCTCTCCTTGAGGGAGGCCGAGGTGATCCGCACGAACTTCCCCTTCTCGTGGAGCTCGGGGATGGTGCGCGCCCCGATGTAGAACATCGACTGGTTGAGCCCGCCGACCAGCTGGTGCGCGACCGCGGAGAGCGGGCCGCGGTAGGCGACCTGGCCCTCGACGCCCTCGGGCACGATCTTGTCGTCGCTGGTGACCTCGGCCTGGAAGTAGCGGTCCTTGGAGTAGGACTTCTTGCCACGGCTGCTCATCGCACCCAGCGAGCCCATGCCGCGGTAGGCCTTGAACTGCTTTCCGTTGACGAAGACCAGCTCGCCCGGCGACTCCTCGCAACCGGCCAGCAGCGAGCCGAGCATCACCGTCTCCGCGCCGGCCACGATCGCCTTGGCGATGTCGCCGGACTGCTGGAGCCCGCCGTCGGCGATCACGGGCACACCGGCCGGGGCACAGGCCAGTGAGGCCTCGTAGACGGCGGTGACCTGCGGCACGCCGCACCCGGTGACCACACGCGTCGTGCAGATCGAGCCGGGGCCGAAGCCGACCTTGACCGCGTCGGCACCGGCGTCGACGAACGCCTGGGCGCCCGCCCGGGTGGCGACGTTGCCGCCGATGACCTGGACGTGCTTCGTGGCCGGGTCGGTCTTGAGCCGACGCACCATGTCGAGCAGGAGCTGCACGTGGCCGTGTGCGGTGTCAGCGACGAGCACGTCGACCCCGGCGTCGATCAGCGTGGTGGCCCGCTCCCAGGCGTCGCCGAAGTAGCCGATCGCGGCACCGACCATGAGTCGGCCGTCGGCGTCCTTGGAGGCGTTGGGGAACTGCTCCGACTTCACGAAGTCCTTGACCGTGATCAGACCGCCGAGGCGGCCGTCCTCGTCGACCAGCGGCAGCCGCTCGCGCTTGTTCTGGCGCAGCAGGGCGGTGGCGTCCTCGCGGGAGATGCCCACCGGGCCGGTGAACAGCGGGCTGGTGGTCATCACCTCGTCGACCTTGGTGGTGGCCCACTCCGCGACCGGGGTGAAGCGCAGGTCGCGGTTGGTGATGATGCCCAGCAGCTTGTTGTCGGTGTCGACCACGGGCAGCCCGGAGACGCGGTACTCGCCACAGATGCGGTCGAGCTCCTCGAGCGTCGCGTCGGGGCCGATCGTCACCGGGTTGGAGATGATGCCGGTCTGGGTCCGCTTGACGAGGTCTACCTGGTAGGCCTGGTCCTGCAGCGACAGGTTGCGGTGCAGCACGCCGATGCCGCCCTCGCGGGCCATCGCGATCGCCATGCGGGACTCCGTGACGGTGTCCATGGCCGCGGAGACCAGAGGCACCTTCAGCGAGATCTCGCGGGTCAGGCGCGAGGTGGTGTCGATGTCGGAGGGAGCCATGTCGGACTCCCCCGGCAGCAACAGCACGTCGTCGTAGGTCAGGCCAAGGGCTGCGAACTTGTCAGGGAGCTCCACTTGCACATCGTATCGACACGCCGAAGCAACCACCTAAGCCGGGAGCGGCTTGAGATCGTGCACCGGGATCCGGACGGTCAACACGTCGGCCGACATCCGGATCCGGCCCTTGAGCCCGGCCGCCAGGACCATCGGCAGCACGGCCTGGTTGTCCACCCGCGTGGTCAGCACGACATCGTGGATGCCATTGGCGTTGGCGAGGCGACCGACGTCGATGAGCAGCCGGGTGCCGATCCCCCGACGCTGCCATGCGGGGTCCACCCGCAGGCTCACCGGAACCGCGCCATCGGGTCCGGCGACCCCGAGACTGGCCACGGCGACGACAGTGCCCTCCACCCGGGCGGTGACCACACCCTCCTCGACGACGTACGCCGGGTTGGCGCCGCCGCCGAGACGCCGACTCGGGTTCGGCCGCAGCGGCGAGACCTCGAGCCGGCCGCGGGCCAGCACGTCACTGACCAGGTCGGCCATCGCAGAACCGCGGGCGTGCTCGGTCGCGGTGAACGGCGCCGTACGCCGTACCTGCACCTGGACCTCGCCGACCTGCATCTCCATCACGTCCTGCACCACGGCGAGTGCGTCCTCCGCCGGGTCGGACTCGGCGTCGAACAACCGCGCGACCACCTCGGGGAAGGCCGCGGGTTGGGCCAGGATCGTGCGGGCCGCCTGCACGTACCGGGCTGGCTGGTCGACCAGGGCCTGTTCGGTGCACGGCGCACCCGAGACCGACTCGCCCCCGGAGCTCTCGACGAGCTCCGCGATGTCGGGCAGGCCCCAGTGGTCGGGGCAGCGCAGCACCAGCTCGTCGGTCACCGACTCGATGCCGGGGAAGATCTGGAGGCCCATGATGTTGACGCCCTGGTCGCCGCAGTTGGCGGCCAGGACGGCCAGGGCTCCGGGGCGGTCGGGCAGGGTCATGCGAACGCGCCACAACATGACGGTCCCCCTCTCGTTCAGATGTCTGGTCCCGGGGCGCCACGCCGTCGGGGCGCCCCGGGAGGACCCAGCATGACCCGGCGATGTTGCCCGGTTGATGCGCGCTTGTTTCGCCGAGGAAAACGCCACCCGACACCATTCCCCGGGCCGTGAGGGGATATCTTTCTGCCTGGCTTTTCCGGGGGGACACACATGCCGATCATTCGCGTCGCCGTTGCAGGCGCGCTCGCCGTACTGCTCACCGTGCCGGCGCTCTTCTCGGCCCTGTTCTCGAGCGAGGCGGCCCGCGGCCACGCCGAGCTCGGCCACCCCGTGACCGTGATGACGCGCAACCTGTTCCTCGGGACCGACGTGTTCCCGATCTTCGCGGCAGCCCAGGCAGCAGGATCGCCAAGGGCGAGGATCGATGCCACCGCCCGCGCGATGCACGAGGTCCGGAGCCTCGTCGCGACGACCCGGTTCCGGACCCGGGCCCGTCTCATCGCCGCCGAGATCGCCCGCCACGACCCCGACCTGGTCGGACTCCAGGAGGTGGCCCTGTGGCGCAGCGGGCCACGGGAGCCCGACCTCGTGGGCGTGCCGAACGCAGTCTCGGTCGATCTCGACTTCCTGCGGATCCTGATGGCGGAGCTCGATTCCCTCGACCACGACTACCTCGTGGTCAGCTCCCTGGGCGAGCTGGACCTGGAGTTTCCTGGCTACCGCACGAGGTCGGAACCCGGTCGTGACGTCCGGCTGACCCTGCGGGACGTCGTGCTCGTGCGCGTACGCGACGGGCTCACCGTCGTCGATCGGGGCAGGGAGCACTTCACCTCCCGCGTCCGGATGCGGCTACCCGGCCGCCTCGTCGACTTCACCCGGGGCCACACCTGGGTCGACGTGGAGAACGCCGGGCAACGGGTTCGCTTCATCAACACCCACCTCGAGGTCGGCGACCCGCGTGTGGGACGCAACCAGGTCCGCGAACTGCTCGACGGACCGGCCGCGAGCCGCGGACCGGTCGTGGTCGTCTGCGACTGCAACTCCGACCCGATGGCAGGGCGCCGTTCGATGCCCTACCGCGGGCTCACCGGAGCCGGCTTCGTCGACACGTGGCTCACCGTGCCGTCCGGCGGCCCCGGCCACACGTGCTGTACGGCGAGCAACCTGCTCGACGACGGGCCGGGCGTGATGGACCACCGCCTCGACTTCGTCTTCGCCCGGAGCCGGCGCGGAGTGGTCGCCGACCGGGGAACTGTGCTGGGAGCCACCGGCGCGGCACGCGACGAGGTCACCGGATTGTGGCCCTCCGACCACGCCGGCGTCGTGGTCCGACTGGTCGACAGGTGACCTCGCCCACGACCCGGCATGGGTCGGACGCCCGGCGGTGCCGGGGTGGCAGGGTGTTCCCATGACGACTCCGACGCGCTGGAGCGTGCCCGAGATCGGCACCAAGCGACTGGTGGGCGGCGCCGCCGTGCTGGCGATGCTCCTCAGGTTCCCGGGAATGCTGTGGCCGATCCGCCCCGACGAGGCGGGATTCACCCTCGTCGCCCGTGCCTGGCACCCCGAGCCGGACAGCCTCTACGGCACCTACTGGGTGGACCGCCCTCCGCCGCTGATCGCGCTGATCAAGCTCTCCGACATGATCGGCGGGCCGCTCTTCATCCGGGTCGTCGCTGCCTTGGGGTGTGCCCTCCTGGTGGTCGCAGCCGCGCGTACGGCGTACCTCGTGGCCGGTGAGCGTTCGGCGCGCTGGACGGCGGTGGTGACCGCCGCGGTGACCACCAACACGATGATCGACTCGGTCGCGGCCAAGGGCGAGATCCTCGGCATCCCGATCGTGGTCACCAGCTTCTGGCTCGCCCTCGAGGCACTGCGCCTGCTCGATGCCGCACCACGCAAGGCGATCCTGCTCGCCGGGGGTGCCGGTCTACTCGGCATGCTGGCGATCGGGCTCAAGCAGAACATGGCCACCGGCCTGGCCTTCGGCGGCGTCGTGCTGCTCACCTCGGCGGTGCGCAAGGAGATCAGCTGGCCCGACTTCGGCCGGCTCGCCGGCGCTGCACTGGCCGGCGCGGCGATCCCCCTCGGCCTGACGATCGCCTGGTGCCTCGCCTACGGCGTACACCTGGAGACCCTCTGGTACGCCGTCTACGGCTTCCGGTCCCACGCTCTCGACGTGATCTCCAACGAGTCGGCGGGAGCCCCCCTGGGCCGGGCCCGGCAGCTGGCGATCATCTTCGTGGCCACCGGCATGGCCTTCATCATCGCGTGGTTCCTGGTCAACATCCGGCACGCCTGGCGCACCCATCCGGCGGTGACGTTGGCCGCGCTCGCCGTGCTCGTCGTCGACGGCGCCGGCGTCGTCCTGGGCGGCAGCTACTGGCGCCCCTACCTGCTCGGCATCGTGCCGACCGTGGTGCTGTGTGCCGCGTTGGTGGCCGGCGCCCCCGGGGTGCGCGGTCGGGTGATGCAGTTCCTGGTCGGGATCGCGGCGCTCTCGTGCCTGGTCTCGATCGTCGGCTGGGTGGCCAAGAGCGCGTCCGGCGCCGAGCCGCCCACGGAGATCTACACCGGCCAGGCGATCAAGCGCGTCTCCGAGCCCGGCGACACCATCGTGGTCTACGGCGGCCGCTCCGACATCGTGTTCGCGTCGGGCCTCAGCTCGCCGTACGAACACCTGTGGAGCCTGCCGATGCGCGGCAACGACCCCGACCTCAGCGAGCTGATGTCGCTGATGCGCAGCGACCGGGCGCCGACGTGGTTCGTCGGCTGGGTCGACTTCGACTCGTGGAACGGTGTCGGCCAGCCGAAGCTCGAGGCACTGCTTGCCGAGCGCTACGAGCGCCACGGCGAGGCCTGTGGCGACCACCCGATCTGGGTGCTGAAGAGCGTCGAGCGCGACGTGCCCGTCCCCGACTGCGAGCACCCCTGGCGCTGGTGACCGCAGGACGCCCCGCACGACGTCCTGCGTCGCGGTGCCTCAGGCAGCCAGTCCGCAGGACGTCCGGCACGACGTCCTGCACACCGGACGACGAACGGCCCGCCACCCCGTGAGGGGTGACGGGCCGCCGTGGCAAACCGATGAAGCTGTGCAACCGATGAATCAGTGACCGTGGCCGTGCCCGTGGCCAGCGGCCGGGGCGTCGTCCTCTTCTTCGGGCTTCTCGACGATCAACGTCTCGGTCGTGAGCAGCATGCCCGCGATCGAGGTGGCGTTGACCAGCGCGGAGCGGGTCACCTTGACCGGGTCGAGCACGCCCTGGGCGACCAGGTCGCCGTACTCGCCGGTGGCGGCGTTGTAGCCGTTGCCGACACCGAGCTCGCGGACCTTGGTGGTGACGACGTAGCCGTTGACACCGCCGTTCTCGGCGATCCAGCGCAGCGGCTCGTCGGCGGACTTGCGCACGATGCGCACGCCGGCCGCCTCGTCACCGGTGAGGCCGAGGTCCTTCTCCAGCACGGAGACCGCGTGGATCAGGGCAGAGCCACCGCCGGGGACGATGCCCTCCTCGATTGCGGCGCGCGTCGCGGAGACGGCGTCCTCGATGCGGTGCTTCTTCTCCTTGAGCTCCACCTCGGTGGCGGCGCCGACCTTGATCACGCACACGCCACCGGCCAGCTTCGCGAGACGCTCCTGGAGCTTCTCGGTGTCCCAGTCGGAGTCGGAGTTCTCGATCTCGGCCTTGATCTGGTTGACGCGGCCCTCGACGGCAGCGGCTTCGCCGGACCCGTCGATGATCGTGGTGTTGTCCTTGGTGATCACCACGCGACGCGCCTGGCCGAGCACCTCGAGGCCGACCTGGTCGAGCTTGAGGCCGATCTCGGGGGCGACGACCTGGCCACCGGTGAGGATCGCGATGTCCTCGAGCATGGCCTTGCGACGGTCACCGAACGCGGGAGCCTTGACGGCGACCGCGTTGAAGGTGCCGCGGATCTTGTTCACGACCAGGGTCGAGAGCGCCTCGCCGTCGACGTCCTCGGCGAGGATGAAGAGCGGCTTGCCCGCGGCGATGACCTTCTCCAGCAGCGGGAGCAGGTCCGCGATCGCGGAGATCTTGCCCTGGTGCAGCAGGATGTAGGGGTCCTCGAGGACGGCTTCCATGCGCTCGGGGTCGGTCACGAAGTACTGCGAGATGTAGCCCTTGTCGAACTGCATCCCCTCGGTGAACTCGAGCTCGGTGCCCATCGTGTTGGACTCGTCGACGGTGATGACGCCGTCCTTGCCGACCTTGTCGAACGCCTCGGCGAGCAGCTCGCCGATGTGGGCGTCACGCGAGGAGATCGTGGCGACCGAGGCCATGTCCTCCTTGGAGTCGACGTCGCGCGCCGCTTCGAGCAGCGCGTTGCCGACGGCCTCGGCCGCGGCGTCCATGCCGCGCTTGAGACCCATCGGGTTGGCGCCCGCGGCAACTGCCCGCAGGCCCTCGTGCACCATCGCCTGGGCGAGCACGGTGGCGGTCGTCGTACCGTCACCGGCGACGTCGTTGGTCTTGGTGGCAACTTCCTTGGTCAGCTGCGCACCGAGGTTTTCGAACGGGTCGTCCAACTCGATCTCGCGAGCGACGGTGACACCGTCGTTCGTGATCGTCGGCGCGCCCCACTTCTTGTCGAGGACGACGTAGCGACCCTTGGGGCCCAACGTCACCTTGACCGCGTTGGCGAGCTTGTCGACGCCGCGTTCGAGCGAACGGCGGCCGTCCTCGTCGAACTGAAGAATCTTCGGCATTGCTACTCCTGTCTTGGATCTGACTCAGCTGGCGCCCGGCCGGCAAGGCGTCGGAGGGAAGGCGACCTGTGGTGCGGAGCGGTCGTCGACCGACGGCAACGCCGCCGGCCGGGATGCCAGGTGGGTCAGGAAACGATGGCGAGGACGTCGCGGGCGGACAGGATCAGGAACTCCTCGCCGCCGTACTTGACCTCGGTGCCGCCGTACTTGCTGTAGATGACCTTGTCGCCAGCGGCCACGTCGATGGCGACGCGGTTGCCGTTGTCGTCGATGCGACCCGGACCGACCGCCACGACCTCGCCCTCCTGGGGCTTCTCCTTGGCGGTGTCGGGGATGACCAGGCCAGAGGCCGTGGTCTGCTCGGCCTCGAGCTGCTTGACGATGATCCGGTCCTCGAGAGGCTTGATGTTGATCGACACTTCGGATCGACCTCCGCTTTCTCCACTTGATGAAACACACGGAACGACGGGCTCCGGGACCGGGCCCGTCGGGAAGTTTGAGCCTGCAGGCGGTACGCCGTCGCGGGGGTCGCACCAGTTGCAAGCGCTGGCACCCTCATGCCGAGAGTGCCAGAACAGACGCTAGCACTCTCCTCAATGGAGTGCCAGCAACGGGGTCAGTCCTTCTGAGCCTGCCAGCGAATCTTCCACGAGAGACGCGCCGTCAGCTCGTCCGGCGACCCCTCACCGAGCACGCTCACCGGCCAACGCCCGGCGACGTCGACCACGTGCTCCTCGTCGCCGCCCTCCGGCACGGCGAGTACGGCGACCAGCGGGTCGTCGACGTCGTGGATCGCCGCACCACCCGCGGTCTCGTTGAGGAAATAGGTCGCCGCGGGCTCCTGCCCGTCGATCCTCAGCGTGGCCCTGCCGAGGGAGTCGGCGGTGTAGACCAAGCGGCCGGCCGGTGCCTGGAACCCGACCCGGGCGGGTCGACGCCAGGCCACTCCGGCCACGAACCACTCCTTGCCCTCGGGGGCCCAGCCGAGCCCCGCGGCGTACGGCACCCGGAGCGGCACGAGCAACCGGCAGGTCGGCTCGTCGCCCTCGGAGGAGAAGCCCGGCGCCCACATGGCCGGACCACAGTCGCCCCTGACCTCCTTGCCCGGCGCCGCGGCGTCGTACAACGGCGCGAAGCGGCCCGCCTCGAGGTCGCCGTCGGCGCCCACGGTCTGGGTCTCGCCGTCGACAGCGACGCGCAGGGACAGCTCCTCAGGGGTGCCGTCGACCGCCACATAGACCGTTCGCGGCCCCAGCACCAGGCCGTCCCTCGGCTGCAGGCCGTCACCGAAGCCGGTGAGGGGGTATTCGGCGCCGTCCGCGACGAGGGTGAGCTCGGGCACCGGGAACGTGGCGCCGACCTTCGTCGTCGGCACGGCGCGCACCCCCTCCGCCCGGAGCTCGACGACCACCGGCACGAACGAGCCGCCCTCGGGCGGGCGTACGTCGGGGGTGCTGGCCAGCTTCGTCGCGGGCAGGTCGTCCACGGGATCACCCAGGCGCAGCCGGGCAATTGCCCAGGGCAGCGCCAGGGGCACCGAGTCGGGCGTCACCCCGTCGGGCGCCATCGGCAGCACCTGCCCGACCTCCGCACGCGCACGGGTGTCGCGGTTGGTCCACCAGATCGTGCCCACGATCGCCACCAGGACCACCAGGCAGACGGCCAGCCAGACCTTCGTCGCCCTCGTCAGTTTCGCCATGCCGCTCCCTCGCTCCAGGGAGCCCGCTCCCTCTCCTCCGGGGAGAACTGTGGCACGAGATCTCCGTTTCGTCCCGAAGAGTCCGTGCTCGGTGACCCGGCACCGGCCTGCCAGACTGCGGGCATGGATCTCGATGCCTTCCGCTGGCTGCTGACCGACGACGGACAGCGCCTGCTGGACCGGGCTTCTCACGCGTACGCCGACCACGACGGCGACCCCGTGCGCTCAGCCGCCGCCGTCCGCAAGATCGAGTCGGACCCCGACCGCGCCGCCGCCGCCCTCACCCAGGTGGGCCTGCGGATCAAGGCGGTGCCGAAGTTCGGCGACGACGCCGTGCGCATGTACTTCACCCCGGACGCCCTCGAGCAGGCCACCCGCACCCGGGTCGCCACCCATCGTGCGGCCCGACTCGCTGCGGCCGCTCCGGAGAGCGTGATCGACCTGGGGTGCGGCATCGGCGGCGACCTGATCGCGTTCGCCCGTGCGGGACTGACCGTGGCCGGGGTCGACCTCGACCCGGTGCGGGTGGCGGTCGCCGAGGCCAACCTGGCCGCACTCGGGCTGCCCGGCGCGGTCCAGGTCGCCGACGGGACGACCCTGGACCTCTCCGGCTTCGGTGCGGTCTTCGCCGATCCCGCGCGTCGTGGTGCACGGGGCCGGGTCTTCGACGCCGAGGGCTGGACTCCCCCGTGGTCGTTCGTCACGTCGTTGCTCGAGCGCGCGTCCGTCGTCAAGGTCGCCCCCGGCATCCCGCACGACCTGGTGCCGGACTCCGTCGAGGCGGAGTGGGTCAGCGAGGCCGGTGAGGTCAAGGAGGCCGCCCTCTGGTCGTCGTACCTCGCCACGGCCCGGTGCCGGGCCACGGTGATCGGCAGCGGCGGCCTGGCCTCGATCACCGAGGAGGACGACCCGTACGACGGCCGCGAGCGACCGGTGCGCGAGCTCGGCGCGTTCCTCTACGAGCCTGACGGCGCGGTGATCCGGGCCGGCCTGGTCACCGCGGTCGCGGCCGGTGTCGACGGCGGGCTGCTCGACGAGCACATCGCCTACGTCACCTCCGACACGTCGTTCCGCTCGCCGTTCGCCCGCGGCTACCAGGTGCTCGAGACGCTCCCCTACCGCGAGAAGCCACTCAAGGCCGCACTCCGCGAACGCGGCATCGGGCGACTCACCATCAAGAAGCGCGGCGTCGACGTGGTGCCCGAACAGCTGCGCAAGCGCCTGGACCTGCACGGCGAGCAGGAGGCGACGCTGGTGATGACCCGCGTCGCCGGCGAGGGCACGGCCCTGCTGGTGCAGCCCTTCGGGCAGGGCACCGACTCACCCGCGATGCCGTTGATCAGGTGAAGCGCACGTCGATGGCGCGCTTGAGCGTGTAGTCGACCCTGGGCGCACCCGATCCGGAGTCCTCGGGCACGCCGCTGTAGGTGAGGCGGAGCCTCAGGGTCGCGTCGTCCGTGTCGTCCGCGACCCGGAAGAGCAGCCAGCGCGTGTCGTAGACGGTCATGTCGTCGGTGCGTGACTGGATCTGGTTGAAGTCACCGTCGAACATGGCCCTCGGTGCCTTCCCGTCGAGCGTGTACGTCGGCTCGCCGTACTCGGTCTGCCGCCGCACGTACTGGCCCTGGTGATCGCCGGAGAAGTAGCCGTTGATCTCGAGGGTGACCCTGGCCAGCACCCACTTCGACCCCGCGGGCGCCCATCCGGTGCTGCCCGCCGGCTGGAACCACGGCACCGGGTCGAGCACCTCGACCTGGCACTCCCCGCCACTGAACTCCGCGCCCTGACTGGCGCGCACTCCCTGGTAGGGCGCGCAGTGATGGTCTGTCAGGTGCGGCAGCGCACCTTCGTAGACGTCGCCGTCGAAGGACTTCATTACCTGGTCGTAGGGGTCAATGCTGATCTCTCGGCCGTCGAACTCGGCGACCAGCCGGATCTCCGCATCCTCGGGGACCGCCACGACCCACGAATAGCTGCTCTCACCGTCGAGCATCGCCCGCTTGCCGTCGTACTCGAGCCAGAACCGCACCGGCTCGTTGCCCTGCGGCTGGAGCATCCAGACGTCGCCGTCCATGCGGTGCCTGGCGTAGCCGACGTCGACGAACGCACGGCCGTCGGCGGCCTTGGGCGACACCTCCTCCCCCACCACGGCGGCCGGTCGGCCGGTCTCCTCGTGCGGGCTGCTCACCACGAAGTCGTAGCTCCCGACGGGCAGGACCACGTCGACGGGGTGGCCCTCGACCTCACCGGCGACCGCGAACACCTCGCCGACCCGGGCGTCCCGCTCGCCGTCGTCGAACGGAGTGCTGGAGCACCCCGAGACGAGCGGGATGAGGACGGCAGCCACCAATGTGGCGATGTGAGCGCGCATGGCCGCCTCCTACCCCGCTCACATGCCTTCAACCGCTCAGGCCGCCGGCAGCTCCATCGTGCGGCCACCGCGCTGGATGATGCGACGCTCGGTGCGGCTGACCAGCCGGAAGAGACCGGTGTTGCGGCCCAGCCTCACCTGATCGGGGACGACGCGGTGTGAGGCCCGCACACCCGCGGTGATGCCGGCGTACGCCGCCGCGTGGGCCGGAGTCCAGGACAGTCCGAACGCCTGGCGCACGCGCTCGGGCAGCATGCCGCGAACCACCAGGTTGGTGCCGGTGATGCCGGGACGGAGCTGGATCGGCACGGGCATGTCGAGGGCGATCGCCCGGCCCACGACGCGGGCCTCGTCGGTGACGTGGAAGTCGGGGCCGGCCAGCTGGACGCGCATCCAGGCCTCGAAGTCGGCCGCGGTCTCCGGCGCCACGGAGCGCGGCATGCCGAACAGCTCGCCGAAGCGCACCCAGTCGGCCCAGAGCCGCTCCTTCTCGTCGGCCCCGAGCGGCCGGACGAGGGCCTCGAACGCGACCCGCGAGGAGTCCGCGAGCATCGCCATGGTCCAGAGCATGAGCTCCGGGTCGAACGCGTCGTACGGCGTGCCGGAGGGAAAGTTGCCCTCGTCACGGTCGAGGGTGCCCTTCACCTTCGTGTGCATCTGGTGCACCATCGCCAGCACCCGGTCGGCCTCGGCGCGGTCGCCGAAGAAGATCGACTCGAACGCCTCGGCCGTCGCGGAGAGCCGCATGAAGGGCCGTTCCTTCGCGTTCGTCGAGGCACTGGTGCCCACGTAGGGCACGGGATGGGTGGCGCCGATGATCAGCGCGCGTTGTCCGTAGGTCTGACCCACGGCTCGATGCTCCTGCACGTGGCGGAGCATCGAGCCGTGCGGAAAGTAGCCGTCCGCCATGGGACGACTCTAGCCAGATCAGGAGGCCGGTTGGGCGCCCTGCGAGATCCAGTACTCGTTGAGCGCGCCGTTCATCTTCACGAACCAGACGATCCCGCCGACCAGTGGCAGCAGGATCCACAGCCCGGTCATCGCGTTGACCTTCTCCTCGAGGCCGCGGCTCTGGCGGGCCTTGCCGACCTCGCCGGCGAGCAGGAACGGCGTGACGAAGCCGACGAAGATGGTCAGGAGCAGGCCGACGAGGCCACCGAGGCCCTGTCCGGTGTTCTGCTTCAGCTCTTCGTAGGTCTTGTAGTAGTAGACGAAACCGTAGATGCCGCAGGTGACCAGCATCAGCAGGATGGTGATGCCGGTGCCGCGCACGGTGCCGACCGGCCCGGGGCCGCCGTACATCTGCTGGCCCTGGTAGCCGGCCGCGTACGCCGGCTGGCCGTACTGCTCGGGCTGTCCGTACTGCTGCTGCGGGTCGGGTTGACCGTACTGCTGCCCGGGCTGCGGCTGGCCGTACTGGGGTTGTCCGTACTGGGGCTGCTCGGGCTGGCCGTACTGCGGCGGCTGGCCGTACGGCGGCTGGCCGGGCTGTTCGGGCTGGCCGAACTCGGGGCCCTGTGGGTTCTGGTCAGACATGGATGATCCTCTTCGGGTCAGGGTGCGTGATCAGGACAGGTTTGCCCTCTCGGCGCCGATCGTCGTGTCGTCGCCGTGGCCAGTGTGCACAACTGTGTCGTCCGGTAAACCGAACAGCCTGGACTTGATGGATTCCTCCAGCAACGGCCGGTCGCTGAACGAACGACCTGTCGCGCCCGGGCCGCCGTTGAAGAGCGTGTCGCCGGAGAAGAGGCAGCCCAGCTCCTCGACGTACACGCAGACCGCGCCGGGAGCGTGCCCCGGAGTGTGGATGATGCGCAACGTGGTGCCGGCCACGACGATCTCCTGCTCGTCGGACAGGTCGACGTCCCACAGCTCGTCGGTGTGGGTGAGCTCCCACAGCGGACGGTCGTCGGGGTGCAGCAGGATCGGCGCGGGTACGGCGTCGCGCAGCGCCGGCGCCATCCGCACGTGGTCGTCGTGGGCGTGGGTGCAGAGGATCGCCTTGAGCCTGCGGTCGCCGATGACGGCCCGGATCGCGGCGACGTCGTGGGGTGCGTCGATCACGATGCACTCGGTGTCGTCGCCGATCACCCAGACGTTGTTGTCGACGTCGAAGGTCTCGCCGTCGAGGGAGAACGTGCCGGACACGACGGCGTGGTCGATGCGCGCAGCCACTAGAGGATCACCACCGAGCGGAGCACGTCACCGGTGTGCATCCGGTCGAACGCCGCCTCGACGTCGTCGAGACCGATCTCCTCGGTGACGAACGCGTCCAGGTCCAGGCGACCCTGCTGGTAGAGGTCGACCAGCATCGGGAAGTCACGGCTCGGCAGGCAGTCGCCGTACCAGCTGGACTTCAGCGCGCCGCCACGGCCGAACACGTCGATCAGCGGGATCTCGGGGATCAACATGTCCGGCGTGGGCACGCCGACGAGTACGACGGTGCCCGCGAGGTCGCGCGCGTAGAACGCCTGCTTCCACGTCTCGGGGCGGCCGACGGCGTCGATCACCACGTCGGCACCGTTGCCGTCGGTGAGCTCCTGGATCGCGGCCACCGGGTCGATGCCCTTCGAGTTCACCGTGTGGGTGGCCCCCATGTTCTTCGCCCACCCGAGCTTCCTGTCGTCGAGATCGACCGCGATGATCTTCGCCGCCCCGGCCAGCTTCGAACCCGCGATCGCGGCCGAACCCACCCCACCGCAGCCGATCACGGCCACCGACATGCCGCGCCCGACGTTGCCGGTGTTGATCGCCGCGCCGAGTCCGGCCATCACGCCGCACCCGAGCAGGCCCACGGCAGCGGCCCGCGCCGACGGGTCCACCTTCGTGCACTGGCCGGAATGCACCAGCGTCTTCTCGGCGAACGCGCCGATGCCGAGCGCGGGGCTCAGCTCCGTGCCGTCCTCCAGGGTCATCTTCTGGGTCGCGTTGAAGGTCGCGAAGCAGTACCACGGCTCACCGCGCAGGCACGCCCGACAGGTGCCGCAGACCGCACGCCAGTTGAGGATCACGAAGTCACCCGGCTCGACAGTGGCACCCTCACCGACCGCCTCGACCACCCCTGCGGCCTCGTGGCCCAGCAGGAACGGGAACTCGTCGTTGATGCCACCCTCACGGTAGTGCAGGTCGGTGTGGCAGACCCCGCACGCCTGGATCTTCACGACCGCTTCGCCCGGACCGGGATCCGGAACGTTGATCGTCTCCACCGAGACCGGTTCACCCTTGGCCCTGGCCACCACTGCGCGCACCTGCTGCACGTTTCCTCCTCGGATCGATGTCGTCGGTGCCGACCCTAGTGGTCGGGCGTCTAGGGTGGTCGACATGAGCCTGGGCAGGTACAAGGACCTGTGCATCGACGCCACCGACGCCGCTGCCCTCGCCACCTTCTGGGGCGCCGCGCTCGGGCTCGACGTACGACGACTCGACGACGGCGACGCCCTGCTCTCCGGCGCGACGAAGGAGCAGGCCGTCTGGGTGAACACGGTGCCCGAGCCCAGGTCCGTCAAGCATCGTCTCCACGTCGACATCCACACCGGGTCGGTCTCCGACCTCGTCGACCTCGGCGCCACGGTCGTCGACGACACGTCGTTCCCCTGGACGGTGATGGCCGACCCCGAGGGCGGGGAGTTCTGCGCGTTCGTCCGCGACGAGCCTCCCGAGACTCGGATCTACGAGCTCGTCCTCGACTGTGCCGATCCTGAGCGCATTGCCACCTGGTGGGCCGGGGTCCTCGGCGGCCGCCTCGAAGGCGAGGCCGAGCAGTGGGGCCTCGAGGAGATCCCGGGCGCGCCGTTCGAGTACCTCGTCTTCGTGAAGGTCCCGGAACCGAAGTCGGCCAAGAACCGTGTGCACCTCGACCTCACCACGCCCGATCTCGGCGCCCTGACTGCCGCCGGGGCGACGGTGCTGGCCGAGCTGGAGTCCTGGACCGTGCTCGCCGACCCGGAGGGGAACGAGTTCTGCGCGTTCCCCGAGAGCTAGCCGGATGGCCTTCGACCGGACCAGGTTGCGTCTGCACCTGCTGGTCCTCGTCGTCTGCGCGTCCGTCGTGCTGTTGGCGCTCTGGGGCGGCGCCGCCATCCGCAAGGGGCTCCGGCCCGAGCCGGAGGCTCAACCGTCCGACGATGCCTCGGTGAGCTGCGTCCCGACCCATCCACCCCGCACGGTCGCCGACATCAACACGTTCGTCGGCGACACCCGACGCATTCCGGGCTTCGTCGGTGCGGACGTCGGCGCCAGTGTCGCGCTGAGTGACGGTCGCAGCCTGTGGGTCTTCGGCGACACCCTGCACGGCCCGAAGTTCAACGGCCCCAGCTTCGTGCGCAACTCCATGCTGCTGATCGGCGACGAGTGCGCCTCCGTGGTCCTGCCGGCCGACCGGGGCGCGATCGTCCCGAACCGAGAGGACGGCGTCGGCTACTGGCCGATGTCGGTCGACAAGCGGGCCCTGGACGGGCACGACCTGGTCGGCGTCGGCCTGCTCCGGGTCCAGGCCACGGGCAACGGACTCTGGGACTTCCGCATCCTGGGCAGCTCGATCGCCGAGTTCGACGTACCGGCCAACGGCACGCCTGAGCTGATGGACGTGCGCGACGTCGGCCCGGACCGGGTCGACGACACCCGACCCACGTGGGGGGCGGCGGTCGCCGTGCGCGGCGAGACCCTCTACGTCTACGGCACGGCCCATCCCGACGACGACCGCGTGCTCGGGTGGTCACTGCACGTGGCGCGGGTCCCGCTCACCAGCCTCACCGACACGAGTGCGTGGCGCTTCTGGACCGGCACTCGATGGAGCCGCTCGGACAAGAAGCTGGCCACCCTGATCCCCGCGAAGGACGGCGTCTCACGCGTGCTGAGCGTCTTCGAGCAGGACGGCGCGTGGTACGCCGTCAGCAAGCGCAACGACGTGCTCGGCACGGACCTGGTGATCTGGAGGTCGAGGACGCCGACCGGGCCGTTCGTGGCGGGTCCGGCCGTGGCCACCATCCCGTCCGGTGAGGACGTGCTGCAGTACATGCCCCTGGCCCACCCACACCTGCTGCCGAAACGCGGCACCGTCGTGGTCAGCTGGAGCCGCAACATCGCCGACCTCGACAGGATCGCCGAGGACCCGTCTCTCTACCGCCCGGAATTCGCCCGCGTTCCGTTGCCCTGATCGTGCAACCTTCCCCGCCCTGACCCCGTCTTGGGTGGGAAGGGACGGTGGTGACAATGATGGCAACACATGCAGGAGGTGTGATGGTCCAGGACCGCAGCTCGAGCAAGGACGCCGAGTTCAGCAGCTGGATGGCCGCACGCCAGCCGGCGCTCCTGCGCACGGCGTACCTCCTGACGGGGGAACACCACGGGGCCGAGGACCTGGTGCAGCAGACGCTGGCCAAGGTGTACCTCACGTGGGACAAGGTCAGGCAGCGCGACGCCATCGACGGCTACGCGCGCCGGATCATGGTCAACGAGAACAACTCGCTGTGGCGTCGCGCGTGGAAGAAGCGCGAGACGGTCAGCGACGAGGTGCCGGAGTGGATTCCGGCCCATGACGCGTACGACGAGGGGCAGGGTTCCGCGCTGTGGAACCTGGTCCAGACGCTTCCGCGCAAGCAGCGGGCGGCCGTCGTACTCCGCTACTACGAAGAGCTCACCGAAGCCGAGACCGCTGACATCCTCGGCGTCTCCGTCGGCACGGTGAAGTCACAGACCAGCCGGGCCCTCGCGACCCTGCGCGGGCAGGCATCCAGCCACGGCCTCACCAGCGAGGCAAGCCTCAGGGAGGAGGAGCGATGAACACCGAGAAGGAACTCACCCACGAGCTGCACGGACGGGCGGACCGCATCGACGGCTCCCCCATCTCCTTCGACCAGGTCGTCGGCCGGGCCGGACGCATCAAGCGCAACCGCCGCCTCACCACGGGCGTCGCCACCCTGGCCGCTGCCGCGATCATCGTGCCGACTGCCATGTTCGGCGGCAGCCTGTTCGACAACGACGCGGCCCCCGGGCCCGTCGCACCGGACACGCAGCAGGTGCACGACGCCGTGCTCGACCCGACACTGCCCGAGGGCGACCCGCCCAAGCTGGCGTACGTCGACGCCGACAAGCTCGTGCAGCCCGACGGCACGACCGTCGATCTCGGCAAGAACTACGGTGCCCCACGCAGGGCGGGCGACGAATACCTCGGAGCCTCTGGCTTCGAGGACGAACCCAGCATCGACGTGTTCGACCAGCAGTGGCAGGTCGTCGACTCGGTGCCCTTCATGAACGGCCCGGTCTCGTCGGCCGACGGTTCGGTGGCCGCCTGGATCGCCACCGACGGCACGGTGGTCACCCGCTTCGGTGGCCGCTCGGTCGACCTCGGCAAGGTGGAGGGTTCCTACCTGACGCCGGTCGCGATCCTGGGCCACGACTCGTGCATGGAGGTCGACGGCGGATGCCGGGTGTTCGTCAACGTGCAGGACGGCAAGCCCGTGTCGGCCGACTCCCACGGCATCGTCGACGTCGTCCCGGGTGACTTCACCAATGTCGCCGCGGTCTCGACCGACAACCTGATCGTCGGGGTGGTGACCCCCATCTCGGCCCCACCGACGGATCCCGTGTGCAGCGCGGTCTACGACGAGCAGGCGATGAAGCGGCTGTTCAAGACCTGCGACCTCGCGTTCGGTTACAGCGCGGGGTTCTCGCCGGACAACTCGCTGTTGGGCGGCTACCACTCCGACACCGACGGAGCCGGGCCGCGCTCCATGACCGTCGTGGACGCCCGCACGGGTGACAAGGTGCTCGGCATCGACCTCGACACGGCGATCGAGAAGAACACCTCGATCGTGGGAGCCGACTGGGAGGACGACGACCACCTGCTCATCCACACCGAGGGGCCGGGGACCGCCAACAAGGTGTCCACCCACAACCTCTATCGGGTTGGCCTCGACGGCAGCGTCGAGCGGTTGCTCGAGCGCGACTACGACAACGGCACGATGACGGCGCCTTGGTTGATGTTGCAGCCCTGACCTGATCGGACAACCAACACGTGACGAAGGCCGCGACTCGCCGCAACCGCGGCGGGTCGCGGCCTTCGCGTGTCCCGCGGACGTGACGCGCGAACCGTGTGTTCTTGATGCGCGAACCGCGTGTTCTTGATGCGCGAACACCGGATCCTTGGTGGCTCGGTGGTNGCCACCCCGCCCGCCACCCTTCGCTGGTTGAGGAAGTCGCCCTGCGACCGTCTCGACACCACCCCAGAAAATAGTTCGAAGAATCTTCTCCGGGACCTGTGGACAACCGGTTTTGGGGGTGTCGGCTGTCGGTGGTGCCTGAT